>CAWJEN010000006.1:0-1745383 GCA_963841915.1 uncultured Planctomycetota bacterium | reverse complement strand
CAGAACAACGCCGGCATCCCGAGGCTGCGGCGGATGGTGCTGATCTGGCCGCCGTGCATGGCCACGTGGATCGGGAAGAAGGCCAGCATCTCGCCGATCGTGGCAAATCGCGGCGAGGGCTTCTCCAGTGGCGTGTTGAGCAGGTCGTCATCCGCCCGCTCGACGGCGGCAATCAGTGCGTTGCGGTGCTCCGTGAACAAAGCGGACAGGCCTCTGACGTCGCCAAACTCGGAGGCTTTGGGTGCGTCGCCCTTCTGAGTGAAGCGACTTTCGAAATCGTCAGGCAGCGCAGGCAGTTCGGCACCGAGCAGGCCCAGCGCCCGCCGCTCGACGAGGACCAGGTGGCCCAGCAGCCAAGCGGCGCAGTTGGCCTCAGGAACGACGCGGTGCAGGAGCTGATCGTCGGTCAGATCTGAGGTCATGGACGCAACAAACCCGCCGCTCGTGCGGAGCGTGTAAGCGATCATGTCGTTGGTGTTCATCGAAGCACGGTAGACTTACCTTCCTTGCGAATCGTTGCGTACGAAGAGGTTCTACAAGCCGCCAAGGCGGTCGGCTTGCGCTGTGTCTACCCGAATGGTGCCGCGTTCTCGCCCGCGGAGGCGTGGCACGTGGCCGGCTGGGTCACGGGCGACGACCCGACGCTGCGGCCGATGTTCAAGAAGCGAATGCGTCAGTTCGACGCTGATGCTCTACCGGCGATGGTGGCTGACGCCTGCTTCGAGGTGGCCGACGAAGTGTGGATCGCGCCGGTGCACCACTGGGCGGCAGAGCTGGACCACGGCGTCGATGAAGCCGGTGGCACGACGGCCGACGTGTTTGCCTCTGCTGGTGTCGATATCGACGCATTGAGAATGCGTCGACAGGCTGACGCGATCGTGGTGCCTTCGAGGGAAGCGTTGGCGTCGCTCCTGGCCGACCTCCTGCCGCGGCTGTGGAAGACGGACTTCACGATCCTGCTACCGGGCGTGCCGATAGTCGTGACGCTGCACCACCATCGGCAAATCTGGTGGCGGTGCCGCGACGAGCGACGGGCGGACGAGTTGCTCAACTCCTGAGCTTTGCACCATTCTTTAGCGTCTATTGTCGTTGCGTGAGTGAGTCCGCTTCATCGACCCAATTGCTCCGTACCCCCTTCCATGACCTGCACGAGCGACTTGGTGCCAAGATGGTCGAGTTCGCAGGCTGGGAGATGCCGCTGAGCTACACGGGCATCACCGATGAACACTCGAAGTGCCGCTCGAGTGGAGGCTTCTTCGACGTCAGCCACATGGGTCGCCTGAAATTTGGTGGGCCCGACGCGGCCCGCCTGCTCAGCCGCACGACAACGCGTGACGCCGACGCCATCCAACCTGGCGTGAGTCGGTACGGCTTCGTCACCAACGTAGACGGCGGCACGATGGACGACATCATCGTCGCCCGTCTGCCGGACGGCAGCTTGTCGATGGTCTGCAACGCCAGCAATCGGGACAAGGTCGTCCGCCACTTCCGCAAAGTGCGTGACGACGAAGGACTCCACGCCGAGATTCATGACACCACGGAGCTGACAGCCATGATCGCGCTGCAGGGGCCGAAGGTAATCGAGACGATGGCGTCTCACGTCGGCGAGCAGGCGGCTTCGCTTAAGAAGTTCGGCTGCATGACGGGCAAGCTGGCGGGACTACCGATCGAGCTGTACCGCAGCGGTTACACCGGCGAAGACGGCTACGAAATCGTCATGAGCCGCGACGGGGCTCACGTCTTTGCCGACATGGTCGGCGACTGGTTGACGGGCGGCCCGATCTACGCCTGTGGGCTCGGTGCCCGCGACACGCTCCGCATCGAAGCCGCCCTGCCGCTTGTACGGGCACGAGCTCGAGGAAGACATTGATCCGATCACCGCCGGCTTCGGCTGGGCGGTCGGCAAAGAGCACGACTTCATCGGCAGCGACGTCATTCGGCAGATCGCTGCCGACGGGCCGAAACGGCAGCTCGTCGGCCTGCATCTGGACTCACGCCGGACCGCTCGTCAGGGCATGTCCGTGCTCGTCGAGAACCTTGCTGTCGGACGAAGTGACAAGCGGTTGTCCGTCGCCGACGCTGGGCCGCAGCATCGCGATGGCGTACGTCGATGCCGACTACGCCGGCTTCGGCTCGAAAGTGGGCATTGATTTCAAGCGAGAAGTGGCCATTGCGACGGTCGTGCCGTTGCCGTTTTATAAGCGCCCGTCGTGAGGGTTTTTCGCGCCTAGCTTCCCCCCATGCCAGTTCCCGACGACCGCCGTTATCTCGCCTCGCACGAGTGGCACCTTGCTGACGGCGACGTCTGCACGATCGGCATCACGCAGCATGCCGCCGATGAGCTGACCGACGTGACGTACGTCGACCTGCCCGAGGTCGGCACCGAAACAACCGCCGGCGAAGCTTTCGGCGAGGTCGAGAGCGTCAAGGCGACGAGCGACCTTGTCGCCGGCGTGACGGGCGAGATCATCGAGGTCAACGAAGACCTGACGGCCGACCCGTCGCTGGCCAACAGCGACCCGCACGACGCCGGCTGGATGATCAAGGTCCGCATGAGCGACCCGAGCGAGCTCGACGTGCTGCTGGACGCCCAGGGCTACACATCCCACAGCGGCGCAGAGTAATCCGAACAGGCCTTTAGCGGTCGAATGTCGCGGCGGGTTATGGTGAACCCGTGCCATATACGTGGTAGAGTCGTGGCATGCCCCGACGCGACCTTGTCCACCCGCGCAACGCGCTGATGCGCACGATGGCCCGTATCTACGGGTACAGAATGACCACGACCTCAGGCGGAAACCTGAGCGTCCGCGACGCCAACGGCGACATCTGGATCACGCCCGCCCGCGTCGATAAAGGTGCACTGACGAGGGATGACATGGTCCGCGTCGACGCCGAGGGCACCGTCCATGGCCCGCACCCGGCGTCGAGCGAGTTTCCGTTTCACAAGGCGATCTACGCCGCTCGGCCGGACCTGCGGGCCATCGTGCACGCCCACCCGGTCGCCCTCGTCGCCTTCTCGATCAGCAAGCAGGTTCCCGACACGCGGCTGCTGGCGAAGTGTCGTTACCTGTGTGGCGAGCCGGGCTTTGCCCCGTACAGGTTGCCCGGCAGTGACGAGCTCGGCCGCGTGATTGCCGAGACGTTCGCCAAGGGGCACGACGCAATCATCCTGGAGAATCACGGCGTCGTCGTCGGTGGCAGCACACTAACTGAGGCCTTCCAACGGTTCGAGACGTTCGAGTTCACCGCCAAGACGATCATCAAGGCCGGCCACCTCGGGCCGGTGCGGTACCTGACGGACGAGCAGATCGCGACCCGCGACGCCCGGCCACCCGCGCTGCCGACGTTCGAGCCGCCGGCCGCGACGGTTGAAGAGAAAGAGCTGCGCCAGCAGCTCGTCAACTTCTGCCAACGCGGCTACCGCCAGCGGCTGCTCATCAGCACTGAGGGCAGCCTGTCGGCCCGCCTATCTCCGACGGCGTTCGTCATCACGCCCAGCAACGTCGACCGTCTCGAGATGACGCCGACGACCCTGTACTGATTGACAACGGCCGCGTCGAAATCGGCAAGAAAGCCAGCCGAGCGACCGGACTCCACGCAGCCATCTACGACAAGCACCCGGAGGTGAAGGCCATCATCAACGCCAACTGCGTCAACGCGACCGCCTTCGGCGTCGTCGGCCAGCACCTCGACTCGCGGATCATTCCCGAGAGCTACGTCTTTCTGCGTGACGTCGGCCACGTGACGTACGAAGAGGCGACGAGCGACCCGGCCGCGGTGGCCGAAAGGTCGGGCCCAAGTCACCGGTCGCCCTCATCGACAACGACGGCGTGCTGGCCTGCGGTGCGAGTCTGTTGGCTGCGTTCGATTGTCTGGAAGTCCTGGAGACAACAGCCGAAGCCGTGATCAACAGCCGCCCGCTCGGCGACGTGTCGCCGATGAACGACGTGGCCATCGGCGAGCTACGCCGCGCGTTCTTCAACGACGCCTGACGACGCTCATCCCTTCGGCACCCGTCGGCGACGGGTCAGAACGTCGATGGTGTTTCAGAAGGCGAATCAACCCGATGAACCGGGCGGCGGTCCCGTAGACTGGAGGTAATGACGCTTGCTGTTGAGCCCGCCGTTGATGCTTCGCACGCCCGTAGCCAGACCGAGGCGATGCTGTCGCCTGCCGACACGTTTCCTCGCCGGCACATTGGGCCGGACGCGGCGGAGCAGCGGCACATGCTCGATGCCATTGGTCTCGACTCGCTCGACGAACTCATGCAACAGACCGTGCCGACCGCCATACGGCTCGGTCGCGATCTGCAGCTGAACGACCTGCCGACCGGCCTCGGCGAGTCGGCGGCGCTGGCCCGGATGAAGGAGATCGCGTCGAAGAACGTCGTCCGCCGGTCGCTCATCGGCATGGGCTACGCCGGCACGATCACGCCGCCGGTCATTCTGCGGAACGTGCTGGAGAATCCGGGTTGGTACACGGCCTATACGCCGTATCAGGCGGAGATTTCGCAGGGGCGGCTCGAGGCGCTCCTGGTGTTTCAACAGATGGTCAGCGACCTCGTCGCCCTGCCGCTGGCCAACGCGTCGCTGCTCGATGAGGCGACCGCCGCAGCTGAGGCGATGGCGATGGCCAAGGGGCTCAAAGGGGCGAAGAAGAACACGTTCACCATGTCGGCGGGTTGTCACCCGCAGACGATCGGTGTCGTCTCGACGCGTGCCCGATCGATGGGCATCAATCTCATTGTCAGCGACGCGCCCGAGCATTGACGATGACACGTTCGGCGTCCTCGTCCAGTACCCGGCGACGGACGGTCGTATCCACGAGTTCAGCGAGCTGGCCGAGCAGGCACACGCGGCAGACGCACTCGTGATCGCGGCGACGGATCTCCTGGCGTGCAGTCTCATCACGCCGCCCGGTGAATGGGGTGCTGACATCGCCGTCGGCAACTCGCAGCGCTTCGGCGTGCCGATGGGCTACGGCGGGCCGCACGCGGCGTTCATGGCGTGCCGCGAGGAGTATGCCCGCAAGCTGCCGGGCCGACTCATCGGCGTGTCCAAAGATGCCAACGGCGAGACGGCTTACCGCCTGACGTTGCAGACCCGCGAGCAGCACATTCGCCGCGAGAAGGCGACGAGCAATATCTGCACCGCCCAGGTGCTTCTGGCCGTCATGGCAGCGATGTATGGCGTCTATCACGGCCCGGCCGGCATCCGCCGCATTGCCGAGCGGATACGCCTGCTGACCGGTGCGCTCGCGGCCGGTATGGATCGGCTGGGGCACGTCGTGACGCCGGGGCGGCGGTTCGACACGGTCGTCGTCGAGCCACAGAGCCTGCCGACCGAGTCCATCCTGTCGGCGGCGGCGACAGAAGGATTCAACCTGCGCCAGTTCGACGACGGCCGCATCGGCATCACGCTCGACGAAAAGAGCGACATCGACGAAGTCCGCCGGCTCATCGAGTGCTTTGCCGGTGGCAGCACGTTCCGACTGAACGTGGCAGAGCTCGCCGAAGAGGCCGCCGCGGCGTCGCCGCTGGGCGAATTTGAACGGCAAAGCGGCTACCTCACGCACCCGACCTTCAACACCCACCACAGCGAGCACGGCCTGACGCGCTACCTCTGGCGACTTCAGAGCAAAGACCTGTCGCTCGTCCACGGCATGATCCCGCTGGGCTCGTGCACGATGAAGCTCAACGCCACCAGCGAGATGCTGCCGATCACGTGGCCGGAGCTGGCGAGCCTGCACCCGTACGCACCGGCCGATCAGGCCAAGGGCTACAGCGAGATGTTCGACGATCTGCGAAGCTGGCTCGGCGAAATCACCGGCCTGCCTGCCGTGTCGCTGCAGCCCAACGCCGGCAGCCAAGGCGAGTACGCGGGCCTGCTGGCGATCAAGCGTTACCACGAAAGTCGCGGCGACACGAAGCGCAACGTCTGCCTGATTCCCGACAGTGCGCACGGCACCAACCCGGCCAGCGCCGTTATCGCCGGCATGAAGGTGGTTGTCGTCAAAACGCGCGACAACGGCGACGTCGACCTCGACGATCTCAACGCCAAGGCCGACAAGCACGCGGGCGAACTGGCCGCCCTCATGGTCACGTATCCGAGCACGCACGGCGTCTACGAAGCAGACATCGTCGACATCTGCACCGCCGTCCACGACCGTGGCGGCATGGTCTACATGGACGGGGCCAACATGAACGCCCAAGTCGGCCTGTGCCGTCCCGGTGACTTTGGGGCCGATGTGTGTCACCTGAATCTGCACAAAACGTTCTGCATTCCGCACGGCGGTGGTGGGCCGGGCGTTGGGCCGATCTGTGCGAATGACAAGCTTGGCGACTTCCTGCCCGGCATGCCGACCGACGCTGAGGCCGACGCCGTCAGTGCCGCCCCGTTCGGCAGCGCCGCCATCCTGCCGATCAGCTGGATGTACCTGGCCATGATGGGCCCGGCAGGTCTGCGGCGTGCAAGCGAAGTCGCGATCCTCAGCGCCAACTACATGGCCAAGCGGCTCGAAGGTCACTTCGACGTGCTCTTCGTCGGCAAGAACGGCCGCGTTGCGCACGAGTTCGTCATCGACTGCCGGCCGTTCGAAAAGTCGGCGAACGTCAAAGTCGAGGACATCGCCAAGCGGCTCATCGACTACGGCTTCCACGCGCCGACGATGAGCTGGCCGGTGCCCGGCACGCTCATGATCGAGCCGACGGAGAGCGAAGACCTGCCCGAGCTGGACCGGTTCTGCGACGCGATGATCGGCATCCGCAAGGAGATTGCGATGATCGAGCGTGGCGAATGGCCTAAGGGCGAAAACCCGCTCAAGCACGCCCCGCACCCGGCAATGGTCGTGACGGCCGAGTCGTGGGAGCGGCCGTATTCGCGGGATGTAGCGGCCTACCCGACGCCTGCTGTGCGCCGCGACAAGTTCTGGCCGCCCGTGGCGCGGATCGACAACGTGTTCGGCGACCGGAATCTTGTGTGTTCGTGCCCGCCGATGGAGGAGTACGAGACGTCGGCGAGTTGAGGGTTTGCGTGTTATACTTCGACTGTCATGACCGTACTTGCTGCCGAGCCGCTACAGCCACAAGGGGAAGTCTGGGTCGATCCGCGAGTTGGGCAATCGGCCACAGCGGATGAACTGCTGGCGATGGATGACGCCAACACGCTGGAGCTGATCGACGGCGTTATTGAGGACAAAGACGTGGGAGCGGAGTCAAGCAGTATCGGTCTTACCGTCGGCTCGCTACTCAAAGCCGCGGCAAGAGACGAAGGTCATGATGTCGTTGTCGTCGGCTCGGACTGCGGGTACACCTGCTTTCCGCCAAAGCCAAACGGAAAGCAGACGGTCCGTAAGCCCGACGTCTCGCTCGTCCTGCGTCATCGGCTTAAGGACAAGTGTGCACCGATCGGCTGGATTCCGGTCCCAGCCGACTTGGCAATTGAGGTTGTCTCGCCGAACGATGTGGCGAGCAAGCTGATGCAGAAGGTCAAACTGTACCTGACGAACGGCTTCGACCTTGTTTGGGTGCTGTACCCAGAGCAGCAGCATGTCGTGGTCTACACGCCGGACTCGATCCGCGGCTTCTTGCCGGGCGACACTCTCGATGTCGGTCCTGCGTTGCCCGGGGTGAGGGTGAAGGTCGACGACCTCTTCGATGACTAACCGCCCTGCCCGCCGCGTTTGCGGCGGCCGGTTTTGGGTTTCCAGACCTTGCTCGGCTCGTCGTCGGCCTTGGCGGGCAGCATGTTGCCCCCACTCCCCCCACCGCCGCCCTCGCCGCCGCTCCGCATTTTTGGTGCGCCTTTGAGCTCGTTGACCTTGTCGCGTAGCTGGGCCGCCCGCTCGAACTCCAGATTCTGGGCGGCCTGCACCATCTCGTCCTCCAGCAAAGCGATGAGCTGGTCACGGCCCATGTCGTCGCCCTCGGTTTGCTCGCGGACCGAGTCCTTGACCGACTTGCGGGCTTTGACTTCGCTCTCGATCGACTGCCGCAACGCCTTGATGATCGTCTTGGGCGTGATGTTGTGCTCCGTGTTGTACGCCCGCTGCTTCTCCCGGCGGCGGTCGGTTTCGTCAATCGCCGCCCGCATCGCCGGCGTCGTCGTGTCGGCGTAGAGGATCACCTTTGCGTCGGCGTTTCGGGCAGCGCGGCCGATGGTCTGGATCAGCGACGTCTCGCTCCGCAGGAAGCCCGCCTTGTCGGCATCGAGAATCGCGACAAGCGACACCTCCGGCAAGTCGAGGCCTTCGCGCAGCAGGTTGATGCCGACAAGACAGTCGAACTCGCCCTTGCGCAGGTCGTTCAAGATCTCGACGCGTTCGATCGTCTGGATCTCGCTGTGCAGGTACCGCGTCTTGACGTCGTTCTCGGCCATGTAGCCGCTGAGGTCTTCGGCCAATCGTTTCGTCAGGCACGTCACCAGCACGCGGTCGCCCATCTTGACGCGTTCCTGCACCTGGGCCAGGAGGTGCGGCACCTGGCCACGTGCGGGGACGATCTCGACGACCGGGTCGATGAGGCCGGTCGGGCGAATGACCTGCTCGGCCACTTCGCCTTCGCATCGTTCCAGCTCTTCGGGGCCGGGCGTGGCTGAGACGTAGACGATCTGGCCCAGCAGTTCCTGCATTTCCTCGTACTTCAGCGGCCTGTTGTCCATGGCGCTGGGCAGGCGGAAGCCGTGGTCGACGAGCGTGACCTTGCGCTGGCGGTCGCCGTTGTACATCGCCTTCATCTGCGGGAGCGTGACGTGGCTCTCGTCGATAACCGTGACGAAGTCTTTGGGGAAATAGTCGAGCAGCGTGTACGGCCGATCGCCGGGCTTTCGGCCGTCGAGGTGACGGCTGTAGTTCTCGATGCCGTTGCAGACGCCGGTCTCGATCATCTGCTCGAGGTCGTACTTCGTGCGGGCCAGCAGCCTTTGGGCCTCGAGCAGCTTGGCCTCGCTGCGCAGCTTCATGACCTGTTCGTCGAGCTCTTCTCGAATCGCCTCGACAGCCGCGGTCATCTTGTCCTCGGGCATCACGTAGTGAACCGCCGGATAGACAAAGACCTGATCGTGCCGTCCGAGCTCTTCGCCGGTGAGCGGGTTGAACGAGGAGATGTCGGTGATCTCGTCGCCGAAGAACTCGACGCGGTAGCCGAACTCTTCGTAGCTGGGGAACAACTCGACGACATCGCCGCGTGCGCGGAAGGTGCCGCGTTTGAAGTCCATGTCGTTGCGGCCGTACTGCAATTCGATGAGTCGCTTGAGCAGATCGTCCCGCTCCATCTCACGACCGGCCCGGATCGAGACGACACTTTTTCGGTACGTCTCGGGCGAGCCGAGGCCGAAGATGCACGACACGCTGGCGACGATGATGACGTCGTTGCGCGTGCTGAGGTTGCTCGTCGCGGCGAGCCGCAGCCGGTCGAGGTCGTCGTTACGGCCGGCATCCTTCTCGATGTAGATGTCCCGCTGCGGGATGTAGGCCTCGGGCTGGTAGTAGTCGTAGTAGCTGACGAAATAACCGACCGCGTTGTTGGGGAACAGCTCCTTCATCTCCTCATACAGCTGGGCGGCGAGGGTCTTGTTGTGGCTGATGACCAGCGCGGGTCGGCCGAGTCGGGCGATGGTGTGGGCCATCGTGAACGTCTTGCCCGTGCCGGTGGCACCGAGCAGCGTCTGGTACTTGCGACCTTCCTTCAGGCCGGCCGTCAGCTTGTCGATCGCTTGCGGCTGATCGCCTTGAGGCGAGAAGTCGCTGACCACCTGGAACCGGTGATCACCGTTGTACGCCTCTGCTAACGGGTCACCGACAAGGCCGAGATCTTCAGGTTCGTCGCCACCTGACACGGCGGCAAATCGGGAGGCAAGCTCGGGCATGCCTCAGCTTAGAAGGCGTCGCGGTCTGCGGTCACTCGTCGAGCTTTGCCAGGTACTTCTCAGGCTCTTTGTCGAACAGCACTTCGCACGATCCGCAGCAGAACTTCACCACGCGATTCTGCGGCCGATAGACCGTCACGACCTCGGTCAGCTCCATCGGCTCGTCGCTGACGATGCACGTCTCCAGCGGATAGTCTGCCGCAGTGGCGTCGAGGATCAGGTCGTCCATCTTGCGGTGATACGTTTCGGCATCGCCTTCGAACGTGGCGAAACAGCCGTCGCAACACACCTTCACCTCGCGGTCGTCGATCACCTTCGACGGTGGCACGCCCATGCTGCCAAGTTTGCCGCCGCTGACCGGGCAGACGTCGATCGGGTAGCCGTCGTCGCTCGGTTGCGTCGTCGGCTCAACCGAACGCACAGCCGCTGTCTGCGTGGCAGGGTCTGTCGCGACGGCCTCCGCTTCGCTACCCGTCAGGGCGAGCGTGACGAACAAGCCGATGAGCACCATCGGGACGATCACGCTGGCCAGCCGGAAGGCAAAGTGTTGGGTCATCATCAACATCCGTTAGAAAAGCGGCCCCTGTGCCGAGCGGCACCAACTGTCAAAGTCTCGTCCTCATCCTATGCAACAGCGTCCGCGACATCCGCCCCTGCAGTCGCTGGCCGCCTTATCGGGCTAGGCGACCACCTTCAGCCGCCTCGCCGTCTTGGGCAGGGCAAACTGCACATCTTCCTCCGCAAGCGTCCGCTCTTCGACCGTCGCCCCATGATCGCGGTACAGCCGTTCGATCACGCCGTGCACATATGCCTCGGGTGCGCTTGCACCGGCGGTCAGCAAAACGGTCTCCACGCCCTGCAGCCAGGAAGGGTCGATCTCGGATTGATCGTCGATAAGGTGGCGCTTGTGCCGTTCTCGATGGCTCGGTCGACGAGCCGATTGCTGTTCGACGAGTTTCGGCTGCCTACCACGAGCACGACGTCGGCCTCGGCGGCCCACGCATCCACGGCGTCCTGCCGATTTGTCGTCGCGTAGCAGATGTCATCCTTCGGTGGTGCCTTGATCGTCGGGAATCGCTCACGCAGTGCATCGATAACACGATTGGCATCGGTAACGCTAAGCGTCGTCTGGGTGACGTAGGCCAACCGCGCGTCGGGTGCGACTTTCAGGGCGGCGACCTCTTCGGGCGTTTCGACAATCGTGATGTGGTCCGGGGCTTCGCCGACGGTGCCGACCGCCTCCTGGTGATTGCGGTGGCCGATGAAGATGATGTGATATCCCTCGCGGGCATAGCGAAGGACTTCATTGTGCACCTTGGTCACCAGCGGACACGTGGCGTCGTGGATGATGAGCTCTCGCTCGATCGCCCGCTTGCGGACGACGGGCGGAATGCCGTGGGCACTGAACACAACGGTCGAGCCGATCGGTACCTCGTCAACGTCTTCGACGAACCGCACGCCGCGACTCTCGAAGTCTTCGACCACGTGCCGGTTGTGGACGATCGCGTGATACACGAACACCGGCGGCCCCTGGCTCTTGAGCACGGCATCCACCGTGTCGATCGCCATACGAACGCCAGCACAAAAACCACGCGGATTAGCGAGCAGGATGCGCACGAATCACCGTAGGTGAGAGAGATGAGTAGCGAGGGAAGAGAGATGAGTTCCGATGGCAAATCCGGCCTCTCGTTACTCATCTCTCATCTCTCGTTCCTTCTGCTATCCCATCGCCTCGACGCCGCCCATGATTTCGGACAGCTCGGTCGTAATCTGGCTTTGGCGGGCACGGTTGTACTGAAGCTGCAGCGTCTTGCCCATCTTGTCGGCGTTGTCGGTCGCGCTCTTCATGGCGACCATGCGGGCGACGTGCTCGCTCGACGTGGCATCGAGGAAGCACTGCAGGAACGCGCTCTTGACCGTCAACGGCAACAGCTCGCCGAGCAATTCTTCGGCCGACGGTGAGAAGTCGTACTCGACTTCGCCGGTCGTGTGCTTCTCGAGCTCGACGTCACGCTCACCGGTCGTGCCGTGCAGCATGCCGGCGTCGATTTGCTGATCCCGCTCCGCCGCCTGGCGGGCAAGGTCCTCTGCCAGTTCGCGAACGCCGCTCAGTGGCATCATGGCCGACACCTCGGGCCGTTGGACACCTGTCGAGATGAAGTTCATGTACGCGATGTAGACCGCGTCGATCTCGCCACGGCTGAACTCACCGATAAGTCGGTCGGCCAGCGGGTAGACCTCGCTGCTCGACGGATCGTCGCCGATCTTGACGTGCTCCTTGATCGGGCGGCCCTGGAACTTGAAGAAGCTCATGCCCTTCTTACCGGCGACGTAGAGCTCGGTCTCATTCCCCGCCGCGTCCATGCCCTTCATGAACTTCTCGGCCGCACGAAGGACGTTGCCGTTGTACGCACCGGCCAGTCCCCGGTCACTCGTCAGGACAAGGACGGCGACCTTGCCGACACGAACTTCGGGCGTCACCCGACGCAGCAACGGGTGCTCGACGTTGCCGACGCTGGCTGCCAGCTCTTCGACGAGCTCTCGAATCTTGGCGTTGTAGGGCTTGGTGGCGACGGCCCGCTTCAGTGATTTCTGAAACTTCGCCGTCGCGATCATCTGCATCGTCTTGGTGATCTTGCGGATGTTCTTGACCGCCTTGCGGCGTTTGAGGATCGCGCGTGCCTTGGCCATGGGCGGTCACCATAGCCGCCCGGCTTCCGTTGTCACAAACCGACACCCGCGACAAGACGGAAGGCGCTTTCGGTCCTGATCGAGCCCATGAGCTGCGGTCCCACGGACCGCGGCTCCGGGGTCGTCTCAGTTTCAGAACACTCGGCGTGCCGAGAGTCGGTGCAACTGCCTCTAACGACGAGCATAAGAGAAGGTGTGCTCCGCCTGATCCTGCTCGTGACGATGCTCCTGACCACCGTCGCCGGGGCTGCGGATGGGTTTCGACGCGGCGTCAACATCAGCCACTGGTATGCCCAGTCGCTTGTCGGGCACTACCGGCCGGAGCATGTCGACCATTACTTTACTGCCGAGGATGCGGATCTGATCGCCGCGGCGGGCTTCGACCATGTGCGGCTGACCATCGATGCGAGCGTCGCCTTCGAGGACGGCCCCACCCGCGACACCTTGATCGAGCGGGTCGCCCTGTTCCCGCGGGTTGGGCTGAACGTCATCGTCGATCTGCACCCGAGCGACGACTACAAGGCGTCGCTGAACGAGCCTGCGGCAGCTGATGCTTTCGTCGCCGACTGGCGGGCGCTGGCGGATGAGCTGAAGCATCATGATCCGGCGACGTTGTGGTTCGAGGTGATGAACGAGCCGAACGAGGCGAAGCAATGGCGGGCAGTGCAGCAGCGGGCGGTAAAGGCCGTTCGCGAGGTTGCCCCGGACCACACGATCGTCGTCACCGCCGGTGGATGGTCGAACGCGTCGACGCTCTACGGGGACCCCGATGACGAGAACAACGAACCCACGCAGCCGTTCGTGCCTTACGAGATCGACAACCTCGTCTACACGTTCCACTTCTACGAGCCGTTCATGTTCACGCACCAAGCGGCCGAATGGGGTTGGGCACCGGCGGCACGGACGAGCGGGCTCGGGTGGCCATTGGCTTCTGATACCACCGACGCTGACGCTGTCGCCGACGCAACGACAACTGATGCCGAGGCGCGAGGCCATGTTCGCTATCAGGTGGCCAATGGGTATTACACGAAGTCGTGGATCAAGAAGAAGTTCGACGGTGTCGCGGCCTGGCAGGCGGAGCACGAGGTGCCGGTCTACCTCGGGGAGTTTGGCGTCTACACCAAGGCGGCGCCGCGTGAGGCGAGGCTGGCGTGGCACTCGTTTGTGTCAGCACAGGCCGCATCGCACGGCTGGGGCTGGGCGGTTTGGGACTACAGCGGGGGGTTTGGGGTATTTCCCGGCGAGCCCGGAGAGCGGTCACGGGACGCCGGATTGCTGCGTGCGCTCGGGCTGCAGGATGCGGAGAGTGTTCTAGAAGACTAAGGACATGCTGTCGTGGTTGGCCTGTGGACAACGGTCGGCTACGCAACAGCCGATGGCTGGTGGGCATCGCCGGTTCTGGGGGCGTCAGGCGGTCTATCTGCTCCCAACGGCACCCGTAATCTTGTGCGTGCCGTTAATATGGGGAGCTTGTAGCGACCTGAATCGGCCTCTACAGTCTGTGGAGACGGCGACGAGAAATATTCGCAGAAGACGTCCATTTTTTACCTTCCCAGCAGTCGCACGTGTGTTAGAGTGTGCCTGTCGCGGCAATTCCGACAAGCGTCGGGGCCGCAGCAAGTGCACTATTGCCACCATTCACTTTCCACGTGGAGCTGGAGAAACACCTTATGAAGACCACCCTTCTTGCCGCGGCCATCGCCGCTGTCGCCCTGCCGAGCTTTGCCTCGGCCCAGGACTCGTCCGATTTCAGTTTCATCATCGACGCCGCCACCGGCGAAGTCGTCTTTGATGTCAGCGCCCCTGTCGCCGGCTTCGAGCTCGTCAGCGCTTCCGGCGCCCTCCTCCCGGCCAACGCTCCGTTCGCCGGTGGCAACCCAGCTTCGGGCCTGCTCCTCGTCGATCCGGGCACGTTCACCGTGTTCTCGTTCCTGAGCTCCATCGATGACAACTTCAACTTCGCCGCTGGTAACACCGGTGCTGCCCTTCAGCCCGGCGTTCTTGATGGCTTCAACCTCGGCAACATCGTCGATGTCAGCGCCTACGCCGACCTCGGTTTGATCACGTCGGACCTGTCAGCGACCTTCATCGCCGCCGACAACACCCCGTTCGAGAACGTTGTCCTGACGTTCATCAACGTGCCGGAGCCGGCCACCGCTGGTGTCCTGGGCATGGTCGCCCTCGGCATGCTCCGCCGTCGTCGCGCCGCCTGAGCTTCGGCTCAGAGCGATTCGATCGCTGGCGGCTTGACCGCCTGAATCTGACGAAGCCCGCCGTTCTCGGCGGGCTTCGTCTTTTTTGTGGAGCTTGTCGCGCGGTGGCGGCCGCGGCGGCGGATGTCGTAGTCCGTCGCAACGTGGACCACGGTGTACCTCCCGCAGCGCATAGTGCCTGCAATCGGCCTAGCACCCGGCCAGCAGCAAGGACGACCCGCCGCCGTAGCCGAGGACGCAGAATGTTCCACGTGGAACAACGAAGGCGACGAGAAAACCCACGCCTTGGACGCCGGCGGGGGTCGGCCGATGTTCCACGTGGAACATTCTGCAGTCCACAGCCCGCCGATCCTCCCTTGGCCGCCGCCGCGCAGCGCGTTAAGCAGTCTCGCAGCGTTTGGCGTACCACCGCATCAAGGGCGTGACCGACGTGCTGTGCAGCAGGATGCTCAGCGTGATCGTCGCCAAGCAGATGTCGGCCAGCAGGCGAGACAGCTCCGGCTCTGCATCAAGAACGCCGAGGCCGAACGCGTGCGTCAGGTAATAGAGCGTGCCGATGCCACGGATGCCGAACCAGGCGGTCATGCCGCGCTGAGTCGGCGTGATCTCGCACCGCCTGGCCGTCAGGTAGACGCAGATCGGTCGAACGAGCAGCAGCATCAAGGCGGCGAATAACCAGGGCGTGAAGTCCCACGACAGTCGCGGCAGCAACATGGCACCGACCAGCACCACCAGGGTCACCTCGACGAGCTTCTCCAACGAATCAGCCACCTCGACCTGATCCCGCAGCAGGATTGCCCGGGCGTGTTCCGGCTTCTCCGCCTCGTGTTTCAGCCGAGCCTGGTCGGCCTCCCGCTCGGCCTCAGCAATGGCTTCTGCCTCGGACTGGTCGGAGTTGTCGGCCAGCTCCAACCGCCTAAACGCGACAGCGGCGGCAAAAACAGCCAGAAACGCGTAGGTGTGGACCAGCAAAGCCAGTCCGTAGATCAGTGCGATCAGACCGAGCGACAGCATCTCGTCGGCCCCGGGTCGGCTTTGACCTGCTTGCGGCACCAGATCGCCCCGCGGGCCAGCCAGCATCCGCCGAACCAGCCGATGACGACGCCGCCCACGATCCGCCAGACGATGTCGAGGGCGACCCACTTCCACCCGAATGCGCCGAGCCCGTGCAACGGCTCGCCGACGCTGAGCCCGACGAGTCCGACAGCCAGCAAGACGAACGGAAAGGCGGTGCCATCGTTGAGGCCTGCTTCGCCTGTGAGCATGAGGCGGAGCCTGTCCTTGTCGTCCGGGTTCTCAAGCTGCACGCCACCTGCCAGGACCGGATCGGTCGGCGCCAGCACCGCCCCGAGCAGCACTGCCATGCCCAGCGGTAGCGCCAGCAGCATCCACCCGAGCGACGCGGTGACGGCGATGGTCAGCGTCATCGTGACAGTCGCCAGGAGCATCGGGGCCAACCACCGCTTGTCTCGCAGCGGCATCCGCATCTTCAAACCGGCCGCGAACAAGGAGACGACGACCGCGATCTCCGTCAGGTGTTCGAGGAACTTAGCGTCCTCGACAAGCCGGATCGTCAGCAGCCCAAGGGCCGCCGGTCCCATCAGCATGCCTAGCCCGAGATAGAGCACGGTGCAGGAAAGCCACGTTTTCTTGAGAAACGGCGCCGCCGCCCCGACGGTGACGAGCAGGACACCGACGATCAGGTACCACAGGATGACGGTGAAGCTCACACGCCGATTACAACAGGTGTGGCCTGGCTTGCCCACGCCTGCTCCGCACCGGCATCATTCGTCGAAATCAAGGCTCTCGACCCGCTCCGGATACTGGCTTGCGTCGAATCGGAAGCTGCGCACGTTGGGAATGTCGGGGCCGCGTCTGGCGTCGACGGAAAAGAGGAGCTTGTCGAGATCGATCCGCATCTTGCCCTTCGTCTGAGGAAAATAGAGCAAGTACCGCGTGGCCACGAGCGGCCCACCGTCACCGCCGACCGGTTCGTGCCGCAGCAGCGTTGCGACCAGTACGGGCAGCCCCGCATCGTCGCTGAGGATCACCTTCTGCGGGACCGGCGGCTGGTCGGGGTCGCTCGGCACGTCGTACCAGACCTCGCGGGAGACCTTGAGCCGTTGTTCGCCGAGTACCGCCGGCTCGATGAACGCCACCATGTGCACGCGTCCGTCCGGGTTGATCCGCAGCGTCGGCGCGGGGAACGCCGTCAGGTCGGTCGGCAGTAGGTTGACGCCCAGCACCTGCAGGATGAGGTCAGGGCGGATCGGCAGGCCGCTGGTCTTGCGTGGGTCGAGGCGGCCGTCGGTGCCGGTGTAGATGACGCCTTCGCTTGGGACGCGTAGCCAAATGTTCTCGCCGTCGGTGCCGAGGTCGAGGACGTCGTTGAAGATGTCCTTCTCGCCCTTGAGGCGGAGCGAATTGGGCTTGAGGTGCTGGACGTTGAGGGTGCCGTTGATGACGGTGCCACGGTCGTCGGGCGATCGTTTGGCGACGGCTTCGAAGTAACCGCTGGCCCAGAGCGAATCGAGTCGTCGGTTGTTGGCGTTGACGCGGCTGATGAGCTCGGACATCGAGAGCACCGTCATCGGCCCGAGCGGCTCGCTCTTCGGCCCAGACTTGGCTTGGCACCCGACGAGGATTGTGAGCAGTAGGAGCAGGGGGTGGCCGCTCCTTATGAACTTTTGGACAAACCCACTGAAGTGGCCTTGCTGCGGTGTGGGTTGATGCGGTCGCGTAGGGCTCAAGCGTCGGTCTCCGTCAAGGCAACCAGTTCGTCGACGGCGTCGGCGAGCTTTGCTTCGGAGACGGCCGGCTGTTCCACGTGGAACGGCTCGCCGCCGGTAAATACCACCCGCAGGTGATCGGGCGTTGCCTCCAGGAGCGTCAGGCGACGCTTGCGAATGAGCAGCAGGGTCGCCGCCAGACGCAGCAGGATTGCTCGATCGTCCTGCGGCTCGAGCTCAACCAGCGACCGGAGGGTGGCAACGGTCGACTGCCGCTGTGCCCGTCGGTCGCGGGCGGTGGCGTCCGGCATGGTCGTCCGCCACATGGCCAAAGGCTCTGCGACATCGGTGGGTGGCTCGAGGTACTCACGACGCTCGAGCCCGTCGGGTAAATCGAGAATAACGACCACATACGGCTCGCCCGGCGGAATCGGCTGACCTGTCGCGTGGCATCGACCGTCGGGTTTCAGGCCCGGCCAGGCGGCAGAGTTGGTACGCATGGCTGGCATCGCGACCCGACGTTATGGGGCGATCACAGTCAGGTCGCGATGAACTGCCGGACCGACGTGCCACCCGTTCCGACCTTGAAGGAGACTGTCTTGGAGCACTTGGGACACCTGCCGCGGTAGTAGCTGCCGTCAGGGGTCTGATACACACGCTGGTACACGCTGCAGCAGGCGAACATGACGCTGAGCCACGGCCGCGGCGGACGCAACGCATTTACGGCGGGCTTCGGCTTCGTCGACAGCTCCAGGCGGTAGTCAGCATCCGACACGGCACCCTCTATATCGGCAGCAGACGCACCCGCCTTCAAGATCGACCCTTGGGACGTGTCGCCCGTTGCTTTACCGTCGGCCGCATGCAGATCTGGCTCGCCCTGGGCGTCACTGTAATCCTGGCAGCGGTGCATGTCTTCGGAGGGCAGCTTCGCCTGGCGGGTCGGTCGCCGCGGTCCCGGATCTTGAGCATCGCCGGTGGCACGAGCGTGGCCTACGTCTTTGTGCACCTGCTACCAGAGGCGGCGCATTTTTCTGCGCAAATCGAACAGGTTGGGGGCGTCGAGCGGCCGATCTACGTGGCTGCCTTGGCAGGTGTGGTTGTCTTCTACGGCCTGGAGCGATGGGCCGTCATCAAGTCACCCGACGACGCGACCGGTCGCGGCGAGGGGGGCGACGCCACCGAACCGCCCGACCTCGTCTTCTGGATCCACATCGGCAGCTTTGCCCTGTACAACGCGCTCATCGGCTACCTGCTCGTCCGCGAGTCGCTCTACGGCCCAGGTGAACTTGCCCTGTTCGCCTTGGCGATGGGCACGCATTTTCTGGTGAATGACGTGGGCTTGCGAGAGTTGCACCGAACGTTGTACCGCCGGATCGGTCGCTGGCTTCTTGCCGCAGCGGCGGTGTCGGGTTGGGTCATCGGCATTCTGATCGAGCTTCATCCGGCCGTCACCGGCGGGTTGTTCGGCTTCTTGTGCGGTGCGACGGTGCTCAACGTGCTCAAAGAAGAGTTGCCTGCCGAGCGGGACAGCCGTTTCTGGGCCTTTGCCGGGGGTGCAGCCGTCTTTGCCGCCTTGCTGATGATGCTCCCTCAAGCCGAGGCGGAGCACGAGACGTCGCCGACAGAGCAAAGAGAAAGCCCGACCGCAACGCGGCCGGGCCTCCGAACACCTGGCGTGCCCCCGCAAGCTCAGGCCTATGCCTTGTACCGTACGCCTGCTGCTCCCGCTTGAATAGGTGTTTAATAGACGAGTTAAACAGGAGACAAATTGCTTCAGGCGAAGAGCGGCTCTTCGACGTTGATGAAGTAGAGGCCACCGAGAATGCCGCTGTCGTCGGTGTAGAGCACGTCGTTGCCCTCGCCGCCGTCGACGTAGGTAAAGCCGTAAATCGTTGAGTAGTCAAGGATGCTCAACGAGTCGTTGCCCGCATCACCTTGGAAGCTGACGTAATTCCAGACGGTGGTGCCTTGGAGCTTGACGTGGTCGTCGCCCTCACCGCCACGGAAGATGACGCCGTTGACGGTGCCGCCGTAGATGTCGATGGTGTCGTCACCCGAGCCGCCATCGAGGTAGAAATCTTGGCTGACGTTGGGGTCGGTGATGTAAATTGCATCGCTACCGGTGCCACCGAGAATGCTGCCACCGAGCCAGGCAACGACGTCGTTGGTGCTGACGAGGTCGTCCCCACCGCCTGCGTCGATGTGGATGCCGCCAAAGCTCCACGGGGCGAACGTGTAGCTGGCTTCACCAGCGGGCGTGGAGATACGGACGTCGGTTTCAAGACCGACCCCGCTGTCGACGAAGATGGCGTCGGCCTCTTCAGTGCCGTAGATGAGCAAGTACCCGTCGGCGACTTGTGCCGAGGGTGCCGTGGCCGAGAGCAGGCGGCGAGTTTCGAGGGTTTCGCAGGCAAAGCAATGACGGTTCATGTTTGTTAAGTGCACCTTGTCCCCACCGGGACGTAAGCGTCGAAGGGTCCCGGGCCCCGCACTTTGCAAGGCCACATACACGCGTGGAAGCTAACGGCTTCCATGGCTTGCCGACGTGTCGCTGCGCCACCTCTGCCGGGTTTAGATGCTGTTGGCGGACATCTGTAGCGACTACGCCGTTCGTCCGCCTTGCGAAGAAGGGGTCGCGTACGGTCAGACGCGACCGATGATCTTGTCCTACGAGAAGCAGTTCTGTTTCATCCACATTGGCAAGACCGCCGGCACCAACGTGGCTAGGGCGCTCGAGCCGTTCGCCCATCGACCCGAAGTCACCACGCCTGCTAAGTGGCTCGACCGCGTCGGGATCCACGCCAACTATCTCGGCCCACACAGCTGGCGACGGTTTCGGATCCACGCCACAGCTGCCACTGTCCGCCGCAATTTGCCTGCAGACATCTGGGACAACTTGTTCACCTTCGCCTTCGTGCGGAATCCGTACGCGTGGCTTGTCAGTCAGTACCGCTTCATGCTGCGCGAGACGCGGCACCATCGGCACAACACCGTCAAAGAGCTCGGCAGCTTCAACGCCTACGTCGCCTGGGAAGCAAATCGCAAGCGTCGGTCGCAACACAGCTTCGTCTGCGACCGGGCCGGCAACGTCATCGTTGATTACATTGGCCGCTTCGAGTCGATCAGCGACGACTACCGGCACGTGTGCGACCGCATCGGCATCGACGCTCCCATCCCCGGTGGTAACGAGCGGAACAGCAGCGACTTCCGCGATGCCTACGACGCTGAGACGCTACAGCTTGCCGAGCCGCTCATCGGGCAGGACGCACGGTTGTTCCGATACGGGCTCGACGGGCCGGACTGTTCCACGTCCGAGTTGAACGCGTTGCTGCCGCGACAATCGGCCACCCGCGCCGGGTAGCTGCAGGTGTGTTACTTTTCTTCCGATGACTGCCCCGCTTCATTCGCCGCGCGAGCCGCTGACGTCGACCGCGCCCGAGGACGGCGGCAGGCGGTACAAGGCCATTCTGCTCTTCGGCCCGCCCGGAAGCGGTAAAGGGACGCAAGGGCGCATCCTGTCGGCCATTCCAGGCTTCTTCCACAGCGCGACGGGCGACATCTTCCGCAGCCTCGACCTGCAAAGCCACGCCGGTCGCGTCTTCTGGGACTACGCCAGCCACGGGGAGCTCGTGCCGGACGAGTTCACGATCGATGTTTGGCGGCAGTTCATCCGCGGCACGGAGATGATCAACGGCTTCCACCCCGAGACCGAGTTGCTCGTTCTCGACGGTGTGCCGCGGAGCGTTAAGCAGGCGGTGCTGCTGGAGAACACGATTGAGGTCGTGCGGATCATCCACCTCAAGGCTGACTTCGAGAAGATGGTCGAGCGGCTCAAACGACGGGCGTTCAAGGAGAACCGCGTCGACGACGCCAAAGACGAGGTGATCCGCCGTCGCATGACGGTGTACGAGGAGCAGACGCGTCCGCTGCTGGATCACTACGACGACCATCTGGTGGCCGAGGTGGATGCGACGCAGAGCCAGATCCGCGTGCTGCGTCGGATCATCGAGTTGTTGACGCCTCTGAAGGAGGCGATGGACGACCGGGCGGAGAACGGTGAAGGGTTCCTGCCACCGAACCGACCGACGCCGCAAAAGGAGCCAGTCGCGGGATAGTCGGTGCTACGGTGACGGTGTGGAACGTGGCTTCACGCTCGTCGAGTTGCTGGTCGTCATCGGCATCATCGCGTTGCTGATCGGCACCCTGCTGCCGACGCTGAGCCGCGCCCGCGAGTCTGCCCGCAAGGTCGTCTGCCTGAGCAACTTGCGGCAGGGGCATGCGACGCTCGTCAACTACGCCAACGACTTCGACTACCAGGTGCCGCTCGGTTACACAAACGGCTGGAAGCAGTTCAATTATGCTGCCAGCCGGAATAGAGCAGGCTTTGCTCCAGCCAGTCCGCCGACCGGCCCTGCGGCTCTGCGGTGGCTCGGACAGCTTTTCGCGGCAGACCTGATCCCGTCGCCCGAGGTGTGGTACTGCCCAGAAGAACGGGACGAGCAAATCCAGTTCGACACGCGTGACAACTTGTGGCCGCCTGGGAACCCCGGCAGCTTTCGCACACGTTTCGGTTACGGCACGCGGCCGCTGGTCGATTGGCCCGAGCCGGCCGAAGCGGGGGCGAATCCAAATACGGATATGCCCGAAGTGCCTCTGCCCAAGCTGCAGCGCCACAACAACGAGGCAGTTCTTGCCGACCTGTTCCACAAGCCGAGCCAGATCGCCGAGCGGCACGGTGACGGGCTCAATGTGGCCTGGGGGCACGGCGGGGCAAAGTATGTCCCGCTGGCGGTGCTCGAGGCGGTCGAAGTGGACGGCACCGGCTGGCCCGATACTGAAGCTGACAACTTCGACGTGGCACTGAACGACGTCTTCCTGAGACCCGGCTCGATGCCCGAAGGAGCGTGGCCAGCGTTGGATGTCGAGTGATGTCGCGCGGCCCTACCCTCGCCCCGCGTGCTGCTCACCGGAAGAAACCTCTCCAAAAGCTTCGGCCGGCGGACCTTATTCACCGACGTCACCCTCGGCATCAGCGAAGGTGAACGCATCGGCCTCATCGGGGCCAACGGCTCGGGCAAGTCGACGCTGTTGAAAATTCTGTCGGGACTCGAGGAGCCGGACGAGGGCGACTTGGTCACGCGGCGTGCACTGTCGGTCGGCTTCGTCCCGCAGGAGGAAGCCTTCGACGATGTACCGGCCGTCGAGGTCGTGCTACGCAACGTGCCTGACGGTGACGACGCAACGCGACGTCGGCAGGCAGAAACGGCACTATCCCGCGTCGGCTTTGAGTCACCCACCGCTTCGGCCGCAACGCTGTCGGGTGGCTGGCGGAAGCGTCTGTCGATCGCGCGGCAGCTCGTCATCGAGCCCGATCTTGTCCTGATGGACGAGCCGACGAACCACCTCGATCTCGAAGGCGTGATCTGGCTTGAAGGTCTTATCAAGGCCGGCCGCTTTGCATCGCTCATCGTCTCGCACGATCGTCGCTTCCTCGACGCCACGGCCACGCGAATCGTCGAGCTCGACCGCGCGTACCCCGACGGCTACCTCTCCAGCGACGGCGGCTACACGAAGTTTCTCGAGAAACGCGAAGCCTTCCTGACCGCCCAGGAAGCTCGCGAAAAGTCGCTCGCCAGCGGTGTGCGGCGTGAAGAGGCGTGGCTTCAGCGAGGGGCCAAAGCCCGCACGACCAAGGCCAAGGGACGAATTGAGCGGGCCGGCGAAATGAAGGCGGAACTCCAGGACGTTCGCCAACGCAACGCCTCACGCGGGACGGCCGACCTGTCCTTTGGTGCGTCGGGCCGACGAACGACGAAGCTCGCACAGTTTGATAACGTCGCCAAGAGTCTCGGCGGTCGCAAGCTTTTTGACGGCGTCTCGCTCACGCTCTCGCCCGGAGAAACGCTTGGCCTCATCGGCCCCAACGGCAGCGGCAAGACCACGCTCGTCCGCCTGCTCCGCGGCGACCTTGAGCCCGACGCCGGCACGCTCTTTCGCGCCGGGCCTGCGTGTCGTCGTCTTCGACCAGCATCGGGCGGAGCTCGACCCCGACACGCCGCTCCGCCGGGCGCTGTTTCCTAACGGCGACTCGATGAACCAGAACGGCATTGAGGTCCATGTCGTCGGCTGGGCACAGCGATTCCTGTTCCGGCCCGATCAGCTTGATCTGCCGGTCGGTGAGCTCTCGGGTGGCGAGCGGGCGCGGGTGCTGCTGGCAGGGCTGATGCTCGAGGAGGCCGACGTGCTTGTGCTCGACGAGCCGACGAACGACCTGGACATTCCGACGCTCGACGTGCTCGAAACCGCGTTGAGCGAATTCCCCGGTGCGGTCGTGCTCATCACGCACGATCGATTGCTACTCGAACGCGCCAGCGACGAGCTGCTGAGCCTTGACGGCAAAGGCGGCGTGAAGCTGTTTGCCAGCCTGCATCAGTGGGAGCGTGACCGCGCGGCACGGCTCAAAGGCGAGGCCGACGCCAAGCGTGCAGCCGTTGCTCCGCCCAAAATGGCGGCCGCACCGGCCAAGAAGCTCAAGCTCAAGGAGCGACTCGAACTCGAGCGGATGGAGGCAGCAATTCTCGAAGCTGAGTCGGCTGTCGAAGCAATGCAGGCCAAGGTTGCTTCGCCCGACATCGTGGTTGATCACGTGAAACTGACAGCTGCGTACGAACAGCTCGGCGAGGCCCAGGCGACGGTTGATCGTCTGTACGCCCGGTGGGACGAACTCGAAAAGTTGTCGGCGTAGCCCCCACGCTTCGGGCGGCGATGCTTCCTTGTATGCCGGCCTGTACCGTGCTGCTGCGGGTACGGGAACGGCTCAGGTCGACATCGACCAGCATGTCTCCGCCGTCGGCCGAGAAGATGATGGTCATCCGCTCAAGTTGTTCCTCTTCCATCTGCAGGTGGATCCTGAGGCGTTGGGTATCGTCGGCTGGCGTGTGGTGCAGCTTCTCGAAGCAACGGGTCAGATAACCGGCCTCCCGCATGCCTCGTGTCGGCCACGCCGCCCGCTACAGCGGGTTAGGAGCAACGCACCATCCGGAGCGATACGAGATCGTGCGGCTTGACAATGGTCGCATTTTCAGTATCGCCTGACGGTTCGCCGCGCAGGTCGACGCGTGTCATCGTGGCACTTGTGAGCCGGGGGCGAATTGATCCACGGCGGCCGAGCGTTTCGTGGAGACGAAGCGTCCAGCCGTCGGCCTCAGGCTTGGCCCAGGCGGCGGCGACTGACGGCATGTCCTCAAGACGCTCCAGTCCTGCCGACACCGGCTTGCCCGTGTAAGCAATTGCCGGCGTGAAGAGCAGGTCTGCGAGCTGCGCCGGCTGCTCGCGGCGCTTCGCCGCCGGGTTAAATCGACCAATCGCCAGCTTGATCGTGTGCTTGCCGATGTCGCTGCACTTCTGATAGCCGCCTTCGCCGTATGCGTCGAAGTCACGCAAGTGAAGATCCTGGTCGTGCCTTGTGATGAGGGCCGAGCGGGCGAGCGAGACGTGGAGCAGGCCATCGCGGCAACCGGCGCCGTAGGTGGCCTCGGTCAAGAGCATCACACCCGCGCCACCCGCGTCGCCTACGCACATCCAGCGGCTGGCCGGCACTTCGAATCGTGCGTCATCGGCGACCGTGTTGCCGCTTTGGCCACGCGTGACGCTGCCGAACGGACCGCCGTAGACCGCATCGGCCGCGTCGTACTTCGTCGGGACGGTGAGCTTGATCAGCGTCTGCTCGTCCTGCAGGTCGAGGTCAACCTCAACGCGTAGCACCGCGCTGGCGGCTTCGAGGATGAAGCGCGTCGTCGCGGTGCTCTTGCTGCCGACGGGCCGAGTGACGGCAAGCTCTTGGCGAGCGTCATCGCCCGTCCACGAGAGGTCTGCCGGCCTGGCTTCCTCGACGCCGAGCGACAACGTATATCGCTCGACTTCCCAGGCGTCGTAGTTTGCCGGCACGTCGGCGAAGCTCAGCAGGCCACACGCCCGTCCCGCAAGTTCGACCGCTTCGCCGTCGACCCAAAGCGACGCGACGTGACCATCATCGTCAAACGTAACGCGGACGCGACCGTTGTCGAGCGTCTTGCCGTCACGCATGACCACAGCGGCGTCGACGGCTTCTAGCTCATTAAGTGCCACACCGGCGAGCGGTGGCAACAAGACGGCTCTGCCGTCGATGACCTCGACCCGCTCGCAGGCAATCGGGTTGAAGACGCATGCTTCGCCGTCGCCACCAAGTTCGCTTGCGGCTTGGGTTAGCAGACGATCGGTGATGCCGTGCAGTTCAGGCACGATCTCTTGGTAGACCTCCTGAATGCTGCTGCCGGGCAGCACGTCGTGGAACTGCGTCCAGCAGACGCGCTTCCAGTCGTGCACGTCGACCGGCCCGCCACCAGTTGCACAGCGGACGGCTTCGGCGACCTGCAGCGCACGCTCGGCGGCGCGGTAGGCCTGCTTGAGGTGCACGTGCGTCGTCTGCACGCCGCGGTGATACTCGAGGTACATTTCGCCCCGCCATGTCGGCAGGTCGCTCGTGACCTCGCTCATGCGGTCAAAGAAGCTATCGATGCGGCCCCACTCACATCGCGGCAATTCAGCAAGGTCGGCCATGCGGTTGATGCGTTCGCACATCGTCGCGTTTACGCCGCCACCACCGTCGCCGTAACCAACACAGACGAGGGTTTCAGGAAAAACGTCGGATTGACGCTGGTTTGTCGATGCCCAATCAAGCTCGCGAGGCGTGGCAGCGAGGTTGTAATGCTCCCAGGCGATGAAGCCGAGCACCTCGCTGCCGTCGTTGCTTTGCCAGCGGAAGGCCGAGTGCGGGAAACGCGTCGCAGCAGACCAGTGCATCTTGGTCGTAAAGAAGTAAGGCACGTCGAAGCCGCTGAGGAGTTGGGGCATCACCGCCGAGTAGCCGAAGACATCGGGCAACCACAACACGCGACTTTCTTCGCCGCTAAGATCAGCAAAGCCTTCTTGTCCGATCTCGATCGCGCGGACCAGCGCCTCACCGCAGGGCAGCTGCGTGTCGCTTTCGACGTACATTGCACCAGTGGGCTCCCACCGGCCGCGGTCTTTGCACCGCGTCTTCACCCGCTCCAGCAGCGACGGCGAGCGACGCTCCACCGCTTCGTAGCTCGCCGGCTGGCTGTAGCCGAAGTGCATGTCCGGGTACTCGCTCATGAGCGCGTCTGCCGTGGCAAACGAGTGGACGGCCTTGAAGTCGCCGACGCGTTCCGGCCAGAGCCAGGCGAGATCGATGTGGGCGTGACCGGTGATGATGCCCTTGATCTCATGATCGGCGGCCGGGAGGTCGGCCAGCAGCGCCGTCGACACGTCTGCGGCGGCGGCGGGGCCTTCACGATCGAATGCGTCTGCGGCGGCAGTCAGGCCACGAAGGATCTTGCGAAGCAGCGGCGGTGCAGATTCAATCGGGCTGCGATAACCACCAGCACCAAACAGTTCGCCCCCGCTCATGCCGATGTCGTTGCCGGCATTCGGCCCGTACGGCCGTGGCAGGGTTCGCTTGTACAGAAGCGCGCACAGGCCAATGAGCACGTCGAAGTCATGCCAGGCACGCCAGGCTCCCTCGTCGCGTGACAGCAGCTTGGCCCCGCGGAATTGACTGCCCTCGTGGCTGAGGCCTTGCGATTCGCCGTGCACCCAGACGCCTGAACGACAGCAGATGCTTTCGACAAGCAGCTCGGTCGCGTCATCCGGTAGCGGTGCCTGCAGGTGACCGGGGTCGATGCCGTGGTGCGGCGTCCAAGTGCCGTCGCCGTCGCCGTCGCGGCGATAAAGCGTCGCCTCACCCTCATCGTCCCAACGCAACCATCTGCGGCCCTCAAAGGCTGGCAGCTTCACATGCCACCAGCATTGCTGGTGCTTGCGGCCCCACGTCATTGGCAGGTTGTCGATCAAGTTGAACGACGACTCAGCCACGTCAGTGACCGGTCGATGCTCGTGCGTCGGCTGGGACTGCTTGATCTCGGTGACGTCGGCCTCAACGTGCCAGATCATTTCGCCAAGTCGGCGGCGGACGGTGGCGATTCGCGGTGCGAGAAACTGCTGGAACGGGGTCTGCGGGAGCATCGGCACGATGTTGTATCAGGACTTAGCCCTCATGTATCGCACCGCCTGTGACACGTCGGCCACTCGGGATTCGCCCGCCTCGCGTTCGATGCAGAAGTTGCCGGAAAACGAGCTGTTCTTGATCGTCGTGAAGAAAGCAGACCAATCGACTTCGCCCTCGCCGACGACGACTTCGTCGCCCCAATCATCGCCCGGTTTGGTAGAAGCCTTGGCATCCTTAAGGTGAATTTGCCGAACGCGTGGCAGGAGCGCTCGCAGGGCGGAAATGGGTTCACCGCTGCCGTAAAGGATCATGTTTGCCGGGTCGAAGTTGACGCCCACATCCTCGCGGTCGATCTCGTCGAGAAGGGCAAGCAAAGCGTCGGCTGACTCCTGCCCCGTCTCCAAGGCGACGCGGCATTTGACAGCGGCAAAGACGTCGGCCACCTCGCGCAGCCGCCCGACAATCTTGACCGCCGTCGCGTCGGCGGCGTCGTGCGGAATGAAGCCGGCATGAAATGTCACGAGATCCAGCTTCATCGACTTCGCGTGCTCAGCTGCGGCCTGCATCGCCGCAAAGGTCGCCGGCCACGTCTCGTCTGGTACAACACCGCCGGTTCGCGTGATGGCGACAATCGAGCTGTAGTCTTCGCCTACGCACTCGACCATACCACTGACAACGTCAACGCCGGCCGCCTCGAGTCGTGCGGGCGTATCGGCCCAGCCTTGGGTGCCAAGCGGGTTGAGGTGCAACTGCACACGACAGAGCCCCGTCGCTGCAACCTTGGCGATAAGGTCGTCGACACCGTTCGGCTGAAGTGACCAGGAGCAGACGGCAAGTTCGTTCACATTCATGACAGGGTTCTAGAGACGGTTCTGATAGTCGACGGGAGTCGTTCGTCAGCCCTTGACTGCGCCGGCGAGCAGGCCTTTGGTCAACCAGCGTTGCATCAGCAGGTAAACGATCACCATCGGCACGAGCGCGATGACGCTGGCCGCGTAGGCGTATCGCGGGTTCGTCGCAAAGACGCCCAGCAGCGTGTTGATGGCCACGGGCAGCGTGTGATTCTCCTCACGCTGCAAAACGATCAGCGGCCAGAGCAGATTGCTCCACGCACCGATGACGCTAAAGACCGCCAGCGTCGCCAGCGTCGGGCGGCTCAGCGGGAGCATCACGTGCCACCACACGCCGAGGCTCGACGCGCCGTCCATGCGGGCCGCCTCTTCGAGCGATTCGGGCACGCCGAGGAAGGCTTGACGGCATAGATAGATGCCGAACGCCGTCACGCTGAACGGCAAGAAGACGGCGATAAGTGTGTCGTACAAGCCCATGTCGCTGATCGTCACGAACAGCGGGACGACCGTCACCTGCTCAGGCACCATCAGCGTCGCCAGGACCAGGACGAATAGCGTGTCGCGGCCACGAAACTTCATGCGGGCCAGCGGATAAGCGGCCAGCGCGGCCAGCAGCACGTTCAGCACGGTCTGGCACAGCGTGACGATGACGCTGTTGAGCATCGGCCGCCAAATGCCGGCCTCGCGGATGACGCCTTTGAAGTTGTCCAGCGTCCACTGGCTTGGCGGCGTGAGTTGCGACACTCCGATCGAGCGCGGCTGCAACGCGACGTTCAGCAACCACAACGCCGGCCCTGCCGCCAGGATCGCCAGCAGCAACGCGAGCACGTAGTACACCGTCTTCAGACTCGTCGGCCGCTCGGTGTTCAATCGGCCTCCCGTGTCAGGCGAAGATTGACGAGCGAGAACGCGAGCAAGACGAGGAACAGGCAGACGCCGACCGCGCTGGCCATGCCGAAGTTGCCGCCCTCGAAGGCCGTTTCATAGATCAGCGGCACGGCCGTCTTGCTCTCGGCGGCAGCGCCTTTGGCGACGACGTACAGCTCGTCGAAGACCTTCAGAGCACCGATGGAACTGATGACGAGCACCAGCACGAGCACCGGCCGCAGGCTCGGCAGCGTGACGTGCCGGAACGTGCCCCACCGCCCGGCACCGTCAATGCCGGCCGCCTCTTCAAGCTCCCGCGGCACAGCCATCAGGCCCGCCAAAAAGATCATCATGTAGTAGCCGAAGCCCTTCCAGAGCGTGACAACCATCGCCGTCACGAGGATCCAAGGCCAGCTTGTGAGCCATGGCACCGGGTCGATGCCGACACCGCCGAGCGTGTTGTTCAGCAGGCCGCCTTGCTCGTTGAACAAGACGCGCCACGCGATGGCCGCGACGATGGTCGGCGTGACGACGGGTAGGAACAGCAACGCCCGCAGCCACGGCCCCGTGCCACGCAGGCCGCTGTGCACCGTCATCGCCGCAAGAAGCGACACGGCCATTACGGCAGGCGTGACGAGCAGGTACAGGAAGCTGTTGACCAATGCCCACCAGAACCGGCTGCTGCTGAGCACGCGGGCGTAGTTGTCGAGGCCGACCCATTCGATGCGGCTGATGAGCGGGCCGTCGCCGAAGAGGTCGACGCGCGTGAACGACAGGAATGCGACCTGCACAAACGCCCAGATAACGAACAGGCCGAGCACGATCATCGCCGGGGCGAGGAACAGGTACGGCGCGACGGTCGAGTGTGGCCGCAGCGCACGATGCTGGCGCTGCAGATCGTCCCCGAGCCGCGGTCCCGCGGACCGCCGGTCCGCCTGTTCACTAGTCTGCTGTTCCTCACGCTTGCCAACGGACTCGTCTCGACGAGCAACATCGTTGCCTGAAGATGCAGGATCATCCTGTGCCTCTGGTGTCGTCAGGCCGGCGGTCGGTGGGACCAAGGCGCGGGCGCGTCTGGATGATCGACGTTGCTCACGCGTAGGGCTCCCCTGCCGCGTCGGCTCGGAGGATGCGGTTCCACTCCCGCTCGACTTGTTGCAGCGCATCGTCGACGGCTTCATCCGACAGCAGCACGCGCTTCATCGCCTCGTCGAACACGCGACGAAGATCGGGCCAGGTGCCGGTCGCCGGGGCAAAGGCACGGGCTCGGCTGACCTGACTGATGTCCATCTCAGTTGCAATGGCTTGCGGGTCGTCGGTCGTGGCAATCCAACGCTCGTCCGCCAGGCTTTCGATCGTGCTGGGTGCTCGCCCGGCTTGAAGCGCCAGTTCCGTCTGCCACTGCGGATTCGTCAGGTGCCAGGCGAGCAACGCCGCCTCACGCGGGTGCTGCGACTTGCGGGTGACGGACATGTGAGCGACGGCGACGCCTGGAATGCCGAGCCTGCCCACGACGCCGGGGCCGACGGCTAACTGCCTGTAAATCTGCGGCGCATCTGACGCGATACTCTTGAGCGCGTTGGCGTTGATGAGCGCGACGTTGCCTTCGGACATCTCGAGCACCATCGCCTGATAACCACCCGTAGCGCACGAGCGTGGCAAGGTGCCGTCGGCGTAGGCGTCGGCCCAAGTTTTGACGAAGCTGGAGATCTGCGGCCGCGTCAGGTCGGCCACGGCGCCGCCTTTGTCGCGGGGCATCAGCAGGTCGATGCCGTCGGCGAGCATCATGGGCAGCAGGTCGCTGCGGTCGCCGAGCTGCAGCGTAAAGAGGTGCTTGCCCGTCTTTTCCTGGAACGGGCGGGCCTGGTCGAGCAGCGTCTGCCAGTCACCGCCGACGGTGTCGGGCGTGAGGCCACCATCGGCGAGCATCGGCACGTTCATCACACGCACGGTCGTCGAGAGATACCAAGGCAGCGCGAGCAGTCTGCTGTCGACGAAGCACGGCTCGAGCGCGCCTGCGATGTACCGGGCCGCCGGGTCGCCGGGCACGATGTCGCTTAGCTCATGCAACGCGTCGAGCTTGGCGAACTGCGCAAAGTGCTGATCGGAAAAGTTGATTACATCCGGCAGTGTCTCGGCGGCACCGGCGGCAAACACCTTCCGCCGCATCGCGTCGGCAGCAATGTCCGTCCACCGCACGCGAAGCGTCGGATGCTGCGCTTCAAATTCGGCGATGGCGGCGTTGATGAGGTCGTTGAAGAACGGCTTGAGCGCCCACGTCCAAAGGTCAAGCGTAACACGGCCTGAGGTCTTCGAGGCGCAGCCACCACCGATGCCGCCCACCGCTGCGGCGGTCGCGGCCAACAAAACGCCCCGTCGCGACGGCAGTCGCGGCGGGGCGAAATCAGCTGGAGAGGCGTGTGACAAGATCAAACGTTCTGCGACATCGCACTTCGCCCAACTCGCACTGCAGCGTCACACTCAACGCGATGCTTCGTACTCCGTAAGTTTGACGTCGAGCGGTGACCACTTGGCTTTGCCGGTGCTGATCCAGGTGGTCGGGTCAGACGGATCGTTAACGATGGCCAAGGCGGTGGAGTCAAGCTTCTCGACGTGGCCGTCAGCGAAGACGAAGTTTGCTGCTGCGCCTTTGACTTGCGGCTGCGTCGGCTCCGGAGTGTCGCGGCCGTGACGCGAGTAGTCGATGTCGGTTGCGACGCGACCAGGGGCCAGTGTGCCTGTGTTCGGGTAGGGAGCTGTCGAGACCACTTGGATGAACTTTTCGGCGGGCGTTATGCCGTGCGATCCGCCGATGATGACACGCCCATAGGTGCCAGCGGCATCCGACGCGATCTGCCAAGTCTCTCCAAAGAGGATCATGCTCGTCGGATCAGAGACCGTCGAGTTCCACTGCGAACCGCGCGGCAACCCGGTCGAAGCTTGTACGTTGCCGACGAGTGCGTTGTATTCATCCAGGCGCAGTCCCGTGTAGCCGTTGGAGTCCGGCCCAATTGCGCCTTTATGCAGGTCACTACTGGCGAAGGTGTTCATGCCGTAGGACCGCAGCGCCTCGGCCTCGTCCGACGGGCAGACGAAGATACCGCCGAGCAGGTTGTCCGTACCGGCGGCCAGGTCGTCCTTGGGCAGATAAATGCCGATGCGATCAGCACTTGCCCATTCGAGCGGTCCTTCACCCGCGAATGGGTTGGCCGGATCACGTGGAACGTTGTACAGGTTCGTCGAATACTTCGAGTTGAAGTCGATCGAGTAGTTCGTCATCGACACCGCGAGCTGACGCATGTTGCTAGCACATGCAACGTCGCTCGCCGACTGCCTGGCCCGACTCAGCGTCGGCAGCAGAATGCCCACCAGCAAGGCGATGATGCCGATGACCACGAGTAGCTCTACGAGCGTGAAACCGCGGACGTGTGTGCGGAATGAACGGCGTGGGGTCATAGTCATGATCAAGTCCTCGGAGCGAGGGTGGTTTGTAATGGCGTGCGGGGCCCGGTAGGACCCCGCACGCGTGTGTGGCTTCAGGCCCGGCGGCGACGCAGCAGGCCAAGACCGGCCAGGCCGGCAAAGGCAAGCGTGGTCGGCTCGGGGACGACGGTGGCGTACCAGGCGTCGACCGAGGCCAGCTGGGCCGGTGTCAGGCTCGTGCCGAAGTTGGCGCGAAGGATGGCAAAGTCGAGAATGTTGACGATGCCGTCACCGTTAAAGTCGGCGGTGTCGAAGGTGGCCATGTTGCTGCCGAAGTTGGCCCGCAGGATGGCGAAGTCGAGGATGCTGACGGTGCCGTCGTTGTTGGCATCGCCGGGTAGACGCATCGTCTGGTTGTCGAAGAGGCTGTCGATGTCGTAGGCGAAACGCGGCTCGTCGAAGAACAAGCTGCGGGCCCAGTTAGCGGTCAGCACGTTGAAGCGATCGACGTCGCCGGGCGTGTTGAACGAGTTCGTCGCCACCGAGCCGCTGGCGATAGCGGTGCTCGTCAAGGTCGCGTCGCTGGTCGTTTGCGTCGGGTTGAGCCAGTAGGTGACCTGATCCTCGGCAGCAGTCGGTGAGACCTTCAGGACGAGGAGGTCGTCGCGGTTGGCGACGCCGCTGGAGATGAAGGTGTCCTCGAGATCACCGCTGAGGCCGCGGGCGCGGAGCACGACGTCGAAGCCGTCATCGGCACCGGTGCCGTCTCCTTTGTAACCGACCTGCAGGCCAAAGACGTTGGCGCTGCCGCTGACGTTGGCGAATGCGTTGACGTCGAAGAAGTTCGTGTAGCCGGCCAGCGCGTAGCCGTTGGTCAGGCCGCTGCCAAGGAACGAACCGCCCGAGTTCATGAGGAAGCTCATGTAGTAGTCACCGCCACTGTTGGCGACGGGCGTGTAAGCATCGAGCTCACGGAACGCACGGCGGAAGGCGTTGAAGCTGCTGGCGCCGTAGGCACCCTTGCCACCGACGGCGTAGTTGTCAGTGGCCGGTGGGACGTCGAGCGTGATGTCACTGGTGAAGAAGTTGGCACTGCCGGAGACAAATGGCTGGGAGAAGCCCGTTGTGCCGACGATCACATTGTTTGTGTCGATGCGATTGCCGAAGCCGTCGTCATAGGTGTCGGAGCCAGGTCCGACGATGAAGCTATCGGAAGCGATGAGCTGTGCCGAGGCGGGCACGGCAAAGGCGGCGACGACAACGGGGGCCAAGGCGGCGAGTGTTTGCTTTTTCATTCCAACTCCAAGAGGCAAGGGAAAGCGGACGGTGCCGCAAAGGCCGCCGATCGCGGTTGAGCGAGCGGTGGCTGAAACTCATTCAGGCGCGACGGCGGCGGGCCAGCAGGCCACCGGCGGCGATCAGGGCAACGCCAGCAGTCGTGGGTTCCGGAACCGGCACAGCGCCGGCCAGGTCGTAGGCGAAGCGGGCCTCGTCATAGAAGAAGCCACGCGACCAGTTCGTCGTCAGCACGTTGAGGCGATCAACGTCGCTGGGCGTGTTGAAGGCAAACGTGTTGAGCGTGCCACTCGAGGCGGCAGTCAGGTCGAGCGCGACCTCGCTGGAGGCGTCGCCCGGGTCGACCCAGTAGTCGACGACGTCGGCGCCGGCACCGGCCGAAACCTTGAGGACGATCAGGTTCGTCGCACCGGCGACGGGCGTGTCATCAAGGACGAAGTCGGTCAGGTCACCGCTGCCGTCACGGGCACGGACGATGAGGTCGAAGTCACCAGCGGCACCGCCGCCGTTGCCCTTGTAGCCGACCTGCAGGCCGAAGGCGTTGGCGCTGCCGGCCTGGTTCTCGAAGGCTGCTTGGTTGAAGAAGTTCGTGTAGCCGACGAGTGCGTAGCCGTCGGTACGACCACCGGCGACGAACTGACCGCCGGAGTTGACGAGGAAGCTCATCCAGTAGTCACCGCCATCGGCGACAGGGGTGTAGCTGTCAACCGCACGGAAGCCGCGGCGGAAGGCGTTGAAGCTGCTGCCGATGTACGAGCCTTTGCCGCCGGTGGCGTACTGATCGGTCGTCGGGGGCTGCGTCAGCGTGATGGTGTCGGGCTGCAGGTTGGCGCTGCCGACGCTCCAGGCGGTGCTGAAGCCGGTCGTGCCGACCGTGGCATTCTGTCCGTTGAGGCCGGAGTTGTCGACGTACGTGCCGGCACCTTCGTCGGTGACGAAGCTGTCGGCCGCAATGACCTGAGCCGAGGCGCTGGTGGCCAGACCCGCAAGGGCTGCCGTCGTGATGGCGAGAGTCGCGTTCTTCATGAGCATGGTTTCTCCTTCTCCACAAAGTTGAGCGGGCGAGGCAAAGGTCTTGCTCGAAGCGTGACCGTGACGAACATTCGTCAGCCTTCGCCGCCCGGATTCTTATATAATGCTCAACCTACCACACTCCCGCCCGGTGTCAATCTAATTGACGCTCCGGCCACAACAGTTCCTGGCCTCGTCCGAGGAGGTGATCCTTGAAAGTTGCTCCTGATGTGCCGGCAGACGACGTCGCGTGCCGCACAACGTGTGGCTGTGTCTTCTCGTTCACGCACCACGCGGCCAGCGAGCCCGCGGCCTCGCCGATCACCCACTCGACCGGGTGCAGCCGCGTGCAGCCGTTGGCGACGTGGCTGACGCCTATCGCCTTGCCGGCGGCGATGACGTTGCGCCAGCCGGAACCGCCCTGTTCGGGCAGCAACGCTCCCATCGGCAGCTCAAATGGGGCAGCCTCGACGTAGACACTGTTGCGCCCCGCGGCTGTCGGGTGCAGATCGATCATGTAGTGCCCGATGCCGATCGAGTCAGCGAAGCGTTCGCCTCGGGTGGTCTCTTTACCCTCGGCCTTGCGTTGATCCACGCCGACGTGGGCCTCTGTCACGATGGTCTGGGCAATCAGGCGGCGCGGTTCCCGGACGTAGCACGCCATCGCCAGGCCGTCGTTCGTGCCCAGCACGTCGCCTCGTGGCAGCAGTCCCGGATAGCCGGTGCCGCCGTCGTGTCGTGGGGCGTCCGTCTGCAACCAGTAGAGGAAGCAACGTGACAACTCGCGCGTTGCGGCCATGGCGTCGGCGCGGCCGGCGTACGGGTCGGTCCCTGGTAAAACGGCGGGCGATCGAAAGTAGTCCGTCTGCACCGTGTTCCACAAACACACGTCACCGCGACCGTCGATGTGTGCGCTTGAGTCGACGATGCGGCGATACCGCCACAGCTCCAGCTCGTCACCCGACTCGGCCGGTGGCGGGATCATGCGGAGCGTCCGCGGATGTTCCGCATCATCGATCTGCCAGGAAAATAACGGCCCCGGCCAAGGCGGTGTCAGGTCGGGCACGAAATCTCGCCACGCCGCATACGTCGTCGGCTTCGTGATCGTGTGATCTTCGCCGGGGCGATGCTCGACGGCGAAGCACCACGTGACCGCCTGCTGATCGTTTGCGTCCGTCTCGCGGCCGAGGTCGCCCCGGCCGTGCAGCTCACCGAAAACGTCCGCACCCTCGGCCCCGAGCATGAACGGCAACCCGACGAGCGGGTACAAGTCGCCAAACTCCGTCGCGTCAAGAAAATAGCTCGCTGCGATGACCAGTTCCCGGCCACTCTCCTGACGGACTGTGGCCGTTCGGACGTGTTCGCGATCCACGTCGGCCGAAACAGGCCGGCTCTCGTACAGCACCCGCACGCGGCCCGCGGCAACGTGTGGTGCGAGCAAGTCATCAATAACGCTGACACCGACGCGTGGGTCGAAGCACAGTCGGCTGACCCATCCGCCGCCGGGGTTGAGGTGCGGGTCAGCCGCGGCTTCAGGCGTGAGGTTGCCATGCGATCGATACCACTGCCGGACGCGGCGGCGGAAGTCACTGTACGACCGCGTGCAGCCGCTGAAGCCGTCGTTGCCCTCGATCCACTTGTGCTCGTCGGGCGGAACGGCCTGGCTGGTAAGCTGCCCGCCCAGCCATGTGGTCGGCTCGACGATGATGCACGACCGGCCGGCCTCTGCCACGGCAAGCGCTGCCGCGACACCACCCGTGCCGCCACCGACGACAAGGACGTCTGTCTCGAGCACCTGACTCATGCCGCAGGACCTGTACTGCCACGGATGATGAGCTCGGCAAACAGTGACCGCCTGCGCGAGATCGTGTGGTCGACGGCCTCACCGCTGAGCTGCTTGACCAGCGCCGCGACCGCAGCATGCCCGAGCCGAACCAACGGCTGTCGCATCGTTGTCAGTGGCGGAGACAGGTGCGCCGCTGAGGGCGGATCGTCGACGCCTACCACGCTCAAGTCGCCCGGCAAGGAGAGGCCGGCCTCGCTCGCGGCGGTGTACACGTCGAGTGCGTAGTAGTAACCAGCGGCAAATATGGCCGTCGGTCGCTCGTCACCGCGGAGCATCTCGACCAGCCGCTGTCGCTCGCTCGGCTCCAGACGCCACGCCTTGGCGTCGAGCGTGTTGCAAGGGCAGACGCTGACGCTTCGCTTGGCACAGGCGGTGTTGAATCCGAGTCGGCGGTCGCGGGCGTTGCTGGCTGCGTCGTCGTGTGCCCCGCCGCCGACGTAGCCCAGCCGGCGGTGGCCGAGGTCGAGCAGGTGCTTCGTCGCCGTCTCTGCCAGGCCGCGATTGTCGGCATCAACGGCAGCGACGGTTTCAGCCAGCTCGGGCGGCACCTTGGCCCCGGCGATGACGCAAGGCCTGTTCCCGCTCCGCCGCCGCATCTCCGCCACCTCGCCAGGCAGCGGGTTGACCCATAAAAAGCCGTCGCACTCGCGCCGCAGGTCGTCGCCGAATCGGAGCAGCATCAAGTCCAGGTGCGCCGCCCGCGCCGCCTGCCGTACGCCCTCGAGCACTTGCCCGTGGAAGTGGTCGGCCAGCGAACTTTCTTTGTGAACGACAAGTCCCACGCGACCGGCGGCGCGGACGGTTTGCGTTTCTGCCCCAACGCTTCGCCGGACGAACGTCCCACGACCTTGCTGTCGATTCAGCAGGCCGTCTCCAACCAATTCGCCCAGAGCGCGGTGTGCGGTGACGAGCGAGACCTTCATCTGACGCGAAATGTTGGCGGTCGACGGCATGCGTTGGCCCGGCTCGAACAGACCGTCGTCGATGGCCGACCGGATAGCATCGCGGGCCACGACGTACAGCGGCTTGCCCGCTTCTGCGTGGACCGGCATCAGCGGTGCTCCTGCGGGGTTGTCGGCTTTAGCACGGATCATCGCCTTGGCTCACTCTACACGATCGTTCGTCCGCCGCACGCCAAGGTGGACGGGAACACGCCGATGTTCGTCTTGACTCTGCTGCGTGGTTCGGACGGCTGACCCGTCGCGCCACGCCAAGACCGACGAGCCGCCACCGTCCAGATTGATGGCGTCGTCAACGCCTTGCGCGATCATCGCCTCGGCCAATTCGGGCAGCGTGACGCCGACGCTGTGGTCGGGTTGGCGGCCGTCGATAACCATCAAAATCAATTGCTTGCCAGAGCGGTCGACGCCGACGGCCGTTCGCGGGTGACGGTTCAACGGCTCGACGCGGGCGGTTTTGCCAAGGTTCTCGCCGTCGAGGACGAGCATTGTGCCGATCAAGATCGTGGCGTTGGGCCCGACGCCCGCAACCGCCTGTTGCACGCCCGTGAGGTCACCCGGCCCGTACCGCACCTCAGCGGAGCCGTCGCGGATAAGCAGCACCGGGTCGCTACCGCGGGCCGGGTTCACGGCCTGGCCGTCAACGACCGATAAGCCGACGATGCCGTCGTTTCCGAAGTAGTTGGCGTTGACGGCCAGATCGACGGTGCCGTCGCGGACAAGCGATTCAGTCGTCCGTAGATCGAGCCGCAGCCCGCTCTCGAACGGGATGAGCGTCTTGACCTCGATCGACGGATCCGTCAGGTCGATCACCGCCACCTGTCCGCGGGCGATGCCGTCGGGCGTCGACAGCTCGACGGCCTGCACGTCGAACTGCTCGGCGTTGGGTTGCGTCGTCGGCGTCGCCTGGGATGCACAGCCGACCGCCAGGCAGCAAAAGGTCACGAAGCCGACGCTGGCAAGTCGCGTGACGAGGTGTCGCTTCATAGTCGAATCTCCCCCGCGCGGATGGCGGTGAAGACGCGGCGGACGACGCCGGCGATGCCGTCGCGGGCGCCCTGCAGTTCGTCTTCGCCACCGCCGCCTTGCCAGTAGATCGAGACGAGGTAGTGAGCGTCTTCCCTGGCGTCGTAGGCGTAGGCGGCGTCGACGAAGTTGCCGTCCGGGGGCCACCAGCCGGGCTTGCCGAAAGTGGTGAATCCGCCTAGCGGCTCCAGGCCCCTGCCGATGAACGGCTCGTTGTTCTCTCGCATCGCCTCAGCCAGCACGTCGAAGCCGGGAAGCTCACGGGCGTCGGTGAAGAAGGTCGCCGCGAGCAGCTTCACGAAGTCGTCCGTGGTCGACCAGTTCGACTCGCCACCGGCTGCGTTAAGCGGCGTGTCGGGCGCGGGTCGCGCGGCGATGTCGACCGTCGTGCCGTCGCCCCGCGTCAAGACGGCCGGACGGCTGTAGTTCCAGTGTGGCCGCGTGAAGTGACGGCGGATGGTCAGCGTGTCGCAGCCGATCTTCTTCAGAAAGTCGCTCGTCTCGGCAAAGCCGGCGACTTCCTGCAGCGTGTTGAACGCCTCGTTATCGCTGTCGGCGATCATGACGCGCAGCAGCTTCATCACGTTCGCAGGCGGCGAGCCGTCGAGTGAGACCTGCCACGCCTCGGGCAAGACGTCGGCATCGAGATCACGAAGCTGCCGCAGCGTCATGAGCGCGGTCGCGAGTTTGACGGTGCTGGCCGGGTAAAAGCCGACGTCGCCGGTGTCACGCCACCGCAGCGCCCGCACATCACCCACCCGATCGACGCGGGCGATGGTGAGCGCGCTGCCAGCCGGAAGTTCGAAGGCGTCGAGTGTGGTTTGCGACGTGGCCGTCGCCCCGCCGTCGAGCAAGACGAACGGCAGCTTGGCGGTTCCAGCTTTCAGCCACGGCTGGCCGGCATCGGTGACAGGTTGCGTCGTCGGGTCGTCGGGCTTCACGTCGTAGATCCGCGGCCAATTGGCGTGGCCGTTGGTGTTGAGGTGGAACAGCTCGATCTGCTCAGCGTCCGCGGGTACATCTGCGGTGACGCGGCGAGAGTCGGCATCGTAAAGGTGCGGCACACGCTTGCCGTCGATTGTCACGCTGATCGAGGCGATCAACGGCCCGCGGAACTCATCGCCCCACCAGCCGGGCAATCCGGTCGAAAGATCTGCAGCGAAGGAGTCGTTGTCGATCGTGACGCGTTGGCTCGGCCTGCCGCCCAGGGCCCAATTGCAGAGGCCTTCGTAGATGCCGTACGCCTCGCGGAGGTTGTGCCGGGCGTCGGCGAGACGCTGTTCTTCATTAGGGTTTGAATGAAAGCTGGCCTCGACGAGCATGGCCGGCACGTCGGCACCGCGCAGCACGCCAAAGCCGGACTCGTACATCTGGCGATCACTCATGATGGGCGACGTGTAGTCGACATCGGTCCGCAGGTACTTGCCGAGCCCGGCAGCGACGTGTCGGGCGGCGTCGAATCCGGGTGGCGCGTCGGCCAGATCGCCGTGGACCCAGATGCTCGTGTAGTTAACGGTCGGCGTGTCGCTGGCGTTGTGGTGCAGCGACAGGAACAAGTCAGCCTTCGCCTTGTTGGCGACGGCGGCTCGGTCGGCGAGCGACAGGTCGCGGTCAACGTTGCGGGTGAGCACAACCTGCACGCCCGCATCTTCGAGCAGCTTTTGCAAAAGCAGGGCGACCCGCAGGTTGATCTCGGCCTCGCGGACACCGGTCGGGCCGCGTTTGAAGCCGGGCAGATGCGCGTCGCCGCCGTGACCGGGATCGAGGACGATGGTCAGGCCTTTGAGGTATGTCTCGGCCGGATGTCGTGGCAGGTCAAGCGGTGGGAACGCGTCCCAACGCGGCCGATCGTCCAGCTGAGCAAGGGCATCGTCGAGCGACATCGGTTCGAGCTGCACCAAAGGCTCTACGGCAGGCATAGCGGGCGGCGTGTACCGCTTGGACTCGCAGCCGACGAGCAGGCACGTCAGCACGATGAGAAGCGCGTGTTTCATGAGATGGTTTCCACGTCGACCCAGGCACCGCCCGCCGCCGCCGAGGCGTTGCCGGCTTCCATGACGGCGACGTTCTCGACAATGTCCCGCAGGTCCACCGGAGCGTCGCCGCCTTCAAAGAAGCGGCACATGCCGGCGACGAGGCGGGCGTAGACCGGGGCAAAATCAACGACGAAGGACGCCGCGTCTTTCTCACCGTGCACGGTGGCACCGAACGCGTAGCCGCCCTTGCGTTCGAGCCGAATCGAGGCGAAGCGGCCGTCGCTGTACCGCAGGCGGACAAGGTCGCGGTCGGCCTCGTTGACGCACGACACGCTTGCGACGCCCGGACCCATGAGGGCGTCGACGAGTTCGATTGCGTGCACGCCGTAGAAGAACAGGCCGGCCATCGAGTCGTTGACTTCGCCTGGGCCGAAGGCGTCGACAGCGACGACGTTACCGATCACGCCGCGGTCGAGTGTTTCGAGCTCCTGGACGAAACGAAGACTGCTGGCCGAGTAGCACCGGGCGTTGCCTCCTCGGCTGGCGGCGAGAAGTTCCTTGGCCTCGCTCAGCGAGCACGTCAGCGGCTTGTCCACGTATGTCGGCAAGCCTCGCTTGAGCGACGGCAGCGCCAGCTCCAGGTGACGGTTGCCGTTGACGGCCAGCACCATCACGCCGTCCACGTTGTCGAGCAGTGCGTCAAGTGAATCGGCCGTCGTAACACCAAGCTTCTCAGCGTCGGCCTTCCACGTCGCCACGTCCTCTTCAGGCATCTCGTGACGGCCGTCGGTCCACATCTGCGTCACCCGGCAGGCCGTCTTACCTGCGCCATTGAGGTCGGCAATACGCGAAGTGAAGGCCGAGAGGTGCGACGAGTCGATGCCGACCACGCCGAGGCGAAATGTACTGGAGTTCTGGTTCATGTTGGAGCTTACTTCGGTCACAGCGTAACCCTGCAATGGTTGCCAACGCTCTGTCGTTCGGCGTCGAGGACGCGATGCGTCGCGACCGCGTCGGCCAGAGTCGGTGAGGGCGTGCGGCCGGTGGCGACGCTATCGATGAAGTGCCGAATCTCGCCGTCGTAGCCGCTCGCGTCGGGCAACTCGAATGGCTCGGCCTTGCCGTCGCGGCACACGAGTAAAGGCGTGTCGCGGTCGCCATCAAAATCGAGCGTCGCGTCGTCGAAGACGGCCAGAAATCGCATGCGAAAGCTAGTGCCCTCGTGGTGCCAGCCGCCCTCTGCCGTCACGCGGGCGGGACCTTCGTCGTAGTGATACAGCGTCGTGAGCGCGTCCAGGCTGCCGACGCTCGTGACCGCTGCCGGTGTGCCGAGCAGGGCGCAAAGAAAGTCGGTGTCGTGGACGTGCAGGTCGAGCAACGCCCCGCCACTCCGCGTGGTGTCGGCGTAGAAGTCGCTCCACGTGGGCCGACCGCTGATGCGGGTGATCGACAGCGATTGCAGCTTGCCGTACGCGTCACCAAACAGTTGGGTCCAGCCGGGCCAGAACCGCATGCACATCGCCGGCATGCACGTCCGGCCGGTCTCATCGGCGATTTCCGCCAACTGCTCGATCCGTTCGGTCGCCACTGCCACCGGCTTCTCGACGAGCACATGCTTTCCCGCCCGCAGCGCCTGTTCGGCCAATGCCACGTGCGTGTCGGTCGGCGTGCAGATACTGACGACCTCGACGGCGTCGTCATCGAGAAGGTCAGCCACGTCGGCGTAGCCGTTGACCTCGCTGGGGTCGAACAACGGGCCGTCGGAGGTCGCGTCGGAGTTGCCGGTGGAGCCGGGCTTGCCCGCCCGGCGATCTGCATTGCCGTCGGCGACGGCGACAAGCCGGCACGAGTGCCCGTCCGCGGCCGCCTTGGCGTAGGCCCTGACGTGCGTCTGGCCCATGAACCCCAGGCCGATCACGCCAACGCCCAGCGGTGATGAAGAGATGTCGGCCACGCCCCGTCAATGTTATAGAAGATTCGCCCTCGACGCCAATTCAAGCACCTGCCAACTTTGTCGCCTCGTCGACCAGTCGAGCCACCTCGACGGCCTCGGCGACCGTGCAGAGTCGCTCGTCGCCGGCCTCGCTTGCTCCGCGTGCCCGACGGGCGAACGCCTCGAGTTGCCGCGTGAAACGGACGTCGTTCGACTCGATGGCATGCTGCACAGGCACATCGAAGCTCACGTCGCTGGGCTGCCAATAGAGGACTTCGGGCACGAGATAGTCGTAGCTGAGCATGCCCTTGGTGCCGACAAGCCGCACGATGAAGCGCTCGGGCTCCTGCCAACCGCTCTGGATGACGGCCGCCATGCCACTCGAGCCTTGGAGCAGGACCGTTCCGTCACTATCACCGCGGCCGGGCCATTCGTGGTAGAAGACCGCGCCTTTGACGTCGCCCCCGCCGGGCTTCTCGTTGGTCGCAAAGCGGAACAGGTCCAGCGAGTGGCAACCCGTGTCGAGCCAGCTACCGCCGCCACTGATGTCGATGTCGCTCATCCACCGCTGGCCCATCGTCGGGTGCCAGCAGGCAAAGGTGTTCTCGAAGCGGATCGGCGTGCCGATCTTGCCCTCGCTCAGCCAACGACGCATCTCGACGACGGCCGGTGTGAAGCGGTGGCAATACCCTACGAATACCCGCTCGGCGGCGTCATGCCGCTCGACCAACGCCAGCAATTGCTTCGCCTCGCCGTACGTGCGGGCGATCGGTTTCTCGCTCAACACCGCAAGCCCGGCCTCCAGGGCGGGCCCGATGACGTCGCCGCGAACGGACGGTGGCGTGCACAGGATCAGCCCGTCAGGCTTGTGCTCCGACGCAAGAAGTGCCTCCAGCGTGTCATACCGCGGCAAATCGACCGCGGCAGGGGCGTCCGGGTTCGTGTCGACTGCGGCCACGACCTGCACCCGACGCTCGCTGGCGGTGGCGGCGTGACGGTGGGCAGCAGCAATTCCGCCTGCACCGACGAGAGCGACGTTGTAACTTGTAGCCATGATGGTTATATAAGATGACGAGCCGTCCGTCTCTGCCATTGACAGTAGTTCGTCCGCGCACCTTTTCACAAACATGTTGCTGCCTCGCCTCTCCCTCACCGCCGCCTGCCTGCTCCTGGGTACCGCAGGTGCTTCCGGGCAGCTCGCGAGTCCCGAGGTTCGCGCCACCTGGCTCACCACCACCGCCAGCACCGACCTTGCCGCCGGAAACGTCAATACAACGCTCGGCCGCCTCGCCGACGCGGGTCTCAACACCGTCTACGTCGAGGCCTGGAAGAACGGCTACACCAACTTCCGATCGCCCACTCTCGATGCCCTGCTGGGCTTCGAAAACGCGAGTCTCAACCCACTTTTGGGCGGACGGGACCTGCTGGCAGAGACCAGTCTCGGCGCTCGCAGTCAAGGCCTGGTCCACGTCGCGTGGATGGAATACGGCCTGTCGGCCGGCTTTGCCGCCGCCAACACCCCGTTCGGCAACTACGCCCGTGACAACGACTGGCTCCTGACCGACCAGAACGGCGCGACGATCAACTCGTCCAACAGCTTCGCGTGGATGAACCCGCTGATTCCGGAGGTCCGCGAATTTCTCGTCGGCATCTCCGTCGACGCCGTTCGGCAGTATGGCCTTGACGGCGTGCAGTTCGACGACCGGCTCGCCTGGCCGGTCGAGTTCGGCTACGACGACACCACCCGCGCCGCGTACCTGGCTGAGACCGGCCGCAACCTGCCGAGCAACCCGCGTGATTCGCAATTCGTGCAATGGCGGGCCGACAAGGTCACGGAGTTTGCCGTCGAACTGACGAGCGCGATCCGCGCCGCCGAGCCCGATGCCATCGTCTCGGCCTCGCCTTCGGTCTACCCGTTCAGCCTGAACAACTACGCCGCTGACTGGGAAGCATGGGCGGATCTGGAGCTGTTCGACGAGTACATGCCGCAGGTGTACCGCGACAACTTCAACAGCTTTGCCTTCGAGTGGCAGCGCCAGCGGAACACGTCCGGTGACGAACTTGATCGACTCGGGGCCGGCCTCCGCATTCTCGGAACCGGCGCGTCGACGCCTTGGAACGATATCCGCCAGATGCTCCAGCGGCTCGATGCCGATGACGCCTACGGCCACAGCTTCTGGTACAGCAACGGCCTGACCAATGCCGACGGCTATCTGAGTCTTGTCAAAAACTACTACGCCGCCAACGGCGGTGATGCGGCCCACCCGCTGATTAACGCAGGGCTGCTCGGCGACGCCAACCGCGACGGCGTGGTCAGCATTCTCGACTTCGCCGCCCTTCGAGCCAACTTCGGCCGCGACAGTGGCGTCGTCTGGCGAGACGGAGACTTCGACACCAACGGCGTTGTCAACATTCTCGATTTCGCCCTGCTCCGCGCGACCTTCGGCAACGCCGACCCGGCGGCTGTCGCGATGGATGCGTGGCTGCTGACGATTATCCCCGAACCCGCGACGACGAGCATCGTCGGCGCGATCGGCCTTCTGCTTCTCCGAAGAAAACAAGCATGACCCCAGTTGAATCGCCACGATCCTGCCAAAGCAAGGTAGCTGTAGACCCTCGAGCAAGGATCGGACCGGGAGCCCGATCGGTCGTTCAGTGGTCGACAGCTGCCTTCGCTTTGGCACTTGTACTCAGCTCGGCCGCGTGCACGTCCGCGCAGGACGCGATGCCAGAGGAAAAGGCAGAGGTCCGCGGCACCTGGATGACGACGACGGCCAACACGGCCTTGTCCTCGCCAAAAGACACGGCCGCTTCGATGGCGAAGCTCAAGGAGCTCGGCCTCAACACCGTCTATGTCGAGTGTTGGAAGAATGGCTACACCGAGTACCCGAGCCCGACGATGGAGAAGCTCGTCGGCGTTTCGATGAAGATCAACAACACGCCCGATGAGTTGCAGCGGGACCTGCTGACGGAGACGGTCCAAGAGGCGCATGCCAACGACCTGCGCGTCATCGCCTGGCTCGAGTACGGCTTCATGGCCGCTCACAAGGACACGAACAACGAGCTGCGTGACGTTGCCCGTGACAAGGGCTGGCTGACCCTTACCAAAGACGGCGAGGAGGTCGGCAAGCAGAACCCGTTCGTCTGGATGAACCCGCTGCACCCGGGGCCGCAGCAGTTGCTCATCGACATCACGCTCGAGGCGCTCGACCATGCCGACATCGACGGCGTGCAGCTTGATGACCGCATCGCGATGCCGGTGGAGATGGGCTACGACGACTACACGAAGCAGCTTTACGCCAGCGAGCACGACGGTGCGATGCCGCCCGAAGACGAGCGGGACCCGGCGTGGGTGCAATGGCGGGCCGACAAGGTCAGCGAGTACGCCAAGCGGTACGCAGAGGCGATCAAGGCAGAGCATCCCGACACGATCGTGAGCGTCAGCCCGGCTCCGTTCCCGTGGTCGCTCGACAACTACGCTTGCGATTGGCCCAAGTGGACGCACTGGGAGACGGCAGACGGTCAGCCTTTGTGGGACGAGTTCCTGCCGCAGTGCTACCGCATGGACGCGACCGCGACGATCAAGAGCATCGACGAGCAGATCGTGGCGATGAACGAGCTGGGCGACGGCGACTTGGCCAGCCTGCTGCCGGGCATTCGCCTGGTCGGTGACGGCCCGGACCTGCCGGCGGAGGACTTGAAGGAGGTTATTGCCCACATTCGCGACGCCGACCTTGGCGGTCACGTCCACTGGTTCAGCCGAGGCGTTCTGGAGGTCCTGCCCGACGCCGTGCAGGCGATCTACGAGGAGTGAGCCCAAGGCCTGGCACTCATGTCAAGTGGTGCTTTTATCTTTGGCGAAACGTGTTGCTCTCAAAGGGGCAGAGCCACGTGGTGGCTTTGCTGAGAGAAGACGTCTGGAAACTCGAGGGATACGTCATGAACCGAATCGCGATCTGCTTCATTGTCCTGATTCTGTCCACGACGTCCTGCGCGCTCGGGCAGACGACGCGTCCGGACCGTGGGCCGTTCCGCGTGATCGTGCTGCCCGATACACAGGTCTACAGCTGGGGCTTTCCGCACGTTTTCGAGGCTCAGACGAAATGGATCGTTGACCACGCTGCCGACCTCGACATCAGGTTCGTCTCGCACGTCGGCGATGTGGTCGACGGGGGCGGCGACGACAAGCAGTGGCGTCATGCCGATCGGTGCATGAAGCTGCTCGACGACGCAAACGTGCCGTACGGAATCCTGCCGGGCAATCACGATTGGGCAAGGACTGGCAGACGCTCGACGAACCTCGACAGCTACCTTGCCGTCTTCGGGCCCGAGCGGTTTGAGGGTCGCGACTGGTACGGCGGGTCGATGCCGGGGCGACACGGTAACTCGTGGCAGACCTTCGACGGTGGCGGGCTGACGTTCCTGCACCTGGCGCTCGAATGGCGGCACGACTTCGACACTGACCCTGATTTGGGCATCCTCGAGTGGGCGCAGACGGTGATTGACGCGCACCCGGGTCTGCCGACCATCATCACGACGCACGAAGACCTTCGCGACAACGACAAGCACGGCCGAGACGGCGGCGTGACGGCGCCAGGCGTGCTGCTCTTCGATGACCTGCTCCGCACGAACGACCAGGTCTTTCTCGTGCTGAGCGGGCACAACCACTTCGGGCCCAACAAGGTCAACGGCGACGGCGAGTGGCGACACACGTCGACGACCGACAACGGGCTGGCGGTCCACCGCCTCATGACCACGTTCCAGGATTGGCGACCCAACGACAGCCCGACGGGTGGCGAGGGGTTCTTGCGGATCATGACCTTCGACGTTGCAGCCGGTGAGGTGAAGGTCGAGACGTACTCACCCTTCCGCGACACTTTTTTGACAGACGGCGAGGGGCCGACGGCGAGTCAGTTCGTGATCCCGATCGACTTTGCCACACGATTCGCCATTGATTAAAGGCGGCCGCGGCGGCGCAACGCGGTTTTGCGCCGCCGCGTCTGAGGGTGCCCGCTGCATGCCGTCTGGCGTCCGCACTTTGGCGACGGCTGAGCCTGCACAGCATCCGGCTGGCGACGACCCGCCGATGTAGTTTTGCGTCGCGGCCGAGTGTTCTACGTGGAACATCGCGTGCTTGCGAGGACTCGAAACCCTGCTGCCGACGCGCCAGCAGGGTCGGCCAATGTTCCACGTGGAACATTCTGCCCCCGCCATCAAACCGCCACCCCACTTGGCCGCCGCGGCGCGACAGACAAAGCGTCGAATAGGATTGGGTATGCCAACTGCTGCCACGCGCGACGACCGGTCGGCGTTCCCTCGCCTCTCCGATGATCAGGTCGAGCGGGCAACAGCCTTCGGCGACATCGAGTCGCTCGACGACGGCACGCTCCTGTTCGAACGCGGGCAAAGGAGCGTCGACTTCTTCATCGTTCTCGACGGTCGCGTCGAAATCTACGACGACGGCGTTTGCGATGACGATGGCAACCCGCAGGCCATTCACGTGCACGAAAAGCACGGCTTCACAGGTGAGCTGGACCTTTTCAGCGGACGCAAGATCCTCGTCCACGGCCGCCTCAAGAACGACGCCAAGCAGGGTCGCGTGCTACGCGTCCCGCGGCATCGATTCGCCCGCTTGCTGTCGAGCGAGCCCGATATCGGGCAGATCGTCATGCGAGCGTTCATCCTCCGCAGGCTCGGCCTCATCGACAACGAGCAAGGCGGCGTCGTCATGGTCGGGCGACGGAACTCCTCGGAAACGCTGAAAATCGAGCGGTTTCTTCGCCGAAACGGCTACCCGATCAAGCCGTTACACCTCGACGATCCTGAAACTGAAGACGCTGCCCGCCAGACGCTGAAGCAGTGGGGCGGAACGGAAGACGACGTGCCGCTGGTCGTTTGCAGCGATGAGCACATACTCAAGAAGCCGGACCTCGCGTCGCTTGCCGGGTGTTTGGGACTGACCGAAGAGCCGGAGACGGACCTGCAGTATGACGTGACGGTCATTGGCGCAGGCCCTGCCGGTTTGGCCGGTGCAGTTTACGCCGCCAGCGAGGGGCTCAAGACGCTTGTCATCGAAAGCGAAGCGCCCGGCGGTCAGGCGGGCACGAGCAGCAGAATTGAGAATTATCTGGGATTTCCAACCGGTGTGAGCGGTTGGGAGCTGGCAGCGCGGGCGGAGCACCAGGCGCAGAAGTTCGGGGCGACGCTTGTCGTGCCCAGGCTCGTCAAGCACCTCGAGCCGTGCGACGCCGGCTTCGGCGGGTACAAGATTCACCTGGACAACGGCGCACCCGTGCCGCACACGCGGCGTCATCATCGCCTGCGGTGCCACGTGGAGAAAACTCGACCTCGACAACTTCAACCAGTTCGAAGGCAGCGGTATCCACTACGCCGCCACCAGCGTCGAAGCGGATCTTTGCAAAAATGAGGAGATCGCCGTCGTCGGTGGTGGCAACAGCGCCGGACAGGCGGCAGTGTATCTGTCCCAGCGGGCCAAGAAAGTGCACATGCTCGTCCGCGGCGACGGGCTGGCCGAGTCCATGAGTGACTACCTCATCCAGCGGATTGAGGCCAGCGACAAGATCGAGCTTCGCACCCACAGCGAGATCGTCGGCCTCGACGGCGACGAATGGCTGAGCACGGTCACGTGCCGAACCGATGGCAAGGAGCCGAAGCAGCACCCGATTCGGCACGTCTTTCTTATGATTGGTGCCAGGCCCAACAGCGACTGGCTCAGAGGCACGCTCCGCCTCGACAACCGAGGCTTCGTCGAGACAGGTACGAGCGTCACGCAGGGCGACGACGACACGGGCTGCCAGCCTTGGCCCTTGGACCGCATGCCCAACCCGCTGGAGACGAGCTTTCCAGGCGTCTTTGCCGTTGGCGACATACGGTCTGGCAGCGTCAAGCGTGTCGCCTCCGCCGTGGGCGAAGGCAGCGTCTGCGTCAGCGACCTGCACCGCGTGCTCAACGAGATGGTCGTCCACACGGCTTAGCGACGAGCTGCCTTGAGGGCCTCGTCGTGCAACGCTTTGCCGTTGGAGGCGACGATGCCTCGATTGGCAGAAAGCGTGCGGCCTTGCGTGAAATCAAGCGGTTTGCCGTCCAGATCCGTCACGCGACCACCGGCCGCTTCGACCACCGCCTGGCCTGCTGCGTGATCCCAGACCTTCTCCTCGTACCCCGCCTTGGTGGGCAAACGCAGGTAGAGATCAGCCTCGCCACACGCGACAGCTGCGTACTTGGCCTGACTGTCCATCCGAAGCGGCTCGTCGGTCACGCCGATGGCGTCGGCGATGCGTGCCGAATCATCGTGATTGCTGTGCCCCGACTCGACGCTCTCGACGAGGCGAACCACCTCATTTTGACCGACAGCTGTGATGCTTTGTCGATAGTCAGGTCGGGCGACAGTGCAGCTGTACGCGCCGTCACCCGGTACACCGACGAAGATGCGACCGATGTCCCACTTGGGGCACCCGAGCACGCCGAGCGTGGGTTTGCCGTCTTCGATGAGTGCCAGGGCAACGGCGTATTGCCCGCCGCGGAGAAAGCCCTTTGTGCCGTCGATTGGGTCGAGCACCCAATACGTACCGGCCGGCTCACCGCCACCGGCCCGGAGCAGCTCGGCCACATTTTGCTCCGTTTCACCCGTTACGTCGCACACGCGACGACGAATGGCTTCATCGGCCTGCTTGAAATCGCTCGCTTCTTCCTCTGCGACAATGACGAATCCCGTGTCTGCAAGCGACCGCGCGACAATGACCTGGCTGGCGAAGTCTGCTGCCGTCACGGGTGATCGGTCGTCCTTGGCGTGCGACTCGCCGCCTGTCGTGTCACGGCGGACCCGCTCGCACACCTTGGCGGCTTCTGCGACGGCACGGATGGCAGCTTCGACAAGATCGGCGGCTTGAGGCATCACCGACCTTACACGCCACGTTGCTCAGCGGAACATGCGGAGCTGCCGCCGTTCGAAGTTGAACTTGCCGTAGGTCTCGTCGACGGGCACCTTGTATTCGCCGGTCCAGCAGGCCGAGCAGGCCGTTTCCCGGCTCATGCCCGCAGCTTCGAGCATGCCGTCGAGCGAGAGGTACGCCAGTGAGTCGATCTCCAGAAAATCGCGTATTTCATCCACCGTGCGCCCGTCGGCGATGAGCTCGCTCTTGGTGGCAAAGTCGATCCCGTAGAAGCACGGATTGCGGATCGGCGGGCAGCTGATCCGCAGGTGAATCTTCTTGGCGCCGGCACGACGCAAAGCCCGCATCTTCGATCGCGTCGTCGTGCCGCGGACGATGCTGTCGTCGACCACCACGATCTCCCGGTCTTTCACCAGACTAGCAATGATGTTGAGCTTCAGCGACACCATGCGGTCCCGCAGCTTTTGGTTCGGCAGGATGAACGTGCGGCCGACGAAGCGGTTGGGCACTATGGCTTCTTCGAACTCCAGCCCGCTTTCCTTGGCAAAGCCGAGCGCTGCCGATCGACCGCTGTCGGGCATCGGCATGACGGCCACGGCACCGTCGGCCGGTGCTTCCTTCGCCAGTTGTCGTCCCATCGCCTCGCGCGCCTGGTGCACGTTTCGGCCCCACATCACGCTTGCCGGGTTGGCGAAGTAGACGAGTTCGAACGCACAGCGTGCCCGGGCGACATTCTCCTCCGCGTAGCGACGACTCGTTACGCCGTTGTCGTCGATTCGAACAATCTCGCCCGGCTCCAGGTCTCGCTCGAAAGTCGCCCCGATGGCGTCAAAAGCACACGTCTCACTGGCGACGACCCATTGCCCATCAGCCGTTTTACCGAGGCTCAGCGGGCGAATGCCCCACGGATCGCGGGCGGCCTCGATGCGGTCGGGGAACAGGAAAATCAGGCTGAACGCGCCCTGCAGATGGCTCAGCACGTGCCCTAGCGGATCCGGCTTAACCGCGTGCCGCGGGCGGGCGAGCATGTGGACGATGACCTCGGTGTCCGTTGCCGTCTGGAAGATTGCGCCGTCTTCCTCATATTCCCGACGGATCAGGCCGGCGTTGATGAGGTTGCCGTTGTGTGCGACCGCCACCGGGCCGAGGTGGAAGCGTTGCAGGAGCGGCTGGGCGTTGCACCATTGGCTTGAACCGGTGGTCGAGTAGCGGACGTGCCCGACGGCCGACGTGCCGCTGAGCTTGTCGAGCACCTCAGGCTGGAAAACCTGGCTGACGAGCCCCATGTCGGCATGACCGGTAAGGTCGTTGCCGTCGGTGACGGCTATGCCTGCTGACTCCTGGCCACGGTGCTGTTGGGCAAAGAGTGCCGTGTACGTCAGCGCTGCGGCGTCGGGCGTGCCCCACACGCCGAACACGCCGCATTTCTCCTTCTTTTCAGGAGCATTCGGGTCCGTCAGCACGGGCAAAGCAATCGGCACGTCCGCACGATAGCAGCCGCGACGGCATCGGCCGCTCGGGAGCAACGGACGCGTCATACGCTCCCGTCGTGTCGACAATCGTGCTGTGCCAGGGCTTCTTCGGCCGCTTCTTCGACATCGCAGCCAAAGGGTTCGGCCCGTTCGCCCTGCCGGGTGTTCGTTACTTCAACGGCGTCAAGGAACTGCTCGAGACGAACGGCCACCGTGTGCTGTGTCCGCCCACGCACCCGCTGGCTGGCATCGAGCGTCGGGCGCTGCAGATCGCACGCTTTCTCGATGAACACGTCGCCGACAAAGAGCGTTGCCTGCTGATCGGTCACAGCATGGGTGGGCTCGACTGTCGGCATCTGCTCACACACCTCGGCAGGCACGGCGTCGACGCGCTGCTCACCGTCGCCACGCCGCATCGCGGCACGAGCTTCGCCGACTACTGCATGACACATTTGCAGGACCAGGCGGGCATTTACACCCGTCTGCAGCAGTTTGGACTTGACGTCGATGCCGGTCAGGCGCTCACCCGCGACGCGGCCAGGCGGTTCAATCTTGCAACACGCGACGTGCCGGAGGTGCGGTATTTCAGCGTCACGACGGCAGCGCCTGTTGCCGCCATGAACCCGTTATTCCGTTTCAGCGGCGGCATCATCGAGCGCGAAGAAGGAGCAAACGATGGCCTCGTCTCCAAGCACTCGAGCCGTTGGGGCGAGGTGCTCGATCACTGGCCTGTTGATCATGCCGGCACGCTGAACAAGCGGGTGCTACCCGGTGGGCCGAACATCGCGCCCAGGTGGCTTGCAGCGGTCGAGACGATGGAAACGCGACTCGCAGTCGCGACCTGAACGGTGTTCAGATTCAAGCGATTTTTGCGACGACAGCCGTCCGATCATCGTCTGCTGGCTCGCCACCGGTGTAGCCGGCCAAGCGGGCGACAAGGTCTTCGAGCAATGGCTTGGGCGAGCAGCGACACGCGACCAGCGCTTCGTCGAGCCCGTCGGTGCCCCACATCTCCCGGCTGCCATGCCCGCGAGCCTCGCTGAAACCATCGGTGTATGCGATGAGCACATCCCCCGCTTCGAGCGTCGTCTCGTCGTCGGGAAAGGTCTCGTGCGGGTCGATGCCGAGCGGCAGGCTGCGGGCGCGTGCACCGTCTCCGAGTGGAACCGCCTGGCCAGCTTTGCCGTCAGTACGCGTGTTGTCGTGCTTGAGCCGCGGCGTCGGGTGACCGGCGTTGGCGTAGCGGAGCAGCCGCGTCTTGGGATCAAGCACGCCATACCAGGCGGTGACGAAGGTGCCGCCCTTCTTCGTGTATCGCTCGCACAGGTGGCGATTGAGGTGGGCCATCAGCCGACCGGGGGGATCGGGGAGCGGCGGATCCTCGATGGCGTGTGCAATGGCGTGCACGACGGCCATCAGCACGGCGGCAGGTGTGCCGTGACCGCTGACGTCCGCCATCAGGATGCCGAGCTTGCCGTTGGGCAGCTCGAAGAAGTCATAGTAGTCGCCACCCGCTTGCGTGCTGGCCTCGTAGTAGGCGGCGAGCTTGATGCCGGGCACCTCAGGCAGCCGTTCGGGCAGCAGCGACCGCTGGATCTGGCCGACGGCCTCCATCTCCTTTTGCAGCCGCTTGTTCGTGCGGGCGACTTGCTGCCGAAGGACAAGGTTGTTCGTCGCCCGGCCGAACAGGTTGCTGACCCAAACCTGGTCCGGCAAGTACTTATTCTCGAACGCGTCGGCCTGCTTTCTCAGGAAGACGACCATGTTGATTGCCTCGCCCTCATCGAACATCGGCACCGCCAGGAGCGACCGCTGCCCCTCGAAGAACGGCATGCCCGGATCGTCAGCACTTAGCCGCGTGGTCAGGTCATCGATGATCACCGGCTGCTCGGCGTACAGCAGTTCGCCCAATAGGCCGTGGTCGTGGACGGGCTTCTGGCTGCCCTGCGTCCACGGGTTGAAATCGATGCCCCACAGGCTGCTGCGAGTGACGCGGTACTGAGGCGGCGGCAGGTGGCGGCGGCTCAGCGACAGATAACCGTCCGTCGGAAACGCGGCATACATCCGCCGGTAGTAGTCGGCTACGAGTTGCTGCGGGTCCCGGTGGCGGCTGATCGCCCGCATCGTGTCGGTGAAGAACACAAGCCGCTTCTCAGGTGTGCCCGAGAACAGCCACGGCTCTGCGGGTTGCTCGATATCGTCCGACATGGCTCAGGCGCTCGCCTTCTTGACCATCGCGATGAGGTCCTCGACCTTGCGTTCGGTCAAAATCTCGACCGGCTCATGGGCGACGACCTTGCCATCCGGCCCGATGACGACGGTGCCACGGCTGGAGCAATTGAAGGGTTTTTCACCGGCGAACATGCCGTAGGCCTTGACCGTCTCGCGGGTGACGTCGCTCAGTAGCGGGTACGGAATGTCGTTCTGCTTCTTGAACGCCTGGTGGCTGAACGGGTGGTCGCAATTGATGCCGTACACCTTCACATCGTCACCGGCGGCTTTGATGGACGGAAGTTCCTTGCCGAACGTGCAGTGCTCTGCCGTGCAGACGCCGCTGAAGTCCATCGGGTAGAACAGCAGGACGACGGTTTGACCAGCGTGGTCGCTGAGCTTCACGGTCGACTCGTCGTCGGTCATAAGTTCGAAGTCAGGTGCGGTGTCGCCAACGTTGAGGGTGCTCATAGCGGGACCGTAGCGTGCTGGTGTGAAGTACGGCAGGGTCAAACGCGAACACGGCCGGGTCCGAGGACTCGACGACGCGTGCGACGCGATCATCAAACTTGGCCCGGCCGTTTCACGCATCGTTCCCGGCCGCATTACTCGCCGCCGTGGCACAGGGCCGGCCAAGCTGACGGTTCAGTACGCGACTGACACCGGCGTCAAGTGCCTCTGGCTCATCAGCGGCACCGTCCAGGAAGTCTTCATCGTCAGCAGTGACCCGACGGCGACGGTGCAGTGGCTCCAAGGCTGGATCCAGCAGCAAGGGTTTGTCGGCTGATGAACGAAAGCGAAGCAGTTGGACGACTTGCTGCCGGCGGCGTGGTGGCGCTGCCGACGGAGACGGTCTATGGCCTCGCCGCCGACGCAAGTAACGAGGCTGCCGTCCGACGTGTATTTGAGATCAAGGGCAGGCCAAGTACGAATCCGCTGATCGTGCATGTGGCTGATGCCGAGGCGGCCCGGCGTGTGACGGCGACCTGGCCCGACGCGGCGGACCGCCTGGCCAAGGCATTTTGGCCAGGCCCGCTGACGATTGTGCTGCCGAAGGGGCCGAGTGTTTCTGCCATCGTCACCGCCGGCGGCCCAACGGTCGCCCTCCGCGTGCCGAGGCATGAGCTGACGCTGGAGGTTCTCCGCGGCCTGCACGCCAGCGGCATCATCGGCCTCGCCATGCCGAGTGCTAACAAGAGCGAGCACGTCTCACCCACGACCGCCGACCACGTCCGCGACGAATTCGGCGACAGCGTGCATGTCCTCGACGGCGGACCGTGCGACGTCGGCATCGAGTCGACGGTGGTCAGCCTGGCCCAAGACACGCCGACTGTCCTCCGGCCCGGCCATGTGACGCACCAGCAACTTGCGGCTGTGCTGGGCGATGTGCAGGTCCGCGGCGGCAGTGACAGCGGATCAGCACAAAGCCCCGGCCGCCTCCCGCGGCACTACGCGCCGACGCTGCCTTGCATTCGCTTCGAACGTGGCGAGACTCCTTTGTCAAACGCCTTCGTCATCGGCACCTGTGAACAGGCGGATCTCCGAATGCCCGATGAGCCGGCGCAATGTGCACGCCGGCTCTACGACGCGTTGCGAACCGCGGAGCAGTCGGGTGCTTCCGTCATCGCCATCGAGCTTCCGCCCGATGAGCCGTCTTGGAGCGGCGTGCGGGACCGCATCGAGCGAGCGTCGACTGCGAGTCATCCGTCGCCTGTTTGACGCCACGCGATATCAGAAGAGCGAGAGCTGCCGATCAACGGGAGCGACCTTCTGCCGAAGGTCGGCATCGTCGAGCAGACGCGTCTTCGGATTCGCGTCGGCGGTAATAACCCACGGGCCGGTCTTCTTCATCGAGACGTTCAGGCGACGCAGATCGTCCGTCCGCACCGCGTGGTGCCGGCGGACGCGGAGAATGCGGTCGACGGTCCGCTTGCCAAAGCCCGGCACGCGGAGCAAGCGACTCTTGCTCGCCCGGTTGACATCGACCGGAAACCACTGGCGATTGCGAAGGGCCCAGGAAAGCTTCGGGTCGATCTCCAGATCGAGGGTCGGCTGCTCCTCGGTCGTAATTTCGTCGGCCCGGAAGCCGTAGAACCGCATCAGCCAGTCGCTCTGATATAGCCGGTGCTCGCGAACAAGGGGCGGGCTGATTAGCGGCAAGCGGGCATCGCCGAACGGGATCGGGCTGAACGCGGTGTAGTAGACGCGTCGAAGATTGTGCTTGCCGTAGAGCCCGCCAGCCGTCTTGATGATCTCGCGGTCCGGCGTGGGCGTGGCGCCGACGATCATCTGCGTGCTCTGCCCGGCCGGGGCAAAGACGGGAGCGTTGCGGCTCTTGCGACGCTCCTGCTTCGACTCCTCGATGCCGATCTTGATGTCGTCCATCGTGTCGTCGGCGTCGCGAAGCGTTTTCTCCGGGGCAAGCTGCTTGAGGTCGTCATCCGTCGGCAGCTCGATGTTCGCACTCAGACGGTCGGCGTATAAGCCGGCCTGAGCCATCAATTCGGGCGACGCCTTGGGCACTGCCTTGAGGTGGATGTAGCCGCGGAACTTGTGCTCGATGCGAAGCCGCCGGGCGACCTCGATGAGCTGCTCCATCGTGTAGTCGACGCTCTTGATGATGCCGCTACTGAGGAACAGTCCCTCGATGTAGTTGCGGCGATAGAACTCGAGGCAAAGCTGGACCACTTCCTCGACGCTAAACCGCTGTCGATCGACGTCAGAGCTGACGCGGTTAACGCAGTACTGGCAGTCGTAGATGCAGAAGTTCGTCAGCAGAATCTTCAGCAGCGACACACATCGGCCGTCGGGTGTGTAGCTGTGACAGATGCCTGTGCCGTTGGCACTGCCCAGGCCGTCATCGCGGCCCTTGCGGGTGACGCCGGAGGAGGAGCACGACGCGTCGTATTTCGCCGCGTCGGCGAGGACTGCAAGCTTTACTCGAACGCGGTCGAAGCTGACGTCTTCACGTGTCACCACGCCTCGCGGCAACATGCGGGTGGTACTAGATGCAGTAGACGAGGCAACCATCAACACCCAAACATACGCCGAAGGGCTGCTGGGTGTTCAGAAGATCGATCGTCGGTTTATGACGTGCAACCCGGAGGCCGTTTCGTGTGTAATAGTGACACCATGCGGATCAAGCGACTCAGCACCGCCAAGCGGCACGCCTTCGACGACGGCAGCGACGGGCAGGCCGTTATTATTCACGACGACGGCCGTATCAGGCAGTCGTGCGGCCTACGTCGAGCGGCGGCCGGCCTTGTCGCGCTGGCTGTCCCCATGGCGGCGGCGCTCATGCTGGTGTCTGCCTCGGTCAGCGTCGGGCCTCAGTTCGCAGCCGTGGCAATGCTGCAGGAGAGCCCGACTGCTGTTTACGCGATGCCTGCCGTGCAGCCCTCCGGCGAGCGGCCGTTGAATACACCACGAACCGTCGAGGAATTGCTCGAGCTCGAGGCCCGCACGCTCGACGTTGCCCTGACCGCAGTCCCGGCGACCGTCGGTCTGCAGGTCGGCGGCGGGCAAGGCAGCGGCGTCATCGTCAGCGAAAGCGGCATCGTCCTCACCGCTGGCCACGTCAGCGGGGAGCCGGGGCGACGCTGCCAGTTCATTCTCAGCGATGGCACTACGCTCAACGGCATCACGCTCGGGCGCATCAGCTCACTCGATATCGGCATGGCCGTCATCGACGACGACAACGCACCCGAGCCGCTGCCGTTCGCTTTCATGTCGACGAGCGGTGACATCGAGATTGGCACCTGGACCGTCGCCACCGGTCACCCCGGCGGTTATCAGGTCGGACGCCCGCCGGTCGTACGCGTCGGTCGCGTCAATGCGGCGACCGAGGAGCTACTGCAGACGGACAACACGCTCGTCGGTGGAGACTCGGGTGGGCCGCTCTTCGACCTCGACGGCCGCGTCATCGGCATCCACAGTCGCATCGGTGACTCGATGGCCCGCAATGTCCATGCACCGATCGACCAATTCGTCACGAACTGGGACAAGCTGGCCGACGGCGTCGACGAAGGCGGCTTCAATCTGCCCCAGTGGATGATGCCCGACCTGGCCGACGACGGCATCCGGCTCGAGCTCGGAGGCCGGCCTGACAGCGGCGACGGCACCGGCGGTGGTGACTTCAAGGCAGACGACGGTCGGCCTGGAGCAACCGTCTATGCCGTTGTCGAAGGCAGTCCTGCCGCCGAGGCAGGCATCGAAGAAGGCGACCGCATTCTCCGCGTCGGCAGCTTCGACATCGAAACAGAGGCCGATCTGCTGCTCCGCCGCTCGCTCTTCCGCCAAGGCATCACGCTGACTTACGTCGTCGACCGCCGCGGCGAGTCGTTGGAGTTCGACTTGGCACCGGGCGAACCGCAAGGTGATCCATCGGGCAACCGGCAAGACGGCCCGCAGTTCAGCGGGGTTCTCGGAATCAGCTCGCCGATGGCAAACGGCGGCCCCGGCGTCGCCATCCGCGATGTCGATCAGCGAGGACCCGCCTGGGAAGCCGGCCTTCGTCCAGGACACATTATTAACGGTATTCGCGGCGTACGCGTCAACTCGTGGGATGAGCTCATCCGCCTCATGCGGCCGCTCCGAGGCGGAGACGGCATCTCCGTCACCTTCACCAATGAGCAGAATCAGACCCGCACCGTTTTGATCACCCTCATCGAGCGAAGCGAACTGCCGTCGCAGAATCGCCCGTGATGTCGCCGTTCATTCCTGCAGTAGTACCCATGCGTCAGAAATTCGTGCTCCATCGACTTTGCCTGCTCGCCGTCTCTGCCGCCGTCGTCGCGGCCACGCCCGCGCTCGCCCAGATGCCTTGGGGCGATCCGGCACCTGATAAGGGAGTCAGCAAAGACAACGCCATGCTGCGTCGAGCTCTAGCGGCTGTGGCAGACGATGCTGCTGATTCGACGCTGCAACTCAACGTGCTCGACGAGGACGGCAATCTGCAGCCCGCGGCACTTGCAGTCGTGGTGTCGGTGGACGGCATCGTGCTGACCAAGGCCAGCGAGATCGATGAAACGGTGTCTGCCCTTGTGCCCGTCCCGGGCAACGTCCCAGTGCGAGCGGCCGGGCGGATTGTTGAGCGGGACCCGGTGCACGATCTGGCGACGGTGAAACTTGATCTACCGAGTTCGCTGAAGCTGGACGTGTTGACGTTCATGGGCGGGTCAACTCCGGCCGCGGGTGCATGGCTGCTGTCTGCCGACGCCGACGCTGACGGCCCGGGTGGCGAAGTCGCCTCACCCGTTGCCGTCGGCAACGTGAGCATGACCGGCACGCGAGCTGTCGCCGAAACGGGCTTGAAGCTCGGCATTGAAATGCAGGCCAGCGGGGCCGGTGGTATCCCGATCGTCCGCGTGCCGCGTGGTGGTGCGGCGGCGGCGGCGGGCATCGAGGTCGGCGACCTCATCGTCGCCCGCGACGGCGTGCCAGTCGGCACTCGACAGGACTTCACCAATCGCCTTCGCTTCGATCGACCGAGCGAGCTGTTCGTGCTGACCGTCAACCGTCAAGGCCAAATCGTTGAGCTGCCGGTACGACTCCGCGACGGCCAGCTCGGCATTAGCGTCGGCGAGGCAGTCGCGGGCGTGGTGGTGCGGGCGACGCAACCCGGCTCCCCGGCCGACGAGGCCGGCATTCGGCCGATGGACCTCATCACGCAGGTCGAGGGCGAGAACATTTTCAACGGCGAGTCGCTGATCCAACGGCTCGCAAGTTACAGGGCCGGCGACCGCGTTGAGCTCAAGCTCCTTCGTGAGGGTCGCCCCATCGTCACGTCGACTCAGCTCGGTGACAGCGGTCGAAGCTTTCGGGCACGGTTGCAGAATGCCCTTGGCGGTTCGACCCGCAACCGGCGGAGCGGCGACTTCCCCGAGGTCATTCAGCACGACACGGTGCTCGCAGCCAACCAAATGGGCGGGCCGGTGGTCGACCTTGAGGGCCGCGTAGTCGGCATCAACATCGCCCGCGCAGGACGCGTCGAGACGTACGCCATTCCGGCTTCCGTGCTGGCCGAGATCGTGCCGACACTGCTTGACGGCATCCCGAACGAATAGCGACAGGTAGAGCGCAACGAGATGTGAGGCGCAGTTCGGACATCGTCCGAATCTGCGCCTCACGTCTCGTCATGCATGACATGTCACGCGGAGAATCACGGGACGTTCCACTCCGTCAGGCCACTGACGGGCCGCAGGAGCAGGGCGCGGTCGATGTCATCGTTCATCATCTTGAGCTCGATGTCGATGTTGCGACCGATGCGGGTGAACCGCTCCTTCGTGGAGAAGATCGGGGTGGCGGTGAACTCACCGGCTGCCGGGCCGCGGGCACCGCCGCAACCACCGGCGACGAACGCGGCAGGCGCGAGGCAGGCGGCAGCGAGCAGAAAATGAGCCGGGCGGCCGAGGCGTGGAAGACGCAGTTGAATCATAAGAAGATCCCGTGCTAGAGACGGCGGGTTGGTCTGGCCCTTGGCGGCCTGACGCGAGGAGGAAAGGCTACCGTACCGCTTCTGTGCCGTCTGTGTCAAAGGCAGGCACACCAACACCAGGACTTGTACAAACGTCCGATTAGATGCCGTGCGCTGAACCACTGACCGAAGCGACTTGCCGTGCCCGGTTACCCGGCTACGCCGTCGAATACCACTACGCGACGGCCAGCACGAGTGACGAGGCGGCACAGTGGGTCAAAGCTGTTCCGGGCGTTGTCGTCGCGGCCGAGCAATTACAAGGCCGGGGCACGCGCGGCAAGTCGTGGATCAGCTCAGGTGGGTTGACGGCGACGTTCATCTTCGACGCGACGCCTATGCCGCCTCAGCACATGTCGCTCATCGTCGCGGTGCTCGTTCGGCGGGCGTTAGCGGAGGCTGAGCCGGAGACGATCATCAAGTGGCCTAACGACCTGCTGATCGGTGAAGGCAAGCTGTGCGGCCTGCTGTGCGAGCGGCGCAACGGGCACGACCTCATCGGCGTCGGGATTAATGTCGGGAGCGCGCCGCCCGTCCCGGACCGCAAAACTGCATGCATCACCAGCGTCGGTCGCGGCACCATACTTGAGGCCCTCGGCAGGCGTCTAAGTGCATATCCAACCGTTGCCGCAGCCGGGTTCCGCAGCGTGTGCGACGAATACCACGAGCACTGTGCCTGGAACGGCAAACGCGTGATGGTGGTCGAGCGGGAGCACACTTGGTGCGGAACCGTCGAGGGTATCAACGCCGACGGATTCCTGCTGATCGGTGGACAGGTGCTCGACGGCGCTGCCATTCGACTCACCGGCGTCTGATCAAGCCGTCGCCAGCTCGGCGGCGGCTTCGCGTAGCGGGCCCCGCTCGCCCAGGGCTTCTATTAGGCTCCGCAGGTGCGGCACCTTGGTTCCACAGCAGCCACCGACAATGTCGACGCCCGTCTCGTCGACGAACCGCATGACGCCTGCGGCAAAGTCATTGGGTTGGAGCGGGAAGTGACTCCGGCCGTCCACCATCACCGGCATGCCGGCGTTCGGTAGCACGCTGACGTAGCCGGGCCAGACGCTTGCGATGGTGTTGACCGCGTCGGCCAGTTCCTGCGGGCCGTAGGCGCAATTGACGCCCAGGACGTCGATTTCGCCGCTGGCGTGGTACGGCAGGAACGTGGCGGCGAACGTCTCAGGGTCGGGTCCGGTGAGCATGTTGGCCCCGTTGTTGAGGTCAAAGCTTGCCTGCACCATCGTCGGCACCTTTCGCCCTGCGTCGTCGCTTGCCCGCCGAACCGCGGCGAGGAAGATCTTGATCTGCAGCAGATCCTGAGCCGTCTCGCTCAGCAAGACGTCTACGCCACCGTCGAGCAGGCCTTTGACATTCTCGTAGTAGCTGGCCTCCATCGTGTCCCAATTCGTATTGCCGAACGAGGCGATCTTCGTCCCTGGCCCGACGCTGCCGACGACGTACCGCGGCCGGTCTGGCGTCTCGACTGCGTTACACGCATCGCGCGCAATTTCTGCCCCGAGCTTGCTCACCTCGTAGGCCTTGTCCTCCATCTCGGCCTCGGCCATGACAATGCGGTTGCCGCCGAACGTGTTGCTCTCGACGGCGTCACAGCCGACCTGCAGAAACGACTTGTGAATCTCGATCAAAACGTCAGGCCGGGTGAAGTTGAGCACCTCGCTCATATTCTCCTGGTTCATCCAGTCCTTCTCGAGATCGAGATCGATCTCCTGCAACGCGCTGCCCATCGCTCCGTCGAGGACGACGACACGTTCGGCGACAAGATCAAGGAACGGCTTGCGGTCGGGCATGGCGCACCTTAGCGGGTCCGCCGACGCAGCAGCCCTTTAGAGCAGTGAAACTCGCTTAGGCTCACGCAGGTCGGCCGAACCTTATCGTGATCGCGATAGAGAATGTCATTTGTGCTCTTGTGGCGCTAACGCTCCTACTTGCCGCAGGGGCGACGGCGACGGCAAGCAACGGCGGCCGTAGTCTCGCCTGACGTGGAAGCCGCCCTGCAGATCGAACAACTTCTACCGCTTTGGCTGCGGTTCGCCCTCGGCTTCGTGTTGCTCATCGCCGGGGCCGAATTGCTCGTGCGGGGAGCGTCTCGACTGGCCCGTGGGTTTGGCATTTCGCCGCTGATCGTCGGCCTAACCGTCGTGTCGTTCGGCACGAGTGCGCCTGAACTCGCCGTCAGCGTCGGCGGTTCGCTTACGGGTAACGCAGACGTGGCCGTCGGCAACATCGTCGGGAGCAACGTGATGAATGTGCTGCTGATTCTCGGCCTTTCGGCCGTCGTCGCGCCGCTTGTGGTGCGGGACCAGCTTGTTCGGCTGGACGTGCCGCTGCTGATTCTCGTGAGCTTCGGCGTCTGGGCGATGGCGGCAGACGGCATCGTGAGCCACGTCGAGGGAGGCGTTCTCGTCGCCGGGTTGTTGGCGTACCTGCTCATCATCTTCACGACCGTCCGCAAGGACAAGAAGGCGGCCGCTGCGGTGGCCGCGGACAATGAGCCGGTAGAGAAGGTCAATTGGACCGTCGACATCGGCTCGATCGTGATCGGCTTGATCGGCCTCGCTTTAGGTGCACGCTGGCTGGTCGAGGGTGCGACCACTGCGGCTGAGGCGATGGGCATCAGTCAACTCGTCATCGGGTTGACCGTCATCGCCATCGGCACGAGCCTTCCGGAAATTGCTACGAGCGTGCTGGCGAGCTTTCGCGGACAGCGTGATCTGGCCGTCGGTAACGTGGTCGGAAGCAACCTGTTTAACTTGCTTTGCGTCCTGGGGCTTACTGCTGCGTTGCCACCGGAGGGCGTCCCGGTCTCGGCGGCGGCAATTCGCTTCGACTTGCCAGTGATGGTCGCGGTGGCGGTCGTCTGCTTCCCGATCTTCTTCACCGGCGGCCGCATCAGTCGTCTGGAGGGCGGGCTCATGCTCGTGTACTTCGTCGCCTACATGGTCTACCTGCTGCTCGACGCGACAAACCATGACGCGATGCGGCCCTTCAGTTGGGCAATGCTGGCCTTCGTCGTGCCTCTGACGGCTGTCGGTCTCATTGGCGGGCTCGTCATGAGCATCAAGCACCGCCAAAAGAGGAAGCGTCGCCTGACGACACTGCGGTCCGGTCGTGCGGCACGCCCAGTCCCGTCGTAGAGTGCGGCCATGCTGCCCGTCTTCGAGAGTGATTTTCAGCGCTGGTTCTGGGCTATCGTGCTCGCTGTAGCGGCGATGCTGATGATCTTCATCGGCTACAAGATCGGTCGCTGGCTCGGCGTCGGAAGTCAGCGAAAGAACATGCAGCAGAAGGAAGAGGAACTCTTCAGCGCCCAACGCGGCTTCAAGCAGGTGTACGACCAGGAACTCGACGAGCTCAAGGTCGAGGTAGAGGCGCTCCGCGGAGACAAGCAGACGCTCATGGAGCGGGTCGAGGAATACCGACGCAAGGCAGCCGGCTACGGCGGGTTGTTCAACTCCGGTGGCAAGAACGCCGACGCAATGTACGCCCTGCTGCTCGAGAACGAGGCGCTGGAAGAAGCCCTGTTCACGCAGAACGACAAACTTCGCATGGAGCGGACCGACGCCGTCAAGGAGCAGTTGCGTGCCGCCAGCTACCGCCGCGTACTGATGAGTCAGCTCATGAGCGAGGGCAAGATCACGGACACCGCCAAGCACGTCATCGGCGGCGACGCTGGCGGCGACACGAGCCGTCAGCTGGCTGACCAGTCCAAGGCTGACGAAGGCCGGTAATGCTGAGCTTGCAAGCGGAGCATCTACTCAACCCACGGTAAAGCGGTAGGTAGCTGCGGGTCTAAGAGCCGCAGCTGCCGTGTCTTCTCAACGGTGTCCTAAGTCGCGAACCCTGCTGCTAAAACGGCAGACTCTGGTCCATCCAGTCGTCGCTGCGGAGCACTTGCTTGCGGTTGAAGCGGCCGAGCTTTTCGGCCCGCTTCTGGGCGACGCGGATGACGCGGGCACCGCCGACGACACGCCATTTGCCGCGGAGCTTGTCGGCGTGCCGCTTGATGACGTCGTCCTCGGCCGAGGCGAACATTTGGGCGGTTCCCGGATCACCTTGCCGACCGGCGCGGCCGAACAGCTGGCGGTCGATGCGTTCGCTGCCGTGAGGTTCGGTGGCGATGACGTTGAGGCCACCGTTTTCACGCACGCCGCGACCGAGCAGAATGTCCGTGCCGCGACCGGCCATGTTGGTCGCGACGGTGATGCCGCCGGGCTGACCGGCCTGACCGATGATGTCGGCCTCGCTCTTGTCGTGCCGGGCGTTGAGCACGCGGTGCGGCAAGCCGCGGGCTTCGAGACGCCGGGCGACCTCCTCACTCGACCAGACGCTGCGCGTGCCGATGAGGACCGGCTTGTCGTCCTTGTGCAGCTCAGCCACGCGGTCGACGACCGCATCCCATTTGTCGTCTGCCTTGCCGAAGAACTTCAGCGGTAGCTGCTTGCGGACAAGCGGCTTGTTCGTCGGGATGCGGACGACGGCCTTGTTGAAGATCTGCCAAAGCTCGCTGCGAGCCTCCCAGGCGGTGCCGGTCATGCCAGCCAGGTGCGTGTATTGGCGGAAGAACCGCTGAAAGCTGAGCCTTGCAAGGTTTTCCTTGTCGCTCGTGACTTCCTGCTTTTCCTTGACCTCGATCGCCTGATGCAGGCCACCCCGCCACGATCGGTCGGGCATGACGCGGCCGGTCGATTCATCGACAATGACGATCTTTCCTTCGGGATCGATGAGGTACTGCTCGTCTTTGATGAAGCAGTACTCGGCGACGAGCGCCTGCGTGACGAGTTCCTCACGACGACGACGCCCGACCCAGAAGCCGGCGTCTTCATCGGGAATGACGGCCTCGGCGATGTCGTGCAGCGCGGTCTTGCCGCGGCCGGTGAGGTCGACCTTGCGCTCGGTCTTGTCGACCGTGTAATCCCGCCCGCTCGTCAGCTGCAAAGCGAGTTCACGTGCCTCGCGGTACAGCGGCTCGTTCGCATTGCCCTCGGGTGCGTTGCTGATGATAAGCGGCGTGACGGCCTCGTCGATCAGCAGGCTGTCGGCCTCATCCACGATGCAGCGAAACAAGCCTGGCACGAGACACGGGCGATTCTGCCTGCCCGACATCATGCCGACGGCAGTGCTGGTGCTCGATCGCTGTTCTCCGAGCATGATCTGGTCGCGCAGAAAGTCAGCGACCATCTCCTTGCTCGTCGTGTAGATGACGCCGCTGCGATAGGCGCCGAACCGTTGCTGCGGCGTGATCTCGTGGGTGACATGGGCGACGGTCGTGCCCATCATCTCGTAAAGCGGCCGATTCAGCTCAGCATCGCGGGCGACGAGATAGTCGTTGACGGTGACGACGTGCACAGGCCGGCCGCTCCACGACCAGATTGCAGCGGCAATGGCAGCGGTGAGCGTCTTGCCTTCGCCGGTCGCCATTTCGGCCACGAAGCCACGCGTGATTGCTCGAGCGCCGATGATTTGCACGGGGTACGGCCGCTTCTCGAGCGTGCGAACGGACGCCTCGCGCCCCAGGGCAAAGGCGCGGACGAGCGACGCCTGATCCTGCTCGAGCTTGCCGCGACGTGCGATGTCGCGAATTCTGGCGACCTCGTCTCGGAACGCGTTGCTGCCAAGCTTGTGGACGGCGTCTTCCTGCGCGTCGACCTGCTTGCTAAAGGCTTTGAGCTGTCGCAGGACCGGCACCTTGTGCTTGACCCAGCCGACAGCTGCGTTGGCACCTACGTCGAGGCCCTTGACTTCCGGGGCCTTGACACGACGGGCGTCAAAGATGTGAAACAGCTCGCCTGCGGCAGAACTCATCGGATTATCCTTGAGACGACTGTGTCGTCGTTTGCGTTTGGATGAGCTGCAACGCCCCACGCCACAGCTGCTGGACGATCGGCTCGTCCTCGAGCTTGATGCGGACGTACGCCCGCTGGCCCGGCAGGTGCATGATGGACCCGTCGTCGTGCAGGTTGGGCAGAACGAGCCGGAACTCGAACATGTTTTGTGACGACTTTGTCGGGTCACGCGGGTCGGGAGAGATCGTGCCGCCCCCGGCGACGGTCATGGCCGGGCTGCGCAATTCGTTCTTAGCAGCCGTCAGCATCGCACGGTCGTCGATGATGCCGTTCTTGATGTTCTCGGAGATGTTGCTGGCGAGCCGGACCTGGACTTGAGCCTTGCCGTCGCGGAGGGCGCCGGTGACACGCTGGGCGGCCTGCTGATCGACGTTGACGAAGAGCTCGAGCTGGCGGGCGTCCTGAACGATGCCGATGGGCTGTCCACGTTGGATGAAGGTGCCGAACCGCTCACGAAGGTCCGGCGCGACGAACATACCTGCGGCAGGGCTGCGGACGACGAGCTCATCGACCCGCACCTGGGCTGACTCGACCCGTGCCTCGGCGGCTTCGACTTGTCGTCGATAGATGGCGGCAAGGTCTCGGTCGCTGAACCGGACGCCGCCGAGTTGGGCTTGAGCTTGCTGCAGCTCGAGCTTGGCGATCTTGAGGTCGGTCTGTAGCTGCGGGTTTGACAGTGTCGCGATGACCTGACCTTCTTCGACGCGTTCGCCGTCTTCGACGCTGAGCTCGGTGACGCGGCCAGGTGACATGACGCCGACGAGCTGACGATCGAGCGGCTCGCTTATGGCCTCTGCCCGCACGGCTGACGGGAACGGCACGATCGCCAGCAGCACGACCAGCACCGCAACGACGCTGAGCGTAAATGCCCAGGCCCGGGTCCGCTTGCGGTGAAGCTCGGCTTCGGTCGTGAGGTATTTGAAGAGCTTGAAAATCGGGACGATGAAGAACGTCGTCACCGCACCGGCTGCCAGGAAGTAGCCGACGATCTGCACCGGCTCGGGCAGCGAGTAGATCACCATGAACAAGATGGCGAACCCGATGAAGATGCGGTAGATGCCGCTCAGCGACCAGTAGAACGCGAGCCAGAGTTTCTGCTTGAGCGTCGCCGGCAGCGGCTGATTGGTCTTGACACGGAAGATGTACCGCTTGACGAGCCCGAGGCTGTATTCACGGGATTTCTGTTGCAGGTTCGGGATCTCAAGCCAGTCGCTCAAGATGTAGTAGCCGTCGTACCGCAGCAGCGGGTTGGCGTTGAAGAGGATCGTGCTGATGCCCGCGATGAGCATCGTGTAGTAGCTGATCTGGTTGAGAGCCGACTGCTGGTTATCAATCGTGATGAACCAGACAATGCCTGCAAGGGCGGCGATGAAGACCTCGGCGATCATGCCACCGGCAGAGACGAAGATCCGCCGCCACTTGCTCGAGAAGCCCCACGCCGTCGACGCGTCGACGTACGGGCACGGCATGAGCACCAGGAACATGATGCCCACTTCGTGACACTCACCGCCGAACCTTCGGACGGCAAAGGCGTGGCCCATCTCGTGCAGGAACTTGGTCCCGAGAAAGGTGATGCCCAGCAGCAGCCACATCTCGACCGTGCCGTTGCTTAGGAAGTCTTGCGTCTGGTTGGCGAACTTGTCGGCGTTGGGCAGGATGAACAGCAACGCAGCCCCGACGACGAAGATCCACAGGACCATGCCGACGCGGCTGATGAACGGTGCAGCCAGCGGCATCCAGATCTTGAGGAACTTGTCCGGGTCCCACAGCGGAATCCGCGGGAACAAAAGGTTCATCAGGCGGCCCTGGAACTTGCGTTCGCGTTGCTTCTTCTGGCGTCGAAGCAGCACCTGCGCGTCGGGGGCAATATTGGTCTCGATCAGATTCGCGCTGTAGAGCTGCGACAGAATCTGAATGACTTCCGGCTGCGTCGGGGCGTCGTCGGCAAGCTGCCCGCCGACGAGTTCCCACGCTTCGCCGACGGTGCGGGTGCCGTCGAGCAGGCCGACGAACTGATACGCCACATCGCTGAGCCGGTGGAACTGATTACCGGCCGGGTCACGAACAACGTACCACCGCTCGCCGCGGTAAAACTGACGCGAAATCTGGGCGGCAGCGCGGAGGCGCGGCTTGAGGTCTTTGACCCGGTACCACGACTCGGAGAATGTTGGACGAAGCTGAAGGGTCATGACGTCAAGGCAGTGCGTGTCGACAGGTGCGTCGCGTTTTCAATGAGATGTGTGCCTCGGCCTGTGGCTTCGGCTTCTTCGAGGCATCCCTCGCCTCATCTCTTAAAGCCAGAGCTTCAGGCGGATCCACTCATCGAGGCGTTGCGTCCATTGACGGGCGAGGCTCCGTTTTTCCACATCGATTCGGACTTCCCCAGTGCCGGCAGGGCGCCAGGTTTCATCGCGGTACTGGCTGTCGACCTCTGCGATGACGGTGAAGGCATTGCTACTAGCGGCAGGATCGGCGGCGGCCATGGAGATGATCTTGACGACCTTCAACGGCACCTTCTTGCCCGGCTTGCTGCTCGTGGCGAGCGTGCCTTCGTAACCCGTCTTGATCTCTTCAATGTCGCGGTCGTTCACACGCGCTTCGACGCGAAGCTTGGCCGGGTCGCCGATGACGGCCAGCGGGTCGCCGGTGCGCAGCTGCGTACCGATCCGCTCGCGGAGGTCTTCAGTGCCGGGAACTTCGAGGATGACGCCGTTGATGGGCGACTTGAGGCTGGCCTTCTCAATCTGCGACTTAATCTGATCCATCCGCGCCTGGGCGGCTTCGGCCTGAAGCCGCTTGGCACGTTCTTCGGCGGGAAATTGCTCACCTTCCGAGCGTCGCGAACGAAGCGCTGCCGCTTCGGCCTCAAACCGAAGGTAGTCCTTCTCCTGGACCTTGAGCTCTTCCTCGAGGTCACGCGTGTCGAGCACCGCCAGCACGTCTCCCTTAGCAACCGTGTCACCGACGTCGAAATTAACTTTGGCAATAATGCCATCGAACGGAGCGTCGACGATGCGACGATCGATCGGCACGAACTCGAAAGGTGCCGCCACGCGGTACATCGGCGAGAACAAAGCCAGGAACAGCAGCAACCCGATGACCGACAGCACGATCACTTTGGCCAGCGTGTGCTGACGGAGGCCGAAGATCTTCTTGGTGTTGTCGCGAACGCTTAGGCCGGCCTTCGTGACGAGGTAGCGGTCGTTCTGGAACCGATCGTACAGCTGCGGCGCGAGCAATTCGGCCGCGACGGCCAGTGCGGTGGCTTCGGCGGGCGTGCTGGGCTTTTCAGGCGGGAACTCGAGCGACATCACGCCGACCTGCTTTTCGCGGCGACGCAACGGCACGCTGACGACGCGGTTGCCGCCCTCCATTTGCGAAAGCTTCATTGCCTCGCGGGTGACGTTGTCGGTCGACTCACCTGCCGGGTCGAACTGGCAGTACTCGTCCTGATCGAGACATTCCTCCATCACGCGGACGAGCTGGACAGAGAGTTCCTGCTTCTTGTCAAATTCTTCTGTGTGACTGATCGCCTTGAGCTGGATCTTGTCGCCGCCGAGGAACTTGACCCAGCCGATGGCGACGCGTGCGGCGCCGGTGCGAGCGGCCAGTTCGTTGCACAGACCGACGGTCGACGCCTGGAAGTCTTCTGCCGTCGAGACGACGCTGGCGAACTGCAGCACGTCCTGGTGTGTCTTGGCGACCTGCCGACTTTGCTCGCCTTGGCGTTTGAGCAGGAAGAGGTCGAAGTAGCCGCTGACGAGTTGCATCGTGCTCAGCCGCTGAAGCGCTCGGCTCTCGTCGCGGCACCTTGTAATGACCGCCGTCGCGGCGACGGGTCGCTCGTCCTGGCGGAGCAATGTGACGAGGCAGAACTGCGGATCAGTCTCACCGCTGCCGGCTGCGACGCGAAGAGCACCGTCTTTTTCCTGCTCAATGCACTGCGTCACGATTTCGCGAAACGCATTGATGGCCTGACGTTTAACGCCATCTTCGACGTTGTCGGGACGGACATGTTTCAGGGTCCGTAGCTCGGGCTTGCCCCGCTCGTCCTTGCCTTCGATGAGGAACGCGACGGCTTCAGTGCCGGCGACCACAGCCGCCTGGACGGCGATGAGATCCTCCATGAAGTCCGGCAGGTTGCCGTCATTTTCAACAAGTCGCTGGACCAGCCGCGTGCGAGTGATGCGGCCATCTTGCTTTTTCCGATCTTCGTCCTCACGCTTCTGGCGTTCTGACTCGGGTTGCTGGGCGTGGGGCTGGGCGGCAATGGCCATGGCGAAGCGGGCGTGGCGTCAGGAAGGAAGATCAGGCTGCCGCCGGGACACGCGGCACAGATAAGTCGTTAGCAGGAACAGCGACTCGTTCGAACTATATCACTCGGCAGAGGCCCGTTGACGCCCCGTGCTCGGTCGTACCTCAACCTCAAGTCCGGCCGGTAGACCATTAGGATTCGGCAGCTCTAGTTCGACGGTTTGCTCATCAACGGACACGTTTACGACTGGATCGATAAACGTCACCTTCGCATCGAGCCAGCCGTCACCGCCCGAATAGCGGACCTGTACCGTGTCGCCCCGCTTCATCTGACCGACGAGCGAGGGCGGCATGCCGAGGACCTCGACTTTAAGCGGATTGACCACGATCAGCTCGACGACCGGTTCCTGCGGGCCATGCATCTCACCCACGCGAGCCTCAATGGAACGGACAACACCGGCTGCCGGTGCCTTGAGCACCTTCTGCCGGAGCGTGATTTGTAGCTGCTTGACGCGTGCCGCCGAAGCAGTGCCCTGCCGTTGCTCTTCGTCGATGTTGGCCTCGGCGACAATCCGACCGATTTTGGCCTCCTCAAACTCGAGCTGGTTGCCACCACCGTTGCTTAAGAGCTTCTCCTGCCTCGTCTCACGCACACGAGCAAGATCGGCCTGCTGCCGGGCCGTCTCGACGCGGCCGGTCACATCGGCTTCGGCCACCAGCTCTTCGAGACGAGCTTTCTCGATCTCGTCGTCCTGTCGCAGAAGCAGTTGATCGGCAGTAACTTCGTCTCCCTTTTCGACAGAGACTTCTGCAACTTTGCCAAGGTTTGACAACGCGAGCTGGAACTGCTTGCTCGGGGCGGTGATGCCCGAGTAGGTGCGCGTTGTTGCCTCGGCGGCGTCCTGAGCGAGTACGGGCGTGTCAAGCACCACGCCGACCGCGGCAATCGACAGGCAGGCGGCGGTGATGAGGGCGAGCTTGCGTCGCTTAGGGCTGGGCATGATCGGTGGCTGTAGGAAAAGCTTCGGTGGGCGGGGCCATCACCCTATATGACGACACGGGCCGAACGATAGTTCGGCAAGTTATCGGCCTTGGAATCAGTCCTTCACCGGGTGCAGGAGCGACCAGACGGCCTCGTTCAACTCGCTCAAGCCGCGACGCGTCGCGCCGCTGATAGGCATGACCTTGACCTCCGGCAACGCCTTCTGCAACGCCGCGACGGGGTCGTCTTCATCCTCTTCAAGCAGTAGATCGACCTTGTTTGCAGCCACCAGCGTCGGCTTTTCAGCAAGCTTCGGGCTGAACGCCTCCAACTCTCGACGGATCGCCTGGTATGCCTCGACCGGATCGCCTGCCTCGGGATCGACATCGACGATCTGCACGACGACGCGGCACCGCTCAATATGTCGCAAAAATGCGTGCCCTAGACCGGCACCGTCGCTTGCGCCCTCGATCAGTCCCGGAATGTCGGCCCAAACGATTCGCCGCTCGTGGTCGAGTTCGGCAATGCCGAGTTGCGGTTCAAGTGTCGTAAACGGGTAGCTGGCGACCTTCGGCCGGGCCGCACTGATGGCGCCGAGCAGCGTGCTCTTACCCGCATTCGGGAAGCCGGCCAAGCCGACGTCGGCAATCAGCCTGAGTTCGAGGCGAAGGTGCCGTTCGACGCCGACGCCGGCCGGTGAGGTCTGGCGAGGCGACTGATTGGTGCTTGAACGGAACCTGAAGTTGCCAGATCCGCCGTTACCGCCTTCTGCAATGACGACTCGCTGTCCTGCTTCGGTCAGGTCGGCAATCCGTAAGCCCTTCCGCTTGACGGGCGCTTCGTCGTCCGCCTCGGCGTCCATTTCGTCGTGGACGTCGCCCATACGCGTGTCGTAGACGCTCGTGCCGGGTGGAACCTTGACGATAAGATCCTCGCCGCCTCGGCCGGCTCGCTTTGCGCCTTTGCCGTGTTGGCCACGTTCTGCTTTCCAGTGGTGTTTACCGGCAAAGTCGATGAGCGTGTTGATTTCGGGGTCGACTTCAAAGATGACGCTGCCGCCGCGGCCGCCGTCACCTCCGTCGGGTCCACCTTTGGGAATATACTTTTCGCGTCGGAAGCTGACGCAACCGGTGCCGCCGTCGCCGGCCTTTACGTAGATTTCGGCGGTGTCGACGAACATGGGAACGCGGACGGTAGCGCATAGACTGGCGGCATGCCGCACGACCGTCGAGATGCTTCGTTCTGGAAAGGGTTGTCGGCCGGCCTGGCTTCGCTTGTCGTCGTTATGGGTGTCGTCCTGCTGAGTGACCGCTCACCGTCGATCCTGCCGACCGCCAACGCGCAATTTCCCGCCGTCGCCGGAGGGGGCGGCGTCTACCTCATGCCCGGCCAGCTCGCCACGAACGCCTGGGGCGTCTACCTGCTCGACACCGACCGCGGCACGCTTGTCGTTTACCGCTACGACGCTGGGAACGACCGGCTGAACCTGCTGGCCGCCCGCGACATCAACGCCGACAGAGGGCTGAGCGGGTTCAACACGTTCCCACCGCCGGCCGAGATTCAACGGCTGGTCGAGGTCGAGCGGGACCTGCAGGAAGGCCGCGACCGCCAAGGCGGCATCGCCCCATAACGCGGGCCGAAGTTGCATCGGTAGCCAAGGCTTTGACAGCTTCGGTATGATCTGCGAAGCTGACCGGCCCGCCTGTGGGCCGGCTCTTTGCCGCTCGCCTCCTGTCGCCGGTCCTCGGCGGCGTCACCAACCTGAACCGCCACCTAAGCCATATGGCCAAAGCCTTCTACACGCAGGAAGAAGCAGCCGCCGAGCTCGCCACCGATGACGACGGACTCAAGTCCCTCGTCAGCGACGGCCGCCTCACCGAGTATCGCGACGGCCCCAACCTCATGTACAAGGGCAGCCAGATCGAGCAGCTCAAGGGCGAAGGTGCCGGCGGGCTCTCCCCGGCCGACTCCGGTGGCCCCATCGGGCTCGCCGATTCAACCGGTGGAAACGACTCCATGGGCGGCATCGGCCTGTCCGACAGCGACGCCGGCGACAACCCCGCCGACGACTCCATGGCCATCACGCTCGAGGACTCGGTGACGAGCGACGACTCGATGGCCATCGAGCTTGAAGACTCCGTTACCAGCAATGACTCGCTCGGGGCCGACCTCAGCGACACCTCCGGTGGCGTCGGCGGTGCCAGCCGCGTCCCCGGCAGCAGTGGCGCCCCGCTCATGAGCGATGACACCGGCGCGTTTGCTCTCGACGATTCGATTGGCTCCATGGGCGGCACCTCCGCCGGTGCCAGCCAGAGCGGCATCACCATCTTCGAAGACGACGACGTCGATCCGTCGGCTCAGACCAGCCTCGGCGGGTCGGGCGATCAGGTCGCTCTCGAAGGCATCGGATCGGGCAGCGGCTTGCTCGACCTCACGAACGAGCCGGACGACACCAGCTTCGGTGCCGAAACCTTCGACGAGATCATGCCCGAGGGCAGCGTCGCGGGCGGCACGGTGCACAGCATCGGTGACTCGGCGGGCGGTGTCGGCATCGACACGGCTGCTGCCCCGGCCGGCACGCGGATGGCCGCTGCCCCGGCGTACGAAGTCATAGACCCGTCCGCACCGCTCTTCGGAGGGCTCGCCGCCGGTGCCGCCGCCGTCGTCCTCATCGGCATCACCGCCCTTACGCTCAGCGTGCTTCGCGGCGATCCGGGCTTCTTGTCCTTCCTCATGGGCGAAGACGGAGCCGTTGCCCTGGGTCCGGCCCTGGGCTTGCTCGCAGGTCTACCGATCCTGGGCCTTATCGTCGGCTTCGTCGGCGGCAAGATGGCCAGCAACGGCTGAGCCCGCTTGGGTTCGGCCGACTAGCCCGCTTCCTCGCAAATTCTCGCCATGACTGTCCGTGCGCGTCTCGTCACCGCCGCCGCCCTGGTGGCATCTTTTGTCGTCGTCGGCTGTCAGCGTCGGGTCGACGCGCCGGCTCCGGTTTCGCGGTACGACACGCTCCTGCCCGACGAGAGCCTGCCGGAGCATTTGCGCGGCACCATCCTGGAGTACGTGACGGTCTTTGGCACCACGCCGCAGGTCATCACGGGCTACGGCCTTGTTGTAAATCTGGATAACACCGGCCGCGACGACGGCATCCCGACGCCGGTCCGCAACAGAATTGCCGAGACAGCCGCCCGCCGCGGGCTTGCCAGCCCGCAGACCGGTGGCCAGCTCGGCCAGCTCACGCCCTCTGCCCTGCTCGCCGACCCGCGGACGAGCGTCGTTCGTGTGCAAGGCTTCGTCCCGCCGGCTGCTCGAAACGGTCAGCGGATCGACATCTCGGTCGAGGCACTCGACACCAATACCACACCCAGTCTGGCCGGTGGATTCTTGTGGCTGACGGAGTTGCACAAAGGCATCGTCGGCCCCAGCCGGCCGGGCGAGCAGGTGAACAAGGTGGGCGTCGCCCGGGGCCCGCTCTTGCTCAACCCGAATTTCGTCCTGCTGCCGCCTGAAGACGTCGTCGAGATGCCCGCCGCCCGCGCGTCGCTTCGCAACGGCATGGTGCCCGACGGCGGCCAGATCGAGTTCGAGCGGCCGATCGTTCTTCGCCTCCGCCAGCCCAGTACGCGGATGGCCAGGGTTATCGAGCAGCGGATCAACTACCACTTTGGCCGCGATGTCGCCAAGGCCAAGGACGAGGCAATCGTCGAGCTTCGCCTGCCCAACACCGGTGACTTTTCGCCCCGCGGTCCGGACGATTGGCAGAACTTTGTCGGCGTCGCGACGCACCTGTACCTCAGCTCCAGCAGCGACTACTCGGCCCGCCAGGCCGAGGTACTGGCAGAGGTCGCCAAGGCTGCCGATGGTGACGAGGCCGTTCTGCTGGGTGTCAGCCGGGCTTGGCAGGCTATGGGCGTCGACGCGTTATCGGCCGTGGTGCCGTTGCTGACGGACAGTGACCCCGCGGTTTCATTCTACGCCGCCCGTACGGCTGCGCACCTGAAGCAGATGTACGGCAATCGCGCCTTGCAGGCGATAGCCGGTGACCGCTCGCACCCTTACAACGTGGCCGCCGCCCGCGAGTTGGGGCGTGTCCCTCCAAGCACTGCTGTACGTCGGCTGACCCGCGACCTGCTCAACGCCAGTGCCGCAGGAAACGACCAGGTTCGAATTGCCGCGTACGAGTCGCTGCTCCGCCTCGGCCTCGGCCAGACGGGCGTCAACGAGCGGGCGGTGGGCGACAATTTCATTCTCCACCTGACGCCCGGCGACGGCAACCCGATCGTCTACGCGACGCGGACCGGCCGCCCGACCATCGCCGTTATCGGTGGGCTGCGACCAACAGCCGAAGTCCCGCGGCTCAGCGCACCGCTGCTGCTGAGCCTGTTCGGTGACCGCCTGACAATCGCCCGAAGCGAGGGAGAGGACGTTGTCCGCATGTTCCAGCGTGAAGCCAGAGCCGAGGACGCTGACGCACGCCAGGATGGATTTGCCAGCGTTCGGGCCCTGCCCGATCTTCGCGAAGTCATCAGCCGACTCGGCGGCGAGAAGGTGCCGGGCGAGCGGGCCATCAAACTCAACTACGGCGACGTCGTTGCCGTGCTGAAAGAGCTAGGCGATCGTAACGACATCATCGCCGGTCGACGTGGCGAGATGGTCGTGAACGTTCGGCTGCAGGATCTGGCCGACTTCGGCAATGACGCCGGTGATGTCGCGCCTGTTGTGCCCGGTCTGGAGCAGCGCCGCCTTGGTGAGACGGCGTCGGCCGACGCCGGTCAACAGTGACAGGCGATCGCCTGCGGCTGCGTCGCCTGAAGCTGCGCGGGTTCAAGAGCTTCGCCGACGAGACGACCTTCGACTTCGACCGGCCCATCGTGGCCGTCGTCGGACCTAATGGGTGCGGCAAGAGCAATGTCGTCGACGCGATCAAATGGGTCCTGGGCGAGCAGTCGGCCAAGAGCCTGCGCGGTGGTGCGATGGCGGACGTCATCTTCAACGGCAGCGAGAAGCGGCAGCCCGCCGCCGCGGCGGAGGTGACGCTCACCTTCGCCAATCCCAAAACTGAGGCAGGCCGTCCGCTGCCGTTCGATGCCGACGAGGTCGACGTCGGGCGCGTGTTGCTGCGTGACGGCACCAGTCATTATCTGCTCGGTGGCAAGCGGTCTCGACTCAAGGACGTACGCGACGCCTTCCTCGACACCGGCATCGGTGGCGGTGCGTACGGCGTGATCGAGCAAGGGCAGATCAATCGCCTGCTCGAAGCCGATCCGCGTGAACGCCGGGCAGTCTTCGAAGAGGCGGCGGGCGTGAGCCGTTTCCGCGTGCAACGAAAGGAGGCCGCCGCCCGGCTCGCTAAGGCGGAGGCCAATTTCACGCGGCTGGCCGACGTGACGGATGACCTCGAGCGGCGTGTCCGCTCGACACGGCTGGCGGCGTCGAAGGCGCGGACGTTTCAGGAGGCGACCGAGCGACTGGCAGCGCTTCGACAGCGACTGGCGCTGCACGCGTACCACGACCTGTCGCAAAAGCAGAGTGCGGATGTTCAGACGCTGGAGCAGGCTGGCAAAACACTCGAAGCAGGCAATGCACGACAGGCGGAAACAACGACCGCAGAGGCGACGGCCTCTGAGACGGTAACCGCGGCAGAAGCTGCGCTGCGAGAGGCCGAGCGGGCGAGTGTGAAGGCGGAGAATCGACAGTCGGCGGCGTCGCAACGGGTGTCGTACGCCCAGCGGCGGCTAGGCGACCTCCGGCAGCGTCAGACGGCAATTAAAGATGAAGCAGCGGCCATCGATCAGCAGGCGGCGACGCTCGCGTCTGTGACCTCTGCGGATGCGGTTGCCATCGAGGAAGCGGCGGCCAAGGTCGCCAATGTTCGGCAGGCGGCCCAGACGCAGCGGTCTGCTTACGGCGAATTGCAGTCGAGGCAGAATGACGCCCGCCGACAAGTCGACGCCGCCACGTCGGTTGCAACGCGTGCGGCGGATGACGCGGCACAATCTGATCGCGAAGCGGCCTCACGCGAGGCACAGCGGCACGCAGTCGCCGAGCGCATCGAAGAGACGAACGACCGCGTGCGGCGGGCGACATTGAAACACGTCGAGGTGCAGGAACACCTGGCCGATGCCGAAAAGGCGGCAGCGGCGGCCAAAGCTGCCGAGGCTGCAACGGCCAGCGATGTCGAGCGGCAGACGGCTGATGTCCAGGCGGCAAATGCGGCTGCATCCAAGGCCGGTGAAGCCGTCGCCGCAGCCCGAGAACGCGTGGCGGTGCTGGCCTCTCGCAGCGACATGCTCGCCGACGCAGAGGCCAAAGGTGTCGGCGTTGTCGAGGCGGTGCGAGACGTCTTGAAGCGTGTGCAGCCGACCTCGCAGAAGGATGGGTTCAGCTTCACAGCGACGCTCGTGGCCGACTCGCTGCAGGTGGATCCGGCGTGGTCGCAAGCGGTCGAAGCGGCGTTGGACGGTCGCGATCAGTGGCTCCTTCTAGCGGCGGACACGAACGTCCAGCAGGCGACGCAGGAGCTCGGCAGCATCGCGGGTCGGGTGACGCTGTTGCCCCGCGAAGCTCTCTTGGCCGTGTCGCCTGTCACTGGTGACGGCGTGATGCTGGCGACGAGCGTGGTGACGTCAGACGTCGCGGGTCTGGTCGACTTCATCCTGGGTGATGTGGTGCTTGCCGATTCGCCTGTGGTCGGCCGGACGACGGCGACGTCTGACGGCAGGCTCGTTCGTGCGGACGGCACCTTTGTGGTCGGGCAAGGCGGCGGCGGACTCGTTCGCCGGCGTGGCGAGCGGAAGGCCGTCGCAGTGGAGCAGGTCGCGGCTGCTGAAGTTCTGCGCGAAGCTGAGCGGGCCGTCGCCGCTGGAACCCAAAAAGCACGCGACGCGTCGGACCGGGCGTCGGACGTGCGGGAAGCGTCTTACAACGCCCGCCGACGCGCGGCAGAAACGGAGCAACGTGCCGCGACGCTGCGTGACAACCTCGAGGCGGCAGAGCGTGAGGTTCAGGCTGCGAGTGAAACGCTCGACGATCTGACGCCTCGTCTGGCCGAGCTCGATGCGGCTCGAACGTCGCTGATCGACTTCGGCAAAGTCGCCCGCGTTGCCGCCGATCAGCATGCGGCTGAGCGGGATCGGCTGATGGCGGCGATGCGTCAAGACGCCGAAGCAGCGACCATGGCGGCCGAGCGGTTGGCCGCGGCGCGTGTGGAGTTGGGCCGGGCCGAGGAACACCATGCTGCCCTAATCAGGCAGGCCGAACGTGATCGTGTGCGACGAGAAGAAGTTGCCGCGCGACGGCAGGCGATGCAGCAGTCAGTTCAAGCCGTCGGGATCGCTGTCGCTGAGGCGCATGCAGAGGTCGACGAAGCGACGGCTGAGGTCGAGTCGGCGGCGGGTGAAGTGGAGGTTGCCGCGGCTCGCGTGAAGAAACGGGCTTCATCTTTCGAAGCCGCCGCCGCGACGTTGTCGGAAGCGAGAGCAACCGTCGCGACGGCAAGTGCTTTTGCCATCGAGGCGGCGCAACGGCATCACGCGGCAGAGGCGGCGTCGCTGGAGTCGCGACTTCGTCTCGAGACGCACGTGACACGCATGGCTGATGAGTGGTCGCTCGACGTCGTCGCCTTGTATGGCACGTACGAGGATGAGGCAGCAGACTGGCCCGCCATGGAGCGTGAGGCACGCGACCTGAAGTCGAGAATCGACCGGTCGGGCGGCGTGAATCCTGAGGCCATTGGTGAGCTCGAAGCGCTCGAACGACAGCGGGACGACCTTGCGAAGCAACTCGACGATGTACGGGCGGCCAAGGAAGAACTCGACAAGCTGATCTGCGAACTCGACAAAGAGTCGGGGCGTCGCTTCGTCGAGACGTTCGAAGCCACACGCGGTCATTTCTCAGGCATGTTCCGACAACTGTTCGGTGGCGGCAAGGCCGACCTTGTGCTGCGGCATGCGGACGACGACGACGACCCGCTGTCGGCAGGTGTAGAAGTCATGGCCCGCCCGCCCGGTAAACAGCCGGCGACACTTACTCAGCTTTCGGGCGGCGAGAAGGCCATGACGTGCGTCGCCCTGCTGTTGAGCCTGTTCAAGAGTCGGCCCAGCCCGCTGTGCGTGCTCGATGAGGTTGACGCTCCGCTCGACGAGGCCAACACCGAGCGCTTTTGCAAGGTGTTGGACGACTTCCTGGGCCACAGTCAGTTTGTAATCGTCACGCACTCGAAGCCGACGATGCGGCATGCCGATGTGCTGTATGGCGTGACCATGCCCGAGCGCGGCGTCAGCCGACGGGTTGCGGTGCGATTTGATCAGGTCAGCGACAACGGCCGCTTCCGGGTCGAGGCTTAGCATGGCCGCATGAGCGAGATTCCGGCGACGATGCGTGGGCTGGTCAAGGTGCGGCGTGAGGTTGGTTTGGAGATGCAGGAAGTACCGACGCCGACGATCGGGATCAACGACGTTTTGGTGCGGGTCGAGCGGACAGGCATCTGCGGGACCGATGTGCACATCTGGAACTGGGACGCGTGGGCGCAGCGGACGATCCCCGTGCCGATGGTCGTAGGGCACGAGTTCGTCGGGACGATCGTCGGCATCGGCAGCAACGTGAACGACTTTGCCCCGGGCATGCTCGTCGGTGGCGAGGGGCACGTGGTCTGCGGCCGATGCCGAAATTGCCTTGCGGGTCGTCGGCATTTGTGTGCCCACACGAAGGGCATCGGCGTCAACCGGCCCGGTGCCTTTGCCGACTACGTCGTTCTGCCGATGGCGAACGTGTGGCACCACGACGAGTCGATCGACCACGATGTTGCAGCCTTGTTTGATCCGCTTGGAAACGCGACGCACACGGCCCTGCACTTTCCGGTGCTGGGCGAGGACGTATTGATCACCGGGGCCGGCCCGATCGGTTGCATGGCGGCGGCGGTGGCCAAGCACGCGGGCGCACGGCACGTCGTCGTCACCGATCTCAACCCCTATCGCCTCGACATGGCAACTAAGCTGGGGGCCACGCGCGTCGTCAACGTAAAGGAGGAACGACTCAGTGACGTGCAAAAGGAACTCGGCATGACTGAAGGCTTCGACGTCTGCTGCGAAATGTCAGGCAGTCCGGCAGCATTCCGCGACGCCATCGCCAACCTCTGTCACGGCGGCAAGCTCGCGCTGCTGGGCATTCCCGGAGATGACGTCGCCATCGACTGGAACGAAGTCGTCTTCAACATGCTCAACATCCAGGGCATCTACGGCCGCGAAATGTATGAGACGTGGTACAAAATGACGACGATGCTCCAGAGCGGGCTCGACATTTCGCCGATTATTACGCACAAGCTCGATGCCGCCGACTTCGCGGAGGGATTTGAGATCATGCGAGGCGGAAACAGCGGAAAGGTTCTACTCGACTGGTCAGCTTCGCGATAAGCTCGGCCCATGCGGAACGACATCAAGCCGATCATCCCTCGTCGCAGGAAAGGTTCCGCCATCGGTGGCGCATACGGATTGAAAGAGTCTCCCGAGGGTCGCGGCGTGCCGGGTAACGGCTCGGGCTTCGACGCCGAGCGGGGCTCCAGCGTCCGTCGTGAGCGCGGCGACGCGACCGATCCGGCCGGTCCCAAGCGGTCGACGACCACGTCAGCCTCTGGCGCGCAGGTCGTCGTCACCGACGCCAGCGGTACCAACGCGACCGTCTCGCGCAGCAACGACCGCACGTCGACGACGACCGGTAAACTGCGGGATCGCGACCTCGAACGATCAGCCCGGATGTCGGCAGAGCCGGACGTGCGTGCCCTTGACATCCCGCTGGGTGACAGCAGCGAGGCAGTCCCGATCATCATGGCAGTCGGTGTCGGAGTCGTCGCGCTGCTCGGGTTCCTTCTTGTCATGTCCTTCGTCAACGTCTCGGCCACAGCGGTGGCTGTTGTTATCGGGCTCGGCGTGATCGTGCTTCTGGGCGTGGCGTGGCTGACCCGCGTCGATCGACCCTTGATGGCGGTCGCTTGCGTGGTCTTGGCGGTGCTGCTCGCGCTGATGTGGCTGCTGGGCTTCGTCGGCGGAAGTCAGACGACGCAGCCGCGCAGTGATGACGACACACTGCGGGTGATTGACAGCGTGCGTGACTGACTCCGGGTGGTTCAGCACGCTTCCTGCAACAACCGATTCAGCCGCCCGACGTATGCCTGCAGGCCCGAGGGGTCGGGCTTGAGCATGAGGCACTGGCCTTCCTTGCGACCCTCGATCAAGCCGGCCTGTGACAACTCTTTGAGGTGGTGGCTGATCGTCGCCTGGCTGACCGGAAACTGTGCGACGATGGCCTTGCACCCGACTTCGTGGCTTCCACGCGTCTGCTCACATATAAACTCGAGGATCGCGAATCGCTGCGGATCACCCAAAGCCTTAGCAATGAGATCGTGTTGTTCTCTGGAGTCGGACATAAGCTTGCAACGCAACATATGACGCTCCATACGACATCGTCACCCCGCAAAACTCTTGGAGCTGTCGCCTGCCGCCTCCGCCGATCGCAGTCGACGCGACAGGTGGACGGCCAGTAGCGTCACATCCGCCGGCGTGATGCCGCTGATCCTCAGAGCCTGCCCGAGGCTTCGCGGCGTGAAGATGACGAGCTTCTCACGCGCCTCGTTCCGCAACCCGCTGATGGCGGCGTAGTCCAGGTCGAGCGGGATCGGCTTGCGCTCAAGATTGGCAAACTCCTTCAACTGGCGGCCCTGTCGCTTGAGGTAACCCTCGTACTTCGCCCGCGTCTCCAGCCGTTCGGCGACGTCTGGTCGAAGCGTCGCATCGAAGTCGATCGCCCGCTCGCCGTCACGCCGTAGGTGGTTGATGACAAGGTCGCCGTCGACGCGTGTCTCACCCGCCCAGGCGACGGCTGCATCGAGCGCGTCGCGTCGCTCGACAAAGCCGTCCCACCGCTCGTGGGCGACTAGGCCAAGCTCGCGAGCGATCGGCGTCAGCCGCTCGTCGGCGTTGTCGCTGCGCAGGCTTAGCCGATGCTCGGCCCGGCTGGTGAACATGCGATACGGCTCGGTCGGCGGCTTGGTGACAAGGTCATCGACGAGCACGCCGATGTAAGCCTGGTCGCGGCCCAGGACGAAGTCGGCCACGCCGTCGACGGCGAAGTGGGCGGCGTTGATGCCGGCGACAAGCCCTTGTGCCGCCGCCTCTTCGTAGCCGCTCGTGCCGTTGATCTGGCCGGCCAGGAACAGGCCGCTCACCCGCTTGGTTTCGAGCGTGCTGGTGATCTGCGTCGGCCAAACCATGTCATACTCGACGGCGTAGCCGGGCCTGATGATCTCGGCCTGCTCGAGACCGACGATGTGGTCGAGCATCTGTCGCTGCGTGTCGGCCGGCAGGCTCGTGCTGATGCCGTTGCAGTAGATCTCGTCGGTGTCGAGTGATTCAGGCTCGAGGAAGACCTGGTGACTGTCGCGGTCGGCGAAGCGGACAACTTTGTCCTCGATGCTGGGGCAGTAGCGGGGGCCTACGCCTTCGATGTCGCCGGTGAACATCGGAGCGCGGTGCAGGTTGCCGCGGATCGCTTCATGGGCGGCGTGGTTCGTGTGCGTGATGTGGCACGGCACCTGACGCAGTGGCGGCCGCCAATCCTGCGCATATTCGTTGACAAAGCTGAACGGTCGAGGTGGGTCGTCGCCGTGTTGCTCTTCGAGCTGTGACCAGTCGATCGAGTTGCTTCGCAGCCTTGGCGGCGTGCCGGTTTTGAGACGGCCCATTTCGAAGCCAAGCCGGCGAAGCTCTCCGGACAGGCCGACGCTCGCCGCTTCACCCGCGCGACCGCCTTGCGTTTTGACTTCGCCCGTATGCATCAGGCCTCGCATGAAGGTGCCCGTCGTCACTACGACTGCGGCGGCGTCGATTGATCGTCCGTCGGCGAGCGTCACGCCCCTGCAGCGGCCTTGGTGTACGTCGAGAGAGGCGACCTCGCCGGCAACAATGTCAATGGCTGCATTGGCTTCGAGAAGCTGTCGAACGACAGCGGCGTAACGGTACTTATCGCACTGAGCCCGCGGGCCGTGGACGGCGGCACCTTTGCTGAGATTCAACACGCGAAACTGGATGCCGCTGGCGTCGGCGGCGAGCCCCATGACGCCGCCCATGGCGTCGATTTCGCGGACGATCTGTCCCTTGGCACTGCCGCCGATGGCAGGATTGCACGACATTTGCCCGATCTTCGCCGGGTCGAGCGTGACGAGAACAACCGACGCCCCGAGCTTGGCCGCCGCGTGCGCAGCTTCAGCGCCCGCGTGCCCACCACCGATGACCAGAACGTCGTACGTCACGATGAATGGTAGAGCAGCTAAGTGCGGGTCTAAAGCTTCGGCCGCGACAGACGCAGACATACCGCGCCCGCGCCGGCTGCGACCGTTGCGGCGACAAACCACGGCCACGCTTGGCCCTCGCTCTTGAGGCCGTTCATAGCCAGCACCACCGCCACCGCCGCCAGCGGGAACGCGATGCGGCCGGCCCAGCGGCGTGGGCTGTTGAAGTCGCCTTCGCTCATGACGGAATCTCCCGGCCGTGCGGGTCGACCCGCGGATCGCCCGTATCACCCTCGAGTGCCGCCCGCAGGTCGGCGTCGGTCGCGTGTTCCAGCCGCTCAGCCGCGAGGTGCAACTGGTCGGGAGGCAGGTTCGTTTCGTTGTCGAGGTATGACTCCCACAGCCGGTGCGAACGGATCAGCTCGCGTGCTTCGTCGCGGCCCACTTCAGTGAGCGACAGCGTGTTCCCATCGGTCGAAACGGAGCCGGCAAGACGACGCCGGACGAGCCACCGACGCACCGCCGGCAGCCGCGACAGGTCGACCGCTCTGCCCTCGTTCGGATGCTCCTCACGGCGATAGAGCGTGGCCAGGATGTCCTCGCGGGCGATGCGGAGCGAGAGTGACAAGCGGTGCCAGGCCTTGCTGAGGATGCCGTGTCGCGGGCCGAGCAGCGCGGCCGTGAGGAGCAGGAAGCCGAGTGCGACCGCCATGCCGCCCGCTGAGCTGACGCTGCCGTAGCCGAAGGCGCGAGGGACGCTGATGGCCCCGAGGTGGCCGAGGATCGCGCCGAGGGTGGCGATGACGACACTGAGCAGGATCATGATCGGCAGCCGATCGGTCAGCAGATACGCGGCCGCCGCCGGAACGATGAGTACGGCGACGACGAGAATGTTGCCGACGGCCTCGAAGCTCGCCACAGCCGTGACGGCGACGAGCGTCATAAGCGTGTAGTGCATGAGCCGCGAACTGACGCCGAGTGTGTCGGCGAGGTTCGGATCGAAGCTGCTGAGCTTGAGCTCTTTGTAAAAGACGACGACGAAGGTCAGATTGAGACCTGCGACAATTGCCAGAGTCAGCGCGACCCGCGGCACTTCCCAGCCGGCGACAGAAACCGAATCGAGCGGCGTGAACTCCATCAGCCCGTACAGCACGCAGCCGGGATCGATGTCGACGGTGTCGGCGACCTGAACGATCAGCACGAGCCCCAGCGCGAACAGGCCGGTGAAGACGACGCCCATGCTCGCCCCTTCGTCGACTTTGCCGTAACCGCGGATAAGTTCGGTCAGCAGTGCCGTCAAGACACCCACGATGGCGGCGCCGACGAACATGGGAATGCTCGCCCGGCTGCCGGTGATGAGGAAGGCAATGGCAAGCCCCGGCAGCACGGCGTGGCTGATGGCGTCGCCCATCAGGCTCATCTTGCGGAGCACGAGGAAGTTGCCCAGCAACGCGCACGCGATGCCGCACAGGATGCCGACGCCGATGATCCAGCCGTCGAAGTACCAGCTCCAGTTGCCGATGAACGCACTCATGATGTGACCGCCGGTTCGAGAAGGTGCGGGCTGGGCGGCACGTCGGTGTCGTCGGCGGCGGCGACCTTCTCGAGGCGGCGGATCATGTCGGCGTCAAGCACGTGCTCGATCGCGTCGGCACCCGTGTCGACGTGCGACGGTGCGACATCGGCGTGCGTGACGAGGTAGGTTTCCCACAAACGGTGATTGCGCACGATGCGCCGAGCGTGGAAGATGCCGTTCGTGGTCAGCGAGATACCGCTCTTGTCTCGTCGGACCAGTCCTGCGCGGTTGGCTCGGTCGATCGTCTTCTCAAGGTGTCGTTGCGTCCAGGATCGGCGCGACCGCAAGGCCTGCAGCGGTGCGGGCGGGTTGTCGTCGGCCTCTTCGTTGATCTCGTAGATCGCACGGAGCAGGTGTTGCTGGGTGACTTTGCGGCTGAGGCGTCGCTGGCGAAGCAGACGTGGCACCACTCCGCGGGCGCTGCCGAAAGCCATGCTGAGCCCGAAGACGGCCGTGGCGAAGAGGACGATCATCGCCCCAGACGGCAGCTTGGGCCGGATGGCGCTGATGGCCGCCCCGCCGGCACAGCTGACGCCGCCGAGCATGCCTGCGACGAGCATCATCGGCAGCATCCGCTCGCTCCAGAACCGCGCCGCTGCCGCCGGGATGATGAGCAGCGCGATCACCAGAATCAGCCCGACCGCCTGCAAGCCGACCACGGTGACAGCCGTCACCAGCGTCATCAACGCGACGTCGAGCAGCAGCACCGGCCAACCCTGCGATTGGGCGTAGGCACTATCGAAGCAGAGCACGCGCAGCTCCTTGAACAGCACGACGACGGTCACGATGGACGCCGCGCCGATGATGCCGATGAGCCAGACGTCGCGCGGGACCATCGAGGCGGTCTTGCCGTAGATGAACCCCTCAAGTCCTGCCGCCGAGCCGCTTCCGATCTGCTGGACGACGGTGAGCATGCAGACGCCCCCGCCGAAGAAGACGCTGAGCACAACGCCCAGGGCCGCGTCTTCTTTAAGGCGTGTCTGCCGCCTGAGAATCAGCACGAGCAACAAGCCGGCCACGCCCGTGACGACGGCTCCACTGAGCAGCAGTGCCAGCGACCGTCCGCCGCCGAGGTTGATACCGATGACGAATGCCAGCCCGATGCCTGGCAGCGTTGCGTGAGCCAGAGCGTCGCCCATGAGGGCGCGTTTGCGGAGCAGCGTGAAGCTTCCGACCACGCCAGCCGCAACGCCGAGCAGCAGCGTGCCGAGAATGACGACACGCGTGTTGTGGTCCTGCAACGTCAGGACGCGCAGCAGCGCTGACTCGGCGAGCAGGTCGATCACCGCAAGGTCCCCCGGCCGATCGCCTCGGCGGCGTCGCTGAGCAGCGTGAGCTTGCCGCCGTACGTCTTCTGCAGGTTTTCGCGGGTGAATGTGGTATCGATCGGCCCGTGGGCGACGATCCGCATGTTCATCAGAATGACGTAGTCGAAGTATTCTTCGACCGTCTGCAAATCATGGTGGACGACAAGCACCGTCTTACCCGCCGCCCGCAGGTCCTTGAGGATCGACACGATCGCCCGCTCCGTCGCAGCGTCGACGGCGGCAAACGGTTCGTCCATCAGATACAGCTCGGCCTCCTGGACGAGCGCCCGAGCCAGGAACGTTCGCTGCTGCTGTCCGCCGGAAAGCTGGCTGATCTGTCGGTCGGCCAGATCGGCGATGCCGACACGATCCAAGGCGTCCCGGGCGGCTTCCTTGTGCTTCTTCGTCACCGGCCAGCACCAGCCGATTTTGCCGTATCGGCCCATCGTCACGACGTCGAGCGCGCTCACCGGGAAATCCCAGTCAACGCTCTCGCGTTGCGGCACGTAACCGACGAGGTGGCGGTTCTTGCGATACGGCTTTCCGTAGACGTTGATGGTGCCGCTGGCCCGCGGGATGAGGTCGAGTGCCGCCTTGATGAGCGTGCTCTTGCCCGCGCCGTTGGGCCCGACGATGGCGATGAGTTTGCCCTCGGGCACGTCGAGGTCGACGTCCCACAGCACCGGCTTGCGGTGGTAGGCGACGGTCATGTCGTGGATGCTCAGGGGCGAGCCGAGCGAGTGCTCGCTGCCTGGGGCACGCCGATAGTCGAGGGTGCTCACTGGGCCAGCTTCCCGTTCATGCCACCGGCCGGCGCTTCGCCGCCGAGGGCTCGAGCGACGGTGGTGATGTTGTGGTCGATCATGCCGATGTAGGTGCCTTCGTAGGTGCCTGCCGAGCCCATGGCGTCGCTGTAGAGCGTGCCGCCGATGACGACGTCGTGGCCGCGGTCTTTGGCCCCGTTGACCAAAGCCTCCATGCTCTTGGCCGGCACGCTCGACTCGATGAAGACGGCTTTGACCTTCTTGTCGACGATGAGGTCGACGAGCTCGTTCATCCGCTGCAAACCGGCCTCGCTCTCGGTCGAGAGGCCTTGAATGCCCATTACATCGAGGCCAAATGCGCGGCCGAAGTAGTTGAAGGCGTCGTGACTCGTGATCATGACTCGGCTGCCGTCGGGCAGGGTTGACAGCACGTCTTTGCCGTAGTCGTCGAGCGCCAGGACGTCTTGCTTGTAAGCCGCCGCCCGCTCGCGGTAGGCGTCGGCTTTGGCCGCGTCGTACTCGGCCAGCGTCTCTGCGACGACGTCCACACATGCCGCCCAAACCGTCGGCTCCATCCAAACGTGCGGGTCGTAGTGCCCGGCGAATTTGTCGGGCGAGAGCAGCAGCGTCTCGTCGACCGTCTCCGTCACAGCCACGACGGGCCGCCCGCGGCTCATCTTGACCAGCACGTCACTCATCTTGCCCTCGAGCAACAGGCCGTTGTAAAAAACGACATCAGCCGCGTTCATGTGGGTGACATCGTCTCGGACGGGCTTGTACAGGTGCGGGTCCGTCCCTTCGCCCATAATGACGGTGACATTGGCCTCGTCACCGGCGACGGCCTTGGCGATGTCACCGACCATGCCGACGGTGGCGACGATCTTGACAGGCTCGTCGCCCTGGCGGCCGGGTCGATCCACAGCCGTTGGCTCACCGCAACCGGTGATGGCGAGCACGAGCATAAGAAGCGTCAGGAGGCGTTTGTTCATGCGGCAGGAAGTCGAACGGCACACACTACAGAGTCGCCGGCCCGGCGTGTCATGCTGCCGCGGGAAGTTGCACCTAATCGGTGATGTCGTACATCAGACACTGCCCCGCGACTCCCGCGGTTCTAGCATCACCAGGCGGCTTACGCCGTCCATCCAACGATGACGCTCTTCGAGCCCAAAAAGGCACGCGCCCGCCGCAACGAGATTCGCGGCGAGGTGCGCCAGCAAAAACCCTCCGTCGTCCGCACCGTCTCCGACGGCTTCGGTGCGCTCGGCAGCGATCGACGGTCGCTGACGCTGCTGGTCGCCATCGTCTTTGCGTTCATCGTCGCGTCGATCCTGATGCTGCGACCGCGGGTGGTGGCCTATCGGCCGGGCGACGTGACGCCGGCACCGATCTTCAGCCGCGTCGACTTTGCCGTCGCCGACGACCGGAAGCTCGACCGCGCCCGTCAGGAAGCCTCCGACGCCCAGCCACGCATCTACATGGCTGCCGAGGTTGACCCGTTCGACCAGCTTCGCGACGAGCTGCTCTCGTCGCCGCGTCGGCTGACAGGCCTTCGGCCGGACCAACTCTCCGACGCCGGCAGCGAGACCGGCCTCGCCCGCGTGCTCGGGCCCGGTGACGGTGCCGCCCTGGCCCGACTGCAGTCGATCGCCGAGGAAGAAGACGCGACCTGGCCCGCTGCCGTCGAGCGGTACACGAAGTCAGTGCGGTCGCTTGGCCTCGTGCTGCTGCCTGCCGAGGCGTCGCGCGACGAGGTGCCGGGGGCGACGATCCAGCTCGCCGACGGCCGCAAGATTGTCCCGGGCGGGCGCATGATCGCGCCGGCCGAGCTAGCCGACGCCGAGCAGACGGCCACGAGCGAAGAGATCAGCCGTCGCGTCTCGGCCGCCGCTTATGACGCGTTCGGCGAGGTCATTTTCCCCAAGATTGTCAGATACACGAGCGTCGCAATCGGGCCGACGGTCGTGCCCGATCAGGCGGCGACCGCACGTCTACGCACCGCCGCCGCCGATCGCGTGCCCGAGAGTGCGGGCGAGGTCATCTACCGCGTGGGCCAACGCCTGCTGCCCGCTTGGAACAAGGTCGACGAAGCCGACTGGAAGCTGCTGAGAGCCGAGAACGGCGCCTACCGCGACACACTAGGCCGAAGCGTCTGGGCGGAGCGGGCCGGACTCGGTGGCGTGGCGGTGTTCCTGACGGCTGCTTTGTCGCTCTACGTCGTCCGGTTTCGGCCCAAGATCGTCGCTAATCCTGTCCGGGCGGCAGGATTGGCCGGGCTGCTCCTGGCGGCGATGCTCGTCTCGCAATTGGCGGCGCTCGGGACCGGCAACCTCGTCCTGCTCGGCATCGGGCCGATCTTGCTGACGGTCATGACGCTGTGCGTCGCGTACGACGGTCGCTTTGCCCTGGGCGTGGGCGGCATTCTCAGTCTGCTCGTGACGCTGGCGTTGGGCGAAGGGATCGGCTTCTTTTTCGTCGCCTTCAGTGGCGTGTTACCGGCGTGCTTCCTGCTCGATGAAGTGCGCTCGCGAAGCCGCCTGATCGAGGTCGGCGGACTCGTCGGTGCTGCGGCTGCCACGGCGGCGGTGGTGGCCGGATTGCTCGCGATGCGGCCGGTCGGTCTCGTTTTCAGCGGTGCCGCCTGGGCCGCCCTCAGCGGCTTTGCCGCCGGTGGGCTCGTGCTGTGTGCCCTGCCGTTCATCGAAAAGACCTTCCGTATCACGACCGGCCTGACGCTGCTGGAGTATCTCGACCACCCGCTGCTCCGCCGTTTGGCCATCGAAGCGCCCGGCACGTACAACCACTCGCTTCAGGTCGCCACCATCAGCGAAGCGGCCGCCAAAGCCATTGGGGCCGACAGCCTGCTGTGCCGCGTCGCCTGCTACTACCACGACGTCGGAAAACTGCGAAAACCCGACTACTTCATCGAGAACCAGCGAAGTCGCGAGACGGGCGACATGCCCAATCCGCACCTGTTGCTCAACCCGAGCATGTCGCTGCTGGTCATCATCGGCCACGTCAAAGACGGCGTTGCGATGGCCCGCGAATGGGGATTGCCACGGTCGTTCCAGCCGTTCATCGAAGAGCACCACGGGACGACGCTCGTCGAGTACTTCTACCGCGAAGCCTGCGACCGCCAAAGCGAACAACTCGGGGCCAACGCACCTGTAGCCGAGGGCGACTACCGCTACCCCGGCCCCAAGCCTCGATCGCGCGAGACGGCGATCATTATGCTGGCCGACGCGTGTGAAAGTGCTTGCCGGGCCATGCCCGATCCGACGCCGACACGATTGGAGTCGCGCGTGAACGACCTTGCGCAAAAGCGTTTGCTCGACGGCCAATTCGCCGACTGCCCGATCACGATCGGCGAACTGGATCGTGTGCGTCGCAGCATCATCAAGTCGCTTGTCGGCATCTACCACGGCCGCATTCAGTACCCCGGTGACAAGTCTGCCAGCGTCCCGACGCCTGCCCCTGGGATTCCCGCCGCCGGTCAAACGGTCGCCGCCGCGGGCTAAACATTCAGGTGATTAGGCTTGTCACACGTTGGGGCGAAACGCCCGAACGAGGCCGAGCATCATGTTGACGCCGGTGGCCAAGGCGTCGTCGACGAAGTCGAAGCGGTCGGTGTGCAGCGACGGGTAGGACTCTCGACCCTTTGGGCAAAGTCCGATCATGAAGAAGCAGCCAGGGACGCGCTCGAGATAATAGGCGAAGTCCTCGCCACCCATGGCCGGCCGGTCGGCGGCAATAAATGCGTCACCGGCAACCTCTTTGACCAACGCAGCCATCTGCGGATCATTGACGGTCGGTGGATAGCCGTCGTTCCACGTGAACGACAAGTCGCACCGGCCGGCGTCGCACAAGCCGCGCAGCCGCCGCTCGACGGCCTCGCGGGCAGCCTTGCGTGTCTCGGGCACAAGCGTCCGACAGGTTCCGCCGATGATCGCTTCGTCGGGAATGACGTTGTTGGCCGTACCAGCGTGGAAACGGGTCACGCTCAAGACGGCAGAGTCGGTCGGGTCGACTTCGCGGCTGACAAAGTGCTGCAAATCGCCCACCGCTCCGGCAGCGACCGTGATCGGGTCACGCGTGAAGTGCGGGAACGCAGCGTGTCCGCCTCGGCCGGTGATGCGCGCTTCGAAGGTGTCGGTTGCTGCCAGCAACGGCCCGGGGCGCGTGCTCACGACGCCAACCGGCAGCATCGGCCAGCCGTGAAGGCCGAAGGCGACATCGACTTCCGGGCCAAAAACTCCGTTGTCGAGCACACCGGCGTCGCACAGCTTTTTGCCGCCGCCGCCGCCCTCTTCAGCCGGCTGCCAGACGAGCTTGACGCAGTTGGGCAGATCGCCTTCTTCCAGCAAGGCCGCCGCGACGGCGAGAAGATTCGCGGTGTGGCCGTCGTGTCCGCACGCGTGCATGGACCCCGGCCGTGTACTGGCGTGCGGGGCGCCGGTGTGCTCCGTGATCGGCAACGCGTCGATGTCGGCCCGAAGCATCACGCACGGCTTGCTCGTATCGCCCACGACGGCAACGGTCGCCGTCGGCGCGTCTTCGGGGCCCGGCGATGTACGGAATCCCGAGGCGATCGAGTTCTTCACGAATGAGTGCGGCCGTGTCGTTCTCGCCGTAGCCCAGCTCCGGAATCTGATGCAGCCGGCGTCGGAGCTGAGTCGCCTGCGTCAAAATCGTCTTCAAGTCGGCAGGCATGTGTCAAGCTTAGCGCTCACCTAAGCACCTTCGGGAGCGGGCAGATCACCGATGAATCCGGCAAGCTTCGAAAGTGTCGGCGAGTCGCCGCTGCGGACGTAGTAGCCGCTCGTGCCGACGCCGCAGCACAGACTCTGCGCCAGGTCGAGGCCGAGCGTGCGGCCGAGCATGAAGCCGGCGTTGAAGTGGTCGCCGGCGCCGGTGCTGATCTTGGGGTGTTGCACGAAAGGACCCTCGAAGCTCGCCGACCCTTCTGCCGTCGCGGCACTGGCACCGCTGCGCGGGTGGACGACCACACAATGCAGATCCAGCGCCTTGCGAATGGCGACGGCGTGTTCCTCCGGCGTCGCCTTCTCGGCCACACCCAGCACGGCCGCGACTTGTTCGCCTTCACGGGCATTCAGCCCCAGCGTCACATCGGCGAACGGCTGCATTCTGCTCAGCAGCTTCACCGCGTAGCTGAGGTCGTCACGCGTCCGCTTCTCCGGGTCGGCCAGATCGATGAAGATGTGCGGCCGCCTGCCATCCTTCTTCCACGTCGGCAGCTGGTCAAAGACGTCACCGATGAGCTTGGCCCAGATACGGCTCATGCCCGACAGCATCGTCCAGTTGACCATCGCCACGAGTTTCGAGCGGTCGAGCAGGCGCTCGAACGTTTCGACGCCGAGTCGTTGTTGAATGTTCTCGAACGTGACTTCGCCCAGGCTGTCGTGCTTGCCGAGCATGAGCTTGCCGTCGGTGAATTCGAGTGCGTCGGTGTAGCCGGGGTTGGCGATGGAGCGAAGGTCGGCCTGCCTGCCGAAGTCGGCAAAGACGGGGTCGATGTCGGGGTAGCCGAGGTTGCCGACGTAGGTGACGTCGAGGCCGAAGCTGGCGAGGGCGTTGGCGAAGATGGGCCCGTTGCCGCCGAGCTTGCGTTGCTTGACGACGACTTCGAGATTGCTGCTGAGGCCTGCCGAGGCGCTGATCTTGCTGCCTAGACGATCGAGCGTGGCCACAGGCGTGTACTCGCTGCCGCTGGGGCGGGTTTCGACGACGTCGCAAATGGCATCGACGAACCCGTCGAATCCCACGAGACAGGTTATGGCGGCGGCCTGCTGGCCGGCTTGGGCAAGGTGCTCGGCAGTACTCTTGGCGACGGCTACGCGGTCAGTCATGCCCGCAGCTTAGAACGGCGCGGTCAACAGTCTTGTGATCGACCGCACGATCCGTACCATCCGCGGCAAATGCCCAGAGTTCGCAAAGCCGTCATCACCGCAGCAGGCCGCGGCACCCGTCAATACCCAGCGACCTCCGCCATTCAAAAGGAGATGATCACTGTCGTCGATCGCGACGGCCTGACCAAGCCGACGCTCCAGCTCATCCTCGAAGAATGCGTCGAGTCGGGCGTCGACGAAATCTGCATCGTCGTCAGCCCAGGCGGTGACACCGCCCTGCGCGACTACTTCAAGCGCATGGACGACGAAACCGCCCGCGCTTTCCGCGGCAAAGATTGGGCGATCCTCGAGAGCGAAAACCTCGGCGGCCTCGGTGACCGCATCACCTATGTCACGCAGGAGATTCCCGACGGCTTCGGCCACGCCGTCTATCAGGCCAAGGACTTCGTCGGCGACGAGCCCTTCGTCCTGCTGCTGGGCGATCACGTCTACATCAGCGACCAGAAGGACCGCTGCGTCCTGCAACTCATCAAGACGTTCGAGAAGTACGGCCTCGACGCCTGCAGCGGCGTACAGCCGACGATCGAAAAGCTCCTGCACCTTTTCGGCACCATCAAGGGCAAGCCCTACGACGTTGAGAAGGGTCTGTTCCAGGCAGAACTCATTATCGAAAAGCCGGAGATCGAGGTGGCTCGCGAGAAGCTCGTCACGCCCGGCCTGCCGGCCGGCAACTACCTCACGCACTTCGGTGTCCACGTCTTCGGTCCGGGCATCTTCGATTCGATCGGACACCTCATCGACAACGATCTCCGCGAAAAAGGTGAAATCCAGTTCACCAGTGCCCAGGAGCACTTCCGCCAGAACACCGAAAAGTACTGGGCACAGATCGTCCAGGGCCAGCGATACGACATGGGTATTCCGTATGGCCTGATGGAGACACAGCTGGCCCTTGCCCTGCACGGCCAGCATCGCAGCGAAATCTGCGAAGCCGTCGCCCGGATTCTGGCCATGCAGGTGAAAGACTGATGCGACATCTAAAACGCTCGTTGATCGTGGTGCTCGTCCTATTTGCCGTCGGCTGCGAGTCCGACGGCCGCAAGCCGATGGACGAGAAGCTGTCAGATTTCGACGCTTATGACATGGACACGCGGTTGCGTGACGACGCCGACGCCTTGCTGCGCGAGCGGGCCGACGACGAGCCGCTACCGCCCCGATTTGATTGATGCCTTCTCGGCCAAGCCACTCGGTGGCTTGATTCTGATATTGAACGGGGTGGGTCCACGACGTGGCAAGACACGTCGGCATTGGTGCCACGGAGACCGTCCCCTGCTACGCTTTGACGATGCGTCTGCTTCCGCTTGTGCCTGTTGCCGCCCTCGCCTTGTCGCTTATGGGCTGTGCGAATCGAAACCGCACCGACGTGGCGAAGGTCGTGGACAAGCCGGTCGCCTACGACGAGGCGATGACCGCCCGAAATTGGCCGCGGACGGAGGCGGCGTATCTCGGTGGTGGCGTCGAGGCCGGGCCGAGCTACTTCAGCAACGAATACGTCGGCAATCCCGATTCGACCCGGCCCGAGCGGTCCCGCAACGCCGCCCGGTTTATCGACGGATTTGTCTTCTTGGGCAACGCCGCCCTGCTGCCGGTGCGGATGTTCCAGACGCCGCCCTGGTCGACTCAGACGTCGCGGGCATCGTTCGTGCCTCCAAGCTACCACGCCGCCCCGCCGCTGCCCGAGGCGGAGCGCGAGACTGTGACGGTCTACCTTCCGGCGACGCGTCCCACTGCTGTCGAGCCCGCCTCCGCGGTCGAACCTGTCGTCGATGTCCAGCCGATGACCCGACCTGAGATACGCCCGACGACGCGCGTCGTGATCCCGGTCCCGAAGTAGCTTGTCGTGAGCGAGAGCGCAAAGCCCTACGTCTCCCGTGGCGGCCTGAAGCTGGCGGCGGCGCTGGACGCATTCGGCGTCGATCCGAGCGGTCGTGTCTGCTGCGACCTTGGGTGCAGCACCGGCGGGTTCACCGACGTGTTGCTCCGTCGCGGGGCGGCCAAGGTCTTTGCCGTCGACACCGGCTACGGCGTGCTCGACTGGAAACTCCGCAACGACGAGCGCGTCGTCGTGATGGAGCGGACGAACGCGATGCATGTCGAACTGCCCGAGCCTGTCACGCTCGCCGTCGCCGACGCCGGCTGGACGCGGCAGAGCAAGCTGCTTGCGACCTTCGATCGCGTGCTCGCGATCGGCGGAGAGGCCGTTACGCTCGTCAAGCCGCACTACGAAGCGCACGGCCTCGACCTGCACAAGACGAGCGGCGTCCTGCCCGACGACGCCCTTCCGGCCACGCTGCAGACGGTACGCGACGACATAGAAACGGCCGGCTTCTCCGCCGTAGCCGAAGTCGACAGCCCGATCCGCGGCAGCCGCGGCAAGAACGCCGCCGGCAACCGCGAGTTTCTGTTCCACCTGCGCCGATAGCTCCGGCCGATCCGGCTTATCATCAGCCGTGCCGAACCTTGATCCTGCGACGTTTCCGCCCGCTCCTGAGACCACCGACGACACCGGCGATGTCATTCTCGCCGGCGGTTGTTTCTGGTGCACCGAGGGCGTCTTCGAACGCATCCCCGGTGTGACCGACGTCATCAGCGGCTACATCGGCGGGGACCGCGACACCGCCAACTACAAGGCCGTCTGCTCCGGCGCGACCGGCCACGCCGAGGCCGTCCGGATCGTCTACGACACGAGCAAGACCTCGCTCGGCCAGATCCTGCGGATCTTTTTTGCCGTCGCCCACGACCCGACACAGCTCAACCGCCAGGGCAATGACCGCGGCACGCAGTACCGCTCGGCCGCCTTCCCTGCCAACGATGCGCAGCGGCAAACGATCGAGGGCTACATCAAGACGCTCGACGACAGCGGCGTCTTTGCCGACCCGATCGTGACGACGATCGAGCCCCTCGATGGGTTCATCGTCGCAGAGGACTACCACCAGGATTTCATGCTGAACAATCCGCAGCAGCCTTATGTCTGTGCCGTCGGCTTGCCAAAGGTTCAGAAGCTGTCGGCCTGGCTGTAGTGCGATCGGTTAGGCTTCAGCGGCATGAAGACGGGTGCGAAACAGACGAGCGTGCTGACAACGGTGCTGATCGCACTCGTGGCAGGTGGGCTTTGGGTGGTCGAGCAGATGACGGACGACGGGCAGGCACCGGTGCCCGCTTCCTCGACCCCTGGAGAGACGCGTACCGAATCTGCCGATGTAGGAGACATGTCGCCCCGCCACGACGACGGCGGCATCGCTAATCTGCTCGCCAACAAGACCAGCGACGTCGTCGTCACCTGCGTCGGCCGTGTCGCGCGGCTGCTAGCAGACGACAACGAAGGCTCCAGGCATCAGCGGTTCCTCGTCGACCTGCCGGGCGACGTGACGGTGCTGGTCGCCCACAACATCGATCTGGCCGACCGCGTTCCCTTGCGTGTGGGCGACACCGTCATCATCAAGGGCGAGTACGAGTACACGCTCAAAGGCGGAACGCTTCACTGGACCCACCACGACCCCAAGGGCTGGCACGAGGATGGCTACGTCGAGCACCGAGGCAAGCGGTACGGGTGAGTGTGGATACCCGGAGGCACGAAGGCACGAAGGCACGGAGGCACGGAGGCACGGAGGCGGAGGATCTGTGAGATGTGTTGGGTCTAGTGGAAGACTCTGAGCCGCGGTCCCTCAGACCGCCAGTCTGACGAAGCTCCTTGTTGCAGCCACGTGACCACCTCACTCACAGACTCAGACGTACTTGTCGGTTGTGCCACTCTGGTCGACATCGCCCCACCGCAGCATGATCGCGGGCTTGGCCTGAAGCTCCTTGGCGTTCGCTTCGCCCAGCTCCTGCTCCGCCTTCAAAAGTTGGCTCAGCGGCGAGACGTGCGACTCATCGTGGCTGACGCTGCCGGCTTTAAGCCACGTCTTGAGCTTGGTGCGGAAGCTCGCTTCTCCGAATAACTCGGCCCAAAGCAGCGAGCGGCTGGATTCACATCGGCAAAGACCTCGTCGGCCCGCTTCTAAGAGTCGATGAAACCGTGCTTGCCGTCAGGCGAGTCGCGTTTGCCCTGACTCCGCTGCACATTTCAGCCGAGAGCTTCAAGGGCCTTGGCGGCGTCGGCTTCTTGTCGTTCGGCATCATGATCAACCTCTTGTCATTGAATGGCAGACATGGTTCGCGCTGATCAGCCGAGGCTTGGGATCGGCAGAGTCATCCAGGTCGAAAGCAGCCGTCTCTCCCGGCAGCAGGTGCACACCTTGTCGCGTGCGGGCGAGATCTGCGGCCCTGGTCGAATTTAAGCAATACAGATCACGAATGGTCGTCTTTGAAGTCACCTGAAGACGACGACCCGTCGCCGTCTGCTCCACGGCGACCTCCAGATCAGGCACCGGATAATCGATCTCTCTGTCGCGTCCGAAGAAGTGCCAGGCGCGATCGTCTGGCGTCTCCGCCAGCAACAGCTCGCCGGGCGTGCCGAGGAAGCTTTCGGGAAGTCGCAGCGTTGCCGTCGCTCTCGGAGCGACGTCAAGGTCGGCCTCGTGTTCCTCCAAGGTTGCTGCTTCAAGATTGATCTTGCGGATCCTGACTCGCGTCGACCAGGCTTCTTTGGAATCGTTGTGCAAGTAGACGGAATAGGCGTCTGCCTCTTTTCCCTCAGAGATTGGCTCACTAGGCAGGATCGTCAGCAGGCGTGGGCGGAAGAAACGGCGTGTCGCCTCAAGCAACATCTTGGGCCGACCACTGCCGTCGATCGCGGCCCAGCTGACCACCGGCCAGCAGTCATTGAGCTGCCAATACAGTGCACCGCTGCACCAGGGCGAAAGAGCTCGGAACCATTCGCACCCGAGCGTCAACGCCCTGCACTGTTGCAGCGTGGCGAGGAACCAGACGTCATCGAATCGTTCAGGAGAATCCGAGTTCTCGATATTGAAGTCGTCGGCGATACGGTCGAGCGCCCGCTGTTGGCCGACTTTCTGCTTGTTGTGCTGGTGCATGTCGGCCGACAGCCACGAGCGGCCATCGGGCGAAACGGCTTCGTCCAACGTCGGGATCGTCGGCGGACCCTGGTAGCCGAACTCGCTGGCGAACCGGGGAAAGTGACCGAGGTAGTTGCGGTAGTCGCCGTGGCCGTTCCAGACGTCCCACATATGACGATTGCCATACTCGTTGGCGTTGGGATGACGCTCCATCGAGCCGCTGTATGGGCTGCCGGGCCAGTAGCTGCGGGACGGATCGAGCTCTTGGACGATCTGCGGCAGCACGTCGAGGTAGTAGCCCAGGCCCCACGTCCGCTTCCCCTCCTCGCGGATGCTGACCCACGGCTCAGGCCAGTCGAAGGTGCCCCAGATGTTCTCGTTGCAGCCGTTCCACAACACCAGCGATGGGTGCCGGGCGAGGCGGGCGACGTTGTCGCGGGCCTCGTGCTCGATCAGGCTCCGCATCGGCTCTTCCTCTGGATAGCAGCCGCAGGCGAGGAGGAAGTCCTGCCACACAAGCATGCCGACGCGATCGCAATGCTCGTAGAACGCGTGATCCTCGTACAGTCCGCCGCCCCAGATGCGGAGCATGTTCATATTGGCCGACACGGCTTGGTCGACCCGCTCGGCGTAGCGCTCGGGCGTGACGCGGTGCGGGAAGCAGTCGTCGGGGATCCAATTGGCACCTTTGCAGAAGACGCGCTGGCCGTTAACCTCGATCTGAAACGTTTCGCCTTGGCCGAGGGCTTCGACGGGCTCAGCGTCGGGTGTCGTGACTAGCTTCGCAGTCCTCAGGCCGACGCTATGAGTGCGGCTGTCGAGCACGCGATCGCTGTCGAGCAGTTCGATGGTCAGCTCGTATAGCGGCTGATCCCCGTAGCCGACGGGCCACCAGAGTCGCGGCTTCTCGACCGTCAGGCGGCTTGAGCCTTCGGCGACCACCTTGCCGTCGGGGTCGCGCAGCGTCGCCTGCACCTCGGCCTCGCCCTCGACGTCGACCCGCACGTCGACCTCGGCCACGTCCTCGTCCGCCCGCATCACGAGCGGCCGGACGTCGGCGATGCGGGCGGTTTCCCACGCCTCAATCCGGCACGGCCGCCAGATGCCGCTCGTCAGGAGCTGCGGCCCCCAGTCCCAGCCGAAGTTGCAGGCCATTTTCCGCAGCATCGTGTGCGGCAGCTGCGGGTTGCTGCCTGAGCCAATGATCGGCAGGCCGCCAATCTCGCATTCGTTGAGGTGAGCGGCGACGCGTGGTGACTTGAAGGTGACGGACAATTCGTTGTCGCCGACGCGGCCGTGCTGCTTGAGGTCGAATCGGCAGCGGACGTGCATGTTCTGCGACTCGCCGATGATCTCGTCGTTGAGCCGGATGGTCGCAACTGTGTCGAGGCCATCGAACACCACTTCCAGGTGCTCAGTGTTAAGATCGCCCTGCGTCAGCTCAATTGTCGTCGCGTACTTCCAGTCGCACCAGCCGATCCAGTGGCTGGCATGCTCGTTGTGGCCGGGGTAAGGGTCAGGAATCACATTGGCAGTGATCAGGTCCGTGTGGACGCAGCCGGGCACGGTCGCAGGAAAGTTAAACAGTGCCGACTTTGGCGGCACGTGCTCTGGCGGCGAGCCGGCGAAGGTCAGTGTCCAGTCCGTCGGAAGCGGTCGAGTCGTCATAGGTCAGAGCAATCTGGCTTAGTTAATCCAGCTAGAACAACCGTCGCTCCACATTCTGTGTCGCCGGATAGGCTTGAACCGGGCGTGGCTTGACGACACTGCGTGTCGTGTCACAGGAGCGGGCGTGTCAGGTCTCGAAGGCAACGAGGTGCGGGGCGAGGCGGTGGCGCAAGTCGCGGTCGACCTGCGGCAGCTCGCCTGCGACGTTGCGGCTCTCGAGCGGATCGGTGGCGTAGTCGAATAATTCGGCGGCGAGTTCCTGCCGTTCCTCGTCGCGGTAGATCGTCAGGCGATGATCGGCTGTTCGTACTGATACAGCGTCGTAGTAGTAGCAGTTGCTGTCACCCGGCAGGCGGCGGCGATAGCTGAAGGCGGCGTCATTGGGCTGGTCGGCAAACGACTCGCCTTCGATGCCGATGGGCTTGTCGATGTACGCCAGATCGCACAGCGTCGGCAGTATTCCGACGTGCTCCGTAACGCCCGGCTCGACTGCTGCATCGCGGCCCGGGACATGGACGATCAGCGGGCAGTGTGTGCTCTTGTCCCAGAAGCTGTGCTTGCCGACGTAGTTGTGCTCACCGACGTGGAAGCCGTGGTCGCTCGTGAAGACGACGATTGTCTCGTCGGCAATGTCGGCCTGCTCAAGCGCGTCGAGCAGACGGCCGACCTGGCGATCGAGGAAGGTGACGGAGGCGTAGCAGCCGTGCATCATCTCGCGGAGTTGCGTCTCACTCGGAGCCCACGACTCGTCGTAATCGGTGTCGGTGTAGTACTGAGCCGGCTCCTGGTCGTTCATCGCCCACGGCGGGCTCCCCGTCGGGGGCGTGTGTGGCTCGGGCAGGATGAACGTTGATGGATCATAACGGTCGAAGTCGGCCTTCGGTGCGGTCCACGGCAGGTGCCCGGCCTCGAAGCCGACAGCTAGGAAGAAGGGCTTGTCGCCCTTCGCGAGCGTTGCGATGCGATGAAGCGCATGATCCGTCGCCCGCCCGTCGGGGTACGCATCATCTGGTACGTCAGCAGCCTCAACCGTCGGGCCGCGGGCGTAGCGGTGGTACTTCGCCGGATCAATTCCACGTGCCTGTGCCTTTTCAAGTCGCCGCCGAATCAGATCGAAGGCGTCAGCCGTCTGCCAATAGCGTAATTCGTCGGCGTCGATCTTGCCCTTCGCCCAATCAGGTGCCGGTGGATTTGGTGGGAACCAGGTCGGCTCCGTCCAGCTCTCTTCGTCCGTCTCGTAAGCGTGCAGAACCTGCCAGACCTGCTCCGTGTGGTAGCCGGCGTTCTTGAACGCCCCGCCCAACGTCGCGTAGCCGTTCGGCATCCGCTCTCGGAGCGTGCCCCAGAAGGACTCGTTTGCATGCCGGCGGGTTGTCTGGGGCCGAAGACCTGACATCAGCACCGTTCGGCTTGGCCCGCAAAGCGGCCACTGGCAGTAATGCCGTTCATACCGCGTCGACTTGGCCGCGAGCTTGTCGAGGTTGGGCGTCACGGCGTATGGGTCACCGTCGCAGGCGAGCCGCGGGCTCATGTCGTGCGTGATGACTAAGAGGACATTCGGTTGTTTCACGTGGCCTGCTCCTTCTTTGTCGTCCAGACGGTCAAGCCTTGGACGCTCTTGCGCTGCTTAAGCCCCATCCAGGTCAGCCCCATCGCGAACACAGCGAAAACCACATTGACGAACGCGTTGATCCAGTAATTATGAATTGGCGACGCGTACGCCTCCGGCAGCATGCCGGCCGCATTAAGGCCGAGATAGATGTTGATGCCGAGGCCCGGGATGAGTGCCCAGAGGATGGCTTTCTCGCCGACGCGTATTGTGAAGAAGCCGAGCAGAAAGATAGCAATTGTGCAGCCGCCGAAGATGCTGGCGATGACCTTCGTGGTGTCGAGCATCGACTCGTGCTGGGCCGAGGCGTACATGAGGCCGCCGACGATCATGAGGATGCCGGTGACGAGAGAGGTAACCTTTGCGGCAAAAAGGTAGTGGCGGTCGCCGCGGCCCTTCTTGAGATGGCGGCGGTAGATGTCGTTGATGAAGGTCGTCGAGACGGAGTTGATCGAGCTGTCGAGCGAACTCATGGCCGCCGCCAGAACCGCTGCGATGATGATGCCGGCTACGCCGACCGGCAGCTGCGTGAGGATGAAGTGCGGAAAGACCTGATCCGCCGCCATGTCCACGACGGCCGCGTCAGGAGCCCGCTGGTAGAACCCCCAGATCGACGTGCCGATCAGGTAGAAGAAGGTCCAAATGGGTAGACTGATGACCACCGCCAGCCAGATCGCCTTGCGGGCGTCCTTGTCAGTTCGCGCAGAAATAATGCGTTGGACAGTGGTCTGCTCGGTGCCGTAAACGCTGATCCAGCCGATCAGGCCGAGCACCATCAGTGTGACGGCGGTTCGACGGGTGAAGTCGAGATCCCAATCGCCGAGATGAAACTTGTCCGCCGCCGCCGCATCGGCGAGGCTGGCACCCAAGCCGCCAGGCGTTTGGAAGGTAACGAAGGCGAAGGCAACGATGCCGCCGATGATCAGCACAATGACCTGAATGACATCGGTCCAGACGACGGCGTCGAAGCCGCCGACAACGGTGTAGGCCATCAGGCAGATGCCCAGTAACACGACGACGACCCTCGGATCGACATCGAACAGCAAGGCCACCGGTAAGCTGACGAGATAGAGGATCGTCCCGACGCGGACCCACTGCAGGATCATGAAGCTGCAGGCCGTATAGAGCCTGGCCCACGGCCCAAATCGGAGCTCAAGGAACTCGTACGCGGTCACCACCTTCGCGGCCCGGAAGAACGGCACGAAGACGAACATGCCGATGAGCGCCGCCAGCGGCATCATCCAGTTGCTGACCAGCAGCCGCCAATCGAGCGCATAAGCCGCAGCCGGCAGTGCGAGAAAGGTGATCGAGCTGAGTGACGTGCCGACCATCGACAACGCGAGCACCACGCCGCCAAACCCCTTGTTGCCGAGGAAGTAGTCGCTCGTCGACTCGTTCTTGCGGGCGAACCAGATCCCGATGCCGGCAACGGCAATCAGGTAGACGACTATGGCGAACAGGTCGAAAGGACGTGCGGACATTTGAAACTAAACGGCCTCCTCTGCCGCAGCGTGCTGTAAGTTACATCTGTAATCGGGCTCATCATCTTGACACGAGCAGTGCGATCTGTCAAACTCTATCAATCGCAACCCACCTAGGCCTTGAGGAGGCTCAAATGACCCTGAATCAGACTTTGAAATCTACACAGCCACGGCGACATGCTTTCACGCTGGTCGAACTGCTCGTTGTCATCGGCATCATCGCACTGCTGATCTCCATCTTGCTGCCGACGCTGAATCGTGCACGAAGCGCTGCCAAGAAGGTCACTTGCTTGAGCAATCTCAGGCAGCTCAACACGGCGTCTCAGTCGTATCGCAACGAGTTCGACTCCACCAGCTACCACTTCGGCTGGTCCGCCAACGCCTCGATTTTGAACGGCGTGACGGGACCAGTGGATGATCCGAGCTTCGAGCACACGTGGATCTCGTCGATGATTGAGTCAGGTCATCTTGCAGAAATTGGCGATGCGTACCAGTGCCCTTCGGCAACTGAAACGGACATCGACAGCATCTTCGGGCAGGACAGCCAGACGTCGTACGTGGCCAACGGTGTCGTCACGACGTTCCCGAAGTTGAAGCTCTCCCCCGTCGAGACTGTCCAATATATGGACAGCAATGAAGTTACGACTGCGGCGGCGTTGCGTCCGCGGATGGTGCGACTCCCGGGCGAGACCAACAAGACCACGCCCGATGTAGCCAAACCAAGCAACGTCGGGTTCTCCGGCTGGATGCGACTTCAGGACGCTCGGCTCATCAGCGACCAGCCGCACGATGGCGGGCGCAATTACGTTTTCCTCGACGGCCACGCAAAGTTTGCGGTCGCTGACGAGGTGACGAGCCGCTGGTTTGGCTTGCTCATCGACGGACAGGACGCGCAGGAGCCGGATAGCGGTGGGTACTTCGCTCCGGCACGGGTCGGCAAGATCGTCCTTGACTGAAACGCTGACACGAGGATTTTCGATGACCACCACACGATCCAATCCGGCCACGCTCCAGGATGTCTCACGCCATGCCGGCGTCTCGACAGCGACTGTCTCGCGCGTGCTGTCAGGTAGCGCCGCAGTTGCCTCCGACAAGAGCGACCGGGTTCGCGATGCGATGGAACAACTGGACTACAAGCCGCTTCGCAAGTCGCGGAAGCAAGCTCGATCATCCACAGGAGCCAGCGGTATGAGCCGCTCAGTCACCGCAAGCCGCAGCGATGTCATCGCCGTCGTGCTCTTCAGCGACGACGTGCTGGCAAAATACTCGACTGACCTTTCGCGGACGGTCCGAGGCGTCGCGGCGGCTTTGGCGGCGGCCGGTAAGACGATGCTCTACTGCGATTTGTCCAATGACGATGAGATGCCTCAGGCAGTCCGTGACGGGAAGATCGACGGTTTGCTCATCGCCGGTGGTGCCGATGCCCGAGGAAGACTGGCGGACATCCCGCAGCGGCCCATGGTCTGGCTGACGAGCCACCGCGACCCGAACGGCAGCACGGCGGCGTTGGCGGGCAACGAGCATGTCGGTGAACTGGCCGCTGAATATCTGATCGGCCGAGGCTGCCGAAGCCTTGCATGCCTCGAGACGCATCAGGGCAGTCCTGCCATCACCGTCCGGTCGAAGTACTTTCGCTTCACGGCCGAGCAGGCAGGTGCCAGCTGCGTGCAGTTGCAGCGCGACATGCCGCTGCCGAAAGAGTCAGACCCGGACGGTTGGAACAAGCTCATCGCCTCCGCAAACGAGCTGGTGGACGAACTGGTGAGTCGGTCGACGGTGCCGGACGGCCTGCTTCTGAGCAACCCGTTCGTCCTTGGCACCGTTCACGCCGCGCTTCGCCGTCACGGCATCGAGCCCGAGCGCGACATCAAGATCGTTGTCAGCGGCTACCACGAACCGCTGCTCGCAGCCGCCCACCCAAAGCCGGCCGCCATCGACCTTCGCGGCGACCTCATTGGCCGCTGCGCCGTTCAGCAGCTGCTCAACCGCATTCAAGACCCGTCCGACACCATTGCCGTCGACCTGATCGTCCGGCCGCGTCTGGTCGAACCCAATTGATTTTTCAGAGCGACCGGCAACGCGATCGGCACGCTCTTTCACACCCATTCTCATAGAGGAGAAACCATGATCCGCACCACCACCTTCATCACGCTAGCGGCCCTGGGTGCCGGCACGGCATCATCGCCAGCCGCAACTGTTGGGTACTTCAAGTTCGACGAAGGGTCCGGCCAAAACGCCGCCTCGACCGGCGGCGTCGCCGACCCGCTTCTGCTTGGCTTCTCGACTTCAAATGGCGGGGATCCGGACTGGGTCGCTGGAGTCGACGGCACCGGGCTCGACTTTGACCCGAGCGACGGCGCGGCTGGCAATTTTGTCGCGTACAATCAAAGTCAAGGCAACTCGGCAACGCTCGTGCAAACGGGCGACTTCACGATTGAATTGTTCTTTCGGCCTGACGCACTGCCCGTCGGGGGCAACAACTCGCAGACGTTGATATCGCTATACAACGAGCCGGGCAACAGCACCCGCAATTATGAGCTTCGGATTCGCACCACGACTGGAGCCGGGAACCCGACGTTCCTCGAGGGCCTCTACGGCAACAACAGCGGCTTGGTTGGCGGCGTCCCCTTCGGCAGCGCTGATCTCGTCGAGGGCGAGACGTACTTCGCCGCCCTGACATACGACGCCACCGCCGACACGCTGACAACCAGGATCGAGAACCTCAACAATTCCTTGTTCAGCTTCACCACCGTCGAATCGGGCGTCACCACCCTCGCTCCTGCCGTTTTTGACAACCCGGCATTCTCTATTGGCGCCCGCACCAATGGCGGCACCAGCTACGAGAATAACTTTGACGGACTGATCGACGAAGTGCGGATCAGCAATTCGATTGTGGCCGAGGGCGACTTGCTCATCAACGTCATCCCTGAGCCCGGCTCGGCTATTGCCGGCATGGTCGGCCTCGGCCTTCTGGGCATGCGTCGCCGACGCTAACGCTGTTCCTCCTTCCGAGTCGGCCGGCCTTGACGGGGCGGCCGACTCATCTGCCCGCTGTATTGACACCTATGTCCCAAGTTACCCTGCCCGCCGGCGCTTGGCCGGTCATGCTCACGCCGTTCACCGATGATCAGCAGGTCGATGAGTCTGCGTATCGCCAGCTCATCAATTTCTATCTGTCTCATGGCTGCTCGGGACTTTTCGCCGTTTGTCTTTCGAGCGAGATCCAGCACTTGTCCTTGGACGAGATGGTGCGGCTGGCGGAGGTCGCCGTCGAAACGATCAATGACCGCGTTCCCGTTGTCGCCGGTGCCGTGGCCGACGTTGGGCTCGACGAATTGACGCGCCTGACGAACGACATGGCACGCACCGGTGTTGATGCGATCGTTCTCGCGGCCGGCACAATTGTGCCTGCTGAAGCACCGGAGGCAGCATGGCGTAATACCTTTGCCAAGCTGCTGGTGGAGACCCAAGACGCGGATCTGGGCATCTATGAGTGCCCGTGGCCGAACCACCGCCGGCTGTCGCCGGACACGATGGCGTGGCTGGCGGAGACGGATCGCGTCATCTTTCACAAGGACACGTCGTGCGACGCATCGTTGATTCGTGCAAAGTGCGAAGCTGTCTCTGGCAGCCGCCTCGCCTTCTACAACGCGCACCTGCCGACGCTGCAATCGTCAATCGAAGCGGGCGGCTCTGGCTATTCGGGCGTTGCCTGCAACTTCGCACCCGAACTATTGGCCGCCCGCTGCAACGGTGACAGTCGCCCGCAGACACTGTCACTGCTCGACCGACTCGACCAGCTCATCCCGGCCAGCTACCCCGCCAACGCCAAGGCCTTCCTCGGCATGCGTGGCCTCTCGCTCGGCACCACCTGCCGACTCGACGTGGAACTCGAACCGGACAATCTTAAGCAATTGGAGGACTTTCACCATGATCTACAACACTGGACGCCCGCGTCCGACGCCAGCCGCTTGGCAGAAAATGCTTCAATTCAAGCGGCTTAGCACGGCCGCCCTCATCGCCGCCGGCCTCGCGACATGCGCATCTGCCAAGGCCAAGCCGCTGCACGTCGATTTCGAGACGCGTGGTGATGGCTCGCCCGTAGTCGAGCAGGCCGAAGACGGCATCGACGGCCCCTACGGCAAGTTCGACAAGAATGAAGCGCGTCCACGTTTTGAGCTCGATGAGCCGATCGGCCCGGAGTTCACGGTGGCGACGTGGGTCCGCGCTCGTGAGTGGCCAGCTGGTGAGAACGAAAACGGCTTTGGCCCGACAGCTCCGCCTCGATTAATCTCGTTGACTGCCGAAGACGAGAATCAGCCAATCGTGTCGCTACGCGTTCGCCAGGGACGACCCGAACTTCGCGTCCGCACCGCGCCTGGCACTGATGGCACCTTGCGAGCCGGTGACGAGCTTCCACTGAACGAGTGGTTCCACCTCGCCGCCACCCACGATGGTCGCCTTGTCCGCATCTTTGTCAACGGTAAGCAGGTCATTCAGCGTCGCATCGGCCCGATGTTCATGCGTGCTGACACCGCCCACGTCGGCACCCTCGGCACCCGCCGCCACGTCGGCGACCTCGACGAGGTCATGGTATTCGGCGGCTTGCTGTCGGACGAGCAGATCAAGCAGCTTGCCGACGGCAATACGGACATCGGCGAACCGCAGGCCGCCGCTCCTGCGTGGCAACCTCCGGAGGTGAACTCGCTCTATTCGGATCGGCAGCTACGCACCGTCGATGATGCCGTCGTTCCGCTGGCACAGGGAAACGCGACGCAGGGCGAGTGGGTTCGCTGGGAAGGAGGGCCGCCGAGCCTTCTGGCTCGATCGTTCGGACCCAACCCGCACATCCACCTGTTCCGCGATCCGGAATGGAAGCCGAAGGATGGCCAGCTTCTGTACCGCAGATACGACGTCCTTCACGAGACGAAGTGGAGTGATCAACTCGCCGGTGGACCGTACTGGAGCGTCGAGCGTGAGGATGGTGTATTCGACCTCATCAGCGAAGGCCGCACCGCCGGCTTCGGCCAAAGCGACCACGTCGTCTTCCCAAACATCGGCACAAGCGGCGAGCCAGAGTTCGGCGAGCCGTACCGATTGACCTTCGACGGCTACCCATTCGACGCGATTCTGCCGGAGATTGAAGGCGACGCCGTTGCATGCGACGCGGCTGACATTGATGGCGACGGAATCACCGACCTGCTCTTCATCAAGAATCAAAAGAAGCAGTACCCCGACGGCGTCTCGTTTTGGACGCGCCAGGTGACGCGATATGCCGGGCCCGGCCGGACGTACTCCGTCAACGGTGAGTTTCTCGCGGACAACCGTCGAGCCGAATTCTTCTGGGCCCGCGGCAGCCGCAACGCCGACGGCCGTCTCAGCATGAGCGGCCCGCTGCCGGTCTACCTCGGGCGGGAAGACTTCCCGCTGATCTGGAAAGGCCCCGGCCATGCCCGCGGCGTCGTCTCGACTATCGGCGGTCAGCGCTACGTCGTCCTTGGCGGATCGCTCGACGAGGTGCTTGCAGTGCCATTTGAGGTGCAGGGCGACGTCGTCCGTGGTGGCAAGCCAGAGGCGTTGCTCGCCGACGGAGCGTTGCTCAAGCATGTCTATATGCCGCTGCACATGAGCAGCGACGACCTCGATGGAGATGGCAACGACGAGATTCTCGTCAGCGGCAACCCCGGCTCGTTCGGCGTCTTGCACGGCGACGCTGTCGGCGACTACCGCGAGGCCGTTACAACCGGCATCGGTGGGCCGCTACGTATGCAGACGCTCGTCGTTCCGCAACGCCTTGACTACGACGGCGACGGCACGCAGGACATCCTGATGGGCGACGCATCGGGCTACTTCGCCCTTTGGCCCGGAACGAGCGATCCTCTCGTATACCGCGGCCCGCAGCCGCTGATGTTAAACGGCGAGCCGTGGCACCACCAGCCTTTGCCCACCGGCTCCATCCAGGGCGTCGACGAGTCGCGATGGGGCTACGTCAATCCGCTCGCGACGGACTGGGATGGTGACGGCACGCTCGACGTGCTGTACGGCGAAACGACGCCGCGCCTCATGGTCGCCCGCGGTCTTGACGGTTTGAACGTCGCCGAGCCGCAGCCGATCCGCACGACCGACGGCACCGTGTGGGAGCTCGCGTGGCGGCAGCGTCCGGCCGTCGTCCCAAACAACGGCGATAAGAAGCAACTGCTCATCCAGGATTGGGACGGCGACTTCGCCCTGGCCACGTTTGCCTCGTCAGATCCGATGGTCGTCCTCGACGAAGAAAAGCTCACCTACGACAACGGATCGACCATGCGCATGAGCGGCCCCGGTGGCTTTTGGGGACGTGGTAAGCCCACCGTCACCGACTGGGACGGCGACGGCGATTGGGACATCGTCTATGGCGGCCACGGTGGGAACAACCAGTACGTCGACCCGACGTTCGAGCCGCTCCTGCTCGGGGCGATGATGTGGTTCGAGAACATCGGCACGGAGAAATCGCCTTCTTTCGCCCGGCCGAAGCTTTTCACGGTCGACGGCAAAGTTGTCCAGCTTGGAAAGCATGTCGCGAGCGTGTGGCCGACCGATCTTGATGACGACGGCAAACTCGACCTCATCTGCGGCACCGACGACGGCCGCGTCTACCACTTCAACCGCAACGAGCTTGGAGAGGTCCGGCCATGAGGGGCAGGAGGTGGTTGTCAGCAACGCCGCCGCCGCGGGCAAGCCGAACAACGAGAGCCACCAGGACCGCAGCTTCGGATTGATCCGCCTGGCGGCGAAGCAGGACTATGCCGTCGCCGCGTGGCTCGACCGGTATCTACGACGTGATGCGGAGGCGCTTTACGATCTCGATTCCGACCCGTCGTGCCGCGTCAACGTTGCGGACAATCCGGCCCACGCCGACACGCTGGTGACAATGCGGGCGCATGTCCGCCACCGGATGGCGGCGTCGGACGACCCGATGCTTCGCATGATCGATCGCGACCCGCATGTAACGGAAGTCGTTCCCTTTGAGAAGCCTTAGAACGTGTCGATGTCGCCCAACATCCTGCTCATCACCAGCGATCAGCACCGCGCTGACTTCCTCGGCTGCGCCGGCGGCGGGCTCGCGACGCCGCACCTCGATCAACTCGCTAACGAAGGCCTCCGTTTTGACAACGCCTATGTCGACTGCCCTGTTTGTGTGCCCGCCCGCACCACGCTCATCACCGGTCGACGGGCGTACCAAAATGGGCAGCCGGCCTATGCCGGCGATTGGCGACTGCCGCGCAGGAGATCTGATTTTCTCGGCAGCCTCCTCACAGAGGCCGGCTACCAGACCGAGCTCATCGGCAAAACACACTGGCACACCGAGCCCGATTTCCGTGGCGGCTTTGAACACGTCACCTGGCTCAGCGAACTCAAGCGACAGCAGCTCGTTGAAACTGGCCGCCCCGGCACGCTCGTCGGCCTCGGCTTCAACGAGACGTCGCCGACGCTCAGCCCGTTCCCGAGACACCTGCACTCGACGGACTGGTGCGTGGACAAGGCCTGCGACTTCCTTGAGACCCGCGACCGCAGCCAACCGTTCGCCCTGTGGGTGTCGCTACTCGACCCGCACCCGCCACTAACGATTCACGAGCCGTACTACAGCTTGTATGACGGTCCGCGTGGCGATGACCTGCCGACGCCTGTTGTGCCTGACTGGGTAGGCACCGATCGGGAGCCCTACGAGCTCTACTGCCAACGCCACACCTGTAATAGCGGCCCGATGTCGCCGCAGCAGATGCGTCACGCCCGTGCCGTTTATGCCGGAATGATTTCGAATCTCGACCACCAGGTCGGCCGCCTCCGCGGGCAGCTCGAAGCGTTCGGCGACTTCTCGAACACGCTCGTCATTTACACCTCCGACCACGGCGAAGCGGTCGGCGATCACGGAACGATGGGCAAGCGATCCTTCCTTAACCACTCCGCTAGAGTCCCGCTCATCGTCCGCCCGCCGTCGGCGTGGGACGCCTCACCCGGACGCGTCAGTCGCGACCTCGTCGAGTTGGCCGACCTGTTGCCGACGCTCTGCGACGTTGCCAAAGCTCGCGTGCCAAGCGACGTCACCGGCCGCTCGCTGTTGCCCGCTCTTCGCGGCGACTGCTTGGGCGACCACCTCATGCATGGCCAGATCCAGCAGAGCCACATGCTCCACGACGGTTGCCGCAAGTACATGTACTCGACCGCCGACGGTTCTGAGCTTTGTTTCGACGTTGAGTCCGACCCGCACGACGAACGACCACTCGACGCCGCCGCGACGGCCTCCATGCGCGAGCGATTCGTCGAAGTGCTCCGCAACGAAGATCACGCTGATCTCGTCGACGGCAGCCTTCGCAACGATCACCTCGAACGACCGTCCGTCGCCGACCTACGTGCTAAAGACTCCAGCGGCCTCGGCGCCGCCTCCTACCTCGGGCAAAGCCAGCGGTCGATCATGCACATTCACTAGGCCGTCTCATGATACTTCGTGCCATGCCACGTGGCATGACGCAAAGTGTGTTGCAGAACCCATCTGAGCTTCCGATGTTTCGACCACATGTAATCCTCCCGGTTGTCGTCGCCCTTGCAGCGTGCACGCTTGCTAAAGCCGACACGCACTTCGGTGCCCCATTCGGCAACGGCATGGTCCTTCAGGCGGACAAGCCCCTCTCCGTCTGGGGTCACGAAGCGCCGGGCACACTTGTCTTCGTCACCGTCGCCGATCAGGAAGCGACCGCCATTGCCGATGACACCGGCCGTTGGCAAGCCACGCTTGACCCGATCATCGCCAAAGGCCCGCACGAGCTCGTCGCGGTTGGCACCTCTACCGCTACGCACAGAGACGTTTTTCCAGCCCGGCCGACGTCGAACGCATCGGCCAAACGATTCGCGTCCGCTTTGCCCACCCCGGCACCCGCCTCGTCACGTCGGACGATCAATCGCCTCGCCACTTCGAGTTCGTTACGACCGCCGACGTGGTCGTCCCCGCCACCGCCGAGATCGTCGCCGCAGACATCATCGCACTCACCGCCGACAGTGTCATGCCCGGCGATGTTCGCGAAATCCGTTACGCCTTCACCGCTGACCCGTCGGTGAACCTGTTCGCCAAACAAGCCGACGGGTCCGACCTTCCGGCCGTGCCGTTTGCCATTGCCATCGACTAAATCCGTGGCACGGCATGGAATGTCGTGATTGCTAGCCGAAGTTCCTGATTGATATCTTCCCGATACTGCGTGTCGTGCCACGGACCCTTGCAATGCCCAACTCTTCAAACACTATGGTCACCGCCTTCGTCGGTTGCCTCGCGGCCTTCGGGCTTGCCGCCATCGCATCTGCTGAGAAAGTCGCAGAGCAACCGATGAACGTGCTGCTCATCACCGTCGATGACCTCAACGATTGGATCGAGCCGCTCGGCGGTCACCCGGATGCGATGACGCCGACGTTCGCGAAGCTGGCCGAGCAGGGCGTAACTTTCAGCAACGCCCACGCGGCGGCATCGTCATGCGGGCCATCGCGAACGGCGTTGCTTACGGGAGTGATGCCGGCGCGGTCGGGCATCTACGAGAACTGGTCGCCGATGCGAGCCAGCCCCGTCCTAGCCAATGCAACGACGCTGCCTCAGGCGTTTCGTGAGGCCGGCTACCACACGATCGCAGGCGGAAAGATTTTTCACGCACCGAATCGCAGTCCCGAGCTTTGGAACAGCGACCCACCCTCGTGGAACCGCTACTTGACGCCGGAAGAGACGGGCACATTCTTTCTTCCGCCCGACGGAATGCGCGGCCGCATGCAGCCCGACTCCGTCGGCAAACTCGACTGGTACGCCATCAAGGACGAGGATGCCCCGCCGCTCGATGAAAAGATTGCCGACTGGGCGACCGAGCAACTTCTGGAAGAGTCGCTGCCCCAGCCATTCTTTATGGCCGTTGGCATCCTGAAGCCGCACGCGCCGTTCTACGCACCGCAGCAATTCTTCGACCAGTACGAGCTCGACGACATTACGATGCCCGTGGTCTGCGAAGAAGACCGCAACGACATCCCCTCGATCGCTTGGGGTCTCGATGCCTTCCGCAACTTCGACTATGACGACACCATCAGGATGCGCGGCCAAGCTCGCGAGCTCGTGCGGGCGTATCTGGCGTGCGTCAGCTACGCCGACCACGAAATCGGCCGCGTGCTGGATGCGCTGGAGGAGTCAGGCCATGCTGAAAACACGCTTGTGATCGTTGTCTCCGACCATGGCTTTCATCTCGGAGAAAAGCAGCACTGGGGAAAATTTACGCTTTGGGACGAGTCGACGCGCTCCCCGCTATTCATTCGCGGTCCCGGCGTACCGGCGGGCAAGCAAGTCGACGTCGCCGTGAGTCTTGTCGACCTCTACCCGACGCTGCTAGACGTAACCGGCCTGCCCCCGCGCCGCGGCCTCGACGGCCTGTCACTCGCCGGCCTCATCACCGGCAAGATCGACGACGCCGACTGGGACCAGCCCGTCGTCACGACGAGCGGCCGCGGACACCACGCCGTCCGCGCCAACGACTGGCGGCTGATCCGCTACGCCAACATGAAGGAGGAGCTGTACGACTTACAAGCCGACCCGCACGCCTTCACCAACCGTATTGACGATCCCGCCGCCGCCGGTCAGCGCGACCGCCTTCGGGAGCACATTCCCGATGCCGACGCCCCAAACGCCGAGTAAGTCGCTTGACACACTGGGTCGTCCCACGGGTCGGCATTCGATCGATGGCGAACATGAAGGCACAGGCTCAAAGGGTCCTTTTTGCGTCTGCCAACGCGGCGGCCGGCAGGATCCAGTTGTCTGCGGACGAGTCAGGCAAAATGGGTCGGGCTAGCAGAGGAGCGTGATGCGGTTCGGCTCTCCAGGACCGGGCTCAATGGGAGGAAAGCGATTCGCATCATCTCGACTTCTTGATCAGGTTCGACAATCGGCGGCATCTTCTCTCGCCCAATCGCTTGTGCGGACCCTTGACGAGCCCCTCCTTGTTGAGGCGGATTCGGCAGAGTGCGAAGTATCTAGGCACCGTGTAAGACCTGCCAAGGAAGCTGTTCTAGCGAGCGCATAGGCGGTACATACGATCTGCACGCACAAAGTCACCGCCTTGACTCGCCGGCCCTTGCGGTCGCAGATGAGGCAGGCTGACGGCCCGATCGACCTCGACAACATGACCAGTAAACGTCGTTGTGAGCCTGCGACGCTTTCGGGGGCGTTGCCGCGTTAATAGCCATCGACCTTCTGCTCAGCCCCGTTCCAGCGATACATGACGTCTTCTCAGCAAGAAACATGGGCGTGGATGTAATCGCTTTCATGCGGGCGGTGCTACCGTAGCGACAATGACGACGCCGATGTCGAGCTTGCCACAGCAGCATGCTTGATATGATGAAGACGAGACGCCGGGCACATCTGGTCGAACCACCCTGAGGAGGAACGTTTGGACAAGACGACTGACACTTCCCGCTTTGCGTGGCGGCCGTTCGACGTGCTTTCGCCGGGCACGTGGATCATTCTGATCATCGCCGTGGTGTCGACCGTCGTCGTCAACGCTTGGCCGATCTCGAAATCCGAAGGTTTGGAGCTATGGACCTTTGCCCGAAATCACAGCGAGTTGTACCAGCAGCTATCCGCAGAGGCGGCCAATGAGCCGGGGGCTGTGCCGCTGGACGTCTATACGATTGACGGCATCGCGCTCGAACGGCGGACTCTGTCTGGTTTCTGGTCAGGAACGCCTTTGGCCGACCTGATCGAGGTCGAGCGCAACGCGATCAGCAACTTTGTCACTGGCCCGCTCGAGCATGTCGGCTTCACGGACCTGACCGACCGCATCAAGTCTGAGGGCCTCGACAAGATCATCAACCCGGCGTCATTCGGCCCGTGGACGAGCCGCGGCCGGATCTTCGGGTTGCCGCACGACGTGCATCCGGTGCTGCTGTGCTACCGGGCCGACCTCGTCGAAGCGGCCGGCATTGACGTGTCACAGATCAAGACGTGGGACGACTTCGAGCGGTTGATGCGACCACTCGTCGCCGACCTCGACGGTGACGGTCGAAACGACCGGTTTCTGCTAAGCATGTGGTACACGCGGAACGACGGCCTGGAGGCGTTGCTCCTTCAGGCGGGTGGCGGGACGTTTGACGAGCAGGACGATCTGCTCGTCGACAGCGACGCCAATGTGCGGGTGCTGGCACAGTGCATCGCTTGGATGGTGGGGCCGTCGCGGATCGCCATCGACGCGCCTGACTTTGACCCGATGGGTAACCAGATGCGAATCGACGGCAAGGTGATCTGCCAGATCATGCCCGACTGGCTGGCCGGCGTGTACAAACTCGACCTGCCGCAGTTGTCTGGCAAGTACAAGCTGATGCCGCTTCCCGCCTGGGACGAGGGCGGCCGACGGACGAGCGTCTGGGGCGGAACGATGATGGGAATACCTAAAGCAACCGATGATTTCGAGCGGGCATGGTCAGCCGCCAAACAGTTGTATTTGTCGCCGGAACTTGCTGAGCGCCTCTTCAAAACGAACAACATCATCTCGCCCGTCTTGTCGTTCTGGGATGCCCCGTACTACCACGAGCCCGACCCGTACTTTGCCAATCAGCCGAGCGGCACGCTCTACATCGAGCAGGCACCAGACGTTCCCTTCCGTTCGTCCAACCCGTACCACAGGACGGCCATGCAGCGAATCGGTGAAGTCTCGGTCAAGCTCTACAACGAGGCAGAATCTGGCGCGTTCGGCCCGACCGCGACCATCACCGCAGCCCAGCTCGAACCTCGTGCCCGAGAGCTCCTGAAGGAAGCTGCGACGCTGGTTCGTCAGGAGATGAGCCGAAACCGCTTCCTGGCAGCAGAGCGCGAAGGAGGCACGCGTGAGTAGCCCTTCGACCACCGCCGCCGCCGCTGGTGTCGTCAGGACCACCGACGACCCGGCCAACTCGTTGCAGCCGCACGCTTGGTGGGCGCCGTACTTCTTCATCGCGCCCTTTGCCCTGCTGTTTCTGATCTTCACGGTCTACCCGCTGGCCTACTCGGTCGTGATGTCGACCCAGCAGAACAGCGGACCGGCCGTGACGACGTTCGTCGGCTTCGATAACTTTCGCTGGCTCTTAAGCGACGGCGAGTTCTGGATCGCCCTCCGCAACACATTCATCTTTGCCGCCGGCTCCGTTTTCGTGCAATTGCCGGCGTCGCTTGGTCTGGCGTTGCTGCTGAATCGCCCGGAGCTGCGGGGGCGTGCGTTCTTCCGGCTGATCTTCTTTGCCCCGGTCCTGATCGGCTTGGCGTTCGTCGCGATCCTGTTCGGGCTGATCTTCAACAAAGGCACCGGCCTGCTGAACGTCTTCCTGGCGAACATCACCGGTGGCGTGTGGGACATCAACTTCCCGTGGCTCCAGCAGTACGCGATGCCGGCCCTCATCATCGCCTCGTTCTGGCTCTACGTCGGGTTCAACATGGTCTACTTCCTGGCGGCGTTGCAGAACGTCAGCCGCGAGCTGCTCGAGGCGGCGGAAATCGATGGTGCCGGACCTTGGGATCGGTTCCTGCATGTCACTATTCCCGCCATTCGGCCTGTCGCGACCTTTGTCGTGCTGCTGTCGATCATCGGCAGCATGCAGCTCTTCGAGCTGCCCTACCTGCTTCTTGGCGAAAACGGTGGCCCAGGGCGTAGCGGCCTCACCGTCGTGATGTACCTCTACGAAAAAGGCTTCCGCCTCGGTGATCTCGGCTATGCGTCGGCCATTGGTTGGGTCTTGGCCATGATCCTCTTCGCCTTTGCCATCATCCAGAAGTGGGCCGGACGAACGGAGGCACGATGAGCGTCAAACCTGCTTCTGCCCGCATCAACAGTATCCTGCTGTACACGGCCCTGATCTTCTGGTCGATCGTCACGCTCGTGCCGTTCGCCTACATGGCGGCTTCGTCGATCAAACCCAAGAGCGTCTTCTTCAGCTCGCCCTTCCTACCCGACACGCCGTTGTTCCAGCTCGACCCTGGCACGGCCGACTTGTCGATGGGCGACATCACCCTGCTCCCGCCCGTCGACGAGTCACGCATCTACGACATTGAGGTCGGCACGATGTACGGCGGCGTCGAGGCTGGCCGCCAAGCGATTACCATCGGCTGGCAAACGCAAGACGCTGACTTTGTTATTCCAAGCGAACCCGTCGTCGGCTCGCCACTGGGCCGCGTAATACCTGCCGACATAGACGATGCCCCCGATGCAGGCACGCCCATCTACGCCGTCGTCGGCGGTAACGACTCAGGCTTTGCCGGTGTGGCCTGGGGCCTGCTAACTGATGACAACTTTGACCGACTCATCAACGGCGTCCCGCAGGACACCGACGGCGACGGCATGGCCGACAAGCGCATTTCCACCGGCGTCATTCGAGCGCTAGCCAACAGCTTCTACTACGCGTCGGTCACCGCAGTGTTGGCCACACTCGGTGCGGCCATGGGTGGTTATGCCTTGGCCAAGCTTCGCTTTCGCGGCAGAAACCTCGTCGACAACACCGTGTTGGCAGCACTTGTCATTCCAGGTGCCCTGCTCATCGCGCCGAGCTACCAGTTGCTCTATTGGCTTGGCCTGCTCGACTCATACCTCGGTCTCATCCTGCCCGGACTTGCGCCGGCGTTTGGCGTCTACCTGTTCCGCCAGGCGATGATTGGCGGCGTGCCGGACGAGATGATGGAAGCAGCCCGCATCGACGGGTGCGGCGAGATCCGCATGTTCTTCCAGATGGCCATGCCGATGGTCCGACCGATGATCGGTGCGTTTCTGCTCATCACATACCTCGGCGCGTGGAACAACTTCATCGGCCCGCAGATCGTGCTCCAGACGCCGGACAAGTTTCCGCTGGCCGTCTGGATCAGCCAACTTCGCGGCGTGTATGGCATCGACTACGGCCTCATCATGGCCGGCACGCTCGTCGCGATCACGCCGGTGCTGGTGCTGTTCCTCATGCTGCAGAAAGAGTTCATCGCGGGCCTGACAGCCGGTGCGGTGAAGGGCTAGAGCCACTGCCACGCCGTCGAACGACGCGGAGTTGCCGCGAAGTGAGGTTGACACACGGCTGGCGTGTTGTACATTGCAGCAATGGGTGAAAGCGCTTTCATCAGCAAGAAGCCTGCCACGCTCCACGCGGTGTCGCAGCGGGCTGGCCTCTCGCCGGCGACGGTGTCGCGGGCGCTCAACGGCCATCCGAGTGTTCGGCCCGAGACGCTGCTCCGCGTCACACAGGCCGCCCGGGAACTCAACTACGTTCCGCACCAGGCCGCCCGGGCCCTTGCAGGTGGCCGCTCGACCGTGCTGACGGTGGTCTTCCCCGTCGTGGCCAGCGGCTTCTTCGCCGAGGTGCTTGACGGCATCGACGAAGAGGCGGCGGCGTCCGGTTTCCAGGTCAACACGCTGCTCACCCGTCACCGGGCAGACGAGCAGAACCTTCTCAAGCAATGCCTCAGCGACGGCCGGGCGGCGGCGGTGATGGTCATGAATGTCATGCTCGACGCCTCTGTTATCCAGACGGCCCTCAAGCAGCAAGTCCCGCTCGTCGTCCTCGACCGCCCGGTGAAAGACGAGCACATACCGGCCATCGTTGTCGACAACTACGGCGCGGCTAAGGCAGCGTTCGCACACCTCATCGAGGCCGGCTGCAAGAACATTACTGTCATTGCCGGGCCAAAGGACAACTACGACGCCCAGCAACGCCTTCGCGGTTGTAAGCGTGTCATGCGGTCTGCCGCGGCAAAAGACGTCGAGCTTACTGTGTGGCCAGGTGCATTTTCAGAGTCCCTCGCACTCGAGGAGACCCGCCGACGTCTTGCGGAGGGCGACCGGCCTGACGCCATCTTTGCTCTCAACGACGACATGGCCCTCGGTGCACGCCAAGCCATTCTCGAGACCGGACTTGAGATCCCGGGCGACGTCCTGCTCGTCGGATTTGATGACATCTCAGCCACACGGCACTTGCAGATGACGACCGTGCGTTCGCCTATGCGGGAAATGGGCCGTCGCGCTTGCCGGACGGCTGTTGCGTTGTCGAGGGGGCAGAGCGTTTCGATGTCGCCGCAGGTGCTCGACTGTGAACTCATCGTCCGCCAATCCACCACAGGAGCACGCTCATGAATGGTCTACGCCACGCCCTGCTCGGAACAATTCTGCTTGTGTCGCAAGCGGCAGCCATTGATAACGCGAGCTTTGAGCAACCCGGCCCGGACAGTCGAGGCGGCATCGTCGTTCTGCCGAGCGACTGGAACCTCTTCACCTCTGACACCGATCCCGTCGAGGTCGGCGTTGTCGACACTGCCGCCATCGACGGCAAGCAGGCGTGCCGATTCTCGAGCCGCGACAAGCCCGGCAGCTTTCATGGCCTCTCGCAGGTCGTCGCCGTTACGGCAGGTCAGCCCGTCGTGCTGACTGCCCAGGTCCAGAACGACATGGCCGACCCGCTGAGCGGCACGGTCCGCGGGCAGCTTTCCCTGGAGTGGCTTCGAGGCAACGAAGAAGTCGGCCGCAGCTACTCGGGAGACTGGGGCCAGGAGCTACCCGCCGACGAATGGACGACGATGACGCTCCCTGCGACAGCGCCGCAAGGGGCCGACCGAGTCCGCATTGTCATCACGCTTCGAGCGGGCGACGCACCTACAGGCGGCGCGTTCCTGATCGACGACGTGCGTTGGAATCAGCAAAAGCAATAGACACAGACCGCCGCCCGCCTGGCAACGTCGCCTGGCGAGTTAGCGGACTTCAACTTCTGAGGAGAAACTATGAATCTGACCAAACATGTAGTCGTTGCTGCGACGGTGGCCACCTTGGGCATCGCTGCCAGTGCAGTGGATGCCGCACCCATCGTCAGCAACCCGAGCTTTGAAGCGCCGGTTGACGGCTTCACCGACTGGATCACTTTCGGCGAAGGCTGGCGGATCGGTGGGCCGGGCGATGCCAACTCGGGTATTGCAGGCGCAGTCAACGACGTGCTTCCGGGCGCAACATCGGACGCCTTTCGCGGTGTGGCACAGGTTCTTGACGACGGCTTCTCCGTCGGCGACACGTACACGGCCAGCGCCTTCCTTGCTGCTGCAGCCAACGAGGCTTCGGAATCTTTCGTCCAGCTCAAGTACCTTGATGCCGCCGGCGGAACCCTCTTGAGCGTTCAGTCGCCTGCAGTGACGAGTGACCAGCCGTTCATGCAGATGACCACGCCTGAGGCGGTGGTGCCCTTCGGCACCGAAGCCATCGAAATCAGCGGCGTCGTCTTCATTCCAGCCGGTGCGACGTTCAACGACACCGACTTCCTGATCTTCGACGACTTCTCGATCTCAGTCGTTCCGGAGCCGACATCGGCGGCGGCTGGTCTTGTCGCGCTGCTGGGCATGGCAACACGCCGTCGCCGCTAAAGCATCCAAATGCCTTTCCGTACGCTTTCTTCTGGAGGAGCAACCGATGGCCCACACAACTTGCCGGACTGCCTTCACGCTGGTCGAACTACTTGTCGTGATCGGCATCATCGCCACGTTGGTGGCCATCTTGCTACCGACGCTCAACAGCGCCCGCGCCTCGGCGCGGAGCGTTCAGTGTCTGTCTAACCAAAAGCAGGTGTTTACGAGCGTGTTGCTTTACGTCTCGGACAACGACTCAAGCCTGCCGTACGCGTGGGCACCCAACAACGAGCTCGTGAACCGGACACTGCGACTGTACCTGAATCAGGATGAGAAACGGGGCAGCATAGCCGAGGCGTCGCAATGCCCGGCTGCGCTTATCGAGGAGACTGAGCCGTTTTTCACTACATACGGCGTAAACCTCGGCACCTTCATCTTTTCACCTGACTACGTTGTGCCGCCCAGGCCGACGGAGAAGATCAGCAGCGTACCGAGGTCGACGGAAATCTTTGCCTTTGGCGATGTCAATCAGGTGAAAGAAACCGGCGGCAATCCCAACGGTGGCAGCCACGAATTCGTCTACTTCACCGACCTGACGAATGCGGCACCCGACGGCTTCGTTTATCAGCCGGACGAGGTGTCCGAAATTGACGCGAGCGCCCCGTTGCCGACGGTCAATAACGTCGACATCGTCGGTCGACCAGGCGCGTTCCGGTACCGGCACGGCAGCAGTGTCAGCGAGACGCAAGGCTCTGCCAACGTCGTCTTCCACGACGGCCACGCCGAGAACTTGAAGATCGGCCAGCTGACGCAGCAGAACGTTGCCGTCACCTATTGAACCCATACCACATCGCCGTATCTCGCTGAGCAGGCTCGGGAACTTGCTAAGCGTTTGTGTAGGTGCATTTCACATGAACAAGTACTTTTACCCGATTTGGCTCGTCCTCGGCATTGCCCTTAGCGGTTGCCAGACCACCGCCGAGCCACTGCCGCAGCCGCAGCAGCAGCAGGCAGCCGTCGAAGCGGCGCTGCAGTCGGACGCGGCTCTGCTCAACGAGCTGTCGAAGCGGTCATTTAAGTTCTTTTGGGAGCAGGCCAATGAGCGGACCGGCCTTGTCGCCGACCGCGCTCGCGCGGACGGCTCGACGCGATACGATGTCGCCTCCATTGCGTCGACGGGATTCGGCCTCACTGCCTTGTGCGTCGCCGACGAACGTGGCTGGCTCGAAGAAGATCAGGCTCGCGATCGCGTGCTCAAGACGCTGCGATTTATCTACAACGACCTGCCGCACGTAAAGGGTTTCTTCTACCATTTCGTCGACAGCAACACCGGCGAACGCGTTTGGGATTGCGAATTGTCCAGCATCGACACGGCCCTGCTGCTGGCGGGCGTACTGCACACGCGGGCGTACTTCGATGACGCCGAGATAGACGAGCTTGCAACGAAGATTTACGAGCGTATCGACTGGCCCTGGATGACCAACGGCGAGGCGACGCTGACGATGGGTTGGCGGCCGGAGACTGGCTTTATCGAGTATCGCTGGGACCACTATTCCGAGTTAAAGCACATGCTGCTGATGGCGATCGGCTCGCCGACCCACCCGCTGCCGCCCGAGGCGTGGGACGCGTTCAGTCGCGAGCCGAACATCACCTACGGCGACTACACCTACCTGCAGTGTCACGCACTGTTCACGCACCAGTACGCGATGGCGTGGCTCGACCTGCGCGACAAGCGGGACGACTACATCAACTACTTTGAGAACTCGCGAATTGCCACACTGGCCCAGCGGCAGATGTGCATCGACTACGCCGACCGGTTCCCTGGTTGGGGCGAGAACATCTGGGGCCTGACGTCGTGCGACGGCCCAGAGGGCTACCGCGGCTGGATGGGCGGGCCGGCACTCATCGACAAGATCGACGGCCTGCTCACACCTTGTGCGTCGACAGGCTCGATCGTCTTCGCACCTGAAGAGTGCACCGCCGCCATCCGGGCAATGTACGACCAGTACGGCGACACCATCTGGCAGCACTACGGCTTCGTCGACTCCTTCTACCCGGACCCGACGCTCGGGCCTGACGACGCCAAGGGCTGGGTCGCACCCGACGTCATCGGCATCGACGTCGGCATCACAATGCTCATGATCGAGAACCACCGCGATGGTGCCGTCTGGCGAACGAGCATGCAGGACCCCGACCTGCAGCGCAGCATGAAGCTCGTCGGCTTCCGCCCCGATCCCGCCATGCAGTGAGTTGGCTCACAGCAGATGCCGTTCCTCGACCGACGCTTCTGCGTACGCGTGGCCGAGTTCCATCAGCCGCGGAATGAGGGCCAGGTTATCGAGCGTCGCGTCGAGCAACGGCGGCAGCGTCGTTGTCGCGTCTACAACATCAAGACGCCGGTTGTAGCGGACGTACGTGAATTGCTTGCGTGTTGGCGCGTCGTCGCTTCGCTCGATTTGGTCGCCGATCTCACTGTCAATCGGGTGCCCGTGGATGCAGTTACCCATGACGCGGCACATCAGGTCCTGCTGGTCAGAGACCGATCCGAGCAACGCGTTGGGAAGAACTTTGAGCTGGTCCAAAAGGCCGATGCGTCGCAGGCGGCTGGCGCGGGTTTTCCCGAGCACGCTGCGAAAGCTCCCGGTGCCGACGGAGGTCACGTGCAGCTTGTCGACGCCGGTCGGCCAGTTCATCCGGTAGCAAGGCAGCGTCGCCTTCAGGACTGCCAGCATCGCCGGGTTGTTGTAAGGCGTCACGCCGCCGTCGACGAAGAGGAAGCATTGACTGCCGAGCACGATGCGCTCGGGTTCGAAGTAAGTCGGTGCCGCAGTGCTGCCCCGAAGCAACTGCCAGATTGGGATCCGCAAGTTGCAGTCGGCCAGCGACTCGTCGTTGAACAACGCCTCCGGATTGTTCGTGATCGGCCAGGGCGAACCGGTCGTCGCGTTTCGCATCACGACGAGCAGTCGCGTCCGCAGCTTGCCGCTGCCAAGATCAGCGGGTGCACCGTCATCTTCCAGGAACAGCTCACGAAACATGTCCGCCAACGCGTGCGGCCGGTACTTTGACCACCACCGCTCCAGCACGCCGGCTCTTGAAAACATGCGCCCGCCCTCTTCAACATACAGCCGCTCGACCTCGTCGACTGACATGCCCCAACTCAAACATGTCGCGACAATCGCGCCGGTGCTGGTCCCGGCGAAGAAGTCGATGACGTCCGCCAACACGAGATCGGCTTTGGCGTGTCGCTCTCGATAAAGCAGCTCGATGCGCTTCAGAATCTGCAGCGAAAAGACGCCGCGAATGCCACCGCCGTCGATGCTGATGATGCGCTTCACGATGCCTCGACTCCGAATTGATCACGCGAGACGAAGGCGGCGATTCGAGCCTGTTCGAGCGGAAGAAACTCCACACTCGGCTGCTCAAGGCGATGACGCTGCGCGTGCAGCGCGTCCACCGCGCGACCCGTCGGATGCAGCAGTCCGACGCGAGCGCCAAGCGTGGCAGCCAGCTCGTATTCGAAGCCAGAGATGCGACCACCGTTGATGCCGAGCAGCACCACATCGGCCGGCGCAATTCCCGAGGCGAGCACCGTCATCCAAGATCGCAGCGGCTCGGCAGGTGTAAAGCCCGACGCACCGTCACCGACCTCGCTGACCCGGCGGTCCTCGTACCGCTCATCGATACTCACGTCCGAAGGCATCTCGTCCGGCAGCCAGCACATGCCACGGCGGCAGTGCGGGCGTCGCTCGATTAGATCGCCTACAAGTTGGCTCACGCCCGACCTCGTGCCGCCGGACACAAGCGTGCGTTCAACGTCGCCTAGCGCACCATCGAGCAGATCGACGAGGCGTGCCCACTCAACAGAATGCGCATCCTCGCAACCGCCAGCCACAAACATGATCGGGCCGGTCACACGCTTGCCGGCGAGCACCTTCACGTCGGCGGGTACGTCCGTCGCCCCGTCGCTGAGTCGGCGTACGGCAATGGCGAGTGTCAAGACCCACTGACACCAGATGGTCCCTTGCGTCTGCGGGTGTATCTCGGCGAAATGTTTCAATGCCGCAACTTTGCTTGCTAGGACGTCGTCGCCTTGGGCCGTTCGCGGCGTCAGCCGGATGGCCCGGCAGATTGCCGACAACGCCTCGTACGGCTGCCCGTTGATGAGGGCCTGCCTGGCTTCTTCGGAGGCGGCTTGTCGAGCCACTTCGTCTATCGCTGTGCTCAAGGAAGTCTCCGATCAGGCTGGGAGGACGACATAGCCGATCTGGCTGAGAATGGTGACGTGCGAGCTGACTTGGTCCCGATTGTGCTGCTTCGACGCTGCGTCGAGCGTGGCCCACGGGACCAGATCCGGATGCCGCCGACGCGAGTCGTCGCGAACCGCGTCGCGCTGCCAGCCGGACAAGAACCGCTCGCTGCACCAGCGCTCGTGTTCGAGCTGGGCCATGACCTCGTGCAAGTGCGACGGCACCTCCTTCACCCGATTTCTTTGATCCGCAGACTTTGCGGCGATGATCTCAAAGCCGAACGTCCGCCAGAGTAACGGCACAAAGTCAGCCGCCGCCCGATTGGAAATGCGAAAGATCTCGTCGAGCTCGTTCCAAGGCCGCTGCTGCGGCTTTGCATCGGGTAGGTTCTCGCCGAATGTGGTCCTGGTGCGATATGCGTGGTGAATCGCCTGGGCCAGCTTGTCATGATGCTCGTCGCGAATGGCCGCGGGATCGATGTCAGTGGCCGGGCTGAAGTCGTACACGTTTGGAAAGGCGACGCCGTCCACCTCACGATTCGCCTCGCTTTCGGGGTGAAGCAAGCGGCCGAACCCACGATTGTTCGGAACGCGGACGAGCAACCTGACGTTGTCCGCCGCAGTGGCACGACGAGTCTGGTCGACCAGTCGGACCGCCTCTGTTGCGACGCCGAGGCACACGACAACGGTTACGACTGCTTCGGGATTGTCGGCGATGTCGTTGAGAAACATGCACAGCCGCGGGTCCAGCGGGTGCATGCCACGGCGGCGGATGCGTGCGGGCCGTTGCAACCCTCTGCGGCCGAGGTTCGGATGGGCCGCCACAAATCGGCGATACAGTGTGTCAATGTCCGGATCGATCAGCGTGACGCGCAACACACTGCGATTGGCAAAGTGCCCCACGTGCATCGCCTGCAACAGCACCGCCTGACCGAGCGGGCCGAATCCGATGATGACGAGCTGGGCGTGCTTGAACGATGTAAGGCCGAGCTGTCGATCATGGTCGAGCGGGTAGTCGGCGAGCAGGCGTCGAGCAGAGAGCTCGTTGTTGTCGAAAGGGTGCACGAGCACCGAACGCCCTTCGTGTTTCTGCCGGGCGGCGTACTGCCGAATGAGCGTGCGGATGGTCGGATCGTTGATCTCCGGGCAGATGTGAAGCTGCTTGGTACGCGTCGACTTCGCCGCCTCGTCCACCGCCGCCAGGGTGACGGCGACGTCGGTGTCGTCGTCCTTGCCGCAACACGAGAACAGCCGAGCCGCGGATCGCACGGCCGCGTCGTGGAGCACATTGGGGTTGGTCGCATCGCCGACGATGACCAATGCGCCCGCCCGCCTCGCCGTCTGGAGGTGCGGGTTCTGCTCGTTGCGTTCGATGGCGACGATGGCGCGGTCGCCCCACATCGCGGCCTTGATGCGGTCCTTGACACTCTCGCACTGATGCGTCGCGGCGAGTTGGTGCACAAGGTTGATGCCCCGATTTCCAAGGCCGCAGACGATGTCGTGGTTGCGCCAGCTTTGGGCAAAGTATCGTCGTGAGACGTCGGCACAAAGCGACATCACCGTCATGACCACCGCCAGCGACACCGCCGCCGCGGCCAGCAGGCGGGCGACGTGGAGCATGAAGTTCTTGGCCGCGTCCGGGTAAGGATCGCCCAGGGCGAAGAACTGCAGCGTCATGTAGAAGCCGTTGAGCAACGACTCACCGGCCGCGACGTAGCCCAGCACGCCGAGCGGCAGCGCGGTCAACGCGCACACCGTTGCGGCCATCGTCGTGTAGACCTTGATCTTCCCCGAGTCCCGCATCGCTTGGGGTTGTACCGCGCCCGCCCGAGCGGCAGCAACTTCTTGCGTCAGAGCCGCTAGTGGAAGTTTCGCGACATGCCACGCAACGCGTCGAGCTTGCCGTCGAGGCACTCGAAGGTCGTCGCGATGACGTGCACGACTTCGCCCTGCCGATCAACGCGGCCGCGGACGAGCATGGTGCGGCTGTCGCGGGCGATGCGCTTCCATCGGTCGAAGATATTAGGGTAAACGACCAGGTTGCTCATGCCTGTCTCGTCCTCGAGCGTGAGGAACGTGATGCTCTTGGCGCTGCCGGGCCTTTGGCGGACGAGGCAGATGCCGGCCACCGTCACGTTCCGACCGGACGGAAACCGCTCCTCGTCGGCCAGGTCACCCGCCACCGTCACGCCCGGCAGCTCGCCACGAAGCAATCGCATCGGGTGGTCCTTGAGCGACAGACCTGTGTGCGTGTAATCGGCCAATACATGCCGAAGCGGCGCGAGCGTCGGCAGCGCGACGACGGGCTCGGGCTCGTGCACGTGATCGAACAACGGCGTGTCGTCGTCACGGAGTTTACCCACGTGCCACAGCGCCGACTGTCGATCGAGGCCGCCGTTGAGCGAGCCGAAGGCGTCGGCTTTGGCCAGACACTTCATCGCCCTCGCCGAGCAGCGGCTTTGGTGCCAAAGTTGCTCGATGCTGACAACGCCCTTGCCGCGTGCGGCGATGATGCGCTGGGCGTCGTCCTGCCTCATTCCTTTGACGCATCTCATCCCGAGCCGGACCGTCATGTGATCCTGCGTCGGTGGCAGCGTGCAATCCCAGTCACTGTGCATCACGTCGACCGGCAGCACGGTCACGCCGTGCCGTTGGGCGCACTGCACGAGTTGGGCCGGTTTATAAAAGCCCATCGGCTGACTGTTGAGAATGGCCGCCAGAAAGACGCCCGGCCAGTGGCACTTGAAGTAGTTGCTCGCGTACGCGATCAGCGCGAAGCTGGCAGCGTGGCTCTCCGGAAATCCGTAGGTTGAAAACCCCTGAATTTGCTTGAAGCACCGCTCGGCAAAGTCACGCTCGTAGCCGTTCTCTACCATGCCCTCGACAATCTTCGACTCGTAGTCGTCGATGTCGCCGAAGCGGCGGAAGCCGGTGACCGCACGCCTGAGGCCGTCGGCCTCGTCGGGTGAAAAGCCCGCGCAGTGGACGGCCATCAGCATCGCCTGCTCCTGGAAAATCGGCACGCCGAACGTCTTGGCCAGAATCCACCCGAGCGGCCCGTCAGAAAAGTCCGGCACCGGCTCTTCGCCGCTGCGCCGCTTGAGATAGGGGTGGACCATGCCACCCTGAATCGGCCCGGGCCGCACGATGGCAACCTCGACCACCAGGTCATAAAAGCACCGCGGCCGCAACCTCGGCAACATCGTCATCTGCGCCCGGCTTTCGATCTGAAACGTCCCCATCGTGTCGGCCCGACAAATCATGTCGAAGACCACAGGATCGTCCGGCGGCTGAAGCACCTCGGCTAGGCACGAAGGCACAAAGGCACGAGGGCACGAAGGGGCAGATGCCGGAGCTAACGCATCAGGCTGCGAATGAGACCCTGCAGAATGCGGTCGCTCTCGATCAGCAATGTATGCAGCTCCTCGTTCCGGGGGATCATCTCCATCGACCACGCCAGTTCGTACTGCGTCTGAAGCTCCATCAACGATCCGCGTGCGATCTTCAGGAACTTCAAGTGGTCGGCGCGGCTCTGCCTGCCGAATCCTTCTGCGATGTTCGACGGAATCAATACGGCCGCACGCCTCATCTGATTCGTCAGCCCAAAACGCTCTTCGGCCGGCATTGCCTTCGTCTGTCAATAAAGCGCCTGACACAACTGCATAGCTCTCTGCCACGCCACCAGATCTCGATATGTCTTGATCTCGCTCATGAGTGTCCGAAGTCAAGCCCTTCGTGCCTTCGTGCCTTTGTGCCTTTGTGCCTTTTAATAGCTCAAACCCCTTGGCCATACACGTCAGCATGCCAAGCCCCAGCACGTCGACTTTGATGAAGCCAAGGGCGTCGATGTCGTCTTTATCCCACTCGATGGCGGTGCGGGCTTCCATCGCGCAGTTCTCGATTGGCACGAGCTGATGCAGCGGCGTTTGTGTCAGCACGAAGCCGCCAGGGTGTTGGCTGAGGTGTCGGGGAAATCCCTGGATGGCCTGCGAGAGGTAGACGAGGTGCCCGGTAGCAACGTCGGCGTGGTCGAGCTTCTGGGCGGCGAGTTCGTCTTCTTCGACCGGGCCGCCTTTCCACCAGTTGATACCTTTGGCGAGGCGGTCGATGGTGTCGGCGCCGAAGCCGAGGACTTTGCCAACCTCGCGGACGGCGCTTCTGCCGCGGTAGGTGATGACGTTGGCCGTCATCGCCGCCCGGTCACGGCCGTACTTGCGGTAAAGGTACTGAATCGCCTCTTCGCGTCGTTCGTGTTCGAAGTCGACATCGATGTCCGGCGGCTCGTTGCGGGCGCGGCTGATGAACCGTTCGAAGAGCGTGTTGATCCGCGTCGGGTCGGCGTCGGTCACGCCCAGCGAGTAGCAGACGACGCTGTTCGCCGCCGCGCCGCGGCCTTGACACAAGATGCCCTGCTGGCGACTCCACCGCACAAGGTCTTCGACCGTCAGGAAATAGTGCGGCAACTTCAACTCCCCGATGAGCACCAACTCGTGCTCGAACTGCGTGCGCACCTTCTCCGGCACGCCGTCGGGGAAACGCCCTTGCAGCCCGGCCCGCGAGAGCTGTTCGAGGTGCTCCATTGCCGTCGAGCCGTCGGGCACAACCTCGTCGGGGTACTGATACTTGAGCTGGTTCAGTGAAAACTCGCGGCAACGCGACGCAACCTCAATCGTGCGGGCGATCGCGTTCGGGTAACGCGAGAACAGCCGGTCCATCTCTTCGGGCACCTTCATGTGCCGCTCGGCCGACGCTTCGAGGGCCAGGCCTGCTTCGTCGAGCGTGCAACCACGACGGATGCACGAGACGACGTCCTGCATCAACCGCCTGCCTCGCACGTGATAAAGCGGCCGATTCGTCGCCAGCATCGGCACGTGCTCTTCTGCCGACAATCGCGCGATGTTGCGCAGCCGTTGTTCGTCATCAGGCCCGTAGTCGCGCGCAGCCAGCAGCGACAACGCGTTCGTCCCGCCGCACCAATCCTGCAGCGTGCGGAGCATCGCGACAAAACCATTGTCGATGACGGTCGGCACCTCGATGCCGAGCATCTGACCCTCGGCGTACTCCAGCAAGTCCCACAGGCCAAGCAAGCACTCGCCCTTGCTGGCCCGCATCTTGCCGACGGTCAGCAGTGTGGCGAGCCTGCCGTACGCGGCGAGGTTCGTCGGCCAGACATAAATGCCACGACCGTCCGACAGCTCGACGCGGCTACCGACGACCTGGCGAATCTCCTGGCGTTCGGCCTCGACGTGCGCCCGCACTACACCGGCCAGCGTGTTCGTGTCGCACACGCCGAACGCGTCGTAGCCGAGCTCCGCCGCCCGACGGGCGATCTCGTCGGGGTGACTCGCCCCGGTCAGAAACGTGAAGTTGCTCGTGCAACACAGCTCGGCAAACGTGACGACGCTGCCGGCCTTGATGATCGCCGGTGGTGGCGAGATCTCGAGCAATTCTTTGGCCCGGCCCTTCTTGTCCTTGAAGCCGCCCCAACCCTGCTGCCACTTGGGCGTCTTCTTGTTCGCCTCAGACGCGGCGACTTCCTTGGCCCGCGTCCAGTGATGACGCTTCGTCTTGAACGGGTGTATCTTGGACTTTGGTTGCGACTCGTCTGGCATGGCAGGCTCGGCTGCCACCATGCTAGTTAGGACTCTGTTCGGACGCCACCGTCCACTACCCGCTACGGCTGAATCCGCGCCGGCCACGTCCACAGCGGCCCCGTCAGCGGATCACCCGTCTCGGCCAGCCACGTCATCATCCGCTGGCGAACCTCGAGCAACGCCCCCGAGTGCTGCGGCTCGTCGATCACGTTCACCAACTCGCCCGGGTCAGCGTCAAGGTCGTACAGCTCGTCTTCGCTTGTCGGGCAGTAGACGTACTTCCACCGCCGCGTCCGCAGGTACCGCTGGTCGCACCGGCCCTGCTGCGTGCCGGAGTACTGCACGAAAACGTCGTCCCGCTCCGCCGACGTGCCGGCTGCTTCGTCGATCAGATTGCGGCCGGCGAAGGTCTCTGGCGCTTCGCCTAAAACGGCATCGATGATCGTCCTGGCGAGGTCGAGCTCGTGAATCACGAACCGGTCGCACGTTGCCCCCGCCTCCAGGTGGCCGGGCCAGCGGGCGATGAGCGGCACGTGCAGAATGTCGTCGTAGCCCGTGTAGTGCTTGTCCGTCATGCCGTGCCCGCCGCAGAAGTCGCCGTGATCGGTGCTGTAGATGACGAGCGTGTCGTCAGCCATGCCGAGTTCGTCCAGCGTCGCCAGCACGCGGCCGACGTGGTGATCGAGCAACATCACCTCACCCAGATACCGCGCCACGATCGGCTGCCAGTCAGCCCACGTCCAGTCGTCGCAGCCCCACCGCTGCCGCGTCTTTCGCTGCATGATCGGCTTGTTCTTGAGCGTGTCGGCAAAGCTCGCCCAAGGCGGCACGTCACCCGGATCCACCATCGACGCCCACGGCTCGGGAATCACGTTCGGCAGGTGCGGCTCGCTCGGATCCCACCGCACAAACGCAGGCCGCCCCGCAGCCTTGGCCTCGCGCAGCGCAGCCATCGTGTGGTCGGCACCCCAGGCGATGCGGCCTTGCTCAGGCTCGATGTCGTCGACCTCACCGAAGAACCCGTTCGTCATCGGCCGCGGTGGCAAGCCCTGCTGCTCTCGCCACGGGTCGTACGCCGTCTCCGGCTCAAAACGGTCAGCCCCGTGATCCGTCGGCGTACCGGCCAGTTCCTGGTGATACTTGGCCAGATGTGCCACGTAGTAGCCGGCGTCGCTCAACAACCGGTACAGGTTCGGCAGCGACCCGTCGGCCGGTCGGTAGCCGAGTGTATTGGGAATGACCCAGCTGTTGTGCCGACTCGGCCAGCTACCTGTCGACAGCGACGCCCGGGCCGGCGTGCACAGCGGGATCGGCGTGTAAGCGCTCGTGAAGTTCGTCCCCTGCTGGGCCAGACGATCCAGGTGGGGCGTCTTGACGAGCCTACCCGGCCCGGCGGGTGTGTGCGGCTGGTTGACGCCGACGCAGTCGAAGCGGTGCTGATCGCTGTGAATCAGCAGGACATTGGGTCGGCCGGCGGGTGAAGTAGTCGGGGCGTCCATGCGGCGAGGTTACTGCAGAACCGTCGTCGTGCCGATCAGGCAGCATCGACCGTTGCGGTGACGGGTGACAGGCGGCTCGTCGTGTGGACGGGCTTGGTCGTGCTGAACGATCGTGTCCCGGTGACGCCGGCAATGGTGGTCGCGTCGGCCAGTCGCACCGTCGCCTGCACGCCGATCGGTAGCACAAGGTCCAGCCGCGCCTCGCTCGCTTCCTGCGACCACCGCACCTTGATCAACCCGCGTGGCGTCGGGATCACAGCGTCACATCGGCTGATGATCCTGTCGTTCCACAACGGCTCGATTGTGACGTCTTGCCAGCCCGCCGTCGTTGCCGTGACACCGGCGACGATGCGGTTGAGATGCGTCAGCGGATGAGCCGACCACGCATGCGATCGGCTTTCCTGCAGCGTCGGTCGCCAGACTTCGAAGGTCGATCCCTGCCGCACCATCGGTCGCCACCTGCGGCGGATGCACGCAAGCACCTGTGCCTTCATGCCCAGTCGCGTCGCGGCGTCGAACAGAAAGCCGATCCAGAACGGCGACGGCTCGGCAGGATCGTCATCCACCGCCGCAGACAACGCACGTTGAATCTGCCGAGTCATTTGCGGCGTGACGGCGAAGCCGGCCAGCACAGCCAGCGCCTGCGCGTGCGTGCCGTAGGTCTGCCTTGGCTTGCCGCTCGTGTCGAAGCCGTCTCGCCACAAGCCTTCGGCGTCGTCGAACAGCAGCCGGCAGACACGGGCACGCACGTCCGCCGCCTCCTGCCGAAGCCTCACTGCCGACGCGTCACCCGCCGCTTCGTACACGTCGGCCAAGCTGTCGAGCGTGTGAACGTGCCACAGGTTCAGTAGCGTCGGGCACCCTTGCTTAGGAATATCAGCCCAGTCGAGGAACAACCAGTACCGCGGATCATTGCACAGCAACCCGCTCGCCCCCCGGCCTTCGGTGCGGAAGTAGTTCAGCACGCGGCAAGCGTCGTCGCGATGCGTCTCGGCAAGCTCCGTCGTGCCCGTCTGCCACCAGTGGTCGACCAGCGAAAGCAACCACATCAGCGAAAAGTCCGGAAGCACGCAGGTGTGCGCGCCCGTCGGCACGTGGCCGTAGGTCAGGCCGTTCGGCAGCCGCTGGCTTGCGATCTGCCGAATCCCGCGGGCGAACAGGCGGTCGTCGCACTCCATCGCCTGGTGATTGGCGAATTGCACGCGGGCGTCGCCCCACCATTGGGCCTGCTCTCGCCACGCATCGATGTACGCATCGGTCATCGCGATCCGCTGCGTGCGGGCACAGACACGCCGGACATCGCCCAGCTCGGCGTCGTCACACACAAGCGAGCCGACCTCGCTCACCGGGTAAAGCGTCTCCCGCATCCGCGGCCGAACGTGCACGTCGCCGGCCGGGCCGTGGAGCACGAGTGCCAGGTAGCGATAGCCGTACGCGTGGAACGACTCGAACGAGTCCTTGCCACCCGACAGCGTCAGTCGCAAACCGACGGCCACGCGGCCTTCCTGAATCGGGTCGGGCAACTGCGGTTGGCCTTCGTCACTGCACGCTTCGAAGGGAACGACGTCGAGCCGTCCGCCGCGTGTGCCGCCTGAGATGTCGAGTACGACGGTGCCGATCGTCGGCTCACCGACGTCGAGGATGACGACGCTCATTTCGCCCGCGTCGACACGCGAAAGCGTCAGTTGCTTCGGCTCGGCATCGGCCGACGCCAACGACCAGACGACCGACGGCGTCGCCCGTCGCAGGTCGGCCGGTGGATTCGGTGATTGCGTGACGGCGACCGGGCCGACGCCACGCGAGACGACACGGCTGAAGTCCCGCAGCGTCGACGTCACCGATGGCAAGCTTCGCGCTTCGAGGTTGTTCCAGGGCGGCGAACCGGCGACGCGTATCTGTCGCGGCTCGTGCCAACGCAGCTCAGTTCCGAGCGTGCCGGCGGCGTCGACGTGGTCAGCTTCGGGCAGATCAGAGTCGTCGCCCAGCGTGGTGACCGGTAGCCGCCATGCCGACTCGTCGCGGCGAAGGTCGATGTGCTCCTGATCTTCGAGCTGAATCGAAAGCTGCGGCGTCAGTCGCGACCGCGACGGACTGATGCGACACTGCCAACCGGGCCCCGAGGCGGCGAGGATGCGGCCGCTTTCCGTGACGAGCGCAGCAAGCAAGCCGGCAGCGTTGGCGTGGACGTAACGGAAGGTGTCGCGGCCCGGGTTGTAAACGCGCATGGCCAGGCGATTACGCCCCGGCTTGAGGTGACGCGTCACGTCGTAGTCGTCGCACGGCCACTGGCTCTGCCAGCCACGTGCCGGGCCTCGACCGACGTGCCGGCCGTTGATCCACGCGACGTAGTTCGCATCTGCCGTGACAGCCAGGCGAACACCAGACAGGTCGTCGGCCTCCAGATCGAGGTCGAGGACGAAGTCGGCGACAACGTTGCGCAGCGGCGCGTAGACGGCGGCGGGCCAGATCCACTGAGCCTGGCGTAGCGCCGCGACCGGATCGGCCTGGGCGGCACAGAGGGTTGCGAGGGAGTGAGCAGCCTGTGCAGGGTCCATAAGCGGGGGCCAAAGGGGCATCTCGAATCGCCGTCGCAACTGGAATCGGACCCGCTCACCGATGCGGGCGGCCGAGTCTCTGTCGCATCACACCGCTCCGTGTCGGGGCGAGCGTCGACAATACTTTGCCGGGTGGTTCGTGCAAAAGCCGTTGACGGGGTAAAAGGTCAGCGGGATCACATTGTGTGAATCGATGTGACATCTCGCTGATTGTGTAATCGAGATTTTCCCGCCACAGTGTGGATCGACACGTGGAGGAAGCCGCCGGGGTGACAGTTGCGTCGCCCGGACCCACGGCACCGGTGTCTGCAAACCACCGACTATACACGAGGAGTCCCATTGAAGTACCGCCCCCAACCAAGCCGTAGCCCGACCTCGCGCCGCGCCAGCGCGTTCACGCTCGTCGAGCTTCTCGTCGTCATCGGCATCATCGCGTTGCTGATCAGCATTCTGCTGCCGACGCTGAGCCGGGCGCGGGAGAGTGCCAACAGCGTCAAGTGTTTGAGCAACCAACGCTCGATCACGCAGGCGTTCTTTCAGTTCGTCAACGACAATGACGGGGCCTTTGTTCGTCAGACCGAAGGACCGTCAGGACTCGGCGGCGGCATGGTCAACCGCATTATCAGCGAAGGCGGCTACATTGACCTGACGAAGGATCCGGAGATCCAAATTTGTCCTTCGGCAGCAGAGTTAAGTCGGAACAGCGTGTGGAGCACCAGTATTGGTGACGCCGTCACCGGCACCTCGACCACAGCGTGGCGTCGCATGCCCCCCTCTTTTATCGCCATGACCGATGAGGAGCGGAATGAGTGGGATACAGAAGGCAGCTACACCTACAACGGCTGGGCCGTTTATCGATCGAATGATCCGACGGCGAACTACAGGACTCGGGGAGACCGCATCGAGTCCGATGTTCCAGGCTCTCGCAACCTTCGGAACAACCCGCTTCCAGGCAAGATGTTCTTCAACAAGCTCGGCAACGTCCGCGACTCGACAAATGTGCCGTTTCTTGGTGACGGGGTGTGGAGCGAGTCATTCGCCTCGAGAATACTTTGCCTGCCAGTTCGTCGGACAATCCGTTTCCTGAGGCTAACAACGACACTAACCAAATTAACCGCTTCTTCCTCTCACGCCACAACAAAGGCGTCAACATGGCATTCGCCGATGGTCATGCGGAGACAGTGACCAACCTTTTCCGGATCTGGGAAAAGCCGCACCACCAGCTCTGGGATCTCGCCCTTGTCGAACAGGTCGTGATCGACGAGTGGTAACGCTTTCCTGAACCTCCTCCACGTCGGTGACAGGCGGATCGCATCGTGCGATCCGCCTGTCCTTTTGCGCAAAGGCGGCCGCGGCGGCGCAATGCATCGGCGGACGCAGTCGCGCCGACCCCTGTCGCACAACACCGACGCCCGACCGCAATCGGCCGACGACACACAGCCGCGTCTGCCCGCACGGCGTACGACCCGCCGACGCACTCGCCGACGATGACTCGCGCTCCACGTGGAACATCGGCAACCGGCGGCGAGGCCGAATCCCCACTGGCGTCATGCAAAACGGGCTCGGAATGTTCCACGTGGAACATTCCGAGCCCGCCGACCAATCCCAAACCCCCGGCGGCCGCCATCGCGCAACACGCAATTCCGCCAATGTCACTCATCGGCATCCGTCAGCCGGTAGCTGACGGTGCCGTTGAAGCGTGTGCCACGGTCGACCTGGAGGGCGTCGAACTTGATCGACTTCGTCAGGTGCGGTTCGCTGGAGCCTTGGTAGAACATCAGGTCCTGCAGGAACCATCGGCCGGTCTGGCGTTGCGGCGAGTCGGGATGGAATTCGGTCTCGAACGTCTCGCCGTTGATGGTGTCGTTGACGGGCACAGCGTGGACGTGCGAGGTGCCGTCACCGATGAGCCTGACACCGACGCCGTCCTTGTCGACCAAACCACCCGTGCGGTAGTGCATTTTGGTCGATCGGAAGTCGTTGGTCACGAAGCTGCCAAAGACGATGTCCTGCGACCAGGGCCACGGCAACGCGCGGTCCATGTCGGCCATGAGCGAGCCGTCGACCGGTGACGCAGCGGCGGCGCGGGCTGACGCGTAGGCCGGATCACCCCGAGCCGGCGCGGTCCCCGCCCGGCGGCCGATGTGGTCGCTGGGGTACGCACTCCACTGCGCGTCACGCTCCCAAACGAGCGTGTCCACAGGCTCTGCGACTTGCAGCGCGTAGCCCCACGAGAAGCAGTTGAACGACAAGTCGCTCGTCCAGCCGAAGTCGTAGCTGACGCTGACGGCCCCGGTGTCGTCGATCGTCGTGACGAACCGACCTTCGGCGTGCGTGTACTTACCGGCGGCGGTGATGACGACACGGTCGCGCTCCTCTTGAACGTTCACGTCGTCGGCCTGCCAGTCGATGGCCTGGTTGACGAGCGATAGCTTCTGGTTGCCCCGGAAGTTTACGAACTGCGTCGGCCTGATCACCAGTTCCGGCTGACCGGCAAGCACCTCGCGGCCGTCAATTGTTGCCGACGTGATCAGGCCGTTGGTCAGGACGAACGTCTGCTCGCCGACCGTGACCGTGATCCTGTCGTCGGCCTCTTCGACCGTCAGCGTTTCCGAAGCGACCGAAGGTGCTTCGTCCCTTTTCAGGTGCGTCTGTCCGATCTCGTAGATGTCGATGACGCGGCCGCTCGGATCGATGAAGCTGAGCTGCGTCGGCTCGTCGTGTTCCACGTGGAACGGCACGTCGAGCGTGCCGGTCGCGTGCGGCTCGACGTCAGCTTTGATTGTGCCGGAGCGGTCGCCCTGCTGCCAGCGGATGGTCATGTCGCTGAAGTTGCGGAAGTCGAAGCGGTTGTCGACGGCGACGGTGACGACGTCACCATCGAGGATGCCGTCGGGCTTTGCGATTCGGACGGGCGAGTGACTCTTCTTGACGTGCCACGCCATGTCGTACGGACGCCGGTAGGCATCGAAGAAGCCACGCCACGGGAAGGTCGAGCCGAGCTTGCGTTCCGGCGCACCGAGGAACAGAAATCCGCCTGCAATGTGCTCGTTTTCAGGAGCAACCATCCAGTCGGCGTGCAGCTGGGCGTACCAGCCCCAGTAGTCGTCGATGCCCGGATCGAACAGAATCTCCTTGATGTTGTTAGCCGGGATGTGGCACCACTCGGTGAACATGTTGGGCCGGTTCTTGGGGTAGTCCCAGCCGACGCCTTCGATCTTGGAGAGGTCGCTGAAGTTGGCGTCGCCGAGGCGTGGGTAGTGGTCGTCGTTGACGTCCATGAAGTCGATGCCGACGCCGAGCCGGTCGTCGCTGCCGAAGAAGAGCGGCTCGGCGATGCCGGTATTCTTCATGCCCAGTGCAGCCGTCTTGAAGTAGTCGTAGTACGGGCATTCGTTGCCGAGGCCCCACATGAGGACCGACGGGTGGCTGCGGTAGCTTTCGATCATGGCCGCCATGTGCTCGCGGACGCCGGGCGCGATGCTCGGGTCAGCCCCGCGGTCACCGAGTGGGCCTTTGTCGTACATCATGAGCGTGAACATCGCCTCTATCGTGGTGTACATGCCCAGTTCGTCGCACATCTCGACGTACTCGATCATGGGCGTTGGTCGGACCCGCAGGACGTTCATGTTCGCGTCGAGCCACCGCTCCAAGTCCAGCCGCGCCTGCGTCGGTGTGCCGAAGTAACCAACGCCCGGCCAGCTCATGTGGTAGTTCGTGCCCCGCAGCTTGATCGGTGAGCCGTTGACCAGCAGACGACCGCGGCCGTCGGTCGTGATCTTGCGGAAGCCGAACCGCTGCGTCGCCTCCATCACCGGCTCGGCGTCGAGAATCAGCTCCGCCTTGAGGTGGTAGAGGTTGGGGTTCTCTGCATCCCACGTCTCGAAACCGCTCGCAGGGAACGGGATCGTGGTCTCGAGCATCTGCCGTGCCGCGATGGCGGGTAGCGGAATGTCTCGGCTGTCGAGCGCGACCGGTACGCGCTCCTCGCCTGGCCCCATGAGCGTCAGACGCACGTGCGGGTCGGCCACGGGTTCGTCGGCGTCGTTGGCGATCCGCAGGTGTGCCTTGACGATCGCCGACGTCAGATCGTCCGACAGATCCGTGTCGACGTGCAGCCGTGCGATGTTCACCGGTGGCAGCGCCTGCAGGTAGACGTCGCGGGCGATCGTGCCGAGGTTTCGCTTGCTCCAATGCGTGGCCAGCGACCATTCCTGCGAAATCGTGATCTCGTTGTCTCCGTTCTTGTCGAGGGCGCTGGTGATGTCGAATTCGCTGGGCAGATTGACCCGCTCACTGCGACCGACCTCCTGGCCGTTGACGTAGACGGTGTTGAGGCCGTCGAGCGACTCGAAGCGGACGCGGACGACGGTCTCGTCGTTCTTCCAAGCGTCGGGAACGGCGAAGGTCCGTGTCCAGCCGACGGCGTGGCCTGTCTCCTTCGTCAGCTTGTCGAAGCCGTGCATCATCGGGTGCCCCGGGATCTGCAGCTTCGTCGTGCCGTCGCCCAGGCTCGCGGCAGAGCCGTCAAAGCTATCGGGCACCTTCGGCTGATACGTCCATTCGCCTGTCAGGCTGTGCTTGCCTCGCCAGATGCCACCGGGCACGCGCACGTCACGTGGTGTCAGGCGGACGACCGGCAGGATGTCGGCCGTCTCACCGGCCTGACCCACCAGATCGTCAACAGCAGCCGGACGACCTGCCACGCCCACGCCGCGGTCGCTCTCGGCATTCAACCCGGAGTCTGGGACTGGCGTGGCCGGCGCGGCGTCCTGTGCCCACACCCCCTGCACCCCGAGTAGAAGGCCCGCGGCCACGGTAAAGGTGCGAAAACACCAAGGAAATCGAAGAGAAACCATGAGCAGTCGGTTTGTGGTGGAAGAAGCAGAAAGACGAACGGCTCCGACCCATCAGGGGCGGAGCCGCTTTACGCTGAGACGAGACCCCGCAACGTCTCAACGGCGACGACGCAGCATCGCCAGTCCGCCAAGGGCGAGCAGGGCGGCGGTCGTCGGCTCGGGGACGACGCTGGCGTACCAGGCGTCGACCGTTGCAAGCTGGGCCGGCGTCAGGCTCGTGCCGAAGTTGGCGCGAAGGATGGCGAAGTCGAGGATGGAAACAAGGCCGTCTTCGTTGAAGTCGCCGGTCTCGAAGGTGCCCATGTTGCTGCCGAAGTTGGCCCGCAGGATGGCGAAGTCGAGGATGGAGACGGTGCCGTCACCGTTAGCGTCGCCGGGCAGGCGGACATCATCCATGATGGCTTCGACGACGAGGTTATCGATCGAGCGGAAGACGAAGCCGTTGCTGCTGACGGAGAACGTGCCAAAGTCGGTGCCGCCGTTGGTCGTGTAGTCAAAGAGGCTGTTGCCGTCGACGGTGACGTTGATGTCGACGAGGTCGCTGTCGCCGTAGAGACCGGTGACCTGCGGGACGGCTGTGAGTACGACGCTGTGCGAGGCGGTCGGGTCGCCGTAGTCGAAGGCGGCGGGAAACGCCGGCGGCATGTTGATCGTGCCGTCGTTGGTGAAGACTTGACCGTTACCGACGTTGCCGTCAACGCCCTGTTGAAACAAGACGGCTGTGTCGGTGTTGTTGAGTGCAAAAGCAGCACCGCCCAGGGCGGACTGGTCAAGCGACAGGTCGGCCCCGAGGCCGATCGCGATGTAGCCGTTGCCGTCACCGCCATCACTGGGTCCGGCAAATCTGTCAAAGTCAAAGCCGACCGTGAAGCCCATCGGCGAAGAAGCGGCGGCATCGAGCGGCAGGAACGCGGCACCTTCGATGGTGAAGCCCTCCTGATTGACGACCTGGTTTGCACCGCCGCCGCGCTCCGGGCCGACGAGGTACGTGGCCGACTGCGACCCACCGAGCAGGTTGTCGTTGGCACCCCAATCGGAGTCACCGACAGTGTCGTTGACGGGACCACCCATGCCGGTGGTCCGACTAAAGGAGTCGCTGAAGAGGATCTGACCGCTGCTGAAGCTGGCGGTGGCAAAGAGGGTGGCGACGCCAACGGCGGCCGCGAGGTTGAGCTTGTTCATGTTTTCTCCTGCTCCTGGTTGCCCGTGCAGCACGGGCGGTCACACTGCGAGTGTGATGGATAACTGTGAAGCCGGCGCTGTCGGGCCGGGTCGTCGCACCTCCTCGACACCATCGGCTCCGCAATGGGAAACTGACCGGGGTGTGATGCCGCCGACTGCGACGAGATCGACGGCAGTAGCGAGCATAATCGCTTATGATGCTCGTGCCAATGGTGTGGCATGTGACAAGGATTCGCCTCTTGTGACTGCAATCGAACCCGCCGCCGTCCCGGGCCTTGCCGTACACGCAAACGGCCCCACCACGAACTGTTCCGCGGCGGGGCCAGAGCTTGAAGCGGGCGACCTTGTGACGCTCGCAGCGGTTGTAACAGATCACCCGTTCAGCGGCGGCGACGCAACGCTGCCAGGCCACCGAGTCCGATCAGGGCAAGGCTCGTCGGCTCCGGGACGATCGAGCTGACGACGAGGTTGTCAATCGATCGTGCAGTGAAAGAGTTGCTGCTGACAGCAAAGCTGCCGAAGTTGTCACCGCCGAGCGTTGTGTAGTCGAAAAGGCTGTTGCCGTCGACCGTAACGTTGATGTCGACCAGGTCAGCCGATCCGTACAGGCCGGCTATTTGTGGAACGACCGTCAGCAGCACGCTGTGCACGGCCGTCGGGTCGCCGTAGTCGAATGCGTTGCCGAAGGCGGGTGCCGCACTGTCATCGGTGAAGACCTGGCCGTTACCGACGTTGCCGCCGGCACCTTGCTGGAACAGCACTGCGGTGTCGGAGTTATTGACGACGAATCCAGAGCCGCCGATGGTGGCATCGGTTGCGGTGGCATCGACCCCGAGGCCGACAGCAATGAAGCCGTTGCCTTGGCCGGCGGGATTGTTGTAGAAGCGGTCGAAGTCAAACGCGACGGTAAAGCCGAGTGGTGACCCCACGCTGGCGTCGAGGTTCAAGAAGGCCCCGCCGTCGACGAGCACGCCTTCCTGGTTGACAACCTGGTTCGCTCCACCTGCACGCTCAGGTCCGACGAAATAGGTCGACTGCAGCGAACCGCCGAGGGCGTTGTCGTTCATGCCCCAGTCGGAGTCACCAACGCCACCGGTGGCGTCACCCATTCCGCTCGTACGGTTGAAGGAATCGCTGTACAGCACCGTTTGAGCTGCACTCATCGCGGCGGTGGCGAAAACGGTTGCCGCACCGAGGGCGACGGTCGTGGTGAACTTTTTCATTGTGGCTCCTGCTCCTTAGGGTGCCGGCTCTTTGCCGGCGTTGCTGCACGTGTCTGGCAGCATGGACTGAATCTACCGGCCATGACCTAGATCATCAGCCGGGTGTCGCGACTCCTCGCCACCCGCGGTGGCACGGTCGTGCAAAAGCGGGTGTGATGCGGCCGACCGCGACGAGTTCGGCTGCAAGACTTAGACTAAACGGTTATGATGCCGACGCCAAGCCTGTTCTTGTGACATGGCTTGCCGAGATGTGACCACGCCCAGCAGGCCAACCCGATGTCCAACGTTGCAGCACACATTCGCGTCGCTCCGCCGGAGCCTGCCAACGCCTTTCCGCCCGACCGCTCGCTCGAGTTGGCCGACAAGTCGTATCGAATGCTCGACTACACGTGGTTTCGGGTGCGGGATCGCTTACCCGATCTGCCTGCGCCGCACTATGTCGGCCGCGGCCAGGCGTTGTCGCCGCGATACGACATCGACCACGTCCGCCAGACACCCATGCCGGATCACGTCGTGGTTAAGATCTCACTCACTGCCGGCGGTGCCGTCGGGCGGTCCAAAAGCGGGCCACTCTGGCAGCTCAGACCGGGCGAGGCCGTCCTGCGATTTGTCGAGGAAAATGACGGCATCTGGGAGTCCTATCACCCCGCCCACCGGGGGCCGTGGGAGTTTATCGGCCTCATCCTCAACGGCAGCGTCGCGGTGACCACCGCCAAGTCGCTCGTCCAGCGATACGGACGGGTCTACCGACTCGGGCTTGATCATCTGCTCGTCCGTCGACTTCAGCAGGTCTCACGCTCACCAGATCACGTCACTGAAATGTCCGGCGCCGCCGCCCTGCGACTGGCAGACGATGTCTTTGAGGCATTGCTGAGCGTGGCCGAATCGGGTGCCGCCAGTCGCGGCAAGGTCACGCCAGACCTTGCGTTGGCGGCAGAGGCGAGTCTGCGGAACGACATCCGCCGTGATTGGACGGTTGCCGACTTAGCCGCACTGCACGACGTCAGCCGCGAACACCTGACGCGTGCATTTAAACGGCATTACGGCGTACCGCCTCACCAGTTTCTGCTTGAACTCCGGCTGCAGGAAGCCAGCCGACGGCTCCGAGGCGGCAACGAACCGATCAAGCACATTGCCTTCGACATGGGCTTTCAGTCGCACGCCAGCTTCATCCGTAGCTTCCGTCGACATCACGGCGTCACACCCTCGCAGTACCGCACCGACCGCAGTGCCATCTGAAACTCGCGTCAGCCGAACAAGCCGAACTGCCCACCACGCGGCACAGGTGGCCGAAAGTGCTGGCTCTCGAGCGGCTGACGCTCGACGCTCATGCCGTGCCTTTTACAGAAAACGTCGAAGACTTGCCCCGTTTGCTTCGCCAGCGGCCCCTGCGGATCCCATCGTGTTTCGGCGTCATAGAGCTTGCCGTTGCGGGCTTGGCGGAGCAGCGACTCGACCTTCCTGGCCCGAGACGGATGAACCGACCGTTGCAGCCAATCGAGGAAGATAGCCTTGAGCTGGCAAGGCAACCGCAGTAGCACCCAGGACGCAGACTTCGCCCCGTGATCGGCCACCGCTTCAACGATTTGGGGCACCTCGTGGTCGGTCAGACCGGGAATAACCGGTGCGACATTGACCGCGACGTCCACGCCAGCATCGGTGAGCTCGCGGATCATCCGCAACCGACGCTTTGGTGACGCCGCCCGTGGTTCGAGCGACTTGGCCAGCTGATCGTCAAGCGTCACGAGCGTCACCGTCACCCGCGCCGCCTTCTTGGAGGCAAGCTGCTCCCAAAGATCGAGATCGCGAAGCACCAAGCTGCCCTTGGTCATCGTGCTCACGGGCTGGTTCGCCTCGGCCAGCACCTCCAGGCAGCGGCGGACGATGCCCAGCTTTGCCTCGATAGGCTGATACACGTCGGTGATGGCCGACATGACGATCGGCTCACCACGCCAGGACGGGCTGGCCAGCTCTCGCCGCAGCAGGTCGGGTGCTTCGTGCTTAGCGACGATCTTCGTCTCGAAATCGAGGCCGGCCGAGTAACCGAGGTACTCGTGCCAAGGCCTCGCATAGCAATAGACACAGCCGTGTTCGCAGCCGCGGTAAGGATTGAGCGTCCAGTTGAACGGCACATCGCTCGTCGCCTGCACGCGATGGATGACTCGCCGCGTGTGGTCAGCGATGACTTCGAGTGGCACCCGCCTGGGGTGATCTTGCGGCTCTTGCTCGTCGAGCCAGTCGCCGTCAAGGTGGAAGCGGTGCGGTTGAAACCGATTGGCCGGGTTGAGACCCGAGCCACGCCGACGGGCCAAGCCATCAGGTAACGCATCGGCATACTCGTACGATTCCTGCACGCCCTTACTCTACCCGAACAATCCGATGCTGTCCCGCAGCAACAAAGATGGCACGGCCGATCGGCCGTGCCATGAATGCTGTTGATTTCAAAAGATCTAGTTCGCCTTAGCCTTGGCAGCCTTGGCGGCCTTCTTCTCGGCCTGCTTGGCGAGGAGGGAAGGGTCCTTCTTCTCGGCAAGGCGGGTGGCCTTACCGACGCGGTCGCGCAGGTAGTAAAGCCGGGCACGCCGGGTGCGGCCGCTGCGACGGATCTTGACCTCGGTCACGTTCGGCGAGTGGAACGGAAAAATACGCTCCACGCCCTGGCCAGCGACGAGGCGACGGACGGTGAACACCTTCGTCGGGCCGCGACCCTTGATCGAGATGACCACGCCGCTGAAACGCTGGACGCGCTCCTTTTTGCCCTCGACAATGCGGTAGTTGACGTCCACGTCGTCACCCACCGCAAGTTGCGGGACAGCGTCGGAAACCTTGAGGGTCGCGGCCTCGGCGGCCTGGATGAGAGGGTGAATCATGGCGTGCGTCTCCGTCGGGTCGGGCGGGCACTGTAGGCCGACCACCTGCCGAAAGTGAAACGCAAAGCTGCGATCCGCAGTTGCGGTCACTTCAGCAGGTCTGGTCGACGCTGCCTCGTCCGCTCCAGACGCTGCTCATGCCGCCAAGCGTCAATCTTCTTGTGGTCGCCGTTCATCAAGATCTCCGGCACTTCACGGCCCTTCCACGACCTCGGCCGCGTGTACTGCGGTCCTTCCAGCAACCCGTCGGCGGCGTCGGCGAAGCTGTCGTGCTGGTTGCCCTCCCCGTGCCCGAGTACGCCGGGAATGAGACGTACTACGGCATCAATGACCACCATCGCCGCCAACTCACCGCCGCTGAGAACGAAGTCGCCGAGGCTGATCTCTTCGAAGTCGTACGCCTCGCGGAAACGTTCGTCGTAGCCCTCGTAGTGCGTCGCGCAGATCAGCAGACGCTCCTCGCACGCAAGGCTGGCGGCGGTGGCGTGGTCGAATGGCTTACCGACCGGTGTCATTAGCAGCCGCCGGGCGGGTCTGGCGTCAAGTGCCAGCGCGTGATCGGTCGCCGCGGCAAGCACCTGCGGCATCATGATCATGCCGGGCCCACCGCCGAACGGGCGGTCGTCGATTTTGCCATACTTGCCCTCACCGAATGGGCGGATGTCGGTCAGCGCGTATTCGACAAGCCTTTTGTCGGCCGCTCGCTTGGGAATCGAGGTGCCGAGCACGCCCGCGTACATCTCGGGAAAGAGGCTGACAACATCGATGCGGAGCATGCGGAGCGGGCATTGGCGAGCAGCGTCACCGAGACGACACAAAGCAACGGGAGACGAAGCCGGTGGCTCGTCTCCCGTCGTCTCGTTCACTTAAAGCATTGGCCTCAGGCGTCGGCCTTGGCTTCTTCGCCCTTGGCCTCTTCACCTTCAACCGGCTTGGGCTTACCCGGCTTGGGCAGGCGGAGCATTTTGTGCTCGACACCGGCCTTCTTGAGCAAGGTGCTGACCGTCTCGCTGGGGATTGCGCCAACGCCGAGCCAGTACTTGGCACGGTCCAGGTCGCAAACAAACTGCTTGTCCTGATCAGCTTCGAGCGGGTCGTAGTGACCGAGCTGTTCGAGCGGACGGCCGTCGCGCTTGCTCTGGTCGTTGATGGCGTAGACCCGGTAAAACGGGCGGTGCCGGCGGCCCATGCGAGTAAGGCGAATCTTAACAGCCATCTGAGGAAGTCGGAGCTTTATCTAGGGGCAGTGCGTATGGGGACAAGGCCACGCCGGCCAAGTCGGGCCGGCACTATAGCCCCTTCATCGGCCGCGGCAACGCTCGCAATCCCACAGGCCGCTCAAAGACGGTTCTACAGTCGGCCCGTGTGGCTCCGCAAGCTCGTCTCGCACCTACAACGCCCGACCGTCCGTCGCGGCAAGCATCACGAACTCGGTCGTCGTGGCGAAGACGTTGCTGCACAATTCTTCCGCAAGCTCGGCTACAGCATCGTGGCCCGCAATTGGTCCTGCCCGAGCGGCGAGCTCGACCTGATCTGCCGAACCGGCGACCAGATCGTCTATGTCGAGGTCAAGACGGGCGAACGGGCCGACAGTCAGCCGGAACTTCGCGTCGGGCACCACAAGCGACGCCAGATCCTCAAGGTCGCCGCCGCCCACCGTCGGACGCTTGATGACGACCCGGTCGTCAGATTCGACATCGTGGCGGTCGTGCTGCCGGGTGGGGCCGAGTCCGTGGTGCGTCACTATGAGAATGCATTTTCCTCCAGTGACGCCTGACGCGTGGGCAGGACCGCTATGGAGGCACGAGCGGGTTCTCGAAGGGTTGTCGACGCACCGGGCTGCTTGTCCTCTATGCTGCCGCGCCCGTGGACGACGTCGAGACGAACAAGCCGACGTTGCCGCGTGAGCGTAGAACGCCAGTCAGTGAGCTCTCGTGGTTCGACCGCGTCGTCCGCAACTACCTCGTCTTCGTCCTGAAGAACGTGGTCGGCTGGGTATTTATCTTGGCCAGCCCGATCCTGGGCGTGCTGCTCCCCGGTCCGGGTGGGATTCCGTTGTTCATCGTCGGCTTTGCCCTTGTGACGCTGCCGGGGAAGCGGAAGATCACAACGCACGTCTTCCGCGGCAGACGCCTGCCGATCGAGTCGACCCTCTTTACCGGGCTCATCACCTTCTTCAGTGTGCTCGTCACGGCAGGCCTGATGTGGGCGGCGTGGCACTACTACGAGCGCATCGTCGCCCGACTGCCGCTTCAGGACTACGGCGTCGGCACCGTCGCCAAGTTGGTCGGCATCACCGCCTTGGCGGCACCGGTCACGATGGGCGTCACCTGGGTCGGCCTGTGGCTGCTCAACATCGTCTTGACCCGCTGGGTCCCGCCGATCCGTAAGTTCCTCCGCAAGACGCTTCGCAAATACGGCGTCCGCCTGCTGCCGACCCGCAGGCGACGCATCGGCGGAGCGACCGAAATGGTCAGCGACGAGATCATCGGTCTCGACGCGACACAGCGGCAAAAGCTCGTTCGTCTGGCGAGGCAGCTGTCGCCGTGGTTCCGCAGGCTCGTCGTCGTGACACTGACGATGGGCGTGCTCTTCTTCGTCGTCGAGCCGGTGGTGGACGAATGGCAGTCGGTCGAGGATCGGCTGGGGCAACTCGACGTCCTGTCGATCGTGCTCGGCACGACCATGTTCGCGCTCGGCTTGTTATTGTTCCGGGCCTCGACGTGGTGGCAGGTGTTACGCGGCCTTGGACGGCCGATGCCGGTGCGGCCGGCGACAAGGATCTGGTCGCTGGGTCACCTGGCGCGGATCGTGCCGGGCCGCACCTTTGTTGTGCTGCGGATGGAACTCGTGCGGCCCTATGGCGCCAGTGGCCCACAAGCCCACGCGGCCGGCCGAACCGAGAGTGGGCTCGCTTTGGTCGGTGCTCTCATCGTGGCCTGCATCGGAGCATGGTGGTCGCTATGGACCGACGCCCCGGCGTGGCGACCTTTGTGGATGGCGTTGCTGGCGCTGGTGCCGGCTAACCTCATTCTGGCCTCGCCGAAGGTGTTCTACCGGCTGATGCCCCTCATCGGTCGCGGCGGCCGCACTCGACTGGCCGGCGGTCGATTGCTGCCGCTGGCGCTGTGGCAAACCGCAGGCGTCGCCTGGCAAGGCACCGCCGTCTGGTTGCTCATCAGTGGACCGCTTGCGCCTGACGATTGGGGCCACGTCTTCATGCCGGTCTTGGCCGCCTGGGCGCTCGCATTCTCAGTCGGGCACCTCGCCAAGTTCGCGCCGGCAGGCATCGGCATTCGCGAGCTTGTCTTCGTCGGCGCGCTAGCACTGCTCCTCCCAGAAGACGTCAAGGAGGCTGCCATTGAGGGTTTTCGCCAGACTGCCATGGCCCGCGAGTTCGAGAATCCGACGGGCTTCTTCGACCTGTTCAACCCGGTCCAGTGGCAGGACGCCTGGTGGGCGTTCCTGTTCTTCCTGTCCCTGCTGCTCCGCGTCGCAACGACCGCTGCAGAAGTGCTCTTCGCCAGCGTCGCGACATTCGCCGATTGGCGATCGCTCTTGAAGTTCGTGCAGACCGGCCCACGCATCGGCAACGCGTAAGTCGCCGCTTCCTCTAGCGGCACAGCCGGACCGTCATGCCGCCCCAGGAGCGTCGGCTTTGCTCCCGCTCGAAGAACACGTCGTCGTCGGCCTTGTCGTGCCGAAACACGATGACGCCGTCACCCCTAAGCCGCTCGCTTAACTTGTCGATGAGCCGCTGCACGTCGTCCGTCCGCTTGCGAACATGCTCGTAAGGCGGGTCGAGGAAGATCACGTCAGCCTCGGGCAAATCGAGGAACTCGCCGTTGTAGATGTCGCGAACGCGGATGGTGCAGTCGGCAACAATGCCGAGCGTCTCGATGTTTCGTCGTAGCCGTTCGAGGGCAGGCTTGTGCCGTTCGAAAAACGTGCAGCCACTGGCGCCGCGGCTCATCGATTCCAGACCAAAACTACCGGTGCCGGCGAAAACGTCGTAAACGTGGCCACCCCCGGCCAGGTAAGGCATAAGCGTGTCGAACATCGCCTGCTTGACCCGATCAGTGATCGGCCGCGTCGCCTGATCGGCTGGGCCGAGAAGCTTTCTCCCGCGAAACTCGCCCGCAATGATTCGCACGACGCACTCTACAACGTCTCGCTCAGCATGTTCAGGTTGACGCACCCGTCGCTGGTGACGACAACCATGTCTTCGACACGGACGCCACCCGCCCGCTTGCCGTAAAGGCCGGGCTCAATCGTCAGGACATCACCCTCGACGAGCGGCCCGCCCCTGCCGTCCAGAAGTGGGGCTTCGTGAACCTCGAGACCGATGCCATGGCCGGTGCCGTGAGGCATGGTGGGCTCGTCATCAGTGGCCGGGCCGAAACGGAAGCCGTGTTCTTCAAGCGTCGCGACCGTCGCAGCATGGACGTCCGCACCGGTCGCCCCCGGCCGCACAACGGCCATGGCCGCGGCCTTGGCCTGGCAAACCGCCGCGTGCATCTCTTGCAGCTCTTTACTCGGCGTGCCATGGACGAACGTCCGCGTCACGTCGCCCCAATAGAGCGACGACCGGTCGCGGGGGAAGATGTCGACGATGATCGGATCGTCTGCCAGCAACGGCCCGGTTCCCGCGTCATGACAATCGTGATTGGCCGGCGGGCCGGCGACGATGATGCCGCCGTCACTGGCAAAGCCGTGCGAGAGCAACACGATCTCGATCATCGCCTTGAGCCGCTCGCTCGTGAGGCAATCGCTCTCGTGAGTCAGCCGCCCACGGCCGTCGACGCCCGCCAAGTGGATGATGTCGCCGGCATATTGCATCGCCTTTTCCGCAACGGACTGGCAATGCGTCAGCCGCTCGATCTCTTCGGCTGACTTGCTGCGGCGGTCTGAAATGCCGAGGTCGGGGTCGAGCTTCACCTCGACGCCGCTTTCGCCAAGCACGTCGCTGTAGACGAGTCCGAGCGATCGGTCGCCGAAGACGACCGTCTGCCCCGCCGCTGTGAGCAAGGCCGCGACGGCCTGAGCGGTTGCAACATCTCGCTCTCCGCTGAGTTGCTCGCAATCGACAACATCGGCCGGACATAGCACGCGGTCGGCCTTGACGTTCTGCCTGGCCCGGTCGACTTCGATGTCGCGGCAGATGAAGACGGTCTCGCCCGGCAGCTCCAGCCATGCCGCCGGATCACCGACGGCGAAGCGGCAGCGGTGAAACAGCGACATGTTGGTTTTGGGCAACCCGGCCAGCAGCTTCGGCGTCATGCGTGAGCCTTGGCGCGTCGGCAGGGGCTTGCCGATATGGTGGAGGTCGATGTCGAAGACCAAGGACAGCAAAGTCGTCACGCCCTTGTGCGCCAAGTGCGCAGCCCTCTGCTGCCGCCAAGTTGCCCTGCCGCTGGACAACCCCGAGACGGCCCACGATTACGACAACATCCGGTGGTACCTCATGCACGAGGCGGTTCACGTCTTCGTCGAAGACGGCCAATGGTACCTCGCATTCGCCAGCAAATGCAAGCATTTGCAGGACGACAATCGCTGCGGCGTCTACGAGACGCGGCCGAGAATTTGCCGTACTTACACGACCGACGGCTGCGAATGGCACGGCGGCGAGTACGAGTACGACCACCTGTTTACGAGTGCCGAGCAGCTCCGCAAGCACGCCGACGATGTGCTCGGAAAGTCGATGATCGAACGCGACAAGATCCCGAAAGGTCGTTTGCCCGTGGTCGGATGAGTCCCGCACAGAGCGAGCCCCGACCGTGAGGGAGGGTCTCTGGACGACCGATCAAGACCCCTCGCTGACGATAGGGGCTCGCTTCAGATGCCTACGCCTTCTGCGCGACCTCGACGAGTTCCTTGACGTGGTCGATGCTGACCTGGAAGGCCTTCTTCTCTTCATCGTCGAGGTCGATCTCGAGCACCTTCTCGACGCCGCCGGTGCCGAGGACGCAGGGGACGCCGACGAAGTAGCCGTCGATGCCATACTGCCCGTCGCAGTAAGCGGCACACGGCAGGATCCGCTTTTTGTCGCGGATGATGCTCTCGGCCATCTGCACGCTCGCCGACGCCGGGGCGTAGTACGCACTGCCGGTCTTGAGCAGGCCGACGATCTCGGCGCCGCCCTTGCGGGTGCGGTCGATGATTTCTTCGAGTCGTGAGGCCTCTATGAGCTGCTCGACGGGAATGCCGCCGGCAAAGGTGTAACGCTTGAGCGGCACCATGTCGTCGCCGTGCCCGCCGAGGAGAAGGGCGGTGACGTCCTCGACGCTGCAGCCGATCTCGCGGGCCAGGAACGTGCGATACCGGGCGGTGTCGAGCACACCCGCCTGGCCGACGACTTTGTGCGGCTCGAAGCCGCTGGCCTTCCAGGCGACGTAGACCATCGCGTCGAGCGGGTTGCTGACGACGATCATGACCGCGTTGGGCGAATGCTGGGCGACCTGCTTGGCCACGTCGCGGACGATGACCGTGTTCTTGGCGATGAGGTCGTCGCGGCTCATGCCCGGCTTACGCGGCAGGCCCGCGGTGACGATGACGACGTCGCTGCCTTCGGTCGGGCCGTAGTCGGTGGCACCGATGATGTTGGAGTCGAACCCTTCGATCGGCGCTGCCTGAGCGAGGTCGAGGGCTTTGCCCTGCGGCATGCCGTCGGCTTGCGGGATATCGACGAGGACGATGTCGCCGAGTTGCTTCTGTGCGGCCCAGACGGCACAGGTTGCGCCGACGTTGCCGGCACCGATGATGGAGAGTTTGGGGCGTCGCATGGGGCAACAGGCTAGTACGCCTCGATTCGCGGCTGCAAGTACCGACAGGTGTGGCCGTGGGTGGAGCAAGCCACCGAGCTTCGGCTCGGACAAGTTGGCAGAGTCACTTGCATGTGTTGTCGGACTGGCCCATAATGCCGCCGGTTACGTTGCCTTAATCTTGGGATGGTCCCGGGGGGTCAAGGCGGCAGGGAAGAGACATCAATACCAATGAAACACATCTTAATGGCCACAGCTGTTGCGGCTGCTGCTGCACCAGTTGGCGCTGGAACCGTCACCGAAACAACGATTTCTCCATTTAAGACGGGGACGTCGAGTGAGTTTCTTGCGGGCAGCGGCATACCAGGGACTGACTTCGTCATCACCACAAATGAAACGACGAATGATCAGCTTGCGTTGAAGATTCGGAACCGCTTTCCGCCACTTGGTAGCGTCAGTGGCAACCGATACACGATCCGCGAAGATGACGGAGTGGTCGGAAACAGTGACGATTTCCAGTTTGACTACCAGTTTACACCCGGAAATTCTAATGCTGGAGCGTACAACGACTTCTTCATTCGCTTCCTGATTGACATCGATCCAACCTCTGCAACTGCCTTCAACCAGACTGCGTTCAGAGTCACCGATGCCAACACTCTCTCGTCTGATCAGAGCCTAGATGACGGTGACGGGTTCTTTACAAGCGGCTACTCACCAAGCGATGCTCAATTCGTCATTTCAAATTCGGTGAACCTGACGGCAGTTGCTGCCGCGAGCTTTCTGGTTCCCGACTTTGGTCCCGGCGAATACACGGTTCGGCTCGAACTTTTAGATGCCACGACAGTTCCAACAGGCGAGTTGGTTGCTTCTGTTGAAGCCATCGGTGTCGTCATTCCGGAGCCCATGGCCGCAATGGCCGGCCTTTCGCTGCTCTCGCTCGTCGGCCTGCGCCGTCGGCAGGTCACGGCCTGAGACCATTCGCATCTTCAACGCTTCCGGAGCCGGCCGCCCTTGGGTGGCCGGCTTCTTCTTAATTTGCGTGCGTAGCCTTGGCGATCATGCGCATCGCCCCGCTGCTGTCCCTCGCTGTCGCCCTGCCCGCCGCGACGCTTCTTGCCGATTCGCCGGCGACACAAATGGAAGACGCCGTTAGCGTCGACATCGTGGTTCCCGACATCGACTTTACGACTCAAACGCTCGACAACGGTTTGCGCGTCATTTACGCGCCGATGGACAATGCCCCCGTCGTCCACGTCCGCGTCCTCTACCACGTCGGCTCCAAGGACGAGCAGCCCAATCGCCAAGGCTTTGCTCACCTATTCGAGCACATGATGTTCAGCGGCAGTGAACACGTGGCCAATGAAGAACACATGGCCTCTGTCAACGGCGTCGGTGGCAACTCGAACGCCTTCACCTCGTTCGACCAGACGGCCTACGTCAACACCGTCCCGAGCAACGCGCTCGAGATGGCCCTGTACCTCGAGGCCGACCGCATGGCGTCCTTCAAGGTTGATGCACAGAAGTTCACAACCGAACGCAGCGTCGTCAACGAGGAGTACCTGCTCCGCGTCGCCAACCCGCCCTACGGCAAGCAGTCGATCGACTTCTTCAACCTCGCCTTCGACGAGTCGCACTACCAGTGGACGCCCATCGGCGATATGGATCAGCTGCTTGAGGCTCAGCCGCAAGAGCTGCAAGACTTTTTCGACCTCTACTACGTTCCCAACAATGCGGTCCTGGCTATTGCCGGTGATTTCGACGTCGATGAGGCCAAGGAGTGGGTCGAGAGCTACTACGGCTGGATTCCCCGCGGCGCCGACGTGCCGCGGCCGAGCCCGACGGAGCCGGAGCAGACCGAGCGGAAAGAAAAGACCGTCTATGTCGAGCGTGCCCCGCTTGCATCGTTGACGCTCGCCTTCAAGGCGGGCGGCTGGGCGGATGATGACGTGATCGCCCTGGAAGTGCTCGGCAACATCCTCGGCACAGGCCGGTCCAGCCGCATGTATCAGGCGCTTGTCGCCGGTGCAGATGGCAAGCCGCCGCTCGCCCAGCAGGCGTCGGCCGGCATGTACCGGCTCGAGGATGCAGGCCTCATGTTCGCCAGCATCTTCGTACTCCCGGGTCAGGATCCCGCGGCCGTCGAGAAGGCAACGATGGACGTGCTCAACGGCGTCGCCGAAGAAGGCGTCACGGACGAAGAGCTCGCCAAGGCCAAGACACAGATGAAGCTCGCCATCCTGCGTGGCCAGCAGACGGCAGACAGCGTCGCCGGTAGCCTCGCCGAGGCGTGGGCATTTGGCGGTGACCCGCAGGACGCGAACAACCAGGCAGACAAGATCGACGCCATCACAAGCGATGACATTGCCCGCGTCGCCAAGCACTACCTCAAGGACAGCAAGGTCTCGACCCTGACATACTTGCCCGGTCGTGACCCCGAAGGTGGCGACACAGCCGACGAGCAGGTCAAGGCTGCCGTCGAGGGCATGGAGGCAGCCGAAGAAGCGCCGAGCACGCAGCCGATGTCGGACGCCGCAAAGCTCGACTTCCCTGAGTCGTACCCGACCAAGACGCCCATCCCTACCGAGACCATTTCGGCTGACTTCAACACGGGTGAAGAGTTCGCCGTCGGCGACACGGATGTGATCCTGATTCAAGACACGCGTCTGCCGCTGGTGGGCATGACGTTGATCATGAACGGCTTTGGTGGCGACGCGTTGCCTGACAACAAGGTCGGCCTCGCCAGCCTCGCCGCCGATTTGCTGACGCGTGGTTCGGCCGGCCGAAGCGCCACCGAGCAGAACGAGCAGCTCGATGCGCTTGGCATCAGTCTCTCAGCCGGTGACGGCGGCGACCACACGAGCGTCAATGCCAGCTTCCCGAAACAAGCATCCGAAGAGGCCGCCAACTTCGTCAGCGAGTTGTTGACGCAACCCAACTTCGACGAGCGCGAGTTCATGAACCTGCGAGCCCGAGCGGCGGGCGGACTGCAGCAAGCCCTGTCCGACCCGTCAGGCGTCGCTGCTCGAGAGTTCGACACGCTGCTGTTCGGTGACGCGCCGGCAGGTCGATCGGCCACACCCGCTGTCATCGCCGGGCTCAGCCTTGATGACGCCGTCGCTTACGCCGACACCGCCTACAAGAACCCGAAGCGCACGCTGATCCTCGCCGGTGACATGAACCGTGACGAGGCCGAAGCCTTTGCGAATAAGATGCTTGGCGACGTCACGTCTGCCGACGTCGACGCGATCGCCGACGAAACGTACACGTTGGGCGACTACCAGCCGAAGATTCTACTCGTCGATAACCCCGGTGGCGGTCAGGCGGCCGTCCGCATGGGCAATCGCTCGTTTAAGTCTGATTCCGATGAGAAGTACGCTGCCAGCGTGGCGACCCAAATTCTGTCGGGTGGCATTGAGTCACGACTCAACCGTGCGATGCGGGCCGAGAAGGGTCTGACGTATGGGGCTGGCGGGCGCTTTGGCCCGAGCCGTCACAGCGGCGACTTCGCCGTCGGCTTCGCCACGAAACCCGAGACGACAGCCGAGGCCATCACCACGGCTTTCGACGTGCTCAAAACAATGGCCAGCGAGCCCGTCACCGAGGTCGAACTACTCGACGCGCAACGTCGCGTCGCAGGCAGCCTCGTGCTGAGCCAGCAGACCGTCGGCCAGCTGTCGGGCCTTCGGTCGAGCATCCTGCTGAACGATTACCCGCTCGACTACTACAACACCTACGGCGAAAAGATCAGTGCAGTCACGGCCCAAGACGTCCAGAACGTCGTTGCGACCTACGGCAATCCGGAGAACTTCTCGATCGTCGTCGTCGCTCCGGCGGACATCGTCGAGGAACAGCTGTCCGAGTTCGGCGAGGTGACCGTCGTCCCGATGCCACTGGCCCGGACCGCCCAGTGAACGAACAGGTTGCCGCCGGCCGGATGATTCTGCTGATCGTGGGTGCGACGTATCCGCTGTCGGCAGCGTTGCTCGGTTACCTCAAGTGGAAGGGCCAGACGGTGTTGTGGGCGTGGCCTGTCGCCTGGCTCGTCTGCGGCGCTGTCGGACTCGCTGCTGCGTGGCTGCTTCGCTCGGGTGGCATGAGCGGTTGGTGGTGGCTCGCCCTCGTCGCCCTGGCCCCGCTGATGGCTGTGTCGACCGTCGTCGACACACAGCACGCGCTCGGCGGCAAGGGCGGCATGTGGTTCATGGTCGGCCTCGACGTCGCCGGCCTGCTCGCGATCATCTACGGCCTGTGGCTCGTTACGCGCAGCAATTAGAGCTGGCGCGTAGCCGTTAGAGCTGGCTTTCCTGTAGCGAGTTCATCCATCATCCCGAGCGCAGTCGAGGCACTTCAACGGATTGACGAATCGGACGAGCAAAGGAACAGGAGTGCACCTTTCGACGTGAGGCGTCTGGAACCCCTCACGTCGCTCGCGTTCGCAGAGGTTTGTCAGGCCTTCAGCGCCTGATCGAGGTCGGCGACGATGTCCTCAAAGTCTTCGATGCCGACGCTCAGCCGCACCGTCTCCGGTGACACGCCTGCGCGTCGTTGTTCGTCTTCAGCGAGCTGAGCATGCGTCGTGCTTGCCGGGTGAATGATCAGCGTCTTGGCGTCGCCGATGTTGGCGAGGTGACTGATGAGCCTCACCGCGTTGACGAGTTTCTCGCCCGCCTCTTTCCCGCCTTTGACGCCGAAGGACATTAATCCGCCGCAGCCATCGGCGAGCATCCGCTTGGCCACCTCGTGCTGTGCGTGTGACGGCAGGCCCGGGTAGTTCACCCACTCCACCGCGTCATGGTCCTCGAGCCACTGGGCCACCCGCATCGCATTATCGCTGTGGGCCCGCATGCGAAGGGCCAACGTCTCGATGCCCTGGATGAACAGGAAGGCGGCAAACGGGCTCATTGCTGCCCCGGTGTCGCGGAGCCAGTTGGTCCGCATGTGGATGATGTACGCCACGTTTCCGATCCCGCGTAGGGACTCTTCGAAGACCATGCCGTGGTAGGCCGGGTTGGGCGAGCAGAACTCCGGCCACTTCTCAGGATTGTCTGCCCAGGCGAAGCTGGCAGAGTCGACAACGATGCCGCCAACGTGCGTGCCGTGTCCGCCGAGATATTTTGTAGTCGAGTGAACGACGACATCCGCCCCGTGCTCGATCGGCCGACACAGGGCCGGGCTCGCGCTCGTGTTGTCGACGATCAGCGGCAACTTGAAAGCGTGGGCCCGTTCGGCCAAGGCCTTGAGGTCGGGCACGTCCCACTTCGGGTTGCCGATCGTTTCGGCGTAGACACACCGCGTGTTTTCATCGACAAGTCCGTCGATCTCTTCGGGCTTTGTCGGGTCGAAGTAACGGACCTCGATGCCGAGCGACTTGAGCGTGTGAGAAAAGAGCGAGTGCGTGCCGCCGTAGAGGCTCGTGGCAGAGACGAAGTTCTGCCCGCTGTGGCAGATCGTGCAGATCGCCGCCTGGATGGCCGCCATGCCACTGGCAAAACCGAGCGCCGCCGCCCCGCCTTCGAGATCAGCCACGCGCTTCTCCAGCACGTCGACCGTCGGGTTCATGAGCCGCGAGTAGATGTTGCCGAAGCTCTTGAGCCCGAACAACTCGGCCGCGTGGGTGGTGCTATCGAACGTAAAGCTCGAAGTCGCGTAGATCGGCACCGCCCGCGACTTCTGCTCGTCGACCACGTGGCCGGCGTGGAGCGAGCGGGTCGACAGGCCGTTCATCTGAGGTGCGGTGGCATCGGGCATGACCGATTCTACCACCGGAGCGGCAACGACAGCAGGTCACGCACGCCCCCGTGGGCACCGACCGGCTAGGCCGCCTCGCGCGTCGAGTTGTCGGCGTCCTCTTCGTACGCCTCGTCCTCGTACTCCTCAAGGTCTTCCTCGTCAGCGTCTTCTACAGCGTCGTCAGGTGAGGCTTGCTCGGCTTTGAGCTGTTCCCACTCTTCAAGCGTGACCGTCGCCTCACGGGCTTGGGCACCCTTGTACTCGCCCACCAACCCGTCGGCGGCCATGGCTTCGATGATGCGTGAGGCCCGGGCGTAGCCGATGGTCAGCTTGCGCTGCAGCAGGCTCACGCTGCCGCGTTTGGTTTCGAGGACCACGCGGACCGCGTCTTCGTACAGCTCGTCACGTTCTTCGTCTGAGTCGACCGTGACGCCGTTCTTGATCTGGACGAGTTCGGGCTCGTACTGGGCGTCGGCCAACGCTTTGACCTTTTTGACGCTCAGGCGAATCTCGTTGTCGTCGATGTACGTGCCCTGGCTTCGCATCGGCCGGGCCGCACCGGGTGGCAGGTAGAGCATGTCGCCCTGGCCCAGCAGCAGGTCGGCACCGTTCTGGTCGAGCACGATGCGGCTGTCCATCTTGGAGCTCACGCGGAAGGCGATTTTGCTCGGCATGTTCGCCTTGATAAGCCCCGTCACCACATTCGCCTGCGGCCGTTGTGTCGCGAGAATCAGGTGGATACCGACGGCTCGGGCCTTCTGTGCGATGCGGACGATGCTCGCTTCGACTTCCTTGCCACCGGTCATCATGAGGTCGGCCAACTCGTCGATGATGACGACGACGTACGGCATGTGCTTGGGAATCTTGGCCTCTTCCTCAGGCGTGGCCGGATCCATCCGCTCGATGAGCTCGTCGCGCTCCAGCGCGTTGTAGCCAGCGATGTTGCGAACGCCCGCCTCGGCAAGCAGCTCGTAACGCTCGTCCATCTTCGTGCACGCCCACTCCAGCACGCCCGCCGCCTTGGCGGCGTCGGTGATTACCGGGCACATCAGGTGCGGCACGTCCTTGAATGGCGCCATCTCGACCACTTTCGGGTCGACGAGAATCAGCTTCACACGGTCAGGCCGCTGCGTGAACAGGATCGACATGATCACCGTGTTGATGCAGACGCTTTTGCCGCTGCCCGTCGTGCCCGCGATCAGGCAGTGCGGCATCCGGGCCAAGTCGTCGATAAGCGGATTTCCCTGGGAATCCTTGCCCAGGAAGATCGGAATGTGCATCTTCTGCGTCTTGGCAGGCGCCTGCTGCATGAGGTCCTTGAGCCGGACCTTCTCCTTGTCCTGGTTTGGCACCTCGATGCCGATCGTGTTCTTTCCGGGAATCGGGGCGACGATGCGAATCGACTCGGCTGACAGCGTGCGGGCGAGGTCGTTCGACAGGCCGGTGATCTGCGCGACTTTTGTGCCCTTGGCCACGCTGATCTCGTACATCGTGATGACAGGACCGGTGTCGATCGCCTCGACCTTGGCGTCGACATTGAACTCCTCGAACGCCTCCTCGAGCTGGGCCGCCTTCTCGCGGACAAACTCTTCCTGCTTGTCCGCAAAGTCGTTCTCCGGCTCGGCCAGATCTTCCCAATCGGGCAGCTCGTAGTCGTCGAGCTCCTGCTGCACTGGGGCCGTCTGCTTGGGCACGTTGTTCTTGGCCAGACGCACCTTGATCTTAGACAGGTCGCGCTTGGGCGGGCCGGGCGCTTCTTCGACGTCCGTCTCCGGTGCCTCTGGCAGCTCGGCCTCGTCTTCCTCTTCGAGTGCGTCCTCCTGCGCGATGATGTCCGGCAGCTCGGCCTCGACGTCTGGAGCGTCCGGGGCAGGCCCGTCATCGTCGGCAAACCGGTTCCGCTTCGGCTTGGTATCTGCGACGGCGACGACCTTTTTCTCCTTCTTCTCCGCAAACTTCAGCCGAAACCGGGGCAACGTCGGCATCGACAGCTTCGGCATGGTCGGCCGCGGGATCGACGGCACCGTCACCACGACAGGCGTCTTGCCCTCTGCCTTCTCCCGTGCACTGCGGAAGCCGGCCAGCACCTTCGCCGGCCAGTGCAGGAACACCTCGTCGGCCATCAGCAACAGCCCCACCACCGTTGCAACCAGCAGCGCCAACCTCGTCCCGGCGACGCCGAAGTGATTACCGAGGTGGTGACTGACAGCCAGACCCACGACGCCGCCGTCACCCTCGGGCAGGCGGTAAACGTCCAGACCGAACTGCGTCGTGATCCCGCCGACAGCCGCGACGAGCACGACCAGCCCCAGCGCCCGCAGCCACAGGTCGCTCAGCTTGTATCCTGCAAAGCCGAAGGCGCACAGCACGCCCGTCGCCGCCAATAGCGGCCAGACGGCCGGACCGATGGCAACGACAAGGTGGTACGCGACGAATGCCCCGACGCTGCCGGCGACGTTCGTCACGTCCTGTGGCACCGGCCGCACCGCGTGCGTCGGCCAATCCAGCGGAGAAAAGTCGGCCACCGCAATCGCGCAGAACAGCCAAAGAGCGGCGGCACTCAGCCAGCCCGCGGTGCGCAGTGCTCCGGGTCGGTCGGTCATTATCGAATGGTATCGGACGCTGGCCGCCGTTCACGCCACCATTGCTTTACCATCTTCCGAACATTATCCTGCCGCCCATGAACCGCGACATCTTGCTCGACCTGTCCGCCGACTCCCACCAGTGGGTCCGCGAAGCTGTCGAAGACGTGCCCGACGACCGCTGGGCCGAGCAGCCCGCCGGCTGTCCGAACCACCCGGCCTGGACGCTGGCCCACCTGTGCGGGGCCCTCGACTACGCCCGCTTCGTCCTCGGCCGCGAGCCGATGTGCATGATGGACTACAAGGCCTTCGCCGGCCCCGACACGACCCCGACCGCCGACCGCTCGATTTACCCGCCCAAGGCCGAGCTCGTCGCGATGTTCGACCACGTCCACGCCGACCTGGTCGATGCCGTCCGCGAGGCGAGCGACGCCGACTTCGCCGCGACGCCGAAGTCGATCGAGGGCATGTCCAAGTCGGCCGGGCACTTCGTGACGTTCATGCTGATCCCGCACGAGGCGTACCACCTCGGCCAACTCGCCCGCTGGCGCCACGCGGCGGGGTTCGGGAAGTCGTGAGGCGGCGTAACGGAAAGGCGTGGTGCCACGGCAACCGTTCTCTCATGCCGTGGCACCCACCCTACTTGGCTAGTCCATGATCAATCGCGGACTGCACACAAAGATATCGAAGATGGCAATGCCAATCGATTCAGACACGCTGTCGCTCATCGGCCAACTCGGTTCGATGTTGCTTGCGGTACTGGTTGGCCGCTTCGTTTGTAAGTCGCTCTCATCTATCTGGGTGGTGTCATTCTTAGGAGCTATCGGTGCGATGTGCGCCCACATCGTCGTTGATGGGCAGGGCGCTTGCATGCTGATCATCTTCGCCCCAGTTCTCTACGTTTTGGCGTCTGTAGGCAGACGTGATCTAGCGAAGTAGGTCGTGCTTCAGCACAACGCGCGACTGCAAGCACGCATGCTTTCCGCAAACGACAAGGCCGGGCCCTCGCGGGCCCGGCCTTCAACTGGAACGCGTCTCGTCGATCACGCCGCGATGCGGAGTTCCTTCACCGGGGCCGCGACGTCCGTCCGGACGGTCGAGGCGCCGCCGGGCAGGTTGGTCGAGATCGGCAGGCAGGCCGGGCCCGTCTGCCCATTGACGTTGGCGTTGAAGCCCGACAGCCAGACCGTCGTGCCCGCCGTCGGGCTCACCCCTCGCGGAGTTTGCTGACGACGTTCATGTCCTCGAGCGTCGTGACGTCGCCCTTCACCTCGCCGCCGGCGGCGACTTCGCGGAGGAGGCGGCGCATGATCTTGCCCGAGCGAGTCTTGGGCAGGCCGTCGGCGAAGGTGAGGTTGTCGGGGCGGGCGAAGCTGCCGATCTCGGTGGCGACCTGCTTGAGCAGTGCGGCCTTGAGATCGTCGCCGGGCTCGAAGCCCTCGCGGAGGATCACGAAGGCGGCGACCGATTCGCCCTTCACCTCGTGCGGCACGCCCACCACGGCCGCCTCGGCGACGGACTCGTGGGCGACCAATGCGCTTTCGACTTCGGCGGTGCCGAGGCGGTGGCCGCTGACGTTGAGGACATCGTCCATGCGGCCGGTGATTTCGAAGTAGCCGTTGGCGTCGCGGCGGGCGCCGTCGCCGCTGAAGTACATGCCGGGGACGTCGCTCCAGTAGGTCTTCACGTACCGCTCCGGGTCGCCGAGGATGCCGCGGAGCATCGAAGGCCAGGGCTTGCGGATGACGAGCAATCCGGTCTCGCCCTGCGGGACCTCCTTGCCGTCGCGGTCGACGACGGCGGCGTCTATGCCGAAGACGGGGAGCGTTGCACTGCCGGGCTTCGCCGGCGTCGCACCGGGCAGCGGGCTGAGCATGTGGCCGCCGGTTTCGGTCTGCCACCAGGTGTCGACGATGGGGCACTTCTCGTCGCCGATGACCTCGTGGTACCACCGCCACGCCTCGGGGTTGATGGGCTCGCCGACGGTGCCGAGGAGCGACAGGCTCGACAGGTCACTGGCGTCGACCAGGTTGCGTCCGGCCTTCATGAACGCGCGGATGGCAGTGGGTGCCGTGTAGAAGACGGTCACGCGGTGCCGCTCGACCATCTGCCAGAACCGCGAAAAGTCTGGGAAGTTTGGGGCACCTTCGTACATCAGGACGGTCGCACCCATTGCGAGCGGGCCATAGGTGATGTAGCTGTGCCCGGTGATCCAGCCGACGTCGGCCGTGCACCAGTAGACATCTTCGTCCTTGAGGTCGAAGACGTACTTGCACGTGAGGTACGTGTGCAGCAGGTACCCGGCAGTGCTGTGCAGGATGCCTTTGGGCTTGCCGGTCGAACCGCTGGTGTAGAGGACGAACAGCAGATCTTCAGCGTCCATCGACGCCGGCTCGCACCGGTCAGTCATGTCGGCGACGGCGTCGTGCCACCAGACGTCGCGTTCGCCCATCGTCACGTCATTATCGCACCGCTTGAGGACGATGACCTTCTCGACGCCCTCGCTTTGCCGAACGGCTTCGTCGACATTGGCCTTGAGCGGGATGATTTTGCCGCGCCGCCACCCACCGTCGGCGGTGACGACGAATTTGCTCTTAGCGTCGGCTAGGCGGTCGGCAATGGCGGCCGAACTGAAGCCGCCGAAGATGACGCTGTGGGGCGCACCGATTCTCGCACACGCCAGCATCGCAACGACGGCCTCGGGCACCATCGGCATGTAGATCGTGACGATGTCGCCCCGCTGTACACCCTGCACCTTGAGCGCGTTAGCAAAGCGACACACGTCGGCCAGCAGGTCGCGGTAGCTGATCCGCGAAACCTCACGCGGCGTGGCGGGGGTTTGGTTGTCGTCTTCGACCGGCTCGCCTTCCCAAAGGATTGCAGTTTTCTCGCCGCGACCGCTGTCGACGATGCGGTCTAGGCAGTTGACGCTTGCGTTGATGTGCCCGCCCTTGAACCACTCGGCGTAAGGCTCGTTCCACTCCAGGACCTTGTCCCACTTCTTGAACCACCGCAGTTCATCGGCCGCCTGTGCCCAGAAGGCCTCCGGATCGTCGACCGACCGCTGCCATTGGCGGCGGTACTCCTCCATCGACTGCACACGGGCCTGCCGCTGGAACGACTCTGGCGGGTTAAACAAGGTTTGAGACTGGTCCTCCATGACCACAGGCTAGCGACTCGTCCCCCGCTAAGCTGCGGCGTGATCGCTCGCCTGACAGGGACGTTGGATGCCGTGATAGAAGATCGCGTAACGATCACGCACGGCCCGCTGGCGATCGAGGTGCTCATCCCGGCCGGTGACGTGCCGTCGCTCGAGCAGCGGGTTGGGCAGGAGATCACGTTGCAAACGATCTTCTACCTCGAAGGTGACGCGTCGGGCGGGAACCTGACGCCGCGGCTGATCGGGTTCGCCAGCGTCGAGGACAAAGGCTTTTTCAACGCTTTCATTACGGTAAAAGGCATTGGCCCACGCAAGGCGCTTCGGCGCTGGCCGTCCCACCCGCCGACGTGGCCGCCGCGATCGAGAACAAGGACACGAAGGCTCTTATCAAGCTCCCGCAGATCGGCAAACGGGCGGCAGAAACGATCATCGCCGAGCTCGCCGGCAAGGTTGGCCGCTTCGCAGGCCTGTCGCTGCCGACCGAGCAGACACCCGCCAAACCCCAGTCGACCATCGGCTCACTCACGCCCGGCGAAGCCGACGCCGTCGACGCGCTCGTAGCGTTGGGTGAGAAGCGCGTCGACGCCGAGACGCTTCTGGATCGGGTTCGCAAGCGGGACGATCGACCGACCGATGCCGATGCACTCGTGGCGGCAATGCTGTCGCTGCGTGGCGGGCGATGATGCGTTGTGGCACATCCTAAAGTCGACTTATGCGGCGTGTCGTCATCGAGCCCACGTTCGACGCCTGGCGAAGGGCGGCGAGGCGGTTGGTGCTTGCCGAGGTGTCGCCCGAAGACGTCACGTTCGACGACGGCAGCGAGTCGCTTCTGCCGGGCCTTGCCGACGAAGCCCCGGAAGCGACACCGGCCGGCGTGTTCAAGGTGCCGCCGCGATTCGTGAAGCAGGCCGAGATCGCCGCCGACTTTCGCGCGGATGACCGCTGGCATTTCCTGTATGCGATGCTCTGGCGGTTGCGAAGCGAGCCGACACTGATGGGCAACCCGGCTGACGCAGATGTGGTCAAACTTGACCGTCGCTGCTCCATGATCCGCCGCGACGTACACAAGATGCACGCGTTCGTGCGGTTCCGGAAGATCGTCGAGGAGGAGCGCGAGCACTACGTCGCCTTCCATCGGCCCGACCATCACATCATTCGACGCGGCACGCCTTTCTTCCGCGAGCGGTTCGGCTCGATGCGGTGGACCATCCTGACGCCCGACGCGTCGGCCACATGGAACGGCAAGCAACTCGCCTACGGCCCCGGCGTCCCGGCGTCGGCAGCGCCGGACAGCGACGAGCTTGAAGACGTCTGGCGGACCTACTACGCCAACATTTTCAACCCCGCCCGGCCGAAGGTGAAGGCCATGAAGGCAGAGATGAACGTGCGGCATTGGCGGACGCTGCCTGAGACGCAGATCATTCCGGACCTGCTCCGCGAAGCACCCGCTCGGGCAGGCACGATGATTGCTCGAACGGCAGCCATGGCTGCGAGCAAACCCAAGGGTGCATCTGCCTTCATCCCGCCCGACCACACGATCGGCTCGATGCGGGAGGCGGTGCAAACGTGTCGCGGCTGCGAGTTGTGCGACAACGGCTCGACGCAGGCGGTCTTCGGCGAAGGGCCGAGCGACGCACGATGCGTCTTCGTGGGCGAGCAGCCGGGTGACAATGAAGATCGAGCCGGCAAGCCTTTCGTCGGACCGGCCGGTCAGCTCATGGACGAGATGCTGCACGAGGCGGGCGTCGACCGCGACCAGGTGTACGTGACGAACACGGTCAAGCACTTTCACTTCATCGACAAGGGCAAGTTCCGTTTGCACCAAAAGCCCATGGCCCGGCACATAGCCGCGTGCAGGCCGTGGCTTGAGACGGAGCTGGAAACGATCAAGCCGCCGATGCTCGTGGCCCTCGGCAGCACGGCGGCCCAGGCGCTGATGGGCCGGGACTTTCGCGTCACGAAGAGCCGTGGCGAGCCGATGGAGTCGACCTACGCGCCTTGGTTCATGGCCACGATCCACCCGTCGGCAATCCTGCGGATACCGAGCGATGCCGATCGCGAGCGGGCACGGGCGGAGTTTGTCGGCGACATGCGCCAGGTCGCAGCGAAGATGGCCAGCTTGTCATGAGCAGGTAGCCGCGCCTAGTGTGGCGGCCACCCGGAGCCGACCTATGTCCGACACCAGCGCCTCATCGACTGCCGCCCTTCCCACCGTCCGCCCGGGCGAGATGTTCGACGTCACGATCACCAAGAGCATCAACCGTGAGGGTGCCCGCAAAACGCTCGAGCGTTTGTTCATGGGTGACCCGGTCTTCCGTGCTCCTATTGCTGCCCGTGAGAAGAACCACAGTGACCGCCCCAAGCGTCGCGGCGGCCGGATCTACGTGAAGTACACCCGCAAGGTCCACCCCGAGCTCGTTGTCGGAGCAAAGGCCAAGATCAAGTCGACCAGCCAGCACGCTCTCGACCTGCGAAGCGTCGCCAGCTTCGTCGATGTCAAGTGAATCGGGCGACATGTTGCTAACAAGCACACGCCCGCAGGCTCTGCCTGCGGGTTTTCTTGTAGCTGCGTCTAGCCGAACGACCACTCCAGTCTGATGCCGCGCTCGTTCATCATGAAGATGGCGACGGCGATGCCGACGATGATGAACAGAGCGATCACGGCCACTGCGATCAGCGTCAGCCGCCACGAGTCACGCCTGCCGGGGCCGGCAATGGTGTCGATTTCGCGTTCGATGGCGTCGCAGGCCTGCACGAAGCCGCGCTTGTCGTCGAGCTTCGTCACGTCGAGATCATGCACCATCGCGTTGCGAACACTTGCAACAAACCTGAGCTTTTTGACCGTTTCGCGGGGCAGACGCTTCTGCACGGAGCTTGTCAGCTCATGAAGCCCCTTACCGGTGGCGTTCAGGCCGTCCCGCAGGCGACGCTCGAGCCGTTTGCTTCGGCGGATCGTGAGGTCGAGGTCACTCACGCGGCGAGCTTCGTGATCGTGACCTGCCGCGCGCTGACGAGCAGCATCTGCAACCGTCCCTCGTTGCCGGGTTCGTCTTTGTCGTAGCCGCCGTAGGGCTGAATTTCACCGGAGAGTCGCACGTCGCTGCCGATGACTGCGTTCCTGAAGTCGCCACCGAAGGCGTCGTTGAAACTTTTCTTCGTCCGCTCGAATGTCGCGATCGAGAACTTCTTCTCGTCGACGCCTTCGAAGGTCACGATCATCACCTTGCCGCTCGCGCTCCACTCGGCGGTGGCGATGCGACCGACCACGACGGCGTTCTTGTTCATGTGTTCGGCCAGCTTCGCCTGGTCGCTCGCCTTCATGACCGGCACGCTCAGCACGCCCTCGACCTGAACCATCGGCGGCTCGCGTGCGGGTACGTCGGCCGTGCAGGCCGTTGCGAACAGCATCATCGCCATGACGGCGTAGCGATGCGCGGCGGGTCGTCGGTGGACGTTACAAATCATTCAACCTCAGCTTAGACACCTACCCGCCTGTCGCGGCCCTAGCGTTCGTGTCATGGCGTCCAGCGGCGACAACGGTGACTCTGCACACCGCGACGACGAAGGCTACGCCGACGGCGAACGCATTGATGCCGTTCCACTCTTCCCGCTGCCGGGTGTTGTCCTTTTTCCCGGCGCGATCCTGCCGCTGCACGTCTTCGAGCGTCGCTACCGCCAAATGACCCGGCACAGCGTCGAAGGTGAGTACGACGGCCGCAAACTCATCGGCATCTGCCGCATCCGAGAAGGCGTCGACCCGATGGAGGACGGACCCGCGCTCTTCCAACACGGCTGCGTCGGCACCGTCGTCGACCACCAACGCCTTCCTGACGGCAGATACAACGTGCTCGTCCGCGGCGTTTGTCGCATCAAGATTGAAGGTGAGCTCGACGTCGGCGAAGACATCTACGGTGGCGAGCCCATCATGTACCGCCGAGCCGACCTCCAAGTTATCGGCAGCCGGCGGGCGTTTGAGATCGACCTTGGCGACGTCCGCGAGCGGATGCAGCGGCTGTGCCGGCGCCCACCAATCCTGGGCACGCCTGTCGCCGGCCAACTCGAAAAGCTTTTTGCTTCACCACTGCCGACCGCCAGGCTCGCCGATGTACTCGCCTTCGACCTGCTCGACGACATTGACGAGAAGCAGGCGTTGCTCGAAGAGACCGACGAGCGAAAGCGAACCGAAACTTTAGCAAACCTGCTCGATCAGCAGTTCCCTGAGCCCGACTCGATCCGCAAGCTCGGCGACCGCTTCAAAGTGGACGAATGACTTGGCCGCGAACGGTGCTGCATGTCGACATGGACGCCTTCTTCGCGTCGGTCGAGCAGCGTGACGATCCGTCACTGCGGGGCGTGCCGACGCTCGTCGCCGGTCGACCGCCAAGAGGCGTGGTGCAGGCGGCCAGCTACGAGGCACGCGTCTTCGGGTGTCGCAGCGCGATGCCCACGGGCGAAGCGCTTCGCCTGTGCCCGCACGCCCGCATCGTCCGCGGCAGCTTCGCCAAGTACCGCGAGGTGAGCGATGCGGTTTTCGCCATTCTGCGGAGCTACACGCCGCTTGTTCAACCCGCCAGCCTTGACGAGGCGTACCTCGACGTCACCGGCAGCACACGCCTGTTCGGCGACGGCCCGACCATCGCTACCGATATCCGCCGACGTGTCCGCCAGACCGTCAACCTCAACTGCAGCGTCGGCGTAGCGACGAACAAGTTTCTGGCCAAGCTCGGCAGCGACTTGAGGAAACCCGACGCGCTCGTGGTCATCGAGCCGCACGCCGTCCGCGCCACCCTCGACCCGCTGCCGATCGGCACGCTTCCCGGCATCGGACCGGCGGCCCAGAAGAAGCTCGCTCGCTTCGGCATCAAAACCGTCGGTGACGTGATGACCATGCCCGACGAGTTCTTCGCCGAACGGCAAGGTCTCAGGCGACTCGCGCTCGGCCTCGACGATCGACCTGTCGTACCCGAACGCGAGGCCAAAGGCATCGGCAATGAGCACACATTCGGCCAGGACATCGGTGACGCAGATGTCTTGCGGGACGTCCTGCTGGGTCAGGTCGAGCACGTCGCTAGCCGCCTCCGCAGGACGGGCCGCATGTCGCGGTGCGTCACCGTCAAATTTCGTCACGGCGGCACGTATCGCGAGTTCGTCACCTTCACCCGCCGCTCGACACTCGACAAGCCGACTGACGCGACTCTGCAACTCTGGCACGCCGCCCGCGATCTCTTCGACGCCTGGGCCACCCGCGAGCTCCGCCCGCTGCGACTTCTGGGCGTTTCGCTGGGGGATCTGGGTGATCCACCTGCCGCCCCACAGCTCGATCTCTTCGATTCCGGCACTGATGGCCGCGACCGGCGAGTCGATCAGACGCTCGACAAGATCCGTGACAAACTCGGCAAAGACGCCATCCGCCGTGGCGTGAGTCGGCGGTGAGCCGCAGCAGCTTCCGAAAGCACCCCGGTTGCCGCTGCTATGATCGGACGTGACAGTTGTTGACAACCCGGCCGACGTGCTGCCGGATGAGCGTTCGATCCGTTTCCGCCGTTCCTCAGGACGCCGCTACCGCAAGTACCGGCAGACCGCTCGCGAGCTCGACGAGGCCAGTCGGCAAAAGGACCTCTCCGACGATCAGCTCAAGGAAAAGCTTGACGAGAAGCGGAAAGAATCGACACGCGAAGGCGTCATCGTCAGCCGCCGACGCAGCGGCAAACGCAACCGCGGCGTCGGGGAGCTGCTTAAGCAGTTCTGGAGCATCCTCAACGACCAGAAGCGACGCGTCATCTCCGCGTTGATCATCACGTCCATCGGCACCGCGATGGCGCTCGCGCCGAACTTCGCCCCGAAGGTTGTCATCGACTACGTCATCCTCGGCGGCACCGACGCCGGCGAGGCGCGGCCCGCCATTCTTCGGACCTTCCTCACCAGTGTCGGCCTCTCAGCCGACAGCCGTCTGGGCCTGCTCTACTGGGTTGTCGGCCTGAGCGTCCTCATCGCTCTTGTCACGCTTCCTCTGACGCTTTGGAGTCGCTGGCAGGCGACGCTTGCGAGCAAGCGCACGAGCGTGCACGCCCGTCGGATCGCCTTCGACCACGCCGTCCGCCTGCCGCTGCACCGTGTCCAGGACATCAAGTCCGGCGGTGTAGCGAGCATCCTTCGCGACGACGCCGGCAATGTCGGCGAGCTCGTCTTCTCGATTCTCTACAACCCGGTCAAAGCGATCGTGCAGCTCGTTCTGTCGCTGGCAGCGCTCGTTTGGATCCAATGGGAGCTGCTACTCAGTGTTCTTGTCGTGATTCCGGTTGTCTGGGTGACGCACCGCACATGGATCAACCGCATCCGCCCGCTGTTCCGCGACATCCGCTCGACACGGCAGATTACGGACTCACACGCCACCGAGTCGTTCGGCGGCATGCGGGTGGTCCGCACGTTCAATCGTCAGCGCGGTGAGGCCGTCAGCTTCGCCGCCAACAACCACCTCATGGCCCGCCAGGAGATGTACACCTGGTGGTGGATGCGTGGCATCGACAGCGCGTGGCAAATCATCATCCCCGTCGCCCTTGCCGGCCTGCTGCTGTACGGCGGCATCCTCGGTACGCAACTGGACGAGGCCGGCAACCCCGGGATGACCGCCGGTGACCTCACGACCTTCATCGCCTTCCTGCTCGGCCTGCTTCAGCCGATCGCGATGCTGGCGACTAGTGCGACCGCCCTGCAGAACCAGCTTGCCGGCCTCGACCGCACACTCGACCTTATGAACGAAACGCCCGAATTCGGGCGAAACAGCGACAACCCGGGCGTGCCAATCGCCCGCGAGACCGTCGTCGGCAACATCAAGCTCGATAACATCGGCTACGCCTACCCGCTGCAGTCGGGTGATCTGGGCGACGAGGCACCCGGCTTGGGCGACCCTGTTCTGGAGGGCGTGACCCTCGACGTGCCACCCGGCACCACGGTCGCGCTCGTCGGCCCGAGTGGTGCGGGCAAGACGACGCTGTGCAACCTCATTGCCCGCTTCTTCGACCCGACGAGCGGACGCATTCTGCTCGACGGTCGCGACGTGCGGGATTACGACGTCGACGACTACCGTGGCCTGCTGGCCATCGTCGAGCAGGACACGTTCCTCTTCGACGGCACGCTGTCGCAGAACATCGCCTACGGCAACCGGACGGCAACGCAGGCAGACGTCGAGCGGGCGGCCAAACTCGCCAATGCTGACGGCTTCATCGCCAAGCTCGAAGGCGGCTACGACGCGCTCATCGGCGAGCGCGGCGTCAAGCTTTCAGGCGGTCAGCGTCAACGCATCACGATCGCCCGTGCGATCCTGGCCGACCCCAAGATTCTCATCCTCGATGAGGCGACGAGCAACCTTGACGCCGAAAGCGAGCGACTGATCCAGGCGAGCCTGAGCGGCCTGATGAAGGACCGGACGAGCTTTGTCATCGCCCACCGCCTCAGCACGATTCGCAATGCCGACGTCATCGCGGTCCTGGTCGACGGTCGTCTGGCAGAGGTTGGCACGCACGAGGAGCTACTCGCCACGTCGGGCCGCTACGCACGCATGGTCGAGCTGCAAACCGAACGGTCAGCCGATCAGCTGGCCGAGAACGTTGCGGCGTAGACGTTGACGACGCCGTTGCAAGTGGTGCCGCTCGTGGCGTCGAGGCGAGAGGCGTTACCACCGCATATTTGCCACGAGTGCTTCACCCGCCGGTTTTTGCGCAATCCACCTTCATCAGCGACGCGAATGCTGTAACATTACAGGATGCGCTACCCTCTCCTCGCGGTTGCCGTGTCGGCGACTTGTTCTACTTTGGCCGTCGCTGACAACGGCCAGACGGCTGCCATCAACGACATGTGGTTCGGCGGTAATCAGAACTACGCCAACTACGACAACCTCATGAACAGCCCGGCGCACGAGGCCCTTGTCGGTGCTCTGGGCGTCAAGAACCTCCGCTACATCGGCGGCAGCCCGAGCAGCTTCTGGGATTGGCAGGCCGGTGGCTTCATTCCTGAGAACGAGATCACCAACATCTGGTCGCAGCCGTGGTTCGTCAACAACGGGGCCAACGACTGGGTTAACGCAAGACCTGCCGGCACGTTCACGACAGACCGCTTCGTCGACTTCGCCGCCCGTGCGGGCGTGCAACAGCAGTGGGTCGTCAACCTGACGACCCGCGAGAACGATGCCGACGACATGATCAGTTTCGTCGACAACCTTGATGGCGGCGACGTCACCTACATCGAGGCCGACAACGAAGCCTACTTCTGGACCGCAGAGTGGCTCGGCGGCAGAGGTGGTCGCTACGGCAACCGCATCGGCGACTTCGCCCAATCGATCCGCACAACCGCCCCCAATGCCAAAATCGGGGCGAACTTCCGCACCGAGTTCCTCTTTGGTGGCGAGATCACCGGCAACAGTCGCACCGACAACTGGAACGACGAGGTCTGGGCCACCCGCAACACACCCGGCCGGCCGGCGTTCGACGCCCTGATTCTCCACCACTACGAGATGAACGGCGACGCCCTCGAGAACTACGCGGCAGCCGACGCCCGCGGTGCTTTCCTCGCCTTCCCGCAGGTCACGATCGGCCGCGCTGCCAACATCATCGAGCAGCTTTACGACGATCTGCCGATCTGGATCACCGAATACAACGTCATCGCCTACAGCGACAACTCACCGGTGAACCGCCCCAACGAGGCCTTCATCCGCTCGACGGAAGAAACCGGTTGGAACGCCCTCTACACCGCCGGCTTCCTGCTCACCGCGCTGCAACGGCCCGATGACATCGAAGTGATGAACTTCCACGCCGTCGAAGGCGGCAACGGCTGGGCGTTGGGCGACTCCGTCGGCACCACGAGCGGCCTCGTCAGCCCGGCGGGTGTCATCTTCTCCCACCTGAGCCACCTCACCGGAGAAGCCAAGCAAGTCGTGGAAGTCGAGCCCGACAGCAACCCGTCGCTCGGCTTCGACATCGAAGGCCTTGTCGACCCCGGCGTCTTCCAAACCGCTGCCCTGCGCAACGATGATGGCTCGCTCGTCTTCCTCATCATGAACCGTGACGACGGCGAACAAGCCTTCAACCTCGACGGCCTTTCCAGCTACGACGTGCGGGACAGGACGACCTACCTCGCCGAAGACGCCGACGCGAACGGCCTCACTGCCGTCAACCTGACCCTGCCGATCTGGGCGCAAGACGACGCCCCGTTCGATCCGACGCTCCTCCTCGGCAACGCAGCAGGCAGCATCACAAGCGGCCAGCTCTCCAGTCTCCTGCCCGGCTACTCGCTGTCGATCCTGACGCTCGACCCCGACCTCTCCAACCCCGGCGACGCAAACGACGACGGCACCGTCAGCATCCTCGACTTTGCGGTGCTTCGCAGCAACTTCGGCCAAATCGGCCTGAGTGGCGCGTCCATCGGTGACTTCAACTTCGACGGCGTCGTCTCCATCCTCGACTTCGCCATCCTCCGCGGCAACTTCGGCAACAGCGTCAGCGCCTCCGACCTCGCCATGGCCGACGCCTGGGCCGCCAGCGTCGTCCCCGAACCCGCGACGGCCGGCGTTGTCGCCATGGGCGGCCTGCTCCTGCTCCGCCGTCGGGTGCAAGACGTTTGAACCCCTGCGCCCGCACAGCGGACGCAGGGGCGCAGGGATCAGGGGGGTGAAGGTGGGTGGGGGGGGGGGGGACGCCTTATGCGGCGATCCGCAGGCCCTCGTTCTCTTCGGTCACCGTCGCGGTCGTGGCCTGGGCGGGGGCTTGTGTCGCCACGCCGAAGCAAACCTCGAACGTCGCCCACGGGCCGACGGCCGTCGAGCGGACGGGGGACGGGGGACGGGGGACGGGGGACGGGGGACGGGGGACGGGGGACGGGGGACGCAAACGTCCCCGGCCAAGCTCACCCGCCTCATCGACCCCGCCCCGACACCGCTGAAGACGAGCTGAAGTTTTTCGCTCACCACCCGCTTTCCCCCCCTCACACCCCGTCCCAAACCCACACACCCCCAACACCCCCGACACCCGCATTTCCCGGACCTCCCTCCACCGCCGACGGCCCCGAACGCCCCTGACGCACGGCAAACGCGGTATCACGTCCGACAACCTCCCCACGCGGTAGCGCAAAATCGAATCTTGCGCGATCAAGATTCAATCTTGCGCGATCAAGACTCCTTCGGGCGCGATCAACATCCCGACTTGCGCGACCCACATCTCATTCTGCGCGATCAGGAGCCAACCTTGTTCGACCACGAACCAGACTTGCGCGGGAACAAGAAGAGAATGCAGCTTGGTGCCACGGTTTGAGCCGCATTCCGATGCGGGCAACCCGTGTCCGGAACCGTGTTGCGGCGCACGACGTCACCGACACGGCTTGCCCGCCGCAGACGGCGGCTCAAGCCGTGGCACCAGGCAACCCTACTACACGCTGTGTCGTGGCACCGGGCGTGAGACGCGTAGGGTGGGCCCCGACCCACCATCCGGTCGGCGTCTTCTTCCGACTCGCGTCTTTTTCCGGTCTTCCAGAGGTGGGCCGGGGCCCACCCTACGTGACTATCTTTACAGTCGATGACTGATCTTGAGGCGCTGGACCGCTTCGTCTGCGACAACGACGACCTCGGCGTGCTCGAGGCGCGGGTCGGGAGGTTCAATGTCTTTGATGCCCTTGGCGTCGCGACGGCTGAGATCCGGCACAGCAACTTCCTCGCCTGGCTCCTCAACCCATCCGAGACTCACGGACTGGGTGCCGCCTTCCTTCGGCCGGTGCTGATGGACGTACTGCGGCGGGTCGATCCGACGACGCGACCACTGAGCCCGGCAGAGGTCGACGGTGAGCCGCTCGGGGATGTCGAGGTGCGACGAGAGTGGCGAAACATCGACCTGCTGCTCGTGCATCGTCATCCACCCCACTTCGTGATCGCGGTCGAGAACAAGGTCTTCTCGGGGGAACACTCGAATCAACTCGCCCGCTACCGGCAGACGGTGCTGACGGAGTTTCCGGGTCTGAAGCCGCTCTTCGTCTTCCTCACCCCTGACGGTGACGTTCCGAGCGATGACGAGTGGGTTGCCTACGGCTACAGCGACCTTTACCGCATCCTCTCACGGGCGACGGAAATCAACGCCACGTCGATGAACGCCGACGTCGCCGCCTTCGTCCGCCACTACCTTCGTCTTGTCGCCACCCGCTACATGCCCGATCCCGATCTAGACGCGCTCTGCGACCGCCTGTACGCGAACCACCGGCAGGCGCTCGACCTCATCTTCGCTCGCATCAAGGAGCAGGGTCGCGGACTGCTCTCAGACATCCGCGGCGAGCTTGAGTCGCGCGGCAGTTGGCTCGTGTTAAACGTGACCGGCAGGCGTGTGGACTGTCAGCCTGCGGCTTGGGCTGATCTGCTACCGCCCATCGGGTCCATCGCCCAGTTCAAGCCGACCGGGTGGCTGCGTGTCTACTTCGATGCAGGGAAGAACCATCTACGGTTCTATGTCCAAGTGGGACCAACGGACGATCAGGAAGCACGGAACACATTGATCAAAGCCCTGACACATCCTGATAACGACCTCGGCCTTAAGCTCGGAGGATCCAACGTGACGGGAAAGTGGACCCGTTTAATGACGAAGCGGCTGGTACCATTGGACCAGGGTTTACCTACCGACGCTGAAGGGGCCATGGCGGCGATTCGCAAGCACCTTGACGGCTTTGAGGCCCAGTCACAGAAGATTACCGCAGCCTTGGCGAAGCACTTTTCAGACCACGCCGATGCTGAAACGTCGGGCAAAGAACAGGCGATCGCGCCCCAAGGTAACGTTTAATAGTCAGGAATGTTGCGCAAGCACTGTCGCCAGATCCCCGCGGAGCAGGGCGGCGGGGTCGAGGATCAGGCCGGGGAAGAGGTTGCTTTCGACAAGGCCGTCGGCATTGGGGGTCATGGCGAGGTAGCGGTCGCCCGTGTGTTCGTACCAGTCGATGCGTTCTTCTTCCGTCCGCCAGAGCAGGTACTCGCGGACGCCGGCGGCGTGGTAGGCCTCGGCCTTGGCGTTGGCGTCGAGACTTGCGGTGCTGGCGGCGACTTCGACGATCAGCTCCGGCGGGCCGTGGACGTAGCCGTCGACGAGCTTGGCCCGCCCGCCGCGGGACTCGGGGAGCAGGAGGCAAGCGTCGGGTTGCGGGTCGGTGTCCTGACCGAGAACGACGGTCACGTTGTCGCCGATCTCGACGTCGAGATGTCGGCTGCAGTAGGCGACGAGCCAGCCGACGAGGTGAGCGTGCGGCTTGCCGTGTTGGGTGAGTCGGACGGGGCTGGCCATGTAGACGGTTCCGTTAATCAGTTCGGCCGTCACGCCGGGCATGGCTTCGTAGCGACGCATGAACTCGGCGTGCGACAGGTGGTCGCCGTTCTGCAACGACGGGATGTAGTCGGGCAGCGACGGCCGACGCGGCGTCTTCATCTGCGGTGGCGTGTCCAGCAACGGCATGGAGACATTGTACACCCAAAGCCGGTGGCACTGCACCTTTGCAGTGGCACCAACCGTCGATTACAAGCCGAGCGCAGTCGCCATCGCCTCACCCATCGTGGCGGGCGACATGGCGACCTCGAAGCCGCCGGCCTTGAGGGCGGCGATCTTGCTCTCGGCGTCGCCTTCGCCACCGGAGATGATCGCGCCGGCGTGGCCCATCCGCTTACCGGGAGGGGCCGTGCGACCCGCGATGAACGCAGCCAGCGGCTTGGACATGTGCTCCTTGGCCCAGTCGGCGGCATTTTCTTCGTCGGTGCCGCCGATCTCACCGATCAGGATGACGCCGTCCGTCTCCGGGTCGTCCTGGAACATCTGCAGCAGCTGGATGTAGTTGAGTCCCTTCACCGGGTCGCCACCGATGCCGACGGCGGTGGTCTGGCCGATGCCGCGTTGGCCGCACTGCCAGACCGCTTCGTAGGTCAGCGTGCCCGACCGGCTGATGATGCCAACCTTCTTACCACTCTCGGCCTCGCCTGCCGGTTTGTGGATGTAGCCGGGCATGATGCCGATCTTGCACTGTCCCGGCGTGATGACACCCGGGCAGTTGGGGCCGATGAGGTGCACGCCGGGCGTGCTCTTGAGGAACTCCTTGGCCTTGACCATGTCGAGCACCGGTATGCCCTCGGTGATGCCGACGATAAGCTTCACGCCCGCGTCTGCCGCCTCCATGATCGCGTCGGCTGCGAACGGTGGCGGCACGAAGATCATCGTGGCGTCGGCCCCTGTGGCGTCGACGGCTTCCTGCACCGTGTTGAAGATGGGCAAGCCGTTGTCGTCCTTCGTGCCGCCCTTACCGGGCGTGACGCCGCCGACCATCTTCGTGCCGTACTCGAGGCAGCCTTTGGTGTGAAAAGCCCCGGCCGAACCGGTGATGCCTTGGCAGATGACTTTGGTGTCGCTGTTGACCAGGATGCTCATAGGCGGGCACTCTACGAGCCCTGTCGGCCTGTGCCACCGGCTGTTCCACGTGGAACATCGGGGTTCAGCCGATCGTCAAGCTCATCGTGTGCGTCTCACCGCCGGCGAGGTGGATGGCGTGGTCACCAATGGCTGCGGTTTCGACGCAGAGCATGTGACGCCACTCGTCGTCGCCGAAGTCGCTCATCGACGCCGCCTTGGTGACGTGCGGGTTCCACAACACCGTGCTGTTGCTGCCGCTCTTGCTGACGACGAGCGTGCGCTGGCCGTCGTTGATCGTCACTTCGCCGACGTGTGCCTGGTAGATGCGATCGACTTCACCATCGATCGTCGGTTCGCCCTGCTGCGTTTTGACTTGGCCGCCGTCGATCGAGTCGATGTAGCTGCAGCCGTCGAAGCCGTTCAGCTTCACGCTCTCTGCATCGGTGACCTTGAAGTACGTGTGCAACGCCAACTCACACCTGCACGAGTCGTCGCCTAGGTGCGTCACCTTCGCTTCCAGGCGAAGTGTCGCGCCAACCCGCACCGTCAGGTCGAAACGGAAGCGGTGCGGCCACCATCGGCGACTGGTCGCATCGTCCTTCAGCCGAAGCACGACGACCGCGTCGCCACCCTCGCGACGTGCCTCGACGAGCTGCCACGGACGCGTCCTGGCGATGCCGTGCTTGGGAGCGTCGGCCGCCGGCTTGTTGTCGGCAAACCAGGGAAAACAAACCGGAATGCCGCCGCGGATCGCTTCGCCGTCGGCAAAAACCGCCCTTTCGCTCAAAAACAGCACATCGCTCCCGCCGACCGGCTTGTAGTGCGTGACGTGTGCCCCGTGCAGATAGATGTCGGCCTCGGCCACGGCCGTCCGCACGCGGATCATCGGCAGTCCGCCTTGCCCGTCGACCTGCTCGATTCCGTCGGCTTCGAACTGCTCCATGGGCGACCTTACGGCCGCCGATCTGTTGCGCCGCGGCGGCCGAATCGAGGCCGGGACGGCGGCCATGGGGTGCGGCGGGTCGATTGTTCCACGTGGAACATCCGCCGACCCCGCTGGCGTCGCCTGGCGAGGGGTCCACGCACACCGCCAATGTTCCACGTGGAACAATCGCGCCCATCGACTGCGTCGGCGGGTCGTCCGCCATGCGACACGGCCGTGCACGCTTTACGTCGGCCGCATATGACGTTTGACGCATCTCGCAATCCGCGTCAGGGCATTTCGAGCATTCTGACCGTTGCGCCGCGGCGGCCGCCTTTGCGCTTACTTCAGGTCGAGCCACGCGTGCTCTTCGTCCGTCAGCTCGACGCCCAAACCTGCGAGTGACGTCCGCAGCTCGCTCATGCTCCGCGGGCCGATCAGCGCAAAGCTCGGGAACGCCTGCTTCAGCACCCACGCCGCCGCGATGGCAACGGGCTCGACGCCCTTCTTCTCCGCCAGCTCCACCGCCCGCTCGCGACGCTTGAGGTTGTCGTCGCTGACCCAGCACCGCTGCAGCTCCTCTTCGCCAAGGTCGCGATCAGGCACGAAGAACCCGCGGGCCTGGCTGCTCCAGGCAAAGTTGGCCGTGTTCGTCTGGGCCAGGAAGTCGAGCCATTCTTGCGTGTGGGCACACACGCAACCGTCCCAGACGGGCGACACCAGTTCGGCCAGTGACAGGTTCTGGCTGATCGCCCCGAACCCGCGCTTGCCGTTGGCCTCGGCGTAGGCGTTTGCCTCCTTCACACGCTCCAGCGTCCAGTTGCTGCCACCGAACATGCCGCGGATACGACCGGCGTCGGCCTCTTCGTTCATCGCGTCCACGAACTCCCCGACCGGCACCGACGGGTCATCGCGGTGCATGAAGTAGAACTCACAATGAGTCGTTTGCAGCCAATCGAGCTGCTTGTCGAGCTCTTGACCAATGACCTCGGGCCGGCAATGGGGCGTGTGAGCACCCTTGCAGATGACGGCGATCTGGTCCCGAACGCCTCGCACCTTCATCCACTCGCCCAGCACGACCGACCGCGAGCGGCCGTAGACGCTGGCGGTGTCGAACCCGTTACCGCCCGCCTCGAAGAACGCGTCGTACAGCGGTGCGGCGTCGCGGAGCAACGCCTGGTTGTCACAGCCCATGAAGAACTTGGAGACCTCAAAGCCGATGCCGTCGATCGTGGCCGTCGGCATGGTGGCGTCGGGCTTGCGTGCCAGCGGCTCTTCGGCGACGGTCGTCGTGCGGTAGCCGGCCTCGGTCTCAAAGGGGTACAGCAGCTTGATCTCGTTCCGCCACGTGTCGAGCACCTTCATGTTCGCCAGCGTGTCGTCCATCGACATGGCCGGGTAAGGCGTCGTACCGGTCTCGACGGCCTTGGCAAAGGTCTCGGCCTCAAGGGCGTAGAGCGGCGTGGTTGTCTCAACCGCGATCGACTCCGTGTTGCCGCCCTTGGTGATGACGATGTCGACCGTGCCACCGTCGCGGGCAGGGATGAACGGCTGGTCGATGCGGAGGTTGCCCTCGGTGCCGAAGACGCGCAGGCCGTTGTCGGCGTTGAGTCGCACGCCGGTGCGCAGGCTGGCGACGATGCCACCCGCAAACGTGCAGACGGCTGACGTCCATTCGTCGATGCCGGTCTTACCGATGTGGCCGACGGCTTTAAACGCGGTCGGCTCGGCAAGCGGCTGACCGTTGGCCGCACCGGCGACGAGCCGGGCGAGACTGACCGCGTATCCACCGACGTCAAGAATGCCACCACCGGCCAGGTCGGCATTCATGAGGCGGCCGTCGGGGTCGTCACCGGCGCGGAAGCTGAAGGCCGAGTCGATGTGCTGCACGTCTCCGATCGCCCCGTCCTTGATGAGCTCGACGAGCTTCGACATGACCGGGTGGCAGCGGTACATGTAGGCCTCCATGAGCACCTTGCCGCTGACACGGGCGGCTTCGACGACGGCCTCGGCGTCGGCGGCGTTGACGCAAATCGGCTTCTCGCACAGAACGTGCTTACCGGCGCGAAGCAGCTTGATCGCCCACTGCGCGTGCTGCGGGTGCGGCGTGGCGATGTAGACCGCATCAATATCGTCAGCAGCGACGAGTTCTTCGTAACTGCCGAGGGCTTTGACGCCGGAAAACGGTTCTGCAAAGGCTTTGGCCTTCTCGAGCGACCGGCTCGCCACCGCGGCAAAGGTGCCGCGATCCGTCTTCTCCAAATCACCCGCAAATGCTTTAGCGATGCGCCCGGTGGCGAGAATGCCCCAATGAAGGTTCGTGCTCATGGAGCGAATGTAGGGGCGGGATCGCCCACCGCGTCGATGCCACAGCTTCCCCAAAACGAAGCGTTGGTGCCACGCCTTCTCCCGCAGGGGAAAGTGTGTCAGGATTCCTGGAGCAGCGGCGCAGACACAACTTTTGCTTCGCGAGAGGGTGTGGCACCCTTGCGACCGCTTCTGGTGTCGCGGCACGCTTTTGTGCGGGCGATGTAGATGGAGGTCGCGTCGCTGTTGCCCCGGCAGACGCGGGCGGTTAGCGTCGCAGGTGCCGATGTCGATGTCGCCGCGCGTCAAGCTCGTCTTTATTCTGGTGGCGCTGGGGGCGTTGCTTCTGAGCGCGTCGAGCGTTCGTGCGCAGGTGCCGGGAAACACCGTCGGCAGCGTGACCGAGGTCGGGCTCGGCGGGTTCTACGACCCGCTGGGCTGGGTGCCGATGCGGGTCAGTCTCCAGCCACCTGCCGGGGAGCCGGGGTCTTACATCCTGCGAGTCGTCCAGCAGGATCTCGACGGTGACCGCGTTTACTTCGACCGTGCCGTCACGCTTGCCGGAGGTGGCAGCCAGACGTTTTGGTCGTACTTCAAGATCGCCCCTGGTCGCGGCGGGTTTGATCCGCAGCGTGATCTGCGGGTGGTGCTGGCCGACAGCGAGGGCCGCGAGCTGGCCCGTTTGCCGGTGGAAGCGCGTCCGCCCGAGTCGATCCACGCTCAAGGCCCGCAGGCCAAGCCCGGCCGGCTGCTGCTGCTCGTCGGTGGTGAGGCCGGCGGGTTCTACAACGGGCTGGGCGAGCTGAGCGATCCGAACCTCATCGGCATCATCAAGACCAACCGGCCGGCAAGTCTTCGGACGCAGGATCTGCCTGATCGTGCGATCGGGTACGACATGGTCGACGCCGTCGTGTGGCAGAACGCAGACCCCGGTGACCTGCTCGACGGAGGCGGCGAGCAGATGTCGGCCCTTCGCAGTTACGTCCGCTCGGGTGGCCGGCTGATTGTCACGCACCAGAGCGATTGGCAAGCACTCGAGCCCATCTTCGACCTGCTACCGGTCACACCCGCCGCGGCCGTCGACTTAGACAACGCCGCCCCGCTGCCGCGCGTGTCGGATCGCCTGCTGGCGCGGCAGGCCGAGCCGTACGAAGGGGTGCCCGGGCCGGTCCGCTTCGTGCTCGGACTTCCCAAGAGCGACTCGATCGTCGAGGCGTGGCTGGAGCCCGACGACTTCGAGGGCACCGCCAAGGACCAGGCCGATGCGCTCAGCGACGTCTCACCCGACGGTCGCTTTCCGCTGATGGCCCGCACCGGCTATGGCTTTGGCTGCGTGACGTGGCTCGCCACCGATGTCTCCAACCGCAACCTGCTCGGTGACCGTGCCTCGCCCACCGGCGGATGGACAGCCATCTGGGCGAGCCTGCTCGACGTCGGGGACGAACCTCAACTTGCCGACAGAGACTCGGACGTGGCGAGGTACCGCACCAACGGCTATCGCGACTTCGGCAACTCGCCGCAGGCGGGCATTCGATTGGCCGGTCGCAGCTCGACGCTGGTGACGCTCGTGATCGTCTTCTTCATCGCCTACTGGCTGCTGGCCGGGCCAGGTGTTTACTTCTGGTTGTTGCGGACGAAGCGGACGCATTTGAGCTGGTACGCGTTCGGCCTTGCCGCGGCCGGGGCGGCGGCGTTGACGGTGCTCGTGACCGGCCTTGTCCTGCGCGGACCCGCGAAGTTACGGCATGTCAGCCTGCTGCGGGGCGGCAGCGTCGCACCGTCGCACATTGCAGCTGACCTGGGCATCTACGTCCCGCGGGACGGCGTGCAGACGATCAGCGTCGCGCAGGAAGACGCCCCCGGCGATGCGGTCGAAAGCGTTGTCACAGCGCTCATTCCCCCAAGCGATCGCGATGTCATGACAGGCTCGCGGGCGAGCCCGGTGACGTACGTGGTCGACTTGAGCGACGCGAGCGTAATCGACGTGCCCTACCGCAGCACGCTCAAGAAGTTCGAGGCTGTCAGTGGCGGCCCGAGGCGACTGGGCATCGAGGGAAGCGTTGCCCTTGTCGGCGGTGAGCGTTTCCCGGTCGGCTCGCTCGTCAACACCAGTGGCCTTGACCTGCGCAATGTCCACATCGCTTACAAGCGGCCTCGCGGGGCACGGTCTGAGACGGTCGTGCTCTACCTGCCGAGCTGGGACAACGGCCGTTCGATCCGGTCGCTTAAGGACGTGATGCAAGACGACGACGGTCGCGTGGCGACGGTGTCGTATCGCGCCAGCGGCAGCGCGTTGCAGCCGCCGCGGAACAGGCCGGTGACGGGCACGCTCCGCATCGACTGGGCACCGCAGTACTGGTACGCGATCAACGGCGTTCGGCTGTCGCTGTCGACGGGGCAGCAAAGCGTGTTCGACGACTGGGCCAGTGACTATCGCGTGACGCCTGCGGTGCTGTCGCTGTTCGAAATGCTACCGCCGATGACGAATCAGCAAGGCACATCCGATGCGGTGGTGCCGGTGAACCGCGGCGCGAGCGAGTGGGACATCACCGCTGCCTTGTCGGCCGGGAACTTTGTTGTCATTGCCGAAGCCGATGAGGTCGAAACACCTATTCCGCTGACGGTGGACGGCGCGAAGCTTGGCGGCACGGGAACCGTTGTGGCGCAGTTCGTGCTGCCAATCGACCGCAGCGGATTGATTGTCGAGGAACAGACCACCGACGAAGACGGCCAAGAGGACGTCGAGGAAGAAGCACCAGAGGCAACATCATGAGCGAGCCGGTCATCAAGACGGTCAACCTGACCAAGCGTTACGGCCAGCTCGTGGCGCTGTCGAACCTCAACCTCGAAATCGCCGAGGGCGATTGCTTCGGCTTCATCGGCCCCAACGGTGCGGGCAAGACCACGACGATGAAGATCCTCGGCACCCTGCTCCAGCCGACCTGGGGCGAGGCACGTGTCTGTGGCCTCGTCGTCGGTTACCAGTCGCGTCAGATTCGCCCGCTACTCGGCTATGTGCCCGACTACTTCGGGGCATACGAGGACATGGTCGTTCAGGAGTACCTCGAGTTCTTCGCCGCCGCGTACGACATCAACGGCAGCGAACGCGTCAAGGTCGTCGGTGACGTGCTGGAGCTGACGGACCTGACGTACAAGCACGACGCCCCCGTCGACGGCCTGAGCCGCGGCATGAAGCAGCGGCTGAGCATCGCCCGCGTATTGCTGCACGACCCGAAGGTGTTGCTCCTTGACGAACCGGCAGGCAACCTCGACCCGCGTGCCCGCGTCGAGCTGCGCGAGCTGCTCAAGACGCTCCGAACGATGGGCAAGACGATCATCATTTCGTCGCACATTCTGCCGGAACTGCAGGATTTGTGTAACACCGTCGGCATCATCGAACGCGGCGAGCTGCTCTACAGCGGGCCGTGGACGGACATCGTCAAGAAGGCCAAGCGTGGCACGGTGATTCAGATCGGCGTCGCCAGCAACGCCGTCGCAGCGGCCAACATTTTGGCCGAAGATCCCAACGTGGCCAAAGTCGACAACAAGGGCGACCACCTCGAAGTCCTGCTGAAAGATGGCGTCACCGACTACACCTTCCTCGCCGGCCGCCTCGTCCAAGGCGGCTACAAGCTGACCTTGTTCCGCGAAGAAGAAGTTAACCTCGAGACCGCCTTCATGCGGCTGACGAAGGGCATTGTGCAATGAGCGAGCAGCCCGACACTGTCGACTACGCGACGCCTGCCACGGATGCTCCAACGCTCGTGCCGATTCTCCTACCGCTTTCGACGGGGTTTGCGTTGTTAATCATCGGGTTGTACGCCCTGCTACAGCTCATTCCGTTGGCACTCGTTGCCTACCAGCCGCGCACGATGATGGCCGGCCTCCTACATCTCGCTTCCTCGGCAACAGCCGTCGCTGCTGTAGTCGGCGGCGGCTTCATTCTCTTTCAGGTCATCCGCAAGCTTCGCTGGTGACGCCGAAGATGTTCGCGACGTTCGGAAGACCGCCCGGTGCCACTGTTTGAGCCGCATTCCGATGCGGGCAAACAGTGTCCGATCTTGACGCGTCACCGGCACGGTTTGCCCACCGCAGACGGTGGCTCAAACCGTGGCACCAAACGTTCTGGAGGCGATGGCGTGGAAGTCCGGGTGATCGCCCGCGTGGCGGAAGTCGTGCGACCACACGATGCTGCCATCGGGCTCGAGCAGGAACAGGCCCGGCATCTCCCACGGGTCGCCCACCGGTCGGCCGACGCCGTGACCTTTACGAAGGGCCCGGACGCCGCACGCCCAGACGGCCGGCTTGAACATCTGCCCAAAGCTGCCGCGGCCGAGACCGAATGCGTCGTAGAGCCGCTTGTCCGGGTCGCTGATCGCCGGGCTCGCCGGCCAGTAGCTTCCAAAGAATTCGCCGCCCTGCTCCGGCGAGGCCATGTGAACGAAGACGACCTTCGGGTACCGCCGCTCGCCCCCCGGCCCGTCTGCCGCCTCGCTGGCGATGCGAATGTCCTTGACCATTTCCCGGCAGAAGCAACAACCGAAGTGCCGCAGGAAAACGAGCAACGTCGTCCGCGTCGGCGACAGCTGACCACGCAGCGTCAGCGGCTCGGCCAGCGAACTGCCCGACACGGCAGCGTCAAGAACATCGAGAGTAACCTGCTTCAAGTGCACAACGATATGAAGCTGGAAGATGCGTCGCACCACGCGGTAGCTGCGGATATGCAACCCGCAGTCCGTCCTGTCACACCAGTTCGTCGAGCCCACTGAATCCGATCACCTCGTCGCTGTAGAACGGCTCGGCGTACCTCACCCCGCAGCGGCCGCCGTGGTACTTGTGCATCGTGTCGACAAAGTCGAGCAGCCCCTCGTCGTCGGCCAGGCCTTGGCTCGCGTACGCACGGCAGACGTGCAGCTTCTGCTCGAAGACGTCGCTCACGTCGATGCAGAACGTCGGCACGATGTCGGTCCGCAAATGGGTGCAGAAATACTGAATGATCCGCTTGGGGTGGTGCGGCTCGCCCGGAATGTCAGACTTCGTCAGCTTGGCGTCGAAGCGGGCGTCAATGGCAATCTTGTGCGCAGCAATATGGTCCGGGTGAGCGTCGGGATAGTACGGGTAGAAGACCACATCCGGCTTTACCTCGCGAATGACGGCAGCCAGGGCGTGGCGGTTGGCGATCGTGTGCTGAAGCTCGCGGTTCTTGAGGTACAGATTGCGACGCTCGATCTGGCTGTGGGGGGCAAGCCCATCGTTCATCCGCTTCGTCGCCTCGGTCCACTCCTTCTCACGAATCTCAGCACTGCCGTTGGGCGTCGGCTCGCCGTTGGTAAGGTCGCAGATCGTGACGTGGTGTCCCGCCTTGGCCAGCGTGATCAGCGTGCCGCCCATGCCCAGCTCCGCGTCATCCGGATGCGGCGCGACGCACAAGAAACGCTTCATCTTCGGCAACGACGTGATCGGAGAGGCCATAGGTCGTACGTTAGAACATGTAACACACTCGCCAAACTTGAACGGAGGATTCGGTACCTGTCATAAACTTGGCCAATGAAGCTCGTCCTCCCAGGCGGCAGCGGGCAGGTCGGCACCTGCTACGCCCGACACGCCCACGCTCGCGGCGACGATGTGGTCGTGCTGACCCGCTCGCCGACGAACGACGCGCCGTGGCGGCAAGTCGTTTGGGACGGCAAGACGACTGGTGACTGGGTGGCTGAGCTTGACGGTGCCGATGTGGTGCTGAACCTCGCCGGGCGCAGCGTCAACTGCCGCTACAACGCGACCAACCGCAAACTCATTGTCGACAGCCGCGTCGACTCTGTGCGGGCCGTCACCGACGCGATCCGCCAAGCCGAGCGACCGCCGTCCGTCTGGCTGCAGATGGCGACCGCTACCATCTACGCCCACAGCCTGGACCGCGATCAGGACGAGGCCACCGGCACACTCGGCGTCGAGCCGGATCAGCCCGACACGTGGCACTTCAGCTACGACGTGGCGAGAGCCTGGGAGAAGGCACTCGACGACGCCGACGTGCCTCACACGCGCAAGCTGGCCCTTCGGTCGGCGATGGTGATGACGCCGGATCGCGGCGGCATCTTCGACACGCTGCTCTGGCTTTGCCGTCGCGGGCTCGGCGGGCCGATCCTCGGGCGAAAGCCGGTCGTGAGCTGGATCCACGGCGACGACTTCTGCCGCGTGATGGACCTGCTCATCGAGCGGGACGATCTGGCCGGGCCGATCAACGTCTGCTCACCGACGCCGGTGCGTTACGCCGCCTTCATGAAGACCCTGCGACAGGCTGCCGGCGTCCCGATCGGCCTGCCGGCGACGCCGCTGATGATCGAGATCGGCACCCGCGTGCTGCGGACGGAGAGCGAGCTCGTCCTCAAGAGCCGCCGCGTCGTGCCGGGCCGACTGCTAGACGCCGGCTTCGAGTTCGCCTTCGACGATTGGGCCAAAGCAGCAGACAACCTTGTCGATCAATGGAAAGGAAGTGACTGACTGGCAAAGCCAATTCAGTGGCTTTGCAAAAATGTCAACCACTACCCGATGTACCGCGTCGGATCATCAAGCCCGGCCTCCTCAAAACCGATCCGCCGCAGTCGGCACGCATCGCACGTTCCGCACGCATGGCCGGCGTCGTCCGGGTCGTAGCACGTGACAGTCGCCGAATAGTCGACGCCGAGAGAGGTGCCGAGCTTGACGATGTCGGCCTTCGTCAGCTGGATCAGCGGGGCCCGCACCTCGACCCACTGCCGCCCTTCGACGGCAGCTTTCGTGGCCAGGTTGGCCGTCCGCTCGAAGGCGGCGATGAACTCGGGACGACAGTCCGGGTAGCCGCTGTAGTCGACAGCGTTGACGCCGCAGTAGATGAGGCCGGTGTCGACGGTCTCGGCATACGCCAGGGCCAGTGCCAGCAGCACCGTGTTGCGGGCCGGCACGTAGGTGACGGGAATGCCGTCGGTCGGGCCGGATTTGGGCACGTCGATGTCGTCGGTGAGCGCGCTGCCACCGAAGGCGGACAGGTCGACGCGGACGACCTTGTGCGCGACGGCGTCGAGGGACGCGGCAACCCGTGCGGCTGCGTCGAGCTCTGCCTTGTGCCGTTGGCCGTAGTCGACGCTGAGGCAGTGGCAGGCGAGGCCGTCTTGCTTCGTCGCAACGGCGAGCGTCGTGGCGCTGTCGAGGCCACCGGAGAGCAGGACGATCGCAGCGGTGGCGGACATACGCGACCGTATGATGCCGACGGTGGCGAAGGACGAACCGGCAAAGACACAGCCGCTCGCGTACGAGATCGTGCCGGTAGTTCCGCAGGAGACAAAGAACGCGTTGTGGCTCAACCGCGGCTGCTTCGTCGGTTTGGCGCTCTACCTGGGCATTGCGACGGCGATGGTGCTGCTTCGAGGCGTCGCTACCGGCGTACCGCCTTGGCAGGCCATCCCTCTCGAGGTCGTGCCGAGCTTGGCAATCATGTTGCTCATCGTCGGAATCTCAGGATTGTGTTGGTACTACTCGGCCGACATTGCCCTCTGGTCGGCACGACGCAAGGCTCAAACCTACCACCTCAAGCCCGGTGAAGTGGGTGTCAGGGCCGTCGTTGTCGACAAAACTCGGGCGGTCATGGGCTTCAACCTCGCGAACAACGGCGGCCAGATGAGGTTCCGCTACGTTCTTGAGGGCAAGAAGCACCTGCACCGATGTGGCGTCTCCAGCAAGCATTACCACCGCCACAACGTCGGCGATGCCGTTGTGCTGGCGGTTCGACCCGGTCGTCGAGGCATTCGAGTTCTGGACGAACCACCGGCGTCTACCGCCGCGCGATCGGATGGTTCATGACGCACAAAAACAAGAGCCGCAACCGAAGCTGCGGCTCGTGTAGTTTTTCAGGATCTCGATCGGATCACTGCACCGGCTCGCCCTGGCCCGGGGCGGGCTGGGCCTGGGGCAGCTTGATTTCACCGAACTGCTGCTCGTAGCGCTTGACGAGCTGAACGAGGCTGCCGGCAAGCCGCTTGGCGTTGGCGTAGGTCATGATGACGCGGTGGCTGCCGCGGTACAGAACCTGCTGGACACCCTGCTGGGCCTGTGGGTTGGGGTTCGGGTTGGGCATGTTGTAGCCCAAGTCGAGGACGACCTCATCGGCGGCGTGGACGCGGTAGGCGTTGGCGTAGACGTACTGCAGCTCGCGCTCGTCGATGATGACCTGCGGGCCCTTGGGCTGCTGTTGTTCGGGCTTGGATTCGTCAGACATGTGCGGTGGTTTCTCTAGGTTTCTGAAGGGTCACTCGTGCCGCGGGCCAATCCGCGGCAGTGGGATGACCATTGTGCGGCCCGAGCCGGCGGATGCAACCGACTCGCGCAGAATCACGCCGAGGAAGCCGTCGCTGCGACTCAGGCGGCGGTCGCCGGCTCGACATCGGCACTTGCCTGCTTCCGGGACTTTCTGAACTCGTCGAGCTGCGTCATCAACTCCGCCGCAAGCCGCTGCACTTCGCGGACCTTCGGATTCGGGTGCTCCAAATCAGCCGGCGAGACGGCCATCAAAAACGCCCCCATCGGCAAACCGAGGTGTTCAGCGATCGCGTTGATGTGCCCGGGTCCGAATTCACGCTCGGCGTTCTTGCACCGCGTCACAAAGGAACGGTGAACGCCGATGATCTCCGCAATCTCCGACTGCGTCATGCCGAGCTTCTCGGTGAGATGATGGACCACCCGGGCGGCTTGAGCGGTAAGTGATGTTCTACGCATAGCAATACGATTAGAAGGCGTCGGGTTCTTCGTCGGGTAGTTGTCCAACGAGGCTTGAAATCTGTTCCATGAACTCGATGCACTCCTGCGCGAAGTCGTCGGCAAGGGGCGTGTCACTGCCGATGTAGGCGAGTTTCAGGTCGAGGAGGGCATCCTCGAGATCCTCGCACGTCCATCGCAGTTCGTCGCGGCGGTGCCGAAGAGATCTCGTCGCCGCCAGAAGTTGCCTGGCATTGAAGTACAGATCCGTGACGGACATCTTGTCGTCCATGACGGCTCTATCTTACCTTGTTGTTGCCTCCCAGGCAACAACGGTGGGTACAACTAGCCTGCCGTCACCACGTCGCCCGCTCTGCGGCTGCCGGCTTTGCGGCTTTCCATCACGCGGCGGTAGTCGGTCGGCATCACCCGCGTGAAGAACGTGACGGCACTGTCGAAGTGCTCGAGCATGCCCTTGGCGACGGTGCTGCCGGTCAACTCGGCGTGCCGCTCCATCAACGACCGGACGGTGGCCATGTCGTCGTCTTCGTCGACGGGACCCAGTTCGACCATCTCCGTGTTGCACCGGGCTGAGAAGTCGTTGTCCGGGTCGTAGACGTAGGCAATGCCGCCCGACATGCCGGCCGCGAAGTTGCGGCCGGTCTTGCCCAGAATCAGCACACGCCCGCCGGTCATGTATTCGCAGCCGTGATCGCCGCACCCTTCGGCGACGGCGTTGGCACCGCTGTTCCGCACGCAGAACCGTTCGCCCACGACGCCGCTGAGGTACATCTCCCCGGCAATCGCGCCATACGCGATGACGTTGCCGGCGATAATGTTCTTCGACGCTTCGAACGTGCTGTTCCTGGGCGGGTAGACGATGATCCTGCCGCCCGACAACCCTTTGCCGACGTAGTCGTTGGCGTCGCCTTCGAGCTCGAGCGTGACACCGGCGGCCAAGAACGCCCCAAAGCTCTGGCCGGCCGTGCCGCCGAACTTGAAGCGGATCGTGTCGGTCGGCAGGCCGTCGAGACCGTACTTTTCGTTGACTCGGCCCGAGAGCATCGTTCCGCACGTGCGGTTGACGTTGCGGACCGGCACCTCGGCGTGGACCGTCTCGCCCCGCTCGATCGCCGGCATTGCCAGCTCGATGAGGCGGTTGTCGAGGGCACGGTCGATTTCGTGATCCTGTTCGACTGTCTTGAAGGTGGTGTCGCCCTTGCGGGGCTTCATCTTCTTGAGAATCGGTGACAGGTCGAGCAGGCTTTGCTTCGGGTGGGCGCTGAGGTCGACGAAGCCGAGCATGTCGCAGCGGCCGACCATCTCGTCGAAGGTGCGGAAGCCGAGGCTTGCCATGTGCTCGCGGACTTCGTTGGCGACGAAGAACATGTAGTTGATGACATGCTCGGGCTGGCCGATGAACTTTTTACGCAGCTCCGGATCCTGCGTGGCGATGCCGACGGGACACGTGTTGAGGTGGCAGACCCGCATCATGATGCAGCCGAGCGCGATGAGCGGCGCGGTGCTGAAGCCGACTTCTTCGGCGCCGAGCAACGCGGCGATGACAACGTCTCGGCCGGTCTTCATGCCGCCGTCTGCCTGAAGCCGCACGCGGCCACGCAGGCCGTTTTTCAAGAGCGTTTGCTGTGTTTCGGCCAATCCCAGCTCCCACGGCAGGCCGCAGTGCTTGATGGATGACAACGCCGCGTTACCCGTGCCGCCGTCGAAGCCGGCGATGACGATGTGGTCGGCCTTGGCCTTGGCAACGCCCGCCGCAACCGTGCCGACGCCGACCTCGCTGACGAGCTTGACGCTCACGTCGGCCCTGGGATTGGTGTTCTTCAGGTCGTGGATCAGCTGTGCCAGATCCTCGATCGAGTAGATGTCGTGGTGTGGCGGCGGCGAGATGAGGCCGACGCCCGGCGTGCTGTGACGCACCTTGGCGATGAACTCGTTGACCTTCTGCCCACTCAACGCCCCGCCTTCACCGGGCTTGGCACCCTGGGCGACCTTGATCTGAATCTGGTCACTGTTGCGCAGGTAGTCACCGTGCACGCCGAATCGGCCGCTGGCGACCTGCTTGATGGCGCTGCGGCGTGGATTGCGGGTGGTCTGGCCGTTGACGCCCAACGGCACGTATCGCTCGGGCGACTCGCCGCCCTCGCCGCTGTTGCTCTTGCCACCGATTTCGTTCATCGCCAATGCCAGCGTTTCGTGCGCTTCGGTGCTGATCGAGCCGAGACTCATCGCACCGGTGACGAACCGTTTGACGATTTCTTTGGCCGACTCGACTTCATCGAGCGGTACCGGCTCCTTGGCCTGCTTGATCTCCATCAGGCCACGCAGCGTGCTGCGGGCACGGGCGTCGTCGTCGACGAGCTTGCTGTAGTCGCGGAACGCCTTTTCGCTGTCGACGCGGACGGCGTGCTGCAGCTTGGCAACCGTGCCGGGATTCCACTGGTGGAATTCACCGTCGCGACGCCATTGGTAATACCCGCCGGCGTCGAGCACGAGGCTGCGTTCGGCGTCCACACGCGGAAACGCCCGGCGGTGCTTCATCAGCGCCTCGAGCGCGATTTCCGACAGACCGACGCCGCCGATCCGAGACGGCGTGTCCACGAAGTACCGGTCGATGAGCTCGCTGCCGATGCCCAATGCCTCGAAGATCTGTGCGCCGCGGTAACTTTGCACGGTGCTGATGCCCATCTTGCTGGCGACCTTGAGGATCGCCTTGTGCGCAGCCTTGACGTAATTCTTCCGCGCTTCGACGGCCGTCATGTCACCCGGCAACAGCTGGTCGGCGTGCAGGTCATTGATGGTGTCGAGTGCCAGGTACGGGTTGATCGCACCGGCGCCGTAGCCGAGCAGGCAGCAGTAGTGGTGCCCTTCCCGGGCTTCACCCGTCTCGACGATGAGGCCGGCCTGGTTGCGCGTGCCATCCCGAATGAGGTGGTGATGCACCGCTGCCGTGGCCAGCAGCGACGGGATCGGTACGAGTTTGTCCGTGACGCCGCGGTCGCTGATCACGATGAGGCTGGCCCCGTCGTGGATCGCCTCGCTGACCTCGTGACACATCTGATCGACGGCCTCCTGCAGTGCCTCGCCCGGCTCTTCAGCGGTGGCGTCGAAAAGTGCGCTGATCGTCGCGCAGCGAAAGTCTTCTTCTCGCGTACCCAACGCACGAATCTTGGCAAGCTCTTCGCTCGTAATCACCGGGCCACGCAGCTTCAGCAGGCGGGCATGCATCGGCGTTTCGTCGAGCAGGTTGCGCTCGTGGCCGAGGTAGGTGATCAGGCTCGTGACCATTTCCTCACGAATGGCATCAAGCGGCGGGTTCGTCACCTGGGCGAACAGCTGCTTGAAGTAGTTGAACAGCGGTTGCGGCTTGTCGCTCAGGCACGCCAGCGGCGTGTCGGCACCCATCGAACCGACCGCCTCGGCACCCGCGGCGGCCATCGGGTAGACCAGCATCCGCAGGTCCTCGTTCGTGTACCCGAACGCCCGCTGTGTCTTGAGCAACCGTTCGTTCGGCCCGCCGTCGACCTCGCGGGGAAGTCGCTGACCGGCCAGCGTCAGCGTCGCCAGGCCGTCAAAATCTTTGACGAGACCTGCCTCTTCGTCGTCGTCGCCGCTCGATGCGTCTGCCAGCATCGCCGGGTCGAACGTGCCGACCATCGGCTCCTTCTTCTCGGCCTGACTGACATCCGGCAGGTCGTCGAGCACCACAAGGTTCTCACGCACCCAACGCGTCCACGGCCGCATGTCGACCAGATCGCCCTTCACCTCGGCGTCGTCGACGATCCGCCCTTCGTCAAAGTCGGCGAGCAACACCTTGCCAGGCTGGAGCCGCCATTTCTGCTTGATCTCTTCGGGCGGCAGCTCGATCGAGCCGGCCTCGCTGCCCATCACCAGCAGGTCGTCGTGCGTCACGTAGTACCGCGCGGGCCGCAGACCGTTGCGGTCGAGCGTCGCGCCGAGCTGCCTGCCGTTCGTGAACGCCACGCCCGCCGGGCCGTCCCACGGCTCCATGAGACACGCGTGGTACTCGTAAAATGCCCGCAGGTCCGGGTCCATCCGCGGGTCGTTCTGCCACGCCTCGGGAATCAGCATCAGCATCGAGTGCGCCAGCTCGCGGCCGTTGACGGTCAGGAACTGAAGCGCGTTGTCGAGCGTGGCCGAGTCGCTGGTCGAGCCGCTCAGCAGCGGGAAGAGCTTGTCGAGCTCGGTGCCGAACTTCTTGGATTCGAGGCTGCCCGTGCGGGCCTTCATCCAGTTGCGGTTGCCGCGAATGGTGTTGATTTCGCCGTTGTGGGCGAGGTAGCGATACGGGTGGGCCAGCCGCCACGACGGGAACGTGTTCGTGCTGAAGCGGCTGTGGACGACAGCAAAGTGCGTCTGAAAATCTTCCGCCTGCAGGTCGAGGTAATACGTGCCCAGCTGCGGGGCCGTCAGCATGCCCTTGTAGACGAGGCGGTTCGTGCTGAGCGTGCAGATGTAGAACGCATCCTTGGCCGCCTTGGGCCAATCACGCTCTTCGCCGAACTCGACCGTGTTTTCGACCCGCTGGCGGACAAGGTACAACCGCCTGTTGAAGTCGCCTCGGTCGAAGAACGACCGCTTCATGCCCACGAACGCCTGCCGCACCATCGGCTCGGCCTTGATCGAGTCGCTGCCCAGGCCCGTCGGGTCGACCGGCACGTCACGCCAGCCGATGACGTGCATGTCGTAGTCCGCCAGCACCCGCTCGAAGAGCCGCTCGCACTTACGCCGCAGCACCGTCTCCTTGGGCAGGAACATCATGCCCACCGCGTACTCGCCGAACGCCGGCAGTTCGAACTTGGCCTCGCCGGCGACGCGACGCAGAAACGCGTCGGGCGTGCCGACGAGAACGCCCGCACCGTCACCGCTGCCCGGGTCACACCCGCAGCCGCCGCGATGCTCCATGTTCGTCAGCATCTCCAACGCCCGACCCAGTAGCGTGTGCGACGGCCTGCCCTTGATGTGGGCGACGAAGCCGAAGCCGCAGTTGTCGTGCTCGAAGCGGGGGTCGTAGAGGCCCTCGGCCGGCCAGGCGGCGGCGTGGCCGACGTGCGGCTTATCGAACGGGGTCGCGGGCGTCTGGGGCATGCACAAGTCCTCGCTGCGCGTCCCGGGCGGTCGTCAGGACGCGACGAAAAAGGTTTGGGATGAATGGCCGGCCGACCGTGTCGGCACGGCCGTCGGGCAACGTGGTAAGCATCGCCCGGCGGTTGGACCCAAAGTCTACGGCCGCACCTGCCACTTCACGCCAAAACGCAAAAATGCCGCAGCCGGTCGCGACACGACCCACTGCGGCATGATCTGATCCGCCCTCACAACCGTCAGTTACCCGGCGTGATCGGCGTGATCTTCGAGCGCGTCGAGCAACTCATCGGCGTCGGCATAACCGACTTCGCCCGGCAGCCCGGGAATCCCGTGCCCTGCCGGATAGATGCCGCTGCGATCGACGATGAATGCGACACGCTCCTGATTGACGATACGAGCCTGAGGCGTGCCGAAGCCGTCCCACGCCTGAACGATGAGGTAGACGGTGTAGCTGTCGCTCTGGAGCGTGGTGAGGTTGCTGAGGCGGGCGACGTCGACAATGGCGGCATCGACATCGCCGGCAGTGCCGTCGGTCACGTCGTAGTAGTCGGTCGCGTCGGCATCAACACCAGCCGTGTTGTACCCGGCGATCAGGCCACTCAGGTCGCCGCTGTTGGTCGCCGTCGTGACGCTGTTGGCGATGTAGAACGGTGACAACGAAGACAAGCCCACCAGCGCCTCACCGACATCGATCGTGCCGCTGGCGTCGGTATCCAATCCGGCGTCGAACACATTCAGAACGAATGCGTCAGCCGCGACGGCGTTTGTCGCGTCAACGCCACCGGCTGCTGAGGAGACGAGCGGCAACGTCTTGAGAATGCCGGCACCCGTGGTCGAGCAGGTTGATCTTGCCCTGGGCCGGCAGGAACGCCTCGCGATACCGCTCGGTCACAGCCTCCAAGTCGGTGGCAAGCGAGCCGAAGACCTGCGGCACACTCAGCCCGTATCGGCCGTTGCCGTCGTTATCGATCGGACCAAGGACCGTCGTGTCGGTGCCACCCACCGGCGTCGCGAAAGACGGCGTCAGCAAGAACGGCGAGGCGGCACTGTTGAACTGCGTCAGGAACGCGTCCGGCAGTCCGTCGTCCGCTCCGAAGCCGGGCGTCGTATCCATCGTGTCGAGTGTGTAGTCGATCCCGGCAAAGCGCAGGTCTGCATTCGGGAACGTGTCGTCGCCGAAGTTGTCGAGGGCCGTGAGGTAATTCAGCGCGTCCGCGGCCCAGTCGTAGACGGGCACACCTGTCTCATCGAAAGCGAGAGGCAGTCTTGCGCCTTAGTCACACCGTCTCCACCTGGCTGAGCCGTTTCGACGTCTGCTGGTCCGAGATGGCGTTGATCTGACCGGCCGAACAGCCAGCTGAAGCCACCGGCACTGGTGACAACTGTAGCTGCCGACGATCGGCACGGTCAGCGCATCGCCGCCCGGGCAAAGCCGCCGTACGGCCACGTTGGAGCAGTTGCACCAGTTGCGGCAATTGGCCCGGAAGCACGGGACCGACGGGAAGTCCGCCGTGGGAAAGCGGCGTCATGAAGTCGTATTCGGAGCACCAAGATCGGTCACCGCGTCAACCGCTGTCGCCTGGCATGCGGATTTGCGGGATCGACTCGGGTGACCACTGAAGTTGGTCGAGCACCGGCGTCGTATCGGGATCAAGTGCGACGACCGGCAGCCGCTGCGTCGTAATCCGCCACGAAGACTGAACGTTCCAGTCCCGCGAGGCGTCGTTGCCACCGCGTGCGAATCATCGCGGGCATAGCGGAACCGGTGGCGTCGCTCAGCCGGCACCGTACCTGTGATGTCGACCATGTCGAGTGGTACCAGGTCTTCGGGCGAGCGGAGCGGCCGCATTGGCCGGCCGATGGCACAGACCGCCTCACCGAAGAACCCGGCAGCCGCCGCGGGCGAGGCAATCACCGCGACGTCGCAGTGTCCATCGCGGCGGTCGCAGTCGGCGCTCCGTCGACGTCCCGGCCTCATCGACATCACGCGACGGGCGGCGTCACACCGGCAGGATCGGCGCCGCACTGCTTGTCACGACAAGCGTTCCACCATCGTACCGCCCGTTGCCGCAGGCATGACAATCGAGTGTCTGCGACCGGCCGTTGGTTGCTCGCTCGAGAGTCGGCAAAAATACGGGATCTCCACCCGCCGCCGGAATCGGTCGCCACGAGTACCAGCCTCCATCTGATCGGGAACGGGTACGGGTTCAACAGCTCGACCGCCGCAGTACTCGACCGCCGTGCCGAGCACGTCGAAGTCGACGACGTACTCCGCGATGAACGGCTGAGCCTCGGTGCCGTAGACGCGGGCCTTGAGCGGTGCCCGCCGCCGAAAGTGCCGAGATCGATCTCTGCCACGGTAATGTCCGCATCGCCATTCTGCGGCGGACGTCGATCGTCGCATCGCCGTTGTCCAAGTCGACATCGACGCGCCGTCCATATCCATCGCTTGCTCGAGATCACGAATGTCCATCGTGTTGACCGCCGCGATGGCGGCGCGGAGCAGGAGCAGTTGCTCGTCGCTCATCATCGCTGGCAGGCCGGTCACAAGAACATTCGGCTCGAACTCCGCATTCGGGTTGGGGGTCGTCGCGTCGTCGATGTCGCCGGGCACTGCAAAGTCGGCGGCAGCGACCGGGCCCGACGGGTCGGCCATGATGTTCCAGTACGCACGCCACAACTCGCCGAAGCCGGCCGGAGTTCAGGCCCGCCTTTACCGGCGGACGCACCGTCGCAATCTGCGGATCAGCGGCCGTCAACGCGTACGGCGGCATGCCGGCCGGACACCTTGCCTCGCCGTGCGTGAACGCCGCCGCCGGGTCCAGCAGCAGCGGGCTGAACGCCATGCTCACGCCGTTCTCGGCGACGAGACCGCTCCGCGGACTGATCGGGTAGCGGCACAGCTGATGCCGCCACCCAGCAGCGTCGGCGCGGTCGTAGACGTAGTCTGCGTTGTCTGGGTCGGCCGTCATGAACATCTCGGCCCATAACGCCCGACGCTGCTGCTCCGTTGCGGCAACTCCCATCGGATCATTCAGCACGAACGAACCGAAGCTCAACTGCGGGTTGGCAACGTAGTTCCCCGCGCCGATCCACAGCGAGTCGCTGGCAACTCGCTCAAGCCGCGACTTGTCGGCCGACTGATCAATGTATCCGCCGCCACGATGAAGCAGCGATTCTGGTCGCACCTGCGTCGGTAAATGGACGTCCAACGTCGTAGCGCCGGTCGTTGATTGTCGGATTCTCGTCGCTCGACAAAGGAGCGGGATGGCCGAGTCGCGTCGTCAGGCCAAGCCCCAGCAGTTCACCCACAGTCGCTGTCTCAACATCGGGAGTGGCAGCCGGCGCACCTGAAGCGCAGAAGCACCTCGGCGAGCGAGTCGTCGTCGAGCTGACTTGCGGTGACGCCGGTCAGCTCGGTCATGATGTCAGCCATCTGGTCAGCACCGAGTTCTTCACCGGCCGTGCCGCCGAACTGATCGTCGGCAAGCGTCGTCCCGCCGATCCGGAACGGCTGCAACTGATAGGCGCCGACGTTGCTCGGCCAGATGCCTCGATTCGGACCGGCAAACCCTTCGTAGAGCGTCTGCGGTGTGGCGAGGGTATTCGTCGTCACGTCAACGCCAGCGCCGACGCCAGCCGGGATCGCCAAATCACCCTGACTCGTCAGAGCTGTGTTGACGTTGACGCTGGCGTTGTTGTCGACGACACGGTAGCTGAGCGTGTAGCTCAGATTCGTCGCCGGATCGAGGTAGCGGTTGGGGTTGCCGACGGATGCGTTTTCATTGAAGACGATCGGGACAAGCCCCGCGTCGGCGACGCCGTCACCGTCGGCGTCACCGGCGGGCAGAGATCAGGTCGGCACCTGACGGTGCCGGATCGACGTTCGCAGGCGTTGCCCGCCGTCGAGCGTCGTACAACAAGCCGGGAAAACGCGGATACGGTCGTTGACGTACTCGGCCGCGGCATCACCCTCATACTCGACAAAGGCGTCGCCGGTAGACTGCCGGATGACCGTCGGCATCGCTCCGTCAAGAGCAGCCGATCCGCCGCTGTGTCGAGGTCGGCAAAGCTGCCTGCCGCAAATGGATTGACGAAAACGTTGTCGATCGCTCAGCCCCGGCAGCCCGACGGGTGGAGCGGAGATCCGCTCCCACAGGTAGTCGCCCGTCAAGTCGCCGGGCAACGTGAGCGTGGCACCGTCGAACTCGATGCCGGCCGTCGGCGTTGGACGGGCCGAGGCCAGGTGCGGGTCGGTGTCGCCAAGTGCGTCGAGCGGAAAATACGGAGACCGCAACGCCGTCGCCGGCGTGGCGTAGGCCGGGTCGCCGTTGGGGTAACCAGTCGCTCGCCCATCGACCGCCGCCGCGGCGTTGACAGCGTTTCCCGCGCCGGAAACGTGGTGCCGGGATAAGCCACAGCAACGTACGTCTGCATCGGCGCAAAACGTTCAGGTCCTGCGGCCGCAGCGGGGTTGGGTGGAACGTTGTTGTTGCCGTAAAAGCCCGTGTTGGCCGTCGCACGCGTCGGCCGCCACAGCAAGATCATTGGCGAAGTCGATCGTGCGGGCGGCCGTGGTGTTGCCAGCTGGATTATCCCGGACCGTCTCGAAGACATCCAACGCGATTTGCAACTGCACGCTGCTCAATCGCCCGGTCCCGTACCGCGACGATCTGGCCCTCGGCGTCGACGCCGTCCTGGAACACCTGACCGCCACGCGCGTCGACGCCGCTTTGGCCACTCGCCAACCGTGTGCTGATCAGGAACGCACTGGCGACGATCGCCAGCAAGGTCAGCAAAACCACCACGAACAACAGCACCACGCCTCGCCGCCTTCTACCACCCGATCGCCCCAGGCGGCGGGTCTGCACCACCAGAGCCGACCCGCGGCGGACGGACCGGTTGTGACCTTCTGAAAAGCGGTTCTTCACGCCCGCACTCTTCGCTCTGTCCGATCGGCTGCGGAAACCGATCGACCACCCGCGTCACGCAGCCAACTGCGGCATGGTCGAGGCAGGCGACGCGTAGTGCGGGTCACTGACGAACGCCAGTTCCGGTCTTGCGGCCGGTCCGCGTTCGAGACGGCGATTAAGCCAGCAGGCCGAGATCCAAACGCCGCTGCCGCCGGGAACGCTTTGAGGCACCTCCATGACGACCGTCCGCTGCGACGTCAGCTCGCTCATATGCCACGGCGCATTGATCTGGCCGTCGAGCTTCCAGTACAAGACGGCTCCGATGACGCCGTCTGGCTTGCGGCCGGTGCCGTTGTCACCGACGAGCTGAACCTGAAGCTGCCTGTCCCGAATCGCCGCAAGGTGCACGAACGGCACCTCCAGCGGCGGCTTGGAGCTGTGAGACGCGACCCGCTTCGGCTTGTGCGGGAGCGTGATCCCGAGCTTCTCCCGCTCCACGTTCGTCAGATGGGGAAGGCTCTGAATGCGTCGAACCAGCCGTCGGATCAGGTCCCGCATAGCAGCAGACGCATCTCGCTTGTCCGCAACGGTCACAGTTGTCCGCGTCGAAGGCTGACCGGACACAAGTAGGGCCGCGACGAACGCGTCGACCCGCTCGCGAAGCTGTGTCGCATCGTCGGTCGTCAGACCCAGCGACACATACGACTGCGAAATCGTGTTGCGAAAGTTGATCGCCCACGCTTTCAACAAGAGTTCCCGACGTGGCAGGTAGTCATCGGCCATAATGAACCGTTTAGGGATGGTGGACGCAAGGAAGCAGGACGCGAACGAGCGGCAACTGCTCGACGCCGCTGCGGGCGTCGGCTGACGCGGCCGGGACGAGCACTACCCCCGCTCGGCAAAGGTCTCGATCTGCCCTGCGGCTGCTCAGACATCGGTCGCGGTGAAGGTTCGACCTCACAGTCTCCGCGTTATCGCCCGTCGCCGGCTCCGCAACGACCCGCCGCGGCACCGAGCACGGCCGCGTCGACACAAACCAAGGCGGCGTCGGCACCGACATGAACGGTTGCGGCATCAAGCGGGAGTCTCTCGATGCCGCAGCCTGAACCGCCGGTTCCGCTCCGTGCCACTGAGGAGCCGCCCGACATGGACTCGGAACCGAAGGCAGATGGATCGGCACCGAAGTAGCAGCGTTCGGCTCCGCCCGCGCCTCAATGGCATTGCCGCCATGAACCAGTGGGCAATGCAAAGTCAGTGCGCCATACCGCCTGCGACATCATCGTCTTGCACGACGTGTCGCGAAGCCACACCCGACTCATGAGGCCGACTCGACGTCGCCGGCACTGCCGCTATGCCCGGCTCCGCAGCGGCTGTCCCCTAATGCGATCAGGCAGCCTAAGCGGATGCTGACGAGTCAATACCATGAGCCGCCGTTTGCCGCCGCGCGACGACTAGTTGTCCGGGATCTCGAAGACGAACTCTGAGGTGATCGGCGTCTCGAGCCGCCCTTCGGGATCGGTGGCGGTGACGACGAAGCGGATGAGCTTTGGGCCGAGGGGGAAGTCGAAGGAGACGTCCGGTGTGCCCGCAGCGCCGCCGGAGAAACCGTCGAATTGGATCTTGCCGTTGATCTCCGCAGGCGACCACGCGCACAGGTAAGGCTGGCCGGTCGTCACGTACGGCGCGGGGGTTGTCGCGAACGAGTCGCCGTACGTTGCGAGACGTCCGTCGATCGGGACCCGCTTCTCGTGCGGGAAGATGAGCGGTGCACCGAACTCTGTCACGCCGAGCGTGACGCCGGTGAATCCGACCATGTCCTTTAACGGCAAGACGTCGGTCGACGTGTAAGCTCCGGGCATTGTGATCATTCCATCAAAGTACAGCTCGGCGAAGCCGTTCCCGTCGACGTCACGAGGGAAGCCATAGAAGCGGATGACCCGTGCGTTGGAGGGCGTCACGATAAAGTCAATCACGCCGTCGGGGCCGACGAAAACGCCGTCGCCGTCCTGGTCGGCAATCTCCCCGGTCAGCGGGTTCTGCTCGAAGTAGTCGCCGGCATATTCAACAATGAAGTTGCTCGCTCCGGGCAGAAGAAGCTGTGACCGCTGTGCGTCGCCTTGTGCCGTCGACGGCTGTTGGCCGAACGGGTTGATCCAAAACCGGTTCACATCATTCCAGAACCACGAGGAGAAATAGTCGCCGCCTGTATTGCCGCCTTGGCTCGCGCCGCCGCCTCGCGGAAGACGATCGAATCCTCCATCACCGGTGGTATACGGATACTGCTTCGTTGTTTCGCCGGTCACCATCGGGTCGGTCTCGATGATGAAGTCGAAACGTTCGCGGAGTTCCGAGACGGACGCGCCCAAGATGTCTGCAACTCCCGCCTGAAGGGCGATGTTGGTGCTGTTGACATCGACCACGGGGACGAGCGAGGTGCCGTCATAGATGCGAACCGGCGACGTGCTGGCAAGCGGTCCGAAGGCTCGGTTGTTCTCTCGAACGAAGTTCCAGTTCCGCCGCACGAACGGATACGCCGTGCCGTCCGGCGAGGTGTAGTAGTCTTGGTCGTACAGATCTGCGCTCGCGGTCGGATCAGACGCATTGGGAGCCGCTGCAAGCAATGCCACACGGCCCAGCATGAACTGGTCGGCAAAGCGATTGTTTACGTTTTCCTGCCCGACGGTCCCGCCCGGATTGCCTGCGTAAGGAACACCCGGAACGCCGAAAGCAGCAGGATCCTGCAGGCCAGCAGCCTGGCCATAGTCATTGTTGAACACGCGCAGGTGACCGTAATAAATCAGTGCGTTGTCCGCTTGGTAAGGCGTTGCCGCTCCGACCGCAACCTCGCTCTCGAAGCCACCGCTGGCAAACATTGAGAATTGATCGACGCGAAACGACCTCAACCCGAAAGCGAGCGGATTGATGGTTACTTCCGTTCCGTCGCCGGCTACATCTGCACTCAGCGCCGCATCAATCCAATCGCCAATGGTGCCGGTGTCTGAAATGAGTCTCCAATCGTTGAGGTCGCTGTCAGCGTCTTCTTCGTTTCGCCATGTCGCGGTGTAGCCGCTGCTGAGCACGATCATCGCCTGCTCACTCAGCGGCAGGACTCCGGCGGTGTCGACGAAGATGTCGCTGTCGATCCCGTCGTTGCCGGTGAAATCCTGGGCCAACGTCGTGCGGACGGCGTCGAGATTCCGGGTGGCGACCTGGACGGCTGTCGCCTTGGAGATCACGCGGCTGGTCGTGTCGAAAATCAACGCGATTGCCAGCGTCAGCACCAGCACGAGGACAACGCTGATCATCAGCTCCGTCAGCGTAAAGCCGCGGCTCATGCCGACGGCACGGCGGGATCGAAGAGGCAGGCGGGTCACGCCCCACTCTTCGCAACGTCCGGCGACGGCGGGAAACCCCCGGCCATGCCACTTCAGTGGTTTGAGGCGAGCAGGACGCAACCCGTCGCGGAACAGCACACCGGACCGATGCACTCAAGCGCCTTGGCCACTCTGCCCTCCGAGGCGTTCGACGTTATCCGGCTTAACGAATTCACCTGACCGTCTGGCCTTGCAGCACACTGATGACCTGCGACGGGCCGACGTGGGGGTTGTCGTTCTCGTCCCAGGGGCCGCTGTCACCGGTGGGATCGTCAAGCATGCGACCGACAAGATAAGCGGGCACGGGATCAAGATCGCTTGCACCGTCGCCGAATGGCGTAGGTGGACTGTCCGTACCAGAGACATCTTCCCAATCACCGAGCGTGAAGCCGTCGCGTGCTAGCGGTGGCATCGAGGAAGCCGTCGTTATCCGGGTTAGCGTCGTTGCCTCCGTTGAAGAACTTGCTTGTGTCGAGACTACCGGGCTGAAGCGAGTAGGTGATGAAGTCTGGTCCCGGTGCCGAGGGTCCATTGTAACCGATGCGTTCACCGAGCCGGTAGACGCGGAGGCGGCCCAGGTTGTCGACGAGCACGATGGCCGCCCCCTCGACGGCGGCTTCGGCGATCTGCTCGACGCCCAGGCTACCAGTGCCAGGCGTTCCGTCGGGCTGCAACCGTGGGAAGATGCGCACGATGTCGGTCTGCGTCTGAATCGCCGGCTCGCCAGCCACCAAAACGCCCGCGCCGCCGAGCGTGGCAACGCTGATTGGAAGCGGATGATTGTCCTCCAGCACCAGCGGCCCGGCCACGGGTGCGCCACCGCTCAGGTCCACCTCGAAAAAGGCGTTGTACCCCGGCGAAGATGGACCGGCAGGATAGCTAATTTCGGCACGGGACCGAGTGGAGACCATCGCTACCTGAGCGGCGGCCGACACACTGGGCCGGTAGAAGAACGGAATCCACATCTGTTCCGGATCGGCTGAGGAAACACGGTTGCCGAGGGTGCGCCACCAGAGATTAATGACATCATTGGGCAAAGCAGCCTCGTCGGCGGCGGGCCACGTCATCACGCGGCCGAGCATGCCAGCGTCGACGCTGACCGGTATCTCCCCGGCATCTTCAGGCAGCGTCGCGCGAAAAGTGTGGTACCCGCCCTCGAGCGTGGCCAGGCCGAGCGCGTTCTCGCGTGTCTCCTGGGCCGTCCGCAGCGCAGCAGGCAGCAGCGTGGCGATCATGATGACGCCCGCGGACAACGTCAGGACGGCGAACATCACCTCGATGAACGTGAACCCGCCGCGAACGCCCCGCCGACGGGCGGCAGTGTGGCGGGCGATACTCGTGGCGGTAACGGTCATGATCGGGGGCAAAAGTCAGTCAGTACGGCAGTAGCGGGTCGATGTCGCGGCAGCGATTAAGGCTGCTCGCCCAGGTTGCTCGACAACGTGCCGCTGTACCGGTTCACCAGCAACGGCGTCGTGTTGGCGTCGAGCCAGCGTTCCTCGGCATACTCGTTGTCGAGCAGTTCACCCGTGTTGACGAACGGGTCACCTGCGGCCTGCACGTCAAAATCTGGGAAGTAACTCGACGGATCACTCTCGGTCGAAGCGACCCAGGAGATGGAGGGTGCATCGACGCTCGAGAAAAAGCTGCCCTGCCACTCCGTTGCGGTTTCGTCGGCCGGAGCTCGTTCGAAGGCTTCATTGCGGTAGACGATCACGCCGACGCCGGCCGTGAAGGCGGGGAAGCTGCCAGCGACGTTGAGGCTGCTGTTGGCGAGCGAAGTCTGTGAGGCAGCCGCGTTGAGGCCGAGCAGCGTCGCAAGAGCGTCGTTGGGCCGAATGTTGAACGACGGAGTCGCCAAGCGGCCATCAGAATCAAAGGCAATCATGCCGAACCGGACGTAACGGTCGATGAAGCTTTCTTCATAACCGGCTGCCGTCCCGCCGAAAGCGGTCGCAGCGTCGACGACCATCGCACCGTCTCTGCCGCTGTTGGCAGCGCCGGCTTCAAGCGCCTGGCCCGTGATGATCTGAACGCCGACCCCTACCGGCAGGCGGTCACCGGCGACATCGCTCAGCAGGACGAGCTCGTTCGATGGCGTGCGGCCGGGCGAGATGATGCTGTTGGGCCCGACGTCGGCATAGGTCGACGGGTTGTTCGTGTTGCCGATGACGTCGACGAAGCCGGAATCGTTGACGTTCACCGACGGGCCTACGTCTTCGAGACCGGGCGATGTCAGGGCGTCGCCTTCGCTGCGGACGCTGTACGTCATCACGATCGGACGGCCGGCGAAGCCGATTAAGTTGCCGGAGTAGGCGATGGGGTTCTCGTCGCTGGCCAGCGCCTTGAACGTGTCGGCCAGCATGACGGTGTTGGCGCCCGGCGGATTGAGCAGGAAGCCGCCGTAGTCGGCGTCTGGGTTGGTCACGAGCGAGGCGTACTCGCTGTACGGATCGTCATCGCCTGTGGCTTCGCCGATGGCGACGAAGGCGATGGCCGTTCGGCCTTCGACGTCGGGGTAGAAGAGCGCGCCAACCGTGACGCCGCGGCGGATGGCCTCGGCGCGGGCTCGGCTGATGGCGGCGGCGGCGACGTTCTCGCCGGCCTCGACGCTGCGGCTGCCCGACAACGCGCTAAAGCTCGGCACCGCGATGGCCAGGATCAGGAAGATGATCCCAAGCACCACCAGCATCTCCACCAAGGTGAAGCCGCGGACGAGGCGTCGGGCGGCATGGGTGCGGGTCAGGAGCATGACGTGGCGGAAGTCGGGGTGTGAAGCAGAGTGTTGGACGCGAGTCACTCGCTGTAGACGTTGTTGCCGACGTCGAAGCCGACGACGGGACGGGAGTAGACGTTGTCCTCGTGCGTCTTCGGGTTGCCGTCGGCACCGGCGGAGAAGAAGAACGGCCGGCCATCGCGAGCGACGACGGAGATGCTGGTCGAGCGACTCGGCGCGTTCCACCAGGGTCCATCTGGTCGAATCAGGCCATCCCCGTCGACGATGAGCCCGTTGCTCGATGCGAACAGAATCACATTGTCCTGCGCGTCAGTCGGAACAGCCGTCGTCAGCGTCGGCTCGGCTGCGGTGAAGTCATTCAGGCGGAGACCCGTATCGTCACCCACACCGTCTGTTTCTGAGTCGCGATCTGCGGTGGGCCAGCGGAACGACTCCTGCAGGAAGTCCGCCGGCTGATCGGCGGCAAGCTCGCGATTGGCGGGAACGGCGAGCAACTGTCGCATGACGAGCTGCGTGTCCGACAGCACATTGTCAGGCTCGGCGGGCGTGGCATCAAGTAACGCTTTTGCAGCCTGCGAGAGGCTAGCTCTATCGCCGATCGGAAAGTCGTGGGCGGGCTCACTCGCCGCCGGCAGCGACCGTGAGTTTGACGTAAGTCCCTGGCCGCTGCCGGTGGTGGTTTGCTGGCGGTAGTTCTCGACCATCGTCTCGAGCAGGGCCAGGCGGCCCTCCGTCACGCGCCGCTCGTTGCTGCCCAGCACGCTCGATAGCCCGACGACGACCATGGCCGAGATGATGGACAGGATCAGGAGCACGACGAGCAGCTCGATGAGCGTAAAACCCGGTGCGACAGCGCGTCGCCGACCGGCGGACGGGCGATAGATCGTGGCGGTCGTGGTCATAGCGGGCGCGTCGGAGGCTTCGAAGGGCTTAAACGCTGCAGAAGATTACGGCGTGTCCACCGGTGGATCGCCTGAATCGTCCACCAGCGACGCCAAATCAGACAAAGGCAGGTCGCCACCAGTCAGCTCGTAGCCATACAGGTTGTCGCCGCGGGTGAGGTACAAGCCGTCGGGGCCGGCGCTGAAGAAGTACGGGCGATTCCCCGCCGCGGTGCCGATGAGCGGTGAGCCGCCTGCCATGTAGGCGAACGGCGAGCCCCACGGGTCACGGAGCGTGCCGCCGTCGAACAAGGCGTCACCGAGCGTGCCGACCAGCAGGCTACTTGCTGATGCTGCGTCGGCGTCTTCGCCAGCGCGTCGAAAGCCGAAGGCGAGCAGACGGAGCGACGCCCGGTTGTTGGCCAGGGCTCGCTCGTCGAGGTTCAGGACGGCCTCGCCAAAAGCCGCCAGATCAATGTCCGTCAGGCGGCCGGCGTCGTACTCGGCGGGCAGCAGTGAAGGAATGACGGCAGGAGCTTCGCCTGTCTCATCGCGGTAACCGGCCAGGGCCGCCTCGAGCTCGACAAGCACGCGGGCGGCAAGCTGATGGTTGCTCTCGCGGCGGACCCGCCGGGCGAGGTTGACGATCAGGCCGAAGACGACCAGCAGGACGAGAATCAGAAGCAACAGCTCGGAAAAAACAAGCCCACGACGAACCAGTGCCGTCGCGTAGCGGCAAGACGCAACCCGACGCCTTGCGGCTGGTGGAGCTGCGTCCTTGGACTCGGACTGCTGGACACGCTGCATCGACGCCACCTACTCGCGTTCGGCGTCGAAGCTGGTGATGGGGCTGCGGGCAATCTCCCAGCCGGCGGCTTTGAGGAAATTGGCGTAATCGGTGGCAAAGCCCGCAGCCATGTTGTCCGTCGGTGCGTTGAGAGCACCACGGTCGGCTGCGTTGGCACCACTGGCGATGAGCAGGTACGGCTTGACGATCGGCTTCTCGGCATCATCGATGATGCCGTTGGCATTCGTGTCGCCGATGAGCTGGCGGAAGAAGGTGAGCTCTGCGGCGTCGGCGGCAGAATAACCCGTCGGCAGATTTGCAGCCGACGTGGCGACCGCCTCCGACGCCATGAACATGGCGTTGTCAGCTTCGTTATAGAGCGCCGGCGGGTTGGCAGCGGCTATGCCATTGCCGTTGGAAGTGATCGGAGACGCGTACGATCCACCATCGGCGGCGGCGTCACCCAGGGGTGGCGTCGTGCGGCGGGCCGGGTAGTACAAGATCGGCAGGCCGTTGGCGTCGAGGATAACGGCTTCAGGCGTCACGTCGCCGTTGAACGTCTGCAGGTTCCACCGGTCCGGCGGCAGGTAGGGGCCGTAGGTCTCGCCGGGCAGGTAGAACGTCAGTCCCGAGCTTCCGTTGGGTACGACCTGCCGTTGTGACTTGAAGCCTGGCCCCTCGAAACCGTCCTGAAAAGCGTCCGCTCGAGCTGCCCTTTGAGCTGTCGAATCACCCTGCCAACCTGCCGGGGTGACAGCAGAATCGGTCTTCGGCGCCGGAGCGAAAAGAGCACGAGCGAGTAGTCTCGCGCCCCGATCGGGCGTCACGTCTGCGCGATTGAAGTTGCCCCCATCGTCGCTGAAGCGGGGAATGTCGTTGTGATCGCCGCGGTAGGCGTCGAGCGCCCGGGCGAGCGAGTTGAGCGCTTGACGCTGTGCGGAGTCGCGTCCGCTTCGGACGATGCCGCTGATGGTCGGCACGAGGATGCCGACGAGCAAGGCGATGATGCCGATGACGGCCAGCAGCTCGACGAGCGTGAACGCACGGGCGCGTCGCGACACGGCGGAGCGTCGGCGGTCGCGAGGCAGAACGGGCGTCGTCGGGAGGGGCATCATTCGAGCGGGGTGCCGAAGTTGGTGATGTCGTCGCGGGTGCCGTAGACGCGGTCGGGGCCGGCACTGATGAGGACGAAGGAGTCCTTGACGACGTCTGCGAGCTGGCCGGATCCGCCTCGCGTCAGGTAGAAGTTGCCGTCGTACGGGCCATCAGGACTGGCGGCGTTGAAGCCGTTGGTGTCGGTGCCGTCGCCACCGGCTTGTAGGCCGTGAAACTGACCGTTAATCGAGTGGAAATTGTTGACTTCATCTCGACCGACGCCGAGATAGACGCCGGTCGGACCGGGCGCGCCACTGATCGGGCCGGTGTAGCCGGTGACCTGACCCAGCAAGAAGCTGGGCCGACCGGTGAGGTCGCTGACGGCCGAGCTGTTGTTGGTCCGCTTGTTGACCCGCATGTAGAGGATCGGCAGCGGGTTGTTGTACGCGTCGACGACTTCGGGAATCTCACTGTCGCGGGCGACGCCGTTGTCGTCACTGAAGCGGCCGGTGATGTCGCCGTCACCGCCGAACGAGAGGCGCGAGCGTGCGATGTCGAGGTAGGGACCGAACCGCTGACCCTGACCGCCTGGTGCAAGGTCGACCGCCCCGCTACCGACGCGGGTCGGATCAAAGACAATGTCAGGTCCGTTGTACCGAAGTCCGCCCATCATGCTCAAAACGAAGTTCTCTGCTCCGGTGATGCCGCCTGTGGCGTTACCCGCGAGCAGGTCACCGCCGTTACCGGCATACGTGCCGGAGCTGGCATCGATGTCAAACGCGATTGGATTAGGAACCGGAGGAGGCCCAAGCGCCGAATCCGGCAGGATGCCCGGATACGCCTCGAAGTCCGTGTAGTACGCATCCGCTGCGTCGCTCATTGCTCGGATGAGCGCCTTCGTGTCGGCTCCCATGGCGCGGGTGCGGATCGTCGCAGCCACCGGGACCAGGATGCCCACCAGCAACGCGATGATCCCGATCACCACCAACAGCTCTATGAGCGTGAAGCCGCGGCGGACGGGGGCGATGGCAAATCGGGGGCGATGGGTCATGACAATCTCCTGGGCGAACGTTACAGCGACTGGACCAGCGAAATCATCGGCATGAACAAGGCCACGACGATGAAGCCGACAATCGCACCCAGCACCACAACCATCACCGGCTCCAGGATGCTCACGAGCGAGCTGACCAGCACGTCGACGTCGTTGTCGTAGTTGTCGGCCACCTTCACGAGCATCTTGTCGAGGTCGCCGGTCTCTTCGCCGACGTCGACCATGTTGACGACGATCGTGTCGACGATGCGGGTCGCCCGCAGCGGATCGGCCATGGATTCACCTTCACGGATCGCGTCGTGGACCTTGACGAGTGCCCGCTCGAAGACCTCGTTGCCGCACGTCTCTTTGGTGATGTTGATGGCGTCGAGGATGGGCACGCCGGCGCTGATGAGCGTGCCGAGCGTCCGGGTGAAACGGGCGATGGTGCCCTTGCCGACGATCTGGCCCAGGATCGGAATCTTGAGCTTGAACAGGTCGGTGGCGTAGCGACCGCCCTTGCTCATGCGGACGAGCTTCCAGAAGAGCAGGAACGCGACGGGCGACAGGACGATGTAGATCCAGCCGTTGTTGGGCGGTGCCAGGAAGTCGGCGGTGGAGATCAGGAACTGTGTCGCGGCGGGCAGTTCCACGCCGAAGTCGTTGAAGATGTCCTTGAACGCCGGGATCACGAAGATCATGATGCCCGTCACGATCGCGACGGCGATGGTAATAACCGCCGCCGGGTAGATCATCGCACCGATGACCTTCTTCTTGAGCCGGGCGGCCTTCTCCATGAAGTCGGCCAGGCGGGCCAGGATGATGTCGAGCACACCGCCGGCCTCACCGGCGTTGATCATGTTGACGTACAGCTTGTCGAAGGCCTTGGGATAGTTGGCCATCGCCTCTGAGAGCGACGAACCACTCTCGACTTCGTCGGCCACGCCACCGATGACGGCCTTGAGGAGGCCGGGTTTTTGCTGTTGTTCCAGGATCTGCAACGACCGCAGAATCGGCAGGCCCGCATCCTGAAGCGTCGAGAGCTGGCGGGTGAAGTTGACGAGCTGCTTGCGCGGCACACCGCCGATCGACAGCGGCAGTTTCCTCTTCGGCGACAGCGGCTGGAGCTCAGGCTCCTTGCCACCCTTGCCCTTCTTGACGGCCTTCTTGGCCTGCTTTTCCTTGATCTTGGTCGGGAAATAGCCTTTTGCGCGAATCTTTGCAATCGCTTCCGCGTTGCTTGCGGCTTCGAGTTCTTCCTTGACCTCCGAGCCGCTGGGGCTCATCGCTTCGTAGACGTATACCGGCATATTGAACGGGCAGGTGGGCAGGCACCTCCCACGCGACCGGCGGTCGCGGCGGGTGACGCCGTTGCACGCACTTTACAACGTGTCCACCGCGATCCGGGACGGCGCTTCTTCGTCGTCGCCGAAGATCGAGATCTGTCGACTTACGATAACAGCAGCACCACTCGTCGGTGCGTCACTGTTCGGGCCGAGACCGGTCGGGACGTAACCCGAGTCGCGGGTAAGCACGAGCTTGTCAACCGGCGTGCCGTCTTCGCGCATCCACAGGTTGAACGTGTGAATGCCTGCTGAGGGCACGTTGACCGTCACCCGGCCGATGCCGCGACCGCTGTTGGACCATTCGAGCGAAGACAAGGGATTTTCCAGGCCCCAATTCCCGAAGGTGGCAGCGGTGCCGTTGAGCCCGACGTGAACCGAGTCACTCCGCTGATTCCCGCTGGCGTCGGCGAGTCGAACCCAGGCGTAGTAGGTGCCGGGCTGATCGAACTCGATCGCGTAGTCGAGCCGTGGGCCGTTGGTGGTGTCCTTGGCGTTCGAGCCGTCGTCGGGCCCGGCGACCATGACGTCGCGGTTGCCGTAGCGGGCCTCGACCCACGTGTCGCCGCCGCGTGAACCGCTGCCGCCGGTGAAGTCCTCAGCCTGCATTGCGACGAGGCCGTTCTGCACGACGAAACGTGGCTGCCCGGGCGGCGGAGGCGGCGTGGTCGGGCCGGCCGGGTTGTAACTTGCATTTTTGGCCAGGCGGATGTCGTCGACACGGACGCCGTCTTCTCGCACCCAGACGTTGAGCGTGTGGACGCCGGGCGTGGTGACGTTAACGGTGACGCGTCGCCCGAGCTCTGCCGGAGCGTTAACCCACTGGAAGCTGGCGTCCGCACCTGCCGGCGGCGACATGCCGAATCCGCCGATCGTGGCGACGTTGCCGTCGAGGCCGACATGGACAGAGTCGTCGCGGAAGCTGTCACCGGCCATGCGGAGCCAGACGTAGTACGTGCCGGTGGTGTTGAAGTCGATGGCGTAGTCAGCGCGTCGGCCGCTGAGGCTGTCACCGCTGTTGAAGCCGGTGTTGGGCTCTGCCGAAAGGTAGCCGTTGGATGAGCCGTTGCCTGAGCGGGTGACCCACTCGTGACCGGCGCTGTTGCCTCTACCGGTCGGCTGGGCGGCTTCGACGACTGCAAGGCCGTTCGACTCTGCAAACGGCGTGACCGGTGGCGGGGCCGCGGCTTCATTGATCCGCAGGTTGCGGAAGGTTGTCCGTGCCCCGCTGTTGGCGTCGTCGTCGCTGACGAACGACAGGTAGTTCATACTGCCTTGGTAGTAGTCACCGACGCGAACGGTGTAGGAACGCGTGGTGCCCGTCGGCTGATTCGCGATCACGTCGGCCGCCTGGCCGAAGGTCTGACTGCCGGCGACCTGGAAGACGCGGGCGCGATCGTTAAACGTCCGGTTCTCGTCGAAGCCGATGGCGACGATCTCGGCCCCGCTGGTGGTCGTCACGTCGAACGACAAGACGGTGTTGGCCGTGACGTCGTAGTCGAACAACAGATGCTTCCACGCGTTGCCGACGAGTGTGAGGCCGGACCCGTCCGTGGTGCCCTCGAAAGAGCCATTGTCTTGGCTGAAAGTCGACTGGAGACCACTGAGGTCTGCGGAGCGCGTCTGACCGTTCACCTGGACGTCGAGTTCGCCCTGCTGGTCAGGTTGGAAGCTGTAGGTCAGATTGAAGCGGAACTCACCGAGGCTGCCGTAGTCGCTGTAACCGGTCGTGGCCGGGTTGCCGTCCCCGAAGCCATCGACGGCGAGGTAGTAGATACCTGCGTCGAGTTGACCCGAATCGAGGTAGTCGCTCAACGGCGGCACGCCTGCAGCGTCAAACGAGGAGGAAACAAGGGCACCGGAAGCGGTATAGAGCGCCGCCTTGACATTCAGATTGGCATCCGAGGGCTCGTTCTGAGCACCAAGACCGTCGGCAGTGATGCGCCCGGTGACGCGGCCGGAACCGGCCGTGAGGTCGAGGCGGAACACGTCGACGTCGCTTCTGCGGCTGATGATGCCGTCAGCAGAGAGCACTTGCGACGTGCTGCTGTTGCTTTGCACGACAACAGGCGAAGCGCCCGAGATGAAGTCGCCGTGATCGTCCGTGCGGTACCCGACGCCGTTGGTCGAACCGGCGATGATGGCGATGTCGTCTTCAAGGTTGTTGGCACCGCTGTACTCGCCGCGACTCCATTGGGTGACGGAGCGGTAATAGCCGACACCCATGATGGGTGCCCAGTTGCCGTGCCCACGGAAGTACTCACCGTCACCGCCGCCACCGTCGTGGCGGAGCCCGAAGGCGTGCCCGACTTCGTGACTGACCGCCTCGCCGATCCACTTGGCGTTGTTGGCGAGGTTGTTCTCGAAGACCCAAACGGGTGTGTCACCATTGAACCGCCACGAGTTGACGTAGGCCACGCCACCGGCGTTGGAGAACCACTGATTTCCCGTACCACCCAGTGCGGTCGAGTCGCGGTCGGTGCTGATGAGGACCCGAACGGCATTCCGGTTGCCCGCGAATGCTGACGCACCTGGGTCGATCGTCGTCACGTCCACGTTGAACGGCGCGAAGTCCTCGGCGACCGCGGCAAAGGTTTCGCGGATGAACGACTGCTCGCTGTTCGAGAACGAGAAGAGGTTGCCGTCGTTGTCGAACGGCTGAGCGCGGATTGGGTTGCCGTTGTTGAGGTTGTTCCAGGCGGTGTTGCTGACGACGTGGCCATCGAAATCAAGGAAGATCTTCTTGGGCGACGACGGGTTCGATGAGAATCCGGGCTGCACAGGCAGCGACGACACGGCAGCGACCGGCATCGCCAACGCAGCCGCGGCAGGCTCTTCATCGACATAAGCCAGCGGAGCCGGGTCGAAGTAGAAGGTGCCGAACTCGTCGCTCAGCATCGGGCCGTGGTCGTGCCCGTCGCCGATGAAGTCGCCATCGGCACGTGTCGCTCGTTCGAGCAACGACGAAGGCAGCTCGGCAAGCTCCAGCTCAGCCGATAACGCTGACCCGCCGCAGCAACCGCAGGCACAGGCACCGCCGTGCTCGTGACCTCCATGGTCTTGAAGGGCAAAATCAACGTCAGCGACAGCAGAGAGCAGACGACGGGCTTCTAAACGCTCGGGTGCGTGGGCACGATTCATACGGACGGGTTGAGCAACTTCAGGCGGGGCGGACAAGCCGCAGGTGGAGCGACATCAGGACGATGCCGCAGGATCGGCAGGATCGGGAAGGCTTACCACGCTTGTCAACCCATGTGCGTTCGTTGTGGAAGGTCGGGCCCGACTTCTCGCACCCCGCGGAAGCCTGATCCGGGAGGCGGCAGGCACGATCGCCAGAAAGAGAAGGCCAGATTGGCCGGTGGTGAGAAAATGTTTCTTGACGTCATGTGAAGATTGGGTTAGGCTGCCATCGTAACTGTTTCACGTCGTGCCGAGGAGGGCCTGATGGGAAGTGTCCGCGAAATCGCAAAAAGGGCGCAGGTCAGCATCGCGACGGTGAGTCGTGTGCTGAACGAAACCGGCCGCGTCAATGACGAGACCCGTCAGCGCGTACTCGGCGTCGTCAACGATGTTGGCTACGTCCGCCGGGTCGGACGTCGCGCCGTTGCCGAGGGCATTGCACTGGCCTACGCCGGTCCTGGCACCATCGCGACGCCTTACGATCAAGGACTTCTTTCAGGCATCGGTCTCAGCGTCGCCGACGAGTCGGCCGGTGAGGACTTCGGTAATGACCTGCTCATCATCAACCTCAAGCGGGCGCTCCGCCCCGACGAGTCACCCTCGGCTCTTTTCCGTAGAAAAGGCATCAAGGGGGCCATTCTGCGTTCGACCGACGACGGCTTTGACCTGTGTCGACAGCTCGCACGCGAGCGCTTTCCGTTCGTCCTGGTTGGTGCTCGTCTCGACGACGAGCCGTCCATCAGCTGGATCGACGGCGAGAGCTACGGCGGCTCGTTCATCGCCATCGAGCACCTGATCGAGCTCGGCCACCGCCGCATCAGCGTCGTGGCCAACGTCCGCGACGACACCGACCACCGCGACCGCATCAATGGCTGGCGTGACGCCATGACGACGGCAGGTCTGCCGACCCACGACGAGCCGGAGGCGTTCCCTGCCGTTCTGAGAGAGCGGGCAATCTTTGAGACGGGCCAGGCGATCATCGACCGCTGGCTGGCCACGCCCGTCCACCTGCGGCCATCGGCGATCTACATCGCCGACCCCATGCCGACGATCGCATTGTTGCACGCGGCGCACGATCAAGGGATCAAAATCCCCCGTGATCTGAGCATCGTCGGCTTCAGCGACGGCCTCATGCGGCGTCTGACCTTCCCGCCGATCGCTTGCGTTTCGCAAGATGCTCGCGCTATTGGCGGTGCTGCGGTCGACGCGCTTCGCGTCTTGATGGCCGGCACCGTCCGTCATCGCGACGACACCGATGCCGCCCAGCCTGCGCCCGTGCGTCGATCGCTCCCCACCGTTTTCGAGCCTGGCGCGACCGCCGGGCCGTTTGTACCCCCACCCCACCCTCAGTCTTCCTAGGAGGAGATATGAAACTTTGCACCCCCCTGGCCCTCGCGGCCTCGCTCGCCGTCGCCACCACCGCGTCGGCTGACCTGCTCGTCAACCCGGGCTTCGAGCTCGATGACACCACAATGGAAACGCCCAGCGCTCTTGGCTGGACCACCTTCAACGGCGTCTTCACCAACCAGGCGCTGGCCAACAGCGGTGCCAACGGCCTGAAGATGTTCGGCGGCGTCGCCGGCGCGTTCCAGGACTTCCCGGTTATTCCCGGTGATCGGGTCGACGGCGGCGCTGTTGTCGCCAACCCGTCCTTCGACGCCATGGCCAACGACCAGATCGCGGCCATCAACCTCGAGTTCCGCAACGCAGCCGGTGACCTCATCGACGGCATCATCAGCAACATCGTCCTTGACGCCACTAGCCCAGCGGACAGCGTTTTCGTGCCCGGCACCGTCTCCGCCGTCGCACCCGATGGTGCGGTCAGCGTCCGCTTCGTACTCGTGACCGGCTCGTTTGAAGACCGCAACGGCGACCAGGTCGTCACCGGTGGAGGCGCGCCTTTCTACGACGACGCCTTCCTGTTCATCAACGTCCCCGAGCCGACGACCGCCGGCCTGTTGGGTGTCGCCGGCCTTGCCGCGCTGCGTCGTCGTCGCCGCGCCTGAGTCACCTTCTTCCCCCCACCCGGCCGTTCTGCCTACCGGCAGTTCGGCCGAATCCCGGCGGCGTTCCACGTGGAACCGGGCGTTGCCGTTAGTCTCAACCAAAAGAGGAGCCCGTCATGTTCAACCCGCCCCGCCGCCCGCATCAGGGCCGCCTCGGCTTCACCCTCGTGGAGCTGCTCGTCGTCATCGGCATCATCGCACTGCTGATCTCTATCCTGCTGCCCACGCTCAACAGCGCCCGCAGCTCTGCCCAGAACGTCGCCTGCCTCAGCAACCTGCGTCAGGTCGGTACTGGTCTGCTGCTCTACACCGAAAGCAGCAAAGGCAACACCCTGCCCTACGGCTACACCGACGGTGCCCAGGACGGCATCAACAACATCATTCCTGGCGAGCAGACGGCCTGGACGCTGCTGACGCTGGCCTACCTCGATGAGTCGGGTGCGGACAACTACGCCGCCGCAAGCGCAGGGGCCGACGTCCTGACGAGACAAGCCTTCAACTGCCCGACTGCGCCGCGCCGGTCGATGGCTTTGGCCAGTACTCGGTCCACCCGCGGTTGATGCCCAACCTCGACGACCGCAACCCGCAGAAGCCGATGCCGAACAATTTCTATGAGCCATACAAGCTGGCTCAGATCGGCGATCCGACGGAAACGCTCGTAGCGGCAGACGCAACCCTCGCCGCCGACAACATCGACGCCCAGAACACCGCAGCCGCGACCATGTACCGGCTCGACTGGACCGAGCCGACGCACTACGGCCTGTTCAACGCAGGCGGCCCATACATGCTCGAACCTCTCGCAGACGGCATCGCCGGCTTCTACGACCGTAATCTGGCCGGCTCGATTAATCGCGACGTTGCCAACTCAGGCAGCTTCGACTTCGGCAACATTCGCTTCCGCCACGGCCGCGGCGGTGCCGAGGGTGACTTCAAGGGCTCAGCCTCCAACATCCTCTATGCCGACGGGCACGTCGAAACACAGACCTCGGTTGGTGAATTGCAAGGGTTCCCCAACTACCTCGACACCGGCCTGAGCCGTCGAGTAGTCCTGCTCAACCGCTAAGTCTCACCACAAGCCTCTGCTTCCTCCGGAGCCGCGTCGCCTTGCGACGCGGCTTTTGCACGCGCGGCCGACCATTGAGCGCTGCGCGGCGGCGGCCATCTGCGGTTTCACGAGGTCGGCCCATGCTCAAATGTTCCACGTGGAACATTTGCGACCCCGATTCTCGTCCGCCAGCCCGGTTGCAGTCGCGGCGGCGGGCTGAGATGTTCCACGTGGAACCCCTGCCGACCGCTTCGACTGCGTCGGCGGGTCGTCCGCCTTACGTCATTTATTACATCGCAGATGCGGAACAACGACTGATGTTTTGCGAACATGACGAACGCGGTACGCCACGGCCGACGCGCAAACCCCGTGCGCCGCCGCGGCCGCCTGCGCGCGTGCTACTTCGTCGCCTCAAGGTACCCGTACAACGATCCGTGCCGCGTCTGTGTCGGAAACCGGTTCACCGTCGCCGACGGGAACACGTGCCGGAACACCGCGATGATCTCCTCGCTGTTGCTGAGGTGCTCGTGCCGCATGAGGGTCTTGTAGCTGCACCCCGTCCGCAGCCGGTACGCCAACCCCGTCGTCATTCGCCAGCCCAGACCCCACAGAAAGCCGCCCTCGCTCGGGATGCCGTGCTGCATGAGCCCACCGGGTGCCAGCAGCTTCTTGCACTGCTCCAAGACGCCCGGCAGGTCGTCCAGATGCTCCAGCACCGCGACGCTGATGATCCGCGCGTACTGCCGATCGGCAGGCACCTCGCTGATGTCGGCGTAGACGTCACGCACGACCTCGCGATGCTCGCTGTCCTCGTGAAGGTGCCGTTGCGGCTCGACAATGTCGTAGCCCCAGCCCTTGATCCCCGGCGATTCGTGCGGCACGTGGTTCAGCGTCCCGGCCCCCAACTCCAGCACCGGCCCGGCGAGCCCGCCAGCCGCAACACATTCGTGCATCCAGCCCTCGGCCCCCTGTGCCAGCTTGCTCATCAGCCCACCGCCCTGACGGTTCCGCTTGTATTCGACTTCGTAAATCGCCGCCTGCTTCGCCGGTAACGCCGGTCGCGGTCGGGGGTAGCTGGCGAGCAGGTTCTGGAGCGTCGCGTCAGGCATGACAAGGTTCTACACCCCTATCGCCCGATGCGAATCGTCTGCTTGCGGCGTCTAGCCGCCAGGATTTCGGCTTCACGCTGCCGCATCTGGTCCGGCGACATCTCGTTGCCGTTCGACGACGGACTGGCGGCGTGGCGGATCATTTGCAACGCCTCGGCCAGCAGCAGCACGTACATAATCGTCCCGGCGAGGAAGACCAAGCCCAGCAACACACCGGCGCACCCCAGACCCAACGCGCCGGTGATGCCGATCGAGCCGGTCGTCATGATCGTTGCGATCAGCAGCAGGACGCCCAGGCCCAGCAGGCCCAGCGAGAAGCTGAGGATGAGGCCGACCGATTCGGCACGGGCCTGCACTTCCGGCGTGTAGGCGCGAATCGCCAGGTGTCGCAGGTAAAAGGCCGTCACAGGCGTGGCGGCAAGCCACACGATCTCGAGCCCCATCTGCAGCGCCAGGAGCGGCGTGATGGTGAGACCGCCACCACCACCACCGGCTGGACCGTTGGCGTCAAGGAGCACGATCAGGAAGTTGAAGCCCGCCGACGCCACACCAGCCACCGCCAGCACCCGCATGGCCAGACGCAGCTTTTGCTTGGCGTCGACCCCGCTCGGATCAGGCATCGACAACAACCAAAACCCGGCCGCGACCGACAGCACGCCGGCCGTTTCGATGGCCCGCCAGACGATGGCGGGGAGCGGGATGAAGTTGGAGGCAAACCCGATGCAGAAGTTGACGATAACGGTCCAGAAGATCAACTGAAGTCCCAGCGCCAACTGACCGAGCCACCGCGGGTTGGCCGACTGCAGAGAATCGGGCGCCGCCACCAGTCGGCCGCTCGTCCGCGGCCGCGACCCCATCGAGATCGGCGGCTGGGCCCCGCACTCCGGGCATCGCGTCCCGGGAGGCAGTCCGATGAGGTTGTACCCGCAGTTGTGGCACGGCCGATCCTCGATGAACTCCGCATCGGCGGCCGGGACGACTGCAACAGCCGGCGTCGCCTTCTTCCGCGGCTTGGGCATCGACGGGGCCGGCTCGTCGTCCGACAGGTCGTAGCTGCCATCGTCGGCGAGTCGCGTTTCACGCTCGACGCGTTTGCGGTGCTCCGCCTGGAGCTGCCGCAACCGTTCCGGATCGGCGGCGGCGGCGTAATACTCGTCGCCCGGGGCCCGGCGGTCGAGCGACTCGCTGCCAAAGGAGTCGACGCTGCCGATGTCACGCCGATCGGGCGTGTCGTCGGCATCGTCAAGAATACGAATCAGGTCGTCGTCGTTGTCCCGCGGCACCGCCGGCAGGTTACAAGAGAGCAGCCGGTCTTCGCCAGTCGCCAGACAGAATCAATCCGACGCTCGATGCCACATCTTCTTTCGAAGGGGAAGGTGTGGCACCAGTGACTCGGCGTTGTTGAAGCGGGTCGGCTTGCCGCCTCGTACGCTAAGGGCGTGACGCGTGAGGCCCGGTTCAACCTGATTTTCCTGATCGTTCTGCTGGCCTTGTCGGCACCGGGCATGATCATCCTGACGACCAAAGCTTTGCGCGGCACAGGTGGGCTCAACGCCTCACCGCCGACGGCCAAGGTGGCGACCGTCTACCTCAACCCGGTCGGTGCGTCGGGCAAGACGATCCGGCTGGCGACGCCGAAGGTGGTCAGCTTCGTTGATGGCATGGCTCAAAAGCACCTCGATCGCCCGGCGCAACGGCTGGGCGGCGCAGGTGGCAGACCGTCACCGCTGATCGGTCATGACTTCCGCCTCGAAGCCCTGGGCCGCGGAAAAGACGGCTGGTACGTCCTGATCTGGCAGCACGTCGACGGCCCCGACGCCAGCAACATCACCGGCACGCTCGGCGGGCAGACGATCGAGGCTCAGGTCGTCGAGGTCGTGGACGTGCCGACTGAGGTGCGACGCGAGCTGCAGAAAGGGCCGCCTCTGACGACGGTGGAGGGCTTTGCGGGCTACGCCGCCCCGCCGCGGCGGGTGGCAGTGGTGCGCGTAACGGGCGGCGAAACAGGCGTGCTGTCGCTGAGCTGGGACCGCGACGAGGTGCGGCGTAGCGACGCGATCGACCTGTCGGCATTGCCCGGCGGTGACGATGCCGATATACCAACTACAGAACCGGCGGCACTGCCCTAGCCGCGTGGTCCTACCTTTGTCCGTCACCGTTCGTCTTCCATGTCCACCGCCACCGCCACCGTCTCGACCGCTCCCGACGCCGCCAATCCGGACGTGAGCCGGCCGAATAAGCGGCCGATCGTGATCCCGCTCGACGAAGCGGGTCTTGCCCTGCGAATGGCGTGGGTGACGTACATCGGCCTGGCCCTGATTCCGCCGGCGGCGATGATCGCGTCGATCTTCTTCCTGATCTTCACCGGTAACGACCGCGTGATCCAAAATACGGCGGGCGCGGGCTCGACCTGGCCGGGCATCATCTTCCTCATCGGCGGACTGACGTTCGTGGGGGTTGCCCTTCCCCTGGCCTTCTACGCCCGGCGCAAGCTTTGGATCAACTACTACGAAGGCGGCGTCGTGCCGCCGGGTAACTACCTCCGCGGCTGGATGGCGGTCTGGATTCCGCTCGTCATCGGTGGCGTGCTCGGGTTCATCGGGCTGGCCCTGACCCGCGAGGTCGGCAACCTGTTTACCAGCCTGTTGGCGTTCATGGTCTTCTTGTCGATGACGCCCAACGGTCACGCCCTTGTGCGACCGGTCGGTGATCAGGACGACCCGGGCACCTACGAAGAGCCGAAGTAGATCAAGCGTCGTGCCGCTCGTCTCGCCGATCTGGGTGCTGGTCGCAGCCGTCCTGATCGTCGGCGGCGTGGTGGCGGCGTATGGCATCGTCCGGCTGCGGTACAAGAAGCGACTTCGAGCGGTGATGGAGGCACATCAGTACAAGCCGGCCCCGCCGCCGACGGTTCCCGCCGATGTATTGCCGCATGTCGGAGCGTCGGGGGTCCGTGTCAGCGATGCCTGGGCGGACGAATCCCGTACGATCGCACGAGTCGACTACGTCATCGGCGGGGTCGGTCAGCGGCGGAACGTGACCCGCGTGCTGGCCGTCGACGCGGGTGGGCGTGGCGAGGCGATTGAGCCGGTCCCCGACATGGTGGGCGCTTATGAAAAACTCGCTGAAAGTAAAGAAATTGCCGCTGTGGCGAGGTGACGCATCAAAAGGTGCATGCCGGTGGTTGCGGCAGGTCGATGAACAGCATCTAATGACCAACCCTCTGCAGGCGGCCGTACGCGACGGCCGCACAGGTGGCCGCGGTGACCCAGCGACGTTGACCCCATGAGCGATTACCAGCAGCCAGCGCAAGACGGAGACCGTGAGACCCGAGCCGGCACCGTCGCCTACGCCTCGGGCGGTGGCTCGCGGTTTGTCTTCCCGCGGTGGGTCAACTTCCTGTTGCCCCTCATTGTCGTCGCCGGAGGCGGCGGCGCGTTGTACGCCCCGACGTTTGCGGGCTTGGCGATGCACCCCGACACGCTCAATGTCGGCTATCAGCCCGAGCAGCCGGTCGCCTACAGCCACGCGTTGCACGTCGGCCAGCTCGGCATGGACTGCAAGTACTGCCACACGACGGTCGAGAAGGCCGCCTTCGCCGCGGTGCCACCGACGCAGACGTGCATGAACTGCCACAGCAACGTGGCGACGAACAGCCCGACGCTGACGACCGTCTACGACTCCTGGGAGACGGGCGAGCCGATCGAGTGGATCAAGGTCCACGACCTGGCCGACTACAGCTATTTCAATCACTCGGCCCACGTCAATGCGGGCGTCGGTTGCTACTCGTGCCACGGCCGCATGGACCAGATGGAAAAGGTCTACCAGGCCCAGCCGCTGAACATGGGTTGGTGCCTGCAGTGCCACCGCGAGCCTGAGAAGTACCTGCGGCCCAAGGATCAGGTCACGAGCATGACCTACCACCTCGGCCACGGCCCGAGCGACCTGCAGACCGAAGGCGACGAGACGATCGAACAAGCCCAGCTTCGCGTCGGCCGGATCCTTAAGGAAAAGTACAACATCAAGGACGAGGCCTACATGCAGGCTTGCAGCACCTGCCACCGCTAGGTTGTCTGCCCCGCTTCGTTCCGCACCGATTCACCTGCCTTTCACGTCGACCGACTCTTGAGCGACTCCACCACCCAACTTTCCGACGCCTCTGGGTCCGCTTTGACCGGCCGGACGTACTGGCAGAGCTTTGAGCACTTGGCCGACTCTCCGGAGGTGGCTGAGGCGCTCGACAAGGAGTTCCAGAAGTACGACCCGGAGGTGATCCGGTCGCTGAGTCGGCGTCGGTTCCTGAAGTATGCCGCCGCATCTATGGCGTTGGCAGGCGTGGGCCTGTCCGGTTGCCGGCGGTGGCCTAAGGAAGTCATCGCGCCGTACTGCGCACCAGCCGAACGAGCTGGTGCCGGGCGTGCCGGAGTTTTATGCGACGAGCTGGGAGGTGGCCGGCGTCGGAAGTGGCCTGCTGGCCGAGAGCTTCGACGGCCGCCCGATCAAGATTGAGGGCAACCCCAGTCACCCGTACAATCGCACCCGCAGCGTCAAGGCCGACGAGGCCGTCACGCCCGATCAGCCGTCGATGGGCTGGGGCAGTGCCGACGCCTACGCCCAGGCCCAGCCGCTGAGCCTGTACGACCCTGAGCGAAGCCGTTTCGTCCTCGATATCACGGGCGGCAGTCCGGTTGCCCGAGACGCCGACTATTTCGACGCCGCCGTGCTGCCCAAACTGCAGGCCGCATTGGCGGCGGGCAAGCTTGCCGTCCTGGCCGAGGCGACCGCGTCGCCGACGTTCCTACGGCTGCTCAAGCAGTTGCCCGACGGCGCGTGGCACACGTGGGAGCCGCTGCGTCAGACCAGCGGCGGCACGCTGCCGTTGTTCAAGTTCGACAAGGCCCGCGTCGTACTCGGCCTCGACTGCGACTATCTCGGCAGCCATCCGGGCCACACCCGCTACTCGGCCGACTGGTCGACCCTCCGCGCCACGGCCGACGACGAAGGCAACCCGGTCATGAGCCGGTGCTACCAGGTCGAGTGCGGCTACTCGCTGACGGGCGCCAGTGCCGACCGTCGCCTGCCGTGCAAGCCGTCGGATCTGGCGACCTTTGCCACTCTCGTGGCCGGCGAATTGGGTGTCGAAGGCGGAACGGCCGGCGAGGCGACGCCTGCGATGACGGCTTTTGCCAAGGAAGTCGCCGCCGACCTCCAGGCCGCAGGCGGTGAAGCGCTCGTTGCCGCCGGTCCGCAGACGCCTGCCGCGGTTCGGCGTCTCGCCGACGCCATCAACGCCAAGCTCGGCAGCGTCGGCACGACCGTCACCTACATCGCCGACCCCGTCGAAGCGGGCGGCACGATCGTTGAACTCGCAAACAAGCTCAGCCGCGGCCAGGTCGACGCCCTGGTCATCCTCGGCGGCAACCCTGTCTACGACGCACCGGCCGACCTCGACGTCGCCACGCTCATCAGCAGCGTCGACACGAGCGTCCACCTGTCGCCCGACCTCAACGAGACGGGCCTGGCCGTCACCTGCCACGTCCCGCGGGCTCACTTCCTCGAGTGCTGGGGCGATACCCGCGGCTTCGACGGCACCGTTGCCCCGCAGCAGCCGCTGATTCTGCCTCTGTTCAACGGCGTCTCGCCGATCGAGCTCTTGGCCCGCGTGCTCGGGCTCGAGGCGATTGACGGCTACACGCTCGTCCGCGAGACCTTCGGCGAGCTGACGGGCGGGTTCGACGAGAAGGCGTTCCGCAAGTTCCTCCATGACGGCATCCTCGGCGACTCCGCCGCCGAGGCAGTCGAGCCCGCGATCGCAAGTGGTGATGACGCGGTCGAAAAGCCGGATTTTGTGCTCGTTGACACGCAGGCTGTTGATCCCGACGGCGTCGTCACGATCGACACGTTCGAGCTGTGCTTCGTCCCCGACGCCAGCGTGTACGACGGCCGCTTTGCCAACAACGGCTGGCTGCAGGAGCTGCCCGACCCGCTGACAAAGCTCTGCTGGGACAACGCGGCGATGATGAACCTCGCCGACGCCGACGAGCTGGGCATCAGGACGAACGACCTCGTCACCATCAGCGTCAACGGCCGTGAGCTGACGATCGCCGTCTACGTCATGCCCGGTCAGCCGCGTGGCGTCATCGGCTTGCCTCTGGGCTACGGCCGCCGCGTCGGTGGCAGCCTTGCCGTCGTCGGCGAAGACGCCGAATCGACCGGTGGCGGCTTCGACACGTATCAGCTCCGCACGACCGGCAACCTTGCCTACGCCACCGGTGCCGCCGTCGAGAAGACCGGCGATCGGTACGTGCTGGCGATGACGCAGAACCACCACCTCATCGATGACACCGGCTACAAAGGCCGCGAGAAACGCGTCGGCAAGAAGGGTGAAGACGGCAAGATCATCCGCGAGACGACCTTCGACCGCCACGCCGCCTACCTGAACCAGGTTGCGGACCTGGCCGGCAAGCCCAAGCCCAAGGGCCTCAAGCACCCGACGAAGGAGCACTACGACTACGCGGGTGTCACGCTGCAGATCTTCCAGCCGCCCAGCGAGTTCAACTACCCGCACGCCTGGGGCATGTCGATCGACATGAACGCCTGCACCGGCTGCAGCGCGTGCGTCGTCGCTTGCCAGAGCGAGAACAACATCCCAGTCGTCGGTAAAGAGTCGGTCCTCAACAACCGCGAGATGCACTGGCTGCGCATCGACCGCTACTTCAAAGGTGACGGCAAGACTGTCGACGAGAAGCAGAACGATGCCTCGCCCGACGTCGTCTGGCAGCCGATGATGTGCGTCCACTGTGAGAACGCTCCGTGTGAGCAGGTCTGCCCCGTCGCTGCCACCGTGCACGACACCGAAGGCCTCAACACGATGGTCTACAACCGGTGCATCGGCACCCGGTACTGCAGCAACAACTGCCCGTACAAGGTCCGCCGGTTCAACTATCTCGACTACCACTACAAGACGCCCAAGGGCAGCACGCTCGATGCCACGTTCGTCGGCATCCCCGACCAGCAACAGCAGGCCGGCATCGATGTCGTCAAGCAGATGGTCTTTAACCCTGACGTTACCGTCCGCATGCGGGGCGTCATGGAAAAGTGCACCTACTGCACCCAACGCATCAAGTCGCAGACCATCTACCGCAAGAATCGCGGCGAAACGGTCAAAGACGGCGACATCAAGACCGCCTGCCAGCAGGCGTGCCCGACCGAGGCCATCGTCTTCGGCAACCTCAACGACCAGACCGCTCGCGTCAGCCGAGATCAGAAGCAGCCGCGCGCGTTCGGCGTCCTCGACGACCTCAACACCCGGCCGCGGACCCGCTACCTCGCCAAGCTCCGTAACCAGCCGGAGACGGCTCACGCAGAAGGCGACGACTACGGCGAGCATCACGAGACGCAACTCCAAGAGACGACCAACGGCTGAGCCACCCGACCGATGAATTCGGCCTCGTGATCAGCAACAGGCGGCGGATGACAGACGATTGGCCCACACAAGGGCGACTTACCCGGCACAGCGAGTTATGGCGACGATCGACACCCATCCCGACCTCCTCGGCGTCAACCGCCCTGCCGAAGCGCGAGACCCGCGCGACGACACCGTCACGCTCCCCGCCGAGCCGCCACGCCAGTCGTTCGGCGAGCGCAATCGCGAGGTCGACAACACCGCCGACGTCCCAGGCCGTCGCGAGCCGCTCGTCCTCAACCACAAGACGTTCCGCGACGTCACCGACACCGTCACCGACTTCAACCTCCGCGGCCCCGACTGGCCGTGGCTGATCCTGTTCCTCACCGCAGGTGGCATCACCACGATGTTCCTCGGCGGCAGCGTCCTGTACCTGCTGCTCACCGGACCGGGCGTCTGGGGCAACAACAACACCGTCGCCTGGGGCTGGCCGATCGTGAACTTCGTCTTCTGGGTCGGCATCGGCCACGCGGGCACGCTCATTTCAGCCATCCTCTTCCTGCTCAGGCAGGATTGGCGCACCTCAATCAACCGCTTCGCAGAAGCGATGACGATCTTCGCCGTCGGCTGCGCGGGCATCTATCCGGGCCTGCACGTCGGTCGGCCGTGGTTGGCGTACTGGCTGTTCCCGTACCCGAACCAGATGGCCATGTGGCCGCAGTTCCGGTCGCCGCTGATGTGGGACGTCTTTGCCGTCTCGACCTACGCGTCGGTGTCGGCCCTGTTCTGGTACGTCGGCATGGTGCCGGACCTGGCGACGCTCCGCGACCGCTGCAAGAACAAGATCGGTCAGGCGATCTACGGCACGCTCAGCCTCGGCTGGACCGGCTCGTCACGTCACTGGTGGCGATTTGAGAAGATGTACCTCCTGCTCGCCGCCCTGGCGACGCCGCTGGTGCTTTCGGTCCACTCGGTCGTGTCGTTCGACTTTGCAGTGTCGCAGCTTCCCGGCTGGCACACGACGATCTTCCCGCCCTACTTCGTCGCCGGTGCCGTGTTCGGCGGCTTTGCGATGGTGCTGACGCTGGCCATCCCGGCCCGCGAATGGTTCGGGCTCAAGGGCCTCATCACGCTTCGGCACATCGACAACATGTGCAAAATCATGTTGGCGACCGGCCTGATCGTCTCCTACGCCTACACCGTCGAATTCTTCATCGCCTGGTACTCAGGCGTCGCCTACGAGCAGTTCACCTTCATGAACCGCCCGATCGGTAACTTCTCCTGGGCGTTCTGGACGATGTTCTCGTGCAACGTCTTCTTCCCGAGCCTGCTGTGGTTCCCGAAGCTGCGGAAGAACCTCGTCGTCGTCATGTTCTGCGCCATGTGCGCCAACATCGGCATGTGGTTCGAGCGCTTCGTCATCATTATCACGAGCCTGACGCGCGACTTTCTGCCCAGCAGCTGGGCCGACTTCAGCCCGACGTACATCGACATGGCGATGTTCTTCGGCACGTTCGGGTTCTTCCTGAGCAACATGCTCCTGTTCATCAAGTTCGGCCCGATCATCGCGATGGCCGAGGTCAAGACCGTGATGCCGCAGGCGCACGTCGGCCACAACAAGCACGAGCAGGCCGAGCACCTCGAAAGCAACGACATGCGTCCGGCCCGCACCGACGCCGAGCAAGCCGTCGGTCAGTGATCTGAGTCTGCCTCTCGTTCCTCGTTCCTTATCTCTCGTTCCTTCCGCCGAATGGCCACCGCCGACTACACAACCCTCGCCAACGACCAGCGCGTCCCGGACATCACGTCGATGGACGAGACGCCGGTACTGGCCGGCGTGCTGGCGGAGTACGAGGACGTCGACAGCGTCTACGCCGCCGCGGAGAAGGTGCGTGACGCCGGCTACACGCGGTGGGACGTGCACAGCCCATTCCCGATCCACGGCATCGAGAAGGCGATGAACCTCCGCCCGACCATCCTCCCCTGGATCTGCCTCGGCGGTGGGCTCGCCGGGCTCACCGGCGGGCTGTTCCTAACGGTCTGGTCGATGAGCACCAGCTTCAACTGGGCCGGCGGGCTGCAGGGGTACACATACCTCATTAGCGGTAAGCCGATGTGGTCGCTGCCTCAGTTCATTCCGGTGATCTTCGAGACGACGATCCTGCTCGCCGCGTTCTCGGCAGGCCTCGGCATGATCGCTCTGAACGCGCTGCCGATGCTCTACAACCCGCTGCTCCGCAGCGAAAGGTTCCGCCGGGTGACCGACGACCGCTTCTTCGTCGTCATCGACGCCACCGACCCGCGCTTCGACACGTCGGCCACCGAAAATCTGCTGAATGAGACGGGCGCGCTCGCCGTCGAGCGCGTCATCGACTAATGCTGGTTCTGCCTCGGGCTCTCGTTACTCGTTCCTCGTCTCTCGATACTTACTCCGCCTCATGCCCGCACAGGATCTCATCAACAAGCAGGTCGATCAGGCGTTGTCTGCCAACAGCCCTGCAACCCTGATGGCCGCCCGTGGCGTGTTGCGGTTCAACGGCGTGCCGGCGTGGCTGGTCTACGTCGTCGTGGCAGCGGTCGTCGCGTCGTGGATCCCGCTGGCGTTTGCCGTCCGGGCCAAGTTCTCCAAAAGCTCGCAGCCGCGGATCCACATCTTCCAGGACATGGACAACCAGGCGAAGTTCAAGGCCCAGAGCCAGAACCCGTTCTTCGCCAACGAGATGTCCAACCGCCCGCCGATCGCCGGTGCGGTCGCCCGGGGCCAGCTCGACGCCGATGACATGCTCGTCGCCGGCTTCGAGATGCAGGACGGCCAGGTCATCTGGGCTGACAAGATTCCGGTCGACGTCACGCCCGAACTGATGGCCACCGGCAAAGAGCTGTGGGCCCGCTACTGCTACCTCTGCCACGGCTACGACGGGTACGGCAACGGTCCGGTCCACGTCCGCGCATCGGGCAACGTCAACAAGAACCCCAAGTGGGTCGCCCCTTCGTCGATGCACGACGAGGTCCGCGTCGGCCGCCCCGACGGACACCTCTACAACACGATCAACATCGGCATCCGCAACATGGCCGGCTACGGCCACGCGATCCCCGATCCGGCCGACCGCTGGGCGATCGTCGCCTACGTGCGGGCGTTGCAAATGAGCCAGAACGCCCCGCAGGACCTGTGGCCCGACGACGTCGACGGCGTGCCGGTTCAGCCGACGCTGCTGAGCGGTCAGGCGAAGCTGGCGATCATCCAGGCAGAAGAGAGCAACGCCGGTGCCGACCAGTCGGCCCCGATGATCGACGCCGACGAGACCGTGTCCGAGTGAGCCTGTAGAGCGACCGAGCCGACGCCTGAACCTGCCTGTTTTTCCCAAGGAACCCTGCCACAGTGGCCGCCCACGTTACCACCGCCGACTTCGCCGACGAGCCGCTGACGATCGCGCCCGCCAAGGCCGACCGCATTTTCGGCGTCTCGGTCGCCATCGCCGTGGCGGGGCTGGTCGTCGCCGTCATCGGCATGTTCTTTTTCGGCGGGCTCAGGCGGTTGATGCTGTCGTACCTCGTCAGCTACATGTTCGTCCTGACGATCGCGCTCGGCGCGCTCTTCTTCGTCCTGCTCCAGCACGCGACAAAAGCCGGCTGGAGCGTCAACGTCCGGCGGATGCCCGAGTTGCTGACGCGGCTGTTTCCGCTGCTGGCGGTGCTGGTCATCCCGATCCTGGCGAGCCTCGTCATTCCCGGCGACGTAGGGCACCCCACGCTTTACCCGTGGGCGGTTTTTGTCGATGAAGATGGTCATCACGGCGAGGAGCACAGCGAGGACCACGAGAACGAGGAAGCCCCTGCAGAAGCCGGGGCCGAGAACCTCGCCACCGGCACCGGCCTCGACAACCCCGCCTACGACGACGCCTCGGCGGGCGATCACGTTCTGACGACCCAGACCATTACCGTCGAGCGTGCCCAGCACCACGCATACCACTACGACAAGCTCACGAAGGCCAAGGCCGGCTACCTGAATCGGCCGTTTTTTGCCGTTCGGATGGTGATCTACTTCGCCGCCTGGATCGCTTTGGCGGGCTACTTCTACCGCCGCAGCGTCAAGCAGGATTCGGACGGCGATCCGGCGCACACGAAGCAGATGACTGCCGCCAGCTATGGCGGGCTCGTCCTCTACGCATTGACGCTCACCTTCGCCAGCTTCGACCTGGTGATGAGCCTCGACCCGCACTTCTTTTCGACCATCTTCGGCGGTTACATCTTCGGCGGTGGCGTCGTCGGCTTCTTTGCCGTCACCATCCTGATGTACCAGTTCATGCGGATGGGCGGCCTGCTGGGCCGCAGCGTCACCGTCGAGCACTACCACGATCTGGGCAAGTTCCTCTTCGCCTTCACGTTCTTCTGGGGCTACGTCGCCTTCAGCCAGTTCATGCTGATCTGGTACGCCAACATTCCCGAGACCACCTACTGGTTCGGCGTCCGCGGGGCGACCAGCGTCTCCAGCAACCTCGGCATGGGCGCGTGGGGCGGCCCGGACTCACCGGCCAATGTCGGTTGGTGGACGGTTATCAGCCTCACGCTGCTGTTCGGCCACCTACTGATCCCGTTCGCCGGCCTCATCAGTCGGCACGTCAAGCGGAACCTGACACTTCTGGGCTTCTGGGCCGGCTGGATGCTGGTCATGCACTGGGTCGACCTCTACTGGCTCATCATGCCCGAGATGCTCGAAGGCGGCTGGATACTGCTGCCGGTTGTCGAACTCGGCTGTGCCATGCTCGTCATCGGCCTCAGCGTCGCCTGGGTCGCACGCGAGATGAAGCTCGTCAAACTCCGCCCGGTCAAAGACCCGCGTGCCGTCGAGTCGCTGGCGTTCCACAACATCTAACGATCAGGAACGACTTGCCGTCTGCCCTTCGCTCCTCGTCTTTCATCGCTCGTTCCTGATTCCCCATGACTTCCTTCCGTCAAGACGTCAACGTCGGCCTCGTCGCATTCGTGGGTGTGGTCGGGGCCATGATCCTGCTGATCTCTGCCTTGGGCGTGCAGGCGTGGTTCGGCTACGAGACGGACCTCATCCTCCAGGAGCGTTACGCGACCGACGACAACGAGGACTGGAGGCGTCTCAAGAGCGAGCAGTACGCCAACATCGGCGACCGCGTCGGCAACGACACCATCTACGCCGCCAGCACCGCGTTTCCGACGACTTTCAATCGTCCAGGTGACAACAACCGCCTCGAGCGGGGCGTGGAGTATCCGGTCAACTACAACGGCTACCGCTTCATCGACGACGAGCGGTCGACGCTGGCTGTCCCGATCCATGATGCGATGGCAGCCATCGTCGCAGCGCGTGGCGGCCCGGCCATTTCGGCCGAAGAAATGGCCGAGCTTGATCGCGGCAGCAACTTCTACGTCCACCTCAAGAACGAGGTCTTCCGCGACCCGCAGTCGTATGTGGAGCTGAGCGACAACGAAGCCGCCGAGACATCGGGACAATCCGCCACAGACGGCGAGTGATCTGAAACGAAACGACCGTCGACGTCGTAAAGTAACCGTGGTGACCACCTCTTTGAGCATCCTCCGAACCGCAGCCGCCACCGCGGCTGTCGTCGTCTTTGGAGCCGCCTCCATCAGCTCGGCCCAGTACCAGCAGCCCACGGCCGGCGACCTCGACGGTGCCTACGAGAGCAACGTCCTCAACGACGCCCGCGCCGGGGCAGGCATTGATGAAAAGCTCGGTGACAAGCTGCCCCTTGACGCCGTCTTCACCGACTCAGACGGCAACCAGGTCACCCTCGGCGATGCCTTCGACGGCGACAAGCCCGTCGTCCTGCAATTGGCCTACTACCGCTGCCCCGCCCTCTGCGGCGAGGTCATGAACGGCATGGTCAAGGCCATGGGCGAGCTCTCCGAAGAGCTGACCATCGGCGACGACTTTGACGTGCTGACCGTCAGCTTCGACTCCCGCGAGTCGGCAGAACTGGCCCAGTCGAACAAGGACGCGACCGTCGACGTGATGGCCCGTACGTTCGACAAGGAGCAGGTCGCCGCCGCCTGGGGTTTCTGGGTCGGCACCGACCTCAGCATCGAGCGTCTGACCGAGGCTGCCGGCTTCAACTTCGTCTGGGTGCCCGAGGCACAGGCCTACAGCCACACCGGCACGATCATCATCCTCACGCCTGACGGCAAGGTCAGCCGCTACCTGCAGGGCCCCAACTTCGACGCACAGGCCGTCCGGCTCAGCGTCGTCGACGCCAGCGACGGTAAGCTGCAGCCGAGCCTGAAGGACGCGTTCGTCTACTACTGCTTCAGCTTTGACCCGCACACGGGCAAGTACACGGCCGGCGTGCGGACCGTCATGATGCTCGGCGGCGTTGCGGTCATGTTGACGCTGTTCGGCGTGATCGGCTTCCTCGTCTACGCCGAACGACGAGGCCGGCTCGGCCGTCACCCCATGGCCGGGACGCCTGCCGAGGAACTCGGCTACCTCGACCGCTCCGAAGCGCCCGCTCCCCCAGCCGACCGCGGCGGCGCTTCTCCGACCGCTAAGCCACCTGTGAACTCCCTGACGATGTCTGCCCTACCCACAATGGCTCGCCTGCTGCTCCTTGTCCTGGCTCTCGGTCTCGTTGCTCCCGCGTCGGCGCAAGATGCCGAAGAGGACGTGCGGCCGGTCATTCGGCAGGCGGACGAGAACGCCGTCCGCAAAGAAGTCAACGACGCCGCCGGTGTGCTGCTAGACGGCGACGACAAGGTCATCGACGTCGTCACGACCGTTCGCGGCCTGGCTCCTGAGCTGCCGGCCCAGAAGGACACGGGGTTCCTCGAGAACCCGCTGACCTGGATGCCGCAGGACGCAGCCAGCCGCGCCAGCGACGTCGACTTCATGTTCGACTACATCCTGTGGGTCAGCGTCTTCTTCACGGTGCTGGTCATCGCGGCCATGGTCTGGTTCGCCATCAAGTACCGCGCCCGCAGCGACGACGAGCCCGACCCGGTCAACGTCAGCACCCACTCGACGACGCTCGAGATCACGTGGACCGTCATCCCGACCTGCATCGTGCTGGTCATGTTCGTCTTCGGCTTCCGCGGCTACCTCAACGACACGATCGCCCCGCCGAACGCACTGAAGATCAACGTCATCGCCGCCTCGTGGTACTGGACGTTCGAGTATCCTGATGGGTCGCAGACGAACCACCTTTACCTGCCCAAGGACCGTCCGGTCGAGTTCACGCTAAAGAGCCAGGACGTCATCCACTCGATCTACATCCCGGCCTTCCGCATGAAGAAGGACGTGGTGCCCGGTCGCTTCAACCGGACCTGGGCCACACCGACCGAAACCGGCATCTTCGAACTCTTCTGCACCGAGTACTGCGGCCAGAAGCACAGCCGCATGGGTGCCAAGGTCTTCGTGTTCGAGCCGGATCGATTCGAGGAGGTTTTCGCCGTCATGAGCAACCCCTACGAGGATCCGACGACCGGCGAGCCCAAGCCACCTGCCGAGGTCGGTGAGTATCTGTACAGCGCCCGCGGCTGCATCGGCTGCCACAGCGTCGACGGCACGGCCGGCACCGGCCCGTCGTGGTTGAACCTGTGGAACGCTCCAGATCACGCCATGGCAGACGGTGAAGTCGTCGAGGTCAACGAAGACTACATCCGCGAGAGCATTTACTACCCGTCCCGCAAGATCGTCGCCAGGGCTACGGCAACGCCATGGCCAGCTACCTGGGCGTCCTCGACGATCGGGACGTCATGAGCATCATCGCTTACATGAAGACGATCAGCGAGTACACGTCAGAGGCGGAGAAGGCGGCTTTGGAAGCACCCAAGGACGTCGACGGCGAAGAGACCGCCCCGCCGCTGGAGACGGAGTAAAGCAATCTTGCCGGTCATCGAAGGTTATCGTTTCTGAAGGTCAGCCGTACCACCCCACGTCATGAGCACGATCAACGCCCCACTTGTCGCCGGCATCCCGCGGGAGAACCGCGCCGATGTGCACGACGACAACTACCTCACCCACACCCGCGGGTTCCTCTCGTGGGCGCTGACGCTTGACCACAAGCGGATCGGCCTCATGTACGCGGTCGGCATCCTCGGTGCCTTCCTCATCGGTGGCATCTTCGCGCTGCTGCTTCGCCTCGAACTGCTGGCCCCGGGTCCGCTGTTCGCCAACGACGAAGGGGCCGCCTGGACGTTCTACAACCACCTGTTCACCATTCACGGTGCGGTGATGACGTTCATGTTCATCATCCCCGGCATCCCGGCGATCATCGGTAACTTCGTGTTGCCGATCATGCTCGGAGCCAAGGACGTCGCCTTCCCGCGGCTGAACCTGGGCAGCTTCTACGTCTGGACGCTCGGCGGGCTGTTCTTCCTCTATGTGCTGCTCAGCGGTGTCTTCGAAGTCGCCTTCGGCTGGCACCTGCCCGGCGGGTACGGCCTGGACACGGGCTGGGTCTTCTACACGCCTTACTCGACCACCAAGAGCGCTTCGGGCGTCATCCCGGCGACGATCGGTGTCTTCATCCTGGGCTTCTCGTCCATCATGACGGCCGTCAACTTCCTGGCCAGCATCCACATGCTGCGGCCGCGGGGCATGACGTGGTTCCGCATGCCGCTGCTGCTGTGGGCGCTCTACTCGACGGCCATCATCCAGATCCTGGCCACGCCCGTCCTGGCGATCACGGTGCTGCTGCTTATCGCCGAGCGGACGATGGGCATCGGCATCTTCGACCCGACCAACGGCGGCGACCCGGTGCTCTACCAGCACTTCTTCTGGTTCTACAGCCACCCGGCGGTCTACATCATGATCCTGCCGGCGCTGGGCGTCATCAGCGAAGTCATCGGCATCTTCTGCCGTAAGCACATCTTCGGCTACAACTTCATCGCCCTGTCGTCGCTGGCGATCGCCCTGTTCAGCTTCATCGTCTGGGGCCACCACATGTTCACCAGCGGCCAGAGCCCGCTGGCCAACGCCCTGTTCAGCCTGCTGACGTTCTCCGTCTCCATCCCGTCGGCCGTCAAGGTCTTCAACTGGCTGGCGACGATGTACAAGGGCTCGATCCGGCTCAAGACGCCCATGTGGTACTGCCTCGGGGCGATCTGGGTCTTTACGATCGGTGGCCTGACAGGTCTGTTCCTCGGCACGCTCAACGTCGACGTTCACCTGCACGACACATACTTCGTCGTCGCCCACTTCCACTTCGTGATGATGGGCACGGTGCTGTTCGCCCTGCTGGCGGGCCTCTACTACTGGTTCCCGAAGTTCATCGGCAAGATGTACAACGAGCGCTGGGGCCAGATCTGGGCCATCACGACGCTTGTCGGCTTCAACGTCCTGTTCTTCCCGCTCTTCATCGCCGGCAGCCAAGGCATGCCCAGGCGCTACGCCAGCTACGAGGATCAGTACACGCCGTACCACGTCATCGCGACGGTCGGCTCGTGGATCCTTGCCGCGGGCTTGTTCGGCGTGCTGTTCAACTGGATCGGCGGGATTCGCAAAGGCAAGAAGGCTCCGCCGAACCCGTGGGGCGCCAACACGCTCGAGTGGCAGACGAGCAGCCCGCCGCCACACGACAACTTCAAGGTCACGCCCGCCGCCGGTGACCCGTACGCGATTTACCGCTGGCGTTTTGCCAAGAGCAATGATCCTGAGGTTGCTGACGGCTGGGAGCTCAAGCCCGAGTACGCCGCCAAGCAGGCCGCCGCCGGGCCTGGTCACCGCGTCGTTTCGGCCGACGCCGAGGATTACGACGATGACGGGCACACCGGCACCAGCCTGCTCGACGCGCCCGACGACAAGCACTAGCCCGGCACGGCTCTACCATCCGGCTCGGTCCTGACCTGACGCTTCCCCTCCGCACGAACGACGACGCATGAGCGCCTTCAACCCTGAACACGCCCCCGCCACCGATGCGGATCATGGCCACCACGGCGACCATCCGCCTCACCTGGCGCACCACTTCGATACGCCCGAGCAGCAGTACGACTCGGCCAAGATCGGCATGTGGGTGTTCCTGGCGACTGAAATCCTCATGTTCGGCGGCCTGTTCTGCGCCTACGCGGTCTACCGCTACAACAACCCCGACGTCTTTCGCTACAGCGAGCACCACCTCAACACGTGGCTCGGCGCGACCAACACGATCGTCCTGCTCGCCAGTTCGCTCACGATGGCGTTGGCCGTTCGGGCGGCACAGCTCGGGCAGCAGACGTACCTCAAGCTCATGCTCGTCATGACGCTCCTCGGGGCCGTCGGCTTCATGGTCATCAAGACCATCGAGTACAGCGAGAAGTTCCAGCACGGCTACTTCCCAGGCCGCTGGAGCGTCTACGACCGGTCGACGAGCGAGAGTCAAGCTCGCTTTGCCGCCCACATGGCTCACGTCAACGAGGCGTCGCACGGAGACGAAGCTCACGGAGACGAAGCTCACGGGGGCAGTGCCGCGGATCACGGTGGAGATGAGAGTCACGCCGACGACGCGGCACATCATGGCGAGAGCGATGACGCCGTCGGTCTCGAGCCCGCACCGGTCGACGACGGCAACCCGCTGACCTCCGCCGGTGGTGGCGGCAGCGAAGGTGTCAGCGGAGCGCCACGAGACATCGATTCAGCCGATCACGGTGACAACCACGCCGAGTCGCCGCGCGACCCGATGGGCACGCAGACCAGCGAAGATTTGGCTCGGCTCGGTCCGGGCTACGTCGATCCGCACCAAGGCACCAGCGATGCCGCCCTGCATAGGCCGGCGTTCAACAGCCCCACGTCCGCCAGCGTCATCGCCAGCGGCGGGCATGCGGGCGGGCACGCCACCATCGAGTACGACGACCTCGACGCCCAGGACCGACAGAACATCAAGGCGTTCTTCGGCATCTATTACATGATGACGGGTCTGCACGGCGTGCACGTCCTGGTCGGGATGGGCCTCATCGGCTGGGTGCTCATCAAGAGCATCGCCGGCACCTTCGGGCCCAAATACTTCACGCCCGTCGACCTCGTCGGCCTCTACTGGCACATCGTCGACCTCATCTGGATCTTCCTCTTCCCGCTGCTGTATCTCATCCACTAAGTCATGGCCATCACGAACGACAGCGGCGTCCGCGGCACAGGCCGCATCAACCTTGCGGAGCTCACCGACGACGACTCGCGGCTCAGCGACGAGCGCGATGGCGGCATCGCACGCGGCCTGCGGGGCGTTGATGTGCCTGTTAATGCAGAGCCACACGACGAACCTCATGTCGCCCCGCTGCCCATCATGTACGGCACGTTTGCGGCACTGGTCCTGCTGACCGTCGCGACCGTCGGTGCCCGCTTCGTCGATCTGGGCCAGTTCAACATCATCGTGGCCCTGGGTCTTGCCTTCATCAAAGCGATCCTCGTGGCGATGTTCTTCATGCACCTGTTCTGGGATACGAAGCTCAATCAGCTCATCCTCGTCAGCACGCTGTTGTTCCTGACGATCTTCATCGGCATCGCCATCATGGACAGCGACCAGTATCAGCCGGTCCTGCAGGCTGGAGACGGCTATTCGAGTGCGACGACGGTGCAGTCCGAAGCGACCGATTAAGGCGTCTGCCCGGTCAACACCTGGTGGCGCTTCGGGCCGATACAGTGCAACATGTGCGGCGTTGCCGGGGCGATCAGCTACAACCCCGACCGTCCGCTAACGACCGCCGTCGCCGAGACGACGCTGCGGCTGTTCTGTGACGGCATGCGGCATCGTGGCCCTGATGGCGAAGGGACGTGGACCGACCACCTCGACGCCTCGCCCGCCGCCAACCGACCGGCCGTCGCGTTGGCCCATCGTCGACTTGCCGTTATAGACCCCCGACCGCGGTCGGGTCAGCCGTTCGTCGGTGCCGGTGGCAACCTCGTCGTCGTCTTCAACGGTGAGATCTTCAACTTCCGCCAGCTTCGCAGCGAGCTCGGCGGTGACTGGCAGACCGACGGCGACACCGAAGTCCTGCTCGCCGCCTACGAGCGCTGGGGCGAGGGCTGCGTCGACCGGCTTGACGGCATGTTCGCCTTTGCGATCTACGACGCCCGCACATCGCGGCCGAGCCTGTTCCTGGCCCGCGACGCGGCCGGTGAGAAGCCACTGTTCTTCGGTGTCAGCGACGGCACGGCCCTCTTCGCGAGTGAGCTTCGACCACTGCGCCGGGCGGCGGCCAAGCTCGGCTGGTGCGACCTGTCCATCAATGCCGACAGCCTGCGGGAGTACCTCGCCTGGGGCTACATCCCGGGCGAGATGACGATCCATCGCGGCGTCGAAAAGCTGCCGCCCGGCTGCTGCATGACGATCGACGCCGGTGGTTTGACCCGTCGCCGCTACTTTGACGCCGGTGGCCGATTCGAGGCCGATGGCGTCGGACGCCACGCGTCGGCAGTCACCCGCACCCGCACCCTCGTCGGCGCGGCAGTCGAAAAGCGTCTCGTGAGCGACGTGCCGATCGGCTGCCTGCTCAGCGGCGGGATCGACTCCAGCGTCGTCGCCCTGCACATGCGGCGGGCGACCGGCTCAACCGTCGATACCTTCTCCATCGGGTTTGACGGCGTCGGCAGCGCCGGCTACGACGAGTCGGCCTACGCCGCTGAGGTGGCCAATCATCTTGACTGCCGACACCACGTCTTCCGCGTCTCGCCTGCGACGTTCGACGCCGCCGGTGACCTGCCACGATTGATCGAGTCGCTCGGCGAACCGTTCGCCGACTCGAGCATCCTGCCGACGCGCGTACTTGCCGAGAAGGTGCGCGGGCACGTGACGGTCGCCCTGGGCGGTGACGGTGGCGATGAACTGTTCGGCGGATACGACCGGTATCGAGCCCTTCAGCTCGCCAACCGCCTCGAGGCCCTGCCGCTAGGCAAGCGAGCCGCGTCCGTAGCCACCTCGCTTCTCGACCCGATCGTCTCCCGCCTCGGTGAGAAGAACCCGGTCCGTCGAGCCATGCGTTTGGCAGGGTCCGTTTCCCTTGGTACTGCCGAGCGTTACGCGAGCTACATGCGGATATTTCCGCACAGCCGTTTGCGCTGGATGACACCCGGCGGCATGGGAGGCTTATCTGCGACGCTGTTGAGTCGCGACGCCGCCGGCCGCGTTGGTGGACGCTGGTTCGACGCGTTCGTTCGCGGCAACGATGTCGCCGCCGCCGCGACTGCTGTCGACCGTGCGACGTATCTGCCTGGCGATCTTCTGGTGAAGGTCGACCGCGCGTCGATGCTGCACGGCCTGGAGGTGCGGTCACCGTTCGTCGACCGCGACCTGATCCAGTTTGCCGCGTCGCTCGGGGACAACGACCTCATCGGCCCCCGCGGCGGCAAACGCCTGCTGCGGGACGCTTTTGCCAACAGCCTGCCGTCGGGCGTCTTTTCGCGGAAGAAGCGTGGTTTTGCTGTGCCGATTGGTGCGTGGCTCCGCGGGCCGCTTCGCTCGATGCTGCGTGATCTGGTACTGGCCGATGACTCACTGGCGAGCGAGTGGTTCGACCCGACGGCGGTCGGCTTGTTGATCGAGGACCACGAAGCTGGTCGCCAAGACCACGGCCACGCGCTGTTTGCACTCATGATGCTGGAGCTTTGGTGGCGAGACGCGCGGGACGACGTGCCGCGTTAGTGGATGTTCGCCACCGCCGTTGCGCTAGTGTCAAATCCTGATGGCCGACTTCGATGTAGATGTATTTATGATTGGTGCGGGCCAAGCCAATGTGCCGCTGGCCCCGAAGCTTTGCAGCGATGGCCTGACCGTCGCCATTGCCGAGCGGAAGCACTTCGGCGGGTCGTGTGTGAACTTCGGCTGCATGCCGAGCAAGGCTGTCCATGCCAGTGCCCGCGTCGCCGAGCACGCACGTCGCGGGAGCGAGTGGGGCATCGAGATCGGCGAGGTGCGGCCGGTACTTAAAGACGTGCTGTCCCGCGCCCGAGTCTGGACGGACAAGGCCCGGCACCACATCCACCGGAGTTTCGAGTCGGGCGGCGTCAAGATCTGTCAAGGTCACGCGCGGCTCGCCGGACGCAGTGGCAAGGGGTACGTCATCGAGGTCGCAGGCGAACGCATCACTGCCGGCCGCGTCGTTCTCGATCCCGGCAGCCGCACCAATTTGCCGCCGATCAACGGGCTTAAAGAAGCCGATCCGATCACGAGCGAATCGTGGCTTGACCGCGACGATGTCGGCCGCCGACTTGTCATGATCGGCGGCGGGTACATCGGCGTCGAGATGGCCCAGTTCTACCAGCGCATGGGCCACGATGTCACGCTCGTGCAGAAGTCCGACCGCATCCTCGGCCACGAAGACGAGGACATGGTCGACCTCATCAAGACTGCGCTCCAGAGCGAAGGCGTGCGCTTTGTCATGGGAGCCAAGACAGAGAGCGTCGAGCAACTTGACGGCAGCTACCGCGTCCATTTTGACAAGGCTGACGCCATCGAGTGCGACACGATCTTCACCGCCACCGGCAGGCAACCCAACACAGCCGACCTCGGCCTCGACACCGTCGGCGTCCACCCGACAGACAAAGGGGCCATAGAGACAGACGCATACGGCGAAGTCACCGGTGCTCCCGGCCTCTACGCCGTCGGTGATTGTCGCGGCGGGCCTGCCTTCACGCACACCGCCCACGACGATCATCACATCCTGCTCGGCCGTCTCCGCCAGCAACGCGATCCAGGCGGCAGCCCGTCACGCCCGCAGCGCATCGTTCCGTGGGCGGTCTTCACCGACCCCGAACTCGGCCGCGTCGGTAAGGCAGAGAAAGACGCCCCCGGTGCGAAGATCATCACGGTCAAGATGAAGTCCAACGACCGCGCCCGCGTCACCGGCGAAGGCGTCGGCCTTGTCAAGCTCGTCCTCGACCCGCACGACCCTCGCGGCAAGCTGCTCGGCGCGTGCATCGTCGGCCCGCAGGCCGGTGAACTCATCCACGCGTTCATCATGCTCATGCACCTCGACCAGCCGCTGGCGTCGATCCTCGACGCGGTGTTCATCCACCCGACGTTGTTTGAGGTCGTGCACCAGGCGGTCGACACCTGGCACAAGCAGAAGTGAAGCGTTCGAGCGACTGCACCCTCTGACGAGGCCAAGTTTGCAATCAGTCGCGAGCGGTGACCTTCACGTCCTCGAAGCGGACCGACGGCCCCTGCCCACCGACCGGGTCATATTTCGTCACGAGGTTGAGCCCTCCCATCGCCTCTACCTCACTCGCGGCGACAGTGAATGTATTGCCGCGTGCTGACGTGAACGTCCAACCGCGGACCACGCCCTCGTCGTCGGCGTAAACGACGTAGCTGTCGCCCGGCGTGAGGCCGACGTTGTCGAACGAGAGCTCGACGGCATCAAGCGTGCCGAGGTCGCCGGGGGCTTCCTGCTCGCCGAGCGTCGTGGCCGTCACGCCGGGGTCGCCGAGCTTGAGCGGCATGAGCAGCCAGTAGCTGTCGTTGGTCCACGCGGCGAACGCGGCCTTCTCTGCGTCGGTCGCATTCGCGGAGTCAAAATCGACGACGTTCACGGTCATCTCACCCTCGGGCGTCGTGACGGTGCATTCGCCCTGGGGCACGTTCCACGCGTGCGACCGCCGCATCTCGCTGCCGTCCGGCCGCGTTACGACAAAGGTGAAGTCAAGTTGCTCGATGTCGCTCCACGCATCGCTGCCGTGGGCGGCCATGATCTGCTGAGCCGTCACAGCGTCGGCGGGCGCGGTCGTCGGGGCAGCGAGCAGGAGTGCGAGCAGGAGGTGCGTCATGGAGAACGATAGTGCGGTACGCTGCCGCCCATGCCGCAGGATCAGACGATTGACTACCTCGAGATCAGCGTGACGGACCTCGCCGCCGCGAAGCGGTTCTACGGCGAGGTGTTCGGCTGGTCGTTCACCGATTATGGCCCGACCTACGCCAGCTTTGCTCGCGACGCCGCCGGAATCGACGGCGGCTTGGAGCAGGTCGACACGATGCCGCAGAAGGGGGCGGTGCTGGTCGTGCTCTACGCGGCGGACCTCGCCGCGACGCAGTCGAAGATCGAAGCCGCGGGTGGAACCATCGTGCTGCCGACCTTCGATTTCCCCGGCGGGAGAAGGTTCCACTTCGCGGACGTCAGCGGCAACGAGATGGCGGTCTGGTCGGAGTGACATGGTCGCACACCGGTTGAAAGTCAGCGACGACGCTCGTCCAGCAGCAGAACAAGTCAGCGGCTACGGCTCCGCCCGACGCCAGCCGTCGTCGAGCGTCCATTCGTCTTGCCAGTAGATCACCGGCTTGCCGGCTTCGAAGGTGATCGGCAGCCAGATGTAGGGGCTTGCGTTGAGGTCGCTCGGCGTCCAGACATCGAACATGGCGATGAACTGCTCCGGGTTCTTCGGGTTCGGGAGGATGTGCGTGCTTTGGCCGCCGAAAGTCAGGCCCGGGCCCTTGCCGGTGTGCGGGTTGGTGTCGCCCCGCATCGGGCTGCCGAGCGGCGTCCAGGGTCCGAGCAGATTGTCAGCGACGTGACTGCGGGCGGGGTTGGGTGCCCAACCGGTCAGGCCGCTGGCGATCATGTAGTACTTACCGCCTGACTTGAAGACGGCCGGGGCTTCGTTCTGACCGCCGGGCAGGACGCGCGAGTACGTCCCGGTGAAGTCCGTGTAAGTGTCGTCGAGCTCAGCCACCTGCAGGGTCGAGTTCTCTTCCGAGGAGTAGATGAGGTAGGCCGTGCCATCGTCGTCCTTGTACAGCGTCATGTCGCGGGCCATTTGGCCGACATGGATGTCACGGAGCAAGGCTTCGCCAGCAGTGCTGCGTGCGGGCCAATCTTCTTCGTCAATGGCATCGACGGCCGCCTTCCACTGGTCCAGATCTTTGATGTCGTCGATCGGGCCGTTGATCGGAATCCGCCCGACGTTCGGTCGGAACGAGCGGTGAAACGTGAACTTTCCCGTCGGCGTGTCACTGGTCGCAACAGCCGTCCGTGCAGCGTCGTACCCGATGCCCGGCAGCTCTTGGTGCCACCACAAGACGAACTTCTTCGTCGTCTCGTTGTAAATCACCTTCGGCCGCTCGAAAATCGAGTTCTCGAACACGTCCTCGTCGGTCAGTACAAGGCCTTCGTCATTCCAGTTGTACAAGTCGGTCGACGAATAGCAGCGGACGGCCGGCCTGGCGTTCTCTCCCCACCGCTGCTCGCCATACCAGTAGAAGACGCCCTCGTGCTCCAGAATGCCACCGCCGTGTGCAATGATGTGGTTGCCGTCCGTGTCGGTCCACGTGGGTGCGCCCGGATGAAAAGCGTCATGCTGCTCCTGTGCATGAGCAGAACCGGTGGCAATCAGGCAGCTCGTTGCTGCGGCGAACACGACAAGCTTGGGGAATTGCATGTAATATCTGTGAAAAAGGCGGCGGATCTGGGTCCGCCGCACGGGGAAAGCGTGAGGTTTGCGCGGTGAACGGTCTACTTATCGCTTACTTGGCTCCTTGGCGTCGACGTCGTCGAGCCAGTCGTGGAGCGCCTTGTTGAGCCGTTGAAACACCTCGGGGTGCTCTTCGGCCAGATCGACTTCTTCGCTGATGTCGTCATCGAGGCGGTACAGCTCGGTCCGGCCGTCGTCGTACCAGTGAACCAGTTTCCAGTCACCATCTCGCATGGCCGCAGCCGGTCCTCCGCCCTGGTTGCCGTAGTGCGGGTAAGCCCAGAAGATCGGTGACCGCTCGAAGGCGTTGCCTTTGAGAGCGGGCGTTATATCGATGCCGTCGATCGTCTTACCCTCAAGTTCGTTGGCGAGTCCTGTGCCGGCGAGCACGGTCGGCAAGATGTCCACGCCACTGACGGGCATCGAAGATGTGCTGCCAGGGGCGGTTACGCCGGGCACGCGGATCACCAGAGGCACGCGGATTCCGCCTTCGTACATCCAGCCTTTGCCGGTGCGGAGCGGTTCGTTGCTCGTCGGTGAGCCTTCGCTCGTCGAAAGGCCGCCGTTGTCGCTCGTAAAGACGACGATCGTGTTGTCGGTCAGGCCTTCTTCGTCGAGCGTGTCGAGCACCGTGCCGACGGCACTGTCCATTGCTTCGACCATGCCGGCGTAAACGGCATGCCGCTGCACGACACGAACTTGGCGGCCGTTCTCGAGCTTCTCGCCGAATTCTCCCGCTTCGGTGAGTCCCATGGCCGCCCGCTTCTGGCGGTACTTCTTCACCAGCTCGTCCGGCGCCATGATCGGCGTGTGGACGGAGTAGAAGGACAAGTAAGCAAGGAATGACCCATCGGCGTTAGCCTTGATGAAGTCGCTGGTCTCGCGGGCCAAGCGGGCCGGCATGTGTTCGCCGTCCGGGCCGTTCTCCATTTGCGGGTTGTCGTAAGGCGAGAAATACTGCTTGCCGCGGTACGGCCCACCTTGGTCCCAGCCGCCGATGTTGATGTCAAAGCCGTGGTTCTGCGGCCACCAACCTTCGGGGCCGAGGTGCCACTTGCCCGCAAAGAACGTGTCGTAGTCCGCTTCCTTCAGATACTCGGCAAGCGTCACTTCTTCGTGCGGGAGCTTGTCTTCGTACGGAGCCGGCAGGAGCGGCGTGTCGCGGTTCCAGTTCTGTGGCTGATTCGGGCCGTTGTTGCCCGTGCCGTTGATGTAATCGGTGATGCCGTACCGCTGTGGGTAGCGACCGGTCAGCAGGGCAGCACGCGAAGGACTGCAGACCGGGCAGGCTGCATAGGCGTCGGTGAACATCATGCCGCTGGCGGCCAGCCGGTCGAGGTTGGGCGTCTCGTAGTAGACGCTGCCACCACCGGTCCAGTCGGCCCAGCCCATGTCGTCCACGAGGAACACGACGACATTCATCGCCTTCTTCTCAGTAGAAACGGGCGTAGGCGGCGCAGCGTCGGCCACGGCGGGTATGCCGATGGCGACGCCGGCGCAGGCGGTTGTGAGTAATGCGGCCAGTCGAGCCGCCCGATGCGTGGCGCGGGTCCAGGAAGTGATGGATGCAAACATGATGAGCTACCGGTTGAAAAAGTGCTGAATTGAATCACGGTTGGATTCACCGACGGCATCGATTGCGATTCCGACGGGATTAGAAGTCGGCCGCCACGAGCCAACGTGACGGCCGAGAGGAGGAGTCTTCACCAGAGACAAATCTGCTGCAGAGACGACCGTTGGCCCGTCCTGCCCGCCCTGACCTACGTCAGCAGATCACTGCTCGGGGTAGTCGAAGATTGAGCGATATCTTTTTCCGAGACTCTCTTCGTACCGATCCTCTGCAGTGCCGTAGAGGCCGGCACCATCGCCGAAAAAGCCGAAGAGACGAGCAGTCGTGGCCTCACGATCAATCCAGATGCCACTGCCGTCGGCCATCAGGAAGACGCCGCCACCATCGTGCACGTTGCCGTAAGTTGCAATAGCACCGGCGCTACCTGGAACGTTGGCCCAATCGCGGTACCAGTCTTGTGGCTTAAAATCGTTCAGCAGCGCGGCGTGGTACGGTGGCGAGACTGGCGAGCCTTGCACGCTTCGCAATGGGCGGGTGTAAGAATTTTCAAACGCCCGGATGTTATCCTGCAGCACCGCATACTCAGAACTGCCCTTGATCTCGGTGATCTTCCGGTTTGGGAAGTTCGCGTTGACGAGGTAGTTTGTAATTGGCTGACCGGGCTCTAGATCGTCCGGAATTCGACTGATGTCAGCCTCCGGGCACACCAAGGCATCGCCGATGGCGTCGGCCCCTTCGCCGCCCATGGCAAGCAGGCCACCAAAGAAGTTCATCCCATAGCCTTCCCTAGCACCGGTCGGACCGTTGTTGGTCGTGAACTGCCAGTCGTTGTACGAGTCTGGCAGGCCGAAGTCCCACTGAACAGCGGGACCGGAACCTTCACGGCCACCGTAATAGTGCGTGACGGGCATGCGGTACTGGTTCTCGTTCGTGTACATGACGAGAAGCGTGCCGACTTGTCGCTGGTTCGACAGGCAAACGACCTTCTTGGCCGAACCCTGCGCACGGCTAAGCGTCGGGAGCAGAATGCCGATCAGCAGCGCGATGATGCCGATGACAACGAGCAGCTCCACCAGGGTGAAGCCGTGGCGTGCGTTTCGGGTGTTGGGTGTTTTCATGATGGACCTCCTCAGGACGGGTTCGAAAGCGGCGGTTGGGCCAGCTAGTACCATACGACCTACATCGTCTACGCCTACATCCGCTTTGCGGCAAATGATTCCTTAATTATGCTTTTTCGTCACCGGGCTAGGCTTCTAGGCTCAGCCATATCAGCGTGGTGAGCATGATGCGAAGCTGCCGATAAACCGTCATCGGAGCGTCGCAAGTCCGTCGGCCGCGTCCGGACGACACAGGCATTCGCCTATCGGACGAACCGGATTCATCATGGCCAGCTTCCAACCTGCCACGGGCGACTTCTCAAATTCATCGCGTGGCAGCCGCTGGACGGCTCGGTAAGCGACATTTTTCACCTGATGTCGTCGGCCGATGTCGATTTTCATGACATTGGTGTGCAAAACGGTAATATTTTGCGGCAGACTCGGCAAGCACACTCGCCGCCTTTCGTGTAGGTTTATGGCTCATCTGACCGCTGCTTCACCAGCTTTCTGCTGGCTGCACGGGAGGAATCGTTCGAATCACTTTTCAACCTGAGGAGAAAATCATGAAGGTCAAAGCTTTTCTTGCCGTCGCCGGCTTCGCAACCGCCGCCAATGCCGCCCTTGTTCCCGTCACGCCAGCTGACGTCAACCTCGGCGACACCAACACCGTTACCACCACCATCGGCATGGGCGATGCGTCGGCCACGTTCACCCCACTTCGTGGCGGCACCGTCGTCACGTTCAACGCCGTGGCACCCCGCCTCGGCATCGACGGCTTCGGCACCAACGCCGCGGCATTCAACGATCCCGACATCATCGTCGGTAACGAGAACGACGAGCAGCTCCAGATCGACTTCGGCGCCACCTCCGGCCTCGCCTCGCTCGGTTATGATTTCTCCCGCGGCCTTGTCTCGATCAGCGGCTTCACCTCTGACCCGATGGCGTCGATTGACGTGACCGGTAACATCTCAGGCTTGATGTACGACGCCGGCACGCTGTCGTTCTTCCAGGGCGGTGCCGGCTTCAACGGGACGCTCCGCACCGTCTCGCTCGATCCGGCCGCCAGCCAAGGGCAGACGCTGCTTGTCAGCATCAACGACACCAACCAGGCTGGTGCTCAGCTCGCTATTCGCGGCTTCAGCTTCGAGAACAACATTGTTCCCGAGCCGGCTTCGATGGGCCTCGTCCTCGCCGCAGCCCCGCTGCTGATGCGTCGTCGTCGCGCCTGAGACGTCTGCTTGCATGAACTCGTCGGGCACCCACGGCCATGCCGCGGGTGCCCGATCTTTTTCTACCCGCCCCTGCCCTATGCGCCTCACTCACCTCGTCCTCTCTTTCGCCGCCCTCGGCGGGATTACGGTTCCTGCGTCGGCCGAGGAGTCAGAACGGCCGAACATCGTCATCATCTACAGCGACGACGTCGGTGTGGGTGACGTGGGCGCGTACGGAGAGCCGACGACGGACACGCCGCACCTCGACCGCCTTGCTGCAGCGGGTCTGCGGTTCAATCAGGCGTTTGCCACCTCGTCCACCTGCACGCCCAGTCGCTACAGCGTTCTGACCGGCAACTACCCGTTCCGTCAGCGGGGGACCTACATCCTCAACGGCGACGCGGCCATGCTCATCGAATCAGGAACTTCGACCTTGGCAAGCGTGCTCAATGACGTCGGGTACGAGACGGCAATGATCGGCAAGTGGCACCTCGGGCTCGGCGACGGGTCCGGCCCGATCAACTGGAACGGCGACGTCGACGCGACGCCGCTCGATCTAGGGTTCGACGAGTCTTTCATCTTGCCCGCCACGAACGACCGCGTTCCCACCGTCTTGATGGAGGGCAACCGAGTCGTGGGTCTGTCTGCAGACGACCCGCTCACGGTCAGCTTTAGCCAACAAGTCGGTGACGAACCGACGGCTGCTTCGCATCCGCAGCTGCTGAAGTACCCGGCTGACGGCCAGCACAACGGCACCATCGTCAACGGCATCTCCCGCATCGGTTGGCAGTCCGGCGGGAAGAGCGCCTGGTGGGACGACCAGGCGCTGACCGGCCAATTCGTCGACCGCTTCAAGCAGTTCCTCGACGGCAAGGGTGACGAGCCGCAGTTCGTCTTCCTTTCGCTTCACCAGGTCCACACGCCGCGAACGCCGGCAGAGCAATTCGTCGACACCAGCCAAACCGGCCTACGCGGCGACTCGATGATCGAGCTCGATTGGGCGGTCGGTGAAGTCGTCAGCCTGTTGCAAGAGCGAGACATGCTCGACAACACGCTGCTGATTTTCACCAGCGACAACGGTGCGATCTTCTACGACTCGTACAACGACGGCTCGATCGAGAAGGCTAACAACCACCAGGCGTCGGGTGACTCGCGTGGCGGAAAGTACTTGCCGTTCGAAGGCGGGTGCCGGGTGCCCTTCCTCGTGCATTGGCCTGATCGTGTCGAGCCGGGCGTGTCAGAGCATCTGTTCAGCCAAGTGGATTTGATGCATTCGCTTGCAGCATTGACCGGTGCCGAGCTTCCTAGCGGAGCCGCAGCGGACAGCCTGAACGCGCTCGACCACCTGCTGGGCGAGGCAGACACCGGCCGCGGTCATGTCATTCAGACGGCTCCTGGCGTTGTCGCCTTCCGGCGAGGCGACTGGAAGTTGATTCCCGGGTACGGACTCCAAGCGTGGACCGTCGCCAAGCACAACACCTACCCGAATCCGCTGTCGACGCCGGGACCTTCACGGCGGCCGATGCTGTTCAACCTCGCCGACGATCCGGGTGAGCAGGTCAATGTCGCGGCATCGCATCCGGAGGTTGTCGAAGAGCTGACGGCGATGCTCGATGCAGTAAAGCAGCAGCCTGAGCGTCTCGCCGGACAGGGCGACTAGCTCTTGACCGCACCGGCTGTCATGCCGCCGATGAACGCCTTCTGGAATAGGAGAAAGGCGATGACGAGTGGTGCCGTCGCCAGCACGCCCGCTGCCATGAGCATGCCCCACGGCGTCAGGTTCTCACCCTGCAGCAGGTAGATCAGCAACGGCATGGTCTGCATGTGTTCGCTTCGTAGCACGACGAAGGCCCACATGAGGTTATTCCAATTCGAGATCAGCGTCAGCACCCCCAAGGCCGCCAGTGCCGGCGTGGCCAGGGGGACGGCGACGCGCCAGTAGATGCCGAACTCGCTGCAGCCGTCGATCCGTGCCGCGCTATAGAGATCGGCCGGCACGTTGGCAGAGAAGTACTGCCTCATCCAGAAGATGCCAAACGCGTTGGCAATCCCGGGGATGATCATGCCCCAGTACGTATCGATCGCCCGCACCTCACTCATGAGCACGAACACCGGCACGAGCGTCACCGCTCCGGGAATCATCATCGTCCCCAACACCGCGACGAAGAGTCCGTTGGCCCCGGGTGCCGATCGATAGGCGGAAAAGGCGAAGCCGGCGAGCGAACAAAGGAACAGCGTGAGCGCCACGTGCACGACGGCGATGACGGCCGAGTTGAAAAACGCCCTGGCCAGGCGTGTCTGGTCGAACACATCGCCGAAGTTGCCGAGCACCGGCGGAATTGGAAACAGCTCCGGCGGCAGGGCGTAGATCCGGCTCTGATCTTTGAATGCGCTGGCAAGCAGCCAATACAACGGCAACAAGAAGACGATGGCTGTCAGGAGCAGAAGGCCGTACCGCGCAACAGCACCAAGTGAATTGCGACTGATGGTCTGGGAGTTGCTCACGCGTCTGCCGCCTTTCCGAGTCGCAGGACGATGAGTGTGGCGACGAAGACAGTTCCCGCCACCACGTACGCCGCCGCCGACGCATAGCCGAGGCGGAAGCTCTCGAACGACAGCTGGAACAGGTAGAGCCCGAAGTTAACCGTGTCCGTCCCCGGTCCGCCGCCGGTCAACACGAACACCTCGTCAAACATGAACGCGGTTCCGACAAGCGACATGATCGCACAGAACATCAGCGTCGGCCGCAACAACGGCAAGGTCACGTGGATCAGCTTCTGCCAACGCGACGCGCCGTCCAACGTCGCCGCCTCGTACAGGTCTTCGCTGATGCCTTGCAACCCGGCGAGGATCAGCACCATGTTGTAACCCGTCCACCGCCACACCAGCACGACACACACCGCAACGCGAGCGCCCCACGTTGTCTCCAGCCAGGCAACGCGTTCGCCGCCGACGCTGATCCACAGCCAGTTCAGCAACCCCGCCTGCGTACCGAAGAGCAGAGAAAAGACGACCGCGATCACGACCATCGGCGTGATGCAAGGCACGAAGACCGCCGCGCGGAAGAAACCCTTGAGCTTCAGTGCATTTGCGTTGAGCAGCAGCGCAAGCCCGAGCGCCATCACAAACATCGGCGGGATGTACATCATGCCCAGGATCAGCGTCACGCCCAGGCTCGACCAGAACATTCGGTCGCCTAGCAGCTGCCGAAAGTTGTCGAGTCCCACCCACTGCTGCGGGCCCAGGCCGTCCCACGTCGCGAAGCTGAGGTAGAGCGAAAAGACCAGCGGGTACAGTCCCAGCACCGCAAACAGGATGAAGAACGGCGAGATGAACGCGTAGAAATGCTTGTACTGCCAGAGACGGCTCTTCAAGGATTCGCCGGGCGTGCCATCCGCTTTGAGCTGCGAGACGTCCTGCCGCGCCACGGCCGACCGGACGGGTGCCTCTAGTTCCATGCGCCCGATTTCACGACGAGCTCCTCGATGTAGCGTCGGCGAGTTCACGACCTGTTTGCTCGGCCAGCGTTTCTGCAAGCTCTCGAAGAAACGTCGCCTCGTCCGGTCGCTGAACCGCAAATCGATTCAGGCTCTGACCGAGAAGCCGTTCGCCGTCGGTCCAGTCGTTCGTTCGCGTCAAAGGCGGCACCTTCTCGAAGTCGCGGGCGAACAGCTCGTTCACCGCCTGGCCGCCGTAGAAAGGGTCGGGCTGACTGAAGTACGGGTGATCGTGCGCAGGCAGGTAAGCCGGGAACAGGCCGTACTTCTCGAACTGCTCGATCTGGCCCGGCACGGTGCACAACGCGTACTCGATGAACCGCCCCGCAGCCTCGGGCTCGGTGGCACCCTCGGGCACGACGAGCACACTGCCTCCGGAATTGCTGTTCCGCAGGCCGCCCGGTCGGATTGCGGGCAACCTGAAGATGCCCCACTCGCCGTAGCGCGTCTCGTTCGAGTTGTCTTTGATCATCTTGCTTAACCAGGCCGCACCTGGGTAGCAAGCGAACGTGTCGCGGGACAAGCCGGACAGAAACTCAGGCCCACCCATTGCGCCGAGACCTGTGGCATCCGACGCCAGCAGCCGCCCGAGCACAATCAATGCCTCCTGGTTTTCCGGAGCTTGAAGCATGATCCTGCCGTCCGAGTTAAAGATGCCGCCGCCGTTCTGCTGCATCAACATGGTCAGCATGTCAGTAGATGACCCTGGGGACAGTGGCATCATCATCGTCTCACCGCCCGAACGCTCGTACATCAACTCACCGGCGGCGATGAAGTCGTCCCACGTCTCGATCTCCTCCGGGTCGATGTCGTACCGCTCGAACAGCCACCGCTTGTAGTAAACAGCGCATGGCCCGATGTCCCACGGCACCGCGTACACCTTGCCTTCCTGCTCCACACTCGCCCAGAACGACGGCGGAAAGTCATCCCGATGCTTGGCCGCCCAATCGGTCAGCTCCACGAGTCGCCCGGTCCCGCTGAAGCGCATCGTCTCCCGCTCCTGCAACTGCGCAACGGACGGCCCACCCTTCTCGGCGACGAGTGAAAGCAAGAGGCGGCTTTGCAGCATGGTGCCGTTTCGCTCGACACGCACGTCAACATCGGGAGCGGCCGCCTCGAAGTCGTCGGTGACGGCGTCGAGTGCTTCTGCTGCAATGTCCCAGCTCCACACTGTGACGACCCGACGCCCGTCGGCCGCTGCCGTGACACGCCCAAAGTTCGGCAGCCACGTCAGCAACGCGGCAAGTGCAATGAGCGACGACGTGGCGGTCAGCTTTACGATCATCAGGAGCGATTGGGTTCTGCCGAAGATGCCGTGCAAACGACAGATGACTGAACTTCCGGGGCATTTACGGAGGCCTGCGTTGGTCAGGCTAAATCACCGACTCTGCTGCAGCAACATCGTGGGCGTGGCAGCCCGTTATCGTTCTCCGCGAATCTATTGCCTGACCTCGCAAGCGTCATGCTTCCTTGCCTTTACTGGCTTTATGAGTGACGCAAATCGCCGATCAAGCAATCTCACCTGGCAAGGCCGACAGACCTTCGTCGACGAGAAGCCGGTCCGACTGCTCAGCGGCGCGATCCACTACTTTCGCACGCTGGCCCCCGATTGGGAGGATCGACTGCTGAAGCTCAAGGCTCTCGGCTGTAACACGGTCGAGACGTACGTGCCGTGGAATCTTCACGAGCCGTATCGCGGCGAATTTCGCTTCGACGGGCATCGCGATCTGGAGCAGTTTGTCGATCTGGCCGCGCAGCTGGATCTGCACGTTCTGCTGCGACCAGGGCCCTACATCTGCGCTGAGTGGGACTTTGGCGGCCTGCCGTGGTGGCTACTGGAACGAGACAACGCACGCGTGCGATGCAGTGACACATCGTACCTCGGGGCCGTGAAGGCGTGGTGGGATGAGCTGCTGCCACGCGTCGTGCCACGCCTCTCTACCAAGGGCGGCCCCATCCTCGCGGTGCAGGTCGAGAACGAGTACGGCTACTTCGGCCACGATCCCAAGTACCTGCAACATCTGAAGCAGCTACTCGTTGCGGGCGGGGTCGACGTCCCGCTCTTCACCAGTGACCTGCCGACCGACGAGCAGCAAACGCTCGGCGGCATCGAGGGTGTCCTTCGCACGGGCAACTTTGGTGACGACGCGATGGCAAGGCTTGACACGCTCGCCCGCCATCAACCTGACGGCCCGCTGTCGTGCATGGAGTACTGGGTCGGTTGGTTCGACGCCTGGGGTAAACCCGGTCACAGCTCCCGTCCTGCCGCAGACGTGGCCAAGGTGCTCGACGACATGCTCAAACGCGACACGCTCGTCAACTTCTACGTCTTTCACGGCGGCACGAACTTCGGCCTGACCAGCGGCGGAAATTGCTCCGACGCCTTCGAGCCGTACGTCACCAGCTACGACTACGACGCGCTCCTCAGCGAGTGCGGCGACACGACTGCGAAGTACGACGCCTGTCGAAAAGTCGTGAAGTCTCACGGGTTTATGACGAGCGATGAAAGGTTTGAGCCGGCGGCGACGATGCAGCCGCGTGACGTGTTGCTCGACCGCGGCTGCAAGTTCCAAGCCGCTTTCGTCGACAAGGGCGTGCGGTCCACCGCGCCGGTTCGCATGGAGAAGCTCGGTCACGGCATCGGCTTTGCGCATTACGAGGCGACCGTGCCGACGATCCTCAGTGGCTCGAAGATCGTGCTGCGGGAGATGCGAGACATTGCGACCATCATGCTGAACGGCAAGGTGCTGGGGATGCAGTATCGAAATGACCTCGACGCCGGCACCGCCACGGAGATCCGGCTGCCGACGCTGGAAGCTCCGGCCCATCTCGAGGTGCTCGTCGAGAATCTCGGCCGAGCCAACTTCGGTCACCGCATGACCGAGTCCAAAGGCATCGACGGCTCGAGTCGCGGCGGTGTGCTCTTCGGTGATCGACGGCACGACGAGCGGGCGATCTTCGACTGGCACAGCCGGGCGATGCCGATGGAGTCGGTTGAGGGCTTGACGTTCGGCGACGAGCTACCGACCGGCCCGGGCTTCTTTGCCGGCCACTTTGACCTAGAGGACGGGCAGATCGGTGATGCGTACCTCGCCGTTCCAGGGGCAGAGCGTTGCATCGTCTTCCTCAACGGCTTCAACCTCGGCCGCCTCTGGCACATTGGGCCGCAGCGCACGCTGTACGCCCCGCGGCACCTGTTCAGGAGCGGCAAGAATGAAGTCGTTGTCTTCGAAAGTGCCGAACACAAGACGGTCGAGAGCGCACGCGTCGAGCTGCGAGATCGACCAGACATCGGCGCTTAGCTACTTCGCGTCTAATGTGTCACCAGTTTGACGGATAGCGGTAAGCAGGTGCGGCGAAACGGGCGGCGGCGAAAACGCTAATCTGTAGAATGGAGCCATGCGACTCCCTTTTGGCGTGCCGGAACTGCTCAACGTCGGCCTGATCACCGCATTGGCGCTTGGGACACTCGCTCCGGCGGTCTCAGCCGAGCCGGTGCGGGTAACGGTCGACCCGACGCAGAAGCACCAGACAATGGAAGGCTTTGGCGCGTCTGGCGCATGGTGGCACACGTGGACGAAGGACTATCCGCCCACGCTGCAGGAGGAGATGCTCGATCTGCTGCACAGCCGCACCGACGGCATCGGCCTGTCCATCTTTCGCTATAACCTGCCGATCGGCGGCGGTGAAGAGATTGTGCTGGACGATCGCCGAACCAACTCGGTCGAAACCTCACCGGGCAACTTCGACTTGGCCGGTGACGCTGACGCGCTTCGCTATGTCGAAGGCGCACGTGATCGTGGCGTGGAACATTTCGTCTTCTTCGCTTGCAGCCCGCCCGCACGCATGACCATCAACGGCTTTACCAGCGGCGGTCCTGAGGGCGGACCGAATCTGAAGCCTGGCTCCGAAGGAGAGTTTGCCGCCTACCTGATCAACCTGTCGACGCTCATCCGCGACACGTACGGCCTGAAGGATGTCACTATCTCGCCCATCAACGAGCCGCAATGGCGTTGGGGTAAAGACGACGACTGGCGGAGCCAAGAGGGCTGCTTCTACACACCGCAACAGGCGGCGACGATGGTGGGTGCGCTCGTCAGGCAGAACATCGGCCGCGACGCCGGCTTCAAGATCGAGGCGCCTGAGTCGGGGGCCTGGCTTGGCACGCTCGCCTATGCCGACGCGCTATTCGCCGATCCGGTGATCGGCCGCCACGTCGATCACCTTGCCGTTCACTCGTACTGGACAAATCCACAGCAACGGGCCAAGGCAGTTGCAGAGCTGCGGGCTGCGTTTCCTGACAAGCTCTTGGCCCAAACTGAGTACTGCCAGATGCAGCACGGCCACGACCTGAGCATCGAGAGCGGCATCGAGTTGGCGGAAGTTATTCACGAAGATCTTGCCGTCGCTGATGTCGTGTCGTGGCAGTGGTGGCTCGGCGTCGGGGCGGGCGGGTACAAGGACGGTCTCCTTTACGCTCGGCCCGGCAAGGACAAAATCGAAGAGACGAAGCGACTTTGGGTGCTTGGACAATGGAGCCGTTTTGTGCGGCCGGGCGACGTCCGCGTGGCAGCCGAAAGCGGGAGTGGCGACATTCGCGTGACCGCATTCTCGTCGGCAGATGCTCGACAGCTGAAAATCATCATGATCAACTCCGGTGACGCAACGGTCGACGTCGACCTCGAAGCTTCGAAGAAACAGCCGAGCCGAATGAAGGTCTTCGTAACTGACGCTGAGCACGATCTGGCCGTAGTTGAGGTCGGCGGCGATACGCTGATGTTGCCGGCGATGAGCGTGACGACCGTGCTGCTCGACCAGTAATTTTTACTGAGATTTCACCATGATGCGAGTTCTCCTTCTTATCGTGAGTCTTTATGGCGTCGTCTCCGCCGCCCCGCCGGCCGACGTGCTAGCAACGGACGAGCGGCTGGTCCGTTCGCCTTACAACTGGGTCGTCAACGGCGACGGCGGCATCACGTCCAACACGCCCGGCGCGTACGTCCGCGGCGTGTTCAATGGGACAGGCATCGTGCTGGCCATCGACACGACAGCGAACCAGCCAATGAAGGCAAATCAGTACCCCGCCGTCGAGTTCCGCCTCGATGACCGGCCGTGGCAACGCCATCAACTCTCGGCAGGCGAGACGCACATCACACTGGCTGACGAACTTGACGAAGGACTGCATGAGATCGAGATCATCTTTGCAGGTGTCTGGTGGCAAGCTCAGCGATGGATCGGCGGCGAGCGACCGGCAGCGTCGCTGACCATCTCCGGGCTGGCCGTGCAGAACGGCATGCTTTCTCAAGCAACGCCACGTAGTCGCAAGGTTCTTGTATTCGGCGACAGCAACTCGGAGGGATATGAGGCACTGAAGCTGGGCGTGAGCGTGGCCAATCAGGACGCCGGCCAGGCGACGCCGATGCTGCTCGGACATGCCCTGGACGCCGAGGTGGGCGTCGTCGCCTTCGCCGGTCAAGGCAACACGCGTGGCGGAGGCGGGGGCGTGCCGTCGCTGGCGGATGCGTGGGCGTGGCATTGGCAAGGCCAGCCGCGACTGATCGACGGGCGCTTCCATCATGCGCCCGACCTCGTCATCAACCTGCACGGTCAGAATGATGCGAGCCTGACCGTCGAGCAAGTGCGAGAGCTCGTGGCCGCATGGCGAGAGGCAGCACCCGACGCACTCATCATTCTTGCCGCACCGGCCAACCTGCAGCACGCTCAGACACTTCAAGATTCCGCGGCGATGGAAGATCGCACATACTCTGTGAGCGCGGGTGTTGACTTCTTGCAGTCCAAGCGGGGCGCCGGTGCGTTTCACAATGCCAATCACCTGAACGTCAGAGGCCATGCCCGACTGGCGGCGTCGCTTGCCAGGCAAATTGGTGAACTGCTCGACGCGGAGTAAGGCACAGCTCTACGACTTGCCGTTCATCCCGCTTGCCTTTGTTCGCACGCGATGCTGGTTCGACAGGAACGGCGTGCCGCGGTCACCGTTTCGAGACGCTTCGTGCTCATCGCCCTGCCGCATCTGCGCCCGGTATCTGCCGGGTGTCGTGCCGAGCTGACGACTGAAGACGACGCTGAGGTGCGGCGACGTCTTGAAGCCGCACATCGTCGCGATGGTGGCAACGCCGTGATCGGTATCGGTCAGGAGCTGACACACTTTCTGCAGCCGAATCCGTACAATCTCCTCCTTTGGCGAGCAGCCGAAGAACTTCTGGAAGCGTCGCTCAAGCGTTGTCCGCGAAACGGCGAGCTTCTGCGTCAGCTCATCGACGTTCAGTCCGTCGCAGGCATACTCGTGAATAACGCTCACCGCCTCGGCAAGCATTGGATTCTCGATCGCCAGCACATCGCTCGACAGTCGCGTCACAAGCGAACGCGGCGGAATGAGGCGAACGCTTGTCGGATTCGGCAGCGTCTCGCCGGCGAGCAGACGATCAAGCATCTCGGCACCAAGGTAACCGATGGCCTCGACGTCCGGCTGGACGCTGCTCAGCACGGGCCGGGCAAAGTCACAGACAATTTCGTCGTTATCCACCCCGACGACGGCCACGCTCGTCGGAACGCGGACGCCACGTTGTGAGCAGCCGTGGAGCACCTGGCGGCCGCGAACGTCATTGCAGGCCATGATGGCCGTCGGCATCTCAAGTCCGCTGATCCAGTCGCCGATGGCCTCTTCGTCGAAGACGCCAACCGTCTCCGCTCGAAGCGTTTTAGCTGAAACGTCGCCGTCGCTGAACGAGCTGCCGTTGTAGACATTGACGCTAAACCCCTTGTCGCCGAGGCATTTAACAAAGGCTCTGCAGCGTTGATCAGAAAAGTCGATGCCCGGGAAGCCGCAGAACCCGAAACGGCGGAAGCCGCGCTCAAGGAAGTGCTCGGCCACAGACTGACTCACCCCGGCCGGATCAGAGTCGATGGAAGCAAAGCCCTCGTTTGGAAATCGTCCACGGAGGTCGACGGCCGGAACGCCCAGCGCCTGAATCGACTCGACCATCTCACGCGTCTCGACGCGGGCGATCACGCCGTCGGGCTTGAACTCGCTGACCCACTCGGGCAGCGGTTCTTCAAGGCCACGTTCGATGTGGATGCAATTCCAGCCGTCATGCGCAAGCGTGTAACGGGCGATGCCGCGCAGACATCCACGGCCGTACGCACGGCTGCTTTCAACGAGAAGCAGGACTGTCTTTCGCTCGCGAGCTTCCATGGGCGTTCAGGTCGGTGGCGCAGCCGCAGGTTCGGACGATGAGGCAACGAGTAACGGCTCGGCAGAATCGACCGCGTCCGTCAATTGACGGTCAACCATTTCCAATTGACGCAAGTGCGTCGTCGCTCCGCCGTGACTTGGGTCGAGTTCGAGCACTTTCTGCAGATGCTGCTTGGCCTCTGCGTCACCGGCACCGTCCTTGACACAGCGGCCCAGGTGGCCGAGCCCCATCATGTAGTGACAGTGGATGACGTTCGACAGGGTCAGATCGTCCTCGAAGACCTGGAACTCCGGCAGGCTAACGGCAAAGAAGTCGATTTTCGCATCGTCATCGACGTGGGCCGAGCCGTAGTCGATAAGCTGAGCGAAGCGCTGGTCCGCTTCGTCGTCGAGACCCAAGGCAGCGGCCGACAATCCTTGGTATAGGAGCATCGACGGTGGCTGATCGTTGTAGTACATTGCACTGGCCGGCTCATCGAGACCGACGCGAGCGTGATCGAAGAACTCGGCCGCGGCGGCGGTCTCACCGATACCGCGGTATGCCAGGCCGGCGAGGTAGTCGGCGTCGTTCTCGAGCGCACCGTGCAGCTTGCCTTCGCTGAGGTTGTGCGGGAATGTCCGCGACTGCTCGATATCTTCCAGCGCTGCTGCGAAGTGGCCGTCGGCGAGCTTCTGTCGTGCCCGGCCGAGCAGACTCGTGACGTACGCCCCGCTGACTTTGCCCTCGCCGCCCTCCCACGGGTGAAAAAGGCGTCCGGCGATGCGTTGCTGGACGACGTCGAACTTGCCGAGCAGGTTCAACAGGTCGAGGTGCTCGACGAAAAGATCATCACGTCGCTCGACCAGTGATGCATGCTGGTCGAGGAGCGCAAGCCGCTTAGCCGGGATTGTGCCGGTCCGCTTGCGAAGCTGATCGAGCTCGAACAACACGCGGGCGTCGCTTGCGTCACATGCGAACGCTTCTTCGAGTACGGCAAGTGCGCGTGGCAAGTCCTTGAGCACATTGGCATAGGCCAGCGCTAGGTTCCGCCGCACCGTCGCGTAGCCGGGCAATAGCGGCTCGGCCTTTTGCATCGAGTCGATGGCCCGCGTGTAGTCGCGCTTGGCATACTGCAACGTTCCAAGCAGCGCCCAAGCGACGCCATCCTGCGGGTTACGAGCAACTGCCATTTCAAGGGCAAGTCGCTCCTCGAGCCGGTGTGGCAACACCATGACGGGCGACGCCTCGGCGGCCTCGGCGAACAATAAGGCAGCGCCGTCGTCATCACCCGAAAGGGACTTGAACCAGCCGCTGAGGTACAGCGACATCGTGTAGTCCGGCCCGTCACGCAGAATTGCAACGGCATCGTCGTAAAGACCGCTGGTGGCGTAGTCGAGCGCCAGCTCGATGTAGTTGTGCTCGTCGTTCCGGAGCACATCGTCCAGTCGCGATTTCGCGTCAGCATCGCCGAGCAACGCCAGTTCGCGGAACGCGCCGGCGTCCATTGGATCGATCGTCAGCGTCAGCTTTGCCTCAAGTCTCGCGGCATCATCCTTATCGAGCTGCCGAAGTGCGGCCGTCTTCAGGTGGCGGGCCTTGTGGTGGTGCCAGTTGTTGATGAGTGACTCGTCGCAATAGTTAACTGCAGACAACCAGTTGCCACGAACCGCTTCGATCTTTGCCAGCTCGAAGTTGCCCTGACTCTTCATCGCGTTGTTCCAGATGCTTTTGTGGAACGCGTCGAATGCCTTGTCGAGCTTGCCCTGTCGCTGAAGTGAAAGCCCGAGGTTGAACAGCGGCTCGCCGTCGTGCGGGTTGGGGTTGCGCTGCGTGAGCGTCTCGACGGCTGCGCGAAAGTGTGCTTCTGCTTCGTTGAACAGCCCGCGCCGGTAGAGCAACATGCCCAGCGCATTGTTGTTTCGAGAGTCACTCGCGTCTCGCTTCAGGGCCTCGCGGTAATACGGCTCGGGGCTCAGCGTTGCGTGCCGGTACTGCTCGAGGTGCTGACCGCTGAGGTACAACTGCTCGCACGTCGGCACCTCCGCAATCGGCAACACTGGCTTGGCCGGCAAAGGAATCGGCGGCGTCTCGGTTACCGGCGTGTAGCTGATGAGCTCACGCCCGTCGGCATCGATCAGGCAAAGTGTCATGCCCGCATCCGTCGACACACCGACATCGACCTCAGCTTCGAATACACCTTCGGGCGACAAGGCGTCGATTGACGCTTCGTGAAGCATCGCTCCGGTGTCACCCGTCAACACGAGCTTCAAGTTCTCACGAGGCGACGTGACGTAGGCAGCGAGGTACGCGCTGCCGTCGCGCAATTCAAGGTTAATTGCGCCGTTTGTCGACGCGTTCTTGATCACGCCGACACCCTTGTAAGGCATGAAATACTGCGTGAACCGCTTTTCTTCGTACGGCTCCAGCCAGGAGAAGTCGGGCTGATTATCAGTGAAGACGCCACACATCAACTCGATATATGGGCCGTCTTCATCGGTGAGTTGACGATCCCACGCTTGGCCGAAGTCGCCGTTGCCCCAGGTCCACTGCTTCTTACCAGGTGATACGTGATGGTTCGCAACGTGGAGCAGGCCGGCACGTTCGTTGTGGTCGTAGCTCGCAACGAAGTCGTAGTCGCTGTGGTACGCCATGTAGCTCGTAGGCACCGGCAGGTTGCGGTACCTGGAGATGTCGGTGCCGCCTGCGTCATTGTCGCCGTAGTCGACCTTGTAATACTCACCGGTCGCGATCGGGAAGCTGCTGACATCCCGCTTGCCGTGGTCCATCACCGCGTGAACGTCGGGTGGCATCACGGTCTGGTGCCCGTCGTTGGCCGCGACGGCAGGGTTTGCCCACCACAGGAACGTCTGCGGCACGCCGGTTCGGTTGTAGAGCTTGACGTCGATCTGCAGGTACGCCTTGTCCGGGTGGAGCGTGAAGCTGGCCATGCACCGCGTGCCGAACATGCGATCAATCTCGCTGATGTAGACGGTCGCGCTGCCGTCCTCGTTGTTCTCGATCCAGTGACTGACCGGCATGAACGTGCTGGGCCGGTGATGCTGCGGCCAGTTAAACTCGATGCCCCCCGAGATCCACGGGCCGATAAGTCCGACGAGCGCCGGCTTGATGACGTGATTGTGGTAGACGAACGGATAGCCGTTGGTCTTGTCATAAGCCGTCTGCACGCGCCCGCCGAGGCTCGGCAGGAGCATGATCTTCAGGTACCTATTCTCCAAGTAGACCGCGTCATACTCACGATCGACCTTCTCATCAGAGATCGAGTCGATTACCGGGAACGGATAAACGGCGCCGCTGCTGCCTTGATACACACGCCGCTCGAGGAACATCGGGTTCTTGTCCGGCTCTCCGTGCGGGTAGGTGGGAATCGTGACCTTCTCGTGCCAAGCCTTCGCCGCGGCAGGCGAGGTAGACGAAGAAGTTGCGGTGGAGTGGCCTGACATAAATCCGGTACTGATGGAGAAGCGGGAAAGTCTGAACGTGCGGACTGGGCTTTACGTGACCGTCGGCCACCTTCGCCATGGATTAGGGACTGACGACTTCGATCTCAGCGAATGACGCGTGAGGGCTCTCGCCCTGCGAGGTCAAGGCCTCGACCCGAACGTACCTCACCGGCTTGGCGTCGGCAGACTCATAAATGGCTTCAGGATCGTTCGGATTCACACCGTCCGTACGGAAGGCCTGCCGAGTCGCGCTGGCGTCGAAAGTCGCTTCCAAGATGGGCTGGCCCCATGTATCAGCTTGGTCGCTCAGGTAGACGTTGAACCGGCCAACGCGGCCGTTGATGTTGCCGTCACCGCGGTGGGTGAAGATGATCTCGTCAACAACTCGCGCCTTGCCGAGGTCGATGACGATCTCGTGCGGGTAGGCGGCTCCGGCATCATTCCAACTTGTGTGCCAGAGCGTGGTCGGATCACCATCGAGAACGTTCTTCGACTCGTATCCGCTTTGGAAGCTCGAAACACTGACGACGCTGGCATCGTGCATGCTCGTCGGCTCGCGGAACAGGCTTTGAAGCTCGTCGAGCGTGAGCGACGCCTGCGGGCGGAACGAAGACGTTGCGATGTACTTGACCAGACTGTGCCGAAGCTGATTGGCAGCAGGCCGCTCCTCGAGATTGTTCGAGATGTCGAAGGTGCACACAAGCACTTCACCGTTTCCGACTTTGGCCTCCCAGATGGCACCGATCAGCAGGTTTCCGCCGAAGTCGTCGACGTACTGGACGATCGGGCGGATGGTGTTGGTCTGGTCGCCGAGCTTGTCGAGGGCCATGCCGGTGCTGCCGGCGGTAAGATCCCACCACTGCCAGTCACTGTGGGCATCGGTCGGGAAGTCGAAAAGGGCCGGATGCGACGGCTGCACGAGCAGGCCCATTGTCGTCGGCTGATTCTCGAAGTGCAGCGGACTCCAGAAGACGGGCGTGAAATTTGACGTCTGAGGCTCCGCCAACAGCCGCGGTGACGGGTTGAGCAACACGCGGCCGCCTGCATCGAGATGCTTCAGCGTCGCCTCGTCGAGCCGGTCGGCGACGATCACCTCCGGCGACTTCGGTACTGCGGCCGTCTCCTGCTTCGAATAGACCCACAGCCGCCATTCGTTTCGAAGGTCAGTTGCATCGAGGGAGACCTGGACCTTCATCGCCTTAGGCGCGGGCCAGTTGGTGCTGTCCGTTGTAATCGTGCCGAGCTTTCGCAGGCCACCGGCTGCAAGGTCTTCGTAGGCAATGGTGCCACTGTCGAGTGTGACGCCGTCATCCGTGACAACCCGCCACCGGGCGTCGTTCGCAGGCAGGGTGTCGGGGCCGTAGTGGGACACCTCGACGCCAAACGTGAGCGTTTCACCGGCGGTGTAGATCCGCTTAGGCATGCGGAGCAGCGGCACGATGGGGCCGCAAAACTCGCGGAAGTCCTCAGCCTCGATGAGCCCTTTGCTGTCCCAGAAGACATCGAGTAAGCCGACGAGGGCAGTGCTTTGGCCCGGGAAATCGTGCAGATCGAGCAGCTGGAATCCGCTGAGGTTGGGCGTGCGCAGGGCCCGCTCGATCTCTTCCTTGTAGAGCAGCGCCGCAAACTTGCCGGAGGCTCGCGTGTACGCCTCTGCCATGTGCAGACGACCCTTGCGGTTGAGGTCGTCGCGAATGGCTTCGAAGTTGGTCGGATCCAGGACGCCGCTGTACTTCTCGATCTCGCTCAGCTGCGGGTAGACCGGGTACTGGCCGATCTCGTGACTGATGAGCGGCACCGGGAAGTCGACGATCGACTCGCGGTAATCCTTATCGGTGCCGGGCACCTGTTCGTTGAAGAACCCCTGGCCGCGCACCCAGCCGTCGCGGGCGCGCTGCGTCAGGAAGAAGTCATCGACCGGCTCGGGCCAACGGCCGTGACCTTTGGCAAAGGAGAAGGTCGTCGTCGTCATAAGGATGTTGTCCTCGTACGCCCGAAACTCCTCGACAAGCTCGTGGAGCACGTCGAACGGGCCGTACAGCTCGTTGCCGAGCGAAAACATCATGAACGACGGGTGATGCCCGTAGGCGTCGAAGATTCGGCGGCCTTCTTCACGCAGATAGTTGTGTAGTTCGCCGTCCCGCTCGAGCTGGGCAAAGCCCCAGTAGGGCAACTCTGGCTGAAGGTAAATGCCAACCTTGTCGGCCGCATTGAAGGCAGCCTCGGGTGGGCACCACGAGTGGTAGCGGACGTGGTTGAGGCCCCACCGTTTGGCGATTGTGAAAATGTTGATCCACTCGGCCTCATTCATCGGTGGGTGACCGGTGAGCGGGTATGCGGCGTTGTCGAGCGTGCCACGCAGGAAGATCGGCTTGCCGTCGAGCAGCATCGTCATCGGCTCCTTGCCGACAACCCGCAGTCCGAACGTCTGCTGGAACGACTCATCGTCGCCGAGACTGACGCTTACTGTGTGAAGCGTCGGGTTGAACTCGTCCCAAGATGCGAGCGATTCATCGAGCTCGACGACCACCTTCGTTTCTGTCTGCCCGACTGCCATGTCCCAGTCCATCTCCTTCGTCGTCGCCTTGGCGCGTTGGCCGGCGGGGGTGATGGTGATGCTGACCCGCTTCGACGCGATACTGCCTGTGTCGTTGACGCCGACCAGCCGAACCTGCAGGGCAGCGTCGTTGCCGTCGACGTGATCGACCCGAGCTTTTGTGACGCGGACAGGATCGATCGCCTGCAGCTCGATGCGGCCGACGATGCCGTTCCAGATCGACTGCGTTTCGTCCGTGTAGGCGTGCGATTCACCGACCTTCACGAACTCGCGGTTGTCGACCCGCAGCGAGAGCTTGTGCGAGCCGGCCGACAACATGCCGAGGTTGATGACCTGCGGCGTCGACAACGACGTGGCGCGGCCGACCTTCTTACCGTCGAGCCAGACATCGGTCGTCCAGATGACGCGCTCCAGGAGCAGCTGCACCGGCCGATCCGACCAATCGGCCGGGACCTCGACGTCGCGACTGTACCACGCCGGGCCGATGTACTCGTGACGCTGATGCAGGCCGCGAAGGACCTGCTTCGTCATCTCGGGAGCAAGCTCGAGCGGTTGCCCCGCCTTGGCCATACTCGTGGTACCTGGCAGCCGGATCGACCCGTCGAGCGGCTGGCCAAACCAACCGGCCGCGACGCCCTCGTCATCTGGATCGATCTGGAACTGCCAGGAGCCGCTGAGATCGACTGGTTCGGCCCGCGCAGCAGTTGTGGCAAGGCCGAAGCTGGTCATTAGAAAGAGGCTCGCGAGGGTAAGGTCGAGACGGTTCATTCGGATTCCTCCAGCAAGATATCGAACTCTGCAAGGCTGCTGATGCCGTAGCTGTTGACCGCACGCAGTACGCGAAGCCTGACGAATTGGCCCTCGACGGGCGTGCTGAACAGCACGTCCTTAATCTTTGCGTCGCCCGCCCAAGCTCCCTTGGCCACTGGCTCGCCCCACTGCCGACCGTCTTGGCTGACGTAGATCTCATACTCACCGATGCGACCATTTGGGCCGTCCTGGCGCGGCAAGGCACTGACGCCGCGGAGTTTCGACACCTTCTGCAGATCGATCGTCAGATCGTGCGGAAACGGTGCCGTCGGCTGCCAGTTGGTGTGCCAGATCGTGTCAGGGTTCTGATCCAGCACGTTTGCTGCCGGATAATTCGGATGGGAATCACTCGCCGATGCCGTCGCGTTCATCGCAGCGGCTGACCCCGGATCGCGAAAGATCGGCTTCAGGTCGCTGATCGAAACCGCATGCTCCGGATCAAAGTCGTCTCCCGACGCGTAATTCAGCAGCGAACTGAGCATCTGCTTGGCTGCCAACCGCTCGCTGATGTTCGTCTGGAGATCGATCGAACAAAGCAGCAGCCGTCCGTCGCCCACCTTCACCTCTGCCACAAGCGCCAACCGCTTCGGGTCGACCCAGTCGGGCACGACCTGCACGACGGGCCGCATCGTCGGGGGAAGATGGTCAAGCTCCATCGTCGCCGAGTTCATCATGATGTCCCACCACTGCCAGTCGCCGTGGAAGTCGGTCGGGAAGCTCGCCAGGGCCGGATGCTCCGGATCAACCAGCGTGCCCATCGTGTGCGGCGCCTGATTGTTCGTGTACGACGTGTTCCAGAAAATCGGGCTGAAGCCGATCTGCACGTTCGTCGCCACCATGCCCGGATCGACCATTAACAGCACCCGCTCACCCGCAGCAAGCAACGGCTCGGCCTCTTCGAGCGTGCGGACGACCTTCACGTTGTCGGGAGCGGTCGTCTCGACACCACTCGGGTAAACCCACATCTCCCACTGGTTGGTGATGTCGGTGCCTTCGAGCGACGTCTTTAGCGTTAGCTTCTGTGCCTTACCCGACGGCGTCGGCAGCGACGTGTCGATCAACCGCGTCAACTGCCCGGCCGGTACGAGCGACAACTTCGCCGAATCCTTGGCCACGATGCTGCCGTCTTCGGCCTCGAGCGACCAACGGAGCGTCGCATCCTTCAAATCATCACGGCCGTAGTGCGAGATCTCGAGGGTCACGGGCACCACATCGCCTGCAGTGAACGTGCGAGACGCCATGCGAGCCAGGATGACCGTCTCGTTACAGAACTGCCGATAAGCCTCTGCACTGACGTACGGCTTGGGCTCCCAGAACGCATCGAGCACGCCCACGATGGCAGTGCCCTGCCCTGGAAAATCCTGCAGGCCCAGCAACTGGAACCCTCCATACTCGGGCGTTCGCAGGCTCCGCTCAATCTCTTCCTTGTAAGCCATCACCTGCAGCGCACCGCTGGCCATCAGGAAGTCATCGTACAGGTCGCTCTGGTGCCGCTTTTCAAGGAGATCCTTGAAGATCTCGAAGTTTTTGGGCTTCAGCGAGCCCGTATACTTGTCCATCTCGGCAAAGTTCGGCCACGCACACCACTGGCCCGTTTCGTGTGAAATCACCGGCGTGTTCGGGTACCGCTGGACATAGTCGCGGAAATCCTTCATCAGGTCCGGCTTATCAGCGTTGAGCGTGCCGTTGAGCCCGGCACCCCAGCCCTGCAAACGCGGGCCGTAAGCGTTGTGGAACTCGCTCTCATCCACCAGGGGCCAGCCGGCACCGCTGGTGACCATGAAGCGATCGTCGTAGTTCTTGAAGTAGTCGACCCACGGGCTCAGATAAACCGCTCCTCGCTCCGGCCCACCCGGCTCATTACCGGCGGCGAGCAGGACGAACGACGGGTGGTTGCCGTACTCCTTGATGAGTCGGCGGCCCTCGTCGTAGAGCCATTCGTCGATCGGGTGCCCCTCGCCGACACTCGCCGTGCCGCCGTTGCACCAGGTGCTGCACTCGACTTGGAAGTAGTGACCCAGTTCGTCGGCCGCAATGAACGCCGCCCTCGGCGGGCACCACGAGTGGAACCGCGTGTGGTTCAGGCCATGCTCCTGCTGCGCCGTGATGATCTTCTTCCACGACTCGACGTCCGTCGGCGGATACGCGGTCTTGGGGAAGATTGCGCAATCCAGCGAACCGCGGAACATGATCGTGCGGCCGTTGAGCTTGAACTCTGTTCCGCTTGCTTCAAGCGTGCGAGCACCGAAGCGGCCGCGCCACGTCTCCTTGCCGGCACCGAGCGAGACCTGCAACGTGTGCAACGTCGGATCGAATTCGTCCCACGTCGCCAGCGGGCGCTCGAGCTCGATCTCGAAGGTCTTCTGCGTCATCCCGACATCGGCAGACGCTTCTATATCGCGGGCGATGACGACGTTGTCGTTCTGGTCGAAGATGGTCAGCTCGACACGACCTTCGACGGCCTCGCCGGTCTTGTTGCCGAACGTCGCCTTGACGGTGACCGTCTTTGCGTTGCCCGGTGCATGGATCTGCACGTCGTCGATCCAGATCGGATCCTGCTGGACGAGCACGATGTCACCGACGACGCCATTCCAAGGCGTTTGCGTGTGGTCGGTGACGCTGTGCGAGCTTTCGCCGACATTCACATCCATGCTGCTGTCGATGAGCAGCGTCACGCGGTTCTCACCTTCGACGAGGGCGTCGCTAACGTCAAAGACGTGCGGCGCGAGCAGCGTGTTGTCTGCCCCGACCTCTTTGCCATTCACCCAGACCTTCGAGTGGATGTGCGGCCGCTCCAGGCGAAGCGTCACCCGGCTGCCTTGCCAATTGGCGGGCACGTCGACGAGCTTCGAGTACCAGGCCGGGCCCGTGTACCTGAGGTTGGGCGTCAACCACGACCGCGACTTGAAATCTTCGCCTTTCGCAAACGGAGCGTACATCGGGTCGCTGTAGTCGAGCGTACCGCCCCACCAATCGGTATCGGCATCGACCTCGTCGCCGAAGCCCTGGTCGCGCATCGTTCCCGGCAGCTTGATCGTGTCGGGCAGGTCGTTGTCGTACCAGCCCTCGTCGATGCCGACGCCACGACGGTCGACCTGGAACTGCCATTCGCCACTGAGATCGATCATGGGTGCGTCCGTCTGAGCCACGTTGTTGCCCGCCTTCGCCGTCGTGCCCGCTACACCGACGACTCCCAAAGCGACGGCAAAGAAGCCGGCGGCGGCATGACGGAGACTGGCGAGCGGGACGAGCCCTTGGCGTCGCCCGCCTTGGAGGCGATGGAAGACAAGACTTATCATGATTTGCAGCATACATGCCCTTCTGGAAGTGTGAATGCCCGCCACCGTCAAAGCGTTGCCGTTTCTCGCCACTCGCGTCAATCGTCCGAACGCACGTCCGCAACGCGGCCGGAGTAGGCCTCGTCTCGCTCCGGCTGTACAAGCTGGTAGGGCCTCTGGTAACGCTGGAAGCTCACCATCTGCCAGTAAGGCGGCTCGAGCCAGTGCGGTGCATCCTCGAGCGCGTGCTGCCAATCATTGAGCAACGTTTGCATCGACTCAGCCATCTCGCGGTGCTCCAGGATCTTGTCGTCGAGTTCGCTTGGATCGTCCCGCACGTTGAACAGCTCCGGCAGCGCGTGGACGCCGGTCTGCAGCTTCCAGTCGCCGCGTCGCACCACCTGCTGCCGCAGTGCCATTCGGAGATAAATCGCTTCGTGCGGATCGCCTTGTGCCTCACCTCTCAGAAAAGGCAGGAGGTCGACACCGTCGAGCAGCGGCTTGTCGGCGAAACGGCCCCTGGTTGCTTGCGGCCGTTCCGGCAGCTCGCCGCCCGCTGCCTTGATGAACGTCGGCGTCAAGTCGAGCGAGATGAAGGGCCGCTCGAACGTCGTGCCGCCCTTCAACCCGCCTGCCGGCCAGTGGAAGATGAATGGCACCCGCACGCCACCTTCGAGGAACGTGCCCTTGCTCCCGCGAAGCGGCGCGTTGCACGCGTTGTTCGCATCCACTGCGCCGCCGTTATCACTCAGGAAGACGATCAGCGTGTTATCGAGTTCACCCTGCTCACGCAATGTGTCGACGACCCGGCCGATGTTCTGGTCCATGTTCCAGATCATCGCGGCGTAGGTTCGACGGCCTGCGTCTGGGATGTGGCTGAAACGCTCTAGGTCTTCAGGCTTGGCCTGTAGCGGCGTGTGCGGGGCGGTGTAGCTCAGAAACAAGAACCAAGGGTCGCTTGCATCGATGTCAGAACCGTCGTGAGTTTCTGCCCCGGGACCATTGCCGTTGATGAATTCGATCGCTTCGTTCGTGAACCAGTCGGTCGTGTAGCCCTCGCGGACCGCTTCGACCGGCTGCCCATTGCGAAGAAGGAAGCGGTCGGTCGACTTCGGGAAGTAGTCGCAGTGGCCATCGAGGATGCCGAAGAAGGTGTCAAAGCCGCGTGCGTTAGGGAGCATCTCGGGAATGGCATGGCCGACATGCCACTTGCCGATGATGCCGGTGCGATAGCCTGCCGACTTCATGAAATCACCCAATGTCCGCTCACCTGCAGGAATGCCGTTGCGGGCATTGGGGGTAGCGTTGTTGTTGACGCCCCCGATGTTGTGTTCGAAACCGAAGTTCTGCGGGTAGCGACCGGTGAGAAGGCCGGCGCGGGATGGTGAGCAGATGGAGGCGCAGACGTAGCCGTCGGTCGCCCGCACGCCATCGGCGGCAAGAGCGTCGAGGTTGGGCGTGTCGATCTGCTTTGAGCCGAAGCAGCCCAAGTCGCCGTAACCCAGGTCATCGGCCATGATCAGCAGCACATTGGGCCGCTCAGACGCCGCCGAAGCAGCATGAGTAGCCAACGCCGTTGTGATGAAAATCGATAGGGCCAATCGGCCGATTGTCAGCATTCGTCCATGGTGCCATGGCCTGCCGCCGTTGCCAAGCCCTCGGGCGACCATCGGACGATTTGGCATAGCGCCCCTACACACGGCAAGGAAGCAGACGACCAATGCGAATGAAAACTTACTGAAAAACTGGGCCTCTCCCGCTGCAGTCGCTTAACGACAGCACATCTTGACGCTCCGCCTGCTTTGCCCCTTGCATGTCGCGACGGGCGCGTTATAACCAACGTGTGAAGTGACTGAGGAGGCTTCGCAATTACCGATTTACGTCGTCCTCATTCCTGTCTGCCGCCAGCCTTGGGGCGTGGCAGACGAAATGTTGCCCTTGGCACCCGGGCAAAGCACCATGATGACCATGAACCTGAAGAAGCTTGATCGGCTCCCGGCTCGGCTACTTGCCTCCGCGCTCGCCTTGGCCGCTGGGCTCAGCCTCGCGGGATCTGTCGCCGGTTGCGATAACGATTCCGGCGACGCCGAGACAAAAATCGCGTTCCTCGTCAAGCAGCCCGAGGAGCCATGGTTCCAGACGGAATGGCAATTCGCCCAGCAGGTGGCCGACGAGAAAGACTTCACGCTCGTGAAGCTCGCCGTACCCGACGGCGAGGAGACGCTGACGGCCATTGACAACATTGCCGCCCAAGGCGTCAAGGGCTTCATCATCTGCACGCCCGACGTCAAGCTCGGCCCGGCCATCGTGGCCCGCGCCGAGATGCACGGCCTCAAGATGATGACGGTCGACGACCGACTTGTCGATGGTGACGGCAAGGCCATTGAAAGCGTGCCGCACCTGGGCATCAGCGCCAAGAACATCGGCAAGCTCGTCGGTAAGTCACTTTGGGATCAGATGCAGGCAGAGGGCTGGGACATCAGCAACACCGGCCTGTGCCTGATGACCTTCAACGAACTGACGACTGCCAAGGAGCGGACAGACGGTGCCGTCGAGGCGCTCGTCGAAGCTGGATTTCCGCGAGATCGCATCTTTGAGGCTCCAATGCGGAAGCCGGAGCTTTCCTTCGCCTACGACGCCGCCGACGTGCTCTTGACTCAGCAAGGCGCTGTCGAGAATTGGCTCGTGGCGGGCATGAACGACACCACGGTCATCGGGGCGGTGCGCGCGATGGAGGGTCGCGGCATCTCCAGCGACAACATCATCGGCGTCGGCATCAACGGGACCGATGCTGTCATCGAGTTCGAAAAAGCAGAGGAAACCGGCCTCTACGGCTCGATCCTGCTCAGCGCTAAGCGGCACGGCTACGACACGACGATGATGATGTACGAGTGGGTCGTCACCGGTAACGAGCCGGACATGCTCACCTTCACCGATGGCGAGCTCATCACGCGTGAGACTTACGAGGCCGTCATGCGGGATCACGGGCTGCTCGAAGCGGCCGAGTGATGCACCCTGCCGTATCGACCCGCCTCGCCGTCGCCCAATTCGGACCGCAATGACTCAGCCGCGTCTCCAATTCGATAGCGTCAGCAAGACCTTTCCTGGTGTAAAGGCACTTGAGGACGTCTCATTCGGCGTGAACTCGGGTTCCGTGCACGCCCTGATGGGTGAAAACGGCGCGGGCAAAAGCACGCTGCTCAAGGTGCTTGCCGGCGCTCACACACCTGACAGCGGCGGTTGTCTCCGCATCAACGGGAAAGAACACGTCTTTGCCAACACGAGCGAGGCGCTCAACGCCGGCCTGGCTGTGATCTATCAGGAGCTACAGCTTGTTGCGCAGCTGTCCGTCGCCGAGAACCTGTTTCTCGGTCACTTGCCCAACAGCAGAGGGTTTCTGAAGAAGGGCGAGCTGCTCAGCCAGTCTCGCCGCATGCTCGAAATGCTCGGCGAGGATATCGACCCGCGGGCGACGCTTGGCTCGCTGCCGATCGGTCAACGGCAGATGGTCGAGATCGCCAAGGCCCTCGCCCACAAGGCTGAGATCATCGCTTTCGACGAGCCGACAAGCAGCCTTTCGAGCAAGGAAAGCGACAAGCTTTTCGACGTTATCCGCTCGCTCCGGGATCAGGGCAAGGTCGTGCTCTACGTCAGTCACCGGATGGACGAGATCTACGAGATCTGCGACGCCGCCACCGTGCTCCGCGACGGCAGGCACGTTGAAACCTTCGCCTCGCTCAACGGGGTACAGCCCGACACGCTCGTCCAACGCATGGTCGGTCGCGAGATCAAGGACCTGTTCCGCTACCGCCCGCGTAAGGCCGGTAAGGAAGTTCTGCAGGCAACGGGCATCACCGGCCCCGGGCTGAAGGCACCGGTCAGCCTCAGCGTCCGCCGAGGCGAAATCGTCGGCATGTTCGGCCTGGTCGGCGCGGGACGCACCGAGTTTCTCAAGCTGCTCTACGGCGGGGTGCCACGCACAGGCGGCGACATTGTGATTGACGGCAAGTCGCTCACCCGCACCAATCCGGCCTCGTCTATCGGTGCGTCACTTGTCCTTGCCCCCGAAGATCGCAAGGCCGAGGGCATCGTCCCGGTTCGCAGCGTGCAGGAAAATCTCAACCTCTCGGTCCGCCGCCACTTCTCGCTTGGCGGTTTCATCATCAACCCGTCGAAAGAGCGGGCCAACGCTTCCGAGTACCGCCAGCGACTCAACGTCAGGACGGCTTCGCTTGCGACGCGACTCGTTAACCTCTCAGGCGGCAACCAGCAAAAGGTCGTGCTCGCCCGCAACCTTTGCGAAAATCCAAAAGTCATCCTGCTCGATGAGCCCACCCGCGGCATTGACGTCGGTGCCAAGAGCGAGATCTACTCGATCATCTACGACCTCGCCGAAAGCGGCGTGGGTGTTGTCTTTGTCAGCAGCGAACTGCCCGAAGTCATGGGTGTCTGCGACCGCATCATTGTGATGCGCGAGGGACAAGTCAGCGGCCGTGTCGAGCGCAGCGACTTCACACAGGAACGCCTGCTGGGTCTTGCTTTGCCCGGCGAACAGGTGCACGCACGCCCCGCTTCGCCCAACTCTCCGACTCCTTCCACCGACGCCCCCGCGGCCAACGCAGCAGCATGAGCCAAGTCACCACCAACGCCGCCCCTGACGAAGTCGCCGGGAGCCAGGCCGCACGTCAACAGCAACATGCGATCCTGAACGATGGCCGTCAGCCCACCTTCGCCTCCCGCGCCCTTGGCATGTCTGGCCAGCTCTGGGATGCCGCCGGCATGGCCGTTGTGCTCGCCCTGCTGCTCCTGGCCTGCTCGCTTTTCGTCGACAATTTTTTCACCGTTGTCAACCTCAAGGGCCTTGCCCTGTCGGTCGCCACGATCGGCATGATTTCCTGCACGATGCTGCTTTGCCTGGCGTCGGGTGACTTCGATCTCTCCGTCGGCTCGATCGTTGCCATGGCCGGCGTCGTTGCGGCACTCGTCATCAATCAATCCGACAGCCTGCTGCTGGGCATCGTCGTAGCTGTCGCGGCCGGTGGGCTTGTCGGCCTGTTCAACGGCCTGTTCATCGCCGTTCTCGGCATCAACGCGCTCATCACCACGCTCGCGTCGATGCAAATCGTCCGGGGTTTGGCACTCATCTTCTCCGGTGGCAAGTCAGTCGGCGTCAGCGATCCGAGCTTCATGCAGCTCGGCATCACCAGCTTCCTCGGCCTGCCGATGCCGGTCTGGATCATGACCGCCTGCTTCGTGATCTTCGGCCTTCTGCTGAATTACACCACATTCGGGCGCAACGCGCTTGCCATTGGCGGCAATGCAGAGGCCTCGCGTTTGGCGGGCATCCGCGTCAATCGCAACAAGATCATCATCTTTACGCTGCAAGGCCTTATGGCCGCCTTCGCGGGCGTGGTGCTCGCCAGTCGGTTCGCCAGCGGTCAGCCGCAGGCGGCAGAAGGCCTCGAACTGCTCGTCATCAGTGCCTGTGTTCTTGGTGGTGTCAGCCTCACCGGCGGCGTCGGCACCATCAGCGGCGTCGTCGTGGGCGTCTTCATCATGGGAACGCTCAACAACGCCATGAACCTCAAGAACATCGACAGCTTCTGGCAATACGTCGTCAGCGGTGGTGTGCTGCTCCTAGCTGTCAGCCTCGACCGCATCAAACAACGCGGCATCCGCGGCTAAATGCCCGCTCGCAAAGCTGCCGTGTCGCCGCCGGCGACTTGGCCTTGCTCTTCGAGGCCGGGGGCGAAGCCGCGGCGCATGGTGTTCTCGGTGACGACGCGCGGGACGACGAACTGCTTGAGGTAGTCCCGGCCACCGGCTTTAGTGCCGAGGCCGCTCATGCCGAAGCCGCCGAAGGGTTGGCGGGCGACGAGGGCGCCGGTGCAGCCGCGGTTGAGGTAGAGGTTGCCGACGCGGAACTCTCGGCGGGCGCGGTCTAGGTGGCTGGGCTTTCGTGTGTAAACGCCGCCGGTCAGGCGGTAGTCGTTGTCGAGAGCGAGCTGCAGGGCGTGGTCGAAGTCGCTCGCACGGATCACGGCGAGCACGGGTCCGAAGATCTCATCCGTCGCGATCGACGCGTCCGGCGGCACGTCGCGGAAGATGTGGGGCGGGATCAACTGCGTGCTTGCAAAGTGGTCCTGCGAGCCCCGATCGTGAGGGAGGGGTTCTGGTTCTGCACGATCTCCCTGAACCCCTTCCTCACGATCGGGGCTCGCAACCGGGCAAACAAGCGTTGCTTCCGACTTCCCGCGGTCGATATAGCTTGTGATCTTCGCGACCGCGTCGTCGTCGATGACGGGGCCGACGTCCGTTGCGGGGTCGAGCGGATCGCCGACGACGAGGCTCTTCGTGCTCTCGACGAGTCGCTCGACGAACGTTTCGTAGATCGAGTCGAGCGCAATGGCTCGGCTGCATGCGCTGCACTTTTGCCCGGCGAAGCCGAAGGCACTGTCGCGAACACCCACAACGGCTTCGTCCAGATCGGCCGACGCGTCGACGATGATGGCGTTTTTACCGCCGGTCTCACAGACGACGTGGCGGGCGAGCATCCCACGCGGCGGGTGCTCGACGGCCGCCTTAAGGATCTCGCGACCGACGGCGGCGCTGCCGGTGAAGGCGACCTGGGCGACGCCTTCGTGCCGGGCAAGGGCAGCGCCAATTGTCTCGCCCTCGCCGGGCAGGAACTGCAAGACGTTCTTCGGTACGCCGCTTTCCCAAAGCAAGTCGCACAACAGCTTCGCGATGCCCGGCGTCTGCTCGGCCGGCTTGAGGATGACGGGATTTCCCGTGACAAGTGCGGCCGTCGTCATGCCGCAGGCGATGGCGAGCGGGAAGTTCCACGGGCTGATGACGACGCACACGCCACGCGGCTCGTGACGCAGCTCGTTGTGCTCGCCGACAAAGCGGCCCAAACGTTCGGGCTCGAACAGTGCGACGGCCTCGCGGGCGTAGAACTCGCAGAAGTCGATCGCCTTGCACACGTCGGCGTCGGCCTCTCGCCAGGACTTGCCCGACTCTTTGATGATGACGCCGGCAAGCTCGTCGCGTCGCTCACGCATCAGGTCGGCGGCGCGGATCAGACAGCGGGCGCGGTCGACGGTCGGCGTATCGCGCCAAGTGTGTACAGCATTTTGAGCTTGAACGACAACGCTATCGACTTCCTCGTCGGACGAGCCCCGAGCGTGAGCGAGGGGTTCTGCGCGACTTCCCGAATCCCCTCGCTCACGCTCAGGGCTCGTCGCGGAGGACACGCTCTTGGCAAAGGCTTGGCGTTGCTCTGCATCCGCGAAATCACGTAGCGACTCCGTGAAGAACGGAAGCGGCGCTCGCTGTTCAGGCCAGCTGCTGCTCGCCAGATCGTGATATATTCGCGTCCTCAGGTCCCACGCCGGCGACATTTGACGCCAATTCTCACTCTCGAAACCCGTCGGCTTCGCCAACAGTTCCTCCGCCGGCGCATCGCTGGCAAAGCCGGCTTTGAGCCACGACTCGTTGCTCGTGTTCTCCAGCAGCCGCCGCACGAGGTAAGCCATGCCCGGCACCATCTCGCCGACAGGCACGTACTCGCGGACCCTAAGGTTTCGTTTGCCGGCAGCGACTTTCAGCGGGTCGGCCATGCCGTAGAGCATCTGCAGCTCGATCGCCGACGGCGGCAGGCCTCGTTCCTCCAACGCCGCCAGGGCGACGGCGATGGAGCGGACGTTGTGCGACCCGAGCGCGAGCTTGCCCCGCCAGCTCGAGTGTGCGTCGTCGCTTCCCCGTTGCGAGCCCCAACCGTCAGGGAGGGGTTCAGGTTCTGGTTCTGCACGACTCCCTGGAACCCCTCCCTCACGGTCGGGGCTCGCAGGGGGTTTGTCGCTAACGCAGGCGTGCTCTCGATGAACGCGCGCGTCATCCGCTCGAAGCACGCGTCCGTCTGCGCCTTCGCCGGCCACACCGGCTGCGGCCAGCCCATCTGCTCGGCGTGGATCGTCTCGTAGTCCCAGTACGCCCCCTTCACCAGCCGAACCGTCACGACGCGGCCGGTCCGTTGCGACCACTCGATGACGTGCTTCGCATCATCATCACCCGACCGCAGGTAAGCCTGCATGGCAATGCCGGCCTCGAAGTCGACGGTCTCGCAGCACCGCTTGAACAGCTCGATCGTCAGGTCCTTCGTCGCGAACGACTCCATGTCGAAGTTGATGAAGACGTTCTTCGCCTTCGCCGCTTCGAGGATCGGCACGATCCGCTTCATCGCCGCGTCGATGCACGCGTCGAACGCAATCGGGTCGAACCGCGCGACAAGGCTGCTGCACTTGATGCTGACGTTCGTCCGCGGGATCGGGCCGAGGTGGTCGCGCTCCAATCGCTCGTTCGCCGGCCAGTCGTTCACCCACTGCGGCAGGTTTTCGACGAGATCCAGGTACTTCTGCTGATACGCGTCGGCCTCGACGTCGCTGATGCACGCCTCGCCCAAGAGGTCGACGCTGAAGCACAACCCCTTTTCCCACATCTGGCGCAGCTTGTCCTTGGCGTCGGCGGCGTCCGTGCCTGCGATGAACTTCTCAGCCATCCCGGTGATCTGCCCGGCCATCGTCTTGGCGACCGTGCCCTTCATCGCCCCGCCGGCCTTGAGTCCGAGCTGCATCCCCGGCGGCGGCTTGACGCCCGGCTGGCTCATAAAGTCGATCAGGTGCTCGTAGATCTCGTTCGGCGTCTTAAAGTTCGGGAACGCGTCGACGAAGCGAAAGAGCTGGACTTTGAAGGCGTCGTCCTTCATCGACCAGTCCATCAGCTTGTCATTCCAGAATCGCCGCGACAGCAGGCCATCCTGATTCGCCCGAGCGTCGGCGAGGAAGTCTCGGCCGATGTCGAAGACGCGGCGTTCGAACGCGTCGTCAAATCGGGTGAGGTCGGTAGCGGAGGAACCGTTGGAGGTGGTTGAACCGTTCCGGCCGAACAGCGTCGCGAGGAGGCCGGCCATACAACATTATAGTGACGCTTCGTAGCTTCATCCGACGCGTCGTCGCCACACCGCTGCCAACCGATCCACTTCAGCGTGCTTTGACTGGCCGGGTCAGACGTCGTTGGGCACTACCGTCGGATATCGGGGATGACGAGGTCACTCGTGCCGTGCGACGCGCCGTCGAACTCGCGAAGTCTTGGACTGTAACGGGCGGTGCGATTGGGCTAGCAATTCAAGTGGCTTTGTTGATCGTCCTGATGGCGTCATCTCGTTCCTCAACAATGACCCGCCTCTTGAGTAACCTGTGTTTCCTGTTGCCGTTGATCAGTTTACCAGCTTTAGCAGCAGCTTTCGGGCAGGTTGCTGGTGCGTGGTTCAACCTTCCAAGAGCCGTTGCGGAGCGACTGCCGCGTGTCTGCTCCGCCTGCGGCTACGACCTCACCGGCAACACCAGCGGCGTCTGCCCCGAATGCGGGCGGCTTCGGGAGGATGAGGCGAAGGCCGAGGCGTGACGAACTAGGCTACCTCGCGCCCGTCGGACCATCGGCCACCGGGGCCGGGAAGGCCATCGTGACCTGCGTGCCGTAGACCGGGTAGTCGATCCGCGTGCGGTAGCCGGCGAATTCGCTCGCCTCCCAGCCGAGGGCGGCGAACACGTGCTGCAGCATCGGCGCGTGCCGTGGGGCCTCGGGCACCGGCTCGGCAGGATCGCACAGCCGCGTCACCGTCTCGCTCGTCTGCAACCGGTCGAGGTCCCGCGTCGGGTCGTTGACGTTGGCCACGCCCTCGAATGAGGTGTCGTAGATGAACAGCTCCGGCAGGGCCGCCCCGCCGGCGGCGGACTTGGCGACGTGGACGTCGAAGACCAATTGCTTGGCGGGCACGTTGATCTCGGCGAAGAAGTGCCGCCGGCGGCCGGCCTGCTCGGGCGAGACCGTGCGATCCATCTCGTCGCGGTTCGCCTCGGCAAAGGTGAGGTCAACCGTCGACCGTGCTCCAAAGGCCTCGCCGGCGACAAGGTAATGCGACACCTCGCCGACTCGCCTGGCCTCCAGCGTCGGCGATGGCTTGCTACAGAACGACGGCACGATCAGCTGGTCAAACGCACTCGCCCGTTCGCCGCCTAATGCCTCAATCCGCCGCGGCTGCTTGCCGCCCGCGATGCGGCGGGTGGCGAAGCGAAGCGTCACGTCCGGCCGCAGCCGCTGCAGGCCCAGCAGGCTCACAACCCACACCACGTCGAGCCGGTCGGGCCGCTGAGGCGAGACGTTGACCAGCACGGCCGTCGAATAGGTGTCGCACTGGCGGCCGTGCAACTGGCTCAGGCTCTTGAAAACCGCCTGCTTACGCCGCAGCTCGAACTCGGCCCGGTCATCGGGCAGCCACGCAGACAGCATCGCGTCAAAGCCGCTGCGATCACCTGCCTCGGCGCGGATCAGCGCGGCAAATGCCTCGACCGCCCGCTGAACTTCGCCGACGGTGCGGCTGGACGCGCCCGCGTCGCCGGCCTTCTTGGCGAACTGTCGCAAAGGCTCGGGCCCAGGCATCTGACGCAGGACGGCTGCTGGCTCTTTGGCGGCGGCGGCGCGGAGCAGGCGGCTGGTCAGTACCTTGTTGACGCCGACGCTGCGAGCTAGTTCCACCGGCCCCTTGGGCTGGCCCGGAATGTCTTTGACAAGACCGCGAACACGCTTGGCCAGTCGATCACCGACCTGCCGCACGCGCGTTTCAAAGGCAGGTTGACCGGCGTCATCGGACACGACGGCCGGTTGTAGTCGATCGGCGGTACGGCGTCGAGGGGCCGTAGAAAGTTTCCGGGAAACTCTTGACGCTCGGCGACGCCTCCGGTACAACCTCCGCCATCGCGTCGGCGTTTCGACGGCGCACTTCAAACTCCGGGAGAACCATGAACACGACTCACCTCAGCACAACCCTCGCCGCCCTTGCCCTTGCCGCCGCGCCGACGCTGGCGATCGACAACGTCACGACGACCTTCGACAACGGCGTCGAGGGCTGGATCGGCCCGCAAGGCCTGGGCGGTTCGACGGGTATTGACGGCACCACCGGCACGCCCGCCCCCTCGTTCCGCACCGTCTTCAACAACTTCGGCATTTCGTTCCGCAACGACTCGGCCGATTGGGCAGGCGATTACACGACGGCCCCCTTCACCTTCAGCGTCGATGTTCAGAGCGAGCTTGTCGGCGGCTTCTTCCCGGTGATTCGCGACATGGTCGTCGAGTTTCGCGACCTCGATAACCCGCAGAATGGCTTGCCTTACACGAGCGTCTTCTACGACCTGGCCGACATTGCTACCGGCACCGTCACACCGACCGGCGGCACGGCATCGAGCGGGTTTGTGAACCTGTCCGTTGCCGTCGAAGACCCGACGCAAGAAGCCTTGCCTGCCGGCTGGGGCGGCTATGGTGCTGAAGATCCCGTGACCTTCGAGCCCATCCTGCCGGACGGCCGCACATTCGCCAATGTGCTTGCCGAGGTCGACGAGGTGGTCCTGACGACGATTACGCCGGGCTTCTTCTTCTCGTTCAACGACTACAACGTGGCGATCGACAACCCGACAATCACGGTTGTTCCCGAGCCGACCACGGCTGCCGTTGCCCTCATGGCTGGCGGGCTGCTGCTGCGTCGCCGCAAGTAGGCAGAACTGCAATTGCCAGACGAAGACGCCGCGACGGGAGTCGCGGCGTCTTTCTGTTGACGGTTAAACGTCCCAACCTAGAACGGAATCAGCCGCCCGATGTCGTTGATCGTGACGAAGATCACGAAGCAACCCAGCGCCGCCAGACCGACCCACAACGCGCCTTCCTGTACCGCACGCGGCGGGGCTTTGCCGCGGATCTTTTCCCATAGCAGGAACACCATGTGTCCGCCGTCGAGGATCGGGATCGGCAGGAAGTTCACGACCGCCAAGTTGGCCGACAGCATCGCCAGGAACCACAAGAGCCAGTCGTAGCCCTTGGCAGCGACGATCGTGCCGAAGTGGATGATGCCGACCGGGCCGCTGAGGTTGCTGGCCGAGACTGTCTGGTCGACCGTCACGCGCCTCAGCGTCAGGTAAAGGTTGGCGATCTGGTCGCGTGTCTCGAGGACGCCCCAGCCCATGGCCGTCAGCGGGTTGCGTGTGCGGCGGACGGCCTCTACGGGAACGCCTCCGAACGGGCTCAGCGTCGCAACCGGACCCATCCAGTCGACACCGTTGATTGCCGCCATGGCCTTGTCGTTCAGCACCAGGGCCGACTCCTTCACCTCGCCGTCGACAAAGAGCGTCACAGGCACCGTCGCCTCTTCGTCTGCTCCCTCTATCGCCGTCCGCAGTAGGCGGCTGAAGTCGTAGTAGTTGGCCACGGCTTGGCCGTTGACGGCGGTGATCTGGACGTCTGCCGCCTCGGCAACGAGGCCGTCCATCGAAGCTGCCGCCGAATCTTTGACGGCCTCGGCAGCCACGCGTGACGACTGCAGGTCCTGCGTCATCAAGACGCCCAGGCCATACCGTGCCGAGCCCATCAGACGGCTTACAAGTCCACCCGATACGACCCGCAACGGCACGTCTTCGAGCTCGATGACCTCGCCACCGCGATCGACCGTCAGCGACACCGCCTGACCGCGTTCACCGGCCTTGGCAAGCCACTCGCCCAGCGTTTTCATCGTCGGCCGCCTCAGCGTGTCGCCCGTATCAGGCACCTTCAACGCCAGAAAGATGTCGCCCGGCTGCATCTTCGAGTCCGCAGGCACTGACTGAGCCTTGAGCAACGGCTGCACGCCGGCGAATGGTTGATACGCATCGCTCAGCATGAGCACGGTCGGCATCACCTTCTCGACCCGCTTCGTGCCGCCGGCCTCTTCCTTCTGCAGAATCACCGCCCGGCCTTCGTCGCCCGCCCGATCGAACGCCGCCGCGTAAACCGGGAAGTCGTCGGCATCGACTTCCATGTTATCGACACTCAGCACCCGCTCGCCCGGCAGCACCGCCAGCACGTCCGCCGCGGTCGTCTTGCGGAGGTTCTCAAGCTCGCTTGTCTCGCCCGGCGCGTTCCGCAGGTCGAGCGTCGGCATCGGTAGCACGCCGATCGTCAGCATGCCCGCGCCTTCCTCGCCGACCTCGGGCTTGAGCGTCCGCGTTTCCAACTCAGTTGACCCGTTCGGCTGCACGACGAGCGACGTCTCCTCGTCCGGATCGGCCAGCGCGATGCCAAGCCGCAGCTTCGCAAAGTCGTGCGCCGCCCGCCCGTTGACGCTGATGATCGTGTCACCGGGCTGCAGGTTGATCTGCGCCGCCGGCGTGCCTGGCAGCACTTGCCCGACCTTGGCCGCCTCGGCCGAGAAGCCCCAGAAGTAGACGACCGTAAAGAGCACCGCCGCCAGAATGACGTTCATGACGACGCCTGCCGAGATGATGATCATCCGCTTGCCGACGCTCTTGGCCTGATAGCTGTCGGGCTCGTGCTGCTTGTCGACGACGGCCAGATCTTCCTGACCGAGCATCTTCACGTAGCCGCCCAGCGGCAGCCAATTGAGCCGGTACTCCGTCGGCGACATCGCGACGTTCGGGTCGGCCTCGAGCCGTCGCTGATACTCAGGCGCGCTGGTCCCACGCCGAATACCCAGGCCCTTGCGGAAGCTAAAGATCGCGTTGCCGAAGCCGACGGCGAATTGCTCGACGCGCACGCCCGCCCACTTGGCGGCAAGAAAGTGGCCCAGTTCGTGCCAGAAGATCACGAAACCGAACCCGATACCGAGCAGGAGCAGGTTGAAAAGCGAGATCAGGTCCATGATGAGTCGGCGTCGGTCAGCGACAGGTGGCGGCGACTCTAGGAACGCGCAGCGACCCACCGGGTTTCATCGGTGGGCCCAACGCGTCACGCCGCCAGCACTCGTGCTGCGGTGTCGGCTTCAAGCAACTCCGCCAGCGACGTCGGCTCTTGCTGCGGCGCCTGACGCGTCACCCGCTCGACCACGCGGCTGATGTCGCCGAAACGCAAGTCGCCGGCAAGAAATGCGTTCACCGCCACCTCGTTGGCCGCATTCAGGTACGTCGGCACAACGCCGCCCCGCGTGACCGCTTCACGACACAGCCGCAACGCTGCAAATCGCTCCTCGTCGGGTGGCTCGAAGTCGAGCGTCATCGCCTGCGACCAGTCAAGCGTCCCGCTGCCCGACGCCCCACGCCGCGGATGCGTCAACGCGTACGCGATCGGCAGCTTCATATCGACCGGCGACAGATGGGCGATCGTGCTGCCGTCAACGTACTCGACCATCGAATGAACGATGCTCTGCGGATGAACCACGACCTGCACGTCGTCGGCCTTGAGTCCGTAAAGGTGAACCGCCTCGATAAGCTCGAAACCCTTGTTAAACAACGTAGCCGAATCGACCGTGATCTTGCCGCCCATGGTCCACGTCGGGTGGTCAAGGGCCTGCTTGATCGTCGCCCGCTCGAGCTTGTGTGTCGGCCACTCGGCAGCGTCACGAAATGGCCCGCCGCTGGCCGTCAGGAGCACGCGACGGACTTCCTCGCGTCTCCCGCACGCCATCGCCTGGAAAATGGCCGTGTGCTCCGAGTCGATTGGCACGAGGTCGACGCCATTCGCCTTAGCCGTCGCCATGAGCAGCGACCCCCCGACGACGAGCGACTCTTTGTTGGCCAGGCACAGCCTGCGATGACCGGCCTCGCACGCAGCAAATGCAGCCGGCAGCCCGGCAGCCCCAACCACCGCGTGCACCACGACATCCACATCGCCCCGCTCGGCCGCCTCGACCAACGCGCCCGGCCCTTCGTCGATGGCCAGCTTCGCCGTCGCATTGGGCCACCGCCTGGCCTGCCGGTCGAGCGTCTTGCGGTTCTTGCCGGCCACCATCGCCACGATCTCAAAGTCAAAGCCGTCGGCGTTGAGCGCATCAATGGCGTCGAGCGTTTGCGACCCGATCGAACCGGTGGAGCCGAGAATCGCAACGCGACAAGCCATGGACAGCTAGGCTACGATGCCCACCTTCAAGCCGGCGGCCTGGCGGAATTGGCAGACGCGCTCGATTCAAAATCGAGTTCCTCACGGAGTGTGGGTTCGAGTCCCACGGTCGCTATCAGCAGTCAAAAGCGGATCGGACGCAGTGATGCCCTCAGCGGCGAAGAAGACACAATCGCTCAGGTGCGATCAAGGTGTCATCCTGTTCTTGCCGGCTGCTTGTCGTTGTTTCACGTGAGCCGTGGCCGACCTCGCGGCCGCAGGGTGCTGTCGAGGTTCAGCCGCCCTGCAATCCGCTTCGTCCACCGCTCGCTGCCGTACGGGCGGCCACGCTTGAAGCTCGCCTCCAGCTCCCGCTCGACTTCGGCGTCAAATTCCTGCTCGACGTGTTTCTGCCACGCGTCCGCCGTCCACGCGTGCCCGCCCGGCAGCCGCTCGATCGGCAGCAGGCGTGGCCCCGGCTCTTCGTGCCGCTCATACTCGCCGCCTGGCCGCCGCCCGAGGCTGCCCCAAGGCCACGCCGCCGCCGTCTGGGCCAGTCCCGCCCGCCGGGCGTTCTGCTCCACGTAGGCCAGCACACCCGTCAGATGGTGCCCATCGTGATGCGGATCAATGGGAAAGCTCTTGAACCGCCCCTGGTACAACGGCCCGGTCCCCGCCGACCGCCGGTTGGCGTGCCACCGCTGCGTGTGGGTCATCGTCAGCCACCGCATGAAGGTCGACAGCTCGCCGTCGCCTCGCGGCCGCAGGACGAGGTGCCAGTGATTCGGCATCAGACACCACGCCAGCACGTCAACCCGCTTGGCACGGCCCTCCTTCGCCAGCCGATCCTGCCGCTCGACCGCCTGGCGGAACACCTTGACGAACGCCGCATAGTCGCCGTCCGTCTCGAAGATGGCCAGACGTGCAACGGCCCGGTTGAGGACGTGGTAGACGAGTCCGCCGGGGGCGTCACGCGGGGTACGAGGCATGGGAGCACGCTAGGCGCGGCAAAAAAGGCTCGCGACCCCTTTGTCTCCGCTTGGAAAAGGCTCGCGACCCCTTTATCTCCCTCTCGAAGATGGCCAGGGGGGCGACGGCCCGGTTGAGGACGTGGTAGACGAGTCCGCCGGGGGCGTCACGCGGGGTACGAGGCATGGGAGCACGCTAGGCGCGGCAAAAAAGGCTCGCGACCCCTTTATCTGCCCCCGGCCGGGGTGGCGACAAGGGTAGACCGGGCCATGAAACATCCGGAGGCAGAAAAGGCTCGCGACCCCTTTGTCTGCCGCCTCGCGAGGTGCGAGGCATGGCAGCAGGCTAGGCACGGAGAAAAGGCTCGCGACCCCTTTATTCTCTCCGCGACCCCTTTATTCTCTCGGCGGATGCACAAGAAGTTCCGCCGCGACGGCGGGGGCGTGGCCTACCGGCGGCGCTCGGGCGTCGAGTGCGTGAACTCGATGATGAAGCGGAACCTGGGCGACACGCTGCGGGGCCGCACGCGTCGCGGCCGGGAGATGGAGATGCTGCTCAAGAGCGTCGTCCACAACACGATGGTCCTCAGGCGAAGAAGAGGGTCGAGACAGAGCCCTCGCGACCCTTTATCTGCTGATCTCCACCGAGGTACCGTCATTCCTCCAATCGCGATTGCTCCCTCGGAAGCACAGCAACCGTCTCAACTGTGGTGGTGAGTAACTCTCGATCAGTGTCATCATTATCAGCTCCAGACACAACATCTGATAACCTAGACATGTACTCGTTAATCACATGTCCTTTGACACGACGAACTTCCGCATCAGCAGAAGCAAGCAGAACCCTGTTCCCGCCGTTCTCCGACCATCTAACAGCTTCTTGAGGTTTAAGAAGTTCTAGGCCGACCGCGTGCACCTGCCGCCACTCTTGCTTCGGCTCTGAATCGTCGACAGCCCAAATGCAAACTTCCTGACTACACGGGCATAGACCACCGGATAAAGCGGTTTTAGAGATTGCGATGTCAACCCACACATCCTGGATGACGACTGCATGTCGCACTATCTTTACATGTGATGGCGATGCCGTTCCATCTAGATCGTAGAACGAAAGGTGAGCAGACTGTCTCACGACGAACACGGCTGTAGTCGATCCTTCAGAACATGAAGATCCTGGCAATGCAGTTGAGAGAGCTCCGAAGATGGTTGTTGCGAGGAAAAGGAGCATGGCTGTTGAAGTGGGTCGGGAAGCGGTTTCAGCCAAACATGTTCCACGGCATTTCACCAGTCGTCGGATACGGCACCCCAGCTCGAGGTGGTACATTCTCGTGATTCTTTTCTTTCGGGGCAGATAAAGGGGTCGCGAGCCTTTTCGACACCTTGAGGGCAGATAAAAGGGGGGCAGGTAAAAGGGTCGCGAGCCTTTTCGACACCTTGAGTACAGCTTGATGTTCGCAGCCGTCGCACCCGCATGTTGTACCGCTTCGGCCGGGGTGGCGACAAGGGTAGACCGGGCCATGAACCATCCGGAGGCAGAAAAGGCTCGCGACCCCTTTATCTCCGCCCCTTTCTATCTCCCCCTCCACTTCCGCAGAAACAGGGTCTTGCTAATCAAAACAAATAGCAAGCCTGCACCTACAGTCAGTGCGGCAGGTACGATGATACTGACGGTCGATACAACCATTTTGTCACCTGAGATTCGGGCAAAGTGTACCAGCTCCGGCTGGAGCACCAGCACGCGATTAAGCGATGGGAGCTTTACGTTTACACCCGTCTCAGCTGATCTTAGCTCTGACTGCTCAAACCTGACAAAATCCTCTGTCCCCATGATGGTCTGAGTATATTTGAACCTTCCCGAGTCGACATCGATTCTATGTATTGTGGAGGCATCTCGATCCGGTGTCTCCCTAATCCTCACATGCTCAACATCAAGGCATAGGAACACAAACAATGCAGGCACCGCGACTAGCAAGACTCGCCATTGCATGATCCATGTAACAATCTTAAATCTACTAAGCAAAGGAACCACCTCCTCCACATGAGGCGAACCCGCCACATTGACCGAAACACTCTGCTAGGGCGGATAAAGGGGTCGCGAGCCTTTGTTGTGGCTCACCCGGCATTAGCGGGCGGACATCAGGCATGGTGGAGGGCTGCCGCACGCGGTTCACCTTAGGGCGGATAAAGGGGTCGCGAGCCTTTGTTGTGGCTCACCCGGCATTAGCGGGCGGACATCAGGCATGGTGGAGGGCTGCCGCACGCGGTTCACCTTAATTGATTCCGGGAGGCAGGTAAAGGGGTCGCGAGCTTTTTCGACACCGTGAGCACAGCATGATGTTCGCACCCGCATGTTATACCGCTTCGGCCGGGGTGGCGACAAGGGTAGACCGGGCCATGAAACATCCGGAGGCAGAAAAGGCTCGCGACCCCTTTGTCTGCCCCCTTTGTCTGCCGTCCCCCTTTATCTTCCCTGTGCTCTCGAACCATGAGGAAAAAGAGGTGTGCCCCATCAGTTTGCGAGCGACCTCTGCTTGCCGCCATCCACCCGATGTAATTGCCACTAATGCTCTCGCCAAAGAAAGTTCTCCCGCTCTCGATTGCTTCTGGTGGAAACCATCCCGGAAACACATTCAGATTGCTCCTAAATCGTCTCGCGATAGCTACTTGATGATATTCATTGACTTCGCCGGACGTGATAGCTGGCGTACTGGCTAACCAATTTTGGAGATCTTCGTCATCAGGGAACTTAACTTTCACGAAATAGATCCTTTCTGATCCGAAATCATATGCCTCGGTATAGATATCTTCGCCTAAACTGTCTGCAAGAAGCGATTGAGCTCCTATTTTGTGAAAGACACTATCGAAGTCTGCTAGAGAACTCGTCTTGATCATCGTGAAAACTTGCGAGCCGCCATTCACCACGTGGTACATAATGAAGCCGCATGATATCGCGGCTGCCAGTGTGAGGAGTGGTAATGACTTCATCTGCGTCTATCTCCAGTAGAGTATTTTCAATGAAAGTATGTAACGCCTTCGTCCGTACACCCACTGAGGCAGATAAAGGGGTCGCGGGAGGCAGATAAAGGGGTCGCGAGCCTTTTCCTCGCGTTGTTGCCTGGGGGGATCGGCAATCGTTGCACGCGGTGAGGCAGATAAAGGAGTCGCGAGCCTTTTCCTCGCGTTGTTGCCTGGGGGGATCGGCAATCGTTGCACGCGGTGAGGCAGATAAAGGGGTCGCGAGCCTTTTCGACCCCTTGAGTACAGCGTGATGTTCGCAGCCGTCGCACGCACATGTTGTACCGCATCGGCCGGGGTGGCGACAAGGGCGAGCTGGCCATGGCAAGATCCATACCCACCCGCGTCGTGCGATTCGGCGGCGGCCGGGGCTGACTCGCACAGGGGGGACGTGAGGAACCGTCGGCGGAGGCGCTTCTTGCGGCGGTGGCTGTCGTTTCTTCGGGTCCGGGTGCGGACGGCGGACGGCTCGGGGGTGGAGACGCCGCCGATGTTGCACGTGGCTCCGTCGCACCTGGGCGAGGCTTGCCAGATCGCCCCACCGCCAATGCGCAAGGCTTAAGCGGCGGCTGGCGTTGCTGGATAGGGTTTGGCGTGATCCGTTCCGCCCTTGCCGTTGCCGCCCTTCTGTGTGTCGCGTCGCCCGCGCTCGCCGCGCCGCCGATGCCCGGGAACGTGCGGGTGGCGACGTGGAACATCGAGAACTGGAACGACCACTTTCAGTCCCTTCGCGACAAGGGTCTGCCCGAGCCTGCCACCGAAGAAGGCCGCGAGCAGCGGACCCAGGAGCGATATCAGAACGACGAAGACAACTGGGAAATCGCCCAGGTCCTGCTTGATCCGGCATTTGCCCCCGACGTGCTCGTGTTCGAAGAAGGGTGCGACCAGGCCTCGCTCGATGCATTCGCCGACCAGTGGCTTGAAGGCACCTACCCGACGCGGGTCGTCTTTGCCGGCAACTCGGATCGCGTGCAGACGCTGGGCATCCTTTTGCGAGACGGGTTCACCATCGTCGAGACCGAAGACCAGTTCTACAAGATGCCCGACGAAGGCGATCTGAATCCCAGGAGCGACTTTCTCTTTGCCCGCGGGCCGGCGTTCGTGTTGGTCGAGACGCCTGACGGCAAGCGGGTCTGGGTCGGCGTCACGCACCAGAAGTCCAAAGGCGGCAACAGCGTTGAGGTCACCAGGTGGCGTGCCGCAGAAGCCAAGGCGACGCACGACATCATCCGTGATCTCGCCGCCAAGGGCGAGGCCGGCGTCCTCCTGCTGGGCGACATGAACGACGAGGTCGGCGTGCAGGAATTCGAGCTCGAAGCCGGCGGCGATGTCATCGGCGACCTTGTCGGCACCAATGACGACGACGCGACGAACGATCTCGTCCTCGTCACGCAAAGCCTTGCCGACGCAGGCGTCCAAACCTTCAGCGGTTACTGGCGGGATCGGTATCGCAGCTTTATCGATCACATCGTCGCCACGCCCGACCTCGCACCACAGGTGCAGGTCATCGGCGTGTACGACACGCCCTGGGCGCGGGTGGCGAGCGACCACCTGCCGGTCTACGTCGATGTGAAGCTGGACTGACTGCGTTGCGTCGCTGACGCGGCGAAGACGGTCGCAATAGGATGAGCTGCCTTGACACAAGCCGCGACCGCTCCGCTTTCCGTCGTCGAACCCGCGTCGACCCTTCGCCGTCCGACGGCGGTCACAGCCGCCCCTCTGTCGGCGGCGATGGCGCTGGCGTCGCGCGAGTGGGTCCGATTCTTAAGGCAACGCAACCGCGTCATCGGGGCGATCCTGACGCCCGTCGTCTTCTGGCTGCTCCTGGGCGGCGGCATGGGTGACAGCTTCAAGGCCCCCGGCAGCGACGAGGCATACCTGACCTACTTCTTCCCGGGCATGTTGCTGATGGTCGTCCTGTTTACGGCCATTTTTGCGACCATTACCCTGATCGAGGACCGCCGCGAGGGGTTCATGCAGGGCGTGCTGACGGCCCCGGTGCCGCGTTGGAGTGTGGTGCTGGGCAAGGTGCTCGGCGGCGGTTCGCTGGCGGCGGCGCAGGCGCTGCTGCTGCTCGTCCTGTCTCCACTGGCGGGCGTTTCGTTCGGCATCGTCGGCTTCCTGATCGCGGCCCTCTTCGTGATCGGGCTGAGCTTCGCGCTCGTGTCCCTAGGCGTGCTGCTGGCGTGGCCGATGACAAGTACGCAGGGGTATCACGTGGCGATGAACCTGCTGCTGATGCCCTTGTGGTTCCTCAGCGGCGCGGTCTTCCCGATCGGGGCGGCAGAATTCGCACCGGTGCGGTGGCTGACTTACGCGAACCCGCTGACGTACGGGTTGGCGGGGCTGCGAAGCGGGCTGGGCAGTGACGCGTCGAGCCTGCCGCCGTTGTGGTTGTGCGGGGTGGTGACGGCGGCGGCAGGGGTGGGACTGTTCGCCGCAGCGTGCTATGTGGCCAACAAGCCGAGCCGCGCCGACGTAGAGTCTTGAGATGCGTTATCTCAAGGTGGCGAGGACAATTTTGTGGGCTTTGGCCATCGCGTCGGCTGCAGCGCTTTTGTGGCAGCAGTCTCGCACGCCGTCCGCCAACGCGTCGATGAATGTGGCTGAGGACGGGCCGCTCGAAGCGTATTTTCCGACGCCCGAGTTCGAGCTCATTGACCAGAACAGCGAGCCGTTCACGAGTGCGGACCTCCAAGGCAAGCCGTGGGTCGGCTTCATCTTCCTGACGCACTGCCCGACCGGTGCGTGCCCGATGATGGTCGGCAAGATGGGCGATCTTCAAGACGCTCTGCCCGAAGGCGTTGAGTTCGTCAGCTTCACGGTCGACCCCGATCGCGACACGCCGGAGGCGATGAAGAACTACGTCGAGACGATCACCGGTGACGCCCCCAGCGACCGCTGGCACCTGCTGACCGGTCTGGACCGAGAGGGCATGACGACACTGGCCGCCAAGATGGGGCTTGCCGTCGCAGACGATTTCGGGCACACCACACGGTTTCTGCTCGTCGACGAAAGCGGCACGGTTCGCGGGCTGTACGGCAACGACGACCCGGACGGCATGACCAAGCTCGCCGCCGACGCGAAGAAGTTGATGGCCGAATAGAGCCGGCACCACCTCATGGACGCCAAAGAAACGTTTGCCCTCGTCAACTCCTGCCTCAACGCCGTCAGCGGCGTGTTGCTGGTGGCGGCGTACGTCAATGTGCGACGCGGCCACTACCGCAGGCACGGCATCCTGATGGTCTCGGCGGTGTGCGTGTCGGCGGTGTTTCTCGCGTGCTACCTCTACAGCAACTTCACGTTCGGCAGCCGCACGACGGCGTCGATCGGCGTGATGCCGGCGTGGGTGAAGTTTGGTTACCTCACGTTCCTGGCCGTCCACGTGGGCGTGGCAATCCTCGTCCTGCCGTTCATCGGCATGGCCGTCTGGCACGCGTCGCAGCGACAATGGGCCAAGCACAAGCGGTACAGCCGCCCGGCCTTTTGGATGTGGTTGTACGTGAGTGTGACGGGCGTGATGGTCTACTTCCTGCTCTACCACGTCCTGCCGATGATGGCCGTGCCGGAGGCGGCTGCGTGAAGCGACTGACGCTATCGACGATCCTGCTGTGCCCCGCCATAGCGGCGGCGTGTCCGCAGTGCGTGGAGACGGTCGCCCTCGATGCCGTTGACAAGTCTCAGGCGTTCAACGGTGCCATCTGGCTCATGGTCACCGCCGCCCTTGTCTCCGTGGGCGGCGTGGCGGGTGTGCTGTGGCAGACGCGACCGCGCGACGCTAGTTCTTCGCCGGCGGGCCGCTCGGGCCCGGCAGCTTGAGGGCGTCAGACGCGCGCTGCTGGATCATCGGCTTGAGCTTCTCAGCCAACTTCGCCAGCAACCAGGGCAACGTCACGTGGATCGACACCTTGTCGTCGAAGACATCAACGTGGCCAGTCAGGGACTGACCCATCGCGCTGGCCGAGATGTCGAGCCGATCGCCTGTCGTCTCACGGACATCGACCTGCACAGCCTGGGCCGCACCGGCGGCGAGGCCGGTTGCCTTGTTAAGACCGGCCATCAGCCGTCGCCGCGCCTCGGCTTTGCCGAGGTTGTGCGGGACGTTGACGTCGAGCGTGCGTGGCGTGGTGGACATGATGCTCAGTAGCGGTAGACGGCCGCGACGCCGCTGTCGCTAGGGTGTTTGTCACCGGGAATGACCCGCACGTTGCCGCCGGTCTTCATGGCCATTTCGCACAAGTCGTCGAGTAGATCATCTGCGTCGGGGTCCGACTCGTCCATCAAGGTGACCTTGCCCGTCGCCGGATCGATGCGGCCACCGACCGACATATCGTCACTGACGAGCAGCGTCAACACACGCCCCTGCTGTGCAGCCAACGCAACGTCGTTGAGGTCGTCGCTGCCCTGCTGCTTGGCCTTGGCGTTGCCGAATTGCTCGACAAGCTCGTGGACTTCTTTGTCCAGGTCAGGCAGCATGACCTGCTTCATCTCTTCGTGCAGCCGCTTCTGATCGACTTCGACGGCGTCGGGGTTGATACGGATGCCCTTCTTGGTCGCCCGCGGGTCGTGGGTGAGGCCGAAGAACGTGTCGTGGTAGTCGACGTCTGCCGCGAGGTAAAGCGGCAGCGGGTTGTCGCGACGGTGGTAATCGTAGATTGCGCGGTCGACGGCCCGCAGATAGCGCTCGCGATCCTTGGAGCGTTCGTCCTTGGAGTCGTGGTGGCCGTGGAACATGCCGCTGTTGGACAGGCCGCCGTAGGAGTTGACGTTGAGCTCGCCGTCGAGCTGCCCGCCGAGGGCTTCGATGACGCTGCGCGGCACCTCGTCCTTCAGCGGCACTTCGTCCAGGCCGTTCATGCCGCCTTCGTAGAGGCGGACGCTCTTGGCCGTCAGGGCCAGCAAGTGGTACCGACCGGCCGTCTGCAGGACGCGGATTATCGGCTTGACGTGGAAGCTGTCGGCCACGGCCGCTCGCTCGCGGAACGGCGTGCCGACGCGATACATGCGGCTCGTCGACTTGCTGCTGAAGATCGCAAGGCCGTCGAGCTGGTGCTGCCAGAAATCGTTGTCCTCGGCAAGCTGCTCGAGCGCCTCGACGCGGCTCATGGCCTCGGCAGAACTGCCATTACCACCCGACAGCTCTTCGCGAACTTGCTTGAGCAACGCCTTGTAACGGATCGAGTTCTCCCGCGTCTCGCTGCCGCGACGGTGCGTCGGCAGGTAAATCGAGATGCAAGGCCCATCGTCGGCCGGTGCGTTGAGCAGAGACTGCAAAGCCGCGTCATCTAGCGACCGCAGGGCATTCTTTGGCGAAATTGTGGTGACTGACATTGTTCCAGTTAACGCTAGTCGACGTTAACCGCTTCAGGCAACGGCCAAAGAACCTCAAGGGCAAAACGAACAGCCAGAGGTGTGCGACAAGGCCCAAGTCCGGCTCGTCGCACACCTCTGGCTCCTCCACTCGACTTGAAGGAACTCAGGCGGCCTTGCGGGCCTGACGGGCGGCGGCGGCTTCGGCGCGGGCGGCCTTCTTCTCCTGCGTCACACGCTCGCGACGGTTCCGGCCCACCGTCTGCTGACGAGCCGTCGCACGCTTCGTCTTGTTCGTCTCGGCCACGTACACCGCATCGGCGGCGTCACCGGCGACCAGATCCGCACCAACCTCTTCGCCAAGACCCGGGGCACGCTTGTAGATCCCGCCACAGCACATGACCTGCATCTGCGGGGCCGAATTGTGCGAGCGAAGGTGATCGATCAGCTGGCGGGCCAGCGGCATCTCAGTCGGCAGCGTGGCGAACATCACCAGCAGCTCCGGCTGCCACAACCCTACAAGGTGGTTGACCTCGTCGTTCGGGATGCCACCGCCGAGGAACTTGACCTCGTAGCCGCTCGCCTCGAACAGGTCGGCGACGATCTGCCCGCCGAGCTCTTCGCCCTGGGCGTCGCCGCACAGGACCAGAGCCTTGCGGCCGTTGATGTGCTGGGCCGGCAGCTCGCCGGTGATGCGGTCGACGGTCGCACGGTTCAGCCGCGTGGCCATGTGCTCGGCGGCAAGGCTGATGCGTGTGTCCTTGTAAAGCTGACGAATCGCCTCCATTGCGGGCCAGCACAGCTCGAGCAGCATCCGCTCGCTTCCGACGCCGCACTCGCTGGCCTGGTCGATGAGCCGACGGCACGCCGGGCGGTCACCGCTCAGCAGGCTTTCGATGTAGTGCTGGAACAAGGGCGTGTCACAGAGGCGTGACGAAGGGGCCGAGCTGCTGAGTTCTTCGCAGGCGTCGGTGTCGTCCTGGCTGCCACCGACGAGGCGCATCTTGGGGGCGTTGCGGCGGGCTTCTTCGAGGTGCGTCAGGTCCAGGGCGTCGGTGATGTTGATGGTGTCCATGGTGGGTCCGTCCGTTGAGGGTGAGTGCTTCCGTTGCGGGATGAATCTGTGTCCGTGTCGGCCGGGCCCTTGCTGCGACGCTGGGCGAGTCGGCGACACTGTTTTCATCGCCGGACACGCCGCCGCACCAACACGACCTTTTGGCCGCGGACGGGGTCCGGTAGGCGCACCAGCTGCCTGAACGGTTCTCGGACCTGCCCGCCGCCAAGGGGCTATAAAGCGGGGTTCATGCCCCGCGTCATCGTCGTCAAGCTTGGGACGGCCCTTGTTACCGAACCTTCGGGTCGCGCCGACGAGCAGGTGCTGACGTCAATTGCGCGACAAGTTGCTTTATTGTGGTCCGAGGGACGACGAATTGCCGTCGTCAGCAGCGGCGCTGTTGGTGCCGGAGCGGCCTTATTGGGCATGCAGTCGAGGCCGCGTGACCTGCCGCGACTTCAAGCCGCCGCCGCCGTCGGGCAACCGATCCTCGCGGCGCGGTGGTCGGCGGCCTTCCAAACGGTCGGACTGCGGTGCGGCCAGGTCCTCGTCACCCGCGAAGACATCGACGATCGCGGGCGGTTCCTGAACGTCCGAAATACCGTCGACGCCCTCTGGCGGGCCGATGCGGTGCCGGTCATCAACGAGAACGACACCGTCAGCACCGCCGAGCTGGCGAGCCCGACGGCCGGTGCCGAGACGTTCGGCGACAACGACCGCCTCGCCGCCGCCGTCGCCAGCGCGTTGTCGGCCGAGATGCTGGTCTTGCTGAGCACGGTGCCGGGCCTGCTCGACGCCGACGGCCGGGTGGTCGAATGCGTGGCCGATGTGGCCGATGTGGCGAAGCTGGTTCGCAACGGCACAAGCGTCGGCGGCACGGGCGGCATGGCCAGCAAGCTCGCCGCGGCCCGACTCGTCACCGCCGCGGGCGAGACCATGGTGCTTGCCGACGGCCGATCGAAGGACGCCCTGCTCAACGCCGTCCACGGCAAGCCGGGCGGCACGCGGTTCGAGCCGGCGACGGGCGATCGGCTTCGCGGCCGACTGCGCTGGGTCGCCCACGCCGCCGCCTGCGGTCGACTGACGCTCGACGCCGGTGCGGTGCGGGCGCTCCAAGGTTCGGCCGCGTCGCTGTTGCCAGCCGGCGTCTCCAAAGTCGACGGCACCTTTGCCCGCGGAGACGTGGTCGAACTGTGCGACGACACCGGCCACGTCATCGGTCGCGGCGTCGTCGACCACGACGCCGACACCTGCCGCTCCCTGGCCGGCAAACGCTCGAGCCAACTCGGCGGCGGCTTCCAGGCCGAGCTCGTCCACCGCGACAGCCTGGTGATGGACTGAGCTGATCGATTTCCGAACGAGGTCCTTCGACGCCCTTCGGTCGCTCAGGATGACGAAGGGGAGCGGCCGATCGTCCCTTGGTGCCCTCGGCCGTCGCCACGCTCCGTCATCCCGAGCGCAGCCGAGGGACCTCGCCGGGGTGACGCGTCGGACAAGCGGGCAAGCAAGATGCCCCGATGGAGCCTCGAGGCGTGGACGCACACCTTTCTCCTACCGTGCGGCGTGAGCCAACCCGCACCCATTGTCGGCGTCATCATGGGCAGCACGTCCGATTGGGAGACGATGCGGCACACCTGCGACATGCTCGAGCAATTGGGCGTTCCCTTTGAAAAGGACGTCGTCAGCGCCCACCGGACGCCGGACAAGCTGATGACCTATGCGGGCGGAGCGGCCGAGCGAGGCTTGAAGGTCATCATCGCCGGCGCGGGTGGCGCGGCTCACCTGCCGGGCATGTGTGCGAGCAAGACGCATGTGCCCGTGCTCGGCGTGCCGGTGCAGTCGCGCGTGCTGAGCGGCGTCGATTCGTTGCTGAGCATCGTCCAGATGCCGGCCGGCGTGCCGACGGCGACGCTGGCGATCGGCAAGGCCGGCGCGATCAACGCTGCCCTGCTGGCGGCATCCATTGTCGCCCTTGCCGACGCCGGCGTACGCGATCGGCTGATCGCATTCCGCGAGCGACAAACAAGCGATGTGCTGAACGCGACGCTGCCTGACGAATAACTCCGGCTTCGATCCGTCATCCTGAGCGATGACATGGAGACGAAGGACCTTCGCCGGCGGACGCGTTACACCGCAAGGTCCCTCGGCTGCGCCCGGGACGGTGGAGAAGGCGATGGCTCAGACTTTGGTGTTCGCACAGTCGCTGTCGCACCTCATCCGCACCGGACCGGTCGTGACATGAGCTGGCTTAGGGTGCTCGACCGTGCCGCGGCGACTGCCACCACCTGCCGACCTTGCCGCCATCGTCGCAGCGGCGGCGTTCATGATCGCGGTCACCGGCTATTCGTTCCTCGCCGGAAACCACGAGGTGTACCTGCTCGAACCGCTCCGCCGGGCCGGGCTGGCAACGTTCGAGGGCGATCCATTCGTGACGGGCACACTGCAATATCACGGCCTTTTCAGCGTGATTGCGGGGTGGCTGTTCGAGATCCGGTGTGCAAAGACCGGCTTTGTGCTGATTTTCCTCGGCCTCGTGCTGGCGCTCGCCTGGGCGTGGTGGCGTATCGCCCGTGCGCTCGGCGGCGATTCCGTTTCGTTTCTGGCCGCCGTGCTGCTGTACCACGTTCTCGTCGGCGACCGATCGCTGGGCTTCTACTCGCTGTTGCAGGACGGCCAGTTCAACGCCGGCAACGTCGCGGCGGTGGCGTTGGTGGTCGGCATCGCGATGCGAATGGAGAACAAGCTCCTCGCCGCCGGCGCCGCCTTCGGCGTGGCAGGAGCGTTTCACTTGAACTACGCCGTCGTGTGCCCGCCGTTGTGGGTCGCGATGACGTTACTGCAGCCGCGACGCGTCAGGTCGCCAACCCGCTGGAAACGGCACCTTTTCCCTTCACTCCTGGCGATCGGCCCCGCGTTGTTGAATGTCGGACTGGCCCTGCCGGCGAAGCTCGCGGCCGAGGGTGGGCTGCCGCTCGCACCGTTCATCGAGCTGTACGTCGAGCTGCGTCATCCGCACCATTACAACGCTTCGGTGTGGCCGTGGTGGTTGTGGCTGGCGTTTGTGTTGCCGACGCCGTTCGTAGTGCTGGCGTGGCGGCGACACCGGGCCGAGCCGGCGTGGAGCGTGGCGGCCGTCGCGTGGCTGTTCCTGATGAGCCTGCAGCTCTTCGCCCTGCTGACGGCAGGCCTCTGGTACCTCGGAGAGACCTTTGTGCAGTTGAGCCTCTGGCGATTCGGCCCACACGCCAAGCTGCTGGCGGTGACGGCGCTGGCCGCCCATTGGCTTAAGCAGCCACAGGAACGGCGAGCAGCGTGGTTGCTTCCGACGGGCGTCGCCTTGCTGCTTTCGCTGAGCTTCGGCTCATTGTTGCTCCGCGGCACCGTCTCCCCTCCCGGCCAGCCGCAGCCAAGTACGGCGATCATCCAGGCGGCGGATTGGGCGAAAAAGCACACGCCCCCGGACACGCTGTTCCTCGTGCCGCCGGGCGTCGGGTCGGCGTTCCCGATCAACGCGCGGCGTGGGCACGTCGTGAGCTTCAAGCTCGTGCCTCAGTTGTCCGGCGAGCTCGAAGGCTGGGCCGATCGGCTGCGCGACGTCACCGGCGAGGATGATCTGTCGACCTTTGCCGGCGGCTTGCGCGGATATGTCGTGGCACAGGAACAGATGGACGCGGCGTACGCAGAGCGGTCCATCGACGAGCTCATGGACGTCGCCCGGCGGCACGGGGCGCGCTTCGTCGTCCGACTCGGAAGTGACGAACGTGAAGACGAACGCATCGCGTGGCGTGGCTCTGAGCACGTGACGATCTATCGCGTGCCGTCGCCGTAAAGGCGGCCGCGGCGGCGCAACAGGTTTGGCGTCGTACGGCGGACGGACCCTGTTGCAAAAGACGCGACGGCGGACGCAGCAGCGTGCTTGGTGCGGTCGGATCGTGATGCTGCAGGAACGACCCGCCGACGTACTTTTAAGCGGGCTTACCTGTTCTACGTGGAACATTGGCTCCGCAACGGCGGCAAAATCGTGCGTGGCGACCTCTGGCGAGGGTCGGCCGATGTTCCACGTGGAACAATCGAGCAAATCCTTCGCCGCCAATCGCCGATCGGCCGCCGCCGCGCAGCGCGTCAAGCGGCCAGACGGGAACGAGCGCTGCTCAAACGAAGCATGGCGTCTGCCACGTCATCGAGCTTGACCACTTCTTCAACGCCGCCCTGCTTGAAGGCTTCCTGAGGCATGCCGTAGACGACGCACGTCGATTCGTCTTCGGCCAGCGTTCGGGCGCCGGCGCGACGCATCGCGAGCAAGCCGGCCGCACCGTCGGCGCCCATGCCGGTCAGCACGGCACCGACGGCGTTGCGGCCTGCGACCTTGGCGACGCTGTCGAACAAGATATCGACGGCCGGCCGCTGGTGGTGGACGGGCGGACCGCCGACAAGCTCGACGTAGTACCGCGCACCGCTGCGAGCGAGCTTCATGTGTTGGTCACCCGGTGCCAGAAGAACATGGCCCGGCAAAACGGTGTCGCCGTGCCTGGCTTCGACAACGGTGACCTGGCACATGTCGTCGAGCCTTCTTGCAAAACTGCCGGTAAACGAGGCAGGCATGTGCTGGACGATCACGCAGCCCGGCGCCGAGGCCGGCAGTCGCGGCAGCACGTTGGTCAATGCCTGCACGCCGCCCGTGCTGGCGCCGATGGCCAGGATGCGGTCGGTCGTCTCGGCCAGTGACGTTCGCGGCGCGGCGGACGCGGCCTTGGGCGGCGCGATGGCTCTGGCCGACACCCGGGCCCGGGCGGCCATCCGCACCTTGTCGATGAGTTCAGTCGCCATATCCCCAACGCTGATCGATCCGTCTGGCTTGCACAGCACGTCGACCGCACCACACTCCAGCGCTTCGATGGCCGACCGACTGCCCTTTGGCGTCAGTGAACTGACCACGATCGTCGGCGTGGGCCTGCTCCGCATCAGCAGACGCAAGAACGTCAGACCGTCCATCCGCGGCATTTCGACATCGAGCGTGATGACGTCGGGCTTGAGCTTCAACACCAGGTCGCGTGCGACGTACGGGTCGGGCGCCGTGCCGACGACCTGAATTCCCGGAACAGCTGACAATTCGCGGGTCAGAACGCGACGAACGATGGCCGAATCGTCGACGACGAGAACGCGAATCGGGCCGGCATGCTTGGCTGCTGGGGACATCTTGAGCTGGTTGAAGTGGTTCTTTAACAGGACCGGCCGCTGCTCGGCCTCTCGGCACAACGCGATCGGGTGTGGCCCCTACCGCAGCTTCAAGCCGCCTTGAGCAGGCCGACGAGCAGCGGTCGACCTTCTGCGTCGAGTGACTGATGGCGGCCGTCGTTCAAGGCGATCTGCCAATCCGACGCTGTCGCCGGCGACACTTCAGGCAGACCCAGCGGGCAGGCCGTCTCGACGTCGCCGACCAGTCGCGGCATCATCGCCCCGGCAGCGACGTTGACGAGCTCGCGGAGCGAGTCGTCGCACGCACTGGTCGCCATCTCGTCGTCCTCATCGATGCCGAGCACGTTGGCAACGAGCAGGTTCCCCAGAGTCGCATCGACGACAATGGCCAGCGTTCCGGCAGCCGGTCCACCGAAGGTGAGCGTCACACGCTTGAGTTGCAACGGCATCGTTGCCTCCGACGATTCGTTGGCCGTGACGAACGAACTCTTCTCCATCGCGTCACGAACGGCATGGACGGCGATCTGCAGCGGCGTCAACGGCTCGGCGACGTCGTCGGGTGCGGCGGCCGTCGGTTCGACCGCGAAGGGGTCGGCCGCAAAGGGATCGTCAGTGGCGACGGCCTCGACGTCTTCGGCAAAGGGATCAAAGGACATGGCGTTGGACTTGCAGTTGAAGCGGCAGTGACGGGGAAAGCGGCAAAGGTTCAAGCGGCGCGGATCGCCGACTTAGGTTCGAGCACGCGGGCCAGAACACCACGAATTTCCTCGGGCTTGAACGGTTTCTTGATGTAGCCGCTGACACCGGCCTCCTGGAGTTGCTTGATGCGGGCCGACATCGATTCGCTGGAGACGATGACGACGCGGGTCGACACGCCGCCCTGCCCGCAGGCCTCGGTGGCAACCTCGACGCCACCCATACGGGGCATGTTGAGGTCGAGAAAGCAAACGTCATACGAGCGGCCGGCCTCTTGTGCGGCACGCAGCTCGGCCAAGGCTTCCATTCCGTCGGCCGCCTCTTCAATGTCGGCGTCGACACCGCTGAGCATGACGCTTCGGCGGACCATGGCGCGGGTGACTGCAGAGTCATCGACGATGAGCACGCGGCATCGAGCCGCATCGCCATCCGTGCCGTTGCTTGTTGAAGGGATTTGCATCATCGGGAGCGTGTAAACGGGGGCAGGCGCTGGCAGTGCATCAAGTCGCGTCCGTTGCATTGCTTCGGGTGACGGCCTGCTACAGGAAGATCGTGGCGGATTGTCGGACGTGGGCTAGAGCTCGGTGACCTTGCCGGCAATGCGGAGGCGGACGGCACCGTCGGCACCGCGGAGGTAAAGCGTGCGGGCTGTCGAGCCGCCGCAGTCCTCTGCAGCGACGAACAGGCCGTGCTTCCACAGCTGCTTGCGGGCGGCTTGGTGGTTGCGGTTGCCGATGTCGAGCGTGCCGTGCTGAAGCATCTTGGCCCCGCCGGCAAGCTTGACCTTCAGTCCACGGATGTCAGCTCCGAGCATCGCCATTTCCGCCAGCAGGCGAGTCAGGCCGGTGTCACAGAACATGAGCGGGTGTGCCGCCGCCCGAGCCGCATCCATGCGGGCTTCGGGCAGCTGGAAGTGGAGCAGACCCGACGCTCTGGTCTTGGGACACCACGCTGCGATAGCGACGCAGGAACCCAGCGAGTGCGTGACGAGCATCGACTTGACGTCCGTCGTCGCCTTCATGTCGGAGATGCCGACGACCAGCTGACCGCTGACCGCGCCCACCGGTTTCGGCGCAGCCGCCATAGCCGGCGAAGACGAGGCATGATGTGAGTGGGCAAATTGCGTCAAGTGAATGGTGCCTGCGAACTCGTGGAACAATCAGTACATCGGGCCCGTCGCACGGGCACTTTGGCCGGCGACGGGGTTTGCTCAGCGACGTCTATCGGTTACGTCGTTTTCTGGTACACCGCCGCCATCACCTGCCGGAGCGCCGGTCCGACGTGGCAGGTATTGGCCAGCGATTCGCTGTGGCCTGTGAACAAGTGACCGCCTGGTGCCAACGTCTTCAGAAGACGCCCGACCAGAGCGTCACGCGTCGGCCGATCGAAATAGATCATGACGTTGCGGCAAAAGATGAAGTCCAGCGGCCCCGAAAACGGTGGCGGCTCCATGAGGTTCAGCTGCCGAAAGACGCAAGCGTCCTTGATCATCCGCCCTGCCGCGATGGCTTCGGAGCCGTCGGTCATCCGGCGCGGCTCGAAGTACCGACCGCGCAAGTCGGTCGGCAGTTGCGCAGAACGCTTGTTGCTGTAGACGCCTGCCTTGGCTTCGCCGAGCACCTTCGTGCAGATGTCGGTCGAGAGGATCTTGACATCGGGCCGACTGATGCCGGCTTTGCGCATCGATTCGAGGCACGTCATGGCCAAGCAGTACGGCTCTTCACCCGTACTCGCCGCGGCACACCAGGCCCTGATTCGCCCACGACCCTTTGCGATCAGGCCCGGTAGGACCTTGTCCCGCAGGTACTCGTAATGCGCCGGCTCGCGGAAAAAGCTCGTCAGATTGGTGCTGAGTGCGTCGACGAACGCCGTGAACTCTGCCGCGTGGGCGGTGCCGCTTTTGGGCAGGATGTAGGTGTCGAGGTAGATCGAGAAATCGTCGGCACCCACCGCACGCAAGCGCTTGGTCAGACGAGAGCGAACGAGATCCCGCTTATCGCTGGACAGGTTGATGCCGGCGTGACGCTTGATGAGTTCAGCGACGCGGTTGAAGTCGCGGTCGGACAAGGCCGGACCACGAGCGGGAGAGACGGCAGCATTCACTTGCGACGTATCGGCCCGGTGGCCCGCGGGGTTGAGCCGCCGAAACTCGACTGCCATGCCTGCAACTTCACCGACAGCGCCTCGACAGCAACCTGCAGCCGCTGATCGTCGGCCGTCGGCATGAGCGGCGTGTCCGTGCTGTCGCCGGGTCGCCGCGTCGCCAGAAACGCCCCGCCACCGATCAGTACGACGAATCCAAACACACTCAGCGTCCAGGGCCACGACGCAGGTTCCGTCGGCACGGGAAGCGTTGCCACCACTGCCAGCGTCGGCGGCTGCGCCTCGGTGAGAGCGGTCTCAAGCACGACCTCCGCAGGTTTGGCCCGAGCTACAACATGTTGCGTCGTCCCCCAACGCACGCGAATCGTCCCCGGCTCAAGGGTTGCGACAGCGGAGTCGAGACGGCTGAACGCACCGAGCGAACGAGAGATCTCGGTTGCCGTCGCATCGGCGTCTGCCTGCTCGCGACCCAGCACGACCAGCGCTGGCGGATGGGCCTCTGCCAGCACCGCTTCCAATACGGCCAGCCGATCCGGTGCGTCTGCGTCGACGCGGATCAACCGACCCGGCCCGACGTCGAATAACCAGTCCAAGTCCAGATCGCCCGTTGTCACGACGACGGCAAGCAGGTCACCCGGCGCTGCGAGCGTTGTCGAGGCGACCAGCCGCTCGTTACCTGACCGCAATGCCTCAATCGCATCAGCCGAGGCCGGGGACACGAGCAAGAGGCTGAGCAACAACGCAAGGCGACGCACGCTGTCTTTATCGGACGACGCCCTGCTACCACAACAGCGACGCCGAATCGAAGACCGGGCCGTGCGTGCACGCCAGGCGGTAGCTCCAGCCGCGGTCGCTTTCATCCTTCTGGCGGATGACGCAGGATTGGCACGTCCCCATGCCGCACGCCATCGCCCGCTCGACGGCCACCTGGCAAGCTAACCCACGCTCGGCGGCCACCGCGGCGACGGCCTTCATCATCGGCTCGGGCCCGCACGTGTAGATCGTCGGGCGAACGCTGCCGACTTCCCATGAATCATCAAACCAGGCATCGAGGTACAACGCCAAAGGCTCGGTCACGCGGCCGTGCCAGCCGTAGGAACCGTCGTCGGTGCTGACGATCGTGGCGAACCCGCGATGACCGAATTCGGCGATGTTGTACAGCCCGGCCATGCTTTGCGTCATGCGGCCGGCAGGTGGTTCGGGCGCGTCATCGGTGATGGTCAGGCTGAGCAGATCGCGTGTCGTCGCACCGGCAAAGGCGACAGCCTTGCGGCGCTCTTCGTCGGAGGCCGACTCGTTCAATGCCGCCAACTCCTGGGCGAGATACATCATCGGTGGAATCCCGACACCACCACCGACGAGCAACGCAATGCCACCGGGCCGTGGCAGTTCGAAGCCGACGCCTAGCGGGCCGATGACATCGACCGCGTCACCGGCCCGCAGCTTCGCCAGCCAGGCGGTTCCCGCGCCGACGTCGCGATTGACGAGCTGCACCTCGTCGTCGGTGCGACCAGCAATGCTGAACGGCCGCCGAAGGATCGGCGTCGGGCAGACGATGTCCTGCTGAAGCGTCTGGAGCGGCGACGTCGGTGGCCACTCGCGGACGATCTCCTCGACGCTGCCGATCGGGGCGTCGTCGACGTCGCGACACTTCACTTGCAGAAACTGCCCCGGGTTGCTCGGCGGCAGGCCGTCGACGCGAATCGTGAGTCGGTTGTGCTCGAGGCACATCGGCTCGTTCGACGTCACGACGCCGACGAATCGCCCGCGGGTGGCGGCCGAATCGGTCGGAGTTGCTGGCAGCGTGGGTGACACAAGCGACCGTACGACGTCACTCGGGCGCGTCGTCGCCCATGCCTTCTGGGCCGACGGCGTCGACGTCTTCACCGGCCGGACCTTCGTCAGCCGGCTCCGTGCCGGCGGCTTCGGTCTCGGCGTCGCCGGCGATCTCGTTGAGCCCACGGATGATCGGCAGCGACATGCCCGACGACTCGGCGTCGCTGGCCAAGGTGGCTAGCCGGCTCTGCAGCTCGCTCGTGTCCGGCAGTGACACGGTGATGCCGGTGCCCGCGTTCATCGAACGGGCCGCCTCGACGAGGTTTGCGATGTCGAGCATGTGACCTAGGGCCAGTGCTTGCTGGACCGTCGCCGCACGCCGAAGATCGGCGTCGCTGCTGCTGACGCTCGCCGCGGCGTCGCCAGCTTCCTGCAAGGCGGTGGCGGCTTCGGACAGCACCCGCTCGAGCGTGTCGGCGGCGTCTTCTGTGACGGCCTGCACGTCGCTGACGTCAAGACCTGATGGGGCGGCCTCGAGCATCGTCGACAGGCGCAGCAGGCTCAGTTCGACCGTCGCCTGGGCGATCTTGAGTTCACCGACCTGCCGCCGAATGTCGGCCAGCGCCAGCTTCGCCGATGCGCTGGCTGCGGTGAGGCTGTCGGCGGCGAGCTGAGCGGCGGGCGTCGTGGCACGGCCGCGCGACTTTCCGGCACGGTCGGCCGCCGACGCATACGCACTCTCGGCGGCAGCAAGAGCATCGAGCACCTGGCCACGCACGTCGTCGGCTTCCTGACGCACCTCGGCCAGCTCCTGGGCCATCGCCGACATACCTGCCTCGGCCTCGCCGCGACCGGCAAGCACGACCTGCGCCTCGCTCGTCACCTGGCGACTTACCGTCGCCAGACCGTCGGCGCCGTCGAAGGACTGGCGGATGGATTCGGCCTGTTCCTCGAGCATCGTCGCCGCCGCCTGCAGTGAGGTGACGCGTGCTTCCAGCAGCGTGATGTCACGCTGCGTGGCATTGAGCTGACGCGTCAGCACGATGATCTCTTGCTGGAACTGGCCAGCCTCAATGTTGAGGTCAGCTACTTCCCGGGCAGAGGCGACGGCGTCGTCGCCCTGATCGGTCATCGATGTTCGCTCCCGACCACCGGCGGTGGCAAGCTTCTCACGCCGCTGGCTCTCAAGGTCATCAATCTGCTGTTGGATCTCTCCGGCTTTGCCCTGCAGGGTCGCCAGCTCCGCCTCGACGCCCTTGACGGCAAGCATTTGCAGTTCGGCGATTGACGCCCGCGCGTCTCGGTACGCTTGGAAGCCCTGGCGGTCGAGGTCGGAGAGTTCGCCATCGAGACCGGCGTACGGGCCGTTGCCGTCGGTTTCACCGGCGGCCGGCGACCACCGGTCGCCCGTGCGAATTTGCTCGGCCTTGTCGCTCATTGCCTGCACGCCCCGGCCGGCCGCTTCGCTGGACACGCCAAGCTGCTTTTGCGTCGATGCCATGGTCGCCAGGGTGCGGGCCTGGGCGTTGAGCCCCTCGGCCAGTCGCACCGAACGCAGATGCAGATCGAGCAGCCCCGGCACACCTTGCTCGCCCTGCTCAACGGCGGGAGAACCGATTAAGATGTCATTGGCCTCGGCCAATCGTGCGTCACCGGAGACGCGATCGACCAACGCAGCGGTCGAGTCGCTCAGATTCGGATTACCACGGAGCGTCTCGAGGTCGGTCAGATACGCGCGGTCCGGCTCGCCGGCACTTTGGCGGTCGACGACGCTGCGGAGCGATCGCAGAGCGACGGCGTCTTCGGGTTCGTCGTCACAGCCGGCAACGACGCCAAGACCTGCGACGACCACGGAGGCGGCAACGGCGAGGCGGAGCGCACGGAGACGGTTACGACGATCGATGGGGGCTGCTGGGCGGCTCATCCGCGGCTCCTTGGCTTGCTGTGCGGTCAATGCGGCGCCACGGGCGCGGGCCGCTGGTGGGGGTGGGGCCGCGGATTGTCCGGGCACGAGTCGCTTGTGTCAATGACCAGGTGCCCTCGACACCGTCCGATACCTCGCAGCAAGCCTTCTGCGACTGACGTCGCACACAAGTTCTTTAAGGCTCGGCCGAACCAGCGTGCATCGGCGGCGGTATCAAGAGCGCAGGCGACCGGCTGCAGTTGCCGTCACGACGGGCGGCCTTGCCGTGTAGCCGCTGCTGCCGTTAGTGTGGCTCCCGGGCCCTTCGGCCTCTGTGCCTTGCTATCTGACCGCTTTCCCTTGCGACACCTGTGACCAGCGATTCGCCCTTCTCGAAGTTTGCCCGGCCTGTCACCAATATGGAGACTCGCGGGGGCACGTATTGCGGCTTTGCCGGCCGTGAGGCGACGTGGGCTCCATCGGTCAACCTTTACGAAGCGCAGCGGGCGTATCGCGTTTGCGTTGATCTGCCGGGTGTGGACAAGGCGACGATCAACGTCAGCGTCACGCCACCGGCCGACGTCGGTGAGTCGCCGCGGCTCGTGCTGACGGGTGAACGGCCGGTGCCACGCTCTCCGGTGACTAGTCACCAGGACGGCGGCCGCATCAAAGTTCACCGCATGGAGCTCGATCACGGTCCATTCCGTCGCGAGATCGAGCTGCCCAACGACGTGCAACATGCTGCCATCAGCGCCAGCTATCACGGCGGGTTTTTGTGGATCGAGCTGCCCAAGGCGTGAATATCGATGTGCAAGCGGCCGATGACGCCGTCGCCGAACGGCTGGCGGATGAACTGGCTCGCGTGGCCGATGTGGCGTCCAAGCAACTTGTGCTGCCGCGGGAGCTGTCGGTCGCGGTGGTCGACGACGCAGCGATGATCGAACTGCATCGTCGCAGTCACGGCCTGGCGACGACGACCGACGCCTTGACGTACGAACTTGATCGTGACGGCGACCGCGTCACCGAGGGCGAGGTCATCATCTGCCTCGACGTCGCCCACCGGCAGGCCGCCCAGCGTGGGCACGATGTCGCCACTGAGTTACTGCTCTATGCCCTGCACGGGCTGTTACACCTGTGCGGCTACGACGACACGACCGACACGCTTTACCGGCAGATGCACGCTCTGGAAGACAATCTGCTCGACCAGGCGGGCTTCGGGCGGCCTTTCGCCTCAGGGTCGGCGGTCGGCTGACGCCCCTTCTACTGTCCCGATCTTGATGCCTCACTTCAACCCGACCCTTCTTCGATGAGCGCGGTTATCGCACTTTCGCTGTTGATCCTTGCGTTGGCCGGATCGTTCCTGTTTTCGACGTTGTCGTACGCGCTGCGTGACTATTCCAAGGCGGGCCTCGGTGAGTGGTTCGAGCGGAAGCAACGAAAGAGCCGGGGCGATAAAGCCGACCTGAACGCTCGCGTGCCCGTCGGCGACGAGGCGGCGGCGCGGGCCGACGCTGTGGCTGACAATGAAGATGAGCTTGCCCTGGCGGCGGGTCTTGCGCGGATCGGCACGACGCTCATCATTTCGCTGTCGACGCTGCACCTTGTAGCCACGTGGCTGCCGGGCGGTAGCGGCTTGTTCCTGATCTACGCCGTCACGTTTTTGACGACGTTCATGCTGGTGGCGGTTTTCGGCGTCGTCCTACCGCTGGCGACGAGCAGCCACGCCGCCGAGTCGGCCATCGGTACGTTCGCCAAGCTGCTACGGATCAAGCGGGCGGCACTCTGGCCGGTCGTCAAGCTGCACGGCCCGATCGACACGCTCGTCCGCCGCGCGACCGGGCGAAGCCGCGAAAATGCCCATCACGTCGAGCAGGAGATCGAACAGGAGATCCTCGACATCGTCAACGAAGGCCGCGACGAAGGCGTCATCGATGAGAGCGAACGCGTCATGATCGAGCGGACGCTCCGCTTCCAGGACGTCATTGCAGAACAAGCCATGACGCCGCGCGGCGATGTTGTGGGCCTGCCCGAAGAGGCCTCGATCGAGACCATTCTCGAAGTCATCGACAAGTCCGGCTACAGCCGAATCCCCGTCTACCGCGACACCCTCGACCACGTCATCGGCGTTCTCTACGCCCGCGACCTGTTCCCCTTTGTCGGCAAACAGCTCGACGAGAAGAACGGCGGCAACGGCGAGAAAGCGGCGGAGGCCCGCGTCTTTGACATCCATGAGCAGCTCCGAAAGCCGCTGGTCGTCCCCGAGAGCAAACGCCTTGCCGACCTGCTCCGCGACATGCAGCTGCAAAAGATCCATATGGCGATCGTGCTCGACGAGTACGGCGGCACGAGCGGGCTGGTCACCATTGAAGACGTCATCGAGGAGCTCGTCGGTGACATCGCCGATGAGCACGAGGATGCAGAAGACGCCATGTTCGACCGCGAGTCGCCCAATGTGGTCAACGTCGACGCCCGGATCGGCGTCGAGGAGCTCAACCGCCTCATGGGCTTGCACCTGACAGAAAACGACGCCTACGAAACGCTCGGCGGATACATCACGACCACATTGGGCCGTATCCCCGACGAGGGCACGAGCTTCGAGCGTGAGACCGACAACGGCAAACGCGTGGCCATCACCATTCTCGGCGCAGAACCGCAGCGGGTGAACCGGGTTCGGTTAGAAATCACAGCCGACGACGTGGTGACAGAGTGAGACGCCAATGCAAGTCACGCGTCGATGATGCGGCTGACCTCGCGTTCGTGTCTTGCGATGATCTGCGACCAACCGGCTGAACGCTCCCCTGCCATCGCGGCGAGGAGGTGGTAAGCCGTCAGGACGGCGGCGGCGATGCAGGCAAGAGTGAGCTCCATAACGACTGTCTCTGCATCGTACCGACTCGGGCGCTTTGCCCCGCTCTTCGTCAACTCGGACGTGAAAAACCGCCATCCGCGTCGTTCGACGCGGATGGCGGTGGGTGACTGGTGAATGAAGCTTAAGGTTCAGGCGGCCATGCTGAACTCACCGAAGCCGTCGTCGCCGTCAGGTGTCGGCATCGGGAAGCTGTCGACCGGCTCGGCCTTGTGCTTTAATGGCTTGTTGGCCTTGACTGTCGGGTAGGCTGCGGTCGCATTGGAAGCGGTGAGCTGGGCACTGCTGCCACCCTTGAGCATCGCATTGAGCGCGGTCACGGCACGGCGTGCGATAGCGGCCTGGTGCGTCAGCTCCTGGGCACTCGATGCCGACTCTTCGGCATTGGCGGCGTTCTGCTGCGTCACCTGGTCCATCTGACTCACCGCGCGGCTGACCTGCTCGATCCCCTGCGCCTGCTCCTGGCTGGCGGCAGAGATCTCTTCAATGAGGCTGCCGGCCTTGCCGACGTTTTCCGTGATGTTGGCCAAGGCTGAGGCGACTTCGCCCGCGGTGGCCTCGCCGGTGTGGCTTGATTCGACGCTTCCTGCGATGAGGGCGCTGGTCGTCTTGGCGGCTTCAGCACTTCGCATGGCCAGCGTCCGCACCTCTTCGGCGACGACCGCAAAGCCCTTACCTGCCTCACCAGCCCGTGCCGCCTCGACGGCTGCGTTCAGGGCCAGAAGATTCGTCTGGAACGCAATCTCGTCGATCGTCTTGATGATCTTGCTCGTTTCGTCGGCGCTGGTGCGAATCTTGGCAATGGCCTCGTTCATGCGACGCATCGAGTCGTCGCCGCGGGCGGCTGACGTCTTTGCCGCACCGGCCAGCCGCTCGGCTTCCTTGGCACTGTCGGCATTGCGACGCGTCATCGAGCTCATCTCTTCAAGGCTGCTCGACGTCTCTTCGAGACTTGCCGCCTGCTCGCTGGCACCTTGGGCCAACGATTGGCTGCCGCTGGCGATCTGGTCGGCGGCGCCGGCAGTTTGATTGCTGGCCTCGGAAAGTTCGCCTGCGATGCCGGTAAGCGGCTTGGCGATGGCCCGCGTCAGGAAGAAGGCGATGCCGACGCCCGCCACAACGGCGATGCCCATGCCGATCAGCGTCATCTGGACGCCGGCGGTCAGGCTCGATGTTGTCTCGTCGGCGACCTTCTGCGAGCCCTGCAGGCCGTTGGCGAGGATCGCTTCGGCGTCGGCGACGAGCTTCTGGCTCGCCTCTCCCCGACGCGGCGAGATCTCCTTGACGAGGGCGACGGCCGACCGCACGTTCTCGGCCGCGGCCTTGTACGCGGTGGCGGCCTTGGTGACAACTGTCAGGTCTTGGCGGTCGGTGGGGTCCTTCAACATCCCGTCGAGCACGCCCAGCCGCTCCTGAATCTTGCCGTACCAGACGTCGGCCTCATCCATGTAAGCCAAGTCGTTAAGCGCGGTCGCCTTAAAGACGCTGATGCGCATCTGGTTGACCTCGTTGCGGAGCACGCCCGTGTTGTTGCACTTCTCGAGCCGCATGCCGAGCAGGCCGGTCGCCTTCTCGGCCTCGATCTCCTCGACCATTTTGAGTCGCTGGTTGCCGATCAGGTCGCTCACGGAGGTCATGAGGATGCCGGCCTGTACGTCGAGCTCGGCCTGGGCGGCGGTGCGCGAGGTGATGGCCTTGGTCGTCTCGCCGAACAGGTCGATGTACTGCTTCTCGTGCTTCTTGGCCTTCTCCAGCGCGGTGGCGAGGCTCGTCAGCTCGGGGAACTCGGCGACGAGCTCGCCGGCTTCGGCAAAGGCGGCCTCGAGCAGCTCCTTGTGCTTGTTGGCCTCCTCGCGGTACTTCGGGTTGCCGCTCAGCGCGTAGCTGCGGCCGGCGAGGTTGAGCTCCTCGGCCTCCTTGAGGATGGTCGTGGCGAGGCGAACCTCGGGCACGTACTCCTCGCTGAGCATCTTAGCGTCTTGGGTGACGCCCGACATGCGCCACGCGGACAGGCCGCTCGTGACGGCGGCGAGGATCAGCAGCGAGCCGAAGCCGATTGAGAGCTTCCAGGTTAGACTAAGGTTCTTCATAACTCGTTTCTCGTGAGGGTTCTTGCGGAGGAAAGCCCCGATATCTGCTGCTGCATCGGCCCGTATCGGGTCCCAGTTAAGAACGTGCGACGCATTTGCAAGCGGGCCCGGCAGTTCCCTGCCGGGCCCGCTTCGAAGCGTCGGATGATGAGGCGAATCGTCAGGCGGCTATCCGCAGCGGCGGCGTCTCGTTGTTCATCTCCGGGAAGGCCATGTGTTCCTCATCGACGGACGCCTGCCCCTGAGCGCGCTGCCGCCGTGCAGGATGGCCTTGAGCTGGTCAACGGCGGCGCGGGTGATAGCGGCCTGGCGCGTCAGCTCCTGGCCGCTGCTGGCCGATTCCTCGGCATTGGCGGCATTCTGCTGCGTCACCTGGTCCATCTGACTCACCGCGCGGCTCACCTGCTCGATGCCCTGCGCCTGCTCCTGGCTGGCGGCAGAAATCTCTTCGATCAGTGCGTTGACGCGGTTGCCAGTGTCGGCGATCGAGTTCAGGGCTACACCAACGTCACCGGCGATCGTCACGCCGTTGCGACTTGCATCGACCGACTGCTCGATCATCGCGCTGGTCGTCTTGGCGGCTTCAGCACTCCGCATGGCCAGCGTCCGCACCTCTTCGGCGACGACCGCAAAGCCCTTGCCTGCCTCACCCGCACGGGCCGCCTCGACGGCTGCGTTCAGGGCCAGAAGGTTCGTCTGGAACGCAATCTCGTCGATCGTCTTGATGATCTTGGCCGTTTCGTCGGCACTTTGGCGGATCTGCTCGATCGCACTGCTCATCCGCTTCACCGCCAAACCACCCTGCTCGGTCGCCTTCTGGCTGTCACCGGCAAGCCGATTGGCCTCGCGAGCGCTGTCGGCATTACGACGGGTCATCGAGCTCATCTCTTCGAGACTGCTCGACGTTTCTTCCAAGCTCGCCGCCTGTTCACTGGCACCCTGGGCGAGCGACTGGCTGCCCGATGCGATCTGATCGGCCGCCAATGCCGTTTGGTTGCTGGCGGTGTCGAGGGTCAGGCTTGCTTCGAGCAACGCGCTGGTAATCTGACGAACCAGCACGAACGCGATTCCGGCGATGAGAATGACTGCCACGCCAAGGCCTGCCAACGCCGTGACTTTGGCTTGACCGACGCTTTGCATGATCTCGGCGCTCAGCGTCTCACCGAGCTGGCCGTTGTGATCCATCAGGCCGCCAGTAAGGTTCGTCAGCGCGACCATGTCGTCGTGGGCTTCGCCGTTAATCAGGGCATTGGCCTCGTCGAGTCGGCCCTCGTCGATAAGCTCGACAGCTTCATCTCGTACCGCCGCCCATGTGGCGTAGGCGGTCTTCGTCGTCTCGAACTCGGTGGCATGTTCAGGTGTCATCGCGTGCTTGCCGTAGTTGTCGATGTCGACCTTGGCGGCAGCGACGTTTTCGGCCAGCAGCTTCCGCGATGCGTCGGCCGTGTCGCCCTGCGTAGTGGCCAGGCGAGCGAGGTAGAGGTACTCCATGCGGCACCAGGCGTCGAGCAGACCGCTGTAGAGACTGCCGGGCAAGGCACGTTCGGTGATGTTGTCAGCTCGAGCCTCAACGTCCCGGGCGTTAGAAAAGGCGAGGACGCCCAGAATGATGGCAGGCACGGCGGCGACTGCGAAGCCGCCAAACAACTTGGTTTTAAGGTTCATGTGGTGTTTGTAAGGCCGCAAGGTGAAACGACAGAGGGCAGCGGGCACAGACGTGCCAGCCCCCCCGACTCAATCGGTCGGTCTCCTTTGCGACTTAACCCACGCGGAAGCGGCGTGTGCCGGCCCGTATACTGCGGCCACATGACACCCAGTATTGAGCACGTCCAGGCCCGCCAGATCCTCGATTCCCGCGGGAATCCGACTGTTGAGGTCGATATTCACCTTGAGGACGGCACCGTCGGCCGCGCCGCGGTTCCGTCGGGCGCGTCGACCGGTGAGCACGAAGCCGTCGAATTGCGCGACGGTGGCAGCGAGTACATGGGCAAGGCCGTGACCAAGGCCGTCGACAACGTCAACAACACCATTCGCAACGAGCTGCTGGGCGTCGACGCCCGCGAGCAGGAGGCCATCGACAAGATGCTCCTCGACCTTGACGGAACACCTAACAAGGCCAAGCTTGGGGCCAACGCGACGCTTGGCGTCTCAATGGCCGTCGCCAAAGCCGCCGCCGAGGCCAGCGGCCTGCCCTTGTGGCGTTATCTCGGTGGTCCGGGTGCCAAGACGCTGCCGGTGCCGATGATGAACATCCTCAACGGTGGCAAGCACGCCGACAACACCGTCGACTTTCAGGAGTTCATGATTCAGCCGTGGGGCTTTGAGCGCTTTGAAGACGCCCTACGGGCCGGTGTCGAGATCTACCACCACCTCAAGAAGGTGCTCAGCAAGCGGAACCTCTCGACCGCCGTTGGCGACGAAGGCGGCTTTGCCCCGAACCTCGAGAACAACGAGGACGCCTTGAAGATCATCGAGGAGGCCGCCGACAAGGCCGGTTACAAGTGGGGCGAACAGATCTTCGTCGCCCTCGACCCGGCCATGAGCGAGCTGTGGAACGAGGCCGAGAAGGACGGCAAAGAAGGCTACAAGTTCTTCAGCTCCACGCAGGAGATTCTGACAAGCGACCAGATGTCGGACATGTGGGCCGAGTGGGCGAGCAAGTACCCGATCAAGAGCATCGAAGACGGCCTTGCCGAAAACGACTGGGACGGCTGGAAGCAGCTGACCGATAAGATCGGCGACAAGGTGCAGCTCGTCGGTGACGACCTGTTCGTGACGAATGCCAAGTTCCTCAAGAAAGGCATAGACACCGGCACCGCCAACGCAATCCTGGTCAAGGTCAACCAGATCGGCACACTCAGCGAAACGTTTGACGCCGTCAACCTTGCCATCAGCAGCGGCTACAAGGCCGTGCTCAGCCACCGCTCGGGCGAGACCGAGGACGCGACCATCAGCGACATTGCCGTGGCCACCAACTGCGGCCAGATCAAGACCGGAGCCCCGGCACGCAGCGACCGCACCGCCAAGTACAACCAATTGCTCCGCATCAGCGAGCAACTCGGCGACGCCGCCTTCTACGGCGGCACGAAGTAGATCCCACAACCGGTGCAGAACAGCGGGGTCGCCGATGATCATCGGCGACCCCGCTGTCTTGTTGCACTTGTGGTTAGACTGCGTCTGCAGCCTGCTCGATGGCAGCAATGTCGATCTTCGTCTGCTTCATCATGGCTTGCATCGCCCGTTGAGCTCGCCCGGCGTCCGGGTCGCTCATCAGCTTGCCGAGCTGACGTGGAACGATCTGCCACGGGACGCCCCACTTGTCCTTAAGCCACCCACAGGCCAACGCTTTGCCGCCGTTGTCAAGAAAGGCAGACCAGAGTCGATCGACTTCTGCTTGGTCGTCGCAAACCGCCTGCAGCGACATGGCCTCGGTAAAAGGCGTCGCCTGCGGCGCCCGCAAGGCGGCGTAGGACCGACCGGCGAGGGTAAATTCGACGACGAGAACATCGCCCTTCTTCGTATTCGGAGCTTCGGACGGTGAACGGACGATGCGATCGATCCGCGAGTCGGGCAGCAGCGACACATAGAAGGTTGCCGCCTCCTCTGCGGCGTCACTGAACATGAGCCACGTTGAGACTTCGGTCATCGACGCATGTTCTGACAGCCGCGCAGCAGACGCAAGCTGCGAACTCTGCGGCCATCGTTTGCATATAGATCATTAAGATGATGTACCGTCACACCGAGCCGCTCGAGTCCCGCCGCCTGCTGACGACCGTCCTGCTCGCCGATCTGCCGGCGGGCGTTACTGAGGTCGCGGCCGGAGAAGATCGGTTCGTTAAGCTTGTCGGGACTGACGCAGCCGATGTCATCGAGTTTGCCAGCGAGGCAGCCGATGCCGAGTCACGCATCAGTCGGCTCGACGTCAGCGTCAACGGCGTCGAACGACTAACCATCGTCGTCGACGGTGACCTCGAACGCGTCGAGGTCGACGGTCGCGGCGGTGACGACACCATCATCATGGGGCAGAACCTTCCGGTTCCAGCAGTGCTCGACGGCGGCGACGGCAACGACCTGCTCGGTGGGGGCCCGCAAGGTGATATTCTGCTCGGCGGAAGCGGCAACGACACGCTCGACGGCAACGCCGCCGGCGACCTGCTCGACGGTGAGGACGGCGACGACCTGCTCCTGGGCGGCAAGCTCGCCGACGGTGCAGGCGTCGTCTTCGATAGCGGCGAAATTGACGGCGAAGGTGGATACCTGCTGGGCCTGCGGGTCATCGACGCCCTGCCTTTCGACCTCGAAGTCCGCTACGGCGGCGACGAGACGACCTTCGAGACCACCAACACCTCCCTCATCGACACTGACATCACCTTTGGTGGCGACGGCACCGACCGCGTGGCCAACCACGGACGCCTGTTCGTCGGCAGCGAGGCCGAGAACATCTTCGTCGGACGCGACGGGCCGCGGCTGACGCCGACCACCGATGCGGCTCAGGTGCAACTGGACCTGCGGGCGGGCGAGACAGACCCAACTCGCCTCGCAGCGATTGCCCTTACAATCGCTGCCGTTCCTGCCGACGGCATCGATTCAACCACATTAGGTGAAGATTTCGACGATCTTGTCGATCAGCTCCAACTTCTCGGTGACGCGGTTGATGTCGACGTTGATGACGAATCGACCGGTGAGATGTTTGCACGACGACTTGTCGTCGATGCCGACGCGTTCAGCGACGAAGCGATCTTATTGACCGAAGCCCGCGCGGCGGCCGTGAGCAGTGTACGGGACGCGGTGCTGTTCGTCGGTGAGATCCGTCGCGTCTTCGAGCCACAGACGTTCTTCTTCGGCGATTCGAGCGTCACCTATGATTCCAGAGACGGCGGATCGCTCAGTGGCGTCATCGTTTCGTAGCACCCGAACATCGGCCGCATGCGGCTGCCAGCGGGGTTGGGCCGATAACACGGGCTGTGGATGTTGCGTCCGAGTCATCACCTGACCGTGCCTCGGCGTGGGCGTTGCCGTTGCTGGCGCTGGGCTTGTGCCTCGTCGCTTGCGGCGTGCTCATCCCGGCGTCGGAGGCAAATCGCCTGATCGAAGCCCAGCGGCTTGAGTTGGCAGCTCAGGTGCAGGCCCTGCACAGCCGAGCCGACCTCAACGACGAGTTCCTGTCGCGGCTTCACCGTGATGAGCAACTGGCCAATCGCTTGTCACGTCGTCAGACGACGCCTGAACCGGACGGCGACGTGGCGGTGCTGGCTTCCTCGACGATGGCCAACGGCTCGCTGAGCCCTTTTGCAATGCTCCGGCCCGAGCCAGTTGAGGCCGCCCCGGCACCCGAAGCTGATGGAAGCCGTCTTGCCGAGTGGTGTCGTGACGCCAGAGGCCGATTGGCCGTCATCGGCATCGGACTGGGCTGCGGTTTGATCGCCCTGCTCGCCGGCGGCACGCGGAGCGAGCCGGACGTACCGTCGGCGGCATGATCGCCCTTGCCGTCGAACTCACCAGCCGCCGGGCCGGACTCGGGCTGGTCGATCACCATGACACCGTCCACGTCGACCTGCTGCCACCGGGACGCCGCAACAGCGGGCAACTCGTCGACCGCGCTGCCAAGCTGATGAAGCGGCACGGCCTCTTGCCGACACAGCTCGACGCGATTTACCTGTCCAACGGCCCGGGCGCATTCACAGGCACCCGCGTGGCCGTCACGTTCACCAAGTTTCTGGCCCACGTGGCAGGTGCACAAGTCGTTGCTGTTCCGACCGCCGAGGTTGTGGTGAACCACCTGCCGGCCCTAGGGCAGGCGTGTGTGGTGTTCGATGCCCGCCGCGGCACCGTTTGGGCGAGCGTCGTTCACGGCCGTGGATGGAGTGTGGCAAGCCGACGGTCCGGGCGGCCTCTTTTCGCCCAAGTTGCTGGCCGCATCATTGACTGCAGACACTTTGGTATTGGGCGAAGGGGTCGAGTTTCACCGCGAGCAGTTGGCGGGGTGTCGGCTATGGGAAGGCGAGCCTTTTCCGGACGTTGAGGTGGTGGCTGAACTCGGTCGCGGGCGACTTAAGCGTGGCCAGACGGTCGAACCAGTAGCACTGTTGCCCGAATACGTCCGCCGCCCGGAGGCCGAGGAGAAGCGTCTGGCGGACACTCGTGCAGCATCACGTTCGCATGACCCTTGCGACGGTCACAAAGCGTGGGACTTCGTGTAAGATGAGGGCGCGGAGCCCGATCATGACCCAAGATAACGCAAGCGACGGTTCAACCACGACTTCCGACGCCCAAGGCACTGGCCGCGGGGCAGCGCCCTGGGTCAGCACGCTCGCCCTGCTGCTGGGACTCGCGTTGCTGGGGTACGGCATCTACCGGCTCGTCCAGTTTGGCGACTACGCCATCGCGGCGGCGGGTGTGCTTGCGGTCGTCATCGCTTTGGCCGCGTCGGCTGTCGTCTCGGCTGTCTTGCACGCGGCCAGGCAGCAGGCAGCGGTCAGCGAGCGCGCTGTCGACACGACCCGCGAACTTCGCAACAGCGTCGGCGCCGTCGTTTCGGCAGCTCAGAAAGTGGCCGAAAACACCCGCATCAGCGAGCGTGGCAAGCAGGTCGCCTATCGCGATCGCGACCGCGAAGTTGTTCGCCGGGCGATCGAGGAGGACCTGCTCAAGGGCGACTACGCCAGTGCTCGCCTGCTGGCCGACGAGTTCGAAAAGGCGTTCGGCTATCGCAACGAGGCTGAGCGGTTCCGCGAGGAGATCCGTCGTCGACTCGATGACGCCCGCGGGCACGAGATTGGCGACGCGACGAGCCGGGTCGACGACTTGTGCGACGCCGAGCGGTGGAGCGACGCCTTTGCCGAGGCAGATCGACTCATCAACAAGTACGACAACGACATGCGGGTCCGGCTGCTTCGCACGAAGATCGAAGAGCGTCGCCAGCAGCGCAAGGTCGATCTGGTCAGCCAGTTCCGCGACGCCCACTCCAGCGGCGACGCCGACAGAGGCTCTGATCTGCTCAAGCAACTCGACGCCTACCTCACGCCCGACGAAGGACGGCAGCTTCAGGATGAGGCCCGGGAGGTCTTTCGTGACAAGCTCATGAAGCTCAAAGAGCGTTACAGCGAGGCAATCCACTCTCGTGACTTCAGCGAAGCGTTACGTCTGGGCGGAATTATCCGCCGCGACTACCCGAACTCCACGCTCGCCAAAGAAGTCAGTGGCATGGAAGCACGCCTTCGCGAGAAGGTCGGCGTCGCCCCGGAAGAAGAGCCGGCACCAATTTAACGGCCGTCGACGCAGCACAGCGGGCGACGTGGTGGCATATGTGAAAGGCCGCGGCATCGATATGCCGCGGCCTCTGGCTATGTCTCGCAACCGACGAAGAACTAATCCGACAACGCCGGGGATTGTTCACGATCGGGCGTTTGGTCGACCTCGGCAGGCGGACCGGTGCGGTCGCCGTTGTCGCTGATGAGGCCGGGCGTGACATTCGACGGCAAGGGGTTGCCCTGCGGGTCGGCTGGTGAGGTGCCAAAGTCGAGGCCGCCGCCCCCGGCGATGAAGCCGATACCGAGGCCGACCGTCACACACGCCGCCGCGGCACTGCCAAGCCACCAGGTGCTGTGTCGCGAGGCGTGCTGCCCCGTCGATGTCTCTCGCGTCGTAAGGACCGAGGCAGACTTGCAGAGGCGTTGAGCCGCTTCGTCGTCGTTGCAGTTGTCACCGAATGCGCAGAACCCGTCGATCCGCATCCGGCGGGACGATTCAAGCCGTGCCAACGACGCCGCGTAGGCCGGTTCTTCGCTGAGCCGCTGACGCACGACTGCCGCTTCGGCCGCGTCGAGTTCACCATCGAGGTACGTCTCAAGTTGCTGGACGTAGAAGTCAAACACGCCGCTCTCGCCGGCGTCGGCGGGTGGATGTTGTGTTGGCAAGTTGCCGTTGGTGGACATGGAGGAATGGCTGTTGCGGGCGATTGGTGGTTCGTCAGACGACTGCGGTGGTCAGGCGGCGTCGTGGGTGTTGGTCGGTTCTGCGTCTGCCCGCTCGCCATCAACGTAGCCGCCGAGCTTTGTGGCAAGCTTACGACGGGCACGGTGCAGCCACGTCTTGACCTGAGGAATAGAGCAGTCGAGCGTCTCGCTGATCTGCTGGTAGCTCATGCCCTCGTACTCACACAAGACCAAGGCCGCCCGGAAGTGCTCGGGCAAGTCGGCGATGGCTTCGCGCACCTTGTCGACAGTTTCAGCCCGTTCAAGGGGCGCGTCCGGGGCGTTCTGCCGGTCTCGCCCCAGCCGAGCGTCTGCACCGGCGGAGTCGTCAGGAATCATGCTCATGCGCGGCGGCCTGAGCAGGCGAAGTGCCTCATTAACCGTCGCCCGCTTAAGCAACGGCCCCGGCTCGCGCCAGTCATACCGATCGCGGTGACGAAACAGGTTCGTCAGCGCTTGCTGAACAACGTCTTCACCGCTAGCTCGATACCCGACGATGCCGCGGGCGATGCCGAGCAGGCGACGGGCGTTGTCTTCGACTGCCTTCTCGAAATAGGTCGGCCCGCCCTTGCTGATCCGGTCGTCGGCACGGACAGCCGGTCGGCCGTCGTCGGGCCAGGCGCGGCGAGCGGGCGGCGTCGGTGGTACGGGTTCGGACGGCACGGCTACGCGAGGGGCAATCTGGCGACGGACGACTGGCCTGCGGGAAGGAAGCGAGGGCCTGACCGGCTGGGCAGAGCCTACACGGTGGCCTCGCTCGGCTGTAGCCGGTGTCGTCTGCCTGATCGTCTGACTCGTCGCTGTGCCCATAGTCGCTCCTCGATACCGCGGAAACGGGGTGGGCGGCCGGTGGCGGTCGCCCCTTGCTGTACCCATTAAGGCCGATCGGGTTGCGGCCTTCGCATAATTTCTTCTGCTTGCGGTGCTGCAACCAATCTTCGACAATGCCGCGCCACATGAGCGACCAACAAGCACAAAAGAACGAACTCCGACTCGGCATCATCGGTATCGGCGGCATGGGTACGACCCACCTGCAGATGCTCACCCGCGACAAGCCGGTCGACCGACTTCGTGTGACGGCCGTTGCTGACAAGGACGCCAAGAAGCTTGAGACGGCGGTCAGCGAACATGCCGGACACGAGGTCCAGATCTTTGCCGACGCAGAGTCGCTCATGAAGAGCGGCACGGTCGATGCTGTACTGATCGCGACGCCCCACTATTTCCACCCACCGCTGGCGATGATGGCCTTCGAGCACGGCCTGCACGTGCTGAGCGAGAAACCGGCGGGTGTCTATACCAAGCAGGTCAAGGAGATGAATGCCGCCGCGGTCAAGGCCGAGGCCGAGAAGGGCCTGGTCTTTGGCATCATGTTCAACCAGCGGACTCGTAAGAGTCACCAGCAGATGCGGAAGCTCGTCCAAAGTGGCGAGATCGGCGACATCAAGCGGACCATGTACGTCCTGACCGACTGGTTCCGGACGCAGTACTACTACGATACGGCCGACTGGAAAGGCACGTGGGAGGGCGAAGGCGGGGCCGTGCTGCTCAACCAGAGCCCGCACAATCTCGACCTCTTCCAGTGGATCTGCGGCATGCCCAAGCGGGTGCGGGCGTTTTGCAAGTTGGGTCAGCACCACCACATCGAGACCGAAGACGAGGTCACCTGCTACGTCGAGTACGAGAACGGCGGGACAGGCACGTTCGTCACCAGCACCGGTGAAGCACCAGGCACGCAGTTCCTAGAGATCGCCAGCGACCGCGGCAAGGTGCTCATGGAAGGCGGTGACATCACCTTCTGGCGGACGCCAGAGAGTGTGCAGACTTTCCTCAAAGAGACCGATGCAGGCTTTGCACGACCCGAGACGTGGAAGACAGACATTCCGGGGGGTCACGGCCCTGAGCACCGTGGCATCTTCATCAACTTCGTCGAGGCCGTCCTCGATAAGAAACCCTTGCTAGCGCCCGGCACCGACGGCCTCAACGGCGTCATGCTCGCCAACGCGATGCTCCTGAGCGCATGGACCGACGATTGGGTCGACCTGCCCTTTGACGACGCGACGGACGAGAAGTACGCCCAGATGCTGGCCGAGAAGGCCAAGAGCAGCACGTTCGTCAAGAACGTCCGCGAAGCCAAGACCGCAGCGGTGACGAGCTTCTAAAGAAGGACGTGCAACCCAGAGTTGCAGTCCTACGGACCGCGGCTCTGGGTCGTTGTCGAGCATGCCATGCCGACCACATGCAGCGCCTGGGCGGCGACTCTCGTGGCCACTTGATCATCACCTGGAGGGTCCGAGAACAAACTTTGTCGGTTCTGGTCACCCCCACGCGTTGACACGGGTGCGGCGGCCATTAGCATGACAGACCGCACGTCTCGGCCGATGCCGATGAACGTGACCCCGCCCCGCCACCGTGCCGGCTTCGGCCGCACAGTCTGGCACTGAACCCCAAAGGTCCTTCGGCTTCCTGCCATCGGGCCCGTTCCTCTGAGGAGGCTGCTTCCGTGAGCGTGTTGACCCGAGTCTTCGTCGTTGTGCTCGTCGTACTCTCGCTGCTGTTGTCGGCGGCGGCGGTGACGTTCCTGAACACCATTCCAGGCCTCCAGGCGGATCTCGAGACGTCCAAGGAAGCCATCGCCATCGCTAATGCGACTGCCGCCCGCAGCACCACCGCGGCAGACACCCGCGTCAGCAACGCCCGACGCGAGGTCGACGAACTCGTCAACCGGCTCAACTCGGCTCAGACCGATGTCGGCTCCTTGCGTGCCCAGCTCGACGAAACCCGCGCCGAAGCCGCCCGCCTGCAAAGCCAGCTCGCCCTCGAGCAGGCCACCGTCAGCGCGACCGCCCAGGCCGTCACCGTCACGACCCAACAGTACGATGCCCTGCAGCAGCAGCTGGCCAGTCTTCGCGGCGAGACCAGCCAGATCACTGAGCAGTACGGTGCCACGCAGGCCCAGCTCAATCAGGTGCAGAACGAGTTGACCTTCACCCGCCGCGCCCTCCGGGCCGAGCAGGAAAAGATCGCCGAACTCACTGCGATGAACGGCCGCATGAAGAGTGCCCTTGGCTCGCTCGGCATGAACTCCGACGCCATTCCTGCGAATCTCGGTGCCAAAGACGTCAACGGCATCATCACCGGTCGCACGGAGCTCGAAAACGGCCCTTACGCCCAGATCAGCATCGGCAGCGAAGATGATGTCCGCACCGGCATGGAATTGGCCGTCTTCGACGACCGCACCGGTGCCCTGCTGGGCCTCATGACGGTCGAAGAGGTCGACAACAAGACCGCCTTCGGCAGCCTTCGCGGCGACCGCGTCGGCGAAATCGCCCGCAGCGACCGTGTCCGCACCGCGTCGAACTGATCGTCTTTCCTTCGTCTGCCTCAACGAGCCTTGCCATGACCCGCACACGTACCGAAACGGTCGTCATCCGCCCGACGAACAACATCTACACGGCCTTGACAGGCGTTGCCTGTGTCGCCGCCATCGTTGCTCTGGCCTTCCTTTGGCTGAAGTGGCAGAACATCGTCGGTGCCGACGGCACGCCGTTGTTCTTGTTCTTCTGAGCAACCCAGGTCACAGTCGACGCAGCCCGCAGGCACACCCTGCGGGCTGCGTCGCGTTCGGGATCTTCAAAGGTTCCTACCGTCGCTTGCCGTGCTGCTTTCTCGACTTTGGCGACGCACAACACCCTTCTGCTTCGCTGATCTGGACGATCTCGGCCCCACGCATGACGGCATTCTAACGCTGACCGAGCCGAGTCCGGCCGGTGTCGATGCGTTCCTACTGGCCTGCTCCAGAGCGGACTGCCGGGGCGACGCGGTGTGCCAATTCAACGCGACTCGCTTCAGGGCAGAGATCTTGCGGACACCTCGCGGACACGAGCACCTGCTCGACCACGAGCGAAAGCGGCTGCACGCCTACCGCTTCTGGATGCACGTCAACGACCCGGCCAATGGGTTCGTCGGGTTCGGCGGCTCGATCAACCTTCGCATTGGTGGCGGGCCGGCGATGGCCCGCTATGTCGGCCACGTCGGTTATGGCGTCTTCCCGCCCTGCCGTGGCCAGCGCTTGGCCGAGCGGGCGACGCGTTTGCTTTATCCGCTGGCGCGACATCACGGTCTGACGGAGCTGTCGATCACCTGCGACCCCGACAACAAGCCCAGCCGCCGAACGATCGAGCGGCTTGGTGGTGAGCTGATGGAGATAGTCGACGTTCCGCGGAATCACCCGCTTCATACCACGGGTGAAATCCGCAAATGCCGGTACCGCGTTCCCATCTGATGCAACCTGTTGTCAGGGTCATCAGGCGGCCGTGCTCGCACTCGCGAAAGGTGCACGCGGAGGTCCCGCTACCATGCCCCATGCCGTTCGACTCGATTGCCGACTGTCTGGAGGACTTGCGTCAGGGCAAGATGATCGTGCTGGTCGACGATGAGGACCGCGAGAACGAGGGCGACGTCATCGCCGCCGGTGAGTTCGTGACGCCGACGATGATCAACTTCATGTTGCGTGAAGGCCGCGGCATGTTGTTCGTTGCCGTCGACGCCAAGACGGCCGATCGGCTCAAGCTCAGCCCGCAGGCAGGCGTCAACACCGCCCAGCGTGGAACGGCCTACACCGTCAGCGTCGACGCGACTGCTGACTTCGGCATCACGACCGGCGTCAGCACGAGCGAGCGGGCGGCCACCGTGCGTCGCCTGGCCGACCCCGCCGCCCATGCCGACGACTTTGATCGGCCCGGTCACGTCCAGCCGATCCGCGCCCGTGACGGTGGCACGCTCGTCCGAGCGGGCCACACCGAGGGCATGACCGACCTGTGCCGCCTGGCAGGCCTTCACCCGGTGGGCGTCGGTATCGAGGTCATGCGCGACGACGGCGAGATGGCGCGGCGACCCGACCTCGAAGCCTTTGCCGCCAAACACGGCCTGAAGATGTGCACGGTCGCCGAGCTCATCCGTTATCGCACCCAGCGGGAAACCCTTGTTAAACGGCTTGAAACGGTCGATCTGCCCACACGCTGGGGCGACTTCAAGCTCCACGCCTACGAGTCGGCCGTCGATCAGCACCCGCACCTGGCGCTCGTCAAGGGCGACGACATCGGCCAGCGCAAGCCCGACGGCAGCGCCGGTGCCGGTCGAGGAGCCGACGCTCGTCCGCGTCCACAGCGAGTGTTTGACGGGTGACGTCTTTGGCAGCGGTCGCTGCGACTGCGGCGATCAGCTCGATCTGGCCATGCGTCGCATCGAGGCCGAGGGTCGTGGCGTGCTGCTCTATCTCCGTCAGGAAGGACGCGGCATCGGGCTGACCAACAAGCTCCACGCCTACCGCCTGCAGGACGGCGGGCTCGACACCGTCGAGGCCAACCTCAAGCTTGGCTTCCCGTCAGATCGCCGCGAGTACGGCATCGGTGTGCAGGTGCTCAAGGACCTCGGCCTGCGTCGCCTGCGCGTGCTCACGAACAACCCCAAAAAGATCTACGGCATCGAGGGGCACGGCCTGGAGGTCGTCGAGCAGCTGCCCGTCGTCGTCGAGCCGGGCACGCACAACGCGTCGTACCTCAAGACGAAACGCGAAAAGATGGGCCACGCGCTTTAACGTGCGGCATGATCGTCGACCTGCACCTTGATCTGGCCTGGCACGCGGTCCGCGGGCGGGATTTACACGCGGACGTCGCTGACACCGAGCATGCCGTCTCATGGAGTCGCCTCGGGGCGGGCGGTGTCGAGCTGATCGGTGGCACGCTCTTCGCCTTGCCCAAGCTCGAAGGCTCCGACCGCGACGGTTACGCCGACCACGCCACTGCCGCGGCCATGTGTGCCGAGCAGCTTGTCGTATACGAAGTCGAGCGGTCGGCGACGCTGGTCAAGACCACGGCTGATCTTACGGAAAAAGGGCTCAAGATCGTCGTACTGATGGAAGGGGCCGACGCCATTGCCTTGCCCGGTGAGGACGATGCCAACTCACCACAGGCCTGGTTCGATCGCGGCGTTCGCATCGTCGGACTCGCCTGGCGACGCACCCGATGGACCGGCGGCACCTTTGAGCCCGGCCCACTTACCGACGACGGTCGCAAGCTTGTGCCGCACCTTGACGAAGCCGGCTTCATCCACGACGTGTCGCACCTGGCCGACGACGCGGTCTTCGAACTCGCCGAACTGACCGACTGCCCGCTGTTCGCCAGCCATTCGAATTGCCGAGCAATCGTGGGCGACGACCCGAGCGGCAGACACCTGCCGGATCAGCTGATCAAGCGCATCGCCCTGCACGGCGGGATCATCGGGATCAACCTCTACGACAAGTTCCTCCTGCCGCCCAGCGAGCTCGGCAAGCGGCAAGCCACGCTCGACGACTGGACCAAGCACGTCCGCCACGCCTGCGAGGTGATCGGGAACCCGCACCGCGTTGCCCTCGGCAGCGATGCCGATGGCGGGTTCGGCCACGAACACCTGCCCGCAGAACTCCGATCCGCCGCCGACTGGCCCAGGCTCGGCGACGCCCTTTCGACCGCCGGCTTCAACGACGCCGAGATCAGCGGCATCCTCGGCGGTAACGCCATCGACTTTCTCAAACGCTCGCTGCCGGACTCGTGAGAACCGAGTTCCACGTAGAACAAGGTCACTTTTCCTCCGCTAGACTCGGCGACGGATGAGGACTGCGTCGCTCGATCCCGAAGTGATGCTCAGCGCTTACGCGCAGGGCGCATTCCCCATGACCGACACGGACGGTCAGACCCGTTGGTACACAGCCGACCCGCGGGGGGTGATTCCGCTCGACGAACGGTTCCACATCCGCAGATCGCTCAGGCAAACCTTAAAAAAGCGATTGTTCGAGGTCCGGTTCGACACGCAGTTCGAAGAAACCATGCGGGCCTGCATGACCGGCCGCGACGACGGGACGTGGATCAGTGAAGAACTCGTCGCCGCTTACGTCCGACTGCATCACGAAGGCTTTGCCCACAGCGTCGAGGCCTACGCCGTCGACGACGGCAGCCTCGTGGGTGGCTTGTACGGCGTGAGCCTGGGCGGCGCGTTTTTCGGCGAAAGCATGTTCCATCGCCGTACCGACGCCAGCAAAGTCGCTCTTGTGAGCCTCGTCGACCGGCTCAGAGCGCAAAAGTTCGTCCTCCTCGACGCCCAGGCACGCACCAATCACCTCTCGACCTTCGGCTGCGAAGAGCTGCCCGCCCCGCTGTACCTCGAACGACTCCGAAAGGCGATCATGCTTCGACGTTCCTTCGGCGAGGCGAGCGATTAAGCGCTGCGCCGCGGCGGCCGATCGGGCCGGGGCGGGGGCGAAACGGTCAGAATGTTCCACGTGGAACATTGCCGACCTCGATGCCGTTGCGTGGCGAGGGTTCGCGGGCACGGCCGAGTCGACGATGGTTCCACGTGGAACACTTTCGGGACCTGCCAGTGCGTCCGCGGGTCGTCGGCCGTGACGCATTTTTCGCGTACGTACAACGTGATTCGACCTGAAAACTGCAGCAGTTCGCGTTGCTTTGCGGTCGTCTTGCGCCTTTTGAACCGTGCGCCATGGCGGCCGCGGCGGCGCAGCGCGGCCGGGCACTTGTGACAACGGATTTGCGACTACCGTCGCCCACGCATGCCCGAAACGACGCGGTTGCCACTCTCGACGTGCTTTCTGCTTGCGTGCCACGTGGCCGTCAGTTGGACGTGGGTCATCGGCATGTTCCTGCCGGTCCTGCTCGTCCGCGACTTCGGGCTGCTCGGGTGGGTCGCCTTTGCCGTGCCCAACGTCATCGGCGCCGCCGCCGTCGGGTGGGTCATGACGTCGGCCCGGGCGTCGGCGGCCTTCACCGTCCGCCATGCCACCGCCGTCGGCGTCTTCTCGGCCGTCACGATCGTCCTGCAGACCTTCACGCTGACCTGGCTGACGACACGACTCGTCGGCGGCAGTGTCGGCCTGCCGCTGGGCCTGGCCGTCTCGCTGTTGCCGCTCGTCGCCCGCCGGGTCGGGCCTTCGCTTTACCGCCTAGCCCCGTGGATCTGGCTCGCGTCGCTGCTGGCGGGCAGCGTGATGTGGTCGGTCGATGCCTTGGGCCTACCAGCTGTCGGCTCATTGCGCATGGCTGAACTCTGGCCGCTCCTGGGCCTTGCCGCCGTGTGCGGCCTGGGCTTTCTGACGTGCCCGCTGCTCGACGTCTCGCTCCAGTCGACCCGCCAGATGAGCGGCGACCGCGGCAAGCTCGTGTTCGGCGTCGGGTTCGGCGTGATGTTCCTGACGATGATCCTGCTCACGCTCGGCTACGCCACCGTCCTGCCGGGCCTCCTGATCGCCGAGTTCACGCTCCGCAGCACCGCAGGCGTCGCCGCCATTGCCGTAACCGTTCATCTGGCGTTGCAGGTCGCTTTCACGAACATCGCCCACCTCGACGCCTTGTCGAAGCTGGCCGACGCGACCGAGCGGCCGGGCCTGCAGCCCGGCACTTCGTGGGTTGCCACGTCGCTCGCCTGTGCCCTGCTGGGCTGGAGCCTGGCGGTGAAGGTGCCGATCGTGGTCGCCGACGGGACGGAGACGCTCGCCTCGCTGTTCCGGCTGGAACTGCTCGGCTACAGCTACGGCGAAATCATCTATCGCTCGCTGCTGGCGTTCTACGGGCTGTTGTTCCCGGTCTACCTGCTCGTGCCGACGGCCAGGTCACGCGTGGTGGTCGCCCTGCTCGCCCTGGGGCCGATTGCCGTCGGTTTCTTCGGCGGGAACATGGCGTGGGCACTGCTGGGCGTCGTTGTGGTCGTTGCAGGGACGCTGGTGATGCGACAGGTCCCTGCGCCACACAATGCCGCTGAAGTGACTCCGCCCGCGTGACGGCACCGGTTCACTGATCGTCGACCTGCACCGTGGCCGCGACGGCTTCGGCGGCGCGGCGACCGCTCAGCATGGCGCCGTTGATGCTCGCCGTATCCCGGTAATCGCCGCAGACGAACAACCGATCGCCGATCTTCGCCGGCTTGTGCGGCTGGGCCAACGTCGGCGGTGGTTGGCTCGGCAAAGCCTCTTCGATGTGGTACGTCCGCAGATGCCTCAACGCTGCCGCGTAGTCGCCGCCGACCAGGTGGGCCATCCCGTGGCGGACCATCTCGATCAGCTCCGCGTCGTCGGCCTTGGGCACATCGACCACGCTCACGCTCAGTAGCTGCTGATCGGCCGGCGCGTACGACGGGGCGGCGACCGACAGCTGGGCGATCGTGTTGACCGGCGAGGCGGCTTTGTCCGTCGCGCCACTCAGCAGCAACAGGTTGTCCGGCACCACCGGCTTGTCGGCCGCGAAATAGAGCGTCGCCGTCCGCCGCATCGTCACCGTCGGCCCCTGCAGGCGGTCGCCGAGCAGTGTCCGTGCGACGGTCGCATTCGTCGCCACGACGACCGCACAGCCGGTGAGCACTTCGCCGCTTTCAAGCGTGACAGAGTCATCACCGATCGAGGCGACCCGCGTGTTCATTCGCATCTCGCAGTGCTTGAGCCGGGCGGCCAGTTGCCGTGGAATGGCTTCCATGCCGGCCGCCGGGACGCACGCGTTGCCGTCGGCGAACAGCCGGAACAACCAGCGGAACAGCCTGGCGCTGGTTGACAGCGATCGATCGAGGAAGACGCCCCCGAAGAACGGGCGGAAAAAGGTTTCGATGATCCGGTCGCTGAAGCCGAACGCCCGCAGATAATCGAGGGTCGAGCGGGGCTCGCTGTCGACCAGCAGTCGCTCGAGATCGCCCCGCCGCACGTCGCGGCGGAGCTTGCTGATCAGCCACTTGTCCTTCAGCGTTGCCGCCGGTGAAAGTGCCGTCGCCAGCGCTCGCGACGGACGGCGGTACGGATCGCTCAGCGGTAGCCAGCGGTCGATGTTGCCCAGCCGCGTGTACGACCCCGGCTCGAACGGCTTGAGATTCAGCGCCTCGAGGTCGAGCACGTCGGCCGCCTCGGGGTAGCTGTCGAGGAAGACCTGAAATCCGCGGTCGAGCAGGAAGCCGTCAGCGTGCCGATCGGTGCGAACGCGCCCGCCGGGCGCGTCGGCGGCGTCGATCAGGATCGTCGGCCGCCCTGCATCGCCAAGGTGTTTGGCACAGCACAGGCCGGCCAGGCCCGCACCAATGATCAGGACAGGAGATGAGGTCGCCGCGTCGGACATGGGGCCGACGTTAGAGCAGCCGAACGCTAAATGATGCGTCCGGATCAGGGGCCGACGAGCTGTCGTTGACCTGGAGCTGCTTTGGCTTCAGCAGAGCACCGCACCGACGTCGAACGTGCCGTCGCCGACGGCAACGCAACGAATCACCTTGGCTTCGCGTTCGCGGGGATCATCCTCGACCTGAACCTTCTGATAGGCACCGACGGGCAGAGCCTTGTTGGTCACGAGCCGCACGCCGTCGCGGCTGCGATTGACGATTGTGGCACGGCACGACTCGTGGGGACAGAATTCGGCCTCAGGGGGCAAATCTCTGGGACGCGGCCTCGGCGTGGGACAGGCAAGGCGGGCATCGACGACGAACGCCTCCCGCGGCCTGCGGCGGCGTTCGGCCTCTTGACTTGTGCTGGCGTGGGACATGAACAAGAGGTCGCATTCAACGTCAACCCTGTCCAGCAGTTCTAAACTTTTTGCCGGTCCCTCAGTAACCAGCCGGCGATGAAGAGTGCAATGAGCACGACCGCCATGACGGAGAGCACCGTCCAGACATTGAAGCTCGCAAGCGCCAGCGGCAAGCCAAGGACCGTGATGACGCCGCCACCGATGAACGGTGCCGATAGCGGTGCCGCTGCCGCGTAGTCGCTGGCGGCGTCGGTATCGAGATCGCGGTCGACGATGCGGAGCAGCAGCACGCCTTGGGCGGTCGTGGCGGTGCTCATGCCGTAGTTCAGCAGGCCCAACTCGAACCAGTGCTGCCGCGGCAAGAGCTTTCGGCCGACCCAGAGCAGGCAGAAGGCGACCCACGCGAAGCCGACGCCGAGCAGGATGAGCACGGGCACGAGGAAGTCCGCCGCCGCCTCGAGGCGAAGCGTGGCGAGGGCGGCGACGATGAGGATCTCCATCGCGATGCCGCCGAGCCGGTGGATGGACGGGCCGTCGATGAGGTCGCCGACGCCGAGCAGGTGCATGGCCTCGCGCGTGACCCAGCCGCCGAGGAGCGTGAAGAGGAAGAGCGGGATTTTGCCGACGAACTTGAGGGCATCTTCGGGCGCAACGGCACCGGCGACGAGCAGGAAAAGCTGCTGCAACGCGAATCCCACCGCGAAGGCGACGGCCAGCAGGCACAGCTGAAACGCCAACGGATCGATGACTTCCGCCCGAACGCGTGCAAAGGCAGACGGCTTGGGGTCGTGACGCGCCTCGAGGCCGGAGACGACGGGGATGGTGATGTCACTAGGCGTGTCGACGGCTTGCGTGTGCGGCCCGCCGCGGAGCCAGCCGCGTCGCACGCCGAGGTTGACGAAGAAGATGCCGCTGACCACGCCGTAGAGCAGGCCGACCGTGGCGAAGAGGAACGCCAGGTCGCGCCCCTGGGCGAAGTCGAGGGCGTCGTAGACCTCGCCCATCGCCGCCGCCGTGCCGTGCCCGCCGGCGAAGCCGGTTTCGATGAGCTGTCCGAAGCTCGCCGGCACGTCGTAGTACGGCAGGATGAAGAGCGCACACGCCAGCAGCCCGACGAAGGCCTCGCCGAAGACGATGATCCAGACGACAATGCCCTGCCGACTGGCGGCGACGATGGCCTCGCTGAACTTCTTGCCCGGCCGCTCCATGAGCAGGCCGGCGAAGACGACTGCGATCAGCAGGCCCGGCCAATCGGCGATGACATTGCTGATGTCAGCCGCGATGCCTGCCGCGTCCGTTCGGAGCACCGCCTGAATCACGCCCAGCCCGACGATCCCGCCGACGACGCTGGCCGGCACGAACAGCAGGCGAAGCGGCTTGATGCCCGCCCGCAGGACGAAGCCGACGAGCAACAGCCCGAGCACGAACAGCGTCGACAGGACAAACGGTTGTGTCATGGGCGGCTTGCGGAAAGGCCGAGCAAGTTGGCGGCGTTGTCGTGGTAGATCTTCTTCAGCACGTCGTCCGGCAGGAAGATGCCGTAGATCTTCCACTCGCCCGTCGGCGGGAAGGCGTGTTCGTGGTAGTCGAACGACTCGTCGTCGGTCTCGAGGAACTCGAAGTATCGGCGATACCGCGGTTGATCGGGGCGGCCGGGGTAGCGGTCGGTGCCGAACATGACGCGGTCCTGAAACTCGAGAAAGAACTTGCGGGCGGAGTACGGCTGGCGGCCCAACTCCGCGACGCGGCCGCTGATGTCGGCGTGCAAGTTGGGCAGCTTCCGCATCCGCTCGGCCAGCGACGCCAGATCTTCGGCCTCGTTGGCGACGTGGGCACCGATGAACTGCGTCTGTGGATGCCGGGCGATCATGCGGTCCCGCTCGGCCAGTATCTGCCGCCGGCTCGGAAATTCGTCGCCGTAGAACGACCAATCGGGGTGGCGGTAGAGCTGCGTCCAGCGTTCGTTGCGGGCGTCGATCGGCTCGAAGAATGCTGCCGGGTCGGCGACGTGGACGAGCACGGGCATGCCGAGCTCGCCGCAGGTTTGCCAGACGACGTCGAGCCGCTTGTCATCGACGGCCACGCGTCGGCCGTCGGCGTCTTTCAATCCCAGGCCGAGGTTTTTCCAGATCTTCAGGCCCTTGGCCCCCGCCGCTTGGGCGTCGATGAGGTACTGGCGGTAAAAGTCGTCGTCGCCAAGCCGGTTGTAGTCGAGGTTGGCGAGGATGACGAAGCGTTCGCTGTCGAACTGCTGCCTCATCGCCGCGATCTTTTCGATCGTGTCACCGCCGCTGAGATTGACGGCGTGGGTGAGGTTGAGCGTGTCCATGGCCGCCAGCATCGCCTGCGGGTCCTGCTCGAGCGACCAGTGACAATGCACATCGATGGCCGGGAACCTGGCGGCATCGGGCAGCGTGTGGTCGGTGACAAGCTGCTGCGTCGGCTGGTAATCGAGCAGAATCGTGTCGCCCGCGTAGACGGCCGGCCCGACCTCGTTGGTACCGCCGCGAACGTCCCACTGCGAAGGCTCCGCCGGCGGCTCGGTCGACGCACAACCGGCCAGAATCAGGCCCAACATCATCAGCGGCATCCGCATGGCAAGAGCGTAAGCCTCTCGACATGAGCAACGCACAAGCGGCCCTCCAGGATCGCCCTGTCGTCTCGGCCGTCGGAGCGTGTAGACTGTGGCCGACGATCGGGATGTAGCTCAGCTTGGTAGAGTGCTTGCTTTGGGAGCAAGATGTCGCAGGTTCGAATCCTGTCATCCCGACTGAAGAATAAAGGTTGCCGTGGGTAGCACGCTGTTCCGCTACATCTTCCGCGACCTGCTTCGGGTCTTTGTGTTGACGACGGTCACGCTGGCGGGCGTGTTGAGCTTCGCCGGCCTGCTCAAACCGCTCGGCGAGCAGGGTTTGGGCACCGTCCAGGCCGTGACGGTGCTGGCGTGGCTGATGCCGGCGATGCTGGTCTATTCGCTACCGGTGGCGGCGTTGTTTGCGACGAGCTTTGTGTACGGCCGCATGGCGGCCGACAACGAAGCCACAGCCGCCAAGGCCGCCGGGGTCGCCGTGTCACCATTCGGCCTGCTGCTTCCGGCCCTCGTGCTCGGCGGGCTCCTCGGGCTCACCACCGTCAGCCTGCTGACCACCGTCGTCCCGTTCGCCAACTTGAAGGTCGAGCAGACCGTCTGGGGCAATCTCGCACAACTCGTCAGCAGCCAGATCAACCGCACGAGCCGGGCGACGTTCACCGGCCAGGGCGGCCGCGTGACGGTGTTTGCACGCCGGGCCATCCTGCCCAGCGACGAGGAGATCGCTCAGATCGTTTCCCGCGCCCGCGACGAAGGCCGCCTCACCGCCTTTGCCAGCGACAACGTGCAGGTCGTACGCCTCGAAGACGCCGCCGTGGTGCGATATCGCGGGGGCGAGCGGGAGGAAACGTTGCCCCGCGTGCCGGAGGAGTATTACGCCGCCGCGTCGGCGACGATCTTCATCGAGCCGCCCGGTTACGGCCGCGACGGGTTTGAACAATCGGCCCTGACCCGAAGCGAATTTATCATCAGCGTCGTCCTGGCAGACGGGGCAAAGTTTCCGCCCACGATCGGCACCAAGACCGACGGTGACGGACCGGCCCCGATGATTGCCGCCGCCAGTTCGGCCCAGTTCGGCCCGATCCGCCGCGAGGTGCCGCTGCGTACGAATCCGAAGTTCATGGCCGTCGGTGAGCTGCGTGGCCTGCTCGTCGAACCCGAACGGGCCAGCCGCATCAGCCGCATCCTCGACGGTCAGGCACGCCTCGACCAGCAGGTCGTCTACCTTCGCCGCCTAAGCGAGCGGGCCGTCGGTGGCGGCATCACGCTGGCGCCGGACGTGCCCGATGCCGATGACGCCGACACCGCCCAGGGTGACCGGCGCGACTACCGCTTTTCCGCCGACGCTCCGGGCCGCATTGTCGACCACAAGGCCCTCGTCTTCGACGGCATCCCCGTCCGCCTGCGCCAGATCACCCGCACCGCAGAGGGTGGCACGGAGACGCTGCTCATCGAGTCGACACAAGCTCGCGTCGAGGTCGAACCGCTCGGCGGCTCGGGTGACGCGGGCGAGATGCTCGTCACCTTCACCTTTGCCGACGCTGCCGTCGCGGTGGGCGACCGGACGACGACGGGCCGTGGCGTGGAGCGTCGCGTGCGGGTGCCGATGCCAGGCGAAGTGTTTGCCTTAAGCGAGCTCGACGCCGCCGACTACCTGCAGCGGGCCAACGAATCGCTGGGCGGCGTGCCGATGGGCATCAGCGGCCGGTCGTACCTGCTCGGCAAGCTGCTCAAGCAGGAGGCCGGTGTCGTCGGTGAACTTCACGCCCGGGCGGCATTCGTCGTCGCCTGCACGTTCCTGCCGTTGATGGGTGCGGGGCTCGGACTCATGTTCAAAAGCGGCAACTTCCTCACCGCCTTTGCCGTCTCCATGGTCCCGGCCGCGGTGTGTATCGCGTTCATCATGCTCGGACAGGGCATCGTCGAAGACATCGGCAAGATCACCGAGGGCGACCTGGCCGACCCGTCAAAGCTTCGGCCCTCAAACATTGGCCTCAGCATCATCTGGGTCGGTAACGCGCTGGTCATCCTCGCGGGCAGCGGACTGCTGTGGCGCCTGCGACAACGCTGACACGCTCTATCGCTTGCGTCGCAACGCAACCAACGCACCAACAGCCAGCAACGTCGCCGTGCCGGGCTCGGGAATGACGCTGACGAACCGCGCCTGCGCACCGTCGGCAGCGACAAAGCCTTCGATCTGCGTGCGATAGGCCGCGGCAAGGCTGGTGAGGCTGAGGTACGTTTCGCCCGGATTTGGTGGCAGAACGCCGTTGCCTGTCACCACCGCGTAGTGGGTGCCGATGACGGCCACATCGCCCGCGTCGGTCAGGATGAATGCACCGTGCCCGCTGTCGCCACCGACAAGGCCGATTTCGTCCCCACCGACACCGTTCCCACCGCCGTTGAGCGACGTGTCATAGTCATACGTGACGGCCCAGGTGGCGTTGTTGTCGCCCTGCAGGCGCGTGATCGGTGGCAGGACGACGGTGCCGTCAGGACGATCAAGGCTCCCGCCGTCGAGCAGGTTGCGGCCGAGCCGGTTGTTCTGGTCGTAGACGAAGACGTCACGCGGCTCGAAGTCGCCCAGCGGCACATCGGCAACGGCCATCGGCGTCAACAGGTCGGCCCCTGTCACCGAACGATCCAGCGTGACCAGCGTCACGTCGCTGTTGAGCTCGCTGAACCCGCCCGTGCCGTTCGGCACGCGCGTTTTCATCGTCCGGTTCTGACTGGCGTTGAACGTAACTTCGTCACCGGCGGCATTGACGAACGTGTACGAACCGCCGCGAAAGTGCGTCGCCGCCAGGACGTGCCGATCGCTGATGAGGATGCCACCGTTGCCCCCGACGCCCAGGCCTGACAGGTCGAAGCCGGCCATGTGGAAGTCCGGGTTGAACGTCCGGCTGGTGCCGTTGTCGCTGAGAAAACGGTCGTGACGCGACGCGTCGTAGTCGGCCAGCAGTCCGGCGTTGGCGGTTGCAGCAGAAACGGCAATGACGGCAAAGCTGAGTGATAGACGCATGGCGAACCTTTGGAAGTGTCAGCCGCAATAAGTGGGCCGCAGGCGTGAGACCAGATACCCTAATCTACCACAACAACGCTTTCCGGGTTCGGGAGGTGGAGAAGTCTCGTGGAGGACCAAGCCATGCTCAAGCCAATACTGCCCGTTTCAGTCGTCGCCCTGCTCGCCCTTGGCGGGTGCCGGTCCGACTCGATGCCACCCACGACGCAGCCGTCTGGTGGCGAGTTGAGCGAGAACGGCCTCATCTCCCGCGAAACCTACCGCGGCTGGGACGCTTACCGCCTCAGCAACGGCACCGTCGATGCGGTCGTCGTGCCCGACATCGGCCGCATCATGTACTACGGCAAGACCGGATCGGGCGAGGCCGGTAACGTGCTGTGGACCAACCCTCAGCTGGCCGGGCAGATTTTTGACGGCGGTGACGACTGGCAGAACTTCGGCGGTGACAAGGTCTGGCCGTGGCCGCAGAACCCTAAGGACGGCTTCGAAAGCTGGGTCGAACACTTCGGCGCACCGTGGCCACCGCCCGCTCCGTTCCGCGGCGTGCCGTGGCAAGTCGAGGTTGCCGGGTCGAGCCTTGTGCTCACGCAGGACGTAGCCGAGCCGTATGGCGTGGAACCCGTCCGCACCATCACCATTGACGAGCGCGGCACCGGCCTGACCATCACGACAATGTTCACGCCGGTTCGCGACGATGGCGCGGAGGCCGGTGCCTGGCACATCACTCAGATCAGCCGGCCAGCCAGCACGATCGTCGCCCTGGGTGACAACGGTGGCGACCTCGACCCGCTCTGGATGGGCGACGACGACAAGACGCAGATGCTCGGCACGATGGCTGTCGGCATCAGGGATGTCGACGGTCGCCCCGCCACAGCCGTCGTGCCGCAGTCGGCCGGCGCTAAGGTGGGATTCGACGCACCCATTCTTGCCGCCGGCATGACGTTGCAGGACCAGGCGATGGTGTTTGTGCAGGAAGTGCTTGAAACAAGCGGCGACCGCATGACATCGCCCCGCGAGCTGGCCCAGGTCTACATCTCCTCACCCGACGCCGGCGAGCTGACGCCGTGGAGCGAGCTCGAATTCGCCGCCCCGGTCGGCGGCACGTCGACGCTCAGCGTCAAGTGGCAGTTGATCGACCTCGACGGATCGGCCACCGATCCCCAAGCCGTCGCCACCACCGCCGCCGCCGCGGTTCAGTAGAACACCGATCCAACCTGATGCCACACCTTCTCTCGCAGGGCAAGGTGTGGCACCAGCGGGTGATCGCCCTGCCCCGCTTACCGTGCGGGCGTGATTGATTCGCACTGCCACCTGAACTTTCCGCAGCTCGCAGCCGACCGGGCGGGCGTCCTACAGCGTGCCGCGGCGGCGGGTGTGAGCCACCTCGTCAACATCGGCGTCACGCTCGAGGACAGCCGGGCCGGCGTCGAACTGGCCGCGGACCTGCCGCAGGTGTCGACCACAGTGGGAATCCATCCGTGCTACGACCCGCCGGCGGGCGACTTCTCGAGCGAGCTGCGCGACCTGGCACAGCAGCCGGGCGTCGTCGCTATCGGCGAGTGCGGGCTCGATTACTTTCACGACGACATTCCGCGCAACGTCCAGCGGGCGTCGTTCCTGAAGCAGTTGGCGGTCGCCGGTGAAGTCGGCCTGCCGGTCGTGATCCACAGCCGAGAGTCGATCGGCGATTGCGTGGCCATCCTGCGTGATTTTCCGCAGATCGAAGCCACATTCCACTGTTTTACCGCCGGTCCGGCCGAAGTGGAGCAGATCATCGAGTTGGGCCACTACGTCGGCTTCACCGGGCCGATGACGTTTAAGAAGAGCCAAGGCATCCGCGACGCGGCGATGCTCGTGCCTGAGAATCGCGTGCTGGTCGAAACCGATGCACCGTACTTGTCGCCCGAACCGCTTCGCGGTAAGCGGCCTTGCGAACCCGCTTACGTCGCTCACACGCTTAAGCGTCTTGCGCAGGTCCGCGGCTGGGGCGGAAAGCAAGCGGATCAAATCACAACCGACAACACGAGGCGGCTGTTCGGCCTGCCTGCGTGACGACCCGTTGTGCTGCTCGCGTGCTAGCAGGCTTGCAAGCGTGCTAGCACGCGAGCAGCAACACACGGCACCAAGCGGTTGAACTTTTCGCTGATGCCCCTCGGCCGACTGTGCCGATGTAAGGGGTGTCATGATCTACGCGGTGATCAATCAAAAAGGCGGCGCCGGCAAAACGACGCTCGCAGTGCACCTGGCCCTTCACCTGCACGATGCGGGTCGGCGAGTTGCTTTCCTCGACAACGACCCGCAGGCCAGTGCGACGCGGTGGATCTCGGCGGCGGAGCCGTCGATGCCACTGGAATCGATTACTGACGCTGGCACGCTCGTGGAACGAGCCGAAGCGCTTGCCGAGGAGTACGACGACGTGGTGTGCGATGGATCGCCACGACTCAACGATCAGACGCATGTGCTGATGTATTTGGCCGACCGTGTGCTGATTCCGGTGTTGCCCAGCGCGTTGGACGTGCACGCGACGCTGGAGACAAAGGTGGCGATCGATCGCGTCGCCGAGGCGAGACAGGCCGACGGATTGGCCCCGCCTTGCGTGCTGATTGCGCTCAACAAGGTCAGGACGACCGGAGAACAGGCCAAGCTCGTGCGTCGCGTGCTCAGCGAGATGGGACTGCCGGTCGCCCGGCGGGGCATCGGGCTTCGCGACGCGTTCATCAAGGCGGTCGTCGACGACACGGGCGTCGAGCGTGACGCCGGCAAATCCCGCGGTCACAAGCAGGCGGCGGCCGATCTTGAGGCCGTTTTCGCCGAGCTGAGACAAGCCGAGCCCCTGCAAGTGGCGGAGCCGCTTGCGATGGCGGCGTGAATCTGATCCTTCCCAACCGAACTCTTTCCAGTAGATAACGATGCAAGACGACACCCAGACGCTCGATCGCGACGCCAGTAAGACCGCCAAATTCCTGGCGAACCTGAAGCGCAACGCCGCCGCCGGCCCCGCGGCCGTAACCGTTCCGCCGGCCCGCGACCCCGACGACGAACCGGCCGCACTGCCCCCGCCTCCACCGCCGCCCGCTCCAAAGGCAGTCGCACCCAAGCCCGCCAAGTCCAAGCCGCGGAAGGCCGACGACGACGAAGTGTCGATGTCGATCAAGCTCGATCCCGGCACCGGTAAGCGTGTCGTCTACGTCCGCGTCGACAAGACGCTGGCCGATCGGCTGCAACTGATCGCGTTTCAGAACAAGATCGCCAACACCGACGGCCCACGGACGATCAACGACATCGGCATCGAGGCGTTGCACGAATGGCTCGCCAACCGCGAAGGCCGCGCAGCGGCGTGAACGAACAGACGCAGAGGAATGCGAAGGGGCAAAGAGGCAAAGGTCCGCGAAGGGCAGAAGCGACTCAGAAGCAGGCTCTGACCTTGCACTCTCTTCTTCGCGGCCCTTCGCTCCTTCGCGCTTTCGCGTTACTCAGGCTGAATCGACGAAACGCTTCGCCGTGTCAATGTCGCCGCCGGTGAGTTCGTGACCGGCGTCTTGCCATTGGAGCGTCACGTCGGCACCCGCGCCGGCAAGGAGGTCGCGCAGCCACTCGACATGGTCCGGCGGGGCGATCATGTCGGTCTTGCCTGCCGACAGCAGCACGCGCTTGCCCTGCAGATCGGGCAGCTCCGCCGGCAACTGTCCCTCGAGCGGCACCATCGGCCGAAGCAGAATCAGCGACCGCAGTGACGTCGGCCGAAGCAGCAGGGCGGCCGAGGCGATGTTCGCGCCATTGCTGTAACCCATTGCATCGACGGCGGACGCGTCGAAGCCGTATCGCGTGGCCTGCCGTTCGAGCCAGTCGGCCAGGGCATTGGCCTGCGTCACGATAGATGTTTCGTCAAAGACGCCTTCTGCCAATCTCCTGAAGAATCGCGGCATTCCGCGCTCGTCGACGCGACCGCGGGGCGAGAGCACATTCGCCGACGCGTCGATCTTTCTGGCGAGCGGGACGAGGTCGTTCTCATCGCCGCCCGTGCCGTGCAGGGCGAGCAGCGTTCTTTGCGCGCCGGGGGTGGGGGTCCAGGCGTGCACGAACGTGGGCCCTTCGGTCGGCGGGACCAGCGGGCGAATGCCGGCCTGGATCTGATCACGTGCCGACTCATACTGCGGCGGCAGGCGGAGCGCCTGGCCCAACTTGTCCGGATCCTCGTCGACTGCGAAACCCGGCCCGTCGGTCGCCAATTCGAAGAGCACGCCGCCCGGCTCGCGAAAGTAGACGCTGTGGAAATATTGCCGATCGATCACCGGCGTCGGCTGCAGGCCCAGGGCGATCACCTTCTGCCGGACCGCCAGCTCGTCGTCATCATCACCGACGCGGAAGGCGACGTGGTGAATAGTTCCCGCGCCGCCGCTGCCGGCGGGGCCACCTTCGATGAGGTCGACGATTCCGCCGAAGCCAAGGCCGCTGTCGGCTGTCATTCGCGTTCGTTCGTTGACCGTTCCCCCTGGGGTCCAGCCGACCGCTTCGAGTACCTGTTTCGTGTGCTCAATGGCCTTGATGTGGAGCGTGACGGAGTGGACGCCGACGATGGACTGGTCGCTCGGCACCAACCCGTTCTTCGGCCCGGCCGGCAGATCGGCCACGCCGACCAGTTCGACCGGCAGCCCGTCGGGATCAACGAAAGCCAGCACCGTCTCGCCGGCACGGTCTGACCGATCGACCTCGACCGCCGCCTCGGCCAGTCGCTGCTGCCAGAATTCGAGGGACGCCGTCGGCACCGCCAGCGCGAGGGCCGTCGCTTGCCCGCGGCCGATCTTGCCTTTGCGGATGTTGCCGTACGGGAAGAACGTCAGCAATGTCCCCGGCGTCGCCGGGTCGTCGCCGTAGTAGAGGTGGTAGGTCTGCGGGTCGTCGAAATTGACGGTCCTTTTGACCATCGGCAGCCCGAGGACACCGCCCCAGAAGTCAACGTTGACCTGTGCGTCGCCGGAGACGATCGTGACGTGGTGCAGACCGGTGGCGGGCATGCAGGAAGATTATGCCGACCGGTGCCACGGCTTGAGCCGCCGTCCGCGGCGGGCAAGCCGTGTCGGTGCTCGGTACATCACCGACACGTTTTGCCCGCATCAGAACGCGGCTCAAACCGTGGCACCGGGCAGGCTAACCGTCGCGACGGGCTCACGCAAACACGAGTCGACCTCTTGCCTCAGGCACTTTTCGACCGAGTGACTTTGCGGTTTCAATCCACTCTTCGGCGATTTTCTCCGCCATCGCAAGCGCAGCTTCCTTCGTCGCCCCATCGGCCTTGCAGCCGGGAAGCTCCGGCACCTCGGCGATAAATGCCTGATCCTCTTCGCTCCAATAAATGATCACTTCATACTTCATGAGTCGAAACCGATCTGATTGGTCACAAGGACGTCGCGGACCTGCTTCACTTGATAGGGCTTGGCGGTTCCGTCCGGTCGCGGTTGCAGGTTGAGCAACTCTACCACGTTCTCGCGGTTGAAAATACGATGGCTGCCGGTGATCCGTACGGCGAAGCCGAGCGTCGCCAGCAGGCCGCACAAGGCGTCGAACCGAATCGTCTGGTCGTGACGCCCGCTCAGTATCTGGTCCAGGAGCTTTTGCTTGCGCGACACGACTTACTCCTCTGCAGCCAACGCTAGTAGCTCACCGTCTCCCGAACCGCCTTGCCGATGCGGGTTTTGTCCGGCAGGTAGTCCAGCTCCAGCTTGTAGTACGGCATCGTCACGTCAAAGCCCGCCACGCGCTGGATCGGGGCTTCGAGGTTCAGAAAGCACTTCTCCTGGAGAATCGCCGCGATTTCAGCACCGAGACCGCAGGTCTTAGGGGCTTCGTGGACGACGACGCAGCGGCCGGTCTTGTTGACGCTTTTGACGATCGTGTCGACGTCGATCGGCCACAAACTCTGCAAATCAATCAGCTCGGCCGACATGTGGTCCGGCAGGGCGTCGATCGCCTCGAGGCACTGGAACACGCTCGAGCCCCAACTGATGACCGTGACGTCGTCGCCTTCTTCGAGGACCTCCGCCTCGCCGATGTTGAGCAGGATGTCATCGGGCACGTCTTCCTTGAAGCTGCGGTAGACCCGCTTGGGCTCGAAGAAAACGACCGGGTCGGGGTCGCGGATGGCGGCCGCCAGCAGGCCGGCGGCGCTGCGGGGGCGAGAGGGCATCAGCACCTTCAGGCCAGGCGTGTGGACGTAAATGCTCTCGGGGGAGTCGCTGTGCAGCTCGGGCGCGTGGATGCCGCCACCGACGGGGACGCGGACGGTCAGCGGACAGGTCAGGCCGCTTCGATTCCGGGCACGGCACCGGGCGGCCTGGTTGACGAGCTGGTCGAATGCCGGCCCCAGAAACCCCTCGAACTGAATCTCCGGCACAGGCCGCATGCCCGCGTGGGCCAACCCGACGGCAGTGCCCATGATGCCGCTTTCGCTCAGCGGCGTGTCCCGGACGCGATCGTCGCCGAACGTGGCGTGTAGGCCGTCGGTTGCACGGAAGACGCCGCCGTTGGGGCCGATGTCTTCGCCAAGGAGCATCACACGGTCGTCCAGCTCCATCTCGCGACGCAGCGTGCGGTTGATCGACTCGACAAGGTTCAGGTGGGCCATGCGTCAGATCCCGACGGCGGAAAGGGCGACTTCTGCAAGGTCCGGTTGACGCAAACGCTCCTGGCGCGGCGACTGACCGATGCCGTTGGTGTGCCGGGTGTCACGCTGCACGATCAGCTCTTTCGGCGGCGTCTCGTATTGGTGCTCGAACATGCCGTTCGGATCGGGCGGCTCAATTTCGGTCGCAACTTTGACAACTTCCTTGCCGATCCGCTTGGCCCGTGCCTGGGCTTCGGCTTCCTTCTCGTCGTCCCACCGGCCGGCCTTCGTGAGGTAACGACGCATGCGTAGCAGCGGATCGCTGGCCACGCCGGCCTCGTGCTCTTCTTTCGTGCGGTACCGGCTGGCGTCGTCGACCGTCGTGTGGTCGGCCAGGCGATACGTCGTCAGCTCCACGAACGCGGGCCCGTTGCCTGCCCGGGCGTGTGCGACCATGTCGCGACAGGCCTTGTAGCTGGCGAACAGGTCGTTGCCGTCGGCCTGAATCGTCGGCATTCCGTACGCGTGGGCTTTTTGTGCAAATGTCTCACTGCGGGTCTGCTGACGCGTCGGCACGCTGATCGCCCAGCCGTTGTTCATGCAGACGAAGACGACCGGCGCGTCGGTGACTGCCGCGAAATTCAAGCCGTCGTGGAACGCGCCTTCGCTCGTCGCACCGTCGCCGAAGAACGTCATGACGACCGCGTCGCCCCCCACACCCCCCACACCCCCCCCCCCCCACGCCGCCGTGCTTCTGGTTCTCGATGCGGGCGGCCCAGCCGAGGCCTGCGCCGTGGCAGATCTGGGCTCCGATCGCCACGCAGATCGGGCTGATCCGCAGTTTCGGGTCGATCTGGTTGCCCCGCTCGTCGCCCATCCAGTGAAGCAGCACCTGGTGCATCGGCAGGCCGTGGTGGAACAGACCGCAGTTCTCGCGATAGGCCGGAACGATGTGGTCGTGACCCCGCTTCAGGGCCAACGCCGCCCCAAGACTGGCCGCCTCCTGGCCTTTGCTCTGCGGGTAGGTGCCCATTCTGCCGCTGCGTTGCAGGCGATAGGCCGCTTCGTCCAGCTCACGGCTGACGAGCATTTCGTGGTACAGATCGACGAGCGACTTGTCATCGAGCACATCGCGCACGTCGGCGGCCAACGATTCGTCGAGCGTGCCGTCCTGGTGCAGGATTTCAAGGCGTTCGACGGTTTGGTGGTGGACGGTCGTGACAGGCATAAGCGTTGGGAGAGTCGGGTGGACGTCCTTGTCCGCGCGTCGCGTGCCGAATCGGCACGGCGAGCGGTCGAGAGTGTACGGCCCCGGACCCGTCAGATGCACGGCCATCGACCGGGCCTTACGCCGCGCCGCTCACCCCGGCCGCTCGTAGTCCAGCCGGTCTTGCGTCCGCGTGTAGACGCTCCCGCCCATCCGCCCCAGGGCGTCGAGCTTGTCCGGGTCGGCCCGCCCGTCGTCGCCGAGGATGGCGTCGCTGACGTGCATCCGCACGATCTCGCCGAAGACGAGCGTCACGCTCATCGGCCCGCCGTCGCCGAGGTCGAAGCTCTTGCTGACCCGGCACTCCAGGCTCACGTCCGCCTCCGCCACCCGCGGCACGCCGACGACCTCGCACGCCCCGCGCGTCAGGCCGACGGCGTCGAACTCGCTCACGTCCTCGTCGAACGTCCCGCTGGTCGCGTTCATCCGCTCGCCGAGCTTGCCCTGGACGATGTTGACGACGAACTCCCCGCGGGCCAAGGCATGACGGGCGCTGTGCTTCTGGTTCCCGTCGCGGTCCCGGCTCCCGCTGAAGAAGACGGTCGGCGGCCTCGCGCAGACGGCGTTGAAGAACGAGTAGGGGGCGACGTTGTCGACGCCGTCGGGACTGGTCGTGCTGATCCACCCGATCGGCCGGGGCACGACGACGCGCGTGAGGTGCTGGTAAAACTCACGCGGTTCCAACGCCGCCGGGTCGATGAGCATGGGGCGAGGGTACGGTCGGCGTTTGGAAGGCCTAGGCGTGGAACGAATGCCGGCCGCGATTAGCGATGGCGAAAAGCTATAATCGGCACAATGGCTCTTTGGCGGAGGGAAGCGAATGAACGTCTGCCGGAGCTTAAGCAGGAGATCGATACTGCGGACTCGGTGATGTCGCTCTGGATCGAGATAGGATTTGCCTTTGAAGACGCATATCGCAAGGAGCCGCGTGACGAAGCACTCATCGCTCGCATCTATGCCTTCGCCGACTGGTGTGTACGAGCCCGTCGCAACGACAATCCTCCGTACGATCCGCTCAGCGCTGTCGCGACGTGCTTCTATGAGAAGATCCCGACGATTAAGCTCGCTCGTGAAGACATGCCACGCTGGTTCACCTACAGCGACGTCGTCGAGATGCGACGAACGTTCTCCTACATGATTGGTGACGAGGCTTACGAAGCACTGCTGGTCCACATGAAGCAGCAACGAAATCGATATGTGATTCGAAGAACATGAACGAACAGCAGCCGGGTGTGCGTCAGCCACCGGCATTAGACGAACCTACCCCTCCAAACGAACGCCAGCCGCAACCCTCCGGGTCGCGGCTGGCCATGAATCTCCACCGACACCCCAACCTCACGCCGCGATCTTCATCGGCTGCCCGGCGTCGCCGCCGAGTTGGCCCGCCGGGGCGACGAGGCCGTTGCCGGGGAGGCGGACGCAGACCGGCGGGCTCGCCGGGCCCGTCTCGTTGCGGCCGTTGAGGTAGGCGCAGCGGGCCCACACTGTCGTCTCGCCGGCGAGGTTCGGGTAGATCAGATTGATCGTCGTCTTGCCCGACAGCCGCTCGAGCGTCCAGTCGGCCGGGTCGGCGGCTTTGCGTCGTTGCTGCGCGAGATCGCCGCGGAGACGCTGGCGGCGCAGCGCGTTATGGGATGCAACAGAGGCTGGCGGATCGCGGAACCGTCGTGATGTGTTGATGTAAAACCGTTGGTCATCCCGCCGCGGTCGGAGGGGCTCGAGTCCATCCGCGGTGGCCTCGTGTCGCCCTCGCGGGGCATCGAGGCAGGCCGGCATGGGCTCGTGTCGCGGGCGGGTGGGCTCGTGCCAACATGAAGTGGACTCGTGCCAACATGAGGTTGGCACGGTTCCGGGCGGCCGGGACTCGGGGCGGGGCGGCGGCGGCTCGACGCCATTGGAGGCGGGCAGGCCGTTGAGCCGATGCCCGGCGATAAGACGCCGCGCCTGCGTGTCGCGGGCGGTCGATGCGCCAATCCCCAGCCCCGCACATCCGTACGCCGGGTGCCGGGTGCCACGACACGCAGTGTCGTGGTTGAAGCGTCCTCAGCCGCATCACGACACTGCGTGTCGTGGCACCCGAGCAACCGCGTCGCGACGTGCCCGCACAAGTGGCCGTGGTCGAGCTTCGGCCGCCTCGTGCGGGAGGGCGTCTACGACGCCGACTGATCCTGCCGTTGCGGAGACCGCGTCGTCCGCCCGCCGCCGACCCCGCCCAACCTCCTCCGCCGGCCGAGAGCTTCTTCGTAGGCCGTGTTTCAGCACAGCCTGCTTCATCACTCTTGCCGGTCAGCGGCTTTGCGAGAATACCGGCGGAACAAGCTCGATTGAAGCGACTGCATCTTGGCACGGCCCTCATCCTTCGTCAGATCGCCTTGCTCGATTCCCTCCGCTGTCGCGGATAGCGAGATGCCGAGTTGAGCCAAAAACTGCCCGAGATCCCGTACATCGACCTGTTGCGGCGTGAGGCCGAGCTGTTGATATAGCGCCGACAAAGCAGCTACCTGTTTCCAATCGCCCTGCACCTGTGTCATGTCAGCGACAACGAAGCCGTTGGGAGCGATGAAGTGGTGCACGGTCGCCTCGAACTCTCTATCGCCAGAGTCCAGACTGACGACTTCGGAGACGTGCTTCAGCTCGTTACGCATCGCCATCGGATCGACTGCAACTTGGCCGTCGGCCTCTCGCTGGAAAGCCCGAACGCCCGCGAAGAAGAGGCAGTAGCCCTCGGCAATATTCCGTGATGTCGACACCTGCTCGTTGTCGGGAATTACGGCTGCGAAGTCATCATCGAATCCGCAGACGAGCAACCCACCGGCCGCGTCGCGAGGCGAACCCTCATCGAGGCTTTCCACCCACTCAGCGTAAGCGAGGTATGCGGTGTCTTCTGCAGCTAGAGCCTCACCAGGATCGCCGTCCTCGGCCACCTGAGCGTCAGCAAAACCCACCGACAGCCAAGCGGACGCGAGCACGACTACGATGATCGTGAGGTGATGCTTCAGTACGTGGTTCATTAACGGCCTCGTTCAGCGGAATCCCCCGAAGCCATTCTAGCGTGTTCACGTCGCCTTCGGCCGGTGCAGGAGGCTCGTCGCGATGCCGGCGAGGAGGAGTAGAAAGGCGCCGATGGTCGCCGTCAGGCCGAGGGCGTGGCGGGTACGGGGGCGTGGGGGGATCAGGTTCCACAGGCCGCGGAGGACGGCGGCGAGCTGGTCCCACGTCGGGCCGAAGAGACGCCAGCCGCCGCCGGCGAAGGCCGGGCGGCGGCTGGCGAGGGCTGCTTGAACGTCGCTTCCGCTACCGCCGACGGCGGAGCAGGGCGGTGCCGGCCAAGGCCATGAGCGTGCCGGCCGTCGTCGGTGCGACAAAGCGTGGCTGCGACATCCGTGAAGATCGAGAGCGAAGCGGATCTCGTACGATGAGCGGGTCCGCATGAGGAAACGTCCGCTGCACATTCTCGTCCTGCTCTGGCAGGCGGTGTGGCTGCTGATGATCGTGCCCGGCCACACGCGCGGGCAGATCGTTCTGCCCGGCACCTACGACCCGCCCACGGCAACGCGTGATGATGGGCGGCCGGGCATCTCTGCCCTGGCCGGGTGCTGTTCCGTTACAAGCTCGACCTCGTCGAACGACGGCGAGCCGGAGCCGATGAGCGAGCAGCGCAAGGCCAACTGCGCCGTCTGCCACTTCGCGGCACGGATGTCGGTCGCGGTGGCGTTGGTGTTCGTCCTGCCGCCGCCCGTTGTGGTGGAGGAAGTGCCGGCCTTGCCGCCCGTTGTCGCGTATGTGTGCGAGGACGTACGCGTCCTCGACGCGCGTGGGCCCCCGATCGGGCCGTTGCCTGTCGTGATCTAAGCGGCGTTGCTCAAGGGCCTTGGTCCTTTGCGGCGTCGTGTTCCGACGCCCTTTTACAACCTGCCATGCACCAGCGAAGCGCCTTCACGCTTGTGGAGCTGCTCGTCGTCATCGGCATCATCGCGCTGCTCATTTCGATCCTCCTGCCAGCGCTCAACAGCGCTCGGCAACGGGGTAAGAACACGGTCTGCCTCAGCAATCTGCGTCAGATCGGCATGGGCGTCGCGATGTATGCGAGCGACCACGACGGCCGCTTCCCGCTCGCCGCACACTCGGCGAGTCCGACCGGTTGGCTCGACACGCTCGTCCCGTTCGGCATCGACGTCGACGTCCGGCTCTGCCCGGACGACAAGCGGCTCGACCGCACGCCGTCGCCGACGACGAGCTACCTGACCAACGACTACATGCAACCTCTGACCGCCTGGATCGACTTCAACCCGATCACAGGCACGACACTTCCGGGCGGGCGAACCCGTCCGTTCCTCAAACTCGTGGACATCCGCAAGCCGACGCTGACGGCCTTTGTCGTCGAAAGTGATCTGCCTGGTGATCACGTCCACATGGTCGGCGTCACAACCGCCGCCGGTCTTCGCTCGTCCGTCGCCGTCGAACGGCACGGCAACGAGCCCGCCGGCTGGAGCAACTTCCTCTTTGTCGACGGCCACGTCGAGGCCGAGCCGTGGAAAGTCCTTCGAGCCGATTTCGGCGCGGACCACCCGCTGCTCGACCCTCGCAACTCGCAGTAAATCTCAAAGCCTTACCCAAAACTCATGAACTTCAAGATTTCCCTCTTCACCTCTGCCCTCGCCCTTGTCGGTCTCGCCGGCGTCGCCTCCGCTCACCTGCACATCAGCTTGGCTGACGAGAACGGCGACGGCACGCTCGAGATCCTCACGTACGGCACCGACGCGACCTTCACGGGTGACAACAACCTGCTCGTCAACCTCGACGGCTCGCCGCTGGTCACGCCGCTCGAGTTCGCTCAGGTCGGCGGCCCGTTCGACGGCTTCGTCGGAGGCGCTGCACGGACGATGACGACCGACTTCTACAGCAGCGCCGCCTTCGACCCACTCGCAGGCGGCGACTACAGCTACGAGCTTGCCGGCGTGACCGCGGTGGATGGCTCGGCCGACAACGTCATCGGCTTCCTCATTCCGGGGCACATGGGTGATGGGCAGACCGCCCGCACCGACGCTGATCTCGCCGGTCGGCTGCTCGACTTCGACAACGGCTACCACCCGCACGGCCAGACGCTGTTCTCCCTCCTTCCGGGCACGTACGACCTGACGTTGATCGCCCACGATTTGCGCGACGATGTTGCCGGCCGACTCGACAGCAGCGCACCGGTGTCACTGCGCATCACCGCTGTGCCGGAGCCGAGCTCGCTGGCCTTGATCGCGACGGGCGGGCTGGTCCTGCTCCGGCGTCGCAGGGCCTGAGCGACTTCCGTTGACAACACGACGTGCCGGCTCGCGAAGGCGAGCCGGCACATTTTCTATTCGATGGTGCCCTCCGGTTCGCCAGCGGTCACGTCGCCTTCGGCCGGTGCAGGAGGCTCGTTGCGATGCCGGCGAGGAGGAGCAGGAAGGCGCCGATCACCGCTGTCAGGCCGAGGGATTGGCGGGTGCGGGGGACCAGACTCCACAGGCTGCGGAAGACGGCGGCGAGTTGGTCCCACGTCGGGCCGAAGAGACGCCAGCCGCCGGCGGCGACCGTCGTCGCGGCGAACATCGGGACGAGTCGCGGGAAGTTGGCGTAGGCGAGCGCCATCCACGCGGCGGCGAGGCCGAGGAGGTCGGGGCCGATCTCGATCGGGCCGAGCGTCACGTCGAGCCGCGGCTGGTCGGGCAGCGAGATCAGGGCGGCGACGATCGTCAGGGCGATGCGGAGGGGCATCAGGCCCGGGCCGTACGGGCGGAGCAAGAGGGCGAGGCCGATGAGCAGCGGCGTCGCGTGCGGGGCCATGAACGGGCGGTCGTAGACGTAGTGCAGCACGCCGAGGTGGATCGCGAGGCTGACCCACGGCAGGCCGGCGATGACGCGCGGCCACCACTTGCTGTGCAGTTCGCCGCGGGGCTTAGCGTCACGCCAGAACCAGGCGTAGGCGTCGTGGAGGAGGGGGCTGAGGCCGACGATCCACCAGAGGGCGTAGAAGGTGAGCGGGGTGACGCCGCCGTGCTCGTCGTCGAGCCCTGTGAGCAGGACGGGCGTCGCGTGGAGGACGACGAGGCCGACAAGGCCTGTGGCGACGGTCGCGGCCGACAGGATCGGGCGGACGATCGCGAGAATGACGCCGCCCTTGAGCAGGGCAAGGCCGAGCAGCCCGGCACTGGTCGCGGCCCCGACGGCGAGGTTGCTCGTCGCGATCTCGCTCATCAGGAACGAGACGTCGACGGCGAAGAGCATGACAAGGCCGACGATCTGCAGGGCGTCGCGCCGCGGCCCGACCCGCTTGTACAGCCAGACGCCGGCGGCGAGCATCGCGATCTCGTAGACCTGCAACGCCCCGAGCAACGGCATGAGCTGCGAGAGCGGGACGGGGTTCCACGTCGACTGGTTCGACAGCGTGCCGACGCCGAAGAGCATCGCGACGGCGGACAGCAGGTAGAACGGGTTGAACTCGACAATGAGGTGGTACCACGGCCTGGCCTGTGGGCGGGGCTGGCCCGGGGTGGGGGCGGCGACGAACGGTTGAACGATCTGATCGGTCACGGCAACGCTCCTGCGACATGGCCGCGGTGGGAGGTCGAACGGGATGTCGCCGATCACCAGGCGGGGGCCGCTGGGGAGGGAGTCGAGAAGTCGCGGCGGGGCGATCGGCAGCGACGATGGTCGCCGTTGAAGAGCATCCCCGAACAAGGCGAGGGTTGCGGCGAAAAGTCGCAGGAAGCGACGAACGAGGAACGAGGGCGGCGTCGGAGGCTCGGCCTCATCCTCCAGTCGCTCGCCACTCTGCCTCCCTGCCTCTCATTCCTCATCTCTCCCGTTCCGTTCCCGCGTCTTTGCGATCTCTGGTCGAAACCCCATAGCCTTGACCACCATGTCACTGCTCGAAGGAAAAACCGGCCTCGTTCTCGGCATCGCCAACGAACGCTCCATCGCCCACGCCATTGCCACCCAAGCCAAGAAGCACGGCGCCAAGCTTGGCGTCAGCAACCTGCCGGGCGAGAAGTTCCAGAACCGCTCCCGCAAGGCCATGGCGGCTGGCGGGTATGACGACGCGTTCCTGGGCGAGCTCGACGTCAGCGACGACGCGAGCATGGACGCCTATTTCGAGCGCGTGCAGAACGAACTCGGCAAGGTCGATTTCGTCGTCCACTCGCTGGCTTTTGCGAACAAAGATTACCTTGCGGTCGGCAAATTTCTCGAGACGCCGCGGGACGTGTTCGGCCAGGCGCTGGACATCAGCGCGTACAGCTTCATCGATATCGCCCGCCGGGTCGCTCCGCATATGAACGACGGCGGCAGCATGCTGGCGATGACCTACCTCGGCAGCGACCGGGCCGTGCCGGGTTACAACGTCATGGGCGTCGCCAAGGCGGCCCTTGAAAGCACGAGCCGTTACCTCGCCTACGAGTTGGGCGAGCGGCAGATCCGCGTCAACACGATCTCGGCAGGACCCGTGCGGACGCTCAGCGCGATGGCCGTCGGCGGGATCGACGAGATGTTCGACCACACGACGAAGAAAGCGCCGCTGAAGCGCAACATCGAGGCCGACGAAGTGGGCAAGGCAGCGATGTACCTGCTGAGCGACCTTTCCAGTGGCACGACAGGGCAAAACCTGTACGTCGACAGCGGCTTCAATATCGTTGGGCTGTGAAGCACTTGACCAGTGCTCCGACGAGGCTAAAGTGCTGACCGCCGCGGATGTAGCTCAGTGGTAGAGCATCACGTTGCCAACGTGAGGGTCGTGAGTTCGAATCTCATCATCCGCTTCAGATAGCCCGTGTCGGCTGACTCTTGTCGCACCCGTAGTTCAATTGGATAGAGCGTCGGCTTCCGAAGCCGAAGGTTGGAGGTTCGAGCCCTCCCGGGTGTATTGACGCCAGGCGAGTTTGTTTGCTCTGTTTCCAGGTCAATGCAGGAGAAGTCGCCACAGTTGCGACCTTCTGGTGCTGCCTCAGTGCTCGATCGGTTCAACCGGCACGACGGCCGTGAGAGCCGCCGACACGATTTCGACGGACAGGCGGCCCTGCCCGACGATGTCGCCATCGACATTGAACGGCAGGTCCGGCTCGGCCCACAGCTCAAACTTGCGGCCGACGTGGTGCTCGGTCAGCTCGCTTTCCTCGACTTCGCCGACCATCAGCCGTGCCGAAAGGGCGGCGATATCGACCAGCGAGCCGGGCGTCGTCAGGACCAGATCGAGCTGTCCGTCCGACGGGTCGGCCTCACGGGCGACGCTGATGCCGCCACCTGCATAGCGGGCGTTTGCGATGACGACATTCCAGGCGATGCGTTCCATCGGTTCGCCGTCGTCGATGCGGAGGTGCAGCGTGTGCGGTTGAAGCCGTTTGGCCTCGCTCAAGGCGGCCCGCATGTACGCGAGTGGGCCCCACCGACTCTTCATTTCCGGCGTGAGTGAGGACTGGATCTTAGACGAAAATCCACCGGCCAGGACGTTGACGGCAAAGCCGCCGTCGGTGTCGTTGCCCTTGTCGAGCCGCCACCGCATGACGTCGAGTGGCCTTCGCTTCGTCGGCTTGTTGAGCAGGTCCAGCGCTTCGACCGGGTCGAGCGGCAGGCCGAGCGTGCGGGCCAGGTCATTTCCCGTCCCCAGCGGCACGACGAGTAGGGCGGGTGACGTTTCGACGCCTGCGTCGCGGGCGCGCATGAGGCCGCTGACCGCAGCGCTGACGGTGCCGTCTCCACCTGCGACGACCAGGATATCGACGCCATCGCGTGCGGCGTCGGCGGCTTTGTCGTGGGCGTCGGTGATCTTGCCCGTCTTGCAGAACTCGCCGTTGCGTTCGCAGAGTGCGGTCAGGGCGTCGGCGTCGTCGGCCGATCCGCTGGCGGGATTGAAGATGGTGCAGACGCTGGGCACGGGCGACACTACGGACACTCGTTTCATTTGGCACTGAAGCGCATTCGACACGCGAAACGGGTTTGATTCTGGGCCGTCGCGACCTTAATGATTGGCCACATGTCTATTCCGGCGACCAATCGCGGCACCAACGCCGCCGTCCGACCCGTCCGCGCGGACAGCCACCCGGCGCTGGAGCCGCTCAAGGCCGAGTTTGCCGGTGCAGGCTTGGCCGCCGGTGAGTTCCGCGACATGGTCACCGTCCGCGTGCCGCGCGACAAGATCGTTGATGTTTTGACATTCCTGCGGGATGACGAGGCACTGCGGTACGACCTGCTCCACGAGCTCAACGCAATCGACTATCTCAAGTACCCCGGCGGCTCGCCCGGGCGATTCGGCGTCACGTACGGCGTGACGAGCTTCGAGAGCAACACACGCCTGTGGCTGAAAGTCTTCCTCGACCCCGAGCGTTCGACAGCGCCCGGCGAGAGCGAGTTCAACGACGAGGACGCCTTCGAGCAGGGCGATCCGGGCCTGATGATCGACAGCGTAACGGGCGTTTACCCCGGTGCTGAGTGGCCCGAGCGCGAGGCGTACGACATGTTCGGCATCGTCTTTCGCGGCCACCCCGATCTGCGCCGGCTGCTGACCTGGAACGGTTACAACGCTCGCCCGCTCCGTAAGGATTACCCGCTGCGCGGCGTCGGTGAGCGCGAGGATTACCCGATCGTCACCCGCGAGACGGCTTGAGCCTGGTTCAAGCTGGACAGACCAACCAAGTCTCACCTGTTTGCGGGTGACTGCATCTTTCGAAGCTGTTGAAGCGAACGCCCGCACCCGCGGCGGCGTTTAAGCTGCTGCTGCCACGTTATGAATCGCCGCCTTTTTACCGCCGTCGCTCTTGTTGCCTCTTCCTTCGCCGCGCCGGCCTCGGCGCAGGTCGATCCGTACGACGCAGGCTCGTACTACGACAACATCAGCGGCACGGGCATGACGCTCATGAACTCGCTCGAGGCACGTCTGAAACTTGGACACCAGCAGACGACCTACGGAGCCGTGCGCTACATCCTGCCGCTGACGGATGAGGATCCGAACGATGCCGGTCGCATGCTGCTCGTCTACACCCGCGAGAGCAACGACGACACGTGGCAGAGCGGTAACTACGAAAGCCGCGAGCACGTCTGGCCGGCCAGCCGTCAGGGCATCAACGGCAACAACGGCACCGCCGGCCGTTACGGCGACGTCCACATGCTTAAGCCGGCCGAGCAGTCCATCAACTCCGAACGCAGCAATCTCAGCTTCGGATTGGATACCACCAGCGGAAGCGCGCGTCAGGTCGGTGCGTACTTTTACCCCGGCGACGCAGACAAGGGCGACGTCTCCCGCATCGCTTTCTACGCCGCTACTCGCTGGGAAGATGACGGCCTGAAGCTCGTCGAAGGCACCGGCAATGTCGGTAATCGCGAGATGGGTGATCTTTCTTCCCTCGTGCGCTGGCATTATGAGGATGCCCCCGACACCTTCGAACGCCGCCGCAACGACGTCATCCACGACTTCTACACGAACAACCGCAATGCCTACATCGATCGGCCCGAGTACGTCTGGAGCGTCTTTGTCGACCAGGAGAACGACACGTCGCTGAGTCTGGCCGGTGGCACCACGTCGGCAGACGGTTCGTCGTCACTCGACGTCGACTTCGGTAAGGTGCTCCTCGGCAGCACGCTCGACGCGACGCAGACGGTCACGCTCAACAAGACGGGCTTCGACGGCACGTACTACAGCGTTACGGCCGACGGCGACGCGATCAGCAGCGTCAACGGCCGCTACAACGCGTTTGTCATGGGCGGAAACGGGTCGCAACAGATCGACGTCAGCCTGCCCGCCGACGCCGCCGCCATGCTCGGTACGACGAGCGGCACTGTCACCATCGACAACCTCGACGTCACCACGCAGGGCGGTGTCGGCCGCGGTGACAACGACGGCAACGACACCATCAACCTCTCGGCTACCACCGTCGTCGGCAGCAACGCCTCCTTCGCCGCCGACCTGGACGACGAGTCGCTCACGCTCGACTTCGGCATCATCGGCAACGGTCTGGGCGACCTGTCGCTCACTGGTGACGTCTTCAACCTTGATGCGTTCAACGTCGGCAGCGCGTTCGTCGCCGGCCTCGACCTTGATGGGGCCACGTTCCTCTCCGGCGACAACGGCGTCTTCACCGCAACCGCCGACGCCGACGACATCGCCGCCGGCATGTCCGGCAGCTTCCTGGCGACGCTGACCGACAACCTGTTCGGCAGCTTCTCGGCCATCTTCGGCATCGGAACCAGCGACGCCGACAACGTGCTGGGCGGCGGAATCGGCGAGATGCTCACGCTCAACCTCACCGGCGAGGTCCGCCTCGCCGGTGACGCTAACGGTGACGGAACGGTCTCCATCCTAGATTTTGCCCTGCTCCGCGGCAATTTTGGATCCGGCGACGTCGGCTTCGAAGGCGGTGACTTCAACCGTGACGGCACCGTCTCGATTCTCGACTTTGCCGTGCTTAGGGCCAATTTCGGTGGCACGACGCAGCAGTTCAACCTCATCGACGCCTGGGCCGCGACCGTTCCCGAGCCGACCGCACTGCTGATGCTCAGCGTCGGTGGCCTGCTGGCCCTGCGTCGGCGATAAGTTCGCTAGCCGCCGACAGCCAACAATGAATGCGTGGTGAAGATCGCATTTATCGGTGCCGGCTCATTCGGCTTTACGCGGACGCTGGTCCGCGATGTGTTGCTCGTGCCGGAACTGCGGGAGGCAGACTTTGCGTTGCACGACATCGATCCCGTCGCGCTTAATCGCATGCACGCCATCCTGACACGCGAAATCGAGGGCAACGGCCTACCTGCAACGGTGTCGAAGCACCTGGACCGTCGCGAGGCCCTCGATAGTGCGAACTATGTCATCAGCTGCGTCCGCATCGGCGGTCTCGAAGCCTTTGCAACGGACATCGACATTCCGCTGAAGTATGGCATTGATCAGTGCGTTGGTGACACCTTGTGCGCGGGCGGGATCATGTACGGCCAGCGGAACGTGCCGCAGATGCTGGCGTTTCAGCGGGATGCCAAGGCCGTCGCGGCCGACGGTTGCTTGTTCCTCAACTACGCCAACCCGATGGTGATGAACACGTGGGCGGCCCTCGACGCCTACGACCGTGGTGAAGGCGTTGACACGGTTGGCCTGTGTCACGGCGTCGAAGGCGGCTGGTGGCAAATCGACCAGGTCCTGGCCAACCTGCACGGCGACGACTTTGTCGAGTGGGGTGGCAACTACCACGACCGCACGCAGGTCGTCTGTGCCGGCATCAACCACCAGACGTGGTACACCAAAATCTTGTACAAAGGCCGCGAAGTCGGCAGCGATGAGCTGCTCGAAGCCTTCGAGCAACATGCAAAGATCCTCCGGCGTGAGCCGGTTCGCGTCGACGTGCTCAGACGCTTCGGCTTCTACTCGACCGAGAGCAACGGCCACCTGAGCGAGTACGTGCCGTGGTACCGAAAGCATTTTGCCGACCGCCCCGAACGAGCAGAACGATGGGTCGGCCCTGACTCGTGGATCAACGGCGAGACGGGTGGCTACCTGCGCGTCACCACAGAGGGCCGTCAGCTGTTCGCAGCCGACTACGAGCAGTTTCTCAGCGAAGCCGGCCAGCCAATGAGCGAGTGGAAACGCTCCAGCGAGCACGGCAGCTACATCATCGAATCCCGCGAGACAAACCGCCCTTACCGCGGGCACTTTAACGTCCGCAACAACGGCGTGATCGCCAGCTTGCCGAGTGACTGTGTGATCGAAGCGCCCGGCTACGTCGACGCGACCGGCATCCAGATGGCGGCAGGCTTGAAGCTCAGTCAGGCGTGTGCCGCAACGTGCATCGCAAGCGTCAACGTGCAGCGGATGGCCAAAGATGCGGCCGTATCGGGTGATGTCACGCTGCTCAAGCAGGCGGTGCTGCACGATCCGTTGTCGGCGGCGGTGTGTGAGCCGGAAGAGATCTGGCAGATGGTCGACGAGATGCTGGTGGCGGGGCGCGAATGGCTGCCGAACTACGAAGCGACGTCAATCGACGCCGCTGCGGATCGACTGTCGAAGCACGAAGCGGCAGGAACGCGTGTGCCGCTGCGTGACTGGCGTGGCAGCACGCGTCGCGAGCCGCGGACGGTCGAGCAGATCCATGCCGAGAAGGACGGCAGCGTGCTCGCCGCCGACAAAGCCGCCGCAAGTCGGGCTGAAGCGTGACGATCGGTCGATCCATTTCCTCAAAATGTTGCCCCTTGGCCCCGGTGGCGGTCTTTGGTAGACATGGCGGCATGACCACACTCAGCAAACTCGCTGCCTCGGCCGTCGTCGCCCTTAGCCTCGTTGCTGGCGGTTGCGCATCGTCAAGCGAGTCGTCCAATGCGACCATGATCGAGGCGACAAGCGGGCTCGAAGCCGCCGAGGCCGCCGCTCGCTCTGCCTTGGCCGCCAACAACATCAGGCTCAACGAGGCTGCTGAGAAGGTGATGAGCGGATTCGGCGCTCGTGCAGCAGGTGTCGTGTTGATCAGCGGCGAGTCCGAAGATGGCTCAGACGTAGCGGTTTCCATCACCAAAGCGGGCGTCAACGGCGAGGTGAACGTCGCCGTGACGGTCGATGACCCCGAAGACGAAGCGCTTGAAGCAACTATTTCCGACGCCATCCGTAGCGGCCTGAACGAGGCCAACTGACCTCACGGTGACGCACGATGTCCGACCGCTCATCGGCTGCTGCGCAAAGTGCAAGTACGACGTCAGCGCGGCAGCGTCGTCGGCCTGTCCAGAGTGCGGCGTCAACCTGCTCGACGTCGGCGTGGCAGAGCACGCGGATGAACCTATTGATCTGTCGTTTCTCCCGCTGGCGCTGAGCGTCGGCGGGATCGTTGTCTTGTTCTTCGGGTACCTGCTGGAGGCGTTCAGCTCACGCCTTTCAACGACGGGCCTGTTCGCCCTGGCGGTGGTCGGCTTGGGCGTGCTCGCGTGGTCCGTCCGAACCACCTTGCGGAACACGCGGCGGACGAATGCTGCTCGTCGGCGGGAGCGTCGGCGGCGGGCCAAGAGCCTTCTACAGTCGCCGTCTCATGCAGGTAAAACGTGACCTTGTCGTCGAGCCCATCGCGCTACCCGAAGAAGGCATTCCCGAGCCGATGGACCTGGCCAAGACCTTCGGCAACGACCGACCCGTTGAGCTGGAAATCGGCTGCGGCAAGGGCACCTTCATCACCCGCGAAGCGATGCGGCGGCCTGACGTCAACTTCCTTGGCGTCGAGTGGGCTCGCTTCTACTGGCGGTACACGTGCGATCGGTTGCGACGCAACGGCTGCGAGGCTAATGCCCGCATGCTCCGCTACGACGCGGGCGTGTTCGTCCGTGACCACCTCGCTGACGCGTCGATTAGCATGGTGCACATCTACTTCCCCGACCCGTGGCCTAAGGCGAGGCACAACCGCAGGCGGCTGATCCAGCCGCCGTTCCTGGAAGAGGTCGAACGAATCCTCGTGCCTGGCGGCCGCGTCAACGCGGTGACGGACCATGCCGATTATTGGGAGCAGATCGACCGCGTGTTCAAGGAAGGGCCGATGCAGGTCGTGCCCTATGAGCCGCCGACGGACATCGAAGGCGGCGAATTCGTTGGAACGAACTTCGAGCGGAAGTACATCATCGAAGGCCGCACCTTCAATGCCACCTCGGCGGTGAAGGCATGAGCGAGAACCCCTCAGCCGCGGTCCCACGAACCGCCGGCCTGGAGATGTGGGAAGCACTGGGGGCGTGTGCTCCAGGCAGGCGTGCCCAGCCCGGAGCACACGAAGGCGGTGCTTTGTTCATCGTCAGACCGGCGGTCCGTGGGACCGCGGCTCTGGGGGTTCTCCTGATACTCGTCAGTTTTCTGCTGGGTGGCTGCTCGACGTATAAGGAAGGCAGTGCAGAAGCGAGACCCATCGTGGTCATCGGCGGCTGGGCTGATCCAGGGCTTGCGGCAAAGTTCACGAGCAAGGGACTTCGCAAGCGGCTCGGAGATGACCGGCCCATCCTTGGGGTTAGTCCCGGCTTTGCCCGCAGCTTCGATCGTGCGGCAACGCAAGTCATAGAAGCGGTCGAAGAACAATTTGGCAAAGATGCGGAAGTCGATGTCGTCGCCGTCAGCATGGGCGGCCTCGTTGCACGGCATGCGGCGACCTTCAAAAACGGGTCACGGCTCAACGTGCACACGCTGTACACCCTCGGCACGCCGCACGGCGGGGCGTCGCTGGCAGACCGGTTCGGCTTCTTTGACTTCTTCGGCGCGGGCCGACAGATGCGGTCGGGCAGTGCGTTCCTGGGCACACTGACCCGCCGCGAGCGCGTCGCACCGGCCTGCCGACAGTACAACCTCGTCGCCTACAGCCGCGACCAAGACCGCACGATCGGTGAGACTGGTCTCATGGTTCCCGACCACCTGGCACCACGTGCCGTTGAAATTCGCCTGCCAGTTCCCTTTTGGCAAAGCGGTCATTCCGGCATCTTCGGTGACAACCGCATTCTCGACGACATCGCGCGGCGGATGACGCACGACTAACCTGCCGGCGTGACGGATCCGAACACGTACGAATCACCACTCGCCGCCCGCAACGCGACGCCCGAGATGCTTCGGCTTTTCTCACCGGCTGCCAAGTTCGGTCTCTGGCGGCGGTTGTGGCTCACACTCGCCGAGGGAGAACAGCGTCTGGGTATCAGCCGCATCAGTGACGAAGCGCTCCAGCAGATGCGTGAGCACCTCGACGACATCGACTACTCTGTTGCCGCCGACTGGGAGAAGCGGCTTCGCCACGACGTGATGGCTCACGTGCACACCTTTGAAACCGTCGCACCGGCGGCCAAAGGCATCATCCATCTCGGGGCGACCAGCCAGTACGTCGTCGACAACGCCGAGCTGATCCTGATGCGTGACGCGATCCGCGTGCTCTGCGGGAAATTGGCCCAAGCCGTCGATGCACTCGGCACGTTCGCCAGCGAGTGGAAGGATCTGCCGACGCTCGGCTACACACACTTTCAGCCGGCCCAACTCACGACTGTCGGTAAGCGGGCAACGCTGTGGGCCCAGGACTTTGCGGCCGACCTGGAAGAACTCGAACGGCGGGCAAGCGTGCTCAAGTTCCGCGGCGTCAAGGGAACAACCGGCACGCAGGCTTCGTTCCTGACGCTCTTCGATAACGACGGCGACAAGGTCGATCAACTCGATGATTTAGTCCGCAATGCCTTTGAATTCGGGCAAAGCTATGCAGTCACCGGCCAGACGTATCCGCGAAAGCTCGACGCGACGATTGCCGGTGATCTAGCCGGCGTGGCAGCGAGTGTGCACAAGTTCGCCAACGACATTCGCATCCTTGCCGGGCTCAAACAGCTCGAGGAGCCGTTCGAGAAGGAGCAAGTCGGCTCGTCAGCGATGGCCTACAAGCGGAACCCGATGCGTTGCGAGCGGGCGACGGGTTTAGCACGATTCGTGATCTCGCTGGCGAACTCGCCGGTCATGACGGCAGCCGAGCAGTGGCTCGAGCGGACGCTGGACGATTCCTCCAATAAGCGGCTGGCGCTGCCGGAGATGTTCCTGGCCCTGGACGGTGCGTTGGCGATCGTCGTCAACGTCGCCCGCGGCCTCGTCGTTTATCCGGCGGTCGTCAAGAAGACGGTCGCCAGCGAGCTGCCGTTCATGGCGACGGAGGAGATTCTCATGGCAGGCGTTAAAGCGGGTGGTGATCGGCAAGAGCTGCACGAAGCCGTCCGCCGCCACAGCATGGACGCCGCCGCCAACGTCAAGCAGCTCGGCGGAGACAACGACCTCATCGAGCGGCTTCGCGGAGACCCACAATTCGCCGATGTGGATCTCGATGCCTCGCTTGATCCGACCCGCTTCACCGGCCGGGCTGCGGTACAAACGAAACGGTTCGTCGAGCACATCGTTGAACCGATTCGCAGTCGATACGCCGCCGCATTGAGCGGCTCGGCCGAGCTCAAGGTTTAGAAGTCGAGTCCGCCTACTCCGGTGCGACCTCACGCCGCTCGAGGCGGGCTTCTTTCACCTGTCCACGCTCGACGGCGTCGACGCGAATGATGACGTCGGCCAGTTGCACCTCGTCGCCGGGATTGGGCCAGCGGCCGAGTTCGCGTGTGACGTAGCCGCCGAGTGTGGTGGTTTCGCGGCTTTCCGCCTGGGCGATGGCTTCGTCTTGAAGCTTGAGCTGACTACCGATCTCGCGAAGCGGCACTTCACCGTCGGCACGCCAGAGCCTGACCATCGGGCCGGCCGCTTCGCCTTCAGCACCATCGCCGGACTTCTCAACCGCTTCGAGTCGCCAAACACGTTCACCCGCGTCGAACTCGTCTTCAATGTCTCCGACCAGTTCTTCGAGCACGTCCTCGAGGGTGACAAGGCCCTGCGTCGAGCCGTACTCATCGACGACGATGGCGATGTGACTGTCGATCTTGGTGTCAGCTACGGTGCCATCACGGCCGAAGAAGCTGCCTTGGAATTGCTTGAGCAACTCACCGAGTGGCTGCGTTTCCGGCACGAAAGGGATCGGCCGGATCAGAGACGCCAAGTCGATCTCTCCCGAGCCGATGACGTGCAGCTCACCACCGGGCAGATCGGGCAGAACGGCTTTGATCTCGTCAGGATTGGCCGGATTCTCAGCGATGTGCAGTCGGCCGGGAACGAGCGCCAGCGCGTTGAAGACGTCACGCAGGTGGACGCTGCCTCGCACGTCGTCGATGCCATCCCCCAGGACGGGCAGTCGCGTGTAGGGCGTGCTGCGGAGCGTCTTGAGCACGCTGCCGAACGGGTCGGACAGCTTGATCGCGTGCATGTCCTTGCGCGGCGTCATGACCTGCCGAGCGCGCATGTCACTGAGCCGGCCGGCGGCGGCGATCATACGTTCCTGGTGCTCGTCGATGACCTGCGTCGTCCGCGCCATCGCGGCAAGCGTGGCGATTTCGTCCACGCTGACGGCCTTGCCGTGCCCACCCTCATGGCCGGCCGGCTCGAAGGGCTTGTTGATGAACTTCACCGCTGCCAACACCGGCTGCATGATCTTCACCAGCCACCGCATCGGCCGTGCCGTCACGCTGGCAACGGCGATGTTGTACCGCACGCCAAGCGTCTTGGGCAGAATCTCCGTAAACTGCAGCATCAAGATCGTAAAGACGGCACCAAATGCGAACACGCTCCAGCCACCCGAACCCGGGTAGTACCGCTCGATCACCTTCTCGAATTCGGCACCGGCGACCGTCGCACCGATGGTGTGGGCGGCTGTGTTGCAGATCAAAATGACGCTGATCGGCTGCTCGACGTTCTTCTTGAAGCCGGACCAGATCGCCCCGGCGGTCGGGTGCTGCCGCTTGAGGCTCGCCACGTCGCCCGGTGTCAGGCTGAGAAGCGTCGCCTCCAGTAGCGAGCACAACGCGCTGATCGAGAGCGCAATGGTGACAGCGGCAAATAGTAAGGCAAGGTCCATCCGGGACGGCACAGTAGTGACGACGTGCTGTGCAGGTGGAGCCGGTTCGTCCGTCTGTACGCGCTGAGCGCGCTTGGCGGGTCACGCGGGGTACAAGACGACACTTTTTATGAACGAACCGCCACGAGTGGCAGGAAATGCTTCCACGCCGCCGAACCATTTCGTAGGTTGTTATCAGCTTCACCGATGAACCCGCAACCGCCGCCCAATTTGATTCCGCTCCAGGTGCGGCACGAGGTCCCGACGGTGCCGCACGGGCAGACGATGAGTTTGTGGCCGTCGATCGACCCGAACCTCAACGCGACGCTCGTCGAGCTCGGGCCGCATGCGTGCCCGTATCTGCCAGGGCGTGTAGCCCGAGACCGCGCGTTTCTGGCCGACGAAATGTCGCCGCAGGTTTACGAACAGCTGATGAACTGCGGATTTCGTCGAAGCGGGCACGTTGTATATCAGCCGACCTGCCGCAGCTGTCGGGAGTGCCGTCCTGTTCGCTGTCGCGTCGCCGACTTCGACGTCACAGCAGGCAAGCGGTTCAGACGTTGCCTCAACCGCAACGCCGACCTGACCGTCACTGTCGGCAAGCTCGAGCCAACACCCGAGAAGTTCGACCTGTACCGCCACTACCAAAGCCAAAGACACGGCGAGCGCGACCATCTGAACTGGCCCAGCTTCGTCGACTTCTTATACGATTCTCCCGTCGAAACGCTCGAGTTCTGCTACCGCAACGGCGGCGGCGAACTGATGGCGGTCGGCATCTGCGACGCCGGGCCCCGCGTCTTGTCAAGCGTCTACTTCTACTACTGCCCGAACCAGCCGAGGCGGTCGCTCGGTATCTATGGAGCGTTGGCCGAGCTCAACTATTGCCGGCAGACGTCGCTGGCCTTCTACTACTTGGGCTTCCACGTCGAAGGTTGCGATGCCATGGCGTACAAGACCGACTTCCGCCCCTACGAGCTGCTCGGCACCGATGGCGTCTGGAGACAGGCGGCGACTACGTCACCAACTTGACAAGGTTCAGGTGGAACCGAAACGGCTGACCTACGCTTGCAGATCGTGAGGATCCTTCTCGTTGAAGATGAGCCGGTCGCCCGGGCCGCCATGGCCAAGCTGCTCCGTCGTGCCGGCGCAGAGGTCATCACCGCTGGTGACGGCAGCGAGGGGCTACAACGCCTGCTCCAAGGCTGCTTTGATGTCCTGCTGACAGACCTGCACCTGCCGGGTGGTATGGACGGCTTTGAATTGATCGACGCCACACATCGACTCCCGCTCCGCAACAGGCCACGCCGCGTGGTGGCCATCAGCGGACAGTACGACCGCAGCGTCATCACCGAACTCACCGGCCACGCAGCGGCGACGGACTTCTTCCCGAAGCCCATCGACCTCAACAGCCTGCTCGACCACATCGGCGGACCGATGAACTAGATAAGAGACGAGCAACGAGAGACGAGCAACGAGAGGCAGAGCCGGAATCTGGCCTAGTTCCTCGTCTCTCGTTACTCATCTCTCACTCCGTCCTCGTCTGCCAAAGCGGCGACCAGTAGACGGTCCGGTTGGCAATGTCGAATGTCTCGACGGGGCCGCCCGTATGCGGGCAGGTGTCATGCTTGTAGACGTACCACCGCTCCCGCCTGGCGAGCTTTGCGTAGGTCTTGCCGAACCGCTCTTTGGCGAACTCGCGGGTGACCGTGATGATGCGGTCGTACCTCACGCCGAGCTTGAGCAGCTCGACGCTGTCGGTCCAGATGGCGTCGAACGTCTCACGCGAGAGTTCCTTACCCGGCAGCCGTGGCGGCACTTGCTGGCGGAACAGAATCTCGGCCCGGTAGATGTTGCCGATGCCGCTGATCACTTTCTGATCCATGAGCAGTCCACCAATGGGGGCGGCCGACTTGCTGATGCGCCGCCAGGCTCTTTCCGCGTCGGCCTTCGGATTCAACGGGTCCGGCCCGATCCGCGCCTTGATCGCCTGCGTCGCTTTCCTGTCGAACAGCTCGCACGCCCTGGCCGCGACAATATCAACGGCTGTGTCTCCCGCATCGAATCGCACGCGAACCGCTCCATATGGCTCCGCCGCTTTCGTCTTGTGCAGGCGAAACTTGCCGAGCAGTGCCAAATGCACGTGCACCGTCTTCGGGTCGGCCCCATCGAAGTGGTAGAACAGATGCTTGCCAATCGGCTCGATGCGCTTGAGCGTCCGCCCGTCCAGCCGCTGGGCGATCTCGGTGCAGCGCCCGTCCGGCGCGGTCACTTGAAGCATTTTCCCCCCAATAAGCGGCCGTTGATCCTTCGCCGCCCGGTGAATCGTGTGGCCCTCTGGCATGTGGCCACGCTAGCGCAAGCAACCGGCGACCGACCCGATTCGTCACTCCTTCGGCTTGTTGAGATCTTCCACCGACACGTTCCAGCCGTCGGCAAGGTCGACGTCTTCCAGCTCGAAGGCGTCCTGCTTCAGCTCCGTGTCCCGGGCGATCTCGGTCAGCTCGGCGATGCGGAGGTTCACCTCCGGCTTGTCGAAGGTGATGACCTGGCGGGCCAATCCGGTGGCCGGATCGACGTCGACTTCAATCCGCTCGTACTGGTCGGCGAACTGCGTCTCGGGGAGCGGCGTCAGTCGCAGGCGGACAGTGTCGGCGACCGCGTCGACCTCGAGATCGTTCTCGGCCGCAACGGCAGGGTTGACCAGCTTGATCTCGAACAGCGCGCGGACCCGCGCGGGGTCTTGGCCGATGAGGATCGGAAACGGGCCGTCGCCGAGGGCAAAGGGGTCGCGCTCAAGCTGTTCGGGCGGCAACTTGCGGATGACCTGCGACTTGACGCGGTGGTTTCGGTCGATGAGCTGGCCGTCGGCGAAAAGGTACTCGATCTTCTCGACCTCGAAGCCGCGATCGCTCTCGCGGCCGGTGAAGACGATGTAGACAGCTGCTTCGGCCGGCGCGTCGCCCCGCCTGAGGGCCAAGCGACCGGGGCGGACGACTTCTTCGCCGGTGTTGAAGTCGTAGTCGGTCAGCCGAACCTTGGCCGACATCGTCTGCACGTCGCGACCTGCCTCGTGCATCTTCGCGAGCAGTCCGTCGACGTTGACGTCACCCGCATCAGCCGGGGCGATGAGACAGAGCGACGCAAGGAGCAGGGCAAAGTAGTTCATGACCGAGTTCTAAGACACGCCGATGGCTGTCGTGTTGCGTTGGTGTTGCCCCTTGCTCAGCTCGAGACGTTCAACTTGCCCGGCTTCCTTGCATAAGCGGCGGCGGCGTAGCGCCTGTTGATCTGGCGGACATTGCGGTCGTCGGCCTGGATCTTCTGCAACGCGCCGCCCGTCATAGCCATGCGGGCACGGAGCGTTGCGGCGTCTTTGTCGTCCTGCTTGGTCAGCGTCTCGAGCGTGGCCTTGATCTGGCCGAGCAGTCGAGTCGCTTCGTCCCGGTCGGCGTCGCTCCACATGTCGGCTGAGGCGGGCCAATCTCGCTTGAGCGGGGCGATCGACTTTTCGAGCTCGGCGACCTCGTTCGTCAGCGCCTCGCGCTTCTCGAGGATCGCCAAAAGCTTGTCGGTCTCGCCGCCGAAGATGGCGCGTGACTGCTCACCCGCCATGGCGGCCATGCGGCGGTAGCAATCGAGCTGGTCGCGTAGGGCTGAAAGCATCAGAAGAGTCCGGTTTCGCCGCTCCAGTCGAGCCAATCCTGCCACTGCTGACGGTTGAGTGCGACGCTGCCGTCGCGGAACTGCTCGGGCGGAATCCGACGGAGCAGCCATTTCGCACGCTCGTTGGCGGTGCGAGCGTCTTCGGGACGGCCAAGGGCGACGTAGCTGTTGACAATCTGCACGTAAGCGCTCAGCGACGACGGGTCGTCCTGGTAGCGGAAGGCGGCCTGCTCGTACAGCTCGACGGCGGCGGCGTACTCGCCGAGGTCGTACAGACAGTCGGCACGGTAAAACCACGCCAACCGCTCATAGGTCGTGGCCAAGTCACGATCGGCCGCATCGTCGGCTGTGGGTGTGGCGGCGTAGGCGGTGACGGCGGCTTCGAACAGCCGCTTGGCCTCCTGCAGGTAACGCAACCGACGATCCGCCGACGCCGCCGCTTCACGACGGGCAGACGCAGAAGTGCCCGCGCGGCGACCGTCCGGCGATGACGCGGCGGCAACTTGCGCCTCAACCCGCGCGTCCGACGCCGTCTCGGCCAGATCACCGGCCGCTCGGCGGTAACAGTCGGCCCGCAGGAAAAGCAACCGGGCGGTCGGCACTTGCGTCGACTCGCCATACCGCTCGGCGTACTCCTCGTATCGCGACAGTGCTTCGCCCCAACGGCCCATGCGGTAGTACAAGCTGCCTAGCTCCCACGTGGCAGACTGAAAGACACGCGACTCCGGGCCCAGGACCGGGTTGTCCTCGAGAACGCTGCGCAGCGTGTTCTCGGCCAGATGCCAGCGATCGCGGCCTTGGCTGACGTAGACCTGAGCCAGCGGCACGGCGGCTTCTGCGGCGGCGAGCGTTTGCGGGTGATCGTCACGCAGTTCGACGAACGTCACCGACGCTTCCGACTGCTGACCGGCGGCTTGATACGCTCGGCCTAGTCGCAGCAGGGCTTCGGGGGCGATCGGGTCGTTAGGCCGTTCTCGCACGAACAGGTCCAACGCCGCGATGATCTCGTACATGTCGGCGGCCCGCTCGTAGAGCCGCACGCCTTGCCACAATGCCTCGCCGTACGCCGCGTCGTCGACGAGTGTCAACGCGCGGCTTCGAGCGACGTGGGCGTCACCGGCGTGCACCCACAGCGACCGCGCTGCCTCGACCTGCTCGCGAAGTTCCTTGTTCTCGGCGATGGCTTGGCGATTGAGGTCGGACGGGTACATCAGGTCGCCGCGACGCTCAAAACCTCTGGCCAGACGGGCATAAAATTCGGCGTCGACCGACCGACCCGCAGCGGAGGTTGCCTGCTGCTCAAGGGCCATCATCTCGATGGCCAGCTCGTAAGCAGTCGTCGCCTGCTCCTCGTCGCGGGCATGATCACCGTTGGCAACGAGCACCGACCCGGCACGACGGAGGGATTCGATCAGGTCGTCCCGCAGCGGTGCCAGATTCGGCCGATCAGCCACCTTCGTCGCCGCCCGTCGAAGATCGTCAGCACCGCCGTTGGCATCACCCAAAACGAGCCGCGACACGGCGCGACCCATCCGCGCCCGCGGTGCCGTCCGGCTGCTGGGGTGGTCGCGAAGGACCACTTCGTAGTAGCCTGACGCTTCACGGGCCGCCGCCTGGGCGACGTCGGCGTCGGGCGAAGTCAAGCCAGCCTGAGCAATCTGGCCGAGCAGGTAGCTGGCTTCAGCGTCAAGGCTGTGCCCCGTGCCGAGTTGGCGACGCGCCTCGAGCAGGTAGCTTTGTGCTTCGTCACGGTTACCAAGCTTGAAGGCTGCGTAACCCAGGCGGAAGTTCACCTGGCCGCGGATGCGGTCGTCGGGCGACAACGCAAGGGCTTCTGCAAGCAACGGCATGGCCTCGTCCGGCCGCTCGGCGTCGATACGAAGGCGAGCCAGTTCTCCAAGAGCCCACGCCTTTTCGTCGTCGGCTAGGCCGTCGGTCAGAAGCAGGTCGCGTAGCTCTTGTGCGGCGGCGGCGGGGCGGCCGTGGTGGATGAGCATCTCGGCAGCACTGCGACGCATAGGCACCGCCAGCGCCGGCTCGCCCAGCTCTGTCGCCATGCGTGCCGCCGTCCGCCAACGCGACGCGGCCTTGTCGACACCACCGAGGTACTCCCAGGACCGTGCCTCGCGGTCGGCCACGTCGGGCGTGTCCTTTGCACCTTCTTCGAAGGCAGTGCGAATCTCCTGCAGCACACGGCGGTGCGTGGCCGGTGTCTCAGCCCGACGGCTGCGCCGCATCGACTCGTCCAGCGCTTTGGCTGTCAGCAGGTGCGTCTCGACATTCTGCTCCGGTGGCAGCGGCAGGGCGGCCAGCTCGTTGAGCCGCTCGACAGCCGCGTCGTACCGCTCCTGGCGCACCTCTCGATGCGCCTTGGCAAGCTCCTCGGCCACGCGCGGCGCGGGCGTCGGGTCCAGCAGCAAATAAGCAGCCAGGGAAAACAGACCCAGCGACACGACCAGCAGCGGCATTTGCCACAGACCGGCGATCGGGTTGCGGGTGTGCTGGTGAACGTAATCGGAGCCAAAGTCCGACGGGCTCGACTTAGCCATGGCGTCCTTGCCGGTGGTCGAAGTGAGGCGAAGCTCGGCGGGTGGAAGGGCGGCATCCTGCCGCGCCACGCCGGGCGATGGGCAGGCAGCATGACGCCGCCACATAAAAAAGTCAACGCGTCCGATAAAGCATTCACGAGGGCACGACCGATAACCGAGGTAACGGAGACCCTTGATGATCGACCACCTGCTCAACCAGTCCGCCGCCGCAACGCTTCAGCGGACCGCCAGCTTCCACGCCGCCCGGCACAGCGTGTTGGCCGACAACATCGTCAACATCTCGACGCCCGGCTTCAAGCAAAAGGACCTCGATGTCGACGGCTTCCGCGAGTCGCTTCGCAAGCGAATCGACGAACGGGATCGCACCGGTGCCGCCGACTTCAGCCAGCTCGACGCCCCGGCCATGGATCGCGATCCACGCCTCGGCGGCGTCGTCTTCCACGACGGCAACGACCGTTCGGCCGAACAACTGCTCGGTGACCAGGCGACCAATGCCCTTCGTCACAACCTCAGTGTCGAACTGCTCCGCAAGCAATACAGCACCTTCCAGATGGCGATCCGCGAACGCGTCGCCTGAGCTCGAACCCAAACACCATGTTCAGCACCCTCGACATCACGACGGCAGGCCTGCGGGCACAGCGTACCCGCATGGACACCATCGCCGGCAACGTGCTCAACGCCAACACGACCCGCAACGCCGACGGCGAGTCGATCCCTTACCGCCGCCGGTTTGCGGTGCTCGAGGCCGGTGACACCAACGGCAACAATGCACCGGGTGTCCACGTGAGCCAGATCAAGCAGGACCCTCGCCCGTTCGGCGAGCGGTACGAGCCGGGCCACCCCGACGCCGACGCCGCCACAGGGCTTGTCAAGACGCCCAACGTCGACGTCGGTACCGAATACGTCAACATGATGGAGGCCAGTCGTGCTTACGAAGCCAACGTCAGCCTCATGCAGACGACCAAGGCGATGTTCAACAGCGCCCTGCGGATGATCGCTTGAAGCTTTGTTGACCACCTACCGAACCCTTACCAAACAACGCTTTTCAAGGGCATTTGACTTGTTCCACCGCGAAGGCTTGGTAGCCTGTCACCCCGGCCGGCGAGTTATCGGGCGTCACGATGACGCCTTCGACGGCCGCACAAGTCAAGCTCCTTCGGGAAGCGCGTAGTCAAGGAAGACCGCGATGACCACGATCCAAGCCATTCCGTCCCTGCCACCTCTGGGCGCGTCCGCGTCACCGGCTCAGGTCTCCAACGCCAGTGGATTCTCGGCACTGTTCGACGCAGCCAAGCAGGGGTTCTTGGGCGTGAGCAATCTCCAGCACGAGGCCGCAAACGCGTCGCAAAAGCTGGCGCTGGGCGAGACCGACGACGTCGTCGGCACGCTGGCTTCGGTCGAGAAGGCCGATCTTGCCTTCAAGACGTTGCTGGCCGTCCGATCGAAGCTGATGTCGGCTTTTGATGAGCTACGGAACATGCCGGTCTGACCGGCGTACGGACTCTGTCGGTAACGGGTCAGGACGACCCAAGGCGACCACCTTCGCACCAGGGCCACGGACGGCCCGAACCCCATGGACCGCATCAGGCAACAACTCGCCGACATTCAACGGCAACTCGGCGGACTCACGCCGAGCCAGAAGATGCTCGCTGCCAGCCTGCTGGCGATCATGGTGATCACCGTCGTCTGGTCGACTCGTTACGCAGCCGTCGGTGAGCAGGTCCGGCTCCTGGAGCAACCGCTCGACGCCGAGCAAGTCGGCCATATCCGCAACCTGCTCGGCCGTAATTCCATCGAGTTTCGCGTTGAAGGTGACACGATCTACGTGCCAGCCGTCAAGCGCGACGAAGTCGTTTCGATGCTCGCCCTGGAGCGTGCCTTGCCCGGTGACCTGACCCGTCACTTCGACAAGGCCCTGGGGCAAATTGGTAGCTTCGACCCGCATAAAAAGATCGAGTTGACGATCCTCAGCGCTCGTCAGGATGCTCTGGCCGACGCCATCAAAAGGTGGCCGGGCGTTCGCGACGCGCGTGTTCACGTCAACGAGCAGTACAAGCGGCAAGTCGGTGGCGACATCATGCCGACCGCCGGAATCACGCTGACCTCCACCGGTGGCAGCACCAACCCTGACAAGCTTGCCGAAGCCGCCACGCACCTTGTTGCCGGTGCGTTCCCGATGCTCGACCCGTCGAACGTCGAAACGATCATCGACGGCCGCCTCATCGATTCGACCGAAGAAGACTCCGTCGTCGGTGGTGGCAGTCGCCTGCTCGACCTGCAGGCTCGGGCAGAAAAGAAGTGGGAAAACAAGCTGCTCAACCAGCTCGGCTACATCCCGGGACTACGCGTCGCCGTGAGCGTCGACGTTTCCAATGACACCACACGCACGTACGTCGAAGAGTTCGACAGTGACGGCAAGGTGGTTGTACCGCTGTCGACCACCGAAGAATCGACCGTCGAGTCCGTTTCCAGCGGCGACAGCTGGGGCGAAGCCGGGCTCAACCCGAACTCGGCGCTCAGCATTCGCGGTGACGGTGGTGGTGGCGAAAGCCGTGACCGCCGGACCCTCGAGGAGCGGAACCAGGTTGCGATCCCGCGGACGCAGACAGAGATCTTCAGCCGCGGCGGGTTACCGACACCGTCGAGCTGCACCGTGTCGCTCCCGCTGAGCTGGGTGCGGACGCAGTGGCAGGGCCGTCAAGCTGCCGCCGACCAGGCCAGCACGCCAGCCGAGCCGACGCCGGAGATTCTCCGCGAGTATGAGACCGTCGTCCGCCAGCAGATCGCCGACCAGGCGCGCACGCTGCTGGCCGGCATTGGTGAACAGGGCGTGATGGTCGTGACCTACGCCGACGCAGCCTTGACAAATGAGCAGCCGATTCCCGGCCTGCTCGATGGAAACACAACGGCAGAAGCCGGTGGATTGAATATCGCCGCAATGGTCGGTGAGTACGGCCGCCCGGCGGCGGTTGTCGGTCTGGCCGCAGTGGCCTTGTTCTTCGTCAGCGGCATCGCCCGCAAAGCACCGGCCCCGCGAAGTGAGTCGCTCGGCACCGTCGACGCCGAAGGCCTCGCCGCACTGACATCCCGCCGCGGTCTGAACATCTCGGCCGAGGACGACATCGCCGACGCCCTTGGTGCCGACCCGCTGCTGGTGGGTCAGGAGATTGCCGAAGAGCAGCTCGAGGCCGGCCAGATGGTCGAGCAGGTGCAGTCGCTCGTGAAAGAAAACCCCGACGCCGCCGCCCAGCTGGTGAAGCGTTGGATCAACAACAGCTAGTCGAAGTCACTCCATAGCCCGTCATGCCCGTTGTATCCGAACTGCCCCCCGACGCCCCCGCCGAACTTCCGGGTGCGCCGATGAGCGGCCTGCGTAAAGCGGCAGTGCTTCTGCTGGGCCTGAGTGAGGGCGAGGCGGCTGACGTGCTGCGTCGCCTGCCACCCGAAGCCGTCGAACAGGTCGGCCGTGAAATTGCCGCCCTCGGCGGTGTGCAGCCCAACGACCGCAGAGACGTCTTCAATGAGTTCTACAACCTCGCGCTGGCCAACAGCTACATCAGTGAAGGCGGGCTCGAGTACACGAAGCGACTGCTTACCGCCAGTCTCGGCGAAGACGCCGACCGTGTGATCAAGCAGGTCACGCAGCAGGTCCAGACGACGCCGTTCAGCTTCTTGCAAAAGGCTGACAGTGCGAACTTGATGGCCTTCATCCAAGACGAGCACCCGCAGACGATCGCCCTCATCGTCGCCCACCTGCCGGCCAGCAAGTCGAGCGAGATTCTCGGCAGTCTTCCGCCGCAAAAGCAGGTGGAGGTCGTCAAACGCGTCGCCAACATGGAGACGACGAACCCGGAAGTCATCAAAGAAGTCGAAAAGGGCCTCGAGCACCGCCTCAGCGACATCGTCTCCCAAAGCTTCGAAAAGACCGGCGGCGTCGAGAGCGTGGCGGAGATTCTCAACCTCGCCGACCGCGCGACCGAGAAGAGCATCATGGAAGGCCTCGAGGCCGACGACCCGGATCTGGTCGAGGGCATCCGCCGCCTCATGTTCGTCTTCGAGGACATTCTGCTCGTCAACGACAAGGGCATTCAGCAGGTGCTCAAGGACGTCGACAACGACACGCTGTCGCTGAGTCTCAAGACGGCCAGCGAAGACCTCAAGCAGAAGATCTTCCGCAACATGAGCGAACGGGCCAGCAAGCTCGTCCAGGAAGACATGCAGTTCATGGGCCCGGTCCGCGTCACCGACGTCGAGCAGGCCCAGCAAAAGGTCGTGGACATCGTCCGCCGACTCGAGGACAGCGGCGACATCGTCATCGAAGGTCGTGGCGGGGACAAGGAGCTGCTCGTTTAGTGGCGAGAGACGAGAGATGAGTAACGAGAGGCAAAGCGGCCTTATTCACCTTTCTGCTACTCGTTGCTCATCTCTCGTCACTCATCTCTTTGATCGCCATGCCCGTCCTGAAGTCCACCGCCGCCGCCAAGGAGATTCGCCCGCTGCGGTCGTTTTCGATGACCGACATCGAGGTGGAGGCGGCTTCGCTGCTGGAGGGTGCCAAGGCCCGGGCGACGGCCATCGTCGAGCGTGCTCGAACAGAAGCTGCCGACACACGTCGCGAGGGTTACGAGCTGGGCTATGCCGAGGGCACGCAAGCCGGTCACGCCGAGGGTCACGCTGCCGGCATGATCGAGGGCCGCGACAAGGCCTACGCCGAATCACAGGAGAAGGTGACGGATCTGGCGACGCAGCTCGACGCAACGCTGCGCACGTTCAATGCTGATCGCGAAGCGCTTGCCGCTCGCGCCGGTGGTGAGGTCCCACACTTGGCCGTTGCCATTGCCGAGCGAATCGTCAAGCGTGCCGGCAGCTTCGACCCCAACGTCTGCGTCGCCAACGCGACGGCTGCGCTTCGCCTTGTCATGCGCGCGCACGACGTGAAGCTCAACGTCAACCCGGCCGACTTCAATCTCGTCAAGTCACTGCTCCCGCAACTCAACCACAAGTGGCCGGCCCTGACGCACATCGAGCTCGTTGAAGACTCGAATGTCACCCGTGGCGGCTGCCGGGTGTACACCGAAGGCGGGCTCATTGATGCCGACCTGCAGACGCAGCTCGACCGGATCGCCGCCGACCTGATTCCGGAGGATTGACATGGTCGCCGTCGCCAAACGCACGTCCGCCCGCTCGTCGCTGCCGTCGCACTTGCGCAGCGTCGCCAGCACGATGCCGTTGCGTGTCGTCGGCCAGATCGCCGCCGTCAGCGGACTCACGCTCGAGGCGACTGACCTGCCGCTTCCGCTCGGCACGACCTGCCGGATCGAACGCATGAGCGACGGCTATACCGGCACGGGTGACGCACCGTGCCGCGCCCAAGTGGTCGGCTTCGGCCGCGACCCATCGGGCGTCAACCGCACCGTCCTCATGCCGCTGGGTGACATTCAAGGTGTCTCCGTAGGTGACCCGGTCGTCGGTGACCCGGCCGCGCCGCGAGTTCGCTGCGGTGACGGCCTGCTTGGGCGCGTGATCAACGGCTTCGGCCAGCCTATCGACGGCAAAGGACCGCTCGGCTCGACACGCGTCGCCGACATCCGCCCGCTCGACGCACCGCCCATTCCGCCCATGAGCCGGTCGCTGGTCCGTGAGCCGATCACCACGGGCGTCCGCGCGATCGACGCGTTGCTTACCTGCGGCAACGGCCAGCGCATGGGCCTGTTTGCCGGTCCAGGCGTCGGTAAGAGCACCCTCATGAGCTGGGTCAGCAGGCACACCAGCGCCGACGTCAGCGTCATCGCCCTCATCGGCGAGCGTGGCCGGGAGGTTCGTGAGTTTCTTGAAGTCGGCCTCGGTGAAGGCGGGCTCGAACGGTGCGTTGTTGTCGTCTGCACCGCCGATGAGCCGCCTCTGATGAAGGTGCGTGCCGCCAAGGCTGCCTGCTGTGTGGCCGAACACTTTCGCGACAAAGGGCAAGACGTGTTGCTTCTGATGGACTCGCTGACACGCCTGTGCCAGGCCCAACGTCAGATCGGCCTGGCCGCCCGCGAACCACCGGCGACCAAGGGCTTTCCCCCGAGCGTGTTTGCCATGTTGCCTGACCTGCTCGAGCGCGCCGGCAGCACGAGCGACGGGTCCATCACCGGTTTCTACACAGTTCTTGTCGAAGGCGACGACTTCTCCGAGCCCATCCCCGACGCAGTCAAAGGCATCACCGACGGCCACATCTGGCTCGACCGGCACCTTGCCGAAAAGGGTCACTTCCCGGCGATCGACGTTCTGCGAAGCGTCTCACGCGTGCGGGGCGACGTGTCCGATAAACCTCAGGTAGAGGCTGCCCGCCTGATCCAAAAGGTCGTGGCCGACTACGGCGAGGTCGAAGACCTCGTGAACGTCGGGGCGTACGTCCCCGGCGCCAACAGGGCGGCCGATGTCGCTGTCAACACGCGGCACCAGGTCTTGTCATTCCTGAAACAATCACCTGATTCGCCGACGAATCTCGCCTCTGCCCGCAAGCAACTCTTCGACCTGCAACGCGTCCTGATCGCCGCCGCACAGACAAACGCCTCCTGATTCTCGCTTCTTCGTCATGGCCCGCTTCGTCTTCAAACTTCAAAGCGTTCTCGCCCAGCGCGAGCGCGAAGAGCTGGCGGCACGACGCGTTATGGCCGAGAAGCAACGCGACGGCAACAAGCTCCGCCAGGAGCTCATCGATCTCAACCAGAGCCTCGTCAAGTCGCAGTTTGATCTGCGGAGCAGCCACCTGACGGGAAGGCTCGACCCCAACTACCTGTCGGCCCATCGGCGGTTCACGATCGACGTCAGCCGACGCGGCCGTGACGTGCTGGCCAAGATCACATTGGCCGACCGCGCCGTCGAAGAAGCGCGACGCGGACTGGCACTCCGCACCCAACGCCGCCGCGCAATCGAGCGACTTCGCGAGACGCAAGAACGGCAGTGGCGTGAAGGCGTTGAACGCAAGGAGCTCGCCGAAGCCGACGACGCTTCAAGCCGCTGGCTCGCCGGCATCCACGCAAGCGAAGACGAGGCCATGACCTACGCCTCGACCGAAGGCGGTGACGCATGAACCTGCTCAAGAAGCTACTCCTGGCGCTCGTCGTGACCGCGTCGATCAACTTCGTCGGCTTGGTCGTCGCAACCGCAATGCTGGCGACCAAAGTTGATCTCAGCCGTGAAAAGCTGACAGAAGTGAAGGACGTTCTGTTTCCACCGCCGGCCGAGCCAGAGCCGCTCGAGATCGTCGACGACACACCGCCCAAGCCGACGGCCATGGAGTCGCTCTACGCGTTGCTCGACGCCCAGTCGGGCAAACCTGCCGACGAGCGGGTCGACTCGGTCTCGCGAGAGATGGATGCTCGGCTGGCGTCGGTGATGCGTGAGAAGCGGACGCTGGAAGACCGACTGGCTCAACTGGCCCGGGCGTCGGGCGCGTTGGCCGCCGAGCGGAAGGCACACGCCGAGACGGTTGCCGACTGGCAGCGTCGCGTTGCCGCCGCCGCCGATCGTGCCGAAGACGCCGGTTTTGCTGAAACCCTGACGCTTTACGAAGCAATGGCGGCCCGGCAGGTCAAGGACGTGTTTGAGGGTCTTGATGACGAAGTTGCCTTGCAATTCCTGCGAGCCATGGACCCGCGTAAGGCATCCAAGGTGCTCAAGGAGTTTGAGGCCGGTCCCGAGACCGAACGCGTCCGGCGGCTGTTGGAGATGATGCGGACGGGCGATCTTGCCGCCGCCGACCCCTTTGCCGAGCCGGCCAGCAGCGACGCGGGCGAGCTGAACTAGACGATTCTGCGGAACTTTTACGAAACCCACACCATGCATTCCTCGTTCCTGCTGAATCACCGCAGCTCGTCGACGCCGCTCGCCACACCGACGGCCAAGCCCGCCGTCAAACCATCGCACACGGCCGACGATCGGCCGAAGTTCAACGACACGCTGCGTCAGCAGTCGACGCCGAAGCATGAGGACCAGGCAGCCGAAGCTCGTGACGAACGATCGCCGCATGCCAAGCCTGCCGTCGAAGCCGACGCCGAAGCTGGCAAAGACACTGCCGCGACGGTCAAGCCGGTCGACGCGACAGGGCTCACGCCGCAGCCGGTGGTGATGACGCTCGATCCGCAGGCAAATGTGCCGCAATCACTGACGCCTGTCACGCCCGAAGCTTTGCCGTCCGCTGTCGCCCTATCGGCCGACCATCCTCTACCGGTCACACCGACGGCTGCACCGGTCGAGACGCCAGCCGGTCCACTCGCTGCCATGCAGCCGATGACGGCCGATCCCGCGCCAGCGGCACCCGTCGCGCCAGCCGGCGACGCTCCCGCCGCTATGACGCCGACGTCCGTCGCCGCACCGACCGCTGCACCGGTCGAGGCCGGCCAAGCTATTCCCGCTGCGACCGTCGACAACGTTGCACAAGGTCCGTCAACGCTCACCGCCAACCAGCCGGCGACGACGCGTGCCGCCACGCCGACCACGCCGCAGCAGACGACTGAAGTCGCTGCGATGCAGCCGGCAACGGTCAAGCTTGATCCGGTCAAAGCCCCTGGCAATGTCGACGCACCGACGCTGAGCACAGTCGCCTCGGTCCAGTCGAGCGAAACGCAGGCTGCCCCGGTCGTGTCGAAACTCGCCACCTCTGCCATGCCCACACCGCCCTCCGACGACGGCGGGGCGATGGGCGACCTCAATGCCGCCAGCGTCAAGCGCGGCGTCATGACCAGCCAATCGTCCAACGGCCAGACTGTCACCGTCCGCCTGGACCCGCCGTCGCTGGGCAGCGTCCGCATTCAGGTGCGCATGAGCGGAGGCGAGACGAACGCCTCCATCGGCACCAGCAGCGACGTCGCCCACTCTCTCGTCCGCGGCAGCCTCGATCAGCTCAAGGCCGGTCTCGAACGCAGCGGGATCACCGTCGACCGCATCAACGTCACGCGCATGGCACCGGCCGGCGCTGCCGAAGCACCTACCGACGCCCGCGGCGGCGACCAGCCCGGTGGCCAGAACGACGGACGCTCAGGCGGACGCGAACAAGCCGACCAGCAGCAACGAGACCAGGCCCGACGAGAAGCGATTCTGAGGCAGTGGCGTCAAGCCGCCTAGGCCTTCAGCACGAGCCACAAAGGTCGCTGTCGCACGGCGTGCGACAGCGTTTTCGTGCGCGCGTGCCCGAGGTCGCGTTCGTGCGGGAACGAGGAAGAAACCGCTGCTTTATTGGACAACTCGGCGAGTCGCGACCGATAAGACGGACATGATCTCGCCCACCAGCGCAGCAGGTTCCGCCGCCACGCCGGCCTCGGCCCCGACATCGAACTTCAAGCTCGACACCGGGGACTTCATCAACCTCATGGTCACGCAGTTGCAGAACCAGGACCCGATGGAGCCGGCCAAGAACGAGCAACTGCTCAGCCAGATGAGTCAGATCGGTCAGCTCGAAAGCTCGACGCAGCTCCAGAAGTCGCTGACGACGATGGTCCTGCAGAACAACCTCGGAGCGGCCGGCAACCTCATCGGTAAAGAGGTGACCGCCCTTGGCACCTTCGGCGGCGAGACGGCGGACCTCACCGGCACCGTCACCTCCATCCAGGTCGAGGGCGACGACGTCAAGCTCGAGCTCGATACCGGTCACCGCGTCGATCTGACCAATGTCACGCAGATCAAAGACCCCGCCTGAGCGACAACTCGTCGTCCCTCTGAAGCATCGCGCACCCTCCCGAAACAGCATCTTATGGCACTGACCTCCACGCTCTTCACCGGCCTCAGCGGGCTCGACGTCAACCAGACGCGCCTCAACGTCGTCGGTAACAACATCGCCAACGTCAACACCGTCGGCTTCAAGGGCAGCCGAGCGCTGTTCAAGCCGCAGTTTTACGTGACCGACTCCGGCGGCAGTCCGCCGAGCGGCGAAGCGGGCGGCAGCAACCCCGACCAGCGCGGCCTCGGTGCTGCCGTCGGATCCATCGAAAAAGACTGGTCCGCCGGCTCCATTGAGCCCACCGGCCGACCCACCGACCTTGCCGTCGACGGTGAAGGCTTCTTCATCGTCCGCGGCCAGGAGCAGATGTACACCCGCGACGGCTCGTTCAGCCTCGACTCGCGAAACGCGCTCGTCACCAGCGACGGCAACTACGTCCAGGGCTTCGGCGTCGACGAAGAAGAAAACGTCATCGCAGGACAGCTTCAGGACGTCGTCATCCCGATCGGCGGACTCACCAAGGCAGAGGCGACCCGCAACGCGTTCATGAGCGGTAACCTCAACGCCGGCGGTGACATCGCCAGCGGGGCCAGTGTCATCAACTCCTCTGCCGAGCTGTTCTCCGGTGGCGGCCCAGTCACACCGGCGACGCAGCTGACGGCTGTGACCGACGCCGCGGCTGTGCCCATGTTCGCCGTCGGTGACGTGATCGAGCTCGAAGGTTCACGCGGCGGCAGGCGGCAGACGGCCAGCTCCCTCGAAGTCACCGCCGCGACCACCATCGCAGACCTCAACGACTTCATGACCCAGGGCCTTGGCGTGGCCGGTGGCCTTGCCCAGCCCAGCGGTGCCATCAGCGGCGGCCAGCTCAAGGCTGGCCCGACCACCGGCAGCCAACTCGTCGTCGTCGGCAACACCGGCGCAGGCAACGCCGTCAGCATCGAAGGCAGCGACCTCACCGTCAACGGCGTGCCGCTCTTCAACTTCAGTGCCGGCACGACCGCTGGTGGCGTGGCGGATGATCCGACCGGTGAGACGATCCACACGTCGATGCTCGCCTACGACTCGCTGGGCGTCCCGATGCGGGTCGACGTCACGATGAATCTCGAGTCCAAGAGCGACGCCGGCACGAACTGGCGGTTTATCGCCACCAGCGCCGACGACACCGACTACGCCCAATTCACGCCCGGCAGTGCGGGCCAAATCGTCGGCACCGGTACCGTCGAATTTGACACGAACGGTCGCCTCATCATCGCCAACAACGGGACCCTCACCGTCAACCGGACCGGCACCGGTGCCGAGCCCAACGTCGACATCGCCCTCGACTTTGAGAAGGTCACCAGCCTTGCCAGCACCGACAGCGAGTTCTTCGCCCAGCAGGACGGTACGAAGATCGGCACGCTCGTCGGCTTCGGCATCGGTCAGGACGGCTCCATCACCGGCACCTTCGACAACGGCCTGACCGGTCGACTCGGACAAGTTGCCATGGCTTCGTTCGACAACCCACAAGGCTTACAGGATAACGGCTCGAACCTGTACGGCGTCGGCTCCAACTCGGGCGAACCCCGCGTCGGCTCGCCACTGGAGGGTCTTGCCGGTGGCATCCGCAGCGGTGCCCTGGAGCTGAGCAACGTCGACCTCAGCAACGAGTTCATCAACCTCATCATCGCCTCCACCGGCTTCAGCGCCGCCAGCCGCGTCATCTCGACGAGCGATGAACTCATGACCGAATTGCTGAATACAAGCCGCTAACGCGGCAGGAACGAGAGACGAGAGATGAGTAACGAGAGGCCGGTGAGGCTGAGTCTCGTAGTTCCCTCCGCCCCTCGTTACTCATCTCTCGTTACTCATCTCCTCTCTCCCTGCCTCATGATCGCACTGACACGACTCAACGGCCAGCGATTTATCCTCAACGCTGACAAGATCCGCACGATCGAAGAGACGCCTGACACGATGGTCGGCATCGAGGGTGGCGAGCGGGTGATCGTCAAAGAGACGGTGGCCGACGTGGTGCGTCAAAGCATCGACCACGCCCGGCGATGCCGTCGCCCGCTGACAGATTAAGTGGCAGGCCAGACGGGCCGATGCACAGGGCGTAACCCGCAACGGATGCGGGTCGCAGTGGGGACACGTACCAAGGACAGGCCATGGCCGAAGACAAGGCAGACAAAAGCTCGGACGCAAGCGCAGGAGGCAAGGACGCCAAGAAGGGCGGCGGCATCAAGGGCATGCTCTCGAAGCTTCCGGTGCTCATCGGCGGTGTCATGACGGTCGAGGCCGTCGTGCTGCTCGTCGTCGTCAACCTACTCAGCGGTGGCCCGGCAGAAGCCGACGCACACGGCGACGAGGCCGAGATCCTCTACCAACTCGACGACCACGGCGAGCCCGTGCTCGACGACCACGGCGAGCCGATTCCGCTCGAAATCAAGTCGCATGGGCCGGCACTCGTCGAGGTGCCCGTCGACTCGTTCCGGGCTCAGAACCAGCTTGACGGTCGCACTTATCTGTACGACGTCGACATTTCGGTGCAGGTGCCGAGCAAGCACGCCGACGAGGTCAAGGCCAAGCTGGAGGCCAGCACGGGGCTCGTTCGCGACCGGATGACGCGGATCATTCGGAGCATCGATCCACAAAAATTGAACGGCACGACCGAACCGGGCTTGGAAACGCTTCGTCGTCAGGTACGCTATCAGCTCGACCTGATCGTCGGCGAAGGCCTGATCGAGGAAGTGCTCGTGCCGCGGTGCATTCCGTATCGCACGAGTTACTGACCCGAAGCCAATGCAGAACTCAGGTCGCCCGCCGGCACGGATGTCGGCGGGTGACGTGCGTTTAGAGCGCACGTGCCAAGTCACACGCAGGCCAGGAAGGCCGACATGTCCGACGAAGATCTCCAGGAAGCGGCAATCGATACGGAAGGCGACAACGCCGCCGACGATGTGGAACAGGCGATCGACGAACTCGACGCGCTCTTGAGTGGCGCGAGCTTCGAAGACCCTGTGGCCGCCTCCCAAGCACCCGCACCGGCGACCACCGCCGTCGCGCCGGCACCAGCCGCCCCAGCTGCCGCGCCCGCACCCCCCGCGGGCGGTGGATTCGACCTGCCGCAGTTCGACAAGGTGCTCCAGGAAGCGCAAGTCAGCGGCATCGACCTGCTCCGCGACGTCAACCTCGACGTCAAGATCGAGCTGGGCCGCTGTCGCATGCTCGTCGAAGACGTGCTCAAGCTCGTCGAAGGCAGCGTCGTCGAGCTCGACAAGCTCGCCGGTGACCCGGTCGATGTCTACGTGAACGAACGCCTTGTCGCCCGCGGCGAAGTGCTCGTGCTCAACGACAACTTCTGCGTTCGCGTTAATGACATCATCGAAACGGCCAGGGAGGACGATCTGTGAGCCACCGCCGAACCCGCTTGGCGGCGTCGGCATGTTGGCTCATCGGACTGTTCCTGCTCGTATCACCCGCTCTGGGTGACGCGTTCGATGACCGGCCGATCAACCTGCCCGATCCGACCACGTCGCAAGAGGCGACCGCCACCACCGACGCCGCGCCAGTCACAGGGCCCAGCGTCACCCGTGTGCTGGCGTCGCTGACCCTCGTCGCTGCGCTGATCGTCGGCCTCGGCATCGCGTGGAAGAAGGTCTCCCAAACCGCCGGAAAGGCCGCCGGGGCGGCGGCAGTCTCACTCATCGGCCGGACCGTCATCACGCCACGCCACCAAGTCATGGTCCTAAAAGTCGGTCACCGCCTCGTCGTCGTCGGCGATGCCGGCCACGGCATGCAGCCGCTCTGCGAAATCAGCGACCCCGAAGAAGTCGCCTCCGTGCTCGCCACCTGCGGCAAAGCCTCTGCCGAGTTCGATTCGATTAAGGCCGACGCGTTTGCTGCCACGCTCGACGAGGCGACACTTGACGACACGCTCTACGAACATCCGATCGAGTCGGAGTCGAACGTCGAGCAACTTGTCGGCGAAGACGTCCGTTCGCTCATCGCGCGGGTCAAGGGCCTTACCGTCCAACACGCCGCCGAGCCGGAAGGGGGCCGTGCGTGAAGTTATGTCTCCTGACACTGCTGACGCTTTGCATCTTCGCATGGCCAGCCCATGCGCAGCAGGAACCGACGGACGATCTTGCGCCGCCGTCACCGATGACGAGCGACGACTGGTCGAGTGCGGTTGCGTCGGACCCTGCCTTTGCCGCCGGTCAGCGTGAACCGCTGGGCGGTGCGACGTCGTCGGCCGACCCGACGCTGCGGCTGCCGGACCTGACGGATCGCGAGAATCTCGCGCCCGCGCTTCAGATCGTCGTGCTGCTGACAGTGCTGTCGCTCGCGCCGGCGTTGCTCGTTTTGTGCACGAGCTTCACACGCATCATCATTGTCCTCAGCCTGCTCCGCCAGGCCATGGGCACACCGACCTTGCCGCCGAACCAGGTGATGACGGGACTGGCCCTCATTATGACGCTGTGCGTGATGTCACCGACGATCGCCCGCGTGCAGGGCGAGAGCGTGCAGCCGTACCTCGACGGCCAGCTCACGCAAAGCGAAGCCTGGGATCGCGGGACGGCGCCTGTTCGCGAGTTCATGATCGCTCAGATCGAAGCCGCCGGCAACGACGCGACGGTCATGACGTTTCAGCAGTTCGCCGGTGACGAACCGCCCAGAACCTGGGGCGACGTCCCGACGGCCACGCTCGTGCCTGCCTTTGCACTCAGCGAGCTCAAGGTCGGCTTTTTGATGGGCTTCAAGGTCTATCTGCCGTTCCTGGTGATCGACATGATCATCTCTGCCGTGCTCATCAGCATGGGCATGATGATGCTGCCACCGGTGCTGATCTCGCTGCCGTTCAAGTTGCTGCTGTTCGTACTCGTCGACGGCTGGCACCTCATCGTCGCCAGCCTCATGGGCAGCTTTGCCATGTCCGGTTGACCACTTCTAAGGAGACACCATGAACATTGACATGGACACCAGTGTGGCCTTGCTGCGCGAAGCCCTGTTGCTCGTCCTGATCTGCTCAGCCCCGGTGCTCGCCGCCGGCCTCGTCGTGGGTGTGGCCGTGTCGCTTCTGCAGGCGGTCACGCAGGTTCAGGAGCAGAGTTTGGCGTTCATTCCGAAAATCGTCGCCATGTTTGCCGCCGCGGTCATCGCGTTGCCCTGGGCAGGCGCACAGATCATCCGCTTCGCCGAGACGATCTTCAGTCTCAGCGCCACACCGTGAATCAGCTCGTCACCATCCTCGACGTCGCCGGGATACCGCAGGCGTTTGCGCTGGTGGCGTTTCGTCTGATGGGCCTGATGGCTGTTGCGCCGTTGCTGGGCTCGGGCCGAATTCCGATGCCGGTGAAGCTGTACTTCGCGGTCGCGATGACGCTGTGCCTGGCCGTCGCAGGTGATCTGCCGATGCCCGGCCCGCTGCCCGATTCACCCTGGCTGCTGGCGCTGGGCCTCATCGGCGAGATCGGCTTCGGCCTTGTCGCCGGCATGCTCATGTCGTTGGCCTTCTACGGCGCACGCTGGGCCGGTGGCGTCGCCGGGCAGCAGATGGGCTTCAATATGGCCGGAGCGTTCAACCCGCAGAGCGACATGGGTGGCAACCCACTCGGTGACGCGCTCTTCGTCCTTACGCTCTTCATCTTCCTGTCGCTCGACGGCCACCACGACATGATCCTCGGCATCCGCCAGAGCTTCGCCCACGTGCCGCCCATGTCGTTTGCCATGACGACGGACTCGCTCGACCTGCTCGTCGACTCCCTTGCCGCAAGCGGCGGACTCGCGCTCCGCATCGCAGCGCCCGTTTGCGTGTCGATGCTCGTCGTCGACCTGTCGCTGGGCATGCTCGGCAAGACGATCCCCGCGCTCAACCTGCTCAGCGTCGGCCTGAGTCTGCGTGCGATGATCGGCCTGCTCGTCGTTATCAGCGGTCTGGCCATCACCGGTGGCCTCCTCGCCGACGCCATCGGCGAAGGCCTCACCCTCGCCGAACGGGTCTGGACTCAGACCTAACCCCGCGCTCCCGTGGCAGACGACGACGATCAAGATAAGAGTCAAGAGCCCACCCCGCGCAAACGGCAGGAAGCGCGGGAAGAGGGCAATGTAGCCAAAAGCCAGGACCTGGCCGCCGGCGTGGTGCTGTTCGGGTCGCTGCTGATGCTTTGGATGCTCGGTGGCGGCGTCTGGATGGCCGTCTACGACACGACCATTCGCTCATTTACCGACATCGCGAGGGTCGGTGACGTCGACGCCGTCCGCAGGCTCTCGATGGCGACGCTCAGCGAGGTCGGTTGGACGCTGGTCCCGATGATGGCTGCCTTGGTCTTCTTTGCCATCGTCGCCAACGTGGCCCAGGTCGGCCTGTTGCTGGCGCCGAAGAAGCTGCAACCCAAACTCGAGACGCTCGACCCGATCAAGGGGTTCAAAAAGCTGTTCTTCACCAGCCGCACGTACGTCGGCTTCGGTATGAATCTGCTCAAGCTGTTTGCCGTCGCCGCCGTGGCCGCCTGGGCGGTGTGGGCCGAGCTGGGCGTGGTCGTCGGGCTGCAACGCGCCGATGCCGTCGCCGTCGGACCGCTGGCGGCAGCGTCGATCCTCAAGGTCGGCTTCAAGGTCGCCGCCGCGTTGCTCATCATCTCGATGGCCGACTTTGCCTACCAGCGGTGGAAGCACGAGCAAGACCTCAAGATGACGCACCAGCAGGTGAAGGACGAGATGAAGAAGATGGAGGGCGACCCGCAGATCAAGCAACGTCGTCGGCAGGTTGCGATGCAACGGTCGATGCAGAGCATCCGAACCGATGTGCCAGGGGCTGACGTCATCGTGACGAACCCGACGCACTTTGCCGTCGCGATCAAGTACGACGAAGGGACGATGCACGCGCCGCGTGTGGTCGCCAAGGGAGGCGATTTGATGGCGATGCGGATCCGCGAAATCGCCACGGCCAACGGTGTGCCGATTGTGGAGAAGCCTCCGCTTGCAAGGGCGCTGTTCGGTGCCGTTGATGTTGGCGGGGAAATACCCGAAGATTTCTACTCGGCCGTCGCCGAGTTGTTGGCGTACGTCTACCGGTTGGACCGGCAGCTCGCCTCAGCGACTTGACGACCGATCCGCGCCGGCAGGATGCCAGCGTGACCCGTCGGTAGGCAACGGATTGCCGCATGAGCCAGCTCGCGTCTCCATCTTCTGCGCAGGTCGCCGCGCCCGGTGCGTTGGCGTGGATCGACAAGCTCGGCCAGCATCGTGGGCTCATCTTTCCGGTCGGCTGCATCGCGTTGCTGTTGGTGCTGCTGGTTCCGCTGCCGTCGGCGATCCTCGATTTGCTGCTGGTGTTGAACATCACGTTCAGCATCGTGCTGCTGGTGACGGCGATCTATGTGAAGTCGCCGCTGGAGTTTGCCGTCCTGCCGAGCCTGCTCTTGGCGACGACGATGTTCCGGCTGGTGTTGAACGTCGCCACGACGCGGTTGATTCTGAATGCCGGTGGCGGCGGGGCGTCTGCCGAGGCCGCCGCCGGTGACGCCGGCGACGTGGTCCGCGCCTTCAGCGACTTTGTGACCGGCGGCTCGATGGCCGTCGGTTTCATCATCTTCGCGATCATCTTCGTCATCCAGTTCGTCGTCATCACCAAAGGTGCGACCCGAATCAGTGAAGTCGCCGCCCGGTTCACGCTCGACGCGATGCCGGGCAAGCAGATGGCCATCGACGCCGACCTCAACGCCGGCCTGCTCGACGAGCAGACCGCCCGCAAGCGTCGCGAAGAAGTCACGCAGGAAGCCGACTTCTACGGAGCGATGGACGGTGCCAGCAAATTCACGCGCGGCGATGCGATTGCGGGCATCATCATCACACTCGTCAATGTCGCCGGCGGCATGTACGTCGGCCTCGTCGAGCGTGGCTGGGCATTGGCCGAAACGGCTGAGCTTTTCACGCGACTGACCATCGGTGACGGCCTGGTCAGCCAGGTGCCGGCCTTCGTCACCGCACTCGGTGCGGCCCTTATCGTCACACGCTCCTCGACCCGCAGCGAGCTCGGCGAAGAAGTCGCCAAGCAGGTCGCCGACAATCCCAAGCCGCTGATCATCTCGGCCGTCTTCCTGGGCCTGATGGCCTTCACCGGCCTGCCGGCGATGCCGTTGCTGGTCGTCGGGCTTTGCTGTGGCGGGCTGGCGTTCATGCTCTACCGCGGCAAGCGGATCGAAAGCGAAGTCGGCGAACGCCGCGCAATGTCCGACGCCGCCCGCGAGCAAGACAAGCCGCGTCCCGTCGAAGAACTGCTCGAAGTCGACGCGATGGAACTGGAGATCGGCTACGGCCTGCTCTCGCTCGTCGATGAAGAACAGAACGGTGACCTGCTGGCGCGCGTCGGCATCATCCGCCGGCAGGTCGCCGCAGAACTTGGCCTGCTCGTGCCGGCCATTCGCATCCGCGACAACGTGCAGCTCGGCCCCAACGACTACCAGATCAAGGTCCGCGGCATGGCCGTCAGTCGCGGCGAGGCGTACCCCGACCAGTACCTTGCCATGGACAACGGCACTGTCGCCGGTGAGCTGCAGCACGCGTACAAGACGACCGAGCCGGCCTTCGGACTGCCCGCCTACTGGATCACCGCACCGCAGAAGCCCGAGGCCGAGCTGCTGAACTACACGGTCGCCGAGACGACGGCTGTCATCGTGACGCACCTGACCGAAGTCATCCGCCGACACGCCCACGAGTTGCTGGGCCGGCAGGATGTGCGCAAGCTCATCGACGGCCTCAAGGAGCGCGTGCCCGCGCTCGTCGAAGAAGTCGTGCCGGCCGTCGTCAAGTTCGGTGAAGTGCAGAAAGTCCTGCAAAACCTGCTCAAAGAACGCGTGCCGATTCGCGACCTCGAAACGATTCTCGAAACGCTCGGCGACTACGGCGGCAGGACCAAGGACACCGACGTTCTGGCCGAATACTGCCGAAACGCACTGGCCCGCACCATTTGCAAGCAGTACGTCGACGAAGAGGACCGCCTGCACTGCATCACGCTCGATCCGGCCCTCGAGGACGCGGTCGCACAGCACCTGCAGCAGGACGACAAGTCGGTCGCCGCGACCAACACGATGCCACCCGGCCCGGCGCAGGCTGTGGTTCGCGTCATTGCCGAGAAGGTGGCGGAGCTGACGGCAACGGGTCGCCCGGGCGTCGTCGTCTGCGGCCCGCACGTTCGGCTGCCGATTCGAAGGCTGCTCGAGGGCACGCTGCCGCAGGTCGCAGTGGTGGGCTACAACGAAATCGTCCCCGACGTCCACGTCGAAGCCGTGGCCATGGCGGGCCTGAACTGATTGCACTCATGACCAAATACATCAACGACCGATAACCATTACAGTCGATTGAACTATCCGGCGGAGCCGGACGGCGACACGGGCGGGCACAACAGCCCACCCGCACTTTTCAGCCCTTGCAGGACGCGAGGCACCATGCACCAGACCCACACCACCGCCGCCCCCACTGTTCCCGCACTCGCCGCAGCGCGGCGTCCGCGGCAAAGCGGTGGTGAACCCTCTACCGGTGGCCGCATGGAGCTTCGCAAGTTCATCGCCCCGACCCTGAGTCAATGCCTCAGCTGTGTCCGCAGCGAGCTGGGCAAAGAAGCTGTCGTGCTGTCGACCCGCACCGTCCGCAGCCGCCGCTTGCTCGGCCTGATCCGCTCGGAGCACATCGAGATCACCGCAGGTCGCGGCATTAACGGCATGTCGCGGCCGCGCACGGTGGCCGACCGGCCGGCGCAGACGGCTCCGATGCCCGGCGCCCAAGCCGCCTACGCCCAGGCCGCCAGTCGAGCCTCGGCCGTCGCCGGTGGAGCGGCCCTCCTGCCGCGTGGCAATCAGCCCACGATGGACGCCAAAACCGCGTTTATGACCTCGCCCGCGGCCACCGCTGCGGCCATGTTCGACGTCAGCAGCCAGGTCACGCAGCTCAGCGCCGTCGTCGGCACACTCATCGAGCAGGTTCGCGACGGCCGCACGCCGCACCTGCCACCCGAAGCGGCTGCGATCTACCGCAAGCTCATTGATGCCCAGGTGTGCCCGAAGATTGCCGGCGAACTCGTTGCTGCCGCCCTCGACGAGACGACGGCCGCGCTCAAAGAACGTCGCGGCGAAACGCCGCTGATCGACCTCGTCCGTGCCGGACTGACGCAGCGTCTGGCCACCAGCGGCGCAACCAAGCCCGCCAGAACACCCGGCCGCCCGAAGGTCGTCGCACTCGTCGGCCCGACCGGTGTCGGTAAGACGACAACAATCGCCAAGCTCGCCGCAAGCCTCATGATGCGGGACAACGCCCGCGTCGCGCTCATCACGATCGACACCTACCGCATCGCTGCGATCGACCAACTGCAGAAGTACGCTCAGATCTTGAACGTGCCTTTGACAGTCGTCAGCGAGCCGCGCGAGATCAAGGACGCCATCGCCCGCGTGGCCGACTACGACTATGTGCTGATCGACACAGCCGGTCGCAGTCCGCGTGACAGCGTCAAGCTCGGCGAGCTGGCCTCGTTCCTCGACGCTGCCGATCCGGCCGAGGTGCACCTGGTGCTCAATGCTTGCTGTGGGCCGCGTTCGCTGAGCCTTGCTCTGCAGCGTTTTGCGGGCGTGCGTGCTGATCGCCTCATCTTTACGAAGCTCGACGAGGCGGCCGACATCGGCGTCATCGTCGGCGCCGCCGGTGACCGCCAGCTGCCCATCAGCTACGTCACGACCGGCCAGGACGTGTCAGCCGATATGGAGACGGCCGACTCGAGCCGGCTGGCGAACCTGATTTTGACCGACGACGCCGACGGCGACTCGGACCTGTCGCCGAGCGACCCTGAGAAACCGAAGGCGGCAACGGGGCGTACCGACGGGTCGAGCGACAACAGCTCTGCCCGCGCCGCCGCCTAAGCGTGGGCCGGACCGTTGAATTGATCTAGCCGTTTGGTTTTGCCGGGGCACGTATGACAGCAATGAACGCCAACATCGCCAACACCTTCGGCCGGTCAGCACCGGTCGATGATCAGGCGACCCGGCTGCGCCAGCTCATGGGGCAGCGAAGAGCGACGCGACCCGTCGAAGCGCCACCTGCACAGCTACCGACGCCGGAGCCCGTCACCCGCCGCGCCCGCGTCATCGCCGTCACCAGTGGCAAGGGTGGCGTTGGTAAGACCAACATTGCCGTCAACCTTGCAGGTGTGCTCGCCCAGGCGGGCAAGTCGGTCGTGCTCCTCGACGCCGACATGGGCCTCGCCAATGCCGACGTGCTGTGCGGGCTGAATCTCACGCACAACCTGGCCCACGTTGTCGCGCGTAGGCGTTCGCTCGACGACGTGCTGGCGACCGGCCCGGGCGGATTTCGACTTGCCGCCGGCGCGACGGGGCTCGCCCGCATGGCCGACCTTCCCGCCGCCGAACACGACCGACTGCTGGCTGCGCTCGACTCGCTCGAGCGGTCGGCCGACATCATTCTCGTCGACACCGGCGCGGGCATCAGTCCCAATGTCCTGAGTTTCACGCGAAGTGCCGACGACGTGCTCGTCGTCACCACACCTGAACCGACTGCCGTCACCGACGCGTACGCGACCATCAAGGTCGTGCTCCGCGGCAGGCAGGATCGCGAAGGCGGGCCACGCGTGTCGCTACTCGTCAATCAGGCCAAAGGCGCTTCAGAGGCACGCAGCGTCTTTGAACGCGTCGCCAAGGTGGCGGCTCAGTTCCTGGGCGTCGCCATCGACGATGCCGGCTTCGTCCCGAGTGATAAAGCGGTGACGCGCGCGGTCCGCTCGCGTAAGCCGTTCGCGATTTCCGAGCCGACTTCACCCGCCGCCGCCGCCGTCCTTCGGTTGGCCGCGCGGTTGGAGCAGGGCGTCGTCGCGCCGCACAAAGCGGGTCGTTTCTTCGGGCGTCTGGCCCATCGCATCCGCTCCTGATCCAAAGCACCCATGGCCGCCCGTATCGCCGGCACGCTGTCCCTCATCGCCTTTGCCTGCTGCCTGATGGCCGGCGTGTTGGTGGGTGACAACACGCTGGAGACGGCCGTCCTTCGCGCGCTGGTCGGCCTGGGCGTGACGTTCATCGTCGGCTTTGTCGTCGGCCTAATGGCCGAGCGGATGGTGCGCGAAAGTCTGGACCGCGACGCCGCCAAGCTCGCCGACGCCCGTCGCACGCTCGCCGAGAAGCGGGCAGCGCTGGAACAGGAAGAAATTCCCACGGTGGGCTGAGCGTTTTCCGCGCCATTCGGCAAACGATCCACGGCATCTACAGCAGAATCTTACAGCTTGTCACGAGTCGTCCGTTAGCCGCGGCGTTGCCAGCCTTGAGAGGCATGGTGTTATCGAACCCGCAGTTTTCCCCCGCGTAGGACTTGGCGTTGCGGTTGACTTCGGTACACTGGCACACGGCCGCTGCGGATGGATCCGCCGGTTTTGCTTCTTGCCGCTCAAGCGGCGCCTTCGACCTCGTTACGAGGTTCCCACGGACCGGGAGACTTCATGTCATCCACTGCCACCGCCACGCCGCGACGCACCCGCCCGACGCAAGCCGGCTCAGGTAACACTGTGCGTCGCGACACGCCCGCCGAGAAGAACGAAAAGCCGTTCCGCGATGATCGCGGCCGCGTTCGCTCGCTCCGCGCCATCCCGACGACCGCCCAGCGCGACCTGGCCGCGTCGCTGCTCCCGCTCGTCGACGACCTGCCGCCCGGCATCCGCGTCCGCACGGACCGCCAGGACCTTGCCGGTGTCTGGATTCACTACCAGGCCAGCGGCGACGAGCAATGTCGCAACATCCTCATGGAGGCTTACCTCCATCTGGTCCGCTTCAACGCCGACCGGGTCTATGCCAAACTTCCCAATGAAGTCGACATCGAGGACCTCATCAGCGCCGGCATCTTCGGCCTGATGGACGCGATCGATCAGTTCAAGTTCGACGTCGACGTCAAGTTCGAAACCTTCTGCGCCCGCCGCGTGCAAGGTGCGATGCTCGACGAGCTTCGCAGCATGGACTGGGTGCCGCGTCTCGTCCGCAGCCGCGCGCACAAGCTCGACACCGCCACAAAGGCCCTCGAAGTCTCGCTCGGCCGCCAGCCCACGCGCGAAGAGCTGGCCGACAAGATGGAAGTCGACATGGAGGAGTTCGAGAAGATCTCCAAGGACGCCCAAGCCACCGGCGTTGTCAGCCTCAACCGCAAGTGGTACGAGACCGACTCGAACAAGGACGTCCGCGAGATCGACGTTCTCGAAGACCGAAACACCGACAACCCCGTCCGTGAGATGCAGAGGAAAGACCTCAAGCAGCTCATGGAAAAGGGCCTGAGCCGGGCCGAACGACTCATCGTCACGCTCTACTACTTCGAAGAGATGACGATGAAGGAAATCGGTGCGACGCTCGACCTCAGCGAGTCGCGCGTCAGCCAGATGCACTCGTCGATCATCGCCCGCCTGCGGGATCAGATGGCCCAGAAGCAAGACGAAATGGCCACCGCTGCCGCGGCTTGAGTATGCGTCTTCGCCAGAATCGCGAAGGCGCGAAGACGGAGCGAAGGTCAGAAATCGAAGAGGACCCAGAAGCCGCGTCACGGTTGTGACGCGGCTTCTGGACCATCTTCACGCTCCATCTGAACTTCACTCCGACCTCGCCCTTTAGCGCCTTCGCGTTTCTTCGAGCTCACCCCTTTAACAACGCCTCAACCTCCGCACGCATCAGCGGCGACTGACGTGGCGGCTTCTTCGTGAGCAAACGGATCATCGACGCGTCGGCCGCGTACCGCGCGCGGACCGAGGCGGCCAACCGATCGAGCACGTCGTCGGCGAGTTCGTCGATGATATCGCCGTCGGCCGTCGGCGGGGCGACGGGCGCGGCCGGTTCGGGTGCCGGCTTCTCGGCCGGTGCCAGTTCGTTCAACCGCCACGCGATGAAGCCGCTCGGGCTGCGAAGCTTGCCCTTGGCGTGCAGGTCGCGGGCATCGTCGAGCGCCTTGATCACGGCAGGGCGGCCGAAGGTGGCAAGGTGCCGGGACGCGTCGGACTCGCCGATACCCCAGCGGCCGAGCATCGCGACCAGTCGGCCGTTGTCACCGGCGTCGGACTCGAAGGCGGCGAACCGCTCGGCCAACGCGTCGGCCTCCGTGCTCTCTCCAGGCGCAGCCACCTGGCCCCCGCTCGCCTCTGGGTTATGAGTTTGGGAAGAGCCTCTTAGAAGGGGTCTGCCTGTGGCCCCGGTTCCGGCCTGTCGCTGACCCGGCGGTGTGGCCGCGGTCGGACCGGCTGCCGGTTCAGCCTTGGACCGGGAGGGGGTCCGCTGCTGGACCGACCCTGTGGGTGCGGATGTCACAGATGTGACATCCGCCGGCTCGGGAACCAGCAGTTCGTAAACGTTGGTCCGGTTGACGCCATCGGCCCCGACGCCGCCCTGGCTGACGACGACGATCAGTCGCAGATCCTGCAGCGCGCGCAGCCCCCGCTTGACGCTCGAGCGGCTGAGGCCGGTGTGCTTGATGAGTCCGGCCAGGCCGCATCGCGCCCGCATCGGCCCGCGCCCGCTGCCGTCGGCAAGGCGAACGAGCGGCAGGTAGACGGTTCGCGCCGCGTCGGGCATTTGCGACCACAAGCCATTGTCGATGACGCGGTTGAAGAACTTGGCGAACCCACCCGGCACGGCCGCGGCGGGGCGTTGGCCGATCGAGACGTGGACCTCGGGCTCATCGGTTTCGACGTCGATGTGGTGCCGATGCCGTCCTGTGTTAGGGGCGGCCTTTGCGGCGGAGGCGGCGGATGGTGCGGCTCGACGTGGCATGGAAGCGGTGCGGGCACGGGGCGGTCGGTTCACCACCGAACGCCTCGGCGGCTGACGCGATCCACAACCTGTAGTGCTCGACCGTTTGTAGCCGCGCGCGCCGTGCCGGCCCGCGCTGTCGCCCCTGGCGCGACAAGACGTCGTGGCGTGCCGCGTCTTTTGTTAGGGCGGCAGACTGACGTGCTCTGTTCAACAAGCGTTAAACGGGATCGTCTAAGCCGCTCTTGCAGTTCGGCCTGCGAGCCAGTCGCCCAGCGGGCGGAGCATCGGCACGCCCTCAGCAGAGCGATCGACGGCAATGGCGAACACGCTCAGCAATGGCGTCGACAGGACCATGCCCGGCAACCCCCAGATCGCTCCGAGCAGGATGAGGCCGAGCATGACAGCTACCGGTGACAACTGCAGCGCGTCGCCGAGCAGCTTGGGCGCCAGGATGTTGCCCAGCACGAATTGAATCGCCGCCGGTACGCCGATCGCGGCGACGATGACGGGCGTCGACAACTCCTGGCCGAAGAGGATGAACGGGATCGGCAGGAGCGTCGCCAGCGCCGAGCCGACGACGGGAATGAAGTTGAGCACAAAGGCGGCGGCGCCGAAGACCCACGCCAGTCGCACGCCCAGGATCCAGAGCGAGAAACCGACGAGCAGTCCCGTGGCGGCGCTGACGGCGAGCGTGACGGCAAGATAAGCCTGCACACGTCGCTCGATGCGGCCGCGTGTCGACTCGGCCGGTACCGGCCGGTCCCCGCGGCCCAGCAGAAGAAACAGCAGAAAGACGAGAATGAGTCCGGCGTCGCTAAGCATCGAGAGCACGCCGCCACCCGCCGCGCCGATGTAGGGCAACAGCTGAGACCGCTCGAAATCGCTCGCCCAGGTGTACGCCTCGGCTTCCCAAGCGGGCGGCAGGTCGAAGGGCAGGTTGGCCAGGCCGTTGGCCACGCTTTTCTCAAGGCTTCTGCCGTATTCGAACAGGCTTTCTGCCGCGCCGGCCGCCGGTGAGGCGACTGCGTAGATGATGCTCGTCAGCAGCAGCGTGCCGGTGAGGAACGTCGCCCCGACCGCCACCGGTCGCGGCCAGCGGTAGCGGCGGATCAGCGCGTCGACGAGCGGGTTGAGCAGCATCGCCCCGAACGCCGCCAGAACGAACGGCACGAGCACGTCGGCCAGCAAGTGCATCGCCGCCAGCGCCAGGAGGGCGGCAATGGTCAGCAGGCTGCCGGTGCGCAGCGTGTCGGCAGGCGTCATGGTCCCGGGCATGCCTGCCCATGCTGTCGCGCGCGGCCGGCGGATGCAATTCGGCTTTCAAGCATCTGCGCGATACTCGCACCACGTCTTGGGCGTTTCCCAAACCGTCACAGCGTCCAGCGCGGCGTGTTCGCCTTCAAGAGCGTTGGCTAAACGGTCGTAGATGACCTTGGCGATGTACTCGACGCTCGGGTTGAGGCGGCCGCTCGCGCCGTCCATGAACTCGGGCACCTCGACGTTGAGGTTCTTGTGGTCGAGGTGCTTGACCACGGCGGCGTCGACCACGGTTTCGAGCCGGTTGATGTCGATGAGAAACCCGTCGGCGTCGGGCTCGCCGCGAAGTGTGACCTCGAACTGGTAGTTGTGCCCGTGGCCGTGAATGTTGTTGCACTTACCGAAAACGGCGACATTTTCTTCGTCGCTGCGGTCGGGGTTGTGCAGGCGGTGGCTGGCGGCGAAGTCGAAGGTGTGCTTGAGATAGGTCATCGGGCGGCCGTCGATGGAGCGGGCGATGAGGCGGGTCAGCGGCGTGAGCTTGAGCTCGACGGCGTCGAGCCGGTGCGGTGCGAAGGCGTCGGCCAGCGTGGCAAAGGCTTCGTGCAGGAGCTGCCCGCCGCCGACGCGTGTGGCCGTGCCGGCGCAGGCGCTGGCGACGATGCGGCGGACGGCGTGCTTGAGCAACGGCACCGCCCGCTGCCGGACGGCCGTGTCGACGTCCTTGATGTTGAGCAGGTACCCGTCGCCCGCGTCGGGATCGCCGCTAACGGTGACGACCAGCACGTAGTAGATCTGTCCGATGCCGGTGACTGCCGGTTTACCGGCGTAGCCGTTCGCACCTTCGATGGGGCGATCTTCGGGACTTGTCAGGTCGATGGCAAAGCGGACTTCACGGCTCAGGCGGTACATCCGTCGCGACGGTAGGCTGCGTGCCGCTAAGCGTGCCCGTAGTGGCGAAAGAGCGGGTTTTTGCCTACCATGGACCCTTGCGCCGGCCGCCTTTGCGGCCGGCACGCCGACCGCTTTGCGGCCGGCTTTGTGGTTCAGAACGAAGCATCGCATGGCAGACCTCAACCCGACCGACGCCGCCCCTAACGCCACCCCAGAAACCGCTCCGGCGGCCGAGCCCGTTTCGCCACCGGTCTCGCAGCGGCAGGCACCCGTGGCCGAGTCCAACGAATACGGCGAAGACCAGATCCGCGTCCTCGAAGGCGTCGAGCACGTCCGCACGCGCCCGGGCATGTACATCGGCGACACCACCGCGCGTGGCCTGCACCACCTCGTCTACGAAATTGCCGACAACTCCATCGACGAAGCCGGTGCGGGACACTGCGACGCGATTCACGTCAAGATCAACGCCGACGGCTCGTGCAGCGTCGTCGACAACGGCCGCGGCATCCCGGTCGGTATTCACCCGACCGAAGGCATTCCGACCGTCGAAGTCGTTTTCGCCAAGCTCGGGGCCGGCGGTAAGTTCGAGAACCAGAGCGGCAAAGGCGCTTACAAAACCTCAGGCGGCCTCCACGGCGTCGGAGCGAGCGTCGTCAACGCCCTGGCCGAGTTCGTCGAAGTCGAAGTCAGTCGCGGCGGCGAGGTCCACCACATGGCCTTCGAACGCGGCCACAAAACGCAAGACCTCAAAGTCATCGGCAAACGCGACAAGACCGGCACGAAGGTCACCTTCAAGCCCGACCCGCAGATCTTCCCCGACGTCAATTTCACCTATGACGTCCTGGCCAAGCGGTTCCGCGAGCTGGCCTACCTCAACCAGGGGCTGCGCATCATTCTCGAAGACGAACGCGAAAAGATTGACGGCAAAAACAAGCGTGACGACTTCCGCTACGACAACGGCCTGCTCGAGTACGTCGCCTACCTCAACGACGGCAAGAACGTCCTGACGCCGGTCATTCACATCGCCGCCGAGCCCGAAGATGCGGGACACTCGATCGAACTTGCGATCCAGTGGAACGACTCGTTCAACGAAACGACCGTCAGCTTCGCCAACAACATCAACACCCACGAAGGCGGCACGCACCTGTCGGGCTTCAAGAGCGCGCTGACCGGCACCGTCAACCGGTACGCCAAGCAGGTCGGTCTCGTCAAGAACGTCACGCCCTCGGGCGACGACCTGCGTGAGGGCCTGACCGCCGTCATCAGCGTCAAGGTCAGCAACCCGCAGTTCGAAGGACAGACCAAAACCAAGCTCGGCAACAGCGAGGTCGAAGGCTTCGTACAGCAGATCGTCAACGAGGAGCTCGGCCGCTTTTTCGAGGAGAACCCGAAGATCGCCAAGACGATTTTCGAGAAGGGCATCGCCGCCGCCGAGGCGCGCGAGGCGGCACGCAAGGCTCGCGACCTGACACGTCGCAAGAACGCTCTCGACGGCAACAACCTGCCGGGCAAGCTCAGCGACTGCCGAAGCAAGAGCAACGAGATCACCGAGCTGTTCCTGGTGGAAGGTGACTCGGCCAGCGGCACCGCCAAGAGCGGGCGCGACTCGAACATCCAGGCGATTCTGGCGCTACGTGGCAAGCTGCTCAACGTCGAGAAGGCGACCATCGTCAAGATGCTCGGCCACAACGAAATCCGCACGCTCATCACCGCCATCGGTGCCGGCCTGCGCGACGACTACGACGACGCCAAGCGTCGCTACGGCAAGATCGTCATCATGACCGACGCCGACGTGGACGGCAGCCACATCCGCACGCTGCTGCTGACATTCCTGTTCCGGCACATGCCGGACCTCATCCGCCTGGGCCGCGTCTTCGTCGCCCAGCCGCCGCTGTACCAGGTGAAGCAAAAACGCCGCAAAACCGGCGAATACGTGCTGAACGAGAAGCGGATGCAGGAGATTTACCTGACCATGGGCCTCGACGGGACCAGCCTCGTCGTCCGCGACGACGAGGGCAACGAAGAGGTCAGCCGCATCGACGCCGACGACCTTCGCGCAGCCGTCAACAAGCTCCAGCGGCTGGCCGAGCTGGTCGACGTCTTGAGCCGGCGCGACATCGACTTTGCTGATTTTCTGGGTCTGCGCGACCGGTTCGACGGCAAGCTGCCGCACGTCCGGACGATCATCGACGGCAGCGAGCGCTACTTCCTCAACGCCGAGTCGCGCGACGCCTACTTCGCCGAGCACAACATCATCGTCGTCGATCCGGAGCTCGATCCGGAAACCGACGACGAGGCAGAGACCGAACTGCCGACGACGGACGGCCCGCAGCTGCAGGCCAACGATGACCTGCACGAGGTCAAGGAACTCGAACGCCTCATCGGCGACATCGAATCCAGCGGCCTGCGGATTGACGACTACTTCCTGACCCAGGAAGAGGGCGTGACCGGCGAACTGCTCGCCACCCGGTACGCCCTCGTCCGCGACAGCAATGTGGTCGATGTCGCCGGCGTCGGCCAGATCGTGCCGTCGCTGTTTGCGATGGCCAAGCGGGACCTGGAGGTTCAGCGTTACAAGGGGTTGGGCGAGATGAACGCCGAGCAGCTGTGGGAAACGACGCTCGACCCGGAGCGTCGCAAGCTGCTGCGTGTGACGATGGACGAGGCCGAAGAGGCCGAGCGTCTGTTCAGCGTCCTCATGGGTGACGACGTCGAACGGCGTCGCAAGTACATCGAGGACCACGCGTTGGAAGTGAAGAACCTGGACGTTTGAGCCGGTGCTCAAGCTTGGCGAGCCGCGACCGTGAGGGAGCGGGTTGTGGTCGTCGTACCAGAACCCGCTCCCTCACAGTCGGGGCTCGCAGTTCGTTCCGAACATCGCGTTGCATCGTCGCTTGCTACGACAGACTTCGCGGACGCCATCGCGGGCGAGGTTGGCGGTCGTAAAAATTACCGCCGTCGCCCGCAATGTCCGATAAGCCGTTCATGCGGCTTGCTGTTGTTGCTTGGTTGGTGTTGCTCAACGTGTCCGCGCCGCTCGCCGCGCAGGAGACGGAGGCGACGACCTTGCCCGCGCTTCCCGATGCGGCGACGGCGGGGGACGGAGTCGATGTCGACGAGCTCAACCTCATGCTGCGGCCGCTCGATGCCGAGGAATTGGAGCCTGTGGCGACGGCTTGGGTGGGCCGGCTGCGGGACATCGTCGGCGAGATCAGCCGGACGCGCCTCGCCGCGCGCGAGGCCGACGGTGCCGCCCGGCGAGCGCTGCTTGCCGATGCCGCCGAGCTTGTCCTTCGTCAGGACCGCATTGCCGACCGCACCGAAGTCGTACTCCAGACGTTCGACGACAAAGGCGGCGACAGCAAGGCCATGCGCGACTACTACGCCAGCGTCACGCGGCCCGACCTCGATGCGTACGACGTCGAAGCACTCTGGCCCGCCACGCGGGCGTGGCTCGTCGACACCGAGGGCGGCATCGCGGTCGGGCTGGCGATCGTCTACTTCATCGTCATTCTGGTGCTGGCGTTCATCCTGTCGCGCATCCTCGGTCGGCTGACGCGTAAGACGCTCGGCAACTTCCGCGGGGCCAGCAAGCTGCTCGTCAACTTTCTCGGCGGACTCGTGGCCAAGCTCGTCATGGTGGTCGGATTCGTGGTCGCGCTCAGTTTTCTGGGCGTGAACATCGGCCCGCTCGTCGCTGCCATCGGTGCGGCGGGGCTCGTCGTCGGCCTCGCGCTGCAAGGCACGCTGAGCAACTTTGCCAGCGGCATCCTCATTCTCATGTACCGCCCCTACGACGTCGGCCACACCGTCGATGTCGCGGCAGGCGTCAGCGGCAAGGTCGACGCGATGAGCCTCGTCTCGACCACGATCCTCACCTTCGACAACCGCCGCATCATCGTCCCGAACAACAACATCTGGGGCGAAACCATCACCAATCTCACGGCACTGCCCACGCGACGCGTCGACATGACGTTCGGCGTCGGCTACGACGACGACCTCGACGCGGTCATGAGCGCGCTGGCTGACGTCTGCCGCGAGCATCCGCTTGTGCTCGACGAGCCGGCGACGAACATTCGCGTGACCGCCCACGGCGACTCGAGCATCAACCTCATCTGCCGCCCGTGGGTCAAGACCGATGACTACTGGCCCGTTTACTGGGATCTGCACAAGCTCGTGAAGCAACGCTTCGACCGCGACGGCATTTCGATCCCGTTCCCGCAGCGGGACGTGCACATGATCGCGGCGTGACGGCGCATCGTTGCATTCCGGCCCGTTGCCGATAGGTTCGGCTGCATGACGAAGCTTCGTGCGAACAAGGTGATGTTGTTGGGTGGCGTCCTCGCCCTTGCCGCCGCGCCGGCTGCGGGGCAGGCTGTGTCATCGGACGCGGGCAGCGGCGGCTTCGGGAACGTCGACTTCTACGCCGCCGCCGGCCCGATCGTGCCCGTCGTGTTCGACGCCGGCGGCATCGGCGACTTCGAGGACAACAACATCGGCGGCTTCCTCAACGTCGGCGCCGAAGCACAACGCGATGCCCTCATGATCCGCCTCTTCGCCGCCGGCAGCCACGTCACCGGCGACGCCGCCTTCATCGTGCCCAACGCCGACCCGGGTGGGCCGTTCTTCGAGACAGTCGATTACGACCTTGCGGTGAGCACCTTCACCGTCAACGGCGTCGTCGGCCTCGGGCAGAGCCGGCTGCGGCCGTACCTCGGCGGCGGGGTCGGCTTCTCTAACGCCGACATCGATGCTGGCCGCTTCGGCGACTCATCGGACCGAGCGCTCGCGGTCCGCGGCGTCGGCGGGCTCGACGTCTACCTGACCGATCGCCTCAGCCTCGGTGCCAACGCGAGCCTCAACGTCGCGTTTCACGACCTCGCATCGCCGAATCCGACGCTGCTTCTCCGTACTGAAGACATCACGACGCTCAACCTCGGCATCAATTTCGCGATTCGCCTCTAGAGCAAGTCAACTTCATCTGTAGCCTGCGCCTGCGTACTGGAGTGTCTGGGGTAGCCGCGGAGCTTGCTCCGCGTTGACCCTGAGGGCTACCGCCGAACCACTTCGATCCAGACGGCGGCAAAGTGCAGCGCGCTGCCGCCGAGGACGAAGCCGTGCCAGATGGCGTGGCTGTAGCGGATCTGGTTGTTCAGGAAGAAGTACGTCCCGCCCGTGTAGCTGATGCCACCGGCGAGCAGCAGCCACAGGCCCGTCGCGCTGAGCGCCTGGAAGGTTGGCACGATGGCGATGACGATGAGCCAGCCCATGACTGCGTAGAGCAGCGTGTCGACCTTGTCGAAGGCGTCGAAGCGACCCACGAGCAGCGTCTTGGCGACGATGCCGATGAGCGCCAGCGACCAGACGACGAAAAAGACGAGTTTGCCCCAGAAGCCGCCCAAACCCACGAGCATGAGCGGCGTGTAGGTGCCTGCGATGAGGGTGTAGATCGAGACGTGATCGAGCAGCCGCCATTTGCCACGAGACGTGGATTGGGCGGCGAGGTGGAAGCCGGTCGAGGCGGTGTAGGTCAGCAGTAGCGTGACCCCGAAGACGAGCAGCGTCGCGCGTTGCAACGTCGTGCCGGGCGTGGCGAAGACCTGCATGGCGATGATGCCGACGAGGGCGAAGACTGCACCGATGCCGTGGGTGAGCACGTTGGCCTTCTCCTCGGCGGCGGATTGGCCGCTGAAGCGGGCGTCGGTGGTCACAATCGACCCTACGGTAAGCGGGCGTGACAGAACGACCGAGTTTGCTCAATGAGTCGCAATGTGCGTTGTCGGCGACGACCCGCAGCGCACGAGGAGCGGAATTCTTGTCGCACCCAAACCGCGCCGCCGACGACACGTGTCGCACTTTTCAGTACGATTTGGAGCAAATTGTTCCACGTGGAACATTCGGCGAGCGTGAGAAACCCTCGCCACGTACGGCAATCGAGGCTCGGCCGATGTTCCACGTGGAACATCGGGCTCAACCCCAACGGCCGCCGTCGGCCGCCCAGATTTGGCCGCCGCGGCGCAGCGCAGGTCGGCTTCACTCGGGTTTGACAGGCCGGAAGACGCGCAGCGAGTTCGTGTCGGCCTCAGTGATAAACAGTCGGCCGGTATCTGGGTCTTCGAGGATGTTCAGCGGCGAGCCGAGGTTGGTCAGGCCGTTGATGCCGGTGTGCATGCTGAGCACGTTGCCCGCCTCGTCGAGGTCGAGCAGGACGACGTCGTCACCGCTGCTGTAGCGGGCGGCAAAGAGGTCGCCCTTGATCGTGCCGTCGAAGACATCCGCCTTCGACTCGGCCAGGCCGTTGACGCTGTACCCGCGACCGAAGTCGAAGACGGGCTTGGCGAAGTTTGGCTCTGCGGCGATGCCGACGGGGTATGCGCTGATCTCGAACGGGTCGACGCTGTCGGTCGGGTTGCCGCCCATCAGCACGTCTTCGCCCCGGAAGGGATTGGGATGGCCGTGGTAGGTGCCGGGCTTCGTGACGTCGGCCAGCGTGTCGGGGGTGGTCGAGCCGATTGCCATAAGCGGGCCTTCAACGACGGTGTTGTTGTCGTCTCGCACAGGTGGCGTGTTCCCACCTGCGCCGGCGCCGTTGATGGCAACGAGTAGTTTTCCTGAAGAATGGAAGATCGGCGTGTACCCGCTGCGGATGCCGGTCGCGTGCACCGTCACCGCCGCACCGTCAGCGGTCGGGTCGTAGGAGCCACCGGCAAATGGGCTCTCTGCGTCGGTCGGCGTCGAGACATCGAGCGGGCCGTCCGTCGGCAGCGCGGCAAGATCGACGTGCAACATCGCAGCGGTCAGCGGGCGTTCGGGGCGATAGTTCCACTTGCTGTCGCGTCCGCCGTGACCGGTGTTGGAGCCTTGGCTGAGGTACAGCGAATCAGGGCGATCGGGTGCGAAGGCGAGTCCGAAGTTGCCGTGATCTTTAAAGGCTCTGGGCAAGCCGACGACGCGGTCGGCGTAGAGGTCGAAGGCCGGGCCGCTGAGTGTGGAGAGTTTTCCGGTAAAATCGTCCGCCCCGGTGAGGGCCATCGTCATGTGGCTGACCCAGAGCGTGCTCGGGTCGTTCGGGTCGAAGGCCATGCCAGTGACGAGGCGTGGCCCACCGTTGCTGGCAAGCATGGTCGAGATCATGGCCACCTCAACGGGCAAGCCGTCGGAGGCGATGTCGTAGCGAAAGATGCGACCATCGGCAGTGGCGGCGAAGAGATCGCGCCCGCCAGTCGTGCCCGGGCCCCATGCGAGTGCGGTAAAGATTGAACGGTCGAGCTGGCCGATCGTGCCTTCGAGTTCGTAGGCGATGGAAGCGTTGGTCTGGGCTCGCGGCGAGCCCTTGCCCGTGCGGATGACGCTGACGTAGGGGATAAATGCGTTCCCCTCGGTGTCGAGTAGCTCGCCGGTGATCTCGAAGCGGTAGGTTGTGCCGGGCTGAAGCGCGACGTCGGGCGTGAGTGAAACGCTGCCCCCGTCGGCGGCGACGCTGAGGCGGCCGGGCAGCTGTGCGCCCGTCGCGTCGTCGACCAGCCGCACGGCCTGGGGCAAGAGCGTTGCGGCGTCGACGCCCGCACCGACAACCGGCAGGAACAGCTCGGCGCGGAACGACGCCTGGTCGACCGCAATGGTGTCACCGTCGATCGGGAGCGTGCGGTTGACGCGCGGGCGGCTGTCCCGCTTGGCGTCCTGAACTTGCTCAAAGGCCGCAAATCGGTCGGCTGCGGCAAAGAGACATACCCCCGCGCCGCCCAGGATCAGCAGGGCAAGAGCTGTCTGCTTGACAATCGTGCCGGTGGCGGGAATCAGATCGGGCTGCGGGTCGTTCGGTCGGCTCATGGCGGGGCGAGTCAGGTCGAGGCAAGTGACGGTCTAATGCAACCGCCCGTGTCTTTAGATCGGACGCCACCCCACGACCGCTTGTTCATGCCGAACGGCTGCACATTCTCGGACGGTCGGCCGGGGAGCCGGTGTGTGTCGACGCTCCCGCAAATTCGTCGTCAAGCCGTGCAGGTGGCCGGTCGATATGGATCTTACGTATTCCGTGTGGAACGCGTGCAACTCGGGGGCCTTCTTCTCGTCGATTCGTGGCGAGGCTTCGCTTGAGCGTCGAACCAGAGGGAACGGGTCGCAGTGAGTCAGGAACACCACGCAGCTGAGCTATCGACGCCTCCACCTGCAGAGCCACTGGCCGAGCTTCGCGCTGCGCGTTGTGAGCTTCTCGAGCTTCAAAAGCAGGCTGCTCAGGCCGTCAGATCGCTGGGCAAGGTCGTCGCGTGGTTCGGCGACGCTGACAGTGCTGAAACGGTGGACGTGGTGATTGAGCATGCGACGGCTGCGCGTCAGGCGCTGGATGCCTGCAAGAAGCCTGACGGCACCAGCCGGCTCGACGGGTCGTACCAGATCACCGTTAAGGCCGACGAGCGTTTGCTGAGCCACATCGACGTGGCGACGATGGCCGTCCCGCCTGGTGTGAGCGAGCGGATGTTTCACGTGCGGGCGACGGGTGAGGCCACGCCGGCCTCGGTCTCGCTCCGTCGGAACCACCCACCTGCGGCCGGTGACGCCGTCGAAGCGCTGCGTGTTGCCCCTATTCCTGCTGCGAAATTCGAGAGGCGCAAAGCGGCTGCGGTGCTTGTGCCCGTCACTGCCTCTGTCGCCGATGATGCCTTTGTCAAAGAGCTCGCCTCCCAGCTCGCACCGCTAGACATCAGGGTGTCGTTGCGCATGGATCAGGTGGTGCTGGTGTCGAAGCGGTCGGGTGTTGCTGCGGGCTTTACGGCAAGTCTGCACCATGAGTCGGCGGGCGCGTGGGAGTTGGCCGAGCAAGTGCACGGCAGCGACGTGCAGGTTCGCATCGACGGCAGACCGGTCGCCGTCGCCGGGGCCAGGGCCGAGTACCGGCACGACGCGGCGCACTTGATGTTCAATGTGGTTCCAGTGGCACCGGGCACGACGGACGCCCGACAGGCCAACGCTTGCCGAGAGTCGACACTGGTCGCCAGTGGTGGGTGGACACTTCCGATTGAGCAGACCCCGACCGAGGCCGGCTGGCGGCCCAGCGGTCAAAAGCGGGCGATGGCCTTGCCACGACTTGTGCTGGGTTTGGCCGATCTGGGTCCGGACACCTTGGGCATGAGCGACTTGCCGCTCGCGGCAATAACGGCGCAAGACCTAACCGCCGGTGGTTCATCAAGCCGCAAGCTGTGGCACGGCTCGGCAAACGTCGCGTTGAAGCAGTGCATCCTCACGCAGCTGCGTCTGACGGCAGCGCTTGTGGCGATTGACCAAGCGGTCTTGGGCAGTGTGCAAGGCGCGACAGCCGCTTGCCGTGGTGGCACCACAACGCGACCATTGGCGGCGTGACCCTTGACTACGAGACGCCGGTTCAGGCAGACGACCGACGTCGGCAGGTCGCCTGGATTCTTTACGACTGGGCCAACAGTGGTTACGGGCTTGTCTGGAGCGTCCTTTTCTCGGCCGTCTTCGTCGGATCGATGCTGCCCAAGCAGCCCGATTGGCCGATGCGTGACGTTGCCGGCGAACAGATGGTCGTTACAGGACTGAATCTGCTGGGCCAGCAGGTGCCGGGAAGCGCGGTCTTTGCCATTCTGGTATCCATCGTGGCGACGCTGACCGTACTGACCGCGCCGGTGCTTGGCGCACTCGCCGACGCCAAGGGGTGGCAGCGACCGTTGCTCGTCGCGACAGCGTCGGCCGGTTCGGTTGTGGCGATGGGGCACGTCCTTGTCCCGACCGGCTGGGCGTACACGTGGGTCGCCTCAGCGGTGCTGTATGTCCTTAGTTTCTACTTGTTTGGCTTGTCAATCGCGTTTTACAACGCTTACCTGCCGGTCGTCGCCGGGGCTATGGGTCAGAACAAGCTGGGCGGCTGGGGCTTTGCGATCGGCTACATCGGCGGGGCGGTGATGCTCGTCATCGCGGCGTTGCTCATGCCGCTACTTCTGGGCAACGACCCTTACGTCTACCACCTGGGCCTGGCCGCGGCGGGGGCGTGGTGGTTGATCTTCAGCCTGCCGATCTTCTGGGCCATGCCCGCCGTCCCACCCGCCGCCGACGCTGCCACCAGGCCGCCGGGTGTGTTCGGGCCGTTCGTTCAGGTCTCACGGACGCTGAAGCATTTGCGGAGCTACCGCATGCTGTTCCTGTTCCTCCTGGCGTTCCTCGTCTACATCAACGGCGTCGAGTCGGTCATCAGCCTGTCGAGCGCGTTCGCCGAGGATGTGCTGATGATGGGTGTGAAGGACCTGACGATCATGTTCCTGATCGTGCAGGTCGTCGCCTTCGTCGGTGCCGCAGTGTGCGGCTACGTGGCCGAGTGGTTCGGGTGCAAAGTCGTCATCATGGTGACGTTGGCCATGTGGTGTGTGGGCGTGTTCGGCACCTACTTCGTGCAAACGCCGTTGCAGTTCACGATGCTCGGCTCGCTCATCGGCCTCGTGCTCGGCGGGGTGCAGTCGTCGAGTCGCACGCTCATGAGCAAGCTGACGCCGCCCGAGATCCGGAACGAAGCCTTCGGCTTCTACGCGATCGGCACGAAGGCCATGAGCGTCTTTGGCCCCTTGCTGTTTGCCGGCGTCGGCACGATGTTTGGCCCGCGGCTGGCGGTCTTCGCCGTGTTACCGTTCCTGCTAGGTGGGTTGGTGCTGTTGAGCTTCGTACAGGAACCGGCGGGAGCGGATTCGTCTGGCACCACGATCTAGGAACGTGCTTTCACTCGAACTGTCGTGAAGCCCTTGCCGAGTACGTGTCGATGCACTACATTCATCCGTCCAGCCGGATGAACGGTTGAACCAACACCTGTGCCCCTCATCACCGACACCAACTCCGTCGTCGACCACTTGTCGACCTTGGCCGACACGACTCGGCTTCGATTGCTGCGCATACTGGAGACGGAAGAGCTGACCGTCGCTGACTTGACCGACGTCCTGCAACTGCCGCAGTCGACCGTCAGCCGACACCTTAAGACGCTGCTCGACGGCGGGTGGCTCATCCACCGCCGCGAGGGCACGGCCGGCTACAGCCGACTCGTCCTTGACGAGCTCGACCCGGCCCGCCGCGACCTGTGGCTTGCCGCCCGGGGTGCGAGCGACACGTGGGCGACCGCCGACCAGGATCGGCTGCGGCTTCGCCAGTTCGTCGCCACCCGCGGCACTGCCGACGGCTTCTTCGCGGGCGTCGCCGGCGACTGGCAGGCGATCCGCGACGAGCAGTACGGCCGATCGCTTTGAGGCCATGGCCGGCCTGGCCCTGTTGCCCGCGAACGCGTCGTCGCCGACCTCGGCTGCGGCGGGGGACAATTCACCGAACAAGCTCGCCCGCTTCGCCGGCGAAGTCGTCGGCATCGACGCCTCGCCCGAGATGCTCAAGGCCGCCCGGCGTCGGCTGAGGCCGCTGGACAACGTCAAGCTCAAGCAGGCCGAGCTGTCGAGCGTGCCGCTGGACGACGCGACGTGCGACGCCGCGTTCTGCGTCTTGGCCCTGAGCTACACCGAAGATCCCGCCGCCGTCGTCGCTGAGATGCGTCGCCTGCTGAAGCCCGGCGGCCGGGCGGTGATCGTCGACGTGCTCGCCCACGACCGCGACGACTTCCGTCGCCGCATGGGCCAACGCCACCGCGGCTTCTCCCCCGACGCCGTCCGCGACCTGATGGCCGGGTTGGTCGACCTCCGCGTCGTCCCCCTCCCGCCTGAGGCGGATGCGAAGGGGCCGGCGCTGTTCATTGCCAGCGGAGGCTCTGCTTGACCTTGCACCGCTCGAAGACGTTGCACTCTGCCGATCGGCTCCGACGTCGGATTCCGCTTTGGCAGTTCATCCTGCTGTGGGTTTTCTCGCTCGTTCTCTGCATTCTCTCAGCATTCGCTCTGGCCTACGCGATTGGCTTCGCTGGCAGAGCGGTACTTCGACTTCTCTCTTCCTGAACAACTGACCATGACCGCAACTGCCACCAACATCGGAATTTCCGCCGCCACCAAGAGCGGCTTCGAATACCAGCTCAAGCCCGGTGCCTCGATCGACGAGCTCAACGAGCTCGCCATCCAGGGCCGCAAGGAGCTCGACCTCGCCGAGCAGGAGATGCCCGGCCTCATCGCCTGCCGTGAAGAGTTTGGCCCCAAGAAGCCGCTCAAGGGCCTCGACATCGGCGGGTCGCTGCACATGACCGTGCAGACGGCCGTCCTGATCGAGACGCTCGACGGAGCTCGGCGCCAACGTCCGCTGGTGCTCGTGCAACATCTTCAGCACGCAGGACAATGCCGCCGCCGCGATCGTCGCGGGCAAGGGCGGCAGCGTCAGCAATCCCAAGGGCATTCCCGTCTTCGCCTGGAAGGGCGAGACCCTCGAAGAGTACTGGGCCTGCACCGAACGCATGCTCGACTTCGGCGACGGCAAGGGCCCTGACCAGATCGTCGACGACGGCGGCGACGCCACGATGCTCATCACCAAGGGCCTCGAGTACGAGACGGCCGGCAAGGTGCCCGGCCCCGAGACGACCGACAACACCGAGTTCAAGGAGGTCTTGAAGCTCCTCGCCAAGACGCTCGAGGCGACGCCGAAGCGTTGGACCGAGGCCGCCAAGACCTGCAAGGGCGTCAGCGAAGAGACGACGACCGGCGTCATGCGGCTCTACGAGGCCGAGCGCAAGGGCACGCTGCTCTTCCCGGCGATCAACGTCAACGACTCGGTCACCAAGAGCAAGTTCGACAACCTCTACGGCTGCCGGCACTCGCTCATCGACGGCCTCAACCGCGCGACCGACGTCATGATGAGCGGCAAGGTTGCCGTCGTCTGTGGCTACGGCGACGTCGGCAAGGGCTGCTGCCAGAGCCTCAAGGGCCAGGGCGCCCGCGTCATCGTCACCGAGGTCGACCCGATCTGCGCCCTGCAGGCGGCGATGGAGGGCTACGAGGTCAAGACGCTCGAAGACTGCCTCGACGAGGCCGACATCTACGTCACGACGACCGGCGCGTTCAACATCATCACGGCTGACCACATGTCGAAGATGAAGGACGGCGCGATCGTCGGCAACATCGGCCACTTCGACAACGAAATCGAGATGGCGGCGATGGAGAAGATGCTCGCTTCCAAGAAGATCGAGAAGACCAACATCAAGCCGCAGTACGACCAGTGGACCTTCAGCGACACCGGCAAGAGCGTGCTGATCCTCGCCGAGGGCCGCCTGCTCAACCTCGGCTGCGCCACCGGCCACCCGAGCTTCGTCATGTCCGCCAGCTTCGCCAACCAGACGATCGCCCAGATCGATCTGGCCATGTACAACCGCGGCGAAGAGACGCTGTCGGGTGCGAAGTACGACGAGAAGAAGGTCTACGTCCTGCCGAAGGTCCTGGACGAGAAGGTCGCCCGCATGCACCTCGACAAGCTCGGCGTGAAGCTGACGACGATGTCGAAGGAGCAGGCCGACTACCTCGGCGTCAACGTCGAAGGCCCGTACAAGCCGGAGCACTACCGCTACTGATCGATCGATCGGCAAGCCGACGCAAACCGCCCCGCGAGCCAACGCTCGCGGGGCGGTTCTTTGTTTTGGGTCGTCAAACACTCACGCCGCGATCCGCAGATTCGACTGCTGGTCGATCTGCGACGGCCGGGCGCTGATGGCCGGCAGGTTCACGCTGACCGGCTCGCTGCTCGGGCCGCTCTGCCCCTTGGCATTGGTCCAGAATGCAGTGATCCAAAGCGTCTGGCCGCCGGCACCTTCGGGAAAGGGCATCGACAGGTTCGTGCGGCCCGTCGTCATCGCGTAGTTCCACTGGTTGATGCTCGTGGGCCTGGCGTCGCCGGCGTAGGTGAAGACGAGCGCATCGGCGACGTTCGTCGGCTTGGCCCGCAGGTCGCCGTTCTGGCGCAGCTCGAAGAAGATCTCGCCGTTCTTCACACCCGTCACGCGGACGTAGGGGGCCGTCGTCGGCGGATCGATTCGGGTCGGGGTCGTGTCGGCGATGTTCAAGCCGAGCGCCTGTCGCTGGTCGTTCGTTACATCCATGAGGCCGTTGATCTGTTTGGCGACCTTCCGGATCAGCGTGACGAGCGCCTTGCGGGCTTGGTCCTTCTCGTAAACGGTGCGGACGCCGCGGGTTTGCGGGTCGACGGCGGCGGTGAGCTTGCTGACGTAGCCGCTGGAAAGCAGGTCGAGCTGGGTCATGACGGGCTCGGCGAGATTGAAGGCCGCTGCGTTGGCGGCACACACGTTGTAGAAGTTTTCCGCGAAGTCGCGAAGCTCCCGGTCGGTCGTCGGGACGACGTCTTTCGAAGGGATGCCTTCCTGCTTTTCGTAGACGGATGCGTCGGGAGCACGGCCACGTTGCCGCTGAAACCGCCGACAGCCGAGATAACGGCTGACGTGCAGCAAGCCTTCAGGCGACGTGAAGATTTTTCCGCGGCCTCACCTCACGCTGTTACCGCTGCAACAGCGACATGACAAGCTGCTCGCGTTGCCGCCGCTCGTACCCGGGATCGGCCGCCTGAAGGGACCCGACTTCCTGCAGACGGTCCCCCCGCCGCCGGTTCAACGGCGGCTCCAGCGACTCGATCAGGACTGCCTCCATCGCCTCGATAATCAGTGCGTCGCCGAAGCAGTCGTTCGCGACTTCGTGCAGGCTCCCGTCCTCGTCGACGGCGAGCAGGCCGAACCAGGAGAAACGGTCCCACCGCCCGTTGAGCCGATCGATCGTGTGCTCGAAGAGCCGCCGGCCGAGGGGCCGATCAACGCTGCGGCCGACGTAGACCGTCTCGCGGCCGTCGTGAAGGAGGTAGACGCCGCGTTGGTCGGCGAAGTTAACGGGCGTGCTGCCGGTCTGCTGCTGTCCCATCAGCGAAGGCGTCGCCTTCCACTCGACGCGGTCGCGTCGCCAGAACATGCCGAGGGCCTGGACGATGCCGGCCCGCTCTGCGGTGGTCGTGTCATCGGCGGTCGCTTCCGCCGCTGCCTCCGGCGTCGATTGCTCGACGATCTCCCGCAAGCCGATCATCCCCGGCCCGAATCGCTGGAACGTCGATGCGGTGCCGTGTGTTTTGACGTCCGTCGTAACGACTGCTGTCACCGTACTCGCCGGCGTTGCCCCTAGGTTGGTCCGCAGCTGCTGCTTGGCGATCTCGTCGCCGACGTCTGCGTAGTGCATCGGCTCGCCGGCTTCCCGCAGCACCCGCTGGATCGCTTCCCGCCACGTTAGTTCCCGCTGATAACTCATCGATGCGAGTGTACGGGCAGGGCCCGTTGACGCTTTTCGGTCCCCGTACTCGAAACAACTTGCCTGCAGGGACGCGACCTCCTGCAGACGGTCCCGCCGCCGCCCCCACCCACGGTTCAACGGCGGCTCAAGCGACAATCCATATGCGGTGGACGCACTTGGCGATGTGCATTGCAAGCCGCTGCCGATACAGTCGCTGCCCATAGTGAGGCTACTAAAAAATAGCGGCGACGACACGGTTGCTAAACGGCTCAGCGAGTTGCTGCCGGCAGCGGGGAGCGTTGACATTATCACAGCGTCCGCCTCGGTGTTCGGTCTCGACGCGATTGAGGCGATGACATCGGTAAAGCGGGTAAGACTCCTGCTGCCTCCCGAAGACTCGGACCTTGCGCTGCTGGGGGATGAGAGGGATCAAGCCTTGAGATCCACGCTCTCCGGGCAGCGGCTTTCGCTCCGGCTATCCGCTTGGCTTCGCAGCGGCGGCGTCGAAGTCCGGCGTACGGCAACGGCCATCCCGCAGGGCACAGTCATCATCCGCGACTCGGAAGGTATCGCTCAGTCTGCAATCATCGGTAGCCTCTCGCTTTCGACCGCCGGCCTCGGCCTCGCTCGCGGTAACCCGCTCGGCATGGTGCAGGCATTTGAAGGCGAAGCCGCAGCGCAGTATGCGGCGTGGTTCGAGGAACAGTGGTTCGCACACCCTCCGGCCCCGACCGCCGCCGCGGCGCTGGCCGACACGGCGGCGTCGCTCGTATCGCCGCGCCCGCCCCGCAACGTTTATGCGCTGTTTCTGCACCACCTACTCGCCACGGGCGACGGCGGCCTCGACGAGGACCGCATTGTCGACGCAGGAACCGGTATCAAAAATACAAAGGTCTGGCAGATGCTCTACCGCTTCCAGCGGGACGGCGTCGTCGGCGTGTGCGACAAGCTTGCCCGACACGGTGGATGCATCCTCGCTGACAGCGTCGGCCTCGGAAAGACCTTCGAAGCGCTCGCGGTCATCAAGTACCACGAGCTGCGGAATGATCGCGTGATGGTCCTGTGCCCCAAACGGTTGCGTGAGAACTGGACGATCCACACGCTCAATGACCGCCGAAACAGCCTGCTCGACGATCGCTTCAACTACACGGTCCTGCACCACACCGACCTCTCCCGCAACCGCGGTGAGTCGGGCGGCATCGACCTCAAGCACCTCAACTGGTCCAACTACGACCTTGTTGTCATCGACGAGTCCCACAACTTCCGCAACAAGAAGTCGCCGCGCAAGGGCCAGCCCACCCGATACGACCACCTGCTCGACGACGTGGTCAAGGCGGGCGTCAAGACGCGGGTGCTGATGCTCAGTGCGACGCCGGTCAACAACCGCCTCGCCGACCTGCGCAATCAGGTCGCGTTCGCCGTCAGCGGTGAAGATGACGCGCTCGCCGCCGAGGGCATCCCCAGCATCAAGGCGGCGACGCGACACGCCCAGCAGCAGTTCAACGGCTGGCTCGCCCTCGACGATGCCGAACGCACGCCGGGCAAGCTCGTCGACATGCTCGGGTTCAGCTACTTCCAGCTCCTCGACCTGCTCACCATTGCCCGCAGTCGCCGGCACGTCGAGCGCTACTACGGCACCGTCGAGACCGGCGAGTTCCCCGACCGCCTGCCGCCCATCAACCGCAGGCCCGAGCTCGACGCCGTACCCACCGCCCAGGGAGGTATGGCGAGCGTCGTGGAGCTCAACCGCGACATCACGCTGCTCAACCTCGCCGCGTTCGCTCCTCTTAAATACCTGCTGCCCGGCAAGGTGGACGATTATGAGAAGAAATACGCCACCGAGACCAGCCGCGGCACGATCTGGAACCAGCTCGACCGCGAAACCTCTCTCACCTCGCTGATGCGGGTGAATGTCCTCAAACGGCTTGAAAGCAGCGTCCACAGCTTCCAGCTCACCTTGGGCCGCCAGCTCGCCGACGTCGAGGCCTTGCTCTCGAAGATCGAAAGCCACAACGCTGAGGAGGATGTCGACTCGCCCGACATCGCCGACCTCGAACTCGACGACCCGCTCGTCGAGCAGCTTGCCGTCGGCAAGGGCGTCAAGGTCCTCCTGAAGGACATGGACCTCATCAAGTGGGGCCGGCGAGCTCAAGGATGATCGTGACCGCCTACGCCGTCTCCTTGCGGCCGCACAAAAGGTCGCACCTGCCCGCGACGCCAAACTCGCCGACCTGCGGCGATGCTCCAGCGCAAGTACGACGAGCCCATCAACCACGTCGACGGCAAGCCCAACCGCAAGGTCATCGTCTTTACCGCCTTCGCCGAAACGGCCGTCTACCTCTACGACCACTTGCACGCCTGGGCGAAGCAGCAGGGCGTCGAGACCGGCCTGCTGACCGGCGGCAACGACAACCGCTCCACCCTCGGACAGGGCCGCACCAAGCAGGCCGACATCCTCGCCGCCTTCGCCCCACGAGCCAAGCAGCGCTCGCCCGAGGACGCCGGCGAGGGGGAACTCGACCTGCTCATCGCCACCGACTGCGTCAGCGAGGGGCAGAACCTCCAAGACTGCGACTGGCTCGTCAACTACGACATCCACTGGAACCCTGTCCGCATCATCCAGCGGTTCGGCCGCATCGACCGTCTGGGCAGCCCCAACACGCAGATCCAGCTGGCCAACTTCTGGCCCAACATGCAGATCGAGCAGTACCTCGACCTCGAATCCCGCGTCTCGGGCCGCATGACCCTGCTCGACGTCTCGGCAACCGGCGAAGAAGACCTCTTCAGCACCACGACCGACAACGCGATGAACGACCTGCCGTATCGCCGACGACAGCTCCTCAAGCTTCAGGACAGCGTCGTGGACCTCGAAGACCTCTCAGCGGGCGTGAGCATCGCCGACCTCACGCTGAGCGACTTCCGCGTCGACCTCGGCGATTTCGAGCGGGCCAACCCCGATCGCCTCGCCGCAGAGCCGCCCGGCACCTTTGCCGCCTGCTTCGCCACCGAGCACGTCCCGCCCGGCTTCGTCTTCTGCCTCCGAAGTGACGAGGACCCGGATGAAACGCATCACACGGCCGACTACCCGCTCGCCCCCCACTACGCCGTTCACGTCTCCTTCGACGGCACGACCGTCCTGAGCCCCCACACGCGCACCCGCGCCATCTTCGACGTGCTGCGGCTCGCGTCCGCCGCGGCGACGTCGTCGACCCCGCCGCCGTGGCCGCCTTCGAGAAGCTAACGAAGAAGGGCCGTGACATGACGCCCGTGACCCGCGCCCTGGCGACCGCCACCGCTGCCGTCCGCGGCAAGAGCGACGAGCAACGGGCCAAGGGGCTGTTCAACGCCGCCGCCCTGGCCGCGGCGTCCGCTCACACCGGCCGACGAGACGCCCGCCCCGGCGGCGACTTCGAGGTCCTGGCCTACCTCGCCGTGTTGCCCCCCGACCACCGCGACGCGGAGGCGAATCACGCGGGCGGGGAGGCCGCGGCTTGAAGACCGGTGACCTGCTCGACGGCCTCGGCCTGCCCGCCGCGGCGGTGCAGCGGGAGCGCGTCCCCAAAACCGCGCTGGTCGACCAACTCGACAAGGCGGCCGACCGACGCCTCGTCAACGAACGGGTCGAGTCGCTCCTCTGGCATGCCACCCTCAACGCCGGCACCACCGGACTACCCGCTGACGGCACGCCCTCTCTGGTCGTCGCAAGACTCACCACGCGTGACGGACCGCCCGCGCCGCCGCCCCGGTTGCTCGCGCTGCTGCACCGCGTGGTGCCCGCGCCGCTGCTCCTGGCGGTCGACCACGTCGATCATCCCGAAGCCGTGACCCTCAGCATCAAGCCCGGCCTCGGGGAGGTTCTCGCGTGCGAGGTGCCCGAGTCCCTGCCGCCGGAGGTCGTCGCGCTGCTGGCGGTCGACCGGGCAACGTCGCTGGGCGATCTGCACCGGCGATGGGCCGACGCGGTACTCGGCGTGATCGCGTGGCACGCGACGGGGCGAGTGCCCGCACGCGACGGGGCCGGCACACCCGAAGCGTCGGCCGAGCGTCGCGATGCACTGACACGCGTAGTTGCGTTGGACAAGGAGATCGCTAGATTGACCGCCGCCGCGAAGCGGGAGCGGCAGGCGGGTCGGCGGGCCGAGCTCAACGAACGCCTCCAGGAGGCCCGCCGCCAGCGTCGCGCTGCCGCCGACGCCGTGTAGCTTTGTAAATGGCACACCAACATGGCAGACCTAACTCAAGACCCTCGTTACAACGCCCTCGTCGATGCAACCCATTTGATCATCGATAGACTGGCGCAACAGAACGTTCCAGACGCCCAAGCACTCGTTGATCGCGGGCTGGGGTGGCACAACTTAAATGGCCACCATCGTTCATTGATTCCTCTCGCGATATGGTTCATACGGCAGCAACCAAACCAGCTTGCCCTGATTAGGCAAGCGACAAGTCTCGGAACAGACATGGACAAGCACAGTGCTGAGGCAAGAGATGGCGTCTGGGATGGAGTGAAGACAGGTATGATTCAGCTACTTGCGACGTCTGGTGCCGACGTGCTCACTCCCCCGGGTACGAAGGTTAACTCGCCAGTTTCAGCTGCGAACATCGCACAGACCTATCTGCGAACGAACTACGGTGGCAGTCAGCAGGCAGGGGGCGAGAGGAACACGGTAATCGAGCGCACGCTCAAACTTCTGGCGCACACGCTTCCTTGAGACAGTCATGATGGACGATCATATTGAGAAAGTAGATGGTGCTTCTGGCTTGGCGAGAAGCGCGGAGCTGCAGGCAGAGTTCCGCAGAAAGCTTGCGGAGTTTTTCCCTGGTGTGCTGTCCGAGAGTAGCGATGGGCCCGTTATTGACACGAAGGTTCTCGCCGATCTTATCGGTAGTCCTGTCAGCGAGCATGGGCGAGAGGGCTTCGGCTTGAGTTGGCATGGTAAGAGCGCATCCCGTAGGCTCGCGTTGACTCCTTCAGCTGGATCGCTACGACCGGCACATGATGAGTCGGTAAATTGGGATCGGGCGAAGAATGTCTTTATTGAGGGCGACAATCTTGAAGTGCTGAAGCTGCTACAGAAGAAGCTACGCCGGGCGTGTCAAGATAGTGTATATCGACCCGCCCTATAACACTGGAAACGACCTGCTTTATCCGAATAACTACAGCGACAACCTGAAGTCATATCTGGAAGCTACCGGGCAGCGAGAAGGTGAGGCATCACTCGTATCCAATCCGAAGAGAAGCGGAAGGCATCACACCACATGGTTGAACATGATGTACGCGCGGCTGCTTCTTGCGCGTGAGCTTCTTACCGAGGACGGCGTGCTCATTTGTGCGATCGATGACAACGAGCAAGTTAATCTCGGGCGCTACTGAAAGACGTCTTTGACGAAGGTGGTTACGAGCATTCGTGTGTCACCGTAGTTCATAACCCGCGAGGAGTGCAGGGCACAAATTTCTCTGCGACGCACGAATACGCATACTTCGTTTATCGGCGAGGTGAGCGACGCATATCGCCGAGGCTTCTTAGCTCGGACGAAATCTCGTGGTCTAGTTTCCGAAACTGGGGAACGGAGTCTGAACGCGGCGATGCAAAAAACTGCTTTTATCCGATATTGGTCAAGAACGGTGAGATCATTGGGTTTGGGAAAGTTGAGCCGGACGCGAACCACCCAAAATCGAATGAAGTAGTCGATGGCGTTACGCATATCTACCCAATCGATAGGAACGGCGTTGAACGGAAGTGGCGATATGCCCGACAGTCTGTCGAGGAGATTGTACCTTCTCCGCGTGAAGTCGGAGGATGACCTTCTTTCGATAGAAATTGGTAAGAACTTCGCGACGCAAAAGACCGTTTGGATTGGAACGCGATACGACGCAAACGTCTACGGCACCAAGGTCGTCAAGGACTTAGTGCCAGATTCGCCCTTTGACTTTCCAAAGAGTCTGTGGACTGTGGTTGATTGCATCAACGCGGTCAAGGACGATGATAAGAATGCGCCAGTCCGACTTCTTCGCCGGCTCGGGCACCACGGGCCACGCGGTGATGGAGCAGAATGCCGCTGACGGCGGGAACCGTCGGTACATGCTCGTGCAGCTCCCCGAGAAGACCGGACGCGAGGAATACCCGACCATCGCCGACCTCACGAAGGAACGTCTGCGGCGGGCGGGGGCGAAGATCAAGAAGGAGCACGAGGGAACGTTGATCGGCCGGGACACGCCGCTCGACACCGGCTTCCGCGTCTTCAAGCTCGACTCGGCCAACGTCAAGGCGTGGGACCCGCCGACCACCGACGAACTTCAACCCGGCGACGGCCAGCGGCTGATCGAGGACCACGTCGACGCCGTCAAGCCCGACCGCTCGCCCGAGGACCTCTTGTGGGGCGGCGCTCGTCAACCTCGGCCTCCCCCTCGACGGCCGCGTTGACGAGCGTCAGATCGACGGACGGCGCACGTTCGTTGCGGGCGGCGGCTCAGTGGTCGCTTCCTTCGATGACACGACGATCACCCTGCAAAGCGGCGAGACGCTGGCCACGGGCTTGGCCGACCTGATCGGTAAGTGGCAGCCCGCCGGCACCGTCACCGTGCTCCTGCTGGACGCCGCCTTTGCCGGGAGCGACGCGGCGAAGGTGAACCTTGTCGAAAACCTCCGCCAAGCCCTCGCCCGCGAGAAGCGGGCGGACGGCGAGACCAACGACGTGCGCGTGCTGAGCCTCTGATCGAGCACACGCGGCGGATGGTGGACAACCTGTCGCCTAGGCTCACACGGAGACGCGGCCATGGTGCGACGGAGCCTTGAATTAGCGAACTGGTTTCTCTACGCGGCCGACCGCGAGGGTCGGTCGCTGACGATGCTCGACGTCATTAAGCTGGTCTACATCGCCCACGGTTGGCACCTCGGACTTCTTCAGGATCCGCTGCTGGAGGAACCCGTCGAGGCGTGGAAGCATGGGCCTGTCATCCGGAGCTTGTACCGCACATTTCGCAAGTACGGGAGAAGTCCGATTACGGATCGAGCCCGTGATGACATCGGGCCCGCTGCCGGCAGGATTGTGCCGGCTTTTGAAGGCGATCATCGGCAGAAGAAGTTGCTGGCCGCAGTATGGCACAACTACCGGAAGTACTCCGGGGCGAGTTCATCAGCCTGACGCATCAAGAGGGTTCGCCGTGGCAAGAAACCTGCGCCACAGCGCCCGTCACGGAACGCCGCTTGTCATCGACAACGACATGATCCGGCAGTACTACGAGCAGAAGGCTCGCGTCAACTTCGAGAGCCGTCAAGCTAAGGAAGAGGCGAGCTTGAAGCCGACGGCGTAGATGCGGAGTAGATGGACGATTCGAAAGTACCTCAACCCGGACCTGACGCTGTGCCGGATGTCCCGGGCGACGTTGACGATGTGCCGCCTCCTGAAGACCCGTGGCTCGACCAGGTCATCGTTCCCATCCACGATTCGTACGACGACTTCGAGGAGATCATCGACGAGCCGCTGGCGGCCGTCCCGAGACCTGGCGCCGAAGATGAAGTGCAGGGTTTTTTACAGAAGTCGCAAGACGAGTACCTGGCCGAGCGGCGTGGCCAAGTGCTCAAGGCGGTGCAGCACGATTTTGAGCTTCGCAAAGAGTATGTCCCGAAGCTCTACAACTTCGTCAAGAACTGGCTCATTTTCGTCGCCATCATTCTGATCATTGCGTCAATACCCCCGGTGCGTTGGAAAAGTGACCACACACAGTGGCATCTCGATCTGGAGGTGTCTGACACGGTGATGGTGGCCTTACTGGTTCAAACCACCGCTACGGTTGTCGGTCTGTTCGTCGTCGTCGCCCGCTGGTTGTTCCCAAAGCGAGACGAATCCGGCAGGTAAGGTGGTCAAGTTGCAACTACTTTGCGAGCTCTGGTAGAACGGGAATTATCATGAAGTTGCAGTTCGAGCCGAATCTCGACTACCAGCAGGACGCGATCAACGCGGTGTGCGACCTGTTCACGGGTCAGGAGGTGGGTGAGTCGCTGTTCACGGTGGCGGCACCGAAGGTGGGCGTGGAGGCGGCGCAGGGGCGGATGTTCGACACGCCCGACAGCGGCTACGCCAACGTGCTTCGGCTGCCCGTTGAGGAGCTGCTGGAGAACCTGCGGGCCGTTCAGCTCCGCAACGGTCTAAGGCAGGACGACCGGCTCGACGCGATGGACTTCGCCGTGGAGATGGAGACCGGCACGGGCAAAACGTACGTGTACCTGCGGACGGCGTTGGAGCTGCACAAGCGATACGGGTGGACGAAGTTCGTGATCGTCGTGCCGTCGGTGGCGATCAAGCAAGGCGTGCTCAAGAGCCTTCAGATCACGCGGGACCACTTCCGCTCGCTCTACGACGGCGTGGCGATGGAGCACCACGAGTACGACGGGGCCGACCTGTCGCGGGTGCGCGACTTTGCGGTCAGCCGGAACGTGCGGATCCTGGTGACGACGGTCCAGTCGATCTACCCGGACCCGAGCCGGGTTGCGTACCAGGAGCACGAAAAGACCGGGGGCGACCGGCCGATCGACCTGATCCGGGGACGAACCCGGTTGTGATCGTCGACGAGCCGCAAAGCGTCGAGGGCGGCGAGGACGGCGTCGGTGCCAAGGCGATCCGGGGGCTGAACCCGCTGGCGGTTCTGAGGTACTCGGCGACGCACCTGCGGAAGGTTCACGAGGTGTACCGGCTTGATGCCGTCGATGCGTTCCAGCGTCGGCTGGTCAAGCGGATCGAAGTCGCCGCGGCGGTGGCCAAGGCGGCGCACAACAAGCCGTACGTGAAGCTGGTGAAGGTCCAGACGCGAAGGGCAGCGGCCCGCGGGCGACGTTGGAGCTGGAGGTGGCGCGGCCGGGGGGTGGCGTCAGGCGAGAGCGAGAAGATCCTCACCGGCAACGAGAACCTCGAACAAACGACCGGCCGGGACGTTTACCGGGACGTTCGCCTTGGCGAGATCCGCGGCGGCAAGGCGGCCGAGCAGACTGGTCGAGCTACGGGCCGCCGGGCCAGACGAGGCCTGGCTTCGGCGTGGCGAAACGCACGGCGGGATCGACCCGAACAGCTTCACCGGGAGCTCATCGAACGGGCCGTGACGGCCCACCTGGACAAGGAGCTGATCCGACGCCCGATGGGGATCAAGGTCCTGTCGCTGTTCTTCCTGGACAGCGTGGGCGACTACCGGGAGTACGGCCGAGAACGGCAACCCGATACCGGGCCGGTCGACGATGTTCGAGAAGATCTACCGACGCGGAAGAAGCAGGACCCCAAGTACCAGACGCTCTTCGAGGGCATCCCGCGAGACGGCGGCGGAGGCGGTGCACGACGGGTACTTCGCCCCCGACAAGGCCAAGACGGACGCGAAGGGCGCGGCCTCTACGACGATTTTCCGCCGAACAGCGGCAAGCCGCAAAGCAGCGAAGCCCCGCGAGGCGAGAAGGAGGCGTACGACCTGATCATGGAGGCGAAGGAGGGGCTGCTGGGCCTGCGGACGAGCCGCTGAAATTCATCTTCAGTCACTCTGCCCTTCGCGAGGGGTGGGACAACCCCAACGTCTTCCAGATCTGTAGCCTCCGCGCGATGGGCACCGAGCGACAGCGCGCGCCAGACCCTCGGTCGCGGTCTGCGGATGTGCGTCGACGAGGACGGCGACCGCGTGCGCGACGAGGACCGTGAACGTGCTGACGGTGATCGCGGGCGAGAGCTACGAGCAGTTCGCGACGCGGCTGCAGGGCGAGTACGAGCACCCCGAGGAGGGCACGGGCGTCGTCTTCCAGCGCGTCGAGTCGCACGAGTTCGCCCGTCTGGAGAACGCCGCCGGCGACATGATCGGGCAGGCGGCGAGCGAGTCGCTGTGGGCCGATCTGCAGGCCGCCGGCTACCTCGACGGCAAGGGCGACGTGACCGACAAGCTGAAGGACGACCTGAACAACGACGTCGTGACGGTGCCCGAGGGGCACGACGTCGACGCAGCGAGGGTGGTCGCGTTCCTGCGCGAGCGGGCGGGGCGTCACCTCGAGGTGCGCAACGCCGACACAAAGCCGCAGGCGATCCGGCCGCAGCGGGCCGTCATCGACACGGAGGCGTTTCGGTCGCTGTGGGAGCGGGTGCGGGACCGGACGACGTACCGCGTCGACTTCTTCCTGACTCCGACCAGCTCGTCAAGAAGTGCGTGGCGTCGCTGGCGAACCGCGACGTCGAAGCGGCGCGGATCATCTGGGAGACGGAACCGCATCGGCATGAGCGGCGGCAATACGCCGAGGGGAAGATGAACGCGAGGTGCGGACGATTCCAGTTACGTAGTGGGCGGCGGCGGTGCCGGACGTACTGGGCCTGCTGCAGGAGCGGACGGACGCGGCGGACGGTGGCCGACGTGATCATTCAGAGCAAGATGGCGGGCAAGCTGGAGTACAACCCGCAGGCGGTGATCAAGCTCGTCGGCGACACGATTGAGGAACAGAAGCAGAAGCTGATGGTGAGCGGCATTCAGTACGAGCGGACGGGCTCGATGTGGTGCAGGACCTGCTGAGCAAGGAGGACGAGGCCGACCTGAAGCAGCTCGTGCAGGCGGACGACCGTTGTGTAAAACTGTACTCGGGTGCGCGTCCGACAGCGACGTCGAGCGGTCGTTCCTGGCGGAGCTCAAGGCGGCCGACCGCCAAGTAAAGCTCTACGCGCCGCCCAAGACGTTTTGGGTGCCCACGCCGCTGGGTCGCTACGAGCCGGACTGGCTGGTCGTCGTGGAGCACGAGGGGGAGGAGCGGCTCTACTTCGTGGCCGAGACGAAGGGCGGCCTTCTTCGATCGCGATCTGTGCGGCCGAGAGAACCTGGAAGATCAAGTGCGGCCTGCGCCCACTTCGCGGCGATCGGCAACGGCGTCGAGAACCCGGCCAGGTACAAGGTCGTGACGAATCTCAGCCCGCTTCTTGGCGTTTTTCCTCGCACGAAACATCTAGGCCTTGATCGACCTGCTCATCAATTTCGCTGCAGCCGGTCTACGTCGTGGCGTCGTAGCAGCCGTCGTCCCGGCGTTACGACGCCGTCCTGCGACTGCCCGGCGGCCCGTCTCGCATGCCCCTGAACGGTTCTGGGATGCCCGTAAGACTTCCAAAGATGCCCTTGAGCCTCTGACGTCATGCCCTTAACTTCAAAACATGCCCTGACGGCTTTCAAAGATGCCCTTGAGCTTTGGAAACATGCCCTTACGTCTTGGAAACATGCCCCGGGGAACTTCCAAACATGCCCTGGGAACTTCTAAACATGCCTTTGAAGTTGGAAACATGCCTTTGGAACTTCCAAAGGTATCCGGGAAAGTTTCCAGGGATTCCCTGGGATCGTTGTCTGTCTGGAAACCCGCCCTTTGTATCGGAACTGGCCCGGTCCGCGGCCCGCGTTCAAGTGACGCCGACCCTCCGCCGACGTGTGGGCCATGGACGCGGAAACGAGCGACGTCGTGCACCAGCAACGGAAGCCGACGCAGACCACGGTGGGGTACAGCTGGTCGTCGTGGCGATCGGAGAAGTCGCCCGTGTCGGCAAGCGTTGCGTTGATGGTGCGGAACGGCCAGGCGAGGGCAGGGGATGCGGCGTCGGTGCCCTGCATGAGGAACATCGGCGGGTCGAGCTTGATGGCGACGTCGCGGTCGGCTGACGTGCAGGCAAAATGATGGTGCTGATGAGTCGATTGTCATCCAGAAGGCAACGCACCTGAAGCATTTCAACAAGCTCACTGGAAAGGCCGCACGGCAAATCAGGTGCTTGGCGGGCTGCGTGCGCCGGGCCAGCCCATACTCTCGCCCGACACAGCCCAAACATTGCGTCAGCTCCCGCAGCAAACCCCTGCGCGTTGTATGATTGCGACTTGTTTAAAAGGAGGCGGAACGCGAACCACACGCGTTGTTGTTGTTGAAACCACCGAACTCCACCCGCTGCCATGCATCACCTGTCGCCGATCGATGTCGAACCCGTCATCTCCTTGCCGCCGCCGTCGCGGTGGCGGTGCCGCTTGTGGCCAAGCTCCGCCCACGTACTGCGCAGGACCTGACGTGGGACGGCGGACGGGCGGGGCGTTCCTGCCGTGGAACACGGCGGGCAACTGGGATCCGAATCAAACGCCCACCGACTCGACAACGTCTTCTTCGACGCGGCAACTGGCACGCTGACGACCGTCATCATCGGCGCGCCCAGCAACGCCAACAACGTCAGCCTTCTCGGCGGAAACTGGGACTTCACCGGCATCGGCGGGTCGGTTCTCGACACCGAGGGCGTCGTGCTCATCGACGACGCGACGGCGCTGAATCTCACGAGCGGGGCGAATCTGTCGCTGACGAGCGGCGTCGCGTGGGACAGCGTCGGCTCGATGACCGTCGGCAACCAGGGCCGCGGCACGCTGTCGCTCACGGGAGGCTCGACGTTCCGCGGGCTCAACGTCGTCATCGGCGAAGCGGTCGGCTCAGAAGGCGTCATCGACGTCGACGGCGTCGGCAGCCTGCTCTTCGCCGACGGCAGCTCCAACGGCGAAGGCATCTTCATCGGCCGCGAGGGCACCGGCACGCTCAACGTCACCAACGGCGGGTTCGCCCAGGTGAATCCGACGATCAACAACGCGATCGGCGTCCCCGACATCGAGCTCGGCGTCAACGCCGGCAGGTCCTTCGGGCACGCTCAGCGTCGACGGCGTCGGCTCGATTGTCCGGGCTGAGGACCACTTCGTCGGGTTCGGAGTGCGCGGTCTCAACATCACCAACGGCGGCTCCCTCAACGCCGACATCGGCAGCTCGCCGGACGGGATCATCGCCGTCCAGGCCGGATCCACCGGCACCGCCGTCGTCAACGGCGACGGTTTGCAGCGGCGTTTGCGTCGGCCTGCATGTCGGTCTCGAGCGTGCAACTGCACGCTTTCGGTCGAGGCGGGCGGCCTGTCGGCGCGGTTAATTCTGGCACACTCAACGGCGACGTCGTCATCGGCGTCGGCACCACCGGCGACGGCAGCGTCGCGGTCTTCGGCAGCGGGGCGGACGCCTCGTCCCTCATCGTCGACGACAACCTCTTCGTCGGCGACGTCGGGCGCGGCACCCTCCGCATCGGCCAAGACCTCGCCGGCAACAGGCTGCACCGGTCGGCTGTCCTCGACGGCGACATCACCATCGGCCGAAACGTCGCCAACACGCTCCACAACCGCATGGTCGTCGCCTGTGCGTCCGCCACGGCAAGCTCTGCCAACATCTTCGTCGGCCAAGGGGCCAAGGGCGAGCTCGACGTCCTCAACGAGGTCACCCTAAACGCGAACAACATCGCGGTCGGCGTCGAAAGCCAGGGAAGCCTCCAGATTCTCAACGAGCGGAAGCACCGTCGAATTGGAAGACCTGCAGATCAGCCTGCTTGAAGGCGGTGCCGGCACCGTCCTCATTGATGGTGCAGGCACGACGCTAACTGGCACCGAACTCTTCGCCGGCAACAACAACGGCGGTGCCGGCAGCGTCGCGTTCATGACGGTGAGCAACGTGGCAAGTGCCACCTTCGATCAGCCGACGGGCGTCGCCGTCACGCTCGGCGACGACCCCGGCAGTGAGGCGACGCTGGACATCACGACGGTGGAGATTTGCGACCACCGGAACGGCGGAGGTCTGGATCGGCGGATCGAGCAACGACACGGCCGGCACCGGCACGATCAACGTCAACTCGGGTGCCAGCTTGAGCACCGCCGGACGTGCTGTTCGGCGACGGAGCCAACGCCATCGGCACGATCAACGTCGACGACGCCACGTTCAGCACGACCGCTGATCTCACGCTCGTCGGCTTCGGTGGCACCGGCACGGTCAATGTGACCAACGGCTCCGACTTCACCTCCAATGGCATCCTCCTGGGCTACGGCAGCAGCGGCACGATGACCGTCGCCGGCACCGACACCACGGCCGATATCAACGGCACCTTCCTCGTCGGCGATACCGGCGTCGGCAGCCTGTACAGTCTCCGACGGTGCGCTTGTCGACGACATCAATGTTGGTGGCGGTACAGCTTCGTCGTCGCAGACGAAAGTACCAGCGATGGATCGAGCCTCACCGTCACCGGTTCCGGCAGCACGCTCGACTATCAAAGGAATGGGCCGGATGATCCTCGGCCACTTCGGCGGGAGCAGCGCCGTACTCGACGACGGTCACCGTCTCGGATGGTGGGCTTCTGACGACCACCCAACGCATCAGCATCGCAGAGCAAGTCAACAGTCACGCAACGCTCATGGTCGACGGCGGCATCGTGCAAGGTAAGGAGATGAACGTCGCCGTCTACCTCGGCACGGTCGCCGATGTCACGGTTCGCAACGGCGGGCAGATCCTGCTCGACGTTTTCGCCGAAATCGGTGCAGAGAACTCCGGCAACGGCAGCCTGACGGTCGAAGACGCCGGCTCACTCTTCCAGACCGGCGGTGACTTCTCCGTCGCCGCCACAGGCTCGGTCAACGGTCAGGGCGACCTCTTCGTCCGCGACGGCGGACGCGTCGAGACCGGCAACCTCGGCTTCGTCGGACGCTTCAACAACGACCGCGGCGAGGCCACCATCGGCGGGCCCGGCCTGCCGGCGCGATGGGATATCGACACGCGCTCTTCATCGGCCCCGGCACTGCTAGTGGCTTCGGCATCCTCAACATCGAAGACAACGGCACCGTCGACACCGATGGCCTGCTCAGCCTTCGCCAGAACGGCACCATCAACGTCAACGGCGGGACGATCGAGCTCGGCGACCTCACCCTCGCCGGCGGCACCTTCAACTTCAACGCCGGCACCGTCCGCTTCGCCAACCCCGCCGGGCAGACGCTGACGCCCGCCACTCTCGATCTCGTCGTCGGCAACGAACGCACGCTCACCGACGGTCAGACGCTCGACTATCCATGAACTCGCCATGCTTTCAACTCTACTTTCGAGTCGACGGCGGGCGGTTCGAAGTCGGACGGATCAACGCGACGAAGCCTCGGCAACGTCGACTTCGACCGCGGCACGTTCGCTCTGACCGATAGCGACCTTGTCATCGGCACGAACGGCCTGTTCGGCCCGACCGCGACCTTCACGCAGGATCAAACTCTGGAGGTCACCAACGTCGTCATTGTTCAGCCGGGTGCCGAACTGACGATCATCGGCGGTTACAGCGCCGGTCGGACGGTCGTTGAGGCGTTCAGCGACATTGTCTTTATCTCACCAAACGGCACCAGGCAGGTTTCCGGACCTGTCGAATTGATTGGAGATTCGACCTACATCGGCTCTACGCGGTTCAACGATCTCGTCAGCGGCCCCGGCTTCCTGTTCGGACCCGGCGCCGCCATCTTCGCTGGCGGGTACGCGCCCGGCAACAGCCCCGGCATCATCAGGTTCGAAGGCGACGTCGTCTTCGCCGAAACGAACATCCTCGAAATCGAACTCGGTGGCCTCGCGTTCGGTGCATTCGATCGTCTGGAGATCTTGGGCGATTTGCTCCTCGACGGCTCCCTGAACGTCGTTGCCATCGATAACTTCCAGCCGCTGCCCGGCGACCTGTTCGACATCGCAACTCATGCCTCGTCCACGGGCACGTTTGCAGACATCGTTGCCGGCGGCTCGCTGATCGGCCTCGCTTACAATGTGGTGTATGGCAACGCCGTCACCACGCTGTTGCCGGTCCGCCTGCTCGACGGCGACGCTAACTTCGACGGCACGGTCAGCATTCTCGACTTCGCCATCCTGCGCGGCGACTTCGGCACGACCGGCCGCAGCGGTGCTGACTTCAACGGCGACGGCACGATCTCCATTCTCGACTTTGCCATTCTCCGTGCGAACTTCGGCAGCACGCTCGGAGGAAGCTTCGCTGCTGCACCGGCGGGTCAGCTGGCACTGATGGATGCCTGGGCCGCCACCGTTCCGGAGCAGGCGTCGATGTCGCTCCTTCTTGCAAGCGGCATGATGCTGCGTCGGCGTCGCTGAGTCATCATCATCCGCCAGATCGGCGCCGACAGTTCCAGCAGCCCGGGACGGTGGTAACGTCGGCTGAGAGTCAAACTTTCACCTGAGCCTGTTGTGTGCTACGGCTACGCCCCCAGGAGGCGACGCTTCAAACCGAAGAGATCTTCGAGCATCAGGTACAGGCACGGCACCAGCAGCAGGATGATCGCGGTGGCGAAGACGATGCCGAAGCCGAGGCTGATCGCCATGGGGACGATGTACTGGGCCTGCAGCGAGTCCTCGAAGATGATCGGCGTCAGGCCGCAGAAGGTGGTGGCCGTCGTCAGGAAGATCGGGCGGAAGCGACGGACGCCGGCCTTGAGCATCGCGTCGAAAGCGGGCATCGTCGCCCGTTGGCCATTGGCGTAGTCGATCATGATCAGCGCGTCGTTGACGACGACGCCTGACAGAGCGATGACGCCCATGAGGCTGATGAGCGACAGGTCGTAGCCGAGCAGCATGTGGCCGAGCACCGCACCGACGACGCCGAACGGGATCGCGACGAGCACGATCAGCGGCTGGAGGTAGCTACGGAATGCGACGGCGAGCAGGGCGTAGATGATGAGCATCGCCAGGGCGAAGCCGTTGTAGAGCGTGCCGGTGGCCTTGCGCATCTCGGCGTTGCTGCCGACGAACGTCCACGTCAGGCCGGGGAAGTCGTTGCGCAGGCTCGGGAGCACGTCGGCCTGGATGGCGTCGAGCACCTGGCCGACGGCTCGTTTGGGCTCGACATTCATCGAGACGTTGACGACGCGTCGGCCGTTGCGGCGGGAGATGCTGCTGTAGGCCTGTCCCTCGGTGACTTCGACGACGTCGTAGAGCGGCACCTCGACGCCGTCGGGCGTGCGGAGCATCAGGTCGCGCAGGGCGAAGAGGTCTTCGCGCTCGTTTTCCGGCAGGCGGACGCGGACCTCGATCTCGTTCGTGCCGCGGAGCAGGCGAAGGGCGAGCGAGCCGACGAACGAGCCGCGAACCTGCTGGCCGACGTCGGCCGGCGTCAGGCCCAGTGCCTGGCCTTCGGGCAGGAGGCGGAAGTCGAACTGTGTCTTGCCGCGGTCGTTGGAGTCGTTGACATCGACGACGTTGGCGAACTCCTCACAGCGGGCGACGAGTGCTTTAGCGGCGCGCTCGAGTGTGGCGGTGTCGCTGTGAGACAGGGCGATGGCGATGTCTCGTCGCCAGCCGCCGGGGCCGCGTTCGGCTTCGAAGGTGATCTGGTCGACGCCCGGCAGGTCGCCGATGGAGTCGCGCCACAGGTCGATGACTTGCGAGGCGGTCATATCGCGTTCGTCGGGCGGACGCATGACGATCTCGACGTCGACGAAGCTGCCACCGCCGCGGACGTTGGTCTTGATGCCCTCGGCGACGCGATCAAGGTCGTGCTCCTCGAACATCCGAAGGCTGGCGGCGGTGACGTCGGCGGCGACTTTGGCGGCCTGCTCGGGTGTCGTGCCGCCGGGCAGCCGCACGCCGGCTTCGATTTCGTCGGCACTGACCTCGGGCATGAGGATCATGCCCATGTGGGCGCTGGTCGCGTATCCGCCGACGACGAAGAGCAGCGACAAGGCAGCCGTCGCCGTGATGTAGCGGAACCGCAGGGCCAACGCCAGCACCGGGCGGTAGAGCCTCTCGACGCCGCGGGAAAAGAGCTTCGAAAAGCCTTGCTGTGCCGCGTGCAGTCGGCCGCGGATGCCGCGACGCGTCGTGGGCCGGGCCTGCTTGAGGTGGGCCAGGTGGGCCGGCAGGATGAAGAGCGCCTCGAGCAGCGAGACGAGCAGGATGATGATGACGATGATCGGCAGCGGCTTCCAGAACTGCCCCGTTTCGCCGGGGATGAACATCAACGGCACGAAGGCGACGATGTTCGTCAGGATGCTGAAGACGACCGGCCCGCTGATCTCTCGCGTGCCGCGGATGGCGGCGGTCATGGCCGACTCGCCGGATTGTCGACGTTCGTAGACGTTCTCGCCGACGACCACGGCGTCGTCGACGACGATGCCGAGGACGATCAGAAAGCCGAAGAGGCTGATCATGTTGATGCTCACGCCCGTCACCGGCAGGAACAGCAGGCCGCCGATGAAGCTGATCGACATGCCGAGCATCACCCAGAACGCCAGGCGAAACTCCAGAAACAGCGACAAAATCAGCAGCACGATCACGACGGCCATCAAGCCGTTGGACGTGACGAGCGTCAGCCGACGGCTGAAGTCTTCGGCGGCGTTCGAGTCGGTCCGCCACGCCACGCCCGGCGGCAGGACCTGCTCGAAGTTCGCCAGCGTCGCCTCGACCGCCTCGGCCACGTCCAGCGGTGATTGCTCACCGACGCGATACACCTCCAACTCGACCGACGGCGTCTGGTTGAATTGCGACGGAAAGTCTTCTTCGGCGAAGCCGTCGCGGACAGTGCCGATGTCGCCGAGTGTGACGACCGCGCCGCCGGGTTCGGCGACGATCTCGACGTCTTCGAACTGCTCGGCGAACTGCTTGCGTGCTTTGACCCGCAGGAGGATTTCGCCGCTATTCGTCTCGACCGCGCCGGCGGCGACGTCGTTGCTGGCGACCTCGATCTTGCGGGCGACGTCGCCGAGCGTCAGTCCGAACTCGCGCAGGCGGTCGCGTGGGATCTCGACGTGCGTGACGTAGTCGGAGACGCGGCCGAGCTCAACCTGGCTGATCGATTCACTGGCGACGAGTTCGTCGCGCAGTCGCTCTGCCAGGCCGCGGAGCGTCCACGTGTCGACCGGGCCGTAGAGCACGACGGACATGACCTCTTGCTGCCGCGCTCGAAGACGGACCTCGGGCTGCTCGATGTCGTCGGGGAACGTGCGGATGCGACTGACGGCGGCGTCGATGTCCTGGAAAACCTTGATGCGGTCGACGCCGCTGACGAGTTCGACGTCGACACTGCCGGAGCCTTCGCGTGCGTTGGAGATGACGTCGCGCACGCCGTCGACGCCGCGGATGGCTTCTTCGACAGGGCGGAGAATTCCTTGCTCGACCTCGGTCGGGGCGGCACCTGGGTAGCCGACGCGGACTTCGACGACATCGAGTTCGGCCGACGGGAAGACCTCTTTCTGCACACCGACGGCCGCCCAAAAGCCGCCGAGGAGCAAGATGACCATGAGCAGGTTGGCCGCAATGGGATTGCGGGCCATCCAGGCGATCGGCCCGACACGGGTGTCGCTGCCGGCCGCGTCGCCGAAGGCGTTGTTGTCGCTCATGGCGTCTCCTCGATGCGGCGAAGCTCGACGCCGGCCGTGACGGTGGCGAGGGACGTGGTGATGACCTCGTCGCCGTCCTCAAGACCGTCGCTGATGAAGACGATCTCTTGCTCTTCGAAGGAGACGGTCACGGGGCGGACGTCGAGTTTGCCATCTGCGAGTACCCAGACGGTGTCGTTCTGCCGAAGGTACTGGCGGTCGAGGCGGACGACGTTCGTCAACGGCCGGGCGGCGATGGACAGTTCGACGATCGTGCCGAGAACCAGTTGCGGGCCGTCGGTGTTGCGGGCCAGCGGGTCAGGCACGCGAACGAGCACGCGGGCGAGTCGCGACATCTCGTCGACGCGGCCGACGAGCCGACTGACACGCCCTTCGCGGTAAACGCCTTCGGGCCATGCGGTGGTTTGACGAACCTGCACGGGAGAGCCGTCGTCACCGGTCTCGGCGGCGAAGTCGATCGACTGCAGATCGCGCAACGGCACGCCGGCCGTGACCCAGTAGTGGTCGATGCCGACGATGCGACCGATGGCTTGGCCGGGTGCGACCTGTGAACCGAGATTGGCTTCACGGTCGAGAACTTTGGCGTCGAACGGTGCGACGACGTTGACGCGGTCGAGGGCCAGCTGTGCCTGTGCCACGGCAGCCTGGGCGGCGTCGACGCGGGCGCGGATCGAGCGGATCTGCGGCTCGCGAAGGGCCAGCGACGCGTCACCGGGTGCGATGTCACCGCCGAGCAGCTCGAACTCCTGTCGTGCGACAGCCTGCATGCCTTCTTCGATGGCCAGCTCCGCCTCGGCTTGGTCGAGCTCGCTTTGCCTGGCACGAAGCGCCTGCTCGTAGTCGGCCGGGTCGAGCCGCACGATCGGGTCGCCGGCCATAATGATGCCGCCGGGCTCGAAGTCGGGCGAGACGTCGACGATCTGTCCGCCGACCCGCGGACTCAGCATGATGTCACGTGCCGGCTCGACCGTGCCGAGCACGCGGAGTCGCGGCTGATAGTCGCCGCGGGTGACGGTCATCGTCTCGACCGGGGCGGCGGAGCGGCGGGTTTGCGTTTCGCGCTGAGCTTCGGGTTCGTTGGTGTAGATCCAGTACGTCGCACCGCCTGCCGCGGCGACAAGGACGAGGCAGGCGACGACCGTAACCGCCACGCGCAGCCACGTGCCGGGGGCGTCCTCCTCAGCAGGTTCGACAACGTCTTCACTCACGACTCGACTCCTCTACGTACGGCGGCAACTCGAATCCTCCGGCCAAAGCACGGTAGAGGCCGATGCGAAAGATCACCCGCTGCCGGACAGCTTCCAAAAGATCGCGCTCGATCTGCTGTTGCGCCTGCAACGCAGACAAGACCGCCAGAAAGTCGGCAGCACCGTTGAGATACTGGTTGCGGAGTTGGTCGTACGTCGACTCGGCGAGGTCGCGCTGCACCGTGAGGCTGTCGATGAGGCGAACCTGCGCCGCTTCGAGCACGAGCGCGTCTTCGACATCCTGCAGAGCGATCAGCACGCTTTGCCCGTAGTCGTACAGGAGCTGTCGGCGGACGGCTTCAGTGCGTTCGACTTCAGCCCGGCGAAGGCCGCCGTCGATGAGCGGGGCGACAAGACCGGCGGCAACCGAGGCGAGCCACTCCTCGAAGAGATCCGCTGGACGCTCGGCGGCGGTGGTGAGCGAGGCGGTCAAATCCAGCCGCGGATACTGATCCCGCACGGCCGCGGCGAGCGAGCGGTCAGTGCTGGCGAGCCGCTGCCGTGCCGCAAGCAGGTCCGGCCGACGCTGTAGCAACGCTGCCGGCACACCCGTCGCCGGCAACGGCGGTACGGTCGGCAAGTTGTCCGGCACCTCCATCTGTCGCGACGGTGCGTCGCCTTCCAGCACCGCCAGCTGATGCTCCAGCACCGCCACCTGCGACTCGGCGACAACGATCTGCCCGCGCGACGCCTCGACAAGCTGCCGTTGCCGCAGGACGTCTGCACTGCCCGATTGCCCGGCGGCGAAGCGTCGTTCGAGCACCGTTAGCACCGTGGTGTTCGTCTCGAGCTGTGACGCCAGCAGGTCAAGCTGCTGCCGTGCGACCACGAGCGAGAACCATACTTCGGCCACCTGTGCCGACAGCGTCACGGCTGCAGTCTGCAGATCGCTCGCCGTCGCCATTGCCTGCAACCGCTCGGCGGCAACGTCGGCACGGATGCGGCCCCACAGATCAACCTCGTAAGAGGCGGCCAAGCCAAGGCTCAGGTCGGTCTGGTCGTCGCCGTCGGTCTCGATTCGTCGCCCCTCGGCGATGCCGTCGACCTGCGGGAACAGCTCCGACCGCTGCCGCCGGACAAGGGCCGCGGCCTCGTCGAGTCGTGCCCGTGCACTGGCCAGCGACAGGTTGTTGGAAAGCGCTCGATCGACATGGCCGTTCAGTGCGTTGCTTTGGAACGTCGTCCACCACTTCAACGGCATCGCCGGTTCGCCGGTCCTGGAGAAGTCGGCGGGAACGACGACGACTCCAGCCTCGACTTCCGTGTACGGCCGCACACCCGCCTGCCGCTGCTGCGCAAAGCGGGAGGAAGAGGTTCAGCAGGATGCGACGCAACAAACGAACTGTACGGCGGCTTGCGTCGCCGCTCTGCAAAACCAACACCGTCGATCTGAAAACAGCAGCGATCTTCGAGCACCGTTCGGCAGTACGATCACGTGCAAGGCCCGACACTTACCAACGGATATCGATTTGAGCAGTAACCCGCACCGCACCTATTCCACCGCGATTCGCCCGCTCTTGCCGGCGGAGGCGTTCCGTCGTAGCCCGCGGAAGATCATTCCTGCTTTCGCGCACGTCGCCATCGTCGTCACGTGCTGGGTGGCTGCACGCTACCTCGCGTGGTGGGCTTGGCCGCTGCTCGGCCTCCTCGCAGGGCACAGTTTGGCGTGCCTCGCCTTTCTCGCCCACGAGCTCAGCCACAACTCGATCCTCAAGCGAGGCAAGCTCAAGCAGATCATCGAAACCGGCTTCATGGGGTTGCTCGGCATCCCGCCGACGATGTGGCACGAGGTGCACAACATCACCCACCACGGCAACACCAACACGCCCGGCGACCCTGACCGTCGGTGGATGACCGATGAGGCCAACAAGCGGAACACAGCCATCTCGGCGGCGTTCCACCCGCAAAAGGGCTGGTTGCGGTTCAGCCCGCTCGTGCCGTTGCAATTTGTGGGTTACGTGATGCGGAACATCATCGCCGCCCTCAGCGGCGGCCACTGGGGCACGCTGCCCGCCGCCCCGGAGTACGACGCCAAGCAACGCCGCGCCATCGCCCTCGAGCTGGGCGTGATCGTCTTGATCCAGGTCGCTGCTTTCGCCATCGTCGGGTTCGACCCGATCCGATACCTGCTCATTGGCCCGTTCCCGTGGGTCGTCGCCTCGGCCGTCGTCATGGCGTATGTCTTCACGAACCACTTCCTGCATCCGATTCACGACGAAAGCGATCCAGTCGGCTCGAGCACGTCGGTCATCGTCCCGCGCTGGGTCGACGCGTTGCACTTCAACTTCTCGTACCACACCGAGCACCACCTGTTCCCGGGCATGGACTCGCGGTTCTACCCGCTCGTCAGCGACAAGCTGCGTGAGAAGTTCCCGGATCGCTACAACCAGCTCCCGTTCATCGAAGCATGGCGGCGTCTGCTGGCGGCAAAGATGTTCGAGCCAAGCCTCGCAACGGTGGAGCCGCAGAAGTAGCATAAAGCGGAACGATGCAAGGGCAGCCGGATCTGGACCACGCAAGCCTGCAAACACAGCCCGCCCGGCATTGGCCGGGCGGGCTGTGTGTCATGCTTTAACATGCTTCGTTACGCCGCCAGCCGGGCCTGCCCGCCGGGCAGGTTCGTGCTGATCGCGTCCGCCAGCGGGCCGGTCTCGCCGCGGCCGTTGTAGTAGTTGGCCGTGATCCAGATGGTCGCCCCGGGCGCGATCGACTCGGGCATCGCGATGACGTGGCTCATCCGCGTCGCCTGCCCGGCGTGCGTCCAGCCGCCGATGTGCGACGGCATGGTCTCGCTGACCGCGTAGTAGACGTTCATGCCACTGATGCCCGCCGGCTTGCCGGCCCGGCCGTCCTCGCGGCGGATCTTGATCGCCACCATGTGCCGCTGCACCTTCGTGATCGTCACGACGGGCTCCTCGCCGGGGGCAGGTCGGTCACTTCTTGTGCGGTCGGGCACGGTGATATCCAGCTGCCGCCGCTGATCGTCCGTCGTCTGCGGATGGGCCTGCACCTGCTTGACGAGGCTGCGCAGGCTCCGCTTGAGCGTGTCCAGATCTTCCCGTTGGCGTTCGACCGAAATCCGCGTGCGGGTCAGGGGGTCCGAAGCGGCGTCGACCGACGCCTTCGCCCGATCGAGCGTCGTCGACAGGTCGGTGACCGCCTGCTCGCTCAGGCCGATCTCGCCCTGGAGCAGTGTCGCGTTGCGGTGGAAGGAAACCGCCCATTCGATCAGGTCGGCGATTCGCGTCGGGAGGTAGTTGGTTCGGCTTGGCATGGCTGTTGTTTCAAGGGGTCTTTGGGTGAAGAACGGGAATCTGACGCCGCCACCCTGGCCACGACCTGCCCGTCTGGCCCCTCTATCGGCCGACCTCGCCGCTGTGTTGATGCGACGGGCGTCCTTAGTGGATTATCAGCACTTCCGCCACCACCGATCCGCGCGACGTTTCCACTAGGCGTCTCAGCTTCCATGCATGATCGGTGCCGCACAGCAGCTAAGGCTGCAGCGGCATCCCCGCAAGTCGCGTCGCGCACAAGCGATGTTCGCATCGGGTAAGGGTCGGCGTTAGACTCACCAACGATGTCGCTGGGGGTCGCCTCGCCCAATCTCAAGCGGACCGGCGCGTACTACACCGCCGACGCGGTCGCCGACTTTCTCGTCCGCTGGGCCGTTCGTGAGCCGACGGACCGCGTCATCGACCCCAGCTTCGGCGGCGGCGTCTTCCTCGAAGCCGCCGCCGCCCGCATCTGCGACCTCAACGGCGATCCGGCCATGTCGGTCCACGGCGTGGAGCTCGATCCCGACGTGCATCGGGAGGTCGTCCGTCGCCTCGCCCCTGACGTCGCACCCGATCACCTGACGCGGGCCGACTTCTTCGCGATAGACGGCGAGCCCACCTACGACGCCGTCGTCGGCAATCCGCCGTTCGTCCGCTATCAGTCGTTCAACGGCGTTGCCCGCGACACCGCCATGCGACGCGTCGCCGATCAGGGGTTGTCGCTGCCGAAGCTTGCCAGTCTGTGGGCACCCTTCGTCATCCACGGCACCGCCATGCTCAAAGAAGGCGGCAGGCTCGCGATGGTCCTGCCGATGGAAGCCTTCCACGCCGCCTACGGCCGACCCGTACTGCGTCACCTCAGCGGGCATTTCGCCACGCTCCAGGTGCTCACCTTCAAGAACCGCCTCTTCCCCAAGCTCTCGCAGGACTGTGTCCTCGTTCTTGCCGACGGCTTCAACGTCGCTCGTGCGGCCGACGCTTCGATCTACTGGCGCGACCTCGACGGCCCGGCCGACCTTGCGGGTTCGCACCCCAACGGGGTCATCTTCCCGCGGTCACGCCGCCTCGACGCCGACGCCCTCGGCGACGGCCGACGCCTCATCGAGCAGTTCGTTTCCAAGCCCGCCCGCGACCTCTACCGCGAGTTGCTGGACCACGAGGCCGTCCGTCGCCTCGGCGACGTCGCCCGCGTCGGCATCGGCTACGTCAGCGGCAACAACGACTTCTTCCACCTCTCCGCCGCCGACGCCGAGCGTCGCGGCATCCCCGCCGACTACCTCACGCCCGCCGTCCGCAAGGGCCGGGCCCTCGTCGGCCTCCGCTTCACGACCGACGACTGGCACGCCGCCGAAGCCACCGGCGACGCCGCCTACCTGCTCCAGGTCCCGCCGCCCCTGCTCAACGGCAGCGTCCCCCGCCGCTGCGAGACTACCTCGACGAGGGCGAGGCCGCCGGCGTCCACCGGGCGTACAAGTGCCGCGTCCGCACGCCGTGGTACAGCGTGCCCCACGTGCACCGTGCCGACGCCTTCCTGACCTACATGAGCGGCCGCGTCCCGCGGTTCGTCGTCAACAGCGGAGACGTTGTCGCCCCGAACAACCTGCACGTCGTCCGCCTCCGCGACGGTGTTCAGGCCACCGCCGACATGCTCGCCACCGCCTGGCCGTCGGCCCTGACCCGCCTGAGCGTCGAGCTCGAAGGCCACGCCATGGGCGGCGGCATGCTCAAGCTCGAACCCGGCGAAGCCGAACGCATCGCCTTGCCCCCCCTGGCCAGCAGCGAACGCCTCGACCTCGACGAACTCGACGCCCTCGCCCGCACCGGCCAGTCTGACGCCGTCGCCGACCGGGTCGACCGCGCCCTCCTGATCGACGGCCTCGGCCTGACTGCCGCCGACTGCCGCCGCCTCCGCTCCGCCGCGACGACCTGATGGAGCGTCGATATGCCGCGGGCAAGGTGGGGAAAGGGAGCAAGCGATGAGTCTGGTCGACGCCGTCATCGAGGCCGGCCCGTACCCGTCGGCCGACGCCACGCAGAGCGAGAAGAAGCGGTACGCCGAGAAGCTGTCCCACGCGCTGGCCCCGCAGATCGCCGCCGCCCTCCGCGAGCGGGGCATGAAGACCATCAAGCCCGACGCCGGCGGCAAGAAGGAGAAGGAGTTCCAAGGCGGCCTCGGCCCCGAAGCGGGTCGACGTCACTACAGCGACGACCGCCACGGCCTCCAGTTCGCCCTCAGCATCAAGTCGATCGCCTCCCCGTCCCCCGTGCGGAACGCGAAGAAGGAGATCGTCGGCGAGACGTGGTCGAAGAACCTCAAGAACCGCTTCGGCGACCTGTGCACGGAGGCGATCACGCTGCACATGCGGTTCCCGTACAGCGTCGTCTGCTGCCTCTTCGCCATGCCCGCCGCGGCGGACGAGGACGCGGGGGCGAATCGACCGGCAGCACCTTCGCCCGTGCCACGAAGCTGCTCGCCACCCTCTCCGGCCGCGACGACTACACCGGCCCCGGCGAGAAGTTCGAGAACGTCACGATGATGCTCTTCCAACCGGCCACCGCCGACGGTGCAGAACCTTGGGTACGGCTGATGGACGCGACATCGAGCAGGAGCTGACGGAGGCCGCGTACGTCGAGTCGCTGCTGAAGCTCTACAACGACCGCAACCCGCACGCGATGCTGAGCACGGTGGTTGAAGGCCGCCCATGAACGAGACACGAGCGATGTCCCCGTTTCTTCCCCCTTACACGTTTCCGCTTCGTTATTCGATGTACGTTAATCCGATGCAATCAATTTCGTCGCCCTCGCGGCCGTGGAAGCCAACGACTTCTTTCCTATTGGTCATCAATTCGAATGCATTTCCTCCGTTCCCGCCGTAGCTAATGCTCGCGTCTCCGTTGTTGAGGTGAAACTTAAGTTGATCAACCCTTCTTCCGGTGCGTCCCGAGATGCCGACTAGGAAGGTACCGGTCGGGATGTCGAAATACTCAAGCCACATTCCACCTCCATTCTCATCGTCGTTCCAGCCGGTGTGATGCTTATCACCGTTCTTATCGACATAGTAGATACGTAGGCCATCTATTCGCTTGTCGCCGATCGGCTGCACGCCGGTGATCCGACCGCCCTCAGGAATGACCCATCGAAACTCGTCGCCGCCGCCTCCGCCAACGCAGGCTGTTGAGGCGACATTGCGTTGACCAAGTCCCCACCGTAAGCAAGAGGAAAGGCGTGAGAACGGCAGCAAAAATCAAGCGTGGAAAGATCATCTGATTTAGGGTGTTGAGCTCGAAGGATGTCTGAAGAGTTAGTAGTTATTCCGCGTTTGCCTCGGCGAACGGTCTTCCAGACTTATGCACGGAGAGGCATCGCGAGAGCGCAGCTCAGATTCGGAGTGTGACGCCGGCGGAGGAGCGTGACGAGGAGTCCCGCACCCAGCAGGCCGGCGGCGGCGGGCTCGGGGACTACCTCGACAACACCATGATTTGGGTTGATTGGGCTCCGCCCGTCTTCAATGACGTCGGAAAGGTCATCCCACACCTGGCCGGGAGAGCTGCCAGCCGGACTTATGATGTGCCCGTAGTCTGCACCGTCCGGGCCGTCCGGTTTGTTGATTGCCCAATTGGTGTAACCGGGCGTCTCACCACTGACCAGACGAAGGTGCCTTCGTCCGCCACATCGTTGAAACCTATCAGAGGTTCCGATCGACGTTGCCGAAGCTGGCGAAGGTGTCGTAGACCTACTCATCCTCCTCCGCGTCATCATCGTCACAAGGTGGCCGCCCAGACAGCAAAGGCTTCGCTGTTGGTCCAAGTGTCCTGCTCCAGGAGATAGTAGCTGTGGCCGTTGGTGGGATCGACCGGGCCGCCCAGGACGTCGGCGGAGGCCGTGCCGGCGACTGAGAGGGCGAGGCCGCCGAGGATGAGGTTGAAGCGATGGAACTGGATGTGCTCCCGTGGGTGGTTGGGCAGGCCGCCCGTCGCGACGCCGCTACGTGGTCTTGCGGGAGCCGATGTCGCCCTATGCCAAAAATCTTCGGTTCCTTGATTCGAACACGTGGGTGCGATGAAACCGCTGAGTCTGAGGTGCGTCTAGGCCGTACGAACCTGCGACAGCGGCTGATGCGGCGATGTGCCATCGGGTGTGGTCGCCTTTGCGGTAGCGAGGTGGCGGGACCATCGGACGAGCCAGGCGACGGACGGGCGGTCGAGCGTCAGGATCTGTTCTGCCCATGCTTCGTTTTCGGCCAGAACGGATTCGGCTTCGGCGTCGCGGCCCAGCGTGTGCAGGGCCTCGACCAGCATCAGGTCCGCATCCAGCCGGGTCGGCAGCCAGTCGGTTCGGCCGGCTGGCGTCGACGAAGGTCCTGCAGGATGTTTGCCGCCTCCTCGACGTCGCTAGGAGCACCACGAAGCAACAACGATTACGCGAGGTTTTGTCGGCCGAACCATGTCGCATTGTGGTTCTCGCCACACGTGCCAGTCCGGCGGGCGACATTTTCTCGGTGCAGCCGGATGGCTTCATCAAAATCGCCCGTTTGGCCCTTTCCCCCCATTTCCGCGACGTTCATCACCCAACTCAACGTGCCTGCATGATCAGGGCCGACGTGCAATTCTGCGAGCTTCAGCGTCCGGCGTGCAACCGGTAGTGCAGCCTCCCAAGCTCCCGTGCGTGCTTTGACAGATGGCGATCGCCCCCAGCGACCAGATAAATTGCGGATGGGACTCAGGCCTCACGAGTGTGACGTCGTTATAAAGTGCTTCCAGTCCCTCCGCGGCTTCGGCGGTCTGGCCGGTCTCACTTAACATGAGATAAAGGCGTCGGCGTGCGTCGAAGGTCTGTTGGCGGCACTGTGCCGAGTTGGTTTGTCGACCGGCGAACAACGTCGAAGGATTGGCTCCGCTTCGTCGTTCTGCCATGTCGCCAAAAGGAAGCGGCAGAGGGCCAGTTGGGCTTCGAGGGTCCGGGCATCGTCCGGACCGACGTATCGTGTGAGAAGCTCGACGGCCCGTGCAGGTGCGGTTCGGCTTCGGCGGGTCGGTCGAGTTCGAGGAGGGTTCGTCCGATCACGCGACGTAGCCGGGCCTCGATCAGCGGCCGGTCCGCGAACTCGGCTGCGACACGCTCGTCCGCAGCGGCAAGTACCTCGGCGACGGTCAAGTCGTGTGTCCCCCCGCCAAATGGATCGGCGGCGGATAGCAGGTCTTCAAGAAACGCGTTCACGGCTTCGGCCGTCTCGGCAGCCGCCCGAACAGCTCGCCGTCCCGTTGTGCAGACCACACGCCATGACGCCGCAGCCGCGACGGTGACGATCAGCAGGGCAACGGTGGCGATGACGGCCATGCGCCCCCGATGTCGGCCGATCCACTTCCGGGCGACGTATCCGAGAGACGCCGGCCTCGCCTGTACCGGCCGGCCATTCAGCCAGCGTTCGAGGTCGTCGATCAATGCCGATGTTGTCGCATACCTGCGGTTCGGCTCGCGTTCGATGCCTTGGCGACGACGGCATCAAGGTCGCGGTCGATCCTGCGATCGACATGCCGCAGAAGCCGGGCGTCGTTCGAAGGCGATCCGCTCGTGAACTGCCATTCCGTGCCGTCGAGGTTGTGCGGGTGCGCGTTCGGTACAAGCAGGCCGAACAGCACGACGCCCAGCGAATAGATGTTGCTCCGCACGTCGCCTGATTCGTCGCGGCACTGCTCCGGGCTGGCAAAGGTGACTGTGCCTCGAACCGTGCATCAAGGCTGAGGGACGACGTAGTCTCATTCGCCTGTTTCGCCAAGCCGAAGTCGACGATGACGGGTCGCCCGTTCCGGCCGACGAGGATGTTCGTCGGCTTCAAGGTCGCGATGGATCAAGCCCTTGGCGTGAGCGTGCTCGACCCCGCGACAGGCTTGAATGAAGAGAGCAACCGTCTCCCGCGAAGATGAAGACCGGCTGGACCCTGCACCACGCTCGTCTCTGCTCAAGGGCTCGCCGTCGATAAAAGCCATTGCCAGGAAAGGCACGCCGTCGACGTCGCCTGCGTCGAACACGGTGGCCGTGTTCGGGTGGTCGAGCTGGCTGGCTAACTCCGCTTCGCGGGCGAAGCGTCGGCGGGCGTGGTCGGAAGCGTGCCGCAGGCCGACGAGCAGCTTCAAGGCCACGCGCTTGCTCGTGACGCTGTGGATCGCCTCATAAACGACGCCGTTGGCACCTTCGCCTACACGACAAACGATGCGGTACAGCCCGACCGACGCAGGCGTCTTCCCCATCGCCTCGGCATCGTCCAGGACGTCGATCGCCGCTCGAGACCTGCCTCAGTCGGTCCATGCGACGCCGAAGGGGTTCGACGAGTTCCCGGGCGGTCCTGAAAAACGTCCTCTGGCGGGTCGCGGCTGTCGGCGAGGTGCCACCGCGTCAGGCGGCGGAGCACTTCCGAGTCGTCACCGGGCGAAAGGACGCGACCGACAAGGCTACTCATGCTTCCTCCTTTCTCCAATCGACCGACAGCCGCCTCCGGCGTAGGTCATGCGGGTTTGCGTGCCAGCACTGTAAAGAGCACCGAATACGTCAGTGTCGCGTCGTCCCTCAGATAGTCCATAAATCGCGCACACAGCCGCTCGGACTCTTTGTCGCCAATGACGGCGGCGACGGCCGGCTGCGCGATCGCCAGTTTCGCCTGCCACAGCCGATCGTTGATCTCGTCAATGCGGCCTGCGTAGAGGTGGTACGGGGCAACCTCGACCCGCTCGACCTCCAGCCCCGCGGCCAGCGCGAGCCCGCGGAGCTTGCGACCTACGAACGGATCGAATCCGCCTCGGGCAAGGGCCGGCATAACACGGCTCAGGGTCGCTTCGAGCTCCGGGTCTGGCGGATCGTGCCAGAGCAATTGCCCGTCCAGGTCCTGCAACAGCAGGCGACCGCCCGGCCTCAGAACCCGGACCATCTCGGCCAGAGCTCGCGGCTTGTCGGGCAGGTACTCCAGCAAGAACCGGCACCACGCCAGGCCGAACGTGCCGTCTTCGAAAGGAAGGTCTTCGGCTTTACCGACGCGCAGGGTGAGGTTCTGCGGCAATCGGCCCGATCCCATCATGCCGGCCGAACTGCTCGCGAAGCGGTCCGCGTGAAGGTCGACGCCCGTGACGTGACCGTCATCGTTCAAACGGCGTGCCGCCTCGGCCGCCAGAACACCGGGGCCGCACCCCACGTCAAGAACGTCGCCCGCGGTGCGGTCGAGGAGCTGCGCCACGTGCTGGTCGACCCAGTCGGCCGCGTCGACCTTTCCGGCCAGACGGGCCGCCTCGCGCGGGTCGTGCATCAAGTATGTCGAGCTGTTCTTCGCGTTGTTCATGGTGCAGTCGCCGCGAGATCGGCGGGTTCGACGGCCTTGCGGCCGGCCAGTCCACGTCGCGACCGGCTTTGCGGATGCGGTCGTAGAAACCCTCGACGTGTCGGTACCAACCGATGAATCCGTCACGCAGCCAGATACTCTGGGCATACTCACGGACGACCTCGACTCCGCCCGCCTGTGCGAGAAGTGCGGCCGTACGTGGGTCCGTGACGGCGGGGAAAGCCCCCGGCTCGAAAGACGCGTAGACGGGCGGCGGCTTCCCGCAGCAACGCCAACGCAACAGCCCGCCGGGCGGCGTCGTCCAGGTCCGGGGCGACGAGCACATCGCACCGATTTTCCAAGAACGAGAAGTTGAGCCCGAGCGGCCCGCGGTACGCCAGGGCAACACCGAGGGGTCGACCGTCACTACGTCGGCGGGCCAGGATGGGGGTTCGCGTCCGGCTCAGGCCGACACTTTGGTAGAGGGCGTCGACGGCTTCGAGCCGCAGGTCTTGTTTCAACTCCTCGGCCTGCACGAAGACAGAGCCGCGCGTCTTCTCGGCGACGCCCGCCACCGCATCGGCATCATCCGACGCCTCGACGACGATTTTCCCTGACTCGTCCTTCAATATGGACCCGGCGTCGATCGACAGGAGGGTGTGGACGGCACAACTGGCGACGTCCGGGCCCAGCTTCTGGGCCATCGAGCCGAAGACCTTCATCGGGAATCGGTTCGTCGGGCGGAACCAATTTTGCTCGGCCGCACCTTCCGCGCGACGGATTTTGACGGCTTGCCCCGAGAGTTGAACCGCCGCCGAACCGCCGACCTCACCCGTCGACACGAGATGCTGAGACAACCAACCTTGCCCGCTACTTCTCCATGATGTCACGGTCCCCCAGGACGACGCGTCGCTGAAGACGCTCGTCCACATGAGGTCTTCTCCTGCGCGTTGTGCCGTCTCCCAATTCTTCTTGATGATCGGCAGAAACGGCTTCAACCGTGCGAGCTTCGCCGGGTACAGAAATCCGGCCGTCGCGTAGCGGTCAAAGAGCTCGTCGACCTCGATCGCATTGACGCGACAGCCGTACGCCTCGTAACTGTCGAGGATGTCGTCGGGAATACCGTCCATTCCCCCACGTCTGCGGCAGCCGAGCCGTCGGACTGACACGAACCATCAAATTTCTCCTCAGCAGAGGTCGTTGGCCAGTCGGGCTTTGATTTCGCCCCACTGTCGCCAGAAGTGGCGGTCCGAGATGCCCAGCAACGCGGCCGTTTCCGTTCCCGTCAGGCCGCTGTAAGAGTGAAGCTCGACGAGTTGCCGAAGCTCGTCCGGTAGTCGATCAACAGCTTCGTGGAGGGCCTCGACGTCGAGCCCTTCGGCTGGATCACGCGTGCAGACCGCATCGACCGTGCGAGCGTCGTCACTCGGTGAATCGTGATGCCGATGTCGACCCTCCGGCCCGTACGAGGTTCGGTGCAGATCAACAAGAAGCCGCCGAAGCTGCAGGGCAAACAGGCGATAAAAGTGAACCGGCGTCCGCGGAAACGACTGCTCCAACGCCGCCAGCAGGCGGACGATGCCCTCCTGCATCACGTCGTCGCTCCGCGACCACCGGCGGAGGCGGGGAAAGCGATTCAGGTGTGTTCGTGCCATCGTCCGCATCCGTTCGGCCGCGAGGTCGAACAGGCGTTCGCGTGCGGCCGAGTCGGCGTGTGCGTCGGCCAAGGCACTCGTCAACGCGTCGGATGTCGCCGTCGTGCCTGAGATCGATACATCGTCGACGGCCGACCCCATAGCGGCCAGGATGATGCATTGTTGCGTCAGGCAATGCAAGGTCTCATACGGCGAAGGGGCGTCCCACTGGGCGCGGAAACGGGGGCATCGTTCGTTTCCCGCTTGTCACGTCGACTGGCTGCTCTACTTGCCGTTGACCTCGGGCGTGTTGCTCAGTGTGGCGACGGCGGCCTTGAGGCGGAGGACGATTGATCGGTCGATTGGGTTGCCGTGACTCTCGAGCGTTTCGATCAGCGTCCGCTCATTGCAGACCAGAGTGTTGCCGCACCAGAGGGGCGTGACGTTTGGTTCCAGCGCGGCATGAGGAACACACAGGACGCCGCGGACGAAGGGTGGGGCTTGGCCGTCCGCCGCGTTGATGCGGTCGCGGAGGCGGAGGGCCTGCTTGACGGCGTCGGCGGCCCATGGGTCGGACGTGGGGCGGTTGTTCAGCGACAGGGCGTTGCCGCCGACCGTGAGCAGGCCGAGGTGGCTCTTGACGCTGACGACGAAACAGCCGCCCGGCCCGATCACGACGACGTCGGCGTCGCCGAGGTCGCCCAGCGGGACGTTGCACCAGATGTGCCAGCCGCCGGTGCCGTTCAGGCCCTTGGGTTCGGCGATGAGTTGCGTCTGGAGCACGTACGCGACGAGCGCTTCGGCGTGTGCCCCGCGGAGGCGGCGGATGCGTTCCTGTTGAGGCACTTCCCACCGGCGCTCGGCACGCTTCATCAACCATGCGATGAGCAGGGTGACCACCAGTACACCCACCATGGCCAGGATCCACGCCCAGAGCGAAGAGCCACGGCCGAAGCCGACGGCGAAGCCGGACAGGAAGATCACGAGCATGAGTGCGACGAGGCCGACGATCAGCTCGCGTTCGAGCTGCTTCCAGGCAGTCGACTTCACCCACTGGCCCGCCTTCTTCGTGTGGAGCGTCGCCATGTTCTCTTGACGGTAAGGGCATCGAGTCGACGCGACCGAACGCATGTGGCTCGGCGATAGCAGAATCAGGCCGACAATGACGGGTCAGTCAAAGCCAGTACTCGACGCGACGAAGCAAATCTGTATGACAAAGGCGGTCGCTAGATGCTTCCAAACATCTCGCAGCCAGACTGCGTTCCCAACGCGCATGGATTGGCCGGGCAACAGCCGGCAGTTGACCTCAAACAGCCCCAGCCGCAGGTCGATCAGCCGTATCACCCCGCGAATCAGCCCCATTGCGCCGAAGAACAGCCTCATCGCGCCGAAGAACAGCCCCATTGCGCCCAAGAACAGCCTCATCGCGCCGAAGAACAGCCCCATCGCGCCAAGAACAGCCCCATTGCGCCCAAGAACAGCCCCATTGCGCCCAAGAACAGCCCCATTGCGCAAGAACAGCCCCAATGCGCAAGAACAGCCCCAATGCGCGGAGAACAGCCTCATTACTCGCAAGAACAGCCCCAATGGGCGGCGGGTTGGCTCCGTTGACGGCGTGATCGGCGTGGTGGGGCGGCTAGTTGGCGTTGCTGCGCGTGTAATCAGGGCGGGGCTGCGGCCGACAAGGGAGTTGGACGACCGGCTTCGTGGTGTTGTGGCGGCGGATCGGTCGATCTTGAGGGCGAACGGTCGGCCGTGGGTGGTCGGGCGCGGGATCGGATCACGACATCAGCAAGGGCGAACGATGGACGAGATCATCATCGATGAGGACGGGCGTGAAGTGATGGACACCGGCCTTGTGGTTCGGCGGGATGGGCCGCTCGTGGTGCCGGTGTGTTGTGGGGGACGACCTGCGCGTTCGGCCGGGGGATCTCAATGATCTGGATCAGCCGTCGATGCGTTGCAGAAGGCGCATGGCGACGAGCTAGGGTTTTTGCAGTGGAAGGCGCTGGAGGGGAAGGTGGAGAACCGCGAGTTGTTCGTGGCGGAGACGACCCCGACGCATGCACGCCCTGCCGAGTTTGCGGGGTATGTGATCGGCAGTGATACCTACTTCAAGCGGGAGGAAGTGGGCGTCGTCTATCAGATGGCGGTCATGCCGGCGTTTCGGAGGCGGAACGTGGGCGGGGTGTTGTTGCAGCACATTGTTCGACGCGTGGCCTTGGGGGACGCGGCTGTGCTGTGCGTGGTGTGCTCAGGATCTGGCGGCCAACCGGTACTGGGAGGCGATGGGGTTCGTGCCTTTGGCGTACCGGGCGGGGGCGGCGGACAAGAAGACGGGCGAGGCCCGCGTGCACATCTTCTGGCAGAAGCGGGTGCATCGCGGGGATGTCGAGACGGCTTGGTGGTATCCGTCGGTCACGGGGGCGGGCGTGATGCGGGAGGATCGGGTGGTGTTGCCGATTCCCGAAGGACAGCACTGGGGCGAGACGCGGCCGCAGGTGTTGCCGGAGCTGCCGGCGACGGCTCAGGATGCGGCGATCGAGAAGGATGCGATCGAGACGAACGACCCGGCGGTGCCGGATGAGGAGCTCGTGGGCAAGAAGCAATGGACCGACGGCATCGAGGAGCGTGAGGACGGGCTGTACGAAGGGAAGAAGCGTCTGATGACGGCGGACATGATGCGGCGGGAGCAGGGGACGTATCCGGGCGGCCTGTTCATGAAGTTGCCGGGGACGAAGCTGGTGAAGGAACTGCCGCGACCGTTGCCGAGGAAGCGGAAGAAGGCCAAGCGGGTGAAGCGCAAGCACGACCCGCGATTGGCGAATGCGGCGCGGGATTTGCGGGACCGTTGGCTGCGTCACGTCAACGACGCAGGGTTGTTGCTGCCGACGGCGGCGAAGTACGACGTGGGTCGGCGGGAGCTTGCTGTTGCAACGGATGCGCCTGTGTTGCCGATGCCGGTGATCGAGGGTCAGGAGCAGCTGGCGGCGTAAGATTCGGCAGGCGTCTATACGGGGGGAATATGCTTCGGGTCCTATGGCGACCACAGATGTAACGCAATCGCGACCCTCGGCTGATATGTCGGCTGCCCGCTCCTCCAACGGTGCCTGCCCGGTCATGGGCATTCCTGGACTGGCGATGGGCAAGAATGGGCACCGCAACAAGGACTGGTGGCCGGATCAGCTCAACGTCGGCATTCTCCATCAGCACTCGGAGAAGGCGGACCCGATGGGCGCAGACTTCGATTATGAGGCGGCGTTCAAGTCGCTCGATCTGACGGCGGTGAAAGCGGACATCGAGAAGGTCCTGACGACGAGCGTCGACTGGTGGCCGGCCGATTTCGGGCACTACGGGCCGTTCATGGTCCGTATGGCGTGGCACGCGGCGGGAACGTATCGGCAGACCGACGGACGCGGCGGCAGTGGCTCGGGCATGCTTCGCTTCGCGCCGCTCAACTCGTGGCCGGACAATGCGAATCTGGACAAAGCCCGTCGGCTGATCTGGCCGGTGAAGCAGAAGTACGGGCGAGCGTTGTCGTGGGGCGACCTCATGATTTTGACGGGAAACGTCGCGATCGAGTCGATGGGACTGCCGACCTTCGGCTTCGGAGGAGGGCGGCGGGACAAGTGGGAGCCTGATGACGGCATCTACTGGGGTCCGGAGCAGAAGTGGCTCGCCGACGAGCGGTATGGGGACGCAGAGAATCGCATGCTCGAGACGCCTTTGGGTGCGGTGCAGATGGGGCTGATCTATGTCAATCCGCAGGGCAGCAACGGCGAGCACGACCCCAAGGGCAGCGCCCACGACATCCGCGAAACATTCGGCCGTATGGCGATGAACGACTACGAGACCGTCGCCCTTGTCGCTGGCGGGCACACGTTCGGCAAGGCCCACGGTGCAGCAGTCGCGGCGGACTACGTCGGACCAGAGCCCGAGGGATCACCTATCGAACAGCAGGGCTTCGGCTGGCGGAACTCGTTTGGTAGTGGCAAAGGTGCCGACGCGATAACGAGCGAGCTCGAAGGCGCATGGACGAGCGAGCCGGCCAAGTGGGACAACGATTACCTCGACAAGCTCTTCAAGTACGAATGGAAGCAGGTCAAGAGCCCCGGCGGCGCGGTGCAGTGGATTCCGGAAGGCGACGTCGACGAGGCGGACCTCGTGCCCGACGCGCACGACGCGAGTAAGAAGCACTTGCCGATGATGTTCACGACGGATCTTTCGCTGAAGGAAGACCCGGCCTACCTGCCGATAGCCAAGCATTTCCAGGAGAATCCTGACGAATTCGCCGACGCGTTCGCGCGGGCCTGGTACAAGCTGACGCACCGTGACATGGGGCCGCACGAGCGGTTGCTCGGCAGCGAGGTGGCCGAGCCGCAGTTGTGGCAGGACCCGGTGCCGGCGGTCGAGGGTGAACTCGTCACCGAGCACGATGTCGCTCTGCTCAAGACCAAGATCATGGAGAGCGGCCTGAGCGTGTCGCAGCTCGTCTCGACCGCATGGGCGGCGGCGTCGTGTTTCCGCGGGACCGACAAGCGCGGCGGTGCCAACGGCGGACGCATTCGTCTCGAGCCGCAACGCTCATGGACGATCAACCAGCCCGAGGAACTTGAGAAGGTCCTGCCGGTGCTCGAGAAGATTGCCGGTGACTTCAAGACGGCCACCGGGTGGACCGTCTCATTCGCCGACGTCGTCGTGCTTGGCGGTTGTGCCGCCATCGAATCGGCGGCCAAGGCGGCGGGGCACGACATCACGGTGCCGTTCCGCCCCGGGCGGACGGACGCGACGCAGGACCAAACGGACGTCGAGTCCTTCGGCCACCTCGAAGTTACAGCCGACGCGTTCCGCAACTACATCTCACCAGATCACAGCAAGAAGGACCATGAACTGCTGATCGATCGGGCGCACCTCCTGAACCTGACCGCGCCGGAGATGACCGTCCTCATCGGCGGTCTGCGTGTGCTGGGCGACAAGCGGCTGGGCCAATTTACCGACAGGCCCGGCACGCTGACAAACGACTTCTTCGTCAACCTGCTCGACATGAAGTACGAGTGGGCCAAAAGCGACAAGTGTGAACACTTCTTCGAAGGCGTCGACCGCTCGACGGGCGTCATGGCGTGGATGGGCAGCGGCGTCGACCTGATCTTCGGCCACGATTCGCAGCTGCGTGCACTGAGCGAGGTCTACGCCAGCGACGACGCGGGCGAGAAGTTCGTGAACGACTTCGTCAAGGCCTGGAACAAGGTCATGAACCTCGACCGCTTCGACTGAAAAGCACTGCCTGATGCACCCGGAGGGGCTCGAACCCCCAACCCTCGGTTCCGAAGACCGATGCTCTATCCAATTGAGCTACGGATGCGTGCGGGTGGATGCTACGGCACGAGTCGGCGGTCGTCCCTAGGTTGTCTCCACGTTGCGACATATACGGCTCAGCATCATCGGGTGGCTCACAACGGTGCTGGCGTGTTGCATCGCTGCTTCGCCTTCGCTTGCCCAGGCTGATGTAGCACCGGCTGTTGATGTCGTTGCGCCGACACCTGAGGCAGAGCAAAAGACGCGGGAAGCACAAGAGGCGCAGCGACTGGCAGAAGAACGGGTCGAGCAAGTCAGAGCCAGTCTGTCCGCAGTTCGGCAGGTGCTGGATCTTGACTACGCCAGTGCAGAAGTCGGTGAGATGCTGCGTGAGGCGAGGCGGCGTGCCCCGGAGCCGTCGGAGACGCAGCGACGTGTCGCTTTGCGAGAGCGTCAGCTCGTAGAGGTCAAGCTATTACGCGTCCGACTCCTCGAGCAGCGGCGTCTGAGCGACGACACGGCGGAGCAGGCTCGGCTGCTCGTCGACTTGCAGACGCAGGTCACGCTGCAGAAGGCGGTCGAGGACGCACTCGTGGCAGAGCGTGATCTGGCACTGGCGTCTGCGACATTGGTCGAACTGCTCGACGGCCGCCTGCTGTGGATCGGCAGCGCGCCGCCGATCGGCCGGGAATGGGTCGGCCGGGTTGCCCAGGGCGGGCAGTGGTTGCTATCGCCCCTGGGCTGGTGGTGGGTCGGCCGAACGACGCTCGACCGGTTGGCGGGTGTGCCGGTGCGAGCGGGCCTCGTGGTCATGGCGGTTGGGACGCTCCTCTTGCTGCGGTTACCGCTTCGGCGGAAGCTGGTCGAGCTCGGCGGGGAGACGAGTCGCTTTGCCAGCGACTCGTTCTTGCTGACGGCCAGGGCGCTTGTGCAGACGGTGCTGCTGGCGGCACCGATGCCCTTGATCCTGTTCGGCATGGCCGGTCTGCTAGCGACGCAGAACAGCGATCTGTTCGCCAAGGCTGTCGGTCGTGGCTGTCTGGCGGCGGGGGCGACGTATCTGCTGCTGAATCTCGCCCGCGGCGTCTGCCGAGGCGGCGGGCTTGCGCACAAGCACTTCCGCTGGAACGAGCGAACCCGCAGAACGTTGTCACGAAATCTGGCGTGGCTGACACCGATCGTCGTGCCAGCAGCGTTCATTGCCGCCATGTGCGACGCCGGAAATGACGAGCACCTGCGGCAAGGGCTTGGACGGCTTGCGTTTATGGTGGCCTCGATCGCGCTCACGCTGTTCGTCGCCCGCGTATTTCGACCGGCCAACGGTGTCTTCGGCGAGTTGATGGACCGTGACGGATGGGCGTGGCGGCTTCGCAGGTTCTGGTACTTTGGTCTTGTCTTCCTTCCGGCCTCGCTCACGGTGGCCGCGGCTGTCGGATACTTTTTCACCGCAACCGAAGTGCTCAGTCGCTTCTTTACGACGGGCGTCGTCGTGCTCAGCGGGATCGTCGTCTACAGCCTGCTAGCGCGGTGGCTGCTCGTAGCTCGACGTCGAATCGTCTTGAGCCAGGCACGGCAGAGGCTGGCCGATCAGCGAGACGCCCGCGATCGCAGGGAAGAAGCCGACGCCAAGGCGGCGTCGGGTGAGGCGACGCCTGAGCTGGATATGGGAGACGTCGATGTTGATGCAGCCAGCCTGCAGACGCTCAAGCTCGTGCGGACGGCCGTTGGTGCCTTGATTCTGGGCGCCTTGTGGGGCGTCTGGCAAGACGTTCTGCCGGCACTCGCCATCCTGCAACGGGTGGTGCTGGCACCGGCGACGGTCGATTCGGACGGGGTTGTCATTGTCTCTGCGGTTACACTCTGGTCACTACTGCTGGGCGCGTTCGCCGCCACGCTTGCCTTCATTGCTGCCAAGAACCTGCCGGCGGTGCTGGAGTTGGCGGTGCTGCAACGGTTCCCGCTCGACGCCGGCACCCGCTACGCGGCAACCACGCTCGTCCGCTACCTCGTCATCGCGATCGGCATCCTGATCGTGTCGAACCTCATCGGCATCGAGTGGGGCAGGGCGCAATGGATCGTGGCAGCACTGGGCGTTGGCCTCGGCTTTGGTCTTCAGGAGATCGTGGCTAACTTCGTCAGCGGCCTGATCATCCTGTTCGAGCGGCCGGTGCGGGTGGGCGATGTCGTCACCGTCGGCGATGTCAGCGGCACCGTCAGTCGCCTGCAGATCCGCGCGACGACCATCACCGACTTCGACAACAAAGAAGTGCTCGTCCCGAACAAGAGCTTCATCACCGACCGCGTCGTCAACTGGACGTTGAGCAATCCGGTGACGCGTCTGCTCATTCCCGTCGGCGTCGCGTACGGCAGCGACATCGTGAGTACGCAGAAGATTATGGTCGAGGCCGTGCGCAGCGTCCCGGCCGTGCTGAACGAGCCTGCATCGAGCGTACTGTTCATCGGCTTGGGTGACAGCTCCCTCAATTTCGAAATAAGGGCGTTTGTGGCCACCCTTGCTGACCGTCTGCCGACGATGCACGCACTGCACTTGGCGATCTACGACCGCCTCAACGCGGCGGGTGTGGAGATTCCGTTCCCGCAGCGGGATGTGCACCTCAAGACGGATCACGCAGCGGCCGTCGCGGCTGCATTGGGACAAGCTGACTGACTTTGCTCGTTTAGTCGACGCCGATGTCTTCGTTCCAAAGCTCGGGATTACCGGCTATAAATTCGCGCATCATCTGGATGCAGGTCTCGTCGCCGAGATCAACCACCTCGATGCCGTGGCTCTGGAGGAACGCGGGCGACGTGCCACCTTGGCCTTCGCCGCCTGGGAAGGTGACGCTTTCCCCGACAACGACCTTTCGTATGCCGAATTGCACGGCAGCGCCGCTGCAGAGGAAACAGGGCATGAGCGTCGAGTAGAGGATCGTGTCCTTGTACGTCGTCTGGCGACCGGCCTGGTTGAGGCAGTCGATCTCGGCGTGGATCATCGGCCCGCCGCCTTGGACACGTCGGTTGTGCCCGCGGCCGATGATGGCGTTATTACGGACAAGCACGCTGCCGATCGGCAGCCCGCCCTCGGCCAATCCGGCCTTGGCTTCGTCGATAGCGGCCTGTAGAAATGGATCATTCATCCGAAGACCCTACATTGGCCGGATGAAGGACGTTCATCAGGAAGTCGTGCCCGTGCTCGACTTCGGCAGCCAGTATGCTCAGCTCCTGTGCAGGCGGGTCCGCGAGGCGGGCGTCTACAGCGAGCTGCTCCGGCCCGACGCGTCGCCGGAAGAGATCGAGAAGCTCGGAACGATCAAGGGCCTGATCCTCAGCGGCGGGCCTTCAAGTGTTTATGTCGAAGGCGCTCCCAGGCCGCATGCCGAACTACTCGACTGGGCGATGGCCAATGACGTTCCTGTGCTGGGAATCTGCTACGGCATGCAAGTCGCGTGCAATCTGCTCGGGGCCGACGTTAAGTCGGCAGAGGCACGCGAGTACGGCAGGACGAAGCTGAGCGTCGTTGATGACGGCGGCTTGCTGAGCGGTCTGCCGAGCGAGACGCACGTGTGGATGAGTCACGGCGACCAGATCATGAGTCTGCCGGAAGAGTTCGTGCCACTCGCCAAGACGCCGACGTGCCCGTTCGCGGCGACGCGACATCAATCAGCTCGGTTCTGGGGCCTGCAGTTTCACCCGGAAGTGACGCACACGCCCAAGGGCGAGACGATTTTCGCCAACTTCCTCGACGGCATCTGCAAATGCTCGGGTACGTGGCGGATGGGTGACTTTGTCGACCAGACCGTCGCGAAAGTGCGCGAGCAGGTTGGCGATGCCAATGTCATCTGCGGCCTCAGCGGCGGTGTCGACTCGAGCGTGACCGCGGCTTTGCTCCACAAAGCGATCGGCAGTCAGCTCAAGTGCATCTTTGTCGACAACGGCCTCTTGCGTAAGGGCGAACGCAACCTTGTCGAGCGAACGTTCGGCGAGCACTTCAAAATCGATCTACGCACCGTCGATGCAGGCGAGCGGTTTCTGACGGAGCTGAAGGGTGTCAGCGATCCTCAGGAGAAGCGCAAGATCATCGGCCGTGAGTTCATCGAAGCCTTCAAACGCGAGTCGGCCACCATCGACAACGCCAGATTCCTCGCCCAGGGCACGCTCTACCCAGACGTGATCGAAAGCGGTCACGGCCACAGCGGGCACGCGGCCAACATCAAGCTCCACCACAACGTTGGCGGCCTGCCGGCGGAGCTGGGGTTCGACCTCGTCGAGCCGCTGCGCGAGCTCTTCAAGGACGAGGTTCGCGCCGCCGGTGAGGTGCTGGGGCTGCCCGAACGCCTGGTCTGGCGGCACCCGTTCCCGGGGCCTGGCCTGGCCGTCCGCGTCATCGGCGACGTCACCGAGGAGCGTCTATCGATCCTCCGCGAGGCCGACGAGATCGTGCTCGACGAACTTGTTTCAGCCGACTTGTACCGGAAAACGGCCCAGGTCTTTGCGGTGCTGTTGCCGGTCGGCACCGTCGGGGTGATGGGCGACGGCCGCAGCTACGACCACGTGATCGCCGTCCGCGCGGTGGAGTCGCGTGACTTCATGACCGCCGACTGGGCGCGGCTGCCATACGAGGTGCTTGGCCGCATGAGCACGCGGATCATCAACGAAGTCCGCGGCGTCGGCCGGGTCGTCTACGACATCAGCAGCAAGCCACCAGCAACAATTGAGTGGGAATGATTAATGCCTGACGCACCCAAACTCAGCGATCTCCCAGCCGATCAGCAAGCGAAGTTGCATCGGTATCTCGATCTGCTCATCGAGGCCAACACGAACTTCAACCTGACGCGGATTGTCGACCGCGCTGATGCCGAGGTGTTTCACGTCGGCGATGCGTTGCAGCTCCTGCCGCACCTGCCGACGGCGGCGGCGGGGCAATTCGATCTTGTCGACGTCGGCAGTGGCGGTGGCGTACCGGGCATCGTGCTGGCGGTCATGCGACCCAACGCGGCGGTGACGCTTGTCGAATCGACGGGCAAGAAGGCGACGTTTCTCGAAGAAACGGCGGCTGATCTCGGGCTAAAGAACGTGACCGTCTTCAATGGTCGGGCCGAGCGGATGGGGCTCGACGGGCAGTTCGATGTCGTCACCGCCCGGGCTGTGGCTCCGCTCGTAAAGCTGCTCGAATGGACACGCCCGCTCGTGCGACGCGGCGGCACGCTCTTGGCAATGAAGGGCCCCAAGGTCGACGAAGAGCTGCACGACGCCCGCTTCATCATCCGCAAGGAACGCGCCTCGTGCACGACGCATGCTTACGAACTCGGCGGCCAAACCGGCCGCGTCATTGCCAAGATGCGGTGGCGGTGACTTAGTCGCGAACGGTGTGGCCTTCGCCGCGGAGCTTCGTCTTAAGCTCCTCAAGCGATGCAACGCCTTCGGGCAGCTCGGCCTCATCGGCAAGCATCTGGGGAATGCCGTCGCGGACCGGGTAACGCAGGCCTCCGACCTCGGCGACAAGGCTGTCTCCGTCGCGGCTCAGTGGGCTCAGCGTTAGCGGGCAGCGGAGCAAGTCGAGCAGATCGTCGCTGATCGTCTGAACCGTGGTATCGCTCATGGCTGCACCTTAGCAACCTTGTCGGGCCCGCCGTCTAGCCAGACGCAGGCATCGGCCAGCAGCAAGCGGCTGACGATGTCCACACCACCCGGCCGACCGATGCCGCAGGCGAGCAGCAGCAGCTCGGCGGTCGGGATCATTTCGACCTCGCCGGCGAAGGCGTGGATTGCCCAGGGTTGTCCGGTGGCGTGATCGGGTTGCGTCTCGGCGTGGTGAAACGCTGCGGCACGCTGGGCCGAATGGGTCGCCAGTGCGGTATGGGTCAGTCGGCCGTACGACGTCAGGGCGTGCAGGGCGACGAGTTCGTGATACCACCACGGTTCGGGGTTGTCGCCATTGAACTTGTCGAACGCGAACAGCGGCCCGTCGGCAGACTGCGTGGAGGCAAGACTGTCGAGCGTCGCCGAGGCGGTGGCGTTTCCGGCGGCGACATCGGCCAGCTCGCTCCAGGCGGCGACGCAGACTTCTGCGGCGACACGGGCGGGTGGTTGCTCATTCGTCGGGATTGCTGCCCGCGTCGTGACCATCTCGCCGAGCATCGGCAGCGATGGATCGATTCGCCTGGCCAACGCGGCGGCGTAGCGAGCGAGGTGCCGGTAGTAGGGCCGCCTGTGTCCGCCGCCGTCGTTGTCGCCGCTGGTCGGATCCATCTCCGCTGCCGGTTCGGCATCGAGGGCGTCACACAGAAGAAGCCCGCTGCGCAAACCTGTCCGAGCGGTCGCTGGCCGACCGCCTAAAGCCGCCTGCCGCACTATGGCACAGTACCGATCAGCTGGACGCATGATGAAGGGTAGATTGGGGGAAACGTGCCGCTTGTTCCACGGAATTATGGGCAAAGACCCCCTATTGTGGGTAGAGTAACGTGCACGTCCTGAGATGATCGAGAGGTCAGGGGAACGGCCTTGGAGACGGAGGCACTGTCATGCAACGAATCCTGCCACGCCATTCGCCCGACGCGTCATCAAGCGCTGCGATGAAGTCGCATCGTCCGCCTTACCACCCGCTCGTCGAGCCGCTGCGCACTGCCGAAGCACTCGTCGACGCGATCAACCGCGTCATCGACCTCGGCGTACCACCGCGGCAAAAGATCGAGGCGTTGCTGCGTGAGTATCAGCGACTCATCGATCACAATCACGACGTCCAATTGATCCTCCACGACGACCTGAGCCGCAAGGCAGGCCCACGGATCGTTGAACGGGTGACGGTCGGCCCGATACTCGAGAAGATCGAGCCGCGACCTGATGCCGACGTGCAGGCCTTCATCGATGCCGCCGCGCCGGCCGTCCGCATGATCATGCCTGACGTCCTGCAGAACCTGCGCGAGCCGCGTGTGTTCGTCGTCAGTCAGGATCTGCCAGTCACCTACAGCGGCTGGTACAAGCGGGAAATCGTCGAAAAGCACCTCGCACAGCACGGCTGGAACGACCTCATGGTCGCCGTCTGGGCCAGCGGGCCCGACAGCATGATCGGCATGACGACCTACGGCCGCCCGGATCGGCCCGCCTTCTCGCAGGCGGATCGACGACTCGCCTCGCTCGTGCTTCGGGCGGCGGCACCCATGCTGTACCGCGAGCTGTTCGGCAGCGGGGCGATTCTGTCCATGCCGACACAACAGCCCGGTGGTGGGCCAACCGAGGCGTTCCATAACCCGATGAGCGACCACGAACTCTCGGACCGTCAACGCGATGTCCTGCTGCTCCTGCTTCGAGGGTACAGCGAAAAAGAAGTGGCCAACGACCTCGGCGTCTCGACGCACACCGTCCACACGCACGTCAAACGCCTCTACACCGAGTTCGACGTCAGCTCACGCGGCGAGTTGCTGGCGCTCTTCGTCGATCAACGTGTCCTGGCTGCGGCGGCGTGATGATCAGGCGGTCGCTGCCTGCCACGCCCGACGCGACACGTCCGGTGGCAGCGTGACAAACCCTGCAAAGTCGGCCTCCTCGAGTGCTTCCAGCAGGGTCGCAAAGGGCACATCGCCCTTGCCCATCGCAATCTGCCGCGTCCGCCCGCCGGCCGATTGAGCGTCGGCAGCCCGTACGTGCAGAATCGCCGGCGACGACCCGACGACGGCCGAGACATCGGCGGCAAGCTCCGTCACAGACGCAGCCGTATCGAGTTCGCGAAAGAAGAGCCCGCAGTCCGCCGCCTTCAGCAAGGCACCCAAATCCTGCGACGAGGCCAGCGTCGCATCGAAGGCGACTGCGATGCCGAGTCGATCTGCCGCGTCGCCCACTTCGCGCAGCACGTCGGTCGCAAGAGCAGCGTGCTCGCGCTCCTTAGCCGTCAGCGGCTCGCTGGCCGCGTCCTCGTTTCCGCCGATGAGCGAAGCCACGTCGTCGCTCGTCGGCAAGATGAGCGCGCCGAGCAGGCCGGGATCAATTGCCTTAGCCTTGGCTTTGGGCTGGACCGACCGTGGCACCGCACCTAAGTCACACGACACGAGGGCAAATCCGACGCCGCGGCACAACTTCATCGCACGGCAAAGCTCGTCAAATACGCGATCGCCGTCGGCGTCGCTGCTGAGGCCTTTGCCCGGCAGTTTGCACCGCAGCGCCGCCGGCGCCAGGCCGTGGCGGCTGAGCAGGGCCCTGACTTCACGTTTGGCCGACTCGGAATTGCGGGTTGCGGCCAGCGTGGCGATGTCGACAGAGAGTGCGTCGAAGCGACCGTCGCGTGCTGCCGTGGCCGCCGACCGTAGGTCGCCACGAGCCTGGCTGGCGAGTTTAAGCGGGTTGGCGGGCATGAGGCGACGGTAGTGCCCGGCCCGGTTCGTTATGCGGCGAGTCGCATAGTCGGCGTCGCCGACGCGGTGGCAGCGGCCTTGCCTGCCGGCTTCTGGGCGATAACGCCGTACCAGCCCAAGCCTTCGTACGTTTCGTAGCCCGGTGTGGCGGCAAAGCCGATGAGCGTGCCGTCTCGCTCAGCGTAGAAGCCGCTCTTCTTGTTCTCGTGCTGGATGACGAACTTGCCACCCTGGCCCGTGCTGTCGGCGATGACGCGGCCGTCGCGGTCGACGATCATGGCACGGCTGCGGTCGCGTTCTTCGTCGCTGAGCCGCACCTTCGAGACGACGTCCTGCGACTGGTCGCCCCAGTCGAAGAAGATGCCCATCGCCCCAAGGGCTTTGCCGTTGCTGACGCCGCCTGCTCGGATGGCGGTGGCATAGGTGGCGACTTCACTTCCGCCGAGGTGTGGCGATTCGGCCACGTCGTCGACGGCGTAATCCTCGCCGCTGCGAAGCTGCATCGACTCGCGGAACCACGACGAGTCGGTCACGTTCGTACCGACGACGCCGGGGTACTTGTCGGGCCGACCGTTGGCGACGACGCGGCCGCTTGCGTCGGCAATCCACAGGTCGAGGTAGACGGTGTAGCTGTCGAGAATGACGCCCAGACGCGACGACGCATGAGCGGCGGCGGCAGGTGAAGGCTTCTCCAGCACATCGACCACGGCACCGTCGGTCGCCCACCATCGCACGTCACATGAACGCTCGAACAGGTTGCGGTCGATCACGTCAATGATCATCAACGCCAAGTCGGCCATGCGGGTGCCGTTGACGTCGGTGCGTAGCGAGCTGCTGAGGGTCGCCAACTCCTCGAACTGCGTGTCGAGCCGGCCGCGGAGGTTGCCGGTGATGGTGCGGACCGAGTCGCTGATGCGCCCGACCTCTTCGGCGACGACGGCAAACCCCTTACCGCGCTCACCGGCGTGCGCGGCCTCGATGAGGGCGTTGATGGCGAGCATCTTCGTCGCACGCGTCACGGCTTCGATCTCGCTGAGCGAGTCGCGGGCGGTCGTGCTGATGGCGTCGGAGGCTGAGACGAGCTTTTCGTACATCACCCGTCGTATCGGGTTGTTGGCACGGCGGCATGATCCGGCCGGTCTGTCTTTCAATTGTCACCTTCGCGCGGATACTCCCGCTGACCGGCCAGGAGCGACTTGGGAACCGCCCGCCGCACAACCAGCGGGACCGTCGGCCCCTGCACGAGGATACTGAAGGCAACAACGAGATATGCGACCGTTACGATGGCGTCGCGGGTGGCCGCCTCCTCACCGACACCCCTAGGAATGGCCAGGGCGAGTGCGACGCTGATCCCGCCGCGAAGGCCCGCCCAGACGAGAACGCGTCGGGCACCGGGCGTGAAGGAGGTCCGCAGCTTCGTCCGCTTGAGCAGCTCCACACCGCCGCCGACGGCAACGAAGCGGGCAATCAGCACCACAGGGATCATGACCAGCCCCGCCAGCAGCGCTTTGCCCGTGAACTGCAGGATCAGCACCTCGAGCCCGATCAGAACGAACAGCACTGCGTTCAGCACCTCGTCGACCAGCTCCCAGAAGACGTCGAGGTGTTCGCGTGTCGTGTCGCTCATGCCTGTGACGCGGCCCTTGTTGCCCATGAGCAGGCCAGCGACGACGGCGGCGAGCGGACCACTGAGGTGGTGGCCCAACAGGTTGACGCTGCCACAGAAAACATAGACGGCTGTGACGAGTGCGAGCGTGATCAGCACCTCGACGCTGTACCGATCGATCCGCTTGATGAAGAGGTAGGCGATATAGCCGGCGACGAGGCCCGCCAGGATGCCGCCACCGACTTCGACGAGGAACAACGCTCCGATGTCGGCCATAAGGCTGGTCGTGCTCTCGGCTTCGCCGCCGTTGTGGCTCAGGCTCGGGTAGGCGATGCCGAGCAGCGCCAGGAAGACGACGACACCGACGCCATCGTTGAAGAGCGACTCGCCGGTGACCTTCGTCTCGAGATCTTTGGGCACACCGGCCGACTTCATGAGGCCGAGCACCGCGATCGGATCTGTCGGTGTTACGACGGCACCCAGCAGCAACGCCTGTGCGATCGACAGCTCGAATCCCATCAACGGCAGGATGAAGTAGGCCATCGACCCGACCACGCAGACGCTGGCAACGACGCCCAGGGTCGCAAGCACGGTGATGACCCACTTTTGCCGAAGCAGGTCATTGAGGTCGACGTGCAACGCGCCGGCGAACAGCAGGAAACCCAGCACGCCTTCGAGCACAAAGGCCTCGAAGTCGATGCCGGCGACGATGCGTTCTGCCTGATCGTCGAGCGTGAGGCCGAACAGTTCGTGGGCGGCAAGAGCGAGCAGAGAGGCCGCCAGTGCGAGCGCCATGACGCCGATAGTGGTCGGCAGTTTGACGAACTTGACGTTGAGCCAGGCGAAGAGGGCCGTCAGCACCAGCAACGCCGCCGCCGTCTGACCGACGGGCAGGCCGGCAGCATCACCGGCAACGACTGAAGGCTCCGACGCAGCAAGCAGGGGCAGCAGCATGGTGACACGGTAGTGTCTCCTTGCCGTGACGCATCGGCCGATAACATGTCGGGCGACGTGGTGGCGTCCCATACTTGGCATCGTGTCCGCGCGTGTAGTATGGAGGCGATGCCGTCGCTCCCGCTGGTACGAAAGACGCGAAAACGGAAGGGCCCGTCGGTCCAGCCGGTCGCGCCTAACGGGCCGCGGGAACGGGAAGTTGAAGCCGCCCTGGAGCTCATCCGCCCGGCCGTCCGCGAAGACGGCGGTGACGTCGAACTCGTCAGCGTCGTCGACGGCACCGTGACCATCCGCTTCTTAGGCGCCTGCGTCGGTTGCCCCAGCAGCGACATGACGCTGCGAGACGGCATCGAGGCGCACCTCGTCGATCGTGTCGCCTTTGTCGAGAAGGTCGTTGCGGCGAATTGAAACCGCATCGCCATCTTGTCAGGTGGCGGGCGGTTGGGACGGGTGGCGGCGGTCGGAAGAAGACGAGCGTCAGTGGCGTCAATGACGACGTCGACGCAGCAGCACCAGGCTGCCGATCGCAATCAGGCCTGCCGTGCCCGGCTCAGGCACCGCGACAAAGGCGTTGGCAAAGACGCTGTCGGCGATGTTGCTGCCGACGATTTGTGCTTCGGTGTCGTCGAAGTTCCAGTGAATGCCGAGATAGACGCGGCTACGCCCGTTCTCGGCCATGGCCTCGCTGAAGCTGTCGAACGTGCGTAGGTCGTCGTCGAAGACACCGGCGGCGACGAGGTCGACCAGTTCTTCGCTTTGCAGCGTGAAGGTGATGTCGTCGGTGCCGTAGAAGGCCTGAAGCGCCCCGAAGATCGCGCCGCCGAACGTGGCGTGGCCGGACAGGTACGTCGGGAAGGGCGGCGTAAAGCCGACACCGCCTTGGCCATCGGGCGCACCGAGCGGCGTCCAGTTAGGGTCGGCCTCGGTCAATGGATTACCGTCGGTGTCGGCTTCGCGGATCCCGGTGACGGGCCGCCAGAAGTCGTGCTCAAACTTGCTCTGCCATGCCACGACGCCCGCATCGGCCGTCGCGACGGCGGCTTTGGCGAACAGCTTGGCGTTGTCCTCCAGCGTGTTGCCTTGCTGCTGGGCGACGGTCGAAAGGGCCTGGTTGTACAGCCGCATCGGCGTGCCCATGCCCTCGCGGTCGTAGGCCCAGAACAGTCCAATCTCCGTCTGCTCGCTCGTGCGTGCGGTCGATTCGACGCTGCCGAGAGATTTGACCTCGTTGAAGGCGTCGGCGTAAGCCTGACTCGTCAGCGCCGGCATCTCGGGCGGGGCGAAGTCGCTCGGCGTTTGCAGGGCGAATGTCTGCACGTTGCCCCACGCCGGGCCCCACGCCTGCTGATCCGGGTTGAGCGGGTCGGGCTGCCAGTGCCCCGGCTCGTTGGTGTGCGTGTACTGAACGGAGCTGTCCCAGCCGTCTTTGGCCCGGTTAGCGACGATGTTGCTGCCGATGAGCTGGCCCAGGGCCAGGCCGCTTTGCTTGGCGGGGCCGTCGGCGACGCTGCCGAGCGTCTGGTTCAGCAGGCCGTTGAGCATCGTGCTCTGGCCCGGGTAATTGGCCATGAACACCGTGTGCGCCGCGACGGCGGCGGCGACGTTTCGGTCGGCTGACTGGCCGAGCGACTGAGCTGTCGTGCCGTAGCCGTAGAAGGAGTCGCCGAAGCCGGGAGTCGTCAATGCGACGCCGTCGTGCAGGGCAAGGTTGACCATCGCCATCGACCGCGACGCCATGCCTGGATTTTGCAGATCCGTGTCGGCGACCATGATGTTGCAGGCCATCGCGTTCCAATCAAGCACGACATCAGCCGACACCGTGGACGCGGCCGACAGCACCGGCACGACAAGAACGGACGTGTAGAGGATGCGTTGCATTGGGTGTCTCCGGACAATCAGAACCTAACGGGTGGCGGGGCCGACGACAAGCAGATTCACGGGTAGGACGCCGTTAAAAGAGAGAATCTTTGAGCCACTCAGGCCCATCGCACCACGATGGCACGGAACGCCGGTCACGATGCGCCAGAAGATCCCGATCCGACGTCCGATCTAGTCAAGGCGGGCGGATTATCCTGCATCAGGCCGTGCAGCCTGTGCCGGTTATAGAGCCTCTGCCGCCAAGGTCGCCAGTGCACTTCGTTCGGCCTTGGCGAGTGTGACGTGGCCGACCAGGTCTTTACCCTTGAGTCGCTCGACGAGGTACGTCAGGCCGTTGCTGCTGGCGTCGAGGTAAGGATTGTCGATCTGCGTCGGGTCACCGGTGAAGATGAGCTTGGTCCCTTCGCCGACGCGGCTGGCGATCGTCTTGATCTCGTGCGGCGTGAGGTTCTGAGCCTCGTCGACAACCATGAACTGGTCTGGAATGCTCCTGCCGCGGATATAGGTCAGCGGTTCGAGAACGACGATGCCGCTTTGCATGAGCGATTCAATTTTGCCCTCGATGCCGCGCATCTGTTGCTTTTGATCTTCGCTCTTGTCGTCGCCGTGCCCGTTGAGGCGTTGGCCGAGCAGGTAGGTCAGGTTGTCGAAGATCGGCTGCATCCAAGCCCCGAGCTTTTCGTCTTTGTCTCCGGGCAGGTACCCGATGTCACGCCCCATCGGCATGATCGGCCGGGCGACGAGGAGCTTGGCATACAAGCCGTCGCTGACTGTTTTCTGCATGCCCGCCGCCAGGGCGAGCAGCGTCTTACCCGTGCCTGCCTGACCGATGAGCGTGACGAGTTTCACATCGTCGTCGAGCAGCAGATCAAAGGCCATCTGCTGCTGCAGGTTGCGCGGCATCACGCCGTACACGTGACGCTTGAGCGGCTTGACCGGACGGACCGATTGTGCGTCGGGCGTCGCCCGGGCAAGGGCGGTGTGGGTCGGGTTATCCTTGTTGCGGAGCAGGACGAACTCGTTGCCGTTGAGGTCGTCGAGCCCGAGCGTCTCTAACGCGACTTGGCCGTCGCCGTGGAAGATATCGTTGATCTGCTCGCTGTCGGCCTCGTGGTCGCGATGGCCGGGGTAAAGGCCGTCGAAGTTGACCTTCTTGTTCTCGTAATCTTCGACGAAGACGCCCATCGCGTGCGCCTTGATTCGGGCGGCAATGTCCTTCGAGACGAAGACGACGTTCTTGCCTTCGCGTTGCAGCTTGATGGCACATCGGATGATGTGATTGTCGACCGTCGGAGCCCGCAGGCCCGGCACCTCGATGCCGTTGGTGTCGAGCACGACCGTCAGGCAGCCACCTTCGTGAGCGGTGTCGGGATGAATGACCCGCACGCCCTCTGCCAGCACGCCGCGCTTGCGGAATGCATCGAGGTGCCGGATCGTCTCGCGGGCGGCCCGGCCGACTTCGTCGGTGCGGGTCTTGAAGGTGTCGAGCTCCTCGATCACCTCGAACGGGATGACCACGTCGTGCTCGTCGAAGACGAACAGGGCTTTGGGGTCGTGCAAGAGCACGTTGGTATCGATAACAAATGTCTTGGCGACGGACATCAGGTAGGCGTCAGCGGAAAGGGCCGGGCGAGTCGACTTCTAGTATCCGCCCCAAACGCTTCCATTGCCACCTCTCGCATCAACTCGCTATGCCCGATCTGTCACGCCCCCTTTATTTTCAGCCACGCCTTGTCCCCAAAATGTGGGGCGGCCGTCGGCTCAAGCAGTTCGGCAAAGACCTGCCGGCCGATGAGCCCATCGGCGAATCTTGGGAACTTTTCGACTTCCCGCCCGGCGTCGTCGACAAAGAAGCATGGTCGAGCGCCGCCACGTCAGACGGCACAACGCTCCACGACCTTATGGCCGACGACGCGACGCGTGCCAAGCTGCTCGGCGACGCGAAGCCCGTCGCCACGCCGCACGGTCCGCAGTTTCCGCTGCTGATCAAGTTCCTCGACGCAGGCGATGACCTGAGCGTGCAGGTCCACCCCGACGACGCCTACGCCTCTGCTCACGCGGACGCTCACCTCAAGAACGAGACGTGGTACGTCCTGCAGACCGAGCCGAATAAGCGGCTGCTCAAAGGCCTCAAGCCCGGCGTCACGAAGGAACAGTTCGCCGCGAGCATCGAAAATGGCACCGTCGAAAACCTCATCAACGCCGTCCCGCCTGAGCTGGGGTCGTGCCACTATCTGCCCAGCGGCACCGTCCACGCTCTTGGCGGTGGCATCCTCGTGGCAGAGGTACAAACGCCCAGCGACACGACGTACCGCGTTTACGACTTCAAACGCAAAGACCCCAAAACCGGCGAAGAACGGGAGCTGCACGTCGATCAGGCGATGCAGTGCATCGACTTTGCAGGCACAGGCCCGCAGGCTCCTCCGCCGGCTACCGGTGATGGCGTCATCACGTCCGCACCGCAATTCAAATTGACCCGCACGACCGGCTCTGGCACGCTACCGGCTGGTTGCGTCGTCTGCATGGTCGTGCAGGGCAACGCGACCGTCGGCGGCGTCGCCGCGAGCGTGGGCACCACGCTGCTCGTTCCGGCTGCCTGTGAAGCACGCGATGTCGAAGCATCAGCCGACGCAGTCTGGCTCGCAGCCATGCCGAGCACCTGACGCTCGTCGGAAGACTTCTACTTACTGCTCGGCCACGTGCACGCCGGGCGTCATGAGGCGGATCGTCGTCTGCTCACCGACGATGGCCGCGACGTCTTCATCGCTCGCACCGGCGTCTTCGGCATAGTGACGGGCCGTCGCTTCGTCGACCTGCTCGACAACCACCTTGCCGCGGGCAAAAGCGACCTGGCCCTTGCTTTCGACGGGCACGAGGAAGCCGTCGCTCTGACAGACCAGCTTCACGAAGACGCTCTTCGTATCGAGCCCTTTGGCCGTCGGTGCATGCACGTCTGCGTCAAGCGGCTGAAGCTTGATCCAGCAGCCGGCCTTGCTGCAGACGTCCGAGATGCGGCCGACGACCGTCACCTCTTCATCGGCGAGCTTCGCCGGGTCGGCCAGCACCTGCTCGATCGTGACAAACTCGTTCTCCAGCACCTCCGGCGTGGCAGTCGGTTCGCCGTGCGGTGCCCAACTCAGTGGGGCGACATCCAGTGCCGGACGCGTTGACGGGGCGGCGTGGGCGAGACCGGCCAACAACGCGACGCCGACGACGAGTTTGGTGAGGGTGCGAGGCATCTGGCATGCTAGGAGACACGTGTCTACTTCGCCCGCTCATCCAGCGACTGCCGCATCTCCCGCAGGCGTCTGATGTACAACGGCAGCTCGGCGTCGCGGCTGATGAGCAACACTTCCCGCATCGTCTGTTCCATTTGCGGTCGCTGGCCATCGGCGGCAAAGGCCTCAGCGAGCGTGTCCAGGTACGCCGGCGAGTGCGGCAGGAGCGCCGTCGCCGTCGCGGCATAGCTGCGGGCCAGATCCGGCCGCCTGCCCACCCGCGCCGCCAGCCACGATGCCTGATTGTGCATCGTGGCCGACTGGCCATACTGGACGACCCGTTCCTGCACGCGAGCAAACGCCTCGTTGAACACAGTGCCCGCCTCGTCGCGGCGGTCGGTAGCGTCGAGGTGTCGCACGCGATCAATGGTCGCCGCTACATCCATTGGTGCCAGGTCGTACGCAAGCTTGTACTCACGTTGTGCCGCGGCGTCATTGCCATCGCGTTGTGCCCGACGCAGGCGATAGCGATGCACCTCGGCGACCGACCCGAGCACGTTCGACGCCGGCCGGGCCGGGGCCCACAGAATGCCCTCGTGACTCATCGCCTTGTAGACATCGCTGCGAAACGGCAACAACGCCACAACGGCCGACAGGCGAAGCGCCGTCTCGTCGTCGCCCGCTTCTTCGGCAAGCCGCATCGCACGCCGAACCTCGTACAACATGGCCCCGGTCGGGTAGTCGCGATTCTCGTCGGGTGGCGTGATGAGGTGAAACAGCACGGCGTCGATGACGTCATCGATGGCCGCCGCTCGCGTGACGGCATCCTCGGCAAAGGCCAGTCGCAGGTCGGCCGCGTCGAGCCGAGCGACGGCGTCGTCGAGCGGCATCAGCCATGCGACTTTGGCCAAGGCCGCGTTATCTGTCAGGTCGGCCTCCACGGCAGACCAACCCGCCTGGGTGGGGTCATTGCGGCGGAGCACCTTGATGTCCTGCACCACCGACTCACCCGCAAGGGCGGCCGACGCGGCATCGGCAATCTGCGTGTGGAACGGCTCGACCGGTTCCCGCGAGCGGCCGTGTGCTTGCCTGAGCATCTGGACAAGCCGGTACCGGGCCTGTTGCACCGCCTCAGGGTCCTGGCGGTTCCCCACGCCGGCGGCGGCACCAAAATCCGAAACCGCTGCCAGATCACCGGTAAGCCATTGCAACCCGAGATGGTCGACCGGGTCATGAATGGCAGCAAAACGCAGCGCCTCGTCAGGCTTCCCAGCCAGTGCCAATGCCTGCGGCGAGGACATCCGCGTGCCGACCGCAGCCAGTCGGTCGGTCGCCTGGAGCAGCTTCGCCTCGTCGTCGGCCACGAGCGCCACCGCTCGCCCGACGGCGGCGTCGGCGAGTTCGTCTGCCGGGCGGTTCGTCGGCTCGCGGCCGAACAAAATCGCCCGAGCGGCCTCCGTAATCGCCTGATCATCCGGCGACATGAAGGCCAGGTCCGGCGGCGTCGGCGCGTCGATGTCGCCGTCGATCCATCGCCACAAGTCGCTCGCCTTGTCGGAGGCGGCAAGTGCACGCTTGATGGCGTCCGTGCGTTCATTGCCGTGCTGCACATGCTCGCGTTCCAGCGCCGCCTCCAGCCACCGGATCACGAGCGATCCGGAGGGGTCAAGCCGAGCCATCGCCCCGACAAACGCGGTTCGGTCGACCTGACTGATGGCGGTGCGGCCGTGGGCTAGCCTGAAGAAGTCGCGGCTGCGTTGAAGCAGCACGGCCGCCGCGGCACCGAGACGACGGTCGTCCGTGACAAGACCGTTCTGCACCACCCTGGCCAGTGCAGGTGACGATGCCGCAGGCCAGCGCAGGAGTTGCGACTGCGCCTGGATGTTCCCAGTGACAGCCTGCACGGCCAGCGGGCCGAGCGTGTCGACGAGAGGCAGGGGCATCTCGTTGACTCCGGCGTCGAGTCGCAGCAACAGGATGGCCGCCGCCTGCCGGACGGCGGGTGACGGATCTTCTTCGGCTGCCTCGAGTGCCGGTCGGGCATCCATGCCGGCGTCGATGAGTTCCTGCTCGGCCGCCTGCCGATCCCGAGCGTCGGCCGAGGCCAATCGGCTAACAGCGTCTTCTGGACGGGCCCATGCCAAGGCAGCAACGCCCAGGCATGCGGTGATGAACATCAACGTGCAACGTCCCGCGGGCATACAGCCATCGTACGCGAAACGGTGGCTGCGATGGATGATCGCGCGTGGCCTGCTTATCGCGGCAAGACTGTGGCCATGACGATCGTGATGCTCGCCCAAGCCACGCCGCCCACGCCCAGTGGCGGTTGGTTCGGTTTCGATTCTCTTTTCTTCCTGACACTCGTCTTCGTCTTCGGCGGAGCGATCGTGACGGCACTGCTGACACGCTGGTCCCGCGACAAGTGCTTGAAGCTCCTCAACGGCGACCGCGTGACAATCGAGCGGAGCGACGGGGCCGTCGTCTGGGGCACGCTCGATGTGCTGAGTGAGGGCGTGGAGGTGCGGTTCACGACCCCAGGCGTGGACCGACTCGGCAGGCGTCGGTCTAGCGTCATGATTTATCCCGCCGAACTTACCGGCAAAACGCTGGGCCTGTTGCGGGCGCACGAAACGATGACAGAACAAGGACGCCGCGAGCGCGACCGGCAGGTGGAGCGAAGCTTCAACCCAGGCCTGTTCCGCCGCGTCTGGCGGAAGGTCCGGATCTTCGTCAATACGCTGCGCGACGCGTTTTCCAAAGCGGTCAACCTTGTCGTCGGGCAAGTCGTCAAGGCTCGACCCGATAGTCAGATGCTGGCAACGCAGCAAGGCAGTGTGACGCAAATCGGCGACACGCTCGTCACCAGAGGCCTGGCGGCCAACGCCTACGAACCGTTGCTCGAACGACACATTGGTAAGCCAGTGATTGTCGACCTCAAGCGGCCAGGTGACGCACCGGCCATGGGGTTTGCAGGATATCTGGCGGAATACACGGCCGACTTCGTGGCCGTCTTCAACGTGCAGCACGAACTCGGTCAGACGTTCGAACTCGACCTGCCACGTGACGCCGGCGAGCCGGTTCGGCAAGACGATGTGGCCGTTACGGCAGGGTTCGCCGATGGCAGAATCACCATCACGAACGTGGGCACTGAGGCAGTGCTGGTGACGTCCGCGGAGCGGGAGGCATTCGAGCCGCTGGACATCGGCGCGACCATTGCACCAGGTGGGACGCTCGGGCTGCCAGGCAAAGACCTTGGTGGCGCTCGGGTCATGCTGGCAAAGCTGCGTCGGTTCGACATCGTCGCGCCACGATCGGCAGCCATTGTGCGGCACGCGGGCGAGCTGCTGCCACGACGCTCGTTTCTCGACGACCTGGGGCTCGACGAGTTGCCGCTGGTGCCGCGGAAACAGAAGTAGCCGAGAAGCCACGTCTTGTGCCATACGAGAACCGCCCGCCTCCGAAGAGGCGGGCGGTTCGACTATGGGGTCAACCTGCTAGCAGGCAGACCGAAGATCAGTCGTCGGTCGGCAGCAGGAGGCTGTCGAGCTCGTCGTAGGGGTTGAATTGGAAGGTCGTCGGGCCGGTCTGATCGGCGTAGCTTGCCGTGTCAGATGCGAGCTGACCGTTCTGGCTCCGATTCACCGCATCACCGGCGGCCGGAGCAACCTGGCGGGTGAAGATGTTGTCGTCACTCGCACCACAGAAGGCAGTCTGCTCGAAGCGGACGCTGCCATCGGCAAAGAGGACGTTCTGTCCGTCCTTGCCGTGGTTGTTGCTGTTGGCCCGCTCGAGCTGCTTGCTCGAGGCGTTGTCAGCAGCGTTGGCAACGGCCGGAAGAGCAGTGTCGCCGCCACCGAAGGTCACCATGTCGACGCTGGCGGTGATGCCCGGATTCTTGTCCGAGGCAATAGCGACTGACGGCCCGAGGGCGTCAGTCCACTTGAAGCCACGGCCGACCGAGGCTGGGTCGGCGTACATGACCTGGAAGCTGTAGCTGCTGTTGTTGTTGAAGTCAGCCCAGTTCGCGTAGTTGCTGACGGTCCGACCGTCGGCCAGATCAACCTCGGTGGCGTTGCTGCTCGGGCAGAGGAACACCGCCGGAACGATGTCGCTGTTGCGGATCAGGTGCCACATGGCGGCCGAGACATCGTTCGCCAGCACGTTGGCATTCGTGCCCATGGCATTCGTGGTCGGATTCGCGTTGGCGGGAGTCCGGAACGGATCGGCCGTCGTCGTTGCCGACTCGAGAACACCAGCGCCTGAACCGGCCAGCGCCGCGGCGGTGCCACGGTTGAAGCCCTTCTCGGCGACCTGCGGGATGTAAATCGTCCGCGGGTACGAAGCCGAGCGGATGTCGTCGATGGCGTACTGACGCATCGCCTGGCCAATTTGCCGCAGGTTGCTGGCGCACTTGACACGGTTGGCCGACTCACGGGCACGGTTCAGCGACGGCAGCAGGATCGAGATCAGCAGCGCGATGATGCCGATGACAACGAGCAGCTCGACGAGCGTGAAGCCGAAGCGACGGCTACGTGTGGGGGAAGCAGTGTGCTTCATGGTGGGTTCTCCTGGCGACCGGGCGATGCCGGTCAGGGGGGAAACGGGTCCCATCGCCTTGCGTCTGTGCCTCATTCGCTTGTCGCCCTTGCCGGCACCCCATCGTCGGCCAATTGGCCAGACGGGGTATGAACAAGGATTATGATGCCTGTGGGTCGTCGTGTGCCGGCCAACATCGCAAATGGGCGAATCGGCATAGTGGCGTGACGGTGAAGGCGTCGGCGGAAGGTGGCTTGCGAAGGTTGGCTTATCAGCCGGGCGGTGGGGCATGACGACGAACGTCGCCGTCATGAGAAAGCACTGCAAATCGCTGCAAGCGATCTGAGGCCTTCAGATTCGTGATGTGACCTGCTGTGCAGGCCTTCTGTTCGTTCTGAGACTCGGCCGGACGGTCGAGTGATGGCGGGTCCGCGTCAGGAAGGCGTCGAAGGGTTCGATCGGGTGTTCCTGCCGCGGCGACCCTCAGTGTAATGGATGGCCGATCTATGTCAAGAGATGATGTGCCTAAGTTGCCGTCACCCGTTTCGGTGTCGCCTGCTCAGCGGGCATTGCGGGCCGCTCAACAACCATCTTCATAAGTGCAACGCCTCCTGACGGCTCCGCAGCCGGCTCACGACGGCGTCAGGAACAAGCTTCCGCAGCGTGTCGACGTCGCCACCGAGGGTCACAATTTGACGAATCAGGCTGCTGCTTGTCAGCGCATATTGGTCACCTGTCATGAGAAAAAGCGTCTCCACGCCCCCGACGGCGCGGTTGGCCAGTGCACTCTGGAACTCGTAGCGAAGGTCGGTGACGTCGCGAATCCCGCGGAGCAGGCACGTTGCCTGTTTCCGCCGCACAAAGTCGGCCGTCAGGCCGGTGTAGGACTCGAAACGCACGTTCCCGAGGCCCGCTGCGGTGAGCACATCGCTGACCATCGCGAGGCGTTCGTGCTGGTCGAACAGCTCACTCTTCTCAGGATTCACGCCGACGCCGACAATGACTTCGTCGAACAGTCCGGCCCCACGGCGGATCACGTCGAGGTGTCCGTTCGTGATCGGATCAAACTGCCCCGGAAAGACGCAACGACGGACGGTGGTGTCAGACACGCAGTCGACCATACCGGATGACGCCGTGCTCCCCAATGCGACGCAACGTCTTCGACGGTCGAGATCTCACTTCACCCGATCGTCGGCTCGCCGTTGCTTCTTCTCGCCTTGCTGACGCTTGGCCTCCAGCCGCCTCCGCTTGGCCCCGGGGCTCGGCTTCGTCTTCCTGCGCACTTTGGGCCGCACGCGGGCGCGGGCGACCAGCTCGGCCAGCTTCTCCCGCGAGGTTTGTCGGTTGTCCCGCTGGCTCCGAGCGTCTTCGCTTCGGACGTGAATCTCGTCGTTCTTCGTCAGCTTCGACCCGGCCAGGTTTCGCAGGCGGGCTTGTGCCCCCTCGTCAAGTCCTTCAATGGCAGAGACCTCGACCCACAGCTCGACCGCGCTCGACGTCTTGTTGACACTTTGCCCGCCGGGCCCGCTCGAGCGACTCGCCTGCTCGCGCAACGCCTCGAGCGGCACCGAGATGCCGGGTCCGAGTCGCAAATGCTGGCCGTCTTCGAACACGCTCGACATGGGCCGGCACCGTAGTCGTCAGACAGATACCACGTCCCGCGTGACCTCGGCAACGCGACGCTTCACCGCTTGATCCTCGTCTCTCACTCCAGGTGAAGCAGCAGGCCAACGTGGAAGACAACGTTGTCGAAGCTGGCGTCGCCCTCGAAGAGGCTCGGCTGCGTCAACTGGTACTTCAGTCCCAGATCGATGTCGACGTCGTCGCTGAAGCGGAACAACGCCCCGCCCAGGGCCTGGCCGTAGACGGTGAAGGAGTCGTCGCTACCGACGGACGAGAGGGCGCCGGAGGGCAGCGTGACGGGCGGGTTGGCGGTTGAGAGGTAAGCGATGCCGGCACCGAGGCCTGCGTAGAGCGCCATGTTCTCGCGGACGCGCCAGTCGACGATGCCGTTGACGCCGAGGCTGTTCCAGGTGATGCCGTCGTCGTTGGCATCGCGATAGTCGTCGATGAGCAACTGATACTCGGCCTCGACACGCGGGTTGAAACGGGCGTCGGGGGCGAAGCTGTAACCGACGGCTGCGTAGAGCCCGCCGCCCCAGCCGAGCGAGACGTCCTGGTCGACGTCGACGTCTTCGCGACCGTCCTCGTCGGTCGGATCGTCGCTGGCGACGTTGACGGTGGTGACGCCGTTGAAGGTCACGTCCTGCGGAAAGAGCAAGAGCAGGCCGCCACGGGCGTACCAGGGCGGCGTGACGCGGTCACGGGCGATCGTGCCGACATCCGACTGGCCCGGCTGGGCGTCGCTGACGTCTGCCTGCAGGTAGATGGGCTGCAGCATCGCCTCTTCGAGCGTCGGGCCGGTCTCCTGACGCACGGTCAGATCCTGGGCCGAAGCGGAAAGCGAGCACGCCAAAAGGGCGGCGGCAGCGGGCGAAACGAGACGGGCGGCGGCTTTAGCTGACATGGCGGTGACGGGCGAGCATCGTACGGGCCGGCGACCGCCACGCAACGCGCGGCCCGACGACCCAACGCCTTCCAAATCGACCCGACGCCCTCCAGCCCATGAGCGACGCCTCCTCGAGCGACCGATAACCGCCAACAAAATCGTGCGATTCGTCAGGTTTTGCACCCAAACACCCAAAGGTTCATCCCGGTATTGCTCTTCCCGCAATCGCCTGCTACCCCACGTTGATGAGCCAACGCCAGCGAGCCGTCATCGTGATGTTCGACAGCCTCAACCGGCACTTCCTGTCGCCTTACGGCGCGACATGGACCCACACACCCAATTTCGCCCGCCTGGCCCGGCAGGCACGCACCTACGACCGCAGTTACGTCGCCAGCATGCCTTGCATGCCAGCCCGCCGCGATCTGCACACCGGTCGTCCAGGTTTTCTGCGGCGATCCTGGGGCCCGCTGGAGCCGTGGGACAGGAGCGTCTTTGCAGACCTTCGCGAGCAGGCCGACATCTACAGCCACCTCGTCACAGACCACTACCACTACTTCGAAGATGGCGGAGCCAACTACCACGGCCGCTACGATTCGTGGGAGTTGTTCCGCGGCCAGGAGGGCGACCTATGCGTCGGCCAGGTGGCAGATCCCGAGGTGCCGCACCACGTCAATGGCAAGGGCCGTCGCAGCGACTGGGTCAACCGCCGGCACATTCGCGACGATGCCGACTACCCGCAGACGAAGACGTTCGCTGCCGGCATTGACTTCCTCCATCGCAACCACGATCAGGATCGATGGCTTCTACAGATCGAGTGCTTCGACCCGCACGAACCCTTCACCACTGACCCGCTGTGGAGCGACCTGTTTCCCGGCCCCGACGGCGAGCGTGAAACGCCGCTCTACGACTGGCCCGAATATGGCGACGCACCCGAAGACGCGCTCGTCCAGCAGGCCCGTCGTCGCTACGCGGCCCTACTCGCCAAGTGCGACGCAAGCCTCGGCAAGGTGCTCGACGCGTTCGACCGGCACAACCTGTGGGACGACACGATGCTGGTCGTCATGACCGACCACGGCATCATGCTGGGTGAGCACGGGCAAATGATGAAAGGGGTCATGCCGCTCTACGAGCAGGTCAGCCACACGCCGTTGTTCGTGAGCGATCCGAGACGACCCGAGCAAGCGGGCACGCGAAACAACAAGCTTGTGCAGCCGGCGATCGACTTGTGCCCGACGCTCCACGGGTACTTTGGCACAACACCGCCCGACACGGTGCTGGGCCTCGATCTGACCGACGACGCCGCCACGCGCGATGCGGCCTTGTTCGGCTACTTCAACGCGCACGTGAACCTCGTCACCGACCGCCACGCCTACTACCTCGGCGGGACAGGTGAGGCGACGGCTTACACCGTCATGCCCAGCAGCATGCGGAGCCCGTTCGGCGTTGACAAACTCATTGCCGCAACACAGGCCGATGAGCCGTTGGCCGACTCGTGCGGTGCCCGGCCGCTTTGCTTTCCATGGGGCCAGACACCGAAGCAATATGCGACCACGCTGCTTTACGATCTTGAAGAAGATCCGTCGCAGGAAAATCCTTTGACGGATACTGCTTTGGAGGCTGAATTGGCGGGTCAGATGAACGTGCTGATGCAAGCCGCCGACGCTCCGCCGGAGCAGTTCGACCGCGTCGGGCTGACATGATGCACGTACGACTTAGCTGAGTAACTTGCGCAGGTGCTTGTACGCTTTGCCTGCAACACCGGCCGCGTCATCCATGAACGGGTAAAGCTCTACCGTGACCCAGCCGCCGTACTCGGCGTCGTTGAGGGCTTTGAACAGCGACACGAAGTCGATGGCACCGTCTCCCGGTACCAGGTGCTGGTGCACCCGACTGGCGGCAATGTCTTCGAGGTGGACGTGGGCGTACTGACCGGCCAGGTCACGCGTCACGCCTGCAACATCTTCACCGACGCAGTAGGCATGGCCGACGTCGTAATTCATCTGCACGAGTGGCTCGTCGGCAAAGTGCGTTTGCTTCCAGTCGAGGTACTCGGCCGTCGTCTCCAGCAGCAGGCCCGGTTCGGGCTCGACGGCAAGCGTGATGTCAGACTCGCGGGCCGTGCGGAGGCAGCGACGAACGCCATCGGCGAAGCGTTGCTCGTGATCCTTGCGTGTGCCCGCACGGCCGATCGTCGGGCCGCCGGGCTGCAGGCTGACCGTCGACGCGCCGAGTGCCGCCGCCAGCCGAATGCTCGCCAACGTGTGATTGACCCGCACGTCGATGGCGTCGGCGTCCGGGTCGATCCACGTCGGGGCGTACGTGTCACCCGTCGGCCGACCACTCGGAAACGGCTCGCTAGCGAAAAAGCCGGTAAACGCGTTGACGTTGCTCGCCCGCAAGCCAAGGTCGCTGATGAGATCGGCCAGATCGAGCACTTCTTCGGTCGCCATTTCGGCGGGCGTGAAGTGCGGCTGATCGGCCATGATCTCGCAGCCGGCGTAACCGATGTCGGCAATGTCTTTGACCGCCCGCTGCCACGTCGTCTTCTTGAACGCGTTCGTGCTGAACGCCAATCGATCGTGCCAGCGGTCCCAGAGGCTCATCGACCGACCGTATCAACACCGCCGTCGGCAAAGCCACCTCAGCAGCTTTGTCAGCTCGAAACCCTGCTAGGTTGCCCCCGTGGACCGACCCTCTTCCCACGAGCCCATGACCTACGCCTCCAGCGGCGTCGACTACGACCCGCTCGACGCCTTCAAACGTGCGTGTCAACGCGAAGCAGGCGCGACCGTCAACCTGTTGGCGTTGCACGGCATGGCAGAGGCGCCCGGCACGCGCGGCGAGTCGGCGTATCTCATAGACGCCGGTGACGGGACTTATCTCGCCCATGTCGAAGAAGGGCTCGGGACGAAGAACCTTATTGCCGACGCGGTCGGTGACCCGTCGCTGTACCACGCGATCGGCATCGACACGGTGGCGACGATCGTCAACGACCTCATCACCGTCGGCTGCCTGCCGGCCGTCGTGGCGATGCACGCGGCGGTGGGCGACGCGACCTGGTTCAAGAACAAGGAGCGCGCCGAGGCGCTCGCAAGCGGCTTTGCCGAGGGTTGCCGCCGGGCCGGCGCGACGTGGGGCGGCGGCGAGACGCCTGCCCTGTCGGGGCTCGTCAACCCGGAGACGATCGTCCTGGCCGGCAGCGCGGTCGGCCGGATGGATGCCCGGGATCGCATTCGCGGCGACGTGCAGGCGGGCGACGTCATGGTCTTTCTGGCCAGCACGGGCGTGCAGACGAACGGACTGACGCTGTGTCGCCGGATCGGCGAGAAGATTGGCTTCGAGACCGACAACTACGGCCGGCTGCTTCTCGAGCCCAGCGCGATCTACGCCGACTTCGTGCAGCTGTTGCGGCACAAGTCGCTTCGGCCGCACTATCTCACGCACGTCACCGGTCACGGCCTTCGCAAGCTCATGCGACCCGAGGCCAAGCTCGTCTACCACGTGACGCAACCACCGACACCGCCCGAGGTCTTCGGCTTCATCGCCAAGCACGGCCCGGTCGAGGAGCGGGAAATGTGGGCAACGTTCAACATGGGCGTCGGCTTTGTCGCTTACGTTGCGGCTGGCGATGCGGAGGCGACGCTTGCCGCGGCCAAGGAAGCAGGTCATCACGCCTGGATTGGTGGCGAAGTGCGAGCCGACGGCGATCGCAAGGCCGTCGAGCTGCCGACGCTGGGGCTGGCTTTCGAGGCCGACGAGCTGCAGGTGCGATAGCGGGCGGGCCTCTTCGTCTATGGTGGTGTCATGTTCTGTCGCCTGGTGCTTTGCCTGGTTGTCTCTGCCGCCTTGCCGTCGGCGGTGAGCGGGGCGATCGACCTCAAACCGCTGCTCGCCCCCGACGGCCTGGCCCGGCACGCCCATCGGCAGGAATTGCTCAAGACGGTGGGCGTGGACGAACTGGACGAGCTTCGCGATGCCGTTGCCGCAATTGACGAGCCGCGGCCACCGGTGCTGGAGACGACGCTTCGGGCCATTGTGTATCACGCGTACGTGCGACAAGCATCGCTGGCGGCCCAGGAGGAGATTGACGCCGACGTACGCGACGGCTTTCTGGGCGTGAGCAGCGTTCGCCGCGACTGGCAGGACATGCCCGCCGAATTTGGAAGCGATTTGCAGCCGGTGGACGGCGTGTCCGGCTGGACGCCGCTGAAGGGCTTTATCGCGTCGGTCGTTTTTCGCGAGGGCGACGTGCTCTACGCCGTCGCCGCCGTACGCGACGACGGAACCGCGACGGCACTAACCAAGCTGTCCGACTTCTCGAACATGAGCATCATCGTCGGCGGCCTGCCGAGTGGGATGAAAACGCGTTTCGTCCTGCAGCGGGGCAGTCGATTTGTCTGGGTCGACCTGACGCTCGACCGCCGCATCAACACGGTCCCGTTCCTTGGGATCGCTGTGCCCGCCGCGGCGGCAGAAGCAGAACAGCGGTGGCAGGGCGACTTTGCTCCGTTGTTCGCCCCCGAGACATAAGCGTTGGCAACGCCGGCCGACCTATGGTCGCGTCATGCCTGTTTACGCCGACGCACAGCACAATCCGATGGGAAGCCGCCGCACGCTCGCAAGTGGCGGTGAGACGTACTTCGACATCGCTGCCGCGGGCTCGGCCGACGTCGAGAAGCTGCCGTTCTCGATTCGCGTGCTGCTCGAAGCGGCTCTGCGCAACATGGACGGTTTCGAAGTCAGCGAGGAGAATGTCCGCACGCTGGCCAACTGGACACCGACGAACGACGCCGTCGAGGTGCCGTTCAAGCCGGCCCGCGTCGTACTACAGGACTTCACCGGCGTGCCGTGCGTCGTCGACCTCGCCGCGATGCGAAGTGCCATGAAGCGTGCAGGCGGCGATCCGCAAAAGATCAACCCGCTCGTGCCCGTCGACCTCGTCATCGACCACAGCGTCCAGGTCGATGAGTACGCCAACCCCCTGGCGCTCATCAAGAACACCGAGATCGAGTTCGACCGCAACCGCGAGCGGTACGAGTTCCTGAAGTGGGGCCAAAGCGCGTTCGAGAATTTCGGCGTAGTGCCGCCCAGCGTCGGCATCATTCACCAGGTCAACCTCGAACACCTCGCCGGCGTCGTCCTGCGAGACGGCGACGTCGTCATGCCTGACACGCTCGTCGGCACCGACAGCCACACGACCATGATCAACGGCCTGGGCGTGCTCGGCTGGGGCGTCGGTGGCATCGAGGCAGAAGCGGCCATGCTCGGCCAGCCTTGCTACCTGCTCACGCCCGAAGTCGTCGGCATGAAGCTCGTCGGCGAACTGCCCGAGGGCACCACCGCGACTGACTTGGTCCTGCGCGTCACGCAGATCCTCCGTGGGCACGGCGTGGTGGGCAAATTCGTCGAGTTCTTTGGCCCCGGCATGAAAAGCATGACCGTTGCCGACCGCGGCACGATTGCCAACATGGCGCCCGAATACGGCGCGACGATGGGCTTCTTCCCCGTCGACGAGCAGACGCTGGCCTACCTGCGGCTGACGGGTCGCGAGGAAAAGCAGATCGACCTTGTCGAGCGGTACTGCCGGGCCAATCACCTGTGGTGCGACACGGGCAGCGAGCCGCAGTTCACCGAGACGCTGGAGCTGGATTTGGGCACGATCACGCCCAGCATCGCCGGCCCGCGTAGGCCGCAGGACCGCATCGAGCTCAACCAGTCGCGCAGCAGTTTCCGCAGCGTGCTCATGGACGACTTCGGGCAGAACCTCGACGGCCAAATTCCGCGGCTTGACCGGTGGGCCAGCGACGGCCCGATCCATGAGGGCGAAGGCGCAGAAGGCAACGCCGACGCCGAAGCTGCAGAGACCGTTAGCCACTTGAAAAGTGGCAACGCACCGGCCGGTGGTCGCGGCGCGGGCGGCGGACAGGGCGATGGTCATGAGTCGTCACCAAGCTTTCTCGGCGAAGCGGCGAGTGCCGTGGCGACAAAACTCGCCGAAGTTGCCGGTGGCGTGAAGATGGCGTTGCAGGGCAAGAGCCACGGCACGCTGCAGCACGGCGATGTCGTCATCGCCGCCATCACGAGCTGCACGAACACGAGCAACCCCAGCGTCATGGTCGCCGCCGGTCTCGTCGCCAAAAAGGCCAACGCGTTGGGCCTGAAGGTGCCGCACTACGTCAAGACAAGCCTCGCCCCCGGCAGCCGCGTCGTTACCGACTACCTCGACAAGTCGTACCTGTCGGCAGAGCTGGACAGCCTTGGCTTCAACACCGTCGGTTACGGCTGCACCACCTGCATCGGCAACTCCGGCCCGCTGCCCGAGCACATCGCCCAAGAGATCACGGATAACGACCTCGTCGCCTGCAGCGTGTTGTCAGGCAATCGCAACTTCGAGGGGCGGATCAATCCGCACGTCAAGGCCAACTACCTTGCGAGCCCGCCGCTCGTCGTCGCATTCGCGCTCGCAGGCAGCATGGATGTCGACCTGTCGAATGAGCCGATTCAAAAGGACCGTGACGGCAACGACGTCTACCTCAAGGACCTGTGGCCGACGCAGGCCGAGATTGCCGAGACCGTCGCCTCGTGCATCGACCCGAGCATGTTCCGCGCCCGCTACGGCAACGTCGCCAACGGCAGCGAGGAGTGGAACGAAATCCCCGTCAAGGGCGGCGAACTCTTCGACTGGAGCGAAGAAAGCACGTACGTCCAGGAGCCACCGTTCTTCGTCGGCCTCGGCCAGGAGCCGGCACCCATTGAAAGTGTCAAGGGTGCCAGGTGCCTCGTCATGGTCGGTGACTCGACGACGACGGACCACATCAGCCCGGCGGGCGCGATCAAGGTCAACAGCCCTGCCGGGCAGTACCTCAAGAGCAAGGGCGTACCCGTCAGCGCGTTCAACTCGTTCGGCGCCCGCCGTGGCAACGACCGCGTGATGGTCCGCGGCACGTTCGCCAACATTCGCCTGAAAAATGAACTCGCCCCCGGCACCGAGGGCGGCTGGACGACCTTCTACGGCGACGGCGCACTGCCTGCCGACGCGATGAAGCATGACAAAATGGATGCGGTCAGCATCTTCGACGCCAGCCGCGGGTACGGCGTGGCCAACACGAGCGACGCCGACATTGAGCCACGTGCCGGCGGGACGCCACTTGTCATCCTCGCCGGTAAGGACTACGGCATGGGCAGCTCCCGCGACTGGGCGGCCAAGGGCACGATCCTGCTGGGCGTTCGTTGCGTCATCGCCGAGAGCTTCGAGCGGATTCACCGCAGCAACCTCGTCGGCATGGGCGTGTTGCCGCTGACATACAACGAGGGCGAGACGGCATCAAGCCTCGGCCTCGACGGCAGCGAGACGTTCGACGTCGAGATCCCGACGAGCCTCGAGCCACGCCAGGACATCCACGTGACCGCGACCAAGGCCGACGGCACAAAGACCAGCTTCACCGCCGTCTGCCGCGTCGATACGCCGGTCGAGGTCGAGTACTACAAGAACGGCGGCATTCTGCAGTTCGTCCTGCGAAGGCTCATGAAGGCGTGAAGCGACCGATCAACGTTAGATGAGCAACAACGTCGTCGCGAGCCTGTACAAGAGCTGGCGCTCGGCGATAAGCCGAGCGGATACTGTCGACTGTGCCGCTGTTGCTCGTCCATCTCGCCGCGACGTGGTACCTCGTTGGGCTGATCTGGACGATCCAGCTCGTCCACTACAAGCTCTTCGACGGCATCGGTGAAGCCGGTTGGGCCGAGTACCACCAACGGCATGTCAGCGGCATCACGCCCGTCGTCGGGCCGGTCATGCTCGTCGAGCTGGTGACGGCTGTGTGGCTTGTCGTGCGGACACCGGCCGGTGTGCCGGGGTGGACGGCTTGGGTCGGCCTTGCGTTGGTGGTCGCATTGTGGGTCAGCACCGCATTCTGGCAGGTGCCGATGCACAATCGACTGGCGGCAGGGTTCAACGTGGAACTGGCACAGTCGCTGACCCGTTCAAACTGGCTGCGGACCGTCGTTTGGACCGTTCGAGGCTTGCTGGCGGTGTGGATGGTCTGGGCGACCTGGCAGGCGGCGGTGGCGGCATCGCTTCGCTGATCAACTTGAGTTTCTCAGCGGCGACGCCGGGCACGCTGTTGGCGTTCGACGGCGCGACGCATCAAGCGTTGCTGGAACTCGCCACCCTCGCCCAGGCGGGCGGGTGACCATGTGCCGTCAGCGCCTAGCTGCCACACGTGTTCGCTCGTCTCCAGCGCCGAGTCCAGGATGCCGTCGAGTTGCTCCTGGGCGTGTTTGTCCTCGACGGGGGCGATGGCTTCGACGCGATAGTCGAGGTTCCGCACCATCCAGTCGGCACTGCCGATGAAATGCACCCGCTCGCCGCCGTTGTGGAAGCGGAAGATGCGGGAGTGCTCCAGGAACCGACCCAGAATGCTGACCACGCGGATGTTGTCGCTGAGTCCCGGCACACCCGGCCGCAGGCAGCAGAACCCGCGGATGATCAGGTCGACCTTGACGCCCGCCTGGCTTGCCTCGTAGAGCGCCTTGATGATCTTCTCGTCCTGAAGCTGGTTCATCTTCGCCGTGATGAACGCCGGCTCGCCGCGTTCTGCGGCATGGCGTTCTGCGGCGATGCAGTCGAGGAACTTGTCACGCATGTTCGTCGGCGCGACGAGCAGCTTGCGGTACTGCCGCCCGAGGCTGCGACCGGTGAGCGTGTGGAACAGCTCGATCACGTCGCCCACGAGTTGCGGATCGCTCGTGAACAGGCCCACGTCGGTGTAGAGCGTGGCCGTCCGGGCGTTGTAGTTGCCCGTACCAACGTGGACGTACGTTCGCAATCCTTCTTCTTCCTGGCGAACGGCCATGGCCAGCTTGGTGTGGGTCTTGAAGCCGACGACGCCGTAAACAACGTGGACGCCTGCTTTCTCAAGACGCTGGGCAATGGCCAGGTTCCGCTGCTCGTCGAACCGTGCCTTGAGTTCCACGAGCACCGCGACCTGCTTGCCTTCTTCGGCCGCCCGGATGAGCGCGCCGACGAATGAGCTGTCGCGACTCGTGCGATACAGCGTCATCTTGATGGCCAGAACCTGCGGGTCCTCGGCGGCCTCGAGGATGAAGCGCTCGACACTCGCCGGGAACGACTCGTACGGGTGATGCACGAGCACGTCACCGCCGCTGATGACGCTGAAAATGTCGGCATCCTCGTCGCTCAGCCGCGGCGGGACCAGCGGCTTCCAAGGCTCAAAGTTCAGCTCCGGTCGGTCGACATCCGCCAGCGACATCAAGTCGTCCATGTCGATCGGGCCCGCCAATTCGTAGCAATCCTCTTCGGCCACGTGCAACGCATGCCTGATCGTTTCACGCATGCCCGGGCTCATGCTCGTGGGCGTCTCCAGCCGCACGACATCAGCCATACGACGCTGACGAAGCTCCTGCTCGACCACGGCCAGCAGGTCGTCGGCGTCCTCCTCGTCGGCGTCGACATCGGCGTTCCGCGTCACGCGAAACAGGTGGTGCTCCAGCACCTTCATCCCCGGGAACAACAGCTCGAGGTTGCCGCTGATGACGTTTTCAAGGCTGACAAACCGGTCCGTCGCCTCGTCCGTCGCCGGCAGGCGGACCCAACGAGGCAGGTTTTCGGGCAGCTTGATGCGGACGAACGACTGCTCGGCCGTCGCCGGGTGTTCGAGCATCACGCCAAGAGACTTGCTCAGGTTGCTGATGAACGGGAACGGGTGCCCCGGGTCGACCGCCAGTGGCGTCAGGATCGGGAAGACCTGCTCGCGGAAGAACCGGCTCGACTCCAGGCGATCGGTGTCGGTGAGCTGTGTCCAAGGACAGATGCGGATGCCGTTGGCCTTGAGGCCGGGGTGAACCGACTCGAACCAGCACGCGACCTGACGATCCAGGAGCGGGCGGACCTTCTCGTGGATGAGGGCGATCTGCTCGTCAGGCGTCAGCCCGTCGATGGTGCGGGTCGAGACTTTGGCCGCCCGCTGGCGTTGTAGGCCGCCGACGCGCTTCATGTAGAACTCGTCGAGGTTGCTGGCGAAGATCGCCAGAAACCGCACGCGTTCGAGCAACGGCACCGCATCGTCCTCGGCCAGTTCGAGGACGCGTGCGTTGAAGTCGAGCCAGCTCAGCTCGCGATTAAAAAACAAGTCGCCGCCCGATGGAGCATCGGGCGGCGACGTGTGTTTTTCAGCAGCAACAGACATGTCGGCAAGCTAGGCGCGTCGCCAGCACATCGTGTTAAACCGCAGCTTGAGATGACAAAGCGTCACAAGCAAAGGCCATCAGCCCTTACTTCTTGCGACGATCGCGACGGGCTTTACGCTTCTTACTTCCAATTTTCCGGCGGCGTCGTGGCTTTGGCATCTGATCTTTCGTTTCGGGTACTCAGGCGTTCGTCGCCCGACAAACAGTTGCCGGGCGGACGGGTACCTTAGGCGCAACGGCCTACCAGGTCCATGCAACGACGGCTTGACACGCGGCCCCGGCGGGCGAACCATGGCCCCGCGACACCTGTTTCGCCATTGCCGCCGAACTAGCTCAACGGCAGAGCGCCGCTTTCGTAAAGCGGAGGTTCGGGGTTCAAATCCCCGGTTCGGCTTTGCTTTGTGTCACGAGTGGTGCTCTTCTAAACGAGCTGCCACAAAGGCTTAAGACGCGTCGAATCTCGATGTGATTCCGAGCCGCGACCCCGCGGCTTGGGTGCTAGCTGGTCGCAACTGACGCTCTTGCCGCGGCGAGCGCTTCCGTCAGTTTCGCGGCCTTGTCCGTCAAGGTCTGCCAATCACCGGCGGCGACGGCGGCTTTGTCGACGAGTTCACTCCCGACGCCGACGGCGACCGCGCCGCAGGCGACCCATTCGTGCACGTTCGTCGCCGACACGCCACCCGTCGGCATGAGCGGAATCTTCGGATAAGGCCCGGCCAAGTCCTTGAGGTACTTCGGCCCCATCCTCGCCGCCGGAAAGACCTTCACCACGTCGGCCCCACGCTCAAAGGCCGCAAACACTTCGGTAGGCGTCAACGCGCCGGGCAAGGCAGCGACGTCGAGCTGGTCCGCCGCCGCCATCACCGGCTCGCTCAGATGCGGACTCACCAGGTACTCCGCCCCCGCATCGACCGCCGCCCTGGCTTGGGCGGCCGTCACCACGGTGCCCGCGCCGAGCACGAGCGGTCGCCCAAACTCACCGGCACTGTTGAGCTTCGACAGCTCGGCGATGGCTTTGTCGGCGTCGGGCACCGTAAACGTCACCTCCGCCGCCACCACACCACCCGCCGCCAAGGCACGTACGACGTCGACCGCCACCTCGGCCGTCGCCACCCGCACCACCGCCACGACGCCCGCATCGCGCAGTCGGCCGGTGATATCGCTTCGTTTGTCGCTCATGGGCCAAGGTTACCGCTGCACCCGACCCGATGCGTCACCACCAACGAGCCGGTCGACCTCAGCCACGCTAATGCGGTTGAAGTCGCCGCTAATCGTGTGCTTGAGCGCGCTGGCCGCCGTCGCCCAATCGATGGCGTTTTCGTCGCTCTGGCCCGAAAGCAGGGCGTGGATGAGCCCGCCGGCAAAGCTGTCCCCGCCGCCCACGCGGTCGACGATCGGCAGGTCGTAACGCTTGGCGAAGGTTGCCTTGCCACCTGAAAAGAGCATCGCCGACCAGCCGTTGTGGCTGGCGCTGATGCTCTCGCGCAGCGTGATCGCAACCTTATCGAAGCCGAAACGCTCGGTCAGTTGACCGGCGACGTCGATGTATGGGTCGTGGTCGATTTGGCCGGTCTCGACGTCGGCCCCCTTGATGCCGAAAACGCTTTGGGCGTCTTCTTCGTTGGCGATGCAGACGTCGACGAACTCCATGAGCGGGGCCATGGCCGATTGTGCCTGAGCCTGCGTCCAGAGCTTTTTGCGGAAGTTGAGGTCGACGCTGACGGTCGCGCCGGCAGCCTTGGCCGCTTGGCACGCTTCACGGCACACCGCCGCCGGGCCTTCACCGAGCGCGGGCGTAATGCCCGTCCAGTGGAACCAATCGACACCTGCGAACACGGCCGCCCAGTCGACGTCACCTGGCTTGAGCTGTGACACGGCCGAGTCGGCGCGGTCGTAGATGACCTGCGACGCCCGTGGCCCGGCACCGGTTTCGAGGAAGTAGACGCCGATGCGGTTCCCGCCGCGAAGCACGCCGCTCGTGTCGACTTGTTGATGGCGAAGCTCTGCGATGCAGCGGTCGGCCAGCGGGTTGTCCGGCAGCCGACTGACGAAGCGGGCGTCGTGGCCAAATCGAGCAAGCGAGACGGCGACGTTGGCCTCACCGCCACCGAAGGTGACGTTGAAGTGTGGTGCCTGCTCGAAGCGGTCGTGGAGCGGCGTTGCGAGCCGCATCATGATCTCGCCGAAGGTGACGATCTTGCTCATAGCGGAACAATAGCTTTGGGAGACCTGGGCCAATTTCGTCGGGCTGTGCGGCATCGGCAAGGACGCGGGGTTGAGCCTCTGTCATCCGCCGGTCGGTGCCGCTGGTGCTGATGGCGGTCCTTCGGGTCGTCTGCGTGAGTGGTCGGGCCTTCGACAGGTACGGCTTTGCGTTAAGCTCGACCTTCGTCACAGGCAAGCCTCTGCGGTGGCTTGGCCGAGCCTGACGCCGAAGGCGGCGTACACGGCGCATACGTGATGGTGCGAGCAGAAAACAACCCGCCGTTCGACACCGATGAATCGGTCGACCTCATCGTGTGTCCCGACCGCTGCGACGCGGCCGGGGCGATAGCCTTGCCCCATGCTTCCCGGCGTCCTCGGCCTCGCGTTCGCCGGTCTGCTTGCCTACGCCGGCTACCGATTCCTTCGCGGTGACTGGTCGACCGACACCATCGAAGAACGGCCTGAAGACTCGGCCTACGACAACGATGATTCGGGCGACTGGGATGACGATGACCCGGATCGGCCGTGACTAGCTCATGGCTGCAATGGCCTGGTGAACGAAGGCGATGGCCATCGAGCCTTCGCCGACGCCACCGGCGACGCGTTTGACGCTTCCGGCCCGCACGTCGCCGGCGGCAAAGATGCCGGGACGAGTCGTTTCGAGCAGAAACGGCTCGCGGCCGACGCCGTGCCAGTGGTCGGCGAACCGATCGTGTGTGAGTGCGTCGCGGCCGGTGGCGATGAATCCTTTGGGGCACGTGCCGATGCAGTCACCGCCCTGGAGCCACTCGGTGTTGGGCGTCGCACCGATCATGACGAACAGGCCGTCGCACGGGATGGTGCCTTCGTGCTTGCCGGTGAGCGTCAGCTCCTGCAGGCGGCCGTCTCCGTCGAGTTTGGCGATTTCGGTATCGGTGAGCAGATCGATGTTGTCCGCCTCGCGGATGCGTTTGACGAGGTAATCGCTCATCGATTTGCCAAGGTCGTCGCCGCGGATGATGACTTTGACGTTTCTGGCGTGGCGGCTGAGAAAGACGGCCGCCTGTCCGGCGCTGTTACCGCCGCCGACAACAACGACTTGTTTCTCGACGCAGCTTGCCCCTTCGATGTGGCCGCACGCGTAGTAAACACCGCTGCCGTCATGCGCCTCGCCGTTCTCTGCCGGCAGTTTGCGGTAGCGTGCTCCGGTGGCCAGCACGACGCTGCGTGCGCCGATTTTGGTGCCGTCGTGGAGCGTGAGCGTTTTCTTGTCGGCCGCGCAGTCGATGCCGGTGACGGTGCACGGGTTGCAGAGGGTGGCTCCGAACTTGCGAGCCTGCAGGACGGCCTGCTTGGCGAGTTCGTCGCCGCTGATGCCGGTGGCAAAGCCGAGGTAATTTTCGATCTTGGAGCTCGTTCCGGCTTGGCCGCCCGGCGAGTATTGATCGATCATGAGCGTTTGGAGCCCTTCGCTGGCGCCGTAGACCGTTGCGGCTAGTCCTGCCGGTCCGCCACCGACGACGACGAGGTCGTAACACTCCTTGAGCTTGGGCCGCAGGCCGACTTTCTGGGCGACCTGTTCGATGTCGGGGCGACGACAGACGCCGTCGCCGCAGATCAGGACCGGCAGGTCGCCTGCGGACATGCCGAGCTTCTCGAGCAAGACGCGTGACGCGTCGTCGTTCGCCGGGTCGCTGAAGCGGACGGGAATCTGGTTGCGTTCGAGGAAGTCGCGGACGTAGTACGTCTCTGCGTTATTGCCCGGTCCGATGAGCGAGAGCATGCCGTGCCCGCCGGCCTTGAGGAAGTCTCGCCGGGCCATGAACGTTTTGAGAATCAGGTCGCCGATCTCGCTGTGCTCTGCGATGAGGCGTTTGAGGTCGTCGTGCTTGACGATCATGACTTCGGAGTCTTCGACCACGAGACACGCCGCGATCGTCGGCTCCCCGGTGAACATCGAGATGTCGCCCAAAAACGTGCCGGCCGGTGCGACGCTGATAAGCATGTCCTTGTCGTACCGGCGGTCGTAGAACTCGACGCAGCCTTTCTGCAGGACCGACAGATCAGCGTTGCGGTCGCCTTGCTCGAACAGGATCTCACCGGCCGCAAGCTTGCGGCACTGGGCGAACGCGCTGATCTCTTCCATCTGCCGCGGCGACAGTCGCGGGTACAAGAGCTGATCATCGAGCGACGGCATCGTCGGTGGCCGTTCAGCTGCTTCACGATCAAGCGGGCGCCGGTGCTTGCCGTGCCCCATATTGCCGTGCTCCAGTGGGCGTGATTCAGCGGCTGTAGGCATGAAAGGATGGTACGACGGCTGTCGTTCGATGTTGCGTCAGCAGGCCCACCAACCCTACGTTCTCGCCATGCCTGCGACGCCCCTCCCGGACCACATGAACCCGAGGTTGACCGGGCGCAACCGCTTGCCCCCGCGGAGCAGGTTCACCAGCTACCCGACTGTCGAAGCCGCCCTGGCGGGCATCAATGACAACGCACCCTCGCCCTGGGAGCGAAGCCTCAACGGAACGTGGCAGTTCCGGCTGTACGAGCGGCCCGAGGCGGTGCCGGCGGACTGGATGGCGATTCGGGAGGGCGACGACATGCCCGTGCCGAGCATGTGGCAACTGCACGGCCAGCTCACGCCGACCGGCGGCACGTACGGCGAGATCAGTCGGCCTTGGTACACGAACTGGGGCTACCCGTTCCCGATCGATCCGCCTTTCGTGCCGGACGACAACCCGACGGGCGTCTACGCGCTGACGTTCACGGTGCCGGCCGACTGGCGTGGGATGCGGAAGATCATCCGCTTCGACGGCGTCGACGGCTGCATGACGCTCGCCTGCAACGGCCGCGAGGTCGGTTTGCACAAGGGCAGCCGGCTGATGGCGGAGTTCGACCTGACGGACTACCTGCAGGAGGGCGAGAACCTCCTCGCCGTGAAGGTGATCCAGTTCGGCGACCACACGTACCTGGAGGACCAGGACATGTGGTGGCTCAGCGGCATCTTCCGCGATGTGACGCTGCTCGCGGAGCCGGACGTGTTGCCATATGACCTTCGCAGCAGCACCCAGATTACGAACGCCTACGGCATTCCGGGCCTCAACGAGGCTTACGCGATTGTGGATGTTGAGGCCTCTGGCCACACTGACTCTACCATCTTCTCGGTCGACCTATTCGACGCCTCAGGCGAGCGAGTGCCGCATAAAGCGCTTGAACCAGAGCATCTCGATGGCAATTTCATCGCGAGCCTTTCGTCTACGTGGGAAGAAGCATCTGGCTGGTACGCGTCTCGACCGGTGCTCTACTCACTCATCATCGAGTGCAAGTCTGAAGCGGGAACCGCTGTAGTGCCGCTCCGCGTTGGCTTCCGCACCATCGACATCGCCCCCGGCGGTGTCCTTCGCCTCAACTGCGATCCGATCAAGCTGCGCGGCGTCAATCGCCACGAATGGTCCAACACCCGCGGCCGATCGCTGACGAAGCAGGACATGCTCGACGACGTCCTGCTCATGAAGCGGCACAACATCAACTGCGTCCGCACCAGCCACTACCCGCCGCACCCGTACTTCCTCGACCTCTGCGACCGCTACGGCCTGCTCGTCATCGACGAGGTCGACCTCGAAACGCACGGCATGGATCAGGCGGTCACGACGGGCAAGTTCCAGACCGAGAGCGACCCGATGTGGAAAGACGCCGTCGTCGATCGCACGGCACGCACCGTCAGCCGCGACCGCAACCATCCGTCGGTCATCATGTGGTCGCTCGGCAACGAGGCGGGCCATGGCCCCAACTTCGAGGCCCAGGCCGCCTGGATCCGCGAGCACGACACGACGCGACTCATCCACTACGAAGGCGATTGGCGGGGCGAGTACTCCGACGTGATCAGCCGCATGTATTCGACGCTCGAATACGTCGAACAGGCAGGCAAGGGCGAGCCGCTCGGTCCGCCTTACTGGCGGAAGGAAGGCCCGCCGGCAGACGACTACCAGGACAAACCGTTCTTCCTCTGCGAATACAGCCACGCCATGGGCAACGGCCCGGGCGGCGTGCACCACTACTGGAACCTCATCGACCAGTACCCACGCCTGGCCGGCGGGTGCGTCTGGGAATGGATCGATCACGGCCTCGTCACGCATCGCCCTGACGGCAAGACGCAAAGCAGCTACGGCGGCGACTTCGGCGAAGCGATGCACGACAGCAACTTCGTCCTCGACGGCCTGATCTTCAGCGACCGCACGCCGTCTCCCGGCCTCATCGAACTCAAGCAGATCTATGCACCCGTCAAGGTCGAACAGACCGGCGACCTGTCGTTCAAGGTCTCGCCACGCGACGCCTCGATCGACACCTCGCAGTACGCGATCCGCTGGGAACAGCTGGCCGACGGCAAGGTCGTCGCCGGCGGAGACGCCGAGGCCGACGCGTCAGGTGCGGTGACGATTCAGCACACGCCGACGGGTAAAGGCGAGCGGCATCTGAACCTGCGGGTCGTCCTCAGGAACGACACGCTCTGGGCCAAGGCGGGGCACGACGTTGCAGCGTTCCAGTACGAACTGCCCGCCGCCAAGGCCGACGTGTCGGCACCGAGCGGAAGCGTCGACATCAAGGCCGACGAGGCGGGGCGGACGATCCACATCCCGTTCCTCGGCGACCTGCCGCGGCTGACGCTGTGGCGGGCACCCATCGACAACGAATCGATCGGCGGGGCCGAGGGCGTCGTGACACGATGGCGCAAGGACGGCGTCGACCGCCTTATGCGACGCACCAGCGAGATCCGTCGCGACGGTGACGCGATCGTCCTGAAGGAAACGCTCGGCCCGGCCTACTGGGAACTGCTGTGCGACGTGACCTATCGCGTGTCGCCCGTCGGCAGCGGCGTGCGGATCAACGTCGAAGGCAGCTTCCGCGGCGACTGGTACAGCCCACTGCCACGCATCGCCCTGGCCGCCACGCTGCCCGGCGATCTGTCGGCCGTCGAGTGGTTCGGCCGCGGCCCGGGCGAAAATTACCGCGACTCTAAACAAGCCAGCCTCGTCGGCCGGTACACGTCGAGCGTCGACGACCTTCAAACCACCTACCCGATGCCGCAGGACAACGGCCTGCGGACGGATGTCCGCTGGGCGAGCCTGACCGACAAGCCTGGTGGCAGCGGGTTGCTGTGCGTGTTCGAGGGCACGGGCGATCTGCAGGCGCACCGCTACACGACGGCCGATCTCGCCGCGGCCAAGCACGCGTGCGACGTGCCGGTGCGGGACGAGATCACGCTGCACCTGGGCCACCAGCACAACGGGCTCGGCAGCCATTCGTGCGGCCCGGAGATGCCGCCCGAGGACCAATTGCCACCCGAGCCGTTCGCGTTCAGCGTGGCCTTGTGCCCGCTGAACGCCGGTGATGATGCGGCCAAGCTCGCACAGCAACTCCGCAGCGTGCGATGAGCGGCGGGCGTTCACGTCGCTGGCTGCCAACGCCCGATAATCACACTGTGTCACGTCTCGCGCTGTCGCTGTGGTTGCTCCTGGTTGCCGCCGGCGGACTGTCGGCGGCGACGGAAGACGGACGCGTCATCCACCGCTTCGACTTCGAGGAACGTGACGACGGCAACTTCGAAGACCTGCCGATGTTCTTCGAACGGTCCGAAGGCGTCGGCATGCCGCACTGGGCCGGTGGGCGACTCGTCATCGATCGCGCTCGCAGCGGGCAACACAGTTTCCGCCTCGACATCAACGGCGGCAGCAGCGCGTACAGGGTCGGGCGACGCGTGCTCGAGGCCGTGCCGCAGGCGCGATACCGCATCGACGCGTACGTCTCGACCACGCAGCTCGAATTTGCCCGAGCCCGCATCAACGTCTTCTTCATGGACGAGGCCGGTGAGGTGCTGAGCACGTCGATGCGGCAGAGCGTGCCTGTCGCATCGCCCGGTGGGGCCGACGGTTGGATTCCGATCAGCGTCGAAGCGTATAGCGAAGATCCGGAAGTTAAGTGGATCGGCTTCGAGCTCGGCCTGCTCCAGCCCGGTGCCGGCGGTGTCGACGCGGGTGGTCGGGTGGAGGACGATGCACTCCTGCGATTTCGCCAGGACGTCCGCGGCAGTGCGTGGTTCGATGACGTGACCGTCAGTCGAATCCCGCAGATTCGCGTCAGTGAGTCCGGCCGCGCTGGCATCTTTTCCGCCAAAGCGCCCGTGGTCCTGGAGTTGGAAGTCGTCGATGCCCGAGCCAGTGATTTACAAAGCTTCGGTCGAGCCTTCGACGCCAGCGGCAAGGAGGTGTGGGCGCAACCCGGCCACGCCTCACGCATACGCATCGCCGACAGCAGGGCAGAGATCATTTACAGCTTTTCGATGGGCGTCCTGCCGCCGGGCGTATACACGGCGGTCTTGAGAGTCAGTGGAGCCGGGACGCAAAGTCTCGACGGCGTTGCGACGGCGACGCATCGGACCAGGTTTGCCGTACTGGCCGACACGCCGACAGAGTCGGTGGCCGACCCTCGCTTCACAATCGACGCCGCCCATCTTGCCGAAGCTGATTGGCCGCAACTGGTCGCGATGCTCCGTCCGATCGGCGTGGGTCGCGTGGCCGTCGCCGTTTGGGGTGGCCCGGGTCAGAACGATGTCGGTCAGAACACCGACGGTTTCTCGGCGTTGACGAGCGGCCTCAGCGAGCTCGGCATCAAGCTGACCGCCGTCTTCGACGGGCCGACACCCAGCATCGCCGAAGCTGCCGGTGGCGACGGCTGGTTGCTCTTGGTCGACGCAATCACGCACAACGAGCCGGCGGCAACGACGTGGCGTAGCGCGTTGGGCTTCCTTGTCAGCCGGCACGCCCACATGATCGACCGGTGGCAGGTCGGAACTGTCGCCGATGCCGACCGATTCGCAAGCGATGCCCAACTCCGCCGAACGCACCAGTACTTCTTCGAAGTCATCGCCTCGCTCGTGAGCCAACCGGTGCTGGCCATGCCTTGGCCGGCACGGCAGGCGATTCGCCTCGACCCGCAACCCGACGCGTTCGAGCTGCACATCGGTAGCAACGTCCCGCCGCGCCAGTTGCCGCTCTACATCGCCGACGCAACGTCCGTCGGCACCGGGAGCGAAGTGTCGCTGCACCTCGACTGGCTCGATCCGGAGAAGTATGGACGTGAGGAAGTGCTTAGCGACACGGTGCAACGCGTCACGCTTGCACTTGCCGGTGGAGCTGACCGCTTGACGCTGCCGCTGCCTTATCACTTGTCAACTGAGACCGGCTTTGCCGAGCCGACGGAGTCGTACGTGGTGCTGCGAACGCTGCTCAACGCGATCGGCGGGCGTGCGTATCAAGGCCGCGTGCCGGCCGGTGATGTCGATGACCGTGTCGAGGCGTATCTGTTTGCCGACCCCGACGATGCGGCCGGCGTTGGGACGCTGGTCATCTGGGGCGAGTCCAGCAAGGCGTCGGGTGGTCGCTCAACGCTGAAGATGAACCTCGGCAGCGGAGCAGAGCAGGTCGATCTGTGGGGTAATCGTCGCCCGCTCCGCCAGGACGCAGGCGGGTTCCGCGATGGCGTGGCCGACGTGGCCGTCGGCGTCGTGCCGTCCATTATCACCGGCGTCGACGCGCCGCTGACTCGCCTGAGGCAGACGGTGCGGCTCGACAACCCGATGATCGAAAGCTCCTTTCGGCCGCACCCCAGGCAGCTCATGCTGACCAACACCTTCAACCGGCAGATCAGCGGCACGATCCGAGTCGGCTCACCCACCGGCTGGCGTGCAGAACTTCTTGCACGAAGCTTCAGCCTCAACCCCGGCGAAACGCTGTCACGTTCGATCGATCTGCACATCCCGTACAACAGCGACGCCGGCCAACACCGATTGGACGTGAGGATCTTGCTGTCCGGTGGCAAGCCCGCCGCCGACGGCAGGCCGGGCGTGGTCGAGGTTCACGTGCCGCTCGAGGTGCAGCTCGGCCTGGCCGAAGTCGGCCTGCGGACGCTGGCCCGCCGCGAGAACGGCGACCTGCTCGTCGAGCAGACGATCACCAACTACGGCGACACACCCGTCCACTACGACGCCTTCGTCCTGGTGCCCGGCCGCTCGCGACAGGAACGCCTCGTCGTTGACCTCGGCCCCGGTCGTGAGGCCGTCCGTCGCTACCTCTTCCGCGGCGCGGGCGAATTGCCCGCCGGCTCCGAACTGCTCAGCGGCCTCCGCGAGATGGAAGGCACCCGCGTGCTGAATGACAGGGTGGATTTCTGAGTCAGTAGCGAGTAAGAGGAGATGCGTAACGAGGTCCAGCGTCCGACTCTGCGGCTCGTTAGTCATCTCTCGTTACTCGTCTCTTTGCGTTAGCCCGCGTGCGTGTGACTCGGGTCGTCGTTTTGCTCTTCAAAGGCAGGCAGGCTGATCTCGAAGGTGGTGCCGTGACCGGTGCGGCTTTCGACGCTGAGCGTGCCGTCGTGTTCCTCGACGATCTTGCGGGCGACAGGCAAGCCCAGGCCTGTGCCGCGGTTGCCTTTGGTGCTGTGGAACAGCTCGAACAAATGCCTGGCGACGTTGGGGTCGATGCCCGGGCCGTTGTCGGTGACACTGATGATCGTCCGCTTGCCTTCGGGGTCATAGCGACAGCTGACCTTGACCAGGCCCGCCTGCGTTTCGTCACCGTCGTCGGCAATCGCGTCAACGGCATTGGTCAGCAGGTTCATCAGGGCCTGGTGCAGGCCGCCGGTGTCGAGCGGGACCGCCGGCTGATCGTCGGCCACGTCGGCCACCACCATGACGCCCCGTGTTTGAGCCGTCGTCGCGATGAGGTCGACGCACTCGTCGATCGTCTGCCGCGGGTTGACGAGGCGTCGCACCGGCTCACGCGGTTTGCTGTAGGCCAGCAGGTTCATGGTCAGGCCGAAGATGCGGTCCATGTTGCGGTCGACGACACCCCAGCCCTTGTCGAGCTGTTTCCAGTCGCGTCGCTTGCGGGCCATCTCCACAACGTTCGCTCCGCCACGCAAGGCCTGGAGAATGTTCTTGATCGAGTGCGACAGCGCAGCCGTCGTCTCACCCACCGCCGCCAGTCGCTCGGCCCGCAACCCTTGCCGGTACAGCGTTGCATTCTGCAATGCGAGCCCCGTTTGCAATCCGATGGCTGTGAGCAGGCGAAGCTGTTCGACGCCGTACGTGTAGTTCTGCACGCTCGAATCGACGTACAACACGCCCAGCACTTCGTCGGGCGATTCCTCACCCAATTTGCCCGAGGCCTCCAGGCTTGTATCGAGGCGGCGGACTTTGATCGGGCAGCAGATCGCACTGCGAATGCCGAGGTTCTGCACGCTGCTGCCGGCCTTGAACCGGCGGTCGGTCATCGCGTTGCTGCAGACAACGCCCTCGCCTGTACGGACGACGTGGTTCAAGATCGTGCGACTGGCCCGAATCTTCTCCACCTTCGGCGGCCTGTCGCTGTCGACCGGCTCGTCGACCGAGCCGTCCCGCCTTCGCACGACCCGCGGCTCGAGCTCGCCGTTCTCGTCATACAGCAGGGCGACTGCCCGGTCGGCGCGGACGGTCTCGAATACAAGGTCGAGGACGACATCAAGCACCTGGTCGGTGCTGAACTGGCTACCGAGTGCTGCCGAGAGTCGGTACAGGACTTTAAGATTCGCCATCGCCGCCGCCGCCGGTTCGGGAACGGCCAGCACTATCGAATCGTCGTTGGCCGCCGGCAGCGACGCGACGATGGCCGAGTCCATGCCGCTTTCGACCGTTTCGAGTTTCACGCTGCCGGTCGACTCACGTGACACACCCGCCGCCACGCCGAAGAGCAGGAGCGTCGAGCCGACGCGCACCTGGTCACCGCTTTTGAGTTCCTGCGGCTGCGTGTAGACGCGTTGGCCGTTGAGCCAGGTGCCGTTGGAGCTGCCCAGGTCGCGGATGGTCCAGCGGTCGCCGTACGCGCTTGGCCGCAGCTCGGCGTGCTTTCGGCTGCAGGTGTTGTCGTCGAGCTTGACGTTGGCCCGCTCCCGCCCCACCAGCGCCGGCCGGTCGGGCAACTCGAACCGTTTGCCGCGGTCAGGCCCTTGAAGTACGAGAAGCGTCAGCACGTTGCCGTGAGTCTAGCGGCGACGGCTGTTCAATCGAAAAGCTCGCGCTCCGCCACCGCCTTCCGCGCCCGCGCCGACGCCTTGAACGTCCGCAGGTCGCCCGTCGTCGGCCACACCTTCTCCTGCACGGAAACGCGTGCCAACAAAGCAGTCCGTCGGCCGTCGACAGAGCCAGGCTCAACGCCGCCGACGGAGTAGCCCGCACAGAGCGAACACGGCCAGACCGCAGGTCGGTTCCGGGACGTTGGCGAATCTTGCCATCGAACCGCCGCGGACGGGGCCGCCCAGGCCGGCGAGCAGGCGGGCGGTGGCGGCCTCTTGATCAAGGTCGCCCGACGGTTGCTCCATCGGCAGGCCGTCGGCAAAACGGTTCAAGCCGATCAGGCCCGTGTCGCCGTTGTACGTCAGCTCCTCGAACGGGGCCTCGGCAAAGTCGGTGATGATCGGCAGGAACTCGCCGGGCAGGATCTCGAAGTCGGCACTGGCGACAAAGTAATTCATGCCCAAAATGCCGTCGAGAATGATCGTCTCCCCCGCGTCCGGATCTGCAAGCTCGATGTCGAGGATCAGCACCGGCGCGCCGCCGAAGCGGACGTGGGCCGGGTCGTTCGGGTTGTTGACGTCGCCGTCAGTTGAGCGGAGCAACAGGTCGTCGGCGTAGAAACCGGCAATTTCCACGGCATTGCCACTGATGCCGCTGATGGTGAGCGTGAACTGTCGATCGAGCGGCACGCCGTCGAGCCGCGGTGCGTCGCTGCCGGGGCCTGCACCGTCGGCGTAGCTCACGCCCAGGTCGGCGGCCGTCTGGCTGCTGACGAAGCTGGCGGCAGCGCCGGTGTCGAACAGCCACGACCCTTCGCTGACACTGCCGTTGAGCCCGATCTGCACGCCCGGCGCGTCGCCGGTGCCGTCGATGGGGCTGGGGCCGATCATCGGGTTGGTCGACTGCGCGGGAGGCGTGGCACCGGGCGTGATGCGGGTGTATCGCGAGAAGTCGACGAGCGTGGTGGCGATCGCGTGGTCGGGCTGACGCGGCGGATTGCCCGCGGTTTGCTGTTGCAGCGGGACGGGTGCGTTGGAGCGGTTGGCCGTCCGCATGAAGACGTCGAGGTCGTCGTCGGTGATCGGCTCACCGTTGAGGACGGCCACATAGAAGTCGAGGTAGCCGTTGGTGGGCGCAGGATTCATGACCATCGTGCGGCCGCTCATCGCAGGGGTGCCGACGACGTTGATCTCACTGGAAAGCCCACCGCCCGAAGTCGTCGGGCCGACCTGCGAGCGCAGCGGCATGGTCCGCGTGTTGAACAGGTTGTTCGGGAACAGGCCAGGCTCGCTGAGCAGCTGGCTGCGGATGGCCGAGTTGTCGAGGTAACCCAGCGAGTCGGCCATGTTGAAGTGGACGGGCTCAGACACGTTGTAGTCGACGAAGCCGCCCGGCGAGACGTCGCTGAAGACGACGGGCGTGCCATTTTGCTGCTGGAGCGACAGGCCGAGTGTGTCTGCCAACTGCGGCCCGAGGACGATGCCGCTGGCCCCGGTGTCGTAGAACGCGCCGAAGACGATCGACTCCCCGCCGAACGGATCATCGCCTGCCAAAGCGACATTGGGTGACCCCGGCCGCGACAGGGCGACGTTGATCTGTGGCTGATCGACGGCGGCAGCGCGCGGGCTGACGAGGTCGATCGCCCGGGCGGGCGCGGCAAGGAGCAGGGCGAGACAGGTGGCGCGGCGGGCTTGGGTCATGGTTCCTCCAGGGTGGAAATTCGCCCCTGAACATCTTCAGCTTCAGGACGCAACGCCGCAAGCGCCTGCTTGGGAGATTCAACATCGTCGTTCGTCGGCCGCGTCAGGTTTGGACGACACTTGTCCGAGTAGATCGCCGCGCGGCACGCCGCTGTCGGACCCGAACGTGTTTCTCACTCATCCGCATCCGTGACGAACGGACCATTGATGCGTGCTTTGCATGAACCGTCTTCCGCCTCACCGGCGGCGACGCAGGAGGAAGCCGACGACCGCCAAGCCGGCGACGCCGGAAGGTTCCGGGACGCTTTGGGCCCATGCGTCGATAGCCGCCAGTTGGGCGGCGGAGCCGCCGAAGTTGCTGCGCAGGATGGCAAAGTCGAGAATGCTGACGATGCCGTCGCCGTTGAAGTCGCCGGTCGTGAAGAACGCGTACGGGTTCCCGAAGTTGTTCCGCAGGATGGCAAAGTCGAGGATCGAGACGGTGCCGTCCATGTTCGCGTCGGCAGGCAGCAGGTCGGCGAGGTTCGGTGGCGTCCACAGCATCAGCTCCTGCCGGCCCATATCGAACTCGCGGACGTAAACGACCTGCCCGTCGTCGCCGAGGCCGTCCATGGTGGCGGCACGGTCTTCGAAGAACAGCTTGCGTACGCCGCTCGCAGCCGTTGTGACCCGATCGACTTCGAGCAGGCCGATGACGGGGTCGAAGAACCAGAGGACTTCGCGTTTGGAGTCGTTGCGTACCTGCAGGGCGACGAGTTGCCCGCGGTCGTTGAGAGCGAGCTTGCCGAAGGCGGTGCGACTGGGCGTGCCGGGCCGGTCGGCAGCAAGGACTTCGACAGCCTGGCCGCGCAGGTAGGTGGCGATGACGTCGCGATCGGGTGCCGTGCCGTCGGGGGCGATTTGTGCGACGAAAGCGACCTTTCCGTTGCAGGCGGCGAGCGGTCGGCCGAACGTGCCGATGGTGCGGGTCGAGGTGCCGCTGCGAAGGGTGTCTCCTTCGAAAAGAACGGGTTGTGCGCCGAGCGCGCCGGGGCGAAGCAAGGCCGTGGTGGTACCGGCCGACGATGCCATGTCGGCTACGATGGCGTAGCTGCCGTCTGCGGCGAAGGAGGAGGCTTGTGGATCACCGTACGTTCCGCCGTACGGGCTGTTTTCGCCGGTGATGAGGATGGGATTGATGACTGTCGGGTTGCCGGTGAACAGGCCGCGGCTTCCGCTGGAGACGGTGTTGTTGAAGAGCGTGGCGCTGAAGACGACGTTGCCGTCGTCGTCGGGAACGGGCGTCGGTGCCGACAGCAGATCGAAGGTGCCCGTCGAGGTGAGTTCGCCGCCGACGACCACCGTTTGCAACGGCCCGCCATCGGAGACGAAGATCGACGTCAGACTGTTGCCGGAGGTGTTTCGCTGGTTGGCGACGAGGCCGATGAGGCCGTTGTCGTTGATGCCGTAGGCGTTGAGTTGTGCGAGCGTTCCCTCGGGCGTCGGATCATCGGTGATGATGCGGGTCGTCGGGTCGCCGTCATCGGTGAAGAGGCCGGTGGCAAAGGCGGGGCCGCCGTTGCTAATCAAGGGTGCGACGAAGGAAGTCTGTCCGAAGCGGTCGCTGCCGAGCCGGGAGAAGCCGCCGTATTGAAGGTCGCGGACGGTGTCGGCGGTGTCGCCGGTGAGCGCGACCCTGCGGGTGACGTTGTTGCCGACGGTGAAGAGGCCGTCGGCACGTTCGAAGAAGCCGACGCCGCTGAGGCTGGCGACGTAGTGAACCTTCCCGCCGCCGAAGATCTGGGAGGAAAAGCTCACGTACTTGCCACCCGAAGAGGCGGCGGTGTCGGTAGCGGCAACGACGACGCGTGTCCCGGCGGCAAAGCCGGGCGTCGCAGCCATCAGCAAGCCCACGCAGAGGCAGGCGGTCCATCGAAAACAACAACTCACAGTGGCAAGGTGGGGCGTGAGACAAGGAGGTGCGGCCGAATCAGCTCCGGTGCGACAGCGAGACCATCGGCGGTTGCAAGCAGCGCTTGCCGACCTTTCGTGTACGGCGTCGTGCCCTGCACCGTTCAATCGGCGAACGGATTGGGCGGTCGATGGCTTACACCGTGCGGCGCGGGCGGCGTCTTGCATGCCTTGCCCACGGATTGCCGTACAGCCACACAAAGCGACTGCGGCGGGCACGATTCATTCCTCGCCTTTCAACCGCCTGACGAAATCCGCCGTTGAACGCTTCGGAATCGGCGGGCGGGCGGCGTGGCGGGCGGCAGACGTGAGTTGGACCAGCAACGCCGCACCGCCGAGGAAGACCAGGACCGACAGGGCGATGCAGATGGCCGATGAGAGGCCGCTTTCGTCGCTGCTGGCGGCTCGCGTGGCGGTGGCGAGCAGGACGGCTATGGCGGCGACAAGCAGGATCACCACGATGACGACGGCGACGACCATCGGCAGCGCCTTTAGCCAGTGACGACGCGGCCTCTTGGCAGGTGTCTCGTAGTCGAGCAACGGCACGGCAGCACGGTACGAAGGCGGCCGCGGCGGCGCAACGGATCGGCGTCATTGCGGCGTACGGACCGCGACCGCCTGCGCCTCCAAAAGCCGTTGGAAATCCCGCAGCAGCACCACACGAAACAACGCACTACGGACGACCCGCCTACGCACCGGCGGACCGCAATGGTTCCACGTGGAACATCGGCCGACGACGGCAACCGCTCTGGCGGATCGTGGCGGGGGTTTGGAATGTTCCACGTGGAACAATCCCGCTCCGCCGCCGCCTCTCGATCCCCAATCGGCCGCCGCGGCGCAGCGCATCAGGTCGACAATCGATCCGACGCCACGTGGTACTGCGGGTCCTCGCTCATGTTCACTTCGACGAACTCGCCTGCCTTGTCGAGCAGTTGGCGGCACTCGGGCGAGAGGTGCGTGAGGTGGAGGTTCTTGCCGAGGTTGCGGTATCGCTCCGAAAGCTTGTTGATCGCCTCCAGGCCCGACTGGTCGTAGACCCTCGTGTAGTAGAAGTCGACGATCACTTCGTCGGGGTCGTGGATGGGGTCGAAGCTGTCGGCAAAGTGGGTGACGCTGCCGAAGAAGAGGGCGCCGTGGAGCTGGTAGTGCTTGGCCCCGGTGTCGGTGTATTTGACGTCGACGCCGAGGTGGAACGCGTGCCGCCAGGCAAAGACGAGGGCAGACGCGGCGACGCCGAGAATGACGGCGGTGGCCAGGTCATGCATGAAGACGGTGTAGCCGGTGACAAGCAGCATGACGCAGAAGTCGGCAATCGGGAAGCGACGCCACATCTTCAGCGTGGCCCACTCGAACGTGCCGATGACGACCATGAACATGACACCGACCAACGCCGCCATCGGGATGAGCTCGATGAGCGGCGCCAGCACGAGCACGAAGAGCAGCAGGGCGACGGCAGCGACGATGCCTGACAAGCGACCGCGACCGCCGGAATTCACGTTGATCAGAGACTGTCCGATCATGGCACAGCCACCCATCCCGCCGAACAGGCCGGTGGTGACGTTGGCAATGCCCTGGCCGACGCACTCGCGGTTGCCGCGGCCGCGGGTCTCGGTGATCTCGTCGACGAGCGTGAGCGTCATGAGCGATTCGATCAGACCCACACCCGCCAGGATGAGCGCGAACGGCAGGATCGTCAGGAGCGTGTCGAGCAGGTTCGCCGGCAGGTACGGCTTAAACGTGCCTTGGTCGATCGACCAGTCTTCGGTGAAAAAGAAGGGTCTGGGTACGCCTGCCGACAGCCCGACGGCGTCTGCGTCGACGGACGCGATGGCGGCACCGACAGCCTCGGCAGGCAGCTTCACGTCACCGGTCGGCACGACGCGAAGGCCTTCCTGCTCGACCTCCTCCTTGTACGTGGCGACGCTGGCGGCGACGCGGTCGGCTTTGGCTTCGCGAACGGCCTTGGCCTGTTCGTTGGTGACGAGCATGTCGCGAATGGTCGGCGTGAGGTTGCCGTCCGAAGCCGCGTTGAGCCCGAAGGCTGCGAGCGAAACGACGACGATGGCCACGAGGCTCGACGGGACGGCCCGGGTGAGCTTGGGCAGGCCCCAGATGATGAGCATGGTGACGAAGACCAAAGCCAGCATGATGAGCAGCGGCGTGCTGCTCATGTAGTGCAGCAGGCCGTCGTCGCCGAGGACTTTGAAGCTGCCGAGCTGCGCCATGCCGATGACGATGGCCAGGCCGTTGACGAAGCCGAGCATGACCGAAGCTGGGACGATGCGGATGAGCATGCCAAGCCGCAGCAGGCCGACGACGATCTGGAACACGCCCGCCAGGATAACTGCCGGGAACAGGTAGGCCACGCCCTTGTCAGCCACGAGCGAGACGACCACGACTGCCATCGCGCCTGTGGCACCGCTGATCATGCCCGGCCGCCCGCCCAGGACGGCCGTGATGAGCCCGATGAAGAAGGCAGAATAGAGCCCGATGATCGGCGACACGCCCGCCACGAACGCGAATGCCACGGCTTCGGGCACGAGCGCCAGCGCCACGGTCAAGCCGCTAAGTGTGTCATCTTTGGCATTGGCCGTCTGCTTCTTGAAGAAGCCGAGGAACGGCGAGCGGGCGAATTGGGGGTTCTCGTTCAACGTCATGAGCAGGGGCGGCAGGGTAGGGCCGCCGCTCGTGACGCTCATGATGTCCTTGCATTCGGCTTGGTTCCACGTGGAACACGTTCGGCCGCCTCACCTGACGCTTCGGACCTCTTCCTCCGCGAACAGCGAGGCTGCCGGTGCGGGGAGGCTCGCGCCGAAGTTGCTGCGAAGGACGGCGAAGTCGAGAATGCTCACCTGGCCGTCGTAGTTGAAGTCGCCCTGGCTGAACGTGCCGCTCGCCGAGCCGAAGTTGCTGCGGAGGATGGCAAAGTCGAGGATCGACACCTGCCGGTCCCGGTTCGCATCGCCGGCCAGCACGAAGAAGTCGAGCGTGATCGGCTCGCCGCTGGCTGGCACGCCTGCCCCGTTGGCGATGTCGCTGGCTTCGACGACGAGCTGGTAGTTGCCGTTGGGCACGTCGCCCGACAGGTCTAGGACCGCTTGGTTGCTCGTCGTGTTGAACGACAAGACGCCCGCAGACTGCGGCAGCGTCTCGCCGGTGTCGAGGTTGGTGATCGTGTAGTCGCTGCGGGACAGGAACGCCGAGACGTCCTGGTCGAAGTCGAAGGTGACGGCCAGCCGTTCCTCGAACTCGAAGCTCTGTCCGAGAATCTGCGGCGCCGGCGGCAACGGCCCCGGCACGATCGCCACCGCCACCGTCTGCCCATCCGGCCGCGAGACGGCCAACACGTCGCCTGACGGATCCTCGCCGCCCTGGAACGAGTCGAAACCGTTGCTCACGCCGCCGCTGGCGGTGATGACGGCAAAGCTGTCGCCGACGTTCGGATCGAATCCGCCGACGAGGTCCGGATCAAACCGCGAGGTCGAATCCGGCGAGTTGAGGTCAAGGCTGCCGTTGACGACGACGCGTCCAAAGTCGGCCGCCGACGCGATCTCCGCTGCGAATCACCGGCTGACTCACGCCGCCGAAGGTGACATTGCCGACGACGGAAAGCGTGGAGGTGGAGGACAGGTCAAGAATGCCCTCGTTTCGGAAGCCGTTGCTACCACTGGGGTCGATCGTCAGGTCGGCACCGTCCAGCAGGCGGATCGCACCGCGGTTGGTGCGGAGCACGTCGAGCTGGGCGTCGGCCGTGCCCGTCAGCTCGATCTCGGCGGTGAGCAACGTGATGCCGTTGCTGTCGAAGGGGTTCGTCTGAAGGCTCGCCCCGTCGGCGATCAGGTAGCGGCCGCCGGAGAGGAAGGCGCCATTGGGATCTTCCAGATCCGTGGTCCCGCTGAAGCGGAGCGTCCCGGCATCGAGGTCGACGGTGGCGTCGTTGTCGAAGCTCGGGCTGAACGTCGTCAGGCCGGCTGCGTTCTTGACGAGCGTTCCAGTGTTGCGGACGTTGCCGTTGCCGGTGATGTTGACGTTCTCGTCGACGGTAAATGTGCCCGCCGAGGTAAACAGGCCCTCGCCGGTAAAGCCGCGGCTGCCGGAGGTCTGCACGCCGACCTCGGCCGTGACCGGTCCGGTGGCGGTGAAGCTGGCACCCGTCGGCACGTCAATGGTCGCGGCGAAGCCGATGGTCGAGTCGGCACCGAGCACCAGGCTCGCGCTGCTCGTCACGTCGCCGACAGCCCGCAGCGTGCTATTGCCGAACTGCGAGCCGACCACCCGCAGCGTCAGCTCTGGCGCGTTCAGGCCGCTGACGTTGACAACGCCGGCGGTGCTCAGCACTGAAGGCCCGTCGACGCCGGAGACGTCGAGCGTGAGGCTGTTGCCCGCGCGGACCTGCCCCGTCAGCGTGCCGCCGGTGATGTTGAGCAAGGGCGATATCGTGGCGCTCGAGCCGGAGAAGCGGAGCTCGCCACCGACGCCTCGAAGTTCGCCGTCCGACGTGACCGTCGCGGCGTCGCCCATGTTGACGATAAAGTTATCGACGCCGTCGGACGTCAGGCTGCCGCCCACGACCAGCGCGGCATCGGCGGCCAACGAGATGGACCGTTGGGAATTGGTAGTCTGCACGCCGGGCTCTGCCGTGATCGACCCGCCAGCCGGGACGGTCAACGTCGCGCCGGTCGACACGTCGATCGACGAGCCGAACCCGATCGTGCTGCTCGAAGAGAGCACGAGTTCGCCGGCGACCGTCGCGTCGCCCGGCACCGTCAAGAAGGCGTTGCCGACGTTGCTGGCCTTGTGCACCAGCGTCGCCGCGGGGGCGTCGAAGGCGAGCAGGCGGTTGTTCGACCCGACGCTGCTGAGCGTCGCCGTCCCGCCGAGGAGGCTGATGTCGCTGGCAGACAAACGCACCTCGCCCGAGGCGGTGCCGTCGGTGATCGTGAAGGCCGTGGACGTGAACTGCAGTTGGGCCGACGGATCCTGCGGATCGACGGCCACTTCGGCCCCGAGCGTGCCGAAGGTCGACACCGTGCCGCCGCTGACGGTGAAGCTCGTCGCGTCGTCGGCCGTCAACAGCCCTTGATTGTCCAACACGCTGCCGGTTCCCAGAGAGAGCCCCCGACTGCCGCCCGCTTGTACGCCGGAGCTGGCCCGGATCGCCCCGCCGGCGGCGTTGGTCAGCGTCACGCCGTCGTCGACCTGCACGTTGGAACCGAAGCCGATGGTCGAGGTGCTGCTGAGTCGAATCGTGCCGAAGTTGGTCACGTCCACCGGCACCGTCAGGAAGCCGTTGCCCTGGCTGCTGGCGTCCATCGACACGGTGACGTTCGCGCCGACGTCGCCTTCGAGTCGGTTGTTAAAGCCCTGCAACCGCAGCGTCTGCGGCCCGTCGCCATTGGTCGCAATCACGGCCGCACCGCGCAGCGGCACGTCGCCCGTGACCGAACCGCCGTTGAGCGTGAACGTCCCGCCGGTAAATGGCAGCGTCACGCCGTCAGCGACGAGCTCGCCCTGATTCAGCAGGTTGACCGACAGCGAGCGGGTCGCATTGGCACTCTGCGCCCCCGGCTCGGCACGGATCGTGCCGGTATTGGTCAGCGTGCCAGCGCCCTGCAGCGTCGCGCCGAATCCGATGCCGGTGGCGGACGTCAGATTGATCGTCCCGCGGTTGATCGAATCGCCCGCCAGGTCGAGGTTGGTGTTGCCGCTGACCGGTGAGACGTTGATCGTCTCGGCGTTGTCCAGTGAGTTGACCGTGCGGAAGCCGTTCAGCTCCACGACCAGATCGCCCGGCACGTCGAGCGTCACGTCGTCGTTGGCTCCCGGCACCAGGTCGTTTGACCAGTTGAGCGGATCGCCCCAGGTGACGCCGTCGCCGCCGCCGTCCCAGGTGAGGGCGGCGAGGAGGCGGCGGGGTTCGCAGGCCTCGGCGAGGGCGCGGTGGGCGTAGGCGTTGCGGGTGGCGGAACGACGGCGGGACGGCTGGGTGGCGGGCATGGCTTCTCTCCAAGGCCGGGGAAGATTGGGGCGGCCGTGGAAGTCGCGGACGACAGTGTCCACGTGATAAAGTCCCTCCCCTCGGCCCGCCCGTCGTGCCCCGGCGGCGCATCATCGTGGCAAAATGATGCGGCGGCCGCAAGGGTCGTCTCGTGGTGAAGACGAAGCCGGAGTGACTTGGCCACGTTCGAGCCCGCACGATCGGCGCAGGTCGGTCAGGCGGCGGCTTCATCTTCCGCCGGCGCCCCCAGCACCTGCCGGGCCTCGAACGCCAGACGACGGCCGACGTGCTCTTCTTCGTCGACCACCGTCTCGGCGCCGGCGAGCATGAGTTCCCAACGCGTCACGTGATAACGGCTGCGGGCGATGATCTGGATCGACGGGTTCGATGCCCGCGCAAGGGCGATGACTTGGCGGGCGGCGGAAGGGTCGGGGACCGTCACGATCAGGGCGGCGGCGCGGCCGAGATTGGCGTGCTCGAGGACGCCGTCCTGCGTGGCATCGCCGACGTGGCCGACAAAGCCGTACTCGGGAGCGAGCTCGGCGATGCGCGGGTTGAGGTCGACCACGTCGCCGCGGTTGCGGAACGTGGTCGAGAGGTCGGCGGCGACCTGTTGACCGGCCGGGCCGAAGCCGACGAGCACGATGCGGTCTCTGTCGTCCGGCTCGACCTCGTCGGTGTTGCGTTCGAACACGCCGGTCGCGGGCGCGACTCTGTTCGCCCATCGCGCAGCGCGTGGCGCGAACTGAACGAGGTAGGGCGTGACGAGCAGGCTGGCGATCGTGACGCTGACGATGAGGCGGAACGTGTCGGTGTCGATCAACCCCTCGCCGCTGGCGATTTTGGCGAGGACGAAGCTGAACTCGCCGACCTGGGCGAGGCAGAGCCCGGCCGCCAGTGCGACGCCCGCCGGCTGCCACAGGCCGCGGATCGGCAGCGACAGGACGCCGACGATGATGGCCGCCTTGCCGACGACGACGGCTACCGTCACGCCGAGCACGAGGTACCAATTCGCCAGTGCCCAAGCCGGGTCGGCGAGCATGCCGATCGAGGCGAAGAAGAGCGTGACAAGGGCGGTGCGGAGCGAGGCGACATCGCTGCGAACCTGCACGTCGAATGGACTTTCGGCGAGCAGAACGCCGGCGAGGAACGCGCCGATGGCCGGGCTGATGCCGACCTCGTGAGCGGCACCCGCGCTGCCAAGTGCCATGATGATGGCCAGCAGGATCGGGAACTCGCGGTTGCGGGCCCACCGCTTGAGGTTGAGCAGCCGCGGGGCCAAGACGTTGAACAGGACGAGGAAGACGATCACGAGCCCGGCGGCAAAGAGCAATGCCCGGCCGAGATTGAGCAGGACGCCTGTCGCGCTGCCGCCGCCGGCCAGGGCGGTGACGAGCAGCGTGATCGGCAGGACCCCGACGTCCTGAAGCAGGAGGACGCCTGTGGCGGTGCGGCCGTGCGGCGACTCACTCGCAGCGGAGTCCTGTAGCAGCCGCAACACGCAGGCCGTGCTGGAGAGCCCGACCATCAGCGCCACCGCCGCCGCGGCGACGGCATCGAGGCCCGCCAGCATGACGATGGGCCAGACGACGAGCGTCGTGATCGCCAGCTGCAACGACCCGCCGCCAAGAGCCGCAACACCGAGGCGACGCAGGCGGTTGAAGCTGAACTCGAGACCGATGGTGAAGAGCAAAAGCGACACGCCAAGCTCGGCAATGACGTTGACACCCTCGCCGGCGGCTTCGTCACCCTGTCCGCCGACGAGCCCAAGGACGCCGGGCCCGACGATGGTGCCAGCGATGAGGTAGCCGACGATCGCGCTCTGTTTGAGCTGCTCGGCAATCGTGCCGAACAACAGTGCAGCAGCGAGCAGGATGAGAACGTCGGTCAGTAGGTACCAGCCGGCGGCCATGGATTGAGCCTACCACGGCCTACTCGTCGTCGGCGAACAACGACGCAGCGGGCGCGGCGACGGACGCTCCGAAGTCGGCGCGCAAGATGGCGAAGTCGAGGATGGTGACCCGACGGTCGCGGTTGCGGTCGCCGGCGAGGTAGAAGAAGTCGACGGTGGTGGCCTCCTTCCTCGGGACGCCGTTGGTGCGGCCGGGTGCTTGAGAGAGGAGTTCGTAGCTGCTCAGGTTCGTGAGCAGGCGGCGGGATCCGAGCGGCTCGACGAGCGCGGGCAAAGGGAGGTTGTGGGGCAATTTCGTCTCGTACCGGAGGCTGACGCGGAGGCGCGGCCTGACGCCGATTTTTCACCGCCGCCGGATCGTCGTCGAGTGGGCTGGCGCGCCGTCGGGCTTCGCCTCGTCCTGCCGGACAAGCACCGTACGCTTTGAGCGATGTCTGCCGTGAAGGAGAAGAAGCTCAGCCCCGCGATGCGGCAGTATCAGGATTTCAAGGACAAGCACCCCGGCTACGTCCTGTTCTTCCGCATGGGCGACTTTTACGAGGTCTTCCACGACGACGCGAAGCTATGCAGCCGCACGCTGGGCATCACGTTGACTGCTCGCGGGGACAAGGTGCCGATGGCGGGCGTGCCGTACCACCAGCTCGACAACTACCTCAAGCGGATGATCGTGGCGGGGCATCGGGTGGCGATTTGCGAGCAGGTCGAGGATGCCAAGCACGCCAAGGGCGTGGTGAAGCGCGACGTGACGCGGTTGGTGACGCCGGGCACGCTGACCGACGAGCCGATGCTCGAGAGCAAAGCGGCGGCGTATCTGGCGGCGGTTGCATTTGGTAAGGCCGGGTGCGGTGTGGCATGGGTCGATCTTTCGACGGGCAAGTTGTCGGCGGCGAGTGGACCAGAGACAGAGATGCTCGACGAGATGGCGCGCCTCGGCCCGGCCGAGCTGCTCGTGCCCGAGACAGCAGGTGGTGAAGAGCATCCGGTCGCGCGACTCATGCGCGGGCGCGGCGTGACGGGCACCGTCAGTCGGCCCGGCTGGCAATTCACCGATCGCCACGGACTCGAGGAACTGCAGCGGCACTGGGGCGTCTCGACCGCCTCGGGCTACGGCTTCAAAGACGACGACCCGGCCGTCGCGGCGACAGGGGCGGTGCTGAGCTATCTGGAAGAAACGCAGCGCGCAAAGGCGGATCACGTCAGGCCGCCCACGCGGCACGAGACGGGCGACTACCTGCGTGTCGACCCGGCGTCGTGGCGGAACCTGGAGATCGCCCGCACCATGCGCGGCGGATCGACGGACGGATCCCTGGTGGCGGCGGTTGATCGTACGAAGACGCCGATGGGCGGACGGATGCTGCGCGAGTGGCTGCGGTCGCCGCTGACGAAGGTTGAGTCCATTGCTGAGCGGCAAGACGCGGTCGCAGAGCTCAGGGCGTCTGCGTCGCGGTTGTCGCAGATCCGCGAGCGACTGGGCGAAGCGTGCGACGTCGAGCGGATCGTCGGGCGGCTTGCGGTGAATCGTGCAGGACCACGGGATCTGGCGGCGTTGCGCTCATGCCTGTTGGGATTCCCGGCGACGCTGGAGGCTTTGCGCGATGTACCCACGGCGGCAGGGGAACTGCCGACATTCGCCGAATTTGCGGCAGGAATCGGTGCGATGTTGAAGGCGTCGATCGCTGCCGAGCCGCCCGTGAATCTTCGTGACGGCAACGTCATTGCAAAGGGTTTTGATCAGGCGCTCGACGAGCTGCGCAGCATCGGCCGCGACGGGCGGCAGTGGCTGGCGGCGTATCAGCTTCAACTGTCGGAGGAGACGAAGATTCCGTCGCTGAAGATCGGGTTTAATCGCGTCTTTGGGTACTACGTCGAGGTGACGAAACTCCACGCCGACAAAGCTCCGCCCGAGTGGGCCAGGCGACAGAGCACGAAGAACGCAGAGCGGTTCACGACGGAGGTGCTCAACGCACACGAGGAGAAAGCACTGGGTGCCGAGGGCAAGGCCCAGGAGCTTGAGCAGGCCCTCTTCGAGCGCGTGCGGAATGAGTTGCTCCCGAAGATCGAGCCGTTGCAGGCGTTGGCTGCAGGGCTGGCGCGGGCGGACGTGCTGGCCGGATTTGCTGCATTGTCGGCAGAAAGGCGTTATTGCCGACCGACGATAAAGCACAGCCGTGTGCTGCAGATCGAAGACGGCCGTCATCCGACGCTCGAGCAAAAGCTCGGCAGCGAGTTCGTCGCCAACCCGATGCGACTGAGCGAGACCGACACGCTGCGGCTCATCACAGGTCCGAACATGGCGGGCAAGAGCACGTTTATTCGGCAGATCGCACTGATCGTGCTCCTGGCCCAGTGCGGCAGCGATGTTCCGGCCGCGTCGGCGACGATTGGTGTCTGCGACCGGCTCTTCGTCCGCGTCGGGGCCAGCGACGAGATTCACGCGGGTCACTCGACGTTTATGGTCGAGATGACCGAATCGGCCAACCTGCTCAACAACGCCACCGACCGCAGCCTCGTCATCCTCGACGAAGTCGGCCGCGGGACGAGCACGCTCGATGGCCTTTCGCTGGCGTGGGCGATAGCCGAGCATTTGGCGAAGGTCGTCGGGAGTCGCTCATTGTTCGCCACCCACTACCACGAGCTGACGAAACTCGCCGACGAGCTGCCGGGCGTAGGCAACCTCAGTGCAAGCGTCCGCGAGTGGGAGGGCGGCATCGTCTTCACCCACCGCGTCGTCGACGGGGCGGCGAGCCAGAGCTACGGCATCCAGGTTGCCAAGCTCGCGGGTGTGCCGACGGCGGTGACGGACCGGGCGGGCGAGCTGTTGCAGCGGCTTAAAGTTTCGCACGGCGAGGACGAGGTGCGCAGCGTGCCCATGGGTGACGCGGCTCAGATGTTCCTGTTCGGGGGCGTGTCGCCGGAGGTGCAAGGGGCGGTCGATGAACTGACGGCGTGCGACCCCGAGGCATTGTCGCCGCGGGAGGCGCATGAACTGATTCGTCGTTTGCGTGAGCGGCTCGGGGTACTTTGAACTACCGGCCGACGGCGCGGCGTTTGACGCGTTCCTGAGGCTTCTCGGGCGTCATCGCTTTGATGAAGCTCGCATTGCTCGGGTGGCGGCTGACGGCCTCGATAAGCGTCCGCAAGGCGGGCACCGGTGGCATAGCGGCAAGGTGTTTGCGGATGTTGTTGATGGCCGGCATGGCCTCGTCGCCGAGCAGGTTTTCTTCTTTGCGCGTGCCGCAGTTGGCGAGCCAGAACGCCGGGTAGATGCGATCGTTGGCAGCCTTGCGGTCGAGCGTCAGCTCCATGTTCCCGGTGCCCTTGAATTCCTCGAAGATGACATCGTCCATGCGGCTGTTGGTTTGGACGAGGCAGGTCGCGACGATGGTCAGGCTGCCGCCGCCCTCGATTTTGCGGGCGGCACCGAAGATGCGCTTGGGCACTTCCAGCGCCCGCGAGTCGATGCCGCCGCTCATGAGTTTGCCGCTGTTGGAGCCGCGGTTGAAGGCACGGCCGAGGCGGGTCAGCGAGTCCATCAGCACGATGACGTCGCGCCCGGTTTCTGCGAGGCGTTTGAATCGCTCACCGGCCAGCGTGCACAGGTCGATGTGCTGGCGTGTGTCGTTGTCGTTGCTGCTGGCGATGACCGTGCCAGGCACGTTCCGCCGCATGTCGGTGACTTCCTCCGGGCGCTCGTCGACGAGCAGCAGGTACAACTCTGCCTCGGGATGATTGGCGTGGATGCCTTTGGCCAGGTTCTGCAGGAGCACCGTCTTGCCGACCCGCGGCGGGGCGACGATCAGGCCACGTTGGCCGAAGCCGATCGGGGCAATGAGATCGACGATGCGTGTCGACGGCTCCTTCGGGTCGTGCTCGGTGTAGATCTGCGGGCCCGGATCGAGGGCGACTGTGTCGTAGATGGCCGGCACCTGGGCCCACAGCTCGGGCTTCATGTCCTCGACCTGGACGATGTCCTTGACCTTACCGTTAGGACGAAGAGAGATCGTGACGAGGTTGCCTGGTCGCAGGTTCCATTGGTCGATGTACTTCCGCGGCACCGCCGGCGCTCGGCCGTTGGGGCCGAACAGGGGGCGCAGCATCGCCTCTGGATCACGAAGGGTGCCGTCGGCGCGGTCACCGGGGATGTGCAGCACCCCGCTCAGGGTCTGGTCGCCCGTATCACTCATGTTTCGTTGTCGGGGGTAACAGCCGAGTCGCCGGGCTTGCTACAGCGCGTCGGGTCGACTTTGGGGTCAACGGCGGCCACTCCTTGCGGTCGGCGTCGTGGCACTACCATAGGCGGCAAATCCGACCATTGCCCGATCAACCATGCCCGACGACACCCAAACCGACTTGACCGCCCAACTCACCAGTGACATGAAGACGGCCCTGAAGGCCGGCGAAAAGGAGAAGCTGAGCGTCATCCGCATGCTGCTGGCCGAGGCCCGTTCGGCCGACATGCAGAACCCGCCCTCGACGCCACTCAAGATGGTGCAGGCGTATCACAAGCGGCTTGCCAAGAGCCGTGACGAGTACGTCAAGATCGGCGACAATGACCAGTTGGCGAAGCTCGACGACGAGATGAAGGTGGTCGCCGCTTACCTGCCGGCCCAGGCCGACGCGGGGGAAACCATTGCCAAGGTGGACAAGTTTCTCGACGAGCACCCGGAGTTCAGCCCACGCGACATCGGCAAGGCGACCGGCGGCTTCATGAAGCAATGCGGTGGCGGCGTCGATGCAAAAGCGGCCAACACCCGCATTCGCGAAGTGCTGGCCGCAAGGGCTTGAACTGGCCGCAAAGGCTTAGATTTGTCGCAGGTCAGAACCGGATCGAGAAGCCGATGTTGGGGCGGCTGTCGCGGTAGCTGCTGCGGATCACCGGCTTCGAGTAAGGCCGGTAGTGGCCGCGCTCGTAGCGGTAGTAGCTCGGGCCGTTGAACCGTGAGCGGTGGTAGTACGTCGGCCGCGTGTAGTGATGCCCGCTGCCGTAGTGGTACGACTGCTGGTAGCTGCGGTTGTAGCGGTGACCGCTGCTGTAGTCCAGTCGGAGCGAAGGCCGACGCTCGACGTGCTGATACGTCCTCGTCAGGGGATAAACGACGGCCGGGCGGTACGTCACGGTCGGCTGGTGAATCACCTCCGGGCGATACTGCCGGACGGGCACAATGTGGACCGACGGCTGTGGAACAAAGCGGTTGTCGCGCTGAGCCAGATACCGTTCGCGAGCGGTGGAGGCGGCGTGCCGGTCACTCCGCAGGAAGTCGTCGCGACGCAGCAGCTCGCGACGATCTTCGGCCCGGCGTTGCTCGCGGACCTCGACATCGCGTAGTTGAGCCGAGTCGTACCGGTCGAAGCCGGAGCTCTGTCGTTGCACGAAGCGGTCGCGGGCGGAGGTGGCGTCGCGGTCGATGAAGCGGCTGTCGCGATCTGCCGATGCCGGGCCGGCCAGGCCGCACGTGGCAGCAAGGGCAAGGGCGGCAATGGTCGTGAAGTTCGTCATAGTGAAGCTCCTTGGCTACATCTGGAGAGTCGGCAACCGGGTTCGGCTACCAACCAGTATGACCCGTGAATGGCCAATGGGTTCGCTCGAGCGACCACTTTGTGACGATCCGCTATTCCAGCATCGCCTCGGCTGCGTCGGCACCACCCTCGGCATCGCGACCGATCTGCGTCGCCTCACGCGCCTTCTCCGACAGGGCGAGTTCTTTCTCATTAACCTCCTGATCGCGGAGCGTGCCGCTGTACACGCTCCAGCCGCTTTTGCCACGCACCCGCAGAATCGACCTCGCCTTGTACGGCCCGCCTTCGGCGACGATGCGCATGCCGTCCAGGTCGTTGTCCCACTCGCGGGACAGCTCGATCGCGTCGCCCGTGTCCTTCTTGAACTCTTCAATGTACCGATCGGCCGCCTGACCGTGGAAGAATTCGCCCTTGGGCAACCAAGCCACGCCCGCGGGGATCGGGAAGTAGACGATGCCGTACGCCGTGTCGCGTGACGGGCTGAGCCACGTCAGATGCGCACGATCGTCATCGATCTTTGGTGTGTCAAGCTCCCAGCCGGTCGGTGGAATGACAAAGGCCTCGACGCGCGGCTCGAAGAAGCCAGTGCCGAGGTCACCGACGGGCCGGCTGGTCGGCCTTTCGCTCTTGCGCAACGTAGACCGCGAGCAGCCGAGGGATGCAAGGCTGCTCGCGGTGACGAGGATCAGGCAATATTGAACAGCAGCGTGGCGCAGCGACATCGTCGCAACGCTACGTCTGGTCAGACGCTCAGCCCGAAATTGCCGCGTAGCACGGCAAAGTCGAGAATGCTGACGCTGTCGTCGTAATTGAAGTCACCCTGCCACCAGGCAGATCCGCTACCGAACCCGCCGCGGAGGCGGGCAAAGTCGAGGATGCTCACCGTGCCGTCGAGGTTGGCATCGCCGTAGCGGGTGAAGCGGACAAGGGTGTCGAGGATGGTGACGGGCTTGCCGAGGAACGTACCGCCCGGGGCGGCGACGCTGCCAGGTGCGTGACCGACGGCAAAGTTGGTCGCGTCGGCGAGCGACGAGATGATGCCACCATTGGGCCCGGGCGTCCACGTGCCACCGTTGTAACCGGCGGAGATCAGTCGATCGATCCGCACCGGTGAATTGCCGGTTCCGGCAAAGAGCGGCGAATTGCCCGACACGTTCTGGAACGCCCCGGCGTAGTCGAGCACGTCGATCACGCCACCGTCGAAGTTGAGCGACGTGACGTCGAGGAAACCGCCCAGCTGCAGGTTGATCGCCTGCTGGAAGAGGTTGAGCTGGCTGAGCGTCTGATCGTTGATGAAGGCGGCAGCGGTGAACGCGCCGCTCGTGCCGAGCGTTACGATGTCGTTGCCGGGACCGGCATCGACGCGAACGCGATCGGCGGTGTCATCGATAACAATCTCGTCAGTCCCCGGACCGGCATCGACGACCAGGTCTATTGGAGTAGGAACCGAGACGTTGATGACGTTGGCACCCGAGCCGGCGAACAGCTGAGCCGTTTCGAGCGACGCATCAAACGTAACGTTACCGGCGAACGAGCGGGTGATCAGGCCGTTGCCACCGGTGTTGGTAAAGCTGTAGTCGTCGTCGAAGGTGTTGGCCGCGTCGCGGTAGTCGAGCGTGTCATTACCGGGGCCAGCAAAAATGTTGACGGGGCCGTCAATGTTTTCGACGTTGTCCGTCGCGTCGCCGAGAACCACTTCATCACCGCCGCCGTTGAGGTTGGCGTTGAATGTGGTCGTCGTGCCGAGGCTGTCAACGAGCAGCGTGTCGACGCCGTTGCCCGTGTTCAAGTTGAAGAGGCTCACGTTGCTGTAGAGCACGTCACCGCTCAACGTGTTGGTGAGACTTCCGCTTTGGACGTTGTACGTTGTGCCCGGCAGGTTCTGCCCGTTGAAGTTGACGGTATTGCTCCCCGCGCCACCGTTGAAGGTCGTCGACTGATCCCACAGGGCAATGCCGAAGGAGCCGTCGCCGATGTTGAGGGTGTCGTCACCGTCGTTACCGTCGATCACGAGGTCGAGCGACGCTGGCAGGCCGCCCCCTCCGAGCAGGTTGAAGGCGTTGTTGCCGTTGTTGCCGCGAATGCGCAGCGTGTCGATGGTGGCGCTCGTCAGGACCGCAGACCCGCCGAAGCCCTTTGTGAAGGTGACAAAGCCGGCCGGAACGAAGATCGAGGGTGTCGGGCTGGTGAGGTTGTACGGATCGTCGAAGGTGTCGACAAGGTCATCGATGATGATCGAATCCGAGGAGCCTGACCCCAGATCGATCCGAACAGTGCCGCTGATGTTGGTGTCGAAGTCGCCGCCACCCAGCGTCACGGTATCGTTGCCCAAGCCACTGTTGACGTTGAGGATCAGGCTTGCAACGACGGCGTTGATGTCGATGACATCTGGACCGCTACCGGTGTTGAGGTCGAACGCCTCCGTTGTGGCCAGCGCGGCAAACGAGCCACCCGTGCCACCGGTGAGGGTCGTTCCGTCGAAGAAGCGTGTGGCGATGGCCCCGACGTTCTGGGCGTTGTAAACAAGGGCGTCAATGCCCGCGCCGCCTGTGAAGTTGATGGTGGCGTCGTTGTTGGCGATGCCGGTGGTGCCGTCACCGACAAGCACCTCGTCATCACCACCGTTGCCGAAGACCTGGAAAGTCAGGCCTGCGGCAAATGCACCGGGTGCGTCGAAGTTGATGTCGTTGTTGCCCTCGTTCGCCTGAAGCTCCACGATCTCGGTTGTATTGCCGAAGGCGACGACACCGCCGAAGCTTTTGACGTACTCGTACGGGTAGAAGCTGCCACCGACGCTGTCGAAGTTGTAGAAGTCGTCACCGGTGTCGCTGATGTCGTTGAAGACGATGCGGTCGACACCGTCGCCGGTGTTGACTTCAACGCGGCCGGTAAGGTTGGTGTCCGTGTCACCCGACCCGAGTCGCACAATGTCATCGCCGCCATTGGAGAAGATGCGATATTCGGTAGAGCCGCCAGTATCTTGCACGTCGATGCTGTTGGCCTGTTCGTTGGCGAGCAGGGTGACGGTCTCGAAACTGCTGAAGTTAACGGATGTGAAGACGCCGCCGCCGCTGGTTTTGGACAACCTGCTCGATTCGAGCAGATAGTTGTCTGCTCCGCCGTCTCCCTGGTCGCGGAAGTTGACGACATCAATTCCGCTGCCGCCGGAGATCGTGCTGGTGCCTGCGACCTGATCAAGATCGTCGTTGGCGAAGTTGATGACGTCGCTGCCACTGCCTGCGTCGACGTCGACCGCTGCGCCACCGGTGCCGAAGACGTTGATGACGTCGTCACCGCTGAACGTGTCGATGCGGATCGTGTCGAAGTCGGTGTTGGAGAACGTGCGCACGAAGGCCGGGAGGTTCCCGGCACCGGCAAAACGACCGGCACCGGCGACGTCATTGCCGATGTCGACGCTGACGGTCGTCTGCGACCCTGACGAGGTGATCGTGACCACATCGTTGCTGTTACCGGCTGCACCTTCGATGAGAAGCTCGTTCGTCGCTTCGTTCATGACGGCGTAGAAGTTGCCGAACTGCGCTGGCGCGTTAATGGTGTAGTTGTACGAGTCGCCCAGGATGTAGGCTGCGCCGTAGTCGATGAGTTTCCGCTGACTGAAGCTGTAAATCGGCGTCATCAGGTCAAAGTCACCGACGTACGTCTGGCCGCCGGTAAAGACGCTGGCACCGCCTGTGGCGGCGTGTACGGGTCCGCCGAAGTCGCTGCCGCCCGAGCCGCCGTTGTTGCTGGTCATGAGCGTCGAGACGTTTGGTCCGACAAACCGCCAGTAGTTACCGACGTTGCCGTTTTGGGCGTCGCTGACGCCGGTGTCGGTCGACAGGGCGCGGATCTGCGAGCTGTTGACGAAGCCGAGCGTGTGCCCGATTTCGTGGGTGACGACGGTGAGGAAGTCCCCCTGACCGGCGGCCGGGCCGCCTGAGGTGTTGCGGGTGTAGGGGTTGATGAGGTTGCCGCGGAACTCGGAGTTGTCGTCGGGCGTCGGGTCCAGGAACCAGCCCTGTCCGTCACCGTTGCCGTCGCCGTTGGTGTCGTTACCACGGCTGAAGCGGGCCGAGCCTTGGCTGGGCTTTCCACCGATGGTGCCGTTCGGACCGGCCGACGCTCCGAAGCCGGTGCCGGTGGCGTCCATGCTCAGCGTCAGGTTGTACGTGTTGGATCCGTTGGAGTAGTTGAAGTCACCGATGACTTCTTCCCATGCGGTGATGGCCTGGTCGACGACGTTGATGGCCGTCGTGGCCGCCGAGCCAAAGACGTCGTCGAAGCGGTTGTCGTTGCCACCGGTGAAGACGTTGCGGTTGACCCAGTTGATCGTCGACAGAAGGCGGCGGGTTTCGAGCGACTCGATCATGGCCGCACGGCGAAGGACGGCTTTGCCTGCGGCGGCTTTGGCCGAGACGGAACGTAAAGCATCAAACATGTTCTGGACTCCTCAGGCAGATACGGCAAACCGTATTGGGACGTAGTACGTGCCGCCGTCGGCGCCCGAGCCGACAGCAGGGCGATTGCACCGTCCCATAATGTTGCGGCTACATCAACAGCATTTGCCCTTAGACCGGCAACTGTTCGACGGCCCTACGTCGTTACATTGAGCACAAACAGCGTCGTCAACCAGATCACGAACAGCCCCAGCAGGACGAAGAACATCTTGCGCCGCGGCTTGAACGGCCACGGCTCCGCCCTGAGTCGCGTCTCGGGTTGCGTCGGTGCCGACTCGCTCACGCCGCCCCCGCGACATGCACCTCGTCGGCCTCGATGCCACCGTCGATATCGATGGCGTATTGCCGCTCGATCTCGCTCATCGTAAAGATGCCGCTGAAGTCTTCGAGCCGATCGCCTTCGGTCTTGCGGAGCAGATCGTTGTCGACGAGCAAAAAGACCATTGTGCCGAAGTCGTCGGTCCGCTCGATACCCCATCCATTGAGTACGGCTTTGGCCAGGCGGCCCCAGCGGAGCAGGGCTAGATCGAGAAGTCCCTCGCAAAGCTCACGCGCCGAGATGTGGTGCGGGTGCTCGTCCAAATCTGTGCCTGGCTCGACACGCTTGCCGCTGCCGTCGGGGCTGCGGGTCAGGCCTGCGTTAGGGCCATGCGTTCGCTTGACGGCGTGGTCGAGACCTTCTTGCAAAAATCGAAAGGCCTCGAGCGGGAACCGACCGTCCGCCTCGACGACCGCCACGAAGCGTCGCATCGTCGCCTGCGCTTCGCGCAAATCGGCCATCGCTTCGGGTGAGAGTTGGCCACCGGTCGTGGCTGCGAGCATGGCGTCGGCGGGATCAACGGGCATCTGCCAAAGACTCTAACGAACCGGGGGCCAACGCGAAACTGACAAGAGATACCGGACGCACAAACCTGAAATATAGCTATCGTCTGCGACGATGCGGCTGATCAAAGCGGGCCGGATGGCGCTGATACGGCACAACAGGCCACTTGACGTGGTGTCGCAGGCGGCCGTGCTGGTCGACAAAGGCCGCGTCGTTGCCAGTGGCGAGGTGGACGATCTGCCACCCTTCGACGGCGAAACGGTCGATCTCGGCGACGTGCTGCTGCTGCCAGGCTTTGTGAATGCGCACACGCACCTGGAACTGACGCACGTCCGACCGGGCGAGCCGCCGCCGCATCTGGCGGACTGGCTCATCGGCATCGTGACACGTCGCGTGGCCGAGGGCGTTGATGTCAAAGCCGTCGCCGCCGACTCGGCCCGGCAGGGGGCGGCCCAGTCGCTGGCGTTTGGGGTCACGACCGTCGGCGACATCAGCAGATTCCCTGCCGCCACGCGCAAGGCCTTACGCGACGGCCCCATCCGCGTCGTCAGCTTCGGTGAGGTGCAGGCGATGGCGGGGCGAAGAAGCTTGCTCGATAAGCGTGTGGCCGCTGCGACCGACTTGGCGTCAGAGACCGATCGGCTGACGACTGCCGTTTCGCCGCACGCTCCGTACACGGCCGAGCCTGACGCCTACGCGAGGTGTCTCGACTGGGCGACCGCACACCGTCGGCCGTTGTGTACGCATCTGGCAGAGGCGACGGGTGAGGGCGAGTTCCTGCGGCAAGGCACTGGCCCGTTTCGCCGATTGTGGGAGGCGATCGGCGACTGGACGGGCGACGTGCCGACCTTCGACGGCTCGCCCGTCGCCTTTGCCGACCACGTGGGCCTGCTCGACGCGGCGGTGCCGATCGTGCTGGCCCACGTCAATTACCTCGAAGCAGGCGACCTCGATCGCCTCGCCCGTGGCCGAGCATCCGTGGCCTATTGCCCGCGGACGCACGCTCACTTCGGCCATCCGCCGCATCCCTTCGAGGAGATGCTCGCCCGCGGCATCAACGTGTGCCTTGCCACAGACAGTCGGGCGAGCACTCCCGACCTTGATGTGCTGGCGGAACTGCGCCACGTCGCTCGTGAGAGGCCGAACGTTGCAGCTGAGACCTTGTGGCCGATGATCACGACCTGCGGTGCCGCGGCATTGGGGCTGGACGGTCGCGTGGGTGAGGTCTCGCCTGGTGCCTCGGCAGATATGGTCGCTTTTGCCGACCCCGGAGGCGACGATCCGCTGACAACGCTGATGCACCTTGACGCGGCACCCGTGGCCACGCTCGTCGGCGGTCACGTAGGCTTTGGCCGCCCGTTTGCATAGCTTCGGGCATGGCCACCCTCGACTACAACCCGCCCAGCCGTCGCCCTGCGAGGCCGTCGTTCAGCATTCCCAGCATTGTCGCCGTCGTGTGCGTGCTGTTGGTCTACTTCACGGAGTACTTCGACGTGCTCCTGTCGATTATCGCGATCGGAAGCGGCGTCGTCGGGGCGATCATGGCCCTGTCCCCGAGCATTCGCGGCGGCGTGACAAGCATCATCGCCATCGTGCTGGGTGTGCTGTCGATCATCGCCAGCATTTTCCAGATCATCTTCTAAGCCGCGCCCGCTTAGGCCGGGGACGGCGATGAACCGATCAACGGCGTAGCGTCGCCGCAGGGGCGACGTCTGCCCGCCAGCGGCCTAGCCGATGAACATTGTTTGCCTCGGACAACAAGGCTGGCACGTCACACGAACGGCCAAGCAACACCTGCTCACCCGCCTGGCCCGGCGGGGGCATCGCGTGTTGTACGTCGACCCCATCGCCCCAGATGCCGGTGGCGCGTCGCTGAGCACGCCCACTCGCTTTGTCGGTGATGTCTGGCCACCCTCCAGCGGCAACGGGCTTCGCCAAGTCGGGCCCGGCCTGCACGTCCTGACCCTGCCGGCACCGAAGCTGCCGCGTGCTATCGCCACAAGGCTGCCGCCGCGTGTGGTGCGGGGCGTGACCGAACGCGTCGGCTGTTGGGCGCCGGTGGTCATCACGAGCTGGCCCGCATCGCGTTGGCTCGCCGACCGCATCGATGCCTCGGCTCGCGTGGTGCTCGCCTTCGACGACAACAGCGCCTTCGGCAACATGCCGGCCTCGTTTGTCGAACACCAGCGACGCGAGCAGAAGCTCGCCCTGGAGCAGTCGCACGTGGCCCTGGCCGTTTCGCCGGAGCTCGTCGAACAGTTCAAGCAGATCCAGCCGCACACCTACCTGCAGGAGAACGGTGTCGAGGTCGACGACTTCTCCCCTGCGGCCTTGGCGTCATCACCCCGACACGCGATCTTCGACCGGATCGACGCCGACTTGCCACGTCGCGCGGGCGTGGCCGGCTTTGTCGGGCAGGTCGACGAGCGGATGGACCAATGGCTCGTGGCAACGCTCGCCAGGCGTCGCCATGACGTTGCGTTCGTGCTCGCCGGACCCGTGAAGGACGGCGTGGACGTTACCGCGCTGGAGGCATTGCCCAACGTCTACTTCACCGGCCGCGTTGCGTACGAAGACCTGGCCGGCGTCTACAAAGGGTTCACGATCGGGCTCGTGCCTTACGTGCAGAGCGAGCTGACGCGGGCGTGCAATCCGCTCAAGGCGTACGAGTATCTCGCCGCCGACCTGCCGACGGTGGCGACGGCGTTGGAGGGGTTGAACTCGGTACGCGACGTCGCGGCTGTATGCTTGACGCATGAAGCGTTTGCCGAAGCTGTCGACGCGGCCTTGGCCGATCCGGCGGCAGGGCGCGAGGCACGCCAGCACGCCGCCCGGGCGGCCAGTTGGCAGAAGCGTGCCGACGACCTCGAAAAGCGACTGATCGAGGCCCAGCAGCACGCCGCCGAAGCACGCCACCAGCAAGGTCAACCTCAGCCGCGGATCGATCGACCCGGCAGGCAAGCTGTCAGTGTCGAGCCGCGACTCGACGGCAAAGACCACAGCGTCCGCGTCATCAGCGGCAACTACGAGTCGATGGCCTTGTCGGGTCAGCAAAAGATCGTCTACGCCGCCACGCGAGTTCTCGGGCACGGCTACCACCTGACGCGTCGCCTGTTTCGACTGGCCAAAGGTGACACGCGACGCGTCGCTCGCATTCTCGTCGTCCGCAACGGCCACCTCGGCGACACCGTCGTGTTCTTCCCGACCCTTCGCGCACTTCGCGAAAAGTTTCCGACGGCCAAGGTGGTCGTGGCCCTTGCGCCGGCAGTTCCGGTGGATCGCTGCTCAAGCAATCTCCGTATGTCGACGAGACCGTCGAGCTGCGCTTCTTCAATAAGGGCCGGACAGCACGATGGCTCGGTGCCATGCGACTGCTGGGCCGCGGGTTCGACCTTGTCGTCGCCGGTGTCTGGTACTTCAACCTGCCGGAGGCCGTCTTCTCCGGAGCCCCCCAACGCCTGGGCCTGTACGACGGCCACCCGCTGCAGCGCTATGCCGACCACGTTGTGCCGATCGACCCGAACCTGCACGAAGCAGAGCTCAACCTGCGACTGGTCGAGAGTGTCTTCGGCACGATCGAGCCGGCGGCGCGGGTGCCGTTCCTGCAGCTCAACGATGACGCCGTCAGCGAAGCCGCAAGCAAGTTCCGCGAAGCCATCGGCGTAAGCATCGGCGACGAGGTCGTGGCCATGCACCCGGGCAGCAAACGGCCGAGCCGACGCTGGCCGGGCAACCGCTTTGCGGAACTCGCGACGACGCTGCTGAAGGAGCGGCCGACGCTCAAAGTCGTCTTCACTGGTGCCGGTGACGGCGAGAAGGCACTCATCGATGCAATCATCGCCCGCATTCCGGAGGCCGTCCGCGGCAGAGCCATCACCGCATTTGAAGCCGGCGGCCTGCTCGGCTTGACCGGCTTCTACGACGGTTGCAAGTGCCTTGTCTGCAACGACACGGGAGTCATGCACGTCGCCCGCGCCCGCGGCGTTCCCGTCGTCGCCGTCGTCGGGCCGGAGAATGACAAACGCTGGGGCCCGTACCCGCTCGGCACCAGCCCGGCCGTCGTTGTCCGCCAGGAAGTGCCCGGTACGCCGCACAACAAGGACGTGTGCGACTGGAACCTGTCTCTGGCGAGCATCACCAGCGAGCGGGTCGCCCGTCACGTTGCCGGCGTACTGGATCGCACGGCCGATGCCGAGCCTGTCGTGCTGGACGGCAAAACGTTCTGGCCGGTCGTGCGGGACGTCGAGCGGCTCAGCTTCAACCAGCTGCACGAGCGTGGCCTGGCGGTGCCCAAGGTTGCCGTTGTCGTCGCCAAGCACCTGTCGCTGCTCGGCCTACGCGGGTCGCGTGGGCAACGCGAGCTGCCGGAGACGCTGCAGGTCGTGACTCGGCAGCGGTATCCGCTTCTCGATCGGCTCGTCGTCACGGACGATCTGCAGGCGATACCCGATGATGCTGCCGACGCCACCACGATCGTCATCGAAGCCAAAGCTGCCGTAGGCGACACGGCCTGCGTCGACGCAACGTGGGCGACCGTGCTGGCCTCGACCGACGCGAGGTTGTTCGTGATCTGGAGCAGCGAATCCCGCTCGACGCGAACGCCCAATCATCTGGCGACGCTGGTGTCGGCCTACCTGCGTGGGCCAGGGGCCGAAGTCGTGTCGGCCGCTGGTCCGGTGACCGAGGCCGAGTCCATCCGGGCGTGGGGCGACGACTTTGCAAACCGCGGCTACCTTGTGACGCGAAACCAGCTCGTGGCCTTGCTGACACACCCGATTCCGCTTGCTCCGGCGATTCCGGCCGACTTTCTCGACACGCCTGCCGGTCAGGTCACGCCCGCCAACGCCCCGGCCTTGCCTGCAGCAGTGCCCGTTGCCACCTCCGACGCCAAGGCCGCATGAGCGATTCCAGCGACACCACGCCCGTCGTCAGCGTCGTCATCCCGGCGTACAACCACGCCACAGTCTTGCCGCACACGCTCGACAGTGTGCTGGCCCAGACATTCGATGGGCCGACCGAGATTCTCGTCATCGACGACGGCTCACCGGATGACACGGGCGAAGTCGTCAAGCCGTATCTCGACCGAGGCGTGACGTACCACCGCAAGGACAATGGCGGTCAGGCGTCGGCTCGCAACGCCGGTATCAAGCTCGCCCGAGGCAAGTACGTCGCGCTGCTCGACGATGACGATGTGCTGCCACCCGACAAGTTCGCCTGGCAGATCGATGCGCTCGAATCTGATCTCGACGCCGTCCTCGTCTACGGCGAAGATGATCGCATTGACGGTGACGGCAAGCCGTTGCCACCGACGCCGCGCGATGGCTACCGCAGGCCCAGCGGCTTGTGCCACGACGAATTCCTGGCCGGTTGCTGGATCGCCACGCCCGGTCAGACGCTTATCCGCCGAGACGCCCTCGACCGCATCGGCGGGTACGACACGAACATCTGGGGCAGCGACGACTGGGATCTGTACATCCGCCTGAGTGGGCTCGGGACGTTCATCTACGACGGGCGGATCGCGCTGCATTATCGCGTCCACGCCGGCAACTCCAGCGGCAGCGTGCTGCGCCACCTCGAAGGGCACGAACTCGTCGTCGCCAAGCACCCGGCCCCAACGCCTCAAATTCGTCAGGCGCGTCGACGTGGGGCCAGGGCCTACTTCCTGCACAACCTCATGATGCTCAGTCACGCCGCCCGCAAGCGGGGCGATTTGGAGACGAGTCTCAAGGCACAGCACGCCGCCGCCCGGCTCGACGCCAAGGTGCGGCTGCGTAAGGAATGGTGGTTGCCGTTCCTGCTCAACAAGCTCGGAAAAGCACCGTCTTAGCTCGAGCGTCACCTGGCCGGTACGCCGACTACGGTGGCGTCGGCTGCCACGTCTCGTGTCACAACCGCGCCTGCTCCGACCGTCGCCCACGGCCCGACCGTCAGGCACTGGATGATCGTCGAGCCGATGCCGACCATCGCACCCTCGCCCACCTCGACGCGCCCCGCGAGTGAGGCGGCGGGGCAGACGTGTACCGCATCGCCCAGCACGCACTCGTGATCGACAACTGCATTCGTGTTGATGAGGCAGGCAACGCCCGCCGTCGACTCGACGCACACGCTCGCGCCGCGGCAGACGACGGTTCCGTCGCCCAGCTTGGCCGATGCGGCGACGCTGGCGGTGGGATGGACGAGTGTCGCAAGTGCCAGTCCCGCCCGCCTGGCTTCACGAGCGTGTTCCAGCCGAACGCGGTTGTCGCCGAACGCGACGGCGACCTGCCGGGCACCAACGTCGGCAGCGATGCGTTCGAGTCGCGAAATCGGGCCAAGCACGTCGATACCGGCTACCGCTTTGCCGGTGAGCGACGGGTCGTTGTCGACGAACCCGGCGACGACGTAGCCGCACGCCTGGGCGACGTCTGCGACGACCTTGCCGTGCCCGCCGGCTCCGAGGATGAGAAGGGTCGCTGCCACGTCTATTGGTAGGACCGGCAGGACGTGTGCGGAACCCTGTGGGGTTGGTGAGGCTCGAGAAGGAACCCGAGCTTGAACCTTGCCAACGCCGCCGTCGTTGGTACGCTGCGGGCTCGCGGCGTGCTGGATGCACGATCCACCGCACCTTCACCTCACCCGACCGCCAAGGAGTGGCATCGTGGCCGATCAAGATTATCCAACCGTTCTGGGCCCCGACGTTTCGTTCAAGGGCGAGCTCACCTTCGAAAAGGCTTTGCGTCTGCAAGGCAAGTTCGAGGGCGAAATCCGCACGCCCGGCGTTTTGCACGTCGATCGAGAAGCCTCGCTGACCGGTGAGGTCAAAGCCGGCAATGTCAAGGTCGACGGCAACGTCCGCGGCAACCTGCACGCCGCAGGTCGCGTCGAGCTGTGCCAGACGGCCGACCTCGAAGGCGACCTGTCTGCCTCGAAGCTTGTCGTCGAAGAAGGCGCGGTCTTCAAAGGCCACGTTTCTGTCGGCCCGAATGCGACCAAGGGCAAAGGCGAGCCGCAAGCCGAGGGCGGCTCGCAGGAGATGCCGCTGCGTAACGGCCTGCACGTGAACAACTAGCAGCGCCGACGGCTGACGGTCCAAGCCCACCCGCATCGTGTCGAACCTTTTGTCCAGATTCGCCCCGCCCGCCGGTCAGCTGACGATCGTCTGCTACCACTGCGGGCGTGAGCAGGAAGTCGGCAGGCGTGCCCAGACCGTCACCTGCAAGCACTGCAACAAGCCGCTGCAGGTCAGCGATGTGCAGGTCAAGCGGTACGACGCCAGGCGTGAGATCAGGACCGTCGGCATGCTCGTGGTCGAGAAGAAGGGCCGCGTCGTGGCCAAGACCGTCGAATGCGGCGGCCTGGTCGCCCGCGGCGAAGTCCGCTCCAACACGGGCGGCAAGACCACCGTCCGCGGCACCATTTTGGCCGGTCCCAAATCGACGTTGGCAGGTAACGTCGACGCCCGCTCCATGACCGTCAGCGAAGGAGCGAGCCTCGACGGTTATTTCTGCATCGGTAAAGACCACATGACCGCGCCTAAGCCGCCACCGGTCGTTGAAGACGTCGAGCCCGTCGACACCATGCCAGCGGCGTCAGAGGTCGACACGCCGGCGCTCGAGGTGGCTTAGCTCCGGATGAGTTGGCTTGTGCGCAGCTCTCAAATGCCCGCGCCGTGCAGGCCGCACTCGCTCTTGGTCGTGCCGGTCCAGCGGCCTTCGCGGCTGTAGTCGCCCGGTCGACTGCCGGGAACCGGCCGCGTGCAGTGCGTGCAGCCGACCGTCGGATACTCCCGCTCGTGCAACACGTTGAACGGCAGATCGTGGTCGATGACGTACTGCCAAACCTGCGGCCGACTCCACGTCAGCAGCGGGCACACCTTCCACACATCGTGCTTGGCATCGCGCCCGACCACCGGCAAAGTGGCCCGCTCGGGTGATTGTCCACGCCGCACTGCCGCAAGCCAGACATCGACATCCGCCATTGCCCGCCGCATCGGCACGACCTTGCGGAGCCCACAGCACCGGTCAGGATCCCGCTGCCACAGGCGTGGCCCCATGGCCAGGTCCTGCTCTTCGGGCGAGAGGTCAATTGCGTGGCGAACGAACGACAGCCGAGGATATCTCGCTTCGAGCCGACGGCGTAAGTCGTGCGTTTCGTCGAACAGGAATCCGGTATCGAGCCAAATGACCGGAATCGACAGGCCGGCCTTATCGATGAGGTCAATCAACACGCAACCTTCCATGCCGAACCCGGTCGTCGCTGCAACGCGATCGTCAGGAAACGTGCGGCTGACCCACTCGATGACGTTGTCGGGCGACGCGGTGTCGTCGGGTGTGCCTTCGTGCCACAACGGCAAGTCGGCGGGAAGAACCTGAAGCGAGCTCACCGCCAACCGTTCGCCGGTGGATCGACCGCGTCAAGCTCAATCTTGACTATTGGCCATGGCCGACTAGGTTTTCGGCAGCATGAGTCGCCACCTCGCCCCCGAGCCCTACCTCCATACGCCCGAAGCCGAGTGGAACGGCAACGAACGCATCAAGCTCGCTGGCGGCCTGCTGGATGGTCTTCCCCAGGCAGTCAACGACAATGTCGAGCAGTCGCTCTCTGCCGAGGCCGAGGCCATCGCCAAGAGCCACGGCATCTACCTCGAGTACAACCGGGCCAAAACGGGTAAGGAAAAGGACTGGATGTACATGGTCCGCATCAGCGTGCCGGGCGGCGGGGCGTTCCTGCCGCACCAGTGGAAGGTCATCGACGACATCAGCCGTCGGTACACGACCTCGCCGGAGGGTCGCCAGAGCATCCGCCTGACGACTCGGCAGAACATTCAGTTCCACTGGATCAGGAAGGCCGACCTTGCAGCCGTCGTCCGTGACATCGCCAAGAGTGGCTTCTTTGCCCTCAACGGGTGCGGCGACAACGTTCGCAACGTCATGGGCTGCCCGCTGAGCAAGTTCTCCACGCTCGTCAACGTCCACGAGCTTGCTCATCGGTACGGCACGTACTTCCAGCTTCCAGAGGGGCCGCACATTCAGATCTTCGGCGTCGACACCGCCTATGACCGCGTCGCTGCCGAGCAACGCGTCGGCAGCCCCGGCCGATTCGAGTACTCGCCGACGCTGCTCAACCGCAAGTTCAAGGTCGCCTTCGGCAGCGCCCACCGCAACGCCGAGACGGGCGACGTCGAGATGGACAACTGCGTCGAGCTTCGCACGAACGATCTCGGCATCGCCCCCATCATCGAAGACGGCAAACTCGCCGCCTACCAGCTCTACGTCGGTGGCGGGCAAGGGGAAAAGAACGGAAAATCAAGCTTTTCGACCCTCGGCGAGCCGCTGGGCGTCTTTACGCCCGATGAGCTGCACGCGGGTATGGACGCCGTCGTGAAGGTTCACCAGGATTGGGGCGACCGCAAGAACCGCCACTGGGCACGGCTCAAGTACGTCGTGCATAGCCAGGGCATCGGCTGGTACCGCGAGCAGGTCAAGGCGGCCGGGGCCAGCTTCAGCGACGCCATCGAGGACTACGACGTCGGCCCGCGTCGCCTTCATCACGGATGGCAAACTCAGGAAAGCAACGGAAAAGCAGCCTTCGGCCTCTGGGTCGAGAACGGCCGCCTCATCGACCGCGGCGAAGACGACGGAGCCAAAGCCGACGGCATGGGCAGCGCGTCAGGTCGCGGCGAGAAGCTCCAGTCGCTCGTCTCGGCGCTCGTCGAGAAGTTCGACGCAGAGGTCATGGTGACGGCCAACCAGGACCTCTTGCTGACCAACATCGACCCGGCGGCCAAGGCCGACTTCGACGCGACCGTCACCGAGTTCGGCGTCGGCACCCGCAAGGCCAGCACGCTTCGCATGAAGAGCGGCGCGTGCGTCGGCCTGCCGACCTGCCGACTGAGCTACACGGATTCTGAGCAATTCGAGCCGGAACTGCTGACAAAGCTCGAAGCCATGGGCTACGGCGACATCAGCGAATCCATCGGCATCACCGGCTGCGAACGGCAGTGCTTCAGGCCCGGCACCAAGAGCATCGGCTGGGTCGGGCAGGGACCGGATATGTACATGCTCAAAGTCGGCGGCGACGAAGGCGGCAGGCACCAGGGCACGCCCCTCGTCGAAGACGGCAAGTTGTTCCTCCGGCAGGTCAAACGCGACGACGTGCCCCTCGTGACGGCTGCACTATTCGACGCTTGGAAGGTCAACGGACAAGGCGGCGAAGACCTCGGCGCCTACCACCGCCGCATCGGTCATGCGGGAATTCTGACGGCTTTGCGCGGCAACCAAGCCACTGCTCACGTGACCGAAAAGTCTGCTCCCGCGACGTACGAGCCGGCGAAGAACTTCGAGCCGCAGCCGACGGCTTGAGTCGTGGCTCAGGGTCGGTTCTTGAAGCGAAGGCCGAGCTCGGCGCTGCGCGGCGGCGGCCAAGTGGGTCGGGGCGGGCGGCGGCGGAGCTGGAATGTTCCACGTGGAACATTGCCAACCCTCGCCACGGGTCGGCAGCCGGGTTTCGAGGTCTCGGCCGATGTTCCACGTGAAACATTGTGTGTCCGCCAGTCCGTCGGCGGGTCGTCCGCCGTGCGGTATGGGGTCATCGGCCCATCCCGGCGCTGGTGCGACAAGGGTGGTACCTGGCGACGTTCAGTGCGTCCGCCGCCAACACCCGCCGCCGCGGCCGCCGTTGCGCAACCTCGCCACGCACTACCCGACTCTGTACGGCACCTTCTCCCCGCGAGCCAGCGGCGGCAGCTTTGCATCGACTTGCTGCTTCTGCGGCTGAGTCGATCCGAACGTCATCGCCGTCAGTCGCCAGCGGCGTCGTGTCGGGCCGACGAACAGCACGATGCTCATCGCCGCCTCGACGGCGAGCGGGAGGTAAACCTCCATCGGCCAGCCGAGGCCGAACAACAGCCAGATGATCCCGCCGCACGCTGTCCCGGCGAGCAGCCAGCGGAGCACAAGATGCCTCAGCCGCGGCCTGCCCCGCGTCGGCATCGACACCAGGGCGAGCGACACCTTACCGACGCCATACAGGGCAATTTCACAGGAAAAGCCGATCAATGTGACCAGTGCCGTCAGGCCGAGCAAAGGCGTCACGTCGTCAAGTTCTGCAATTTGAGCTGTCCCGATTGAGGCAAGAGACCACGTTGCTAGCACGGCAGCCATGATTGGCAAAGCGCGGTTCCACCCGCACTCCGTCTCCGGCCACGTCGCCGGCGCGACCATTCGCGACCGCTCCGCAAACTGACCCGACCGACTCGGATCGAGCCAGAGCTGCCAGGCGCTCTCCCGCTGCCGAATCCGACCCGCAGCCAGGTCGACTAAAAGTTTCCGGATCAGCTTCAGAACCCACGCTGCCACGCCAAGCGAAACGACAGCGGCCGTCCACGACGCGACCTCGCCGCGCCAATCGCCCCCTGGCGCCAACGTGCCGAAGGTCAGGCCCGCAGCGACCACCAACACGGTGAGAACAACCGGTAAAACGTGTTTCTCACCCTGCTGAGCGAGCAGAAAGCTGCCGAACAGCGCGAAAGGGGTCGCAGCCGCGGTCGGAATCCAGCGCACCGGCCAACGCGACCTTCTGCTTCTGGCCCGTCGACAGGTCTTTGATCGGCGTGTCGCCCTCGCCGAGGTCGAACAGGTCCAGGAGTCGGCCGGCGTGGTCGAGCAGTCGGCGGTCGTCGACACTCCAGATGCGGCCGCACGTCACGACCCATTCGCGGGCGGTCAGCACCTCAGGCAGCCACGGGTCGGCAGCCAGGTAGACGCTCGCCTGCCGTGCCGCCAGCTCGCTCGCTTCCGTATCCCGCCGACGGTGGCCGGCGACTTCGACAAAGCCTCGCCACGGCGGCACCATCCCGGCCGCGGCGGCGAGGAGCGTCGACTTGCCCACGCCGTTGGCGGCCATGACGGCCGTCACCTGTTCGTTCCGCACCTCAAGCTCGAAGTCACGGAAGATCGGCTTGAGCCCGTAGTGCAGGGTCAGCCCGACAAATCGCAGAGCGGCGGTCACGGATGCCAACGTAACGAACTGTCGGCAGGTCACCAGCGGGCCAGATCAGAACCTCGACTCGAAGAGCAGATATACGGTCGGCGTCAGGAACAGACTCGCCCCCGACTCGCCATCGTCGTCGAAGTAGGGAAGTGCGGCCTCCAGATCGAAGCCGATGTTGAGGGACGACTTTTCGGAAGACAGAAGCTCCGCGCCAACGTTGAGCCTCACAAGCCACGCGAAGGAGCCTTCGCTGATGTCTCTCCCGTCTTCGGCTTCGAGCGTTTTCGTCATCTGAGCGAAGCCGAAGCCGCCGCCGTAGAAGAAGCCAGCTTCTTCATGGGGCGGCATAAACATCTCGTTGAGCGTGCCGCTTATAGACTGCAGGCGGTACTCGCCTTGTACGGCTGAGGGCGTTATCTCACCTTCTGCCTGCACGTAACGAAACTCGCCGTAGGACCGTCTTCGCCGATCCTCGTCGTCCTGCTCGAACCCGAATTGGGCGATAAGCGCGTAGCCATCGCGATAGTCGAAGGTGGTCGTGTCCTCGATGTACGGGACGTAGCCGATCGCGAAGCCGAGGCTTCCGTTGAAGTTCCGCGGATCGTCGAAGGCATGGCCGCTGTTGGCTGGCGTCGTTGTCGCCGCAGGCTGCTCCGGCAGCGGCCCGATGTACAGGTCTTGCCCGAACGCATTGTCGGCGAGCAGCAGAGTCAGCCCGATGCAGGAACTACAAAACCACCGACGACGAGAAGCGAGCCGCATCGCCGAAGTCTAAAGCCGACGCGTGAAGGTGCAATTCTATCGAGATAGAGTCTGGCTGTCTTCGTTGCGGGTTTACCATGCGTCGAGCTCGATCGGGCAAGTCAGAGCGAATCCGCCTGATGGATGGCATCGCGCAGCACCTGTCGCGGGACACGTCACAACCTGCGCCCGACCTCCGACTCGTTGAGCCGCGGCTCAACGAGTCGGAGGTCGGGCGCATGCGCAGGAGTACGCTAGATCAGCCCTCTTTCAGCTATCGCGTCACCCCTTCCCGCTGCCTCCGGTGCCACTGATTGACCGCATTCTGATGCGGGCAACCAGTGTCTGCGAGCGATGCTCGTGGCAATCACGTTGACGTTCATTCTGCCCGACACTGGTTGTCCACCTCAGAAGGTGGCCAATCAGTGGCACCCGGCCGGAGGTCGGGGATGATGCGGACAGGTGCTATGGGCTTCGCCCGAAAGCGGCTTAACCCGTGGTGTCAGGGAGATGCCTGCCGAAAGCGTGCCGTTCGGCAAAGGTGATGGAAGCCGCGCATCCGATAAGCCAGGCGAGGCCGACAATGCCGCCGGCGATGACGTCGCTGGGCCAGTGCGCGCCGAGTCGCAAGCGGGCGATCGCGACGGCGAAGCCGAGTAGGAGCAGCAGGAAAGTCGCGACAACTTTCTCGATCACGCTGCGGCTGGCCCGCATCCAGAGCCATGCGAGCAGGCCGTACGTCGTGAGCGTCAGGATCACGTGGCCGCTGGGAAACGAGTGGGCGCTCAACGCGGCTGCGCCGTCGGCGACGAGGTCGGGGCGTTGGCGGTCCCATGTCGACCAGCCGATCCAGATGAGGAACCGGGCCATGACGTAGCACAGCACGACGCCGATCGCCAGCACGAGGCGGCGGTGCCAGAGTGCAAAGCCGGCGACAAAGAGTGTGACCGGAATGAGAATGAACAGGTTGCCCGGCGACTCGAGGATGATGCCGTCGGTGAACTTCAGCGGCGGCCAACTCGCCCAGCCGGTCGACTCGGCGACGTGGAGCAGTTGGGCTCTATCCCAATCTTGAAGGCCGTCGTCGGCCCTCGATTTGGCGACAGTGGTCAGCACGAAGCACAAGACGCCTGCGACAAGCCACGCGACGACGAGGCCGCCTAGCAGGCGTGGCAGCGTGCCACCGGGCGTGGCGTGCCAGGCGTCTTTGGTCCGGGACCAGAGGTGGCCGAAGAGGTTGCGTGTGGCCCAAGCCGAATCGGTCATGGGGACGAACGTACCGCCTGGTCAACGCTCGAAGAAGGGCCAGATTCGTGCAGGAGGACGTGCCGTGAGCCGCTCTTCCACGGACCGCTGGTCTGACGACGACCATCGCGCGGGGCACGTGTCGTCCCGGAAGCCGGCTTGCGATGCGGGAGGTGGCTTCCGGGAAAACGTTTGCCCTGTGCTTGTTGCATCGTCGGACCGGCAATCCGTGGGACCGCGGCTCGGGGGCAACTGGGGGTTCTTTAGAAGGTGCCGTAGAACAGGGGCGTGAGCACGCTTGAAGCCAACCCGCCTATGCCGACGTCGAAGAAGCTCATGCCGCCGGCGTTTTCGCAGGAGATCAGCGGGCCCTATGGCAGCGTCGTCTGGGCGAAGCTCGGCGGCCAGCGTGGCGTGTATCAACTGCTCTTCGCAGAAGTCGCCCAAAAACACCGACGCAGCGGCCACGGCAGCGACCTGCTGGTGGCGGCGGTTGCAGCGATGGGCAAGCACGGCAAAGTCATCGGCGACCCGGCCAGGCGGCTGATCGTGCTTGTCAGACAACCTGATGTCATTCTCCGTGCCTGGCTTCAACGCGGCGGCTTCGTGCATGTCCACACGCTGGAGAACGTTGACGAAACCGAAGACGTCATGGTGCTCCAGCGGGCGTTCGACTGACAAGGGTTATCCGACAACGTTTCGAAGGTCGTCCCGCATGTCGCGGGCCGCCCGGGCGATGGCGGCTTGCCACGATTCGTCAGCTTGGCGATCGGGGTACAGCACGCTGCGGCTGGCCGAGACGATGGCGCCGGCGGTGTCGTCGGCGAAGGCGGCTTTGGCGGTTTCGGCCGTGCCGCCTTGGGTGCCGTAGCCGGGCAAGAGAAAGATCGACGTCGGCAGGCGTTTGCGGAGCGACTGCATTGTGTGCGGCTGCGTCGCTCCGACGACGGCACCGACCAGGCTGACGCCGTCTGTTGCGTTGGCCGCCGCCAGCGGGGCGAGCTTGTCGGCGAGCATTTCGCTCCACGTGCGGCCGTCGTCGAGCACAACGTCCTGCAGCTCGACGCTGCCGGGGTTGCTCGTGCGGACGAGAACGAACAGGCCCTTGCCGTGTTCGGCGGCGGTTGTGACGAACGGCTCGAGCGTGTCGAGGCCGAGCATCGGATTGACGGTCAGGGCGTGCGGCGTCGACGAATCTTCGTCCGGGTGCGGCGTCAGATGGGCCGCGGCGTAGGCGGTGCTTGTCGCGCCGATGTCGCCCCGTTTGGCGTCGCCGATGACGAGCAAGTCTTTGGCCTTGGCTTCGGCAACGAGCTCGAAGTAGGCCGCCACGCCGTCAGCGTGGAAACGTTCGAAGTAGGCCGACTGGAACTTCACACACGCCGCCGTGTCGGCGACGGCATCGAGCACGCCGACGACAAAGGCAAAGACGCTGTCGAGGGTCGACCGCGGATCGGTGGCCTTGGGGCGAAGCTCGTCCGGCAGGCGGTCGGGCATCGGGTCGATGCCGACACAGACCCGCGACTTCTTATCGGCGACGGCCGCGAGCAGGTCGTTGGCAAAGGGCATGGTGCATCGTTGGCAGGTCGAGGCCGGAGGAACGCGAAGGGGCGAAGAAGCGAGAAGCACAGAAGTCGGCTCAGACGCGGCTTCCGGGCAATTTCACTTCTTCGCGGACCTTCGCCTCTTCGCCCCCTTGCGTTGCTCCGGACGTAAAGTGACTCATGCCTGTTCTTGAAGCGCCACCATCTCGCCGCGGATACTTTGGCGACTACGGCGGAACATTTGTGCCTGAGACGCTGATCAGTGCGCTCGATCAACTCGACGCCGCTTACGAAGATGCGAAGAAGGATCCGCAATTCAAGGCTGAGCTCGATGGCTACCTGCGCGACTTTGCGGGCCGGCCGACGTTGCTCGTGTCGGCCGACCGCCTGACGGCCGAAGTGGGCGGGGCACGCATCTGGCACAAGCGTGAAGACCTGCTGCACACCGGCGCGCACAAGATCAACAACACGATCGGCCAGGCGTTGCTGGCCAAGCGGATGGGCAAGAAGCGTGTAATTGCCGAGACCGGCGCGGGTCAGCACGGCGTTGCCACCGCGACGGCCGCGGCGAAGTTCGGGCTGCCTTGCGACGTCTACATGGGCAGCGAAGACGTCCGCCGTCAGAACCTCAACGTCTTTCGCATGCGGCTGCTCGGGGCCAACGTCATCGAGGTCGACAGCGGCAGCCGAACGCTCAAAGACGCGACGAATGAAGCCATGCGCGACTGGATGGGCTCGAGCGGCGAGACGCACTACATCCTCGGCAGCGTCGTCGGCCCGCACCCGTTCCCGGCGATGGTGCGTGACTTCCACCGGTGTATCGGCGACGAGTCAAGGCGTCAGTTCCAGGAGAAAGCAGACAAGCTGCCCGATGCCGTCGTCGCCTGCGTCGGCGGCGGGAGCAACGCGGCCGGCATGTTCTACCCATTTGTCGAAGACAAGGGCGTGCGGCTCATCGGCACCGAAGCCGGCGGCCGCGGGCACGGCCACGGTGACCACGCCGCACCCCTGACCTTCGGCCAACCCGGCGTCCTGCACGGCTCGCTCAGCTACGTCCTGCAGAACGCCGACGGCCAGACCGACTCCGTCCACAGCGCCTCGGCAGGCCTCGACTATCCGGGCGTCGGTCCGGAGCACGCCTACTGGAAAGACACCGGCCGCGTCGAGTACGAAGCCGTCGACGACACCGCCGCCCTCGACGCATTCCAACTGCTGGCCCGTACCGAAGGCATCCTGTGCGCCCTCGAGACGGCCCATGCTTTCGCCGGCGCTGTGCGATTGGCCAGGGAGCTGGGCGAGGGCCACGACGTGCTCGTTTGCAACAGCGGCCGCGGGGACAAGGACTGCCAGGAAGTGGCGCGACTGTTGGCCGAGCGTCATGAGGCAAGGGGCATTTGAGAAGCTCTGGACGCCGGTGGCCGATAAAGAATGTGTGACGGACGTTCTGCAGCCCGCTGCGCCTGAAGTGGCCGAGCCATTGCCGCGGTTGGACGAGCGTGGTCGTGACCTGCGGCTGGATCTGCTGCGAGGGCTGTGCCTGGCGAAGATCGTGGTGAACCACGCGCTGCCGTCGCCGCTGCACCCGCTCATGAACGCGATCGGCTTTGTCGACGCGGCGGTCGGGTTCTTTTTCATCAGCGGCATCGTCCTGGGCGTCGTCTACCGAAAGAAGGTCGCTCGACAGGGGCTTGGTGCTTCCTCCAAGGCGTTGTGGCGGCGGGCGGGAACATTGTGGCTTGCGAACTTCGTACTGGTGCTGGCCTTTGCCGCGTGGGATTACTTCGGCAGGCGGTTCGACGTGCCACACCTGGGGCTGACGTACAAGGTGACGTTCTTCAGCAACTGGCACTGGTACAGCCTGTTGAGCTTCGACCAGCCGTATCTGCTCCAGGTCTTGCCGCGGTACGTGGTATACCTGGCGGTAACGCCGCTGGCGTTGTGGCTGCTGCCGATGCGTGTGGGGTGGGCCGTCGTTGTCGCACTGACCGTCATCGTCTGGCTCGCGACGCTGATGCCCGGCATCGACACGCGACTTTGGCTCGTCGAGCACGGCCGCACCGGCTTTCGCATTTCGGCGTGGCAGTTGCCGTTTTTCGTGGGGCTGACGCTGGGCTGGCACCGCCAGTCGCTTGGCGGCGTGTGGCGGCGTGTGGCGCGGCCGCTGCCGATCACGCTGCTGGCGGCGGCATCGATTGCGCTGGCGATCTGGCGAGCTGGCGTCGTCGAGGTGCCGATGAGCGCGTCGCTGGCGTGGCGGGTGACGAACCGCGACACGTTGGGGGCGGCGTGGGTGGCCAACGCGATCGTCTTCTTCCCGCTGATCTACTGGTGCACCGACCGGTGGTGGCGTGTCGTCTCTGGGAGCTTGGGGTGGTTGCTGCTCCCTCTGGGCCAGGTGTCGCTGTACGTGTTTTTGGTTCACGTTCCGCTGACGAAGCTGACCCAGTTCGCCGACGGACAACTTTGGCCGAAGCTGGCGGGCGGCTGGTCGGCGCTGGCGGTGGACGTCGCGTTGCTGGGGCTGATTTGGTTGCTCGTGCGTTTCCGGGTGCTGTTCGGCGTTGTTCCGAGATGAGACGTGCTTCAGTTCAAGACGGCGGCTTGCCGGCGACGGGTCGGTGAGCTATCGTGGTGGCCCACCTGGCCAGGTAGCTCAGTTGGTAGAGCGCACGATTGAAAATCGTGTTGTCGCCGGTTCGATCCCGGCCCTGGCCACTGGCTGACAACGCCCGCGAAAGCGGGCGTTTTTTGCGCAGTTGTTTTTGCAGGACTGGACGGACGTTGTTATTACTAGTATCGTGGGGCGATATCAAGGTCGAATGAACAGCAAGCATTGTCGAATGCTTCAAGCTGTCTTTGCGACACCCGTCAGCGGCAACATCGACTGGACGGCGGTCGAGGCCCTGCTTACCTCTCTCGGTGCGACGAGCGATGAAGCCAGCGGGTCGTCCGTCCGGTTTCTGTTGAGCGGCGTGCGACTCGTTGTCCACCGTCCGCACCCGCGGCGGGAGTGCGGCCGCACCTTGGTGAAGCGCATTCGACAGTTCCTCGTAGAGACAGGACACGAGCCATGATCCACTTCAAGCACAAGGGATATGTGGGCGTCATCGACGGCTTCGAGGAAGATCTCAACCTCATGAGCGGCACCGTGCCGGGCATGCGGGACGTGCTGCACTTTGAAGGTACCTCCGTCGCCGAGGCCCGCGAGTCGTTCACGGCTGTCATCGACGACTACCTCGCCTGGTGCGAGCGAGATGGCATTCAGCCGCAAAAGCCTAAGAGCGGACGCGTTCTGCTCCGCATGGACAGCGTCCTTCACCGCCAAATCGAAGACTCGGCCACCATGGCCGGTAAAAGCATGAACGACTGGATTGTCGAGCATCTTCGTGCCGAGATCGAGGCCGCCGCCTGATCAAAGATGGTTGACCGAGTGCTCGTCTGACGCCTCCTCCACCACCGCCCCGAAGCGCCGCGTCCTGCCCGCGTACGACCGCATCGCCTCGAACAACTCGCGGCGCCCGAAGTCGGGCCAGGTCGCCTCGGTCACAAAGATCTCGGCGTAGCTGATCTGCCACAACAGGTAGTTGCTGATCCGGAACTCGCCGGCGGTGCGGATGAGCAGGTCGACGTCCGGCACCGTTTGCCCCGTAAAGCCGCCGATCAAGCCCGTCGTCAGGCGGGCGGCAAAGGCGTCGTCATCGATATCCTCCGCTGCGATGCCGTCGGTGACGAGCCGGCGGGCGGCGTCGACAAGCTCGGCCCGGCCGCCGTAATTGAGGGCGAGCGTCACCGTCAGCCCGTCGTTCCTGGCCGTCTCGTCGAGCGTCTGGTGCACTTCGTCGAGAACTTGTTGCGGCAGATTTTCAAGGCGGCCGATCTGGTTGAAGCAAACGTTCTCCCGCATCATCCGCGGCCTTTGCTCCCGCAGAAAGGCGACGTACATCTCCATCAGAAACGCAACTTCTTCAGGCGGTCTTTTCCAGTTTTCGAGGGAAAAGCTGTAGAGCGTCAGGTAGTTGGGGCCTTGGAGCCGGTCACGCAGGCGGCAGCATTCGCCGACCAGGTCGGGCACGACGGCGGCGCCTTCGGCGTGGCCTTCGTGCCGCGGCTTGCCTTGCCGGGTCGCCCATCGACCGTTGCCATCCATGATGACGGCAATGTGGTTCGGCACCTTCGCGGGTGGCAGCGCCAGAATGTCGGCCGGCGCGTGCCACGCGTCGGGTGGCACGTCGGTCAGGAAGCGAGGTTCGGCAAGGGCGGCATCCATGCGGCAGGGGGAGTCTATCGGCTTAGGCTGCCGGCGTGAGCACGAACCTGACCTTCCACGCCGGCGCGGTAACGGTCGACGACCGCGCAAAGACGACCGGCGGCCCAGGATGCACCTTGTGGATGACCGGCCTGAGCGGCAGCGGCAAGAGCACGGTGGCCGTCGCCGTCGAAAAGGCACTGCTCGATGCCGGCCGGGCGACCTATCGGCTCGACGGCGACAACATTCGGCTCGGCCTCAACGCAGGCCTGACATTTTCCGCCGACGACAGAAAAGAAAACATCCGCCGCGTCGGCGAGGTGGCCAAGCTCATGGCCGATGCCGGCCTGGTCTGCCTCGTCTGCTTCATCAGCCCGTACGCCGTCGACCGCGAGGTTGCCCGTCAGACACACGAAGCGGCCGGGCTGATGTTTGCCGAGGTGTTCGTCGACTGCCCGCTGGCCGAGGCCGAGAAGCGGGACCCGAAAGGGCTGTACCAGAAGGCGCGGGCGGGCGAGATCGCATCGTTCACCGGGATCAGCGACCCGTACGAACCGCCGACGTCGCCTGAGCTGCGATTGAAGACGGATGAGATGTCGCTCGCAGAAGAAGTGGCGGCAGTACTGGACTTTTTGCGGCAAAGGGGCATCCTGTCAGTATGAGCGGAGCCATTACCGATTCGCCGGTAGGAGATACAGCTAATGGCGTGGTGCGCCGTCGCGGACATTTGGATCAACTGGAGTCCGAGAGCATTCACATCATCCGCGAGACGGTCGCCGGCTGTGAGAAGCCGGTCATGTTGTTTTCGGTCGGCAAGGACTCGGCCGTGATGCTGCATCTGGCCAAGAAGGCCTTTGCACCCGGCAGGCCGCCTTTTCCGCTGATGCACGTCGACACATCGTTCAAGTTTCCGGAGATGTACGACTACCGGGACCAGATGGCCAAGGACGCCGGAATGGAGTTGATCGTCTGGCGGAACGAAGAGGCTTTGAAGCAGAAAAGCGAAGACGCCGCCTGCTGGTCGTGCGGCGAGTGTGCCGACCTGCTCAAGCGTCAGGCGTTGGTCGACGCGCTGACGCACCACGGCTTCGACGCCGCCTTCGGAGGGGCAAGGCGTGACGAAGAGCGCAGCCGGGCGAAGGAACGCGTGCTGAGCTTCCGCGACAGCTTTCAGCAGTGGGACCCCAAGAACCAGCGGCCGGAGCTGTGGGACCTGTACAACACGCGGCACGCACCGGGTGAGAGCTTTCGGTGCTTCCCGATCAGCAACTGGACGGAGCTGGACATCTGGGCGTACATCGCGCGGGAAGCGATCGAGATCGTGCCGTTGTACTTCGCGGCAGAGCGGCCGGTGATTCGGCGGAGCGGCATGTACGTGTACGCCGGCGACAAGATCGAGCCGCAGGCGGGTGAACAGGTCGAAACGGCGTGCGTGCGGTTCCGAACGCTCGGCTGCCAGATCTGCACGGGTGCAGTGGAAAGCACGGCTGCGACGCTCGACGAAGTCGTCGCCGAAGTCGCGGCGGCGAGGAACAGCGAGCGACAGAATCGTGCCGTCGACAAAGACAAGGACGGCGGGATGGAAGAGAAGAAGAAGGACGGGTACTTCTGACTTGTTAGGATCGCCGTATGGCTGCTCCCCTCGACATCCTCACCGTCGCCGTGGAAGATCTCCCAGCAGAGGCGGCCGACCGTCTCGAGCGTGGGCTGCCAATGCAGGTCACACGCAACGGCACCATTTTGCATCGATACGAGACCGCGGATGGCGAACCAATTTCGCCGGCCGATGATCAAGCCGAGCGCGCTGCCGGTTTCAAGCAGTGGCTCGACGCCCACCGCAGCGGTCTCCGAGCGTGGAGATCGCAGAACGGGGTACCTTCGATGACTGAGGAGGATGTTCTGGCACTCGTTCGAGAGGAGCGGGACGAGTGATTGGAACGGCAACTCTCTGCGTCGTCGATGCTTCGCTCTTGGCGTCAATTGTCTTGCGTGACGACCCGACGCTGATTGCTGATGCAGTGGCGATCAAGTTGTCGTCGCACGTCTCTGCTGCCCCGGCCTTGTGCTGGTACGAACTCCGCAATGCTCTGCGAAAGGCGGAGGTCAATAAGCAGATCGCACCCGCTGCAGTCGATGACGCTCTGAATCGCCTAGACCGTTTCGACATCGAATTCGATGAGGTTCGGGTCGAGTCGACCATGTCTCTCGCAAGGGATCACAAGCTGAAGTTTCATGATGCCTGCTACCTCGAGCTCTCGCTGAGGCACGCATTGCCGCTTGCCACGCTCGACAAGTCTCTTCGCCGCGCCGCCGGTGAAGCCCAGGTGATGCTCTACGACGGATAAACCACGCGATGTCTGAAACTACCTACCCCGAAGCCGATGCCGGCTACGCACAGCAGTTGCTCGACGAGACCGAGCGCAAGGACCTGCTCCGGTTCGTCACGTGCGGCAGCGTCGACGACGGCAAGTCGACGCTCATCGGCCGGCTGCTCTACGAAAGCAAGGGCATCTACGAAGACCAGCTCGCCGCCGTCGAGAAGGCCAGCAAAACCGTCGGCACGACCGGCGGTGACATCGACCTGGCGCTCGTGACCGACGGACTCAAGGCAGAACGCGAGCAGGGCATTACGATCGACGTCGCCTACCGCTACTTCAGCACGCCGAGGCGCAAGTTCATCATCGCCGACTGCCCCGGTCACGAGCAGTACACGCGGAACATGGCCACCGGCGCGAGCACGGCCAACCTGGCCATCTTGCTTGTCGATGCGACGAAAGGCGTGATCGTCCAGACCCGCAGACACGCGTTCATCGCGTCGCTCCTGGGCATCAAGCACATTGTCGTTGCCGTCAACAAGATGGATCTGGCTGGCTGGGACGAGGCGGCCTTTCGTAGCGTCCGCCGTGACTTTACCGACTTCTCGGCCCGGCTGGGCTTTTCGGATGTGGCGTTCATCCCGATGAGCGCATTGGCGGGCGACAACGTGGTCGAGCCGTCGAAGCACATGCCGTGGTACGGCGGCCTGCCTTTGCTGAGTCACCTGGAGAATGTGCACGTCGCCGGCGATCGAAACCTCGTCGATATGCGGCTGCCGGTGCAATATGTCAGTCGGCCCGACCGCACGTTCCGCGGGTACATGGGCACCGTGGCTGGCGGCGTCATTCGGCCGGGCGAGGAGATTGTCGTCCTGCCGGCCGGCACACGAACCACCGTCAAGACCGTGCTCGGCCCGGGTGCCGAAGAAGTCGCCGAAGCGTCGGCGGGCCAGGCCGTCTGCATCACGACGACCCAAGAGGTCGACGCCTCTCGCGGCGATGTGATCGCGCCGGTCAACAACGTGCCGAGGGTCGGTAATCGGTTCGACGCGATGCTCGTCTGGATGGACGCCAAGCCCATGCAGCCGGGCGGGCAGTACATCATCAAGCACACTGCTCGCGACGTGCCGGCCCGGTTCAAGACACTGCGCTACCGCACCGACGTCAACACGCTCCGCCAGCACCCGGCCGACAAGCTTGAACTCAACGAGGTCGGCCGCGTCGAGGTCGAGCTGGCCCGGCCTGTCGCGTACGACGCCTACGCCAAGAACAGGAGCACCGGCGGCTTCGTCGTCATCGACCGCCAGACACACGGCACCGTCGCGGCGGGCATGATCCTCGACCGCGAGACGATCGAATCGCAAGGCGGCAGGCCCAGCGACAAGGCAGCAACGCCGCAGGCGACGACCCACCGCCATCGCAGCCTGATCACGGCCCAAGAACGTGCCACGCGGCTGCAGCACAAGCCGTTTTGCGTCTGGCTCACCGGCCTCAAAGGCAGTGGCAAGACCACGGTCGCCTACCAGCTCGAGCGCGAACTCTTCGACCTGGGCCTGTTCGGTACCGTGCTCGACGGCGGAAACCTGCGGGGCACACTCGGCAGCGACCTCGGCTACGCCGGCCGCGACCGACGTGAGCACAGCCGCCGGGCGGCAGCGACCGCTGTCATGCTCGCCGACGCGGGCTTGTTCAGCGTCGTCAGCCTCATCGCCCCGTTTGCCGATGACCGCAAGAACGCCCGCAGACAACTCGCCGACGCGGTCGGCGATGACGGCGTCATTGAGGTCTTCCTCGACGCGCCCATCGAAGTCTGCCGCCGCCGAGCCGGCGGCACCTACGAGCAGGCCGACGGCGGCGAATTTGAGTCGTTCACCGGCGTCGACGCGCCCTACGAACGGCCTGAGTCTCCCGATGTGCACCTGCGCACGGATGAAGTTGCCGCCGAGGCGTGTGTGCGGCAGATCATCGAGTTGCTCCGAGAGCGAGGCCTGGTCTCAGGAGGGGCATGATGCGTGTCCACCGATACTGGCAGCGGGCTGAACTGGGGGATGGCCACGACGGCACGGCGCTCGGCTGGTCGGATGTGTCAGCCGCCGACGCAGCCGATCAGGCACGTGTTCGCGCAGGACGCATCGTCGAGTATCTGCGTCGCAGCGGTGGGCACGAGTTGGAGCGGTGGTACGGGTACGCCGATCGGCCGATCCGGGAGCCCATCCTTCAGGACATCGAGCGGAGCGGGCGACGCATCGCAGCGTTGACCCGCAACGGCTACGGGGCGGTCGTGCTCAATGCGGCCGAGCTGTTCATCGCCGACGTCGATGTCGTTGATCGGCAGCGGCCGTGGAGCCTTTTGCACATCGGCCAAGCGATCCGCCGCTTGCTGCGACCGACTGATGTCTGGCAGGTGACGCTCGACCGCATTCGCCACGTCACCGAAGGGCGTTCGACGCGGATCTATCGAACGTTGGCCGGATATCGCGTGTTTGTCACCGATGTTCCCATGTCGCCGACGTCCGATGAGGCGGCGAAGCTGCTGACGGATCTGGAGAGCGACGTGCTCTACCGGCGACTGTGCACGTACCAGCAGTGCTACCGCGCCCGTCTGACGCCCAAGCCGTGGCGACTGAAGCTCAAGCCGCCGCCCAAGCAGTTGCGTGACCCTTCGCGGCCGGACGCTCCCGAAGTTGCAGCGTGGCTCGAGCGATACGACGTCGCCTCTCGTGATAAAGCAGTGTGCGAATTGGTCGAATCCCACGGCCCCGTTGCCGTCGGCGACGCTGCGGACTTGATCAAGTTGCACGATTCGGCGGTGCTGAACCCGCCCAACCCACTCGCCTGAGCTTCCATGACCGTTGTTAAAGAGTCTGCCAAGCGTTCACTTGCCAAGACGGTGTCGTGGCGGACGATCGCCTCCATCACGACGGCCATCATCGGCTTCGGCGTGATGCTGACGCTGCGCCCCGAAGGCACCGCCGAAATCGCCAAGGCCAGCGGCGTCATCGGGGCGTTCGAAGTGCCGAGCAAATTGCTGTTGTACTACTTCCACGAACGAGCTTGGGCCCGCATCCGCTTCGGTGTCTCGAGCATCATCGCCTAGGGGTGGGCCGCGGTGCGAGCCGACGGAGTTTGCGAATCCACCACCTAGGCCGCCTTCTTCACCGCGCTCGTCACCTTCTCGGCTGCGTCGGTCAGGTCGGTAGCGGTCTGCAGCGTCGGCAGATCGCCCGACGCGCCGGCGAGAATTTCGCGGGCCTTGTCGACGTTCGTGCCCTCAAGCCGCACAACCACCGGCACCTGGAAGCCGATCTGCTTGCCAGCCTCGACGAGGGCGTCGGCGATGAGGTCGCACCGGGCGATGCCGCCGAAGATGTTGACCATGATGCCCTTCACGGAGTCGTCGGCGAGGATGATCTTGAACGCCTCGATCGCCCCTTCGCTGGTGACGCTGCCGCCAACGTCGAGGAAGTTGGCCGGCTCGCCGCCGTGGAGCTTGATGACGTCCATCGTCGCCATAGCCAGGCCTGCACCGTTGACGAGGCAGCCGATGTTGCCGTCGAGCTGGATGTAGTTCAGGTCGGCCTTGGCGGCACGGACGTCGAGCTCCTTCTCCTGCGAGTCGTCCTGCATCTCGACGATCTTCTTCTGTCGGAAGCCGGCGTTGCCGTCGAAGGTGAACTTGGCGTCGATGGCCAGCAGCTCGCCCTCCTTGGTGATGACGAGCGGGTTGATCTCGGCCAGCTCCGCGTCGGTTTCGAGAAAGGCCTTGCTGAGCTGGACCATCAGCTTGGCCGCCTGGTTGACCATCTTGCCTTCGAAGCCGAGCTTGAAAGCGACTTCGCGGGCCTGGAACGGCTGCAGACCCATCAGCGGGTGCAGGGGCTCCTTGATGATCGCGTCCGGGTTCTTGGCGGCGACTTCTTCGATCTCCACGCCACCCTCGGCCGAGGCGATCAGCACCGGCGTCCCGCGGCCGCGGTCGACGGTCACGCCGACGTAGTACTCCTTGGCGATGTCGACGCCCGGCGCCACGAGTAGCACGCTGACCGGCACGCCCTCGGGCCCGGTCTGGTTGTTCGTCATGCGGTTGCTCAGCATGAACTCTGCCGCCTCACGGACCTCGTCGGCGCTCTTGCAGAGCTTGACGAAGCCGGCCTTGCCCCGGCCGCCGGCGTACACCTGCGCCTTGACGACGACGAGGTCGCCCTTGCCTTCGCCGTCAAACTTCTCGTAAGCCTTAACGGCTTCGTCGGCACTGCGCACGACCTCGCCGTCCGGCACGGGCAGGCCGTAGTCGGCGAGAATCTTGCGTCCTTGGTATTCGTGGGCCTTCATGCTGGTGGCACGGTATGTCTACCGCAGAAGGCTCGTCTTGCGAAGCTTGTTCGTTCAACGGCTCACGTTGCCGCACCACACGTTGTTCCGGGCCGCCGGCGAGGTGGACAAGGAGGCGTTCCCCGCGTGGCTCGGGCCAACGTCGAACGGATCCGAGCCGCAGCAGTGCTTAGTCGAAATACCAGTTCTGCTTGCCGGACAGGTAATTGATCTTCGATTCCCACTTCATCTCCGCAATGAAGTTCCGCGGCGGCACGTAGGCCTTGGGGGCGACGGGCGAGGCCTGGCGGATTGGCATCGATGACCACTGTCCGCCACCTCCGCCGCTGTGGGTTTGGGCGAGGGCGCGATGGCGTCGGTCTGCCTCTGCTTCGAAGTAGTCGCCGCCGGTCTTCGACCAGCGGGCCGCGGTGTAAAGCGTCTGTGCGCTCAGCTCGCTCACGCGGCCCGCGTTCCGCGAGCCACCGCCAGTTCGCACATGGCCTCCGCGTGGTAAGCCTCGCTGGCCACCCGATCAGCCTCTTCGTACTTGCCCTGGCGAATGAGATCACGCACCTTCGCCAACGCCGCCGCGTGTGCGGCCCGCTTGGCCTCCTCGCGAGCCGCCTTGAGCGCCAGGTGCTTCTCGTAAGCAGCCTTGGCTTTCTCGTGCTCTTCCTGACGAACCGCCGCCGCCTGCTGCTCGCTCTGCCGGCTCCATCCCCGGATGTGATTCTTCAACAACTGCTCGCTCGCGAACGGCCCTGCGAAAAGTGGCGGGGCGTCCAGCAGGTTCTGACCATCAACAAGCGTCCACGCACTCCATCCGCCGGTGTCCGAGTCGGCCGGGAGCCTGGCCATGACGATGGCCTCCACGACCGTGTGATTGCTGACCTGTCGACTACCCGAAACCATGGAGACGCTCTCGAACATCGTCGCGTCACGCGTCGCCAGCAGCTCCTGCAGATCGACCCGCGCCTTGGGATACACCGCCCAGCGCTCGCCCGCTTCGGTACGCCAACCAACGGCGTAACCGGCGACGAGGGAGTTGCGCCAGTCGTGCTTCAGCGGCCGAATGCCGAGGCAATCTTCGGGCATCGGCACGATCTTGCCGTCGTCGCGTAGCGGCCACGAAAGCTCACGCTCCGCATCGACCTCCACCGCCAGCTGCACCGCGCCGCCATAGTCACTCTTGAGGCCAAGGTGGCGAACAAGTCCGTTAAGCGGCGGACTGATCGGCACGCCGGCCTGGTCGAAAATAACGTCGTACGGATCGCCTTCATCCGGGGCGAAGCTCACAGCGAATCCCCCGGCTGGAAGGTATTGCACGGGCGGACGACCTTCGACAAACGAGCGGCCGATGACGTCACGCACGACCGTCGTCGGCTCCAGCTCCGGGCTCAAAAGCGTCACGCTCCACCGGCCATCGTCCTGCTTGTCGGCCATCACCGGGAAATTGATGCCGGTGCTCTGGGTCATACCGGATCGCACCAGAAAGACCTTTGAGCCCGGCAGCACCTTGCGTCGGCCGCTCGGGAGTGAAATGCGTTCGAAGTTGCCCGACTCGACGTCCTTTCCAATGGCCAGGTCACCACGAATCAGGTAAAGCTCGGTGTAGCGGACATCGGTCAGAGGCCGCTTGGTCTCCTTGTCCGCAAAGCCCCGCAGTTTCGGCCCTTTGCCGCGGTCTTTGGGGTTGGACTGGTTGTAGAAGTACCAGAGTCTGCCCTCCGACGAGTTACGCGTCGCCTGCTGTCCCGGTCCGGGCATGGTGCTGACCGTGCCATAGAGGTACGGCTTTTCGTAGCCAGGCATCGTCGCGCCTCCCGACGCGCAGCCGATGCTGCAGAAAACGAGGAGCCACACGATGTGGAGAGGCTTCATTTGAAGAAGATCAGGCAATGGCGCTGCAGCCTGAAGGCCGGATCGGCTTATCGGCACTCTTTTGCGGGTGTGTCCGAACACCTCGGATAACCTGCAATCCGCATTAGGGAGAATGCAGAGTCGCGAGCTTTTTCACGATTGTCCTGTCGGCGAACCTCGTGCCGCCGCTGCTGCTTCTGATAGCGTCGTGTCAGTCGACTCATCGGCCGCTTCCGCCCACGTCATCCATGGCTTGGGCGGCGGGGGCGGGCTGCGTTCGGTATCGCGACCGACCCTCATCGCCGCCACTTGCTCAGGGGACAACGGGTCAAGGTGGTTCTGCGGAAATAGTTTCACATAGGCGACATATCCGCCGGTCATGCAGATGAGCAGAGCAACGATGATCCAAACTGGTTTCGCCATCAAAGTCTAGATGGCTGATGCAAACTGCAATGCATCAAGGCGACGCCAACAACGAGACAGAAAACGCGTGGAGTTCTTGTACCATGACCCCATGCGCGTCCGACTGATCGCAATGCTCCTGCTCCTGGCCGCACCGGCTGCCGCGTGCATCTGGGACTACGACACGCTTCGCGACGAGCAGCGTGGCCTGCCGGATGTGGCGGCGGTGCTGGTCGGCAAGGTCGAGCGGCACAGCGACTTCTTCTACGAGCAACGTATCGAGCGGATGCGCGAGCATTTGGCCGAGCAGCCGGACGATCTTGATGCGATTGACAACCTTGCCGTCGCCCACGAAAAGCTCGGCGACTTCGACCGCGCAATCGACCTGCTGACGCCGATCGTCGAGGCCAATCCTGAGCGATACACCGCGTTGGCGAACCTCGGCACGTTTCACCTGCACCGTTACCTGAAGCACGGCAGTTCGGCCGACTTGAACATTGGCATCACGTTCATCGAACGCGCGATCGAGGTGAACCCCGACGCCCACTTCGGTCGCGAGAAGTATCAGCTCGCGCTCGCCGAGCACATCCGCGACGGCAAGCCCGGCAGCTTTGTCATGCCGATGTTGCTGGGGCCGCGTTACGACGAACTCCTCAATGAGCCGGAAGAGTTGGCTCGCGTGATGGAAGGCGTGCTTCGCGGCCGGAATGTCAGCGGCGACGAAATCGATCAAGCCGTTGCGGGCATTGTCGGCATGATCCGATTCGGCACCGGCACGTCGCCGCACCTGTTCGAAGCACTCGGCGATCTACTGGCCGCCCGAGGAGATAAACATCTTGCCGTTCGCTCGTACCTGCGGGCACGCGAGCTTGGCCAAGCCGAGGCTGGCGACATCGACGCGCTATTGGAGCAGATTCACGGCGAGCCGAGCGAAGCCGACGTAGCCGCCGACCTTGCAAAGGAACGACAGCAGGCCGATGCGTGGGTTACGGCGTTTCGGTCTTACGAAGATGACCTCATTCGCCAAGGCGGCAATCCGACAGAAGCCGGCTTCTATGACGCGTTCTACGAGCAGCAAGGCCTAGCCGAGATGGAGCTCGGATTTGCTATTGAAGACCACGTGCCGCGTAGTCCCGCCAACCGATTAGCGCTTCTTGTCCTTACCGGGGGCGTGATGCTCGTCATCGGACTCGTGCTGCTTCGCCTGTCGCTCGCGTATAGACGTGCCGCCCGTCAGGCCCTCACGCCAACAACGACAGCGCCTGCCGCGGGCGATCGAGCGTGACCTGCATCACGCGCTGCGCCGCCGCCGCCAGAATGGTCTCGCGTGCACGGTCGTTGGCGGCCTGGCTGTAGTCGAGGTCGACGATGGAGGACAGCGTCGCCGTCGCTTGCTCGTTGGCCGTCACGTTGGATCGTCTGGCCGCGCCGACCGTGTAGCGGAGCGTGGCGCCGAGCTGTCCGCGCAGCTTGGCTACGTCTCTAATGGCCGCATCGACCGTCGCCGCGGCGGTGTCGTAGTCGCTGTCGCTCAGCAGGTCGCCCAGGTCGTTGAGCTTCCTGCCACCGAGAGTGCCGAGCGTTGTCGCATCGATGCGGTCGATGGAAAGCGTCGTCCGCTTAGCCACGTCCGCATCGAGTGCGAACGACAGCGGGTCGCCTTCGAGCACTTCGTTCTGCTTCCACGCGACAAGGCCGCTCGTGCCGGCCGCCTTGCCTGCGTCGCTCAGCACGAGATTCACCGTGTCTCCGCCGACGGGGACGCTGATCGTCAATGTCTCGGTCGACACGGTGGTGACGTTGCCGCTGTTGTCCTCGACCGTTGCCTGTCCCGGCAGCGGGGCACTTCCCGAGGCCGCACTCGACGGTGCGCCATAAACGACGGTTGTGGCCGGGTTCGGCGCGAGCGGGTTCCAGGAGATTCCGGGCCGCACCTCGGCACCGAACGCGCCGCGGCTTCGGTCGTTGGCTACAAATCGCAAACGCGTCGCAGACACTTGTTCGATTGTGATATCCAAAGGCGTCAGTGCCGCCTGAAGCTGCGGCATCACCGTCGTCTCGATCGGTCCGTCCAGCGGGCCCCACGTCAGATCGCTCGTGACCTCCGTCGCAGCGCCCTCCGACGGGTACCAGAACCGCACACGCTGCGGCAACACGCTGCGGGAAAAATCGAGTTCGCCCGTGGAGTTCGTCGCCTCGCTCGTCACGTCGATCTGCAGCGAGCCGGCGACGCTGGCTCCGAGATCAATGCCGGCAAACATCGCTGGGTTGGTGTTGGTCATGTCGCGGACGGCAGACTTGGTGGTGGCAAAGCTGCCGTCGAGGAGGCGCTTGCCGTTGAACGTCGTGGCGGCAGAGAGGCGGTTGATCGAGCCGACGACGCGATCGATCTGCAACTGATCGGCCTCGCGTTCTGCCTCGGCCTGCGCGCCGACGTTGGCCGCCCGCACGACGAGGCTCTTCAACTCCAGCAAAGACGCCGAGATTTCGACGAGTCCGCCCTCGGCCGTTCCGACCAGAGCAGAAGCCCGGTCGGCGTTCTTCACCACTGTCGCGGTCTTCGTCACCGTCTGGCGGAACGATTCACCGGCAATGAGCTTGGCCGGCCCGTCCCGTCCGCTGTTGATGCGTTGCCCGGTCGCCAGGTGCCGCAGCGTGCGGGCAGCAGCCGTTTGCTGCGTACGGATGGCCCGCGATGCGACGAGAGAGGGGATATTTGAAACGATGCGGATATGGACCTCCCCTCAGGCTCGGCGGACGCCCCCGTCAGCGGAACATGCCCAGCATCGGCCGATGGAGCGCGTTGCTTTATCTAAGTGCATGCGAAACAAGGATGCCGCGAAGCGCTGCGGCAGCGGTGGCACTTGAACTCGTCAGGCGTTCAAAACCTACCGCTTTTAAGGGTGAGTCGCCAACATGAGCAACCAAGCTCTGGACTCCAAGTCCCTGCTCAATGCTTCAACTCATGCGAGCCCTCAGATGATGACCGAGAGCAGGCGAACGGCTCGGCGCAATGGCGCCCATTCCTCGCATCAAAGTGCTATGTCCTCTCGGAGGTGTAGCTCCTAAAGGTCTTTAGAACAAGGAGTTCGTCCGTGGCGATCACGTGCCAACTCCGACCGATTGACTATGAACTTTTATTCGGGTGAGTCTTGCTTGCAGTCTACGTGACGTCTGATAAAAGAGCAGCACAACTGTGTCCGCACGATGCTGATCGTTCACGCTCGCTCTCTCGAGTCGTCCAGATTCCACGACGCTGCACGGGATCGTGCAATTTGCCACGCCGTCAACGCAGTTGCCGAGAAGCTTGAGGTCCGCCGGCTTTTGTCTGGCGGAGGCGGTTTCTATCAAGCTGGGATCGATCTCGATTACGTAGGGCAAGGCGGGTTCGGCGGCGTCGCCTTTTACGTGGACTTTGACGCTGATGTGTTTGACAGCATCGACATCCGTGACGTCATGCTGGAGAACCTCACGGACGGCTGGACTGCGCGAGACGATTTCGCTGCTGCCGATGATTATCGTCGGGTTTTGCTGCGCACGGACGGAGACACAACACGAATCGGCCTGACGGCAACGCTTCCGCCTAATCATGTGCAGACTGCCTACCCGCCGGACGGCAACTACGAGCTGACCGTCCACGAAGACGGCATTTTCAGGTCGGGTGAGACAACGCCGATCGGCACCGAGAAGCGGCGGTTCAACGATGAAGATGCCTACTTCTTCTACACTGGAGACTTTGACCGCAACCGAGAGGTCAACATCCTAGACTGGGCGATCCTGCGAGCGAACCATGGCCAGGCGGGAACTTTCGAAACGGGCGATGCAAACGGGGACGGAGTCGTCTCTATCCTTGATCTTTGCTATCGTTCGCGGACGGTTCGGCAGTGATCTTCCGAAGCCACCCGAAGGGCCGACTGAGTTGGCCCTCGGGCGCAATCTTCAGACAGCATCCGACTGACGTGGAACGAGCCGCGGGATGCATACGGCAACCTTCACGCTTACGAAGGCTTCGACATCTATCGAGGGCGTGACGGTTCGCCGCTGGAACTCGTCCACAGCCTCGGCTTCGACGCCTTCGGCAACCGGGTCGGTTTCAATGTCGAGGACAGTATCGTTTCGTTCCGCGACGAAATTTCGGAAGATGGTTCGGCCAATGGTTTGGTCGACGGCTCGTTCCGTCTGGGTGACAGTGCTGATGACGTGCCTTTTGACGCCGACGCTGAGTACGGCCAGTGGCCCTGGGCCCCTGGTGAACGGCAGCAAGGAAGCTCCTGGCGGGGTGCCTTCCTCGATTACGGCATCGCCGTCGGACTTGCAGAGGACGTCAACACTCCGGCAGTCTTCACGGGTTCCGTGTCGAACAAGTTCCCGTATTGGGGAGCACCCAGCACCGACCTTGACCACTCCTACGGCATCAGCTTCACGCACCATGGCGATTCCGATCAGCTTATCGCACTGGAGTATCGGGACGATTACTACCCTGACAACCTTGTTGCCGGCGAACCGGGTGCGACGAACGAGCGGTATCGCACGCTTGCCGTAGACGTCTTCCGCGGCGTTCCGGCCAGCCCGACGACGCTCGTCGCGACGCAGGGCGACGGCAAGATCATCGAATTATCCTGGGCGACACGCTCAGCCGGTCTGGTGACCTCCTTCCGGATCGAGCGGTCGCTCGACGGCAACCAGTTCGAGTTCGCCGGGCAGGCGGACGGCGACGCGGCAATCTTTGCAGATGTGCCGGAAGACTGGAACTTCCGCTACCACTACCGCGTGCGGGCAGAGGGCGACTTCGGCGTCTCGGCCTGGTCGAACATTGCCGTCGGCATGGCAATCAATCTGCCGCCCCGCATCACGCCGATCGAGCCGCAATACGCGGTAGCCGACATTTACGGGGGCAACACCATCATCGTAGATGTCGAAGCAATCGACCCCGACGGCGACTCGAGCAAGCTCCTATTTGAAGTTCTCAGACCTCTCGGGTCGCGTAAGCCTGTCTTTAGTAGCGAGATCCCGGGCATGCTTTCTTGGGACACCAAGTTCTACAGCGGTGGTCGACATGCAGTCTCATTCAGCGTGACGGATGAAGAGGGCCTAATTAGCGAGGCAAGTTTCGAAGTCATCGTCGATCCTGATCCGTCGACGTACATAACCGTAGAGAGCAGCACGGCAAACAGCGCCGACCCGATGAACCCGCAGGTCGTGGAGCTGAGCATCGACGCTCACGTCGATGGTGACGCTTCTGATCTGTCGTACAGCTGGACCTTGGTGAAAAAGCCGTCGCTCGCGTCGCCGACATGGCTGGAGCCGGCTACCGAAGCTTCAACGTCGCTCTTGTACAACGCTGCTGGCATTTACGCATTTCAGGTTCGGGTCGACCATCCTGATGTGGACATCGAAAGCCGCTACGTAAACGTGACATTCGATGTAGCTCACGACACCAGTCGGATCGCCTTCGGCGACAACAGCAATTTCGCTCCCACCGCTGCCGGGTAGCCCGGTGCCTTCGGTAACCAGCCCAAAGAACGGGCTGCTTGCGATTCATGCCAGCTACTTTGACCAGTTCAACCATCCATTCGTTCCCTCTGATGCCGAGTGGCAGCCGCTCGATCCGGCCAACACTGACGCGAGCTTGACCCCGACCATCGCTGGTCGACAGGCATGGCTGAACACCGGAACGACACCCGGGACATACACGGTACGTGTTGAGCAGGGGAATCAGGTAGGAGAGCTGGTCGTTGAAGTGTCCGATCAGACTAATCAAGCTCCTGAAGTCGTCAGCGTCCTCAGCCAGTTGCACGACAATCGACTGGCCCTCTCGGCCACCGGCACTGATTCCGATGGTGACAATAACCTCCTGACTTACACGTGGGCCGTCACGTCCGTCCCCACTGGCTTGTCGATTAGCGATGTCGACCTGCCCAGTTGGAACGGGTCGGTCGAAGCCCGCAATGTTGTTCTCGACCTTCCGGGCCCCGGCATCTACGGGTTCACGGTGGTCGCGTCCGACGGGGCATTGTTCTCGGATCCCTACGCCGTCACGTTCGACAGTGTCCAGGTGCCGACGTCGTTACGCGTCGAATCCGTTCCTTATCCAGCAGCCACATCACCGAATGATCCCATTGATCTGCGGGCGGTGGTGCTCGACCAGTATGGCGGTCCGATCACTGATTTCGACGGCTCGTTCACGTGGGACAACACCTTCAGCACCGCCAGCCTGGTGGTCGACGCGGTTGACGACTCCGTAGCAACATTTACTGCAGCGAACCGAGGCGGCTACTTCATTGGCGTGACGGCGACTCGTGCATCTGATGGCCAAGTCGTCGGCGCAGGGCAGGTCCAATTCTCGCTGCAGGTCATTGATCAGGTCGCTCCGATCGGCCGCCTTCTCTCGCCGCCATCGACGGGTGAGCCGTTCATTATCTCTCGAGATTTTGATGTATTCGGCGTCGTTCAGGACCTCAACGCCAACGACACGCTCACCCATTCGTTGCGCCTCGAGCCACGCGACGGTGGCGAGCCGATCGTGCTCGTCGACGACGCGGTCGGCCGCGTCGGCTCGATTCCCGCCGACGGCGGCATTCTGGCAACGCTGCACGCGGCGTCGTTGCCCAATGGTGTTTACGACCTCGTTCTCCACGTAGACGACGGTCAGTCCGCCACGCCCAATGCCGTCGATCGCGTATCGGTCGAGATCAAGACGGACGTCAAGCTCGGCAACCTTGTCCTGCCGTTCGTTGACCTGACGCTCGACGTACCCGGCCAAGCGCCGATCGAGGTCCGACGCGTGTACGACTCGTCCCGTGCTCACGAGCGGCTCGCTTTCGGGTACGGCTGGCGTCTCGAGCTTGACGAGGCGGAGGTCGAGACGGATGCCCGCGGCGACACGCTCGTCGGCAGCGAGCCGCCGGCCCTTCGCGAGAACGACCCGGTGCTACATCGACCTACCCGGCATCGGGAGACGCACCTTCGTCTTCCGACCGGTCGACGGGGAATTTTCAAAGCCCCTTCAGTGGCCTGGGCTTCGCATGGCGTCCGCAGTTCGTCGCAGCTGACGGCAGCGGTGCCACGCTGCAAGTCATGCTCCAGAGCTGGCGGCCAAAGTGAATTAGTCGGTCCAGATCACTCGGATTACCCAGCGTGGGACGACGTCAATTCCTACACCCTGATCCGCGACGGCTCGTTCTTTAAAGTTGGTGCCAACGGATACAATCCCGCCAACGCACAATTCGGTAATCGCTACTACGTCACAACTACAGATGGAACCCGGTATGAAATCGAAGCCGACTCCGGTAGGGTGCGCTCGCGCACAGACGCGAACGGGAACCCCACAACCTTCATTGACAACAGCGGTGGCGATGTCGCCTCGGCAGGCGGCCTGACGTTGCGCGTGCTCCGCAACGGCTCACAAGTCAGCGAGGCGCAAGTTATCGATGCCGGTGGTGGCGTTCTTCGCCGTGTCATCTACACCTACGGCGACGCCGGGACGCCGTCAGAGGGCGAGTTGGTCTCTGTCAAGGATGTCGCGGAGGATGTGACCACGTTCGCATATGGCCCAGGCCACCGCCTTGAGACAATTACGGACGCCCGCGACGTCGACGTGCTGGCGGCGGACTATGACGCCGCCGGCCGACTTGCCTCCGTCTCCGATGCCGACGGTAACGCGTCGCTGCTAGACAGTGGCTTCTTCACCGGGACCACCGGCCTCACCGCCTCAACGGATGCCGAGGGCAATGATACCGAGTTCGTCTATGACCGGCTCGGCCAAGTCGTCCGCGAGATTCGGGCCGAGCGTGACACCAACACCGGGCTCGTCACCCGCTACCTCGTGACCGTCCGCGAGTACGAGTACAACGACGCCGCCATCATCAACACCCGAGAAGGCGGCGACGAGATCGGATGGAATCGGCCCCACACGCTGCGAGAATTCGAGCCGTTTTCCGTGCCGGCCCCTGACCTGAGTGGCAAGCGGCTCTACCTCGCGCCGACACGCCAGGTCCGAGAGGTCAGCTTCAAGAACTACACGGACGCACTGCCCGCCAGCTCCGACACAGACCTTTGGAAGCCCGTCTACGAGCGCGTCCTCGCGCCCGACGGCGTCTCGTGGCTGACCACTTGGTACGAGGCCGATCCGGCGGACGGAGCCGATCATGCCTACCACGAACTCGGCGGTGTGCAGCGTGTCGTCGATCCTTACGGGCAAGTCACCCGCAACGAATATGACGACGCGGGCAACCTCCTGTGGAGTCGGAACCATCTCGGTGAAGAGACCCGCTACGAGTACACCGACGGCATCGGCGACCTGGACAAGGGACTGCTGTTGCGAACGTTCACGGTTGATGCCAACGGTGTCGAACTGGCCGAGCTGTCGAGCAACACCTACGTCACCAGTGGGACGCACCTCGGCCGCCTCGACACGTCGACTGACGCGGCCGGCCTGGTCACGCGTTACACCTATCAGCCTGACGGCTCCGTTGCGCAGACCTTCCGCGAGTGGGACAACAACGGCACGCTCGTCAGCATCTCCAACGGCCTCACCGAATACGACGCCGCCGGCCGGGCCGTCCGCTCGATCGACAACATCACGCTTGCCAATCCCGTCGGCACCGTGTCCCACACCTACCACGGTGACGGTGGACTCGTCGTCGCCAATGTCGAGCAGTATGGCCCGAACCTTGACGCGACCGATCCGACGACGCTGACGCTGTACGACGCCGCAGGTCGTGTCATCGCGACCCAGCGTCCCGACGGCACCGAAACACGGACCGCCTACGACGCGCTCGGTCGAGCCGAGTGGCAGGCCGAGCAGTTCGCCAGCACGACGCAAGCCAGCTTCAACTACAGCGAGCAGAACCCGCAGATCTCGTGGAGCAACCTCGACAACGCCTCGCGCTACGTCGTGACCCGCACGATCTACGACGCGCTGGGTCGTGCGGCCGGTACGGAGCAGTACGCCGACGCACGCATCCCGCTGGAAGAAGTCGGCGGCCTCTACCGCACGTTGCCGGCCGTCGTTTCCGCATCGGATCGGGTCGCTACGACGCGCACCGTCTATGACGGCCGCGGCCGTGCGGTCGAGCAAGTCAACGCCGATGGTTTACGCGTCGGCACGGTCTATTGGTTCGACGGCAGCGTCCGATTCAGCGGGCCGCTGAAGGCCGACGCGCCGGCAGATTGGCACGTAGCAGCGGCGTACGACGACCCGTACGTCGACCCAGCGGCTGTGAACGCTGCCGCCGCCTTGCACTTCCGCGACGCCCGCGAGTCGCACACCTCCTCCGCCGGTGACGGGCGAGGAGACGTGGCCGGCACACTCGCCGACCGGTGGAACGCCAATCGCGTGGAAGTGACCGGCCAGCTTGATCTCGACGACTCCTTCACGCTCACGCTGACGGACCCGATCGATCCGACGACTTCCGAAACCGTCACCGTCGATCTCTCCAACGTGCTCACCTCGGGCAACGCTCAAACGCAACGGGCGGCGGCACAGCAACTCGCCGACGGGATCAACAGCATCACGCCCGCGACGAAGTTCAACGTGCGGGCCATCCGCGAGCCCAACTCGGCCGTCCTTCGCCTCGTGCCCATCGACACCGCGGCTCCAAGTGCCCTCAGCTACGTCCTAACCGGTCGAGGCATCGAGAACGGCACGGTGCGTGCCGCCGAGCAAGATCGGCCGGCGCTTCGCATCATCGGCACTACCGGCGAGATCATCGAGAACGAGTTCGACGCCAACGGCAACTTCACCGGTGTCTCCACGTCTCACGACAGCGCGTTCCGACGCAGCACGCTGTGGACAGACGCACTCGGCCGGCCGACGCTGACGATCCGCGACGAGGTGCCCGGCTCCGTGCGAACGCTGCACCCCGACGGCACGGAGACATTGGCCATCGGCGGCGTCTCCGGAAACCAGGCGCAAGCAACCTCAGGGCTGAACCTCAACACGCCTGCCGATCTTGGGGCCACGATGAGTGTCAACCCCGGGAGCCGGCACTCGGTGAGTGTCGAGCGGCGGAACCCGGACACCGAGCCGGCCCGCGTGACGCACGAGGTTTATGACGCCGCCGGCCGTCTGGTGGCGGCGTGGCGACCCGAGGTCACCGACGCTTCGACCGGCTCGCAGCTCGGCCGTGCGAAGTTCCAATACGTCTACGACGCGGCAGGCAACCGTCTGAGCCAGAAAGACCCGCAGAACCGCGAGACACTGTTCGCCGTCGACGACGAAGGCCGCCCGTCCGGCCGGACGCTGCCGCTGGGTCAGCAGGACTCGATTACCTACGACGCCCGCGGCCGGGTGGCGACGACGGTCGCCTTCGACGGCGTTGTGACGGAGCACGTGTATGACGACGAGACATACGTCGCCGACGTGCACGACACCGACCTCGACTGGCCTGCCTCGCCGACGCTGGGCCGGATGGTGGAGGAACGTGTCTTCGAAAGTGACACGGCATCGTCACCCTCGCTGGTGCACCGTTACGCCTACGACGCGCTGGGCCGCCGCACGGCCTGGGGTCGCTGGCAGACTGACGACGCGGCCGGTTCGCCAATCAACCTGCAGCTAGTCCCTGATCGTTTGGAGACGTGGACGCACGACGCCGTCACCGGCAACGTCGCCTCGCACCTCCAGCCCGAAGGTCTCGTCACCTACGGCTACGACCCGGCAACCGGCCGCCTGACGTCGCTCGACGCCCCGGGCACAGAGGCCGATGTCGGCTACACGTACGACGACCACGGCCGCCTGAGGAGAATCGATACGACGGCGGGGACCAGTTGGTACCACTACGACGCCCTGGGCCGCCGTGTGCTTGAGGAGCATCCAAATGATGTGGACTACACCCGCACCTACGACACGGCCGGCCGGCTGCTCGAGCAGGAAGCGGGCACGCTGCGGCAGACTTATGCCTACTTCGGCAACGGCCAGCGTAGGAGCGTCAGCGAAAGCGGCACCGGCTCGACGAACGGCACGACGACGTGGACCTACGACGCCATCGGCCGCCTGATCCGCGAGGACATCGCCGGCACGGTCAGCGAGTGGGGCTACGACCTCGCCAGCAACCGCATCGAGCAGCTGAAGGACGGCGTCACCACGACCTACGTGGTGGACGACAACGACAGGCTGGTCGAGGAATGGGCCGACGGCACCCAAACCGCCAGCTACAGCTACGACGACAACGGCAGCACACTGCTGAGGGACGACCTGACGGCCGACGACGCCGACGTGGCTTACGCTTGGAACGTGCTGGGCCAGCCCAGAGCATCGACCGCGGCGACGACGGCACCCCCGAGGGCACACCTTCGCCTACAACAGCCTCGGCCGCCGCGTGCTGGCGACGACCGAGACCGGCGCTGAAACCGCCTACATCGTCGACGGCCAAAGCCTCACCGGCTACAGCCAGGTGCTGGCCGAGGACGCCGGTGCGGACGGCACGTTCGAGCGGCACAGCGTCTTCGCCGACCGGGTGCTATTCGAGGCGACGCAGGACGTGCTGCGCCACGTCGTGACCGACGGCCACAGCGGCACGCGGGCACTGCTCGGCACGGGCCAGGTCTACGCCTACGACGCCGACGGCAACCTGCTGGGGGTTCTTGATCCCGGCGACGCGCTGGCAATGCACCTGCACCACGGTGAGCGGTACGACGCGATCAGCGAGTCGTACGACCAACGCAGCCGCCTGCGTGGCCTAGACGGGCGTTGGCTGAGCCAGGACAGCTACCTGCCGGGGCCGGGCGAGCTGTGGGACGCCAACCTCTACAGCTTCGTCGGCGGCGACGCGATCAACAAGAACGATCCGACAGGGATGTTCTTTACATTCGGAACTCGTCGCGCAAGCACGTCGATCAGCCTGGCAATGCGCAGCCCGAAAGTGGGTGCGGCGTTGAAGGCTTACGACGCGGCCGAGACGATTCGGGATGCGGTGACGATCGTGGGCCAACTCGCCACGACCGGAACCGTCAGTCCCGCGTTGTTGGCCGGCCTGCTGAGCAACGTCATCCCGTTCGGCGAGCTCTTCTCTAAAGCTCGGGTGTTGGGCAACAAGCTCGACGGGGCCGGCGGCGTGCTCAGCGACGCCTTCCAGGGCTTGCGGAACTCCGGCGCGGCGGCGAGCCGCCGGGCGGTGACGACGATCGGGGAACTTGGGGCGATCACAACGGCCCGGAAGCTGGGACTCAAGTCGGTCGACGACTTCCCGACACGGTACCACGGCATCGACGGCGTCTTCGAGGACGCGGCGGGCCGACTGGTGATTGTCGAGGCCAAGGGCGGTGCCGGGAACCTGGCGCGGCTTGCGGCGGGGCACCAGCAGTTGAGTAAGCAGTGGATCGAGCAGCAGATTAAAACCCTTCGTGATAAGAAGTCGTTTCAATGGGCTAAGAAACTAGAGAAAGCTCGTACGTCTGGCAAGCTCGACGTGCTGCTTGTCAAGACGCCTATTGATAAAGCAACAGGAGTCGTCGCCGACCCTTCTTTTACCCGTAAGACGATTGGCCAGATCGGTCAATCCAACTTCTAAATATGACCCTGCGAGCACGATTGGCTCTAACTAAAGATGATTACGCTTTTCAAGAGAGAATAAACGACTATGAAGAGATCAGAAGGGAGGTACCGCAAGCTACAGCGGTTGCTAATGTTGGGCTTGGTGGGTTGCTTTCTTCGGACGAAAGCAGTTTTGGCTTCATCGCCTTGACGGCGTATCTCGCGGACGAGCATCGGATTTCCGCCGAATGGGCTCGTCGTTGCTTGAACTCCACGGAGGAGTATTTCTTCGGCTCGTGGCGGGACGAGGAGCCTTCCGGGAACTATGGCGATCAGCCACCTGACCGGGCTTGGCAGGATCGAACATGCTCGTGGAGTTCGGCGTGGCAAGACGCCCTGGTCTGGTGCTCATCCCTCGGCGAGTGGGACCGCCTGCTCCGCTTCGCCGAGTACCCCCGGGACGACGTCCAACTCGACATCGACCAGAAGAAGGAGAACAGGGCCTGGCTGCTGGTCCTGGCCGGCGTTCTCCGCGGCCGGCCCCGCGAGCAACTTCAGGAACATGTCGCGACGATCCTCGAAGGCCGGCGTCGCCGCGAGCGGCTGCTCTTGTGGACCCTCGAACATATTCTGGAGGGGGCCGAGGAGGAGGCGTCGGGCTCGCTGGCCGACTACGCCACCTACTACAAGACGGCCGAGTTCCCGAAGATGGACGTGACGTTGAAAGTGGCAATGGACGCGACGTTCCTCGTGCACTACGCCGAGTACACGGACGTCGAGATCGAGGTGCCTGAGAAGCTGAAGGACCACATCGTCCGCTTTCCTGCCGAGCATGTGGAAACTCGCTGATGGCTTCATCAGTGACGGCGGCAGATAAAGGTCGCGAGCCTTTGTTGCCGGGGAGACAAAGGGGTCGCGAGGGCAGAAAACGGGGTCGCGAGCCTTTTCTGCCTCCGGATGGTTCATTGCCCGGTCTACCCTTGTCGCCGCCTCGGCCGATGCGGTACAACATGCGGGTGCGACGGCTGCGAACATCATGCTGTGCTCACAGTGTCGAAAAGGCTCGCGACCCCTTTACCTCCCGCGGCACAAGCTGGAGCTCTTGCTCAATGGGTCAAGAACGCATCTTCGCAATTTCCGAATGTTAAGGTCGTTGTCCAATTTATCTCGTGAGATATTTTACCAACATTCTCCAGAAGCTCATGCCCGAGCAAGAAGATTACTGGGCTTATGATACCACAGGCATTCACGAATGCTCCGTATACGTCAAGCGATGTCCACGAGCAGAGGTGAAGGTGCTCTCGGTTCACTTTGCGGGTAGGATGTGGACGGGCTCCGGGGAGCCCTCATGGGATTTTCAGGGCCTCAGTGATGCGGCAGGCATCGGTGCTTCCGTACTAAAGGCTCTAAGCAGTTCAACGCATTTTGCCGATGCCGAAACTCGTAAACGAGTTGAAGCAGAACACCGGCAAATACTTGGTTCTAACGAAGAAGACGTTGTTAGTTCAGTCTGGAAGTACATCATCGTGCAGAAGCGAAAGAATGAGATTATCGTAAAGCAGACACATCCTGCGAGAGGTGGAGTGGTTGTGATGCATCACAGCAGAATTGAACATGTGCCACCTCAGCCCGTTGCCGTTGGGGAAGCTGTAGCTAGAGTCGCGCTGGCAAATGACGAGCTCCTACCGGAAGACGTCCAAGACGCAGAGTCACACACTTAACCTGTAGTCCGCAGCCTATTTTGCAGAGAAGATTTAGACGGGGAGAAAAAGGGGTCGCGAGCCTTTTCCAACGCTTCTCTCGCTACCGCGGCCGATCAACAGGATGAGTGAGCCGGAGCCGCCGTCCCACTCCTGCGCGGCGGCGGTGGCCGTGTCGCAGCGTGCAGCGGTCGGTAGCGGCTTGTATTGGCGATCGGAGGCCACATACGGCGTCCCGACGTTCTTCTGATCCACATCCGCAGGCCGAACGACCCGTCGACGTAGGCGGCGGACCGGCGTCATCACGGGGATGGTCTACGACGACTAGACCCTCGCCGCCGACGGTTGGGGCGACGAACCGAATTGGGACGCCCCGGCCGCCCCGCTGGGCCGCCTGATCGAAGAACGCATCAGCGACGCCACGAACACGCTCGTCCACCGCTACGCCTACGACGACGTCGGCCGCCTGACGAGGTGGAGGCGGCGGTTCTCACCATTCGACTTAAAGTAGCGGAAGCGGTGGGATTCGAACCCACGAGACACTTGCGTGCCTGCCGGTTTTCAAGACCGGTACATTCAACCACTCTGCCACGCTTCCGGACGGTGGGGCTGCAAGTCTAGTCCTCATCATGCGGCGTCCGCGTGGCGACTGTCGCTCGCGGTTCGACCGCGATACTCATCGTGTCGCGTCCACTTCGTCAGACCCTCAACTTGATCACACTGTCGACGATCGAACTCTTTCAGCCCGGGCGAGGTTGACCAGCGCGTAGCGCAGGGCGTCGATCGGGTGGTCGTAGGTGCCGTCTTTGTGCGGGTTTTCGCCGACTCTCTCGCCGTAGGCGTAAGACCGCATGGCGACGATGAGCTGTCGGCAACGCGGGTCGATGAAGAGCGTCGGGCCGCTGCCGTCGGCGGGGCAGAGGCGGCGGCGGATGAGCTCCAGGCCCTCGGTGATGCGGCTCGAGCGGAACCGAACCGCAAAGCCGCTTGCCCGCAGGACGCCGACGTCGCTGTCGCCGGTCTGGCCGACGATGGCCGCGCCGGCCGGGTCGCACAGCACCTTCCGCGCCGGCCATTGGCGACGCTTCATCTCGGCCGCATGCTCGGGAACGGTGCGGCCGCGTTGCAGGTATTCGTCGACCACGTGAACCTGCTCGCCGTTGATCGCGATCCAGAGCGCGACGAACGGCGCCGCGTAGCCGAAGTCGACGCCGATCGCCCAGTCGCCCGTCTTGCCGCCGAACGGTTTGACATGAACCGCCTCGTCGAACGTCGGAAACACGCACCCGCGCGTGCTGGGCCGTTGGCACAACATCTCGGCTTCCCACGTTTCTTTGGACACCCGGCCTTTCATGGCGATGGCGTCGGCGACGCTGATGAAGCCGCTCGACTTCGTCTTGGCTCTGCCGCCGCATTCGTCCCACAATGTGCAGCCGTCGCATGACCGCTCGGGCTCGCACCGGGCCAGCACGTCGAGCAGGCACCAGCGCAACACCGGCACCTTGCGACGTATGGCCGAGTCGATGATGCGACCCATCAGGCCGCCGGGTTTGTGGTGCGTGCTGGCGGCCTCGACCGCGGCGGCGGCGACCGGGCCGCTGCGCGTCGCCAGCTGGGCCGCTTCCCACACGTCGGCGTCGAAGACTTCGACCTCGTCGCACCGCAGCTTCTGCACGCGCAGGCCGCGCACCGCCTTCTGGCTTTGCGTCAGGACGGCCCCGTCGCTGCCGTTGGTCAGGCGCACGCGTCGGCTGGTCTCCCGCGGTGCCTTGCCGCCCTTGAACAACCGGCGGCCGATCCGCGACAGGTCGGGCAGCAGATAATCCCAGAGTTTGAGCGATTGTTCGAGCGAACCGCCCAGGACGCGGACGGCCGTGCCGGGTTTGTGCAGCAAATCGAGCAGTGTCGCGACCGCCGCCAGCCGCGTCTTGCCGCCGCCTCGTGGTGCCCAGACGACCAGGTCGTTCGTCGGCTCGAAGTAGCTTTTGACGAGGTAGTCGAACGGCGCATCGTGCCCGTCGCACAGTGCGACGCGCGGCACGTCGAGGCCGACGAACAGGCGGACCCAAGCGTGGAGTTGATCAGGCGTGCGGCAGGGCTTGAAGGGCATTTTTGCGAAAGTTTTCTGAAGATGGGGTCGATCCACTGCGCTTGGGACGACGGAGGAAGCGGGAGCGAGGTCGTGGGGCCTACCGGTTCTTCAGGGCGTCGACGAGGTCGCTGGCTTCTGCCGCAGTAACGCTGGCGGCGAGAGGTGAGGGTTCGTTGTCTGCCGACGCGGCTTCGAGTGGGACGAGTTTGAGCACCTCGAGGCACGACTTGGCCCGGCTGGCGTCGAGCTCGATTTCGCCACGGACGCTGGCGGCCAGCACATGGGCGGCGTCGGTGGCGGCGTCGAGCAGGATCACCCGCAGACGGCCGACGTCGCCTTTGCACAGCGAGGCGACTTCCTGCTTTTCCCGCAAACGCTTGGCAAATTCTGGTAGTTTCATCCACTTCAACAGCGTCCGATCGGCCACCTTGTGCCGACGACGAGCTTCTTCGAGCGACGATCCCTCAGCGACCGCCGCCAGCACGTCACGGTGCTTCTTGGATAGCTGTGCGCTTGGGAACTGCCGTTTGCGTTCCTGGCTCGTCAGCACTTTGCGTGTGGCTTCGAAGTTGCGCAACCGCTCGGCGGCCCGGGAGGCGGTGATGGTCTTGGACATGCACGCTCTGGCCGCGCTGCGCCCCGGCGGCCGCCAATATGATTTTGACCCGCGAGTAAGCGTGTTCGCCGTTCGTCCTTCAGGGCGCAGCCGAAGGGCCTCGGGCGAATCTGCACGATTTTAGGTGAGTTCTCTTCAACTCGCTCCGCGGCGGTCAAGGTGACGGCACCGCGCGCCAGAAGTAGGGTTTGCCACCTGCGGGGTCGAGACGCTTCATGCCGCAGCGCTCGAACATCGGGTGAAACGCTCCCATGGCGGCAGTTGCTTCGACGTAGGGCGTCGGGCATCGGTGGATGAGCTCGCTGATAACGGCTTTGGCCAGACCCGCGCCGCGGTAGCTGGGCCGCACGATGACGCGGCTGATCGTGCGGATGTTGGCGTTGGCCCAGCGGGCGAGGTGGCGGTAGTCGCGGCGGTCGAGATCGAAGGTTTCGAACCGCCCGCGGCTGCAGATGGTGGGCCAGCTCAGCACACCGACGGCCGCGACGACGTCACCCACCGGGGCCGGCACGCCCGGGCGTTCGTGGCGAACGACGACCACGCGGCACCACGTTGCAGGCTGGCCCGCGCGGTAGTGCCACTTTGCCAGGAGCTTGTAATCGGCGGGTGTGCCGGTCGTGAGCCGCCAGCGGCCGCCGATCCACGCGGGGCCACGCCAGGGCGAACGAGTGACTGCGGGTTGATTCAAGGTGCTCGACATGGCATAAAGTCCTGCTGTTCCCGTTCTTCAGATGAGCACCCCGACCACGACGGCCCAGAAGCCCAAAGTCTGCAAGCAGTGCGGCACGAGCCTCGACGGCCACCGCCGCTATCGCGACGGCGACGGTTACTTGTGCAAAGACTGCCACCGGCTCGACAAGAAACGTCGCGTCCCCTGTGCCGAGTGCGGCAAGCCGACGGTCCCGGAAAACCTCAAACCCTGGGGCCCGACGTCGATTTGCCAGAAGTGCTTCGTCGACCACGAACGTGATCCCAAGGCCCGCGTCAACCGCAAGGTCAGCACGCGGCACTTCGAAAAGGAAGACAAGCGGCGGGCGATCATCCTCTCGGCAGTGATGGTCGGCATGGTGCTGTTCGTGCTCCTGCGGCAAGTCGCCTGCTGAGGCGTTCAGCTTTCGCACCAGACGATGTGATCCGGTCGCAGGGCCGGGCGGAGGTCGTCGTGACTCGTGGCCACCGCGGCGGCAAGCGGCGCGCCGACGCGGCTGACGCGATCGATCGTCTGGCGAAGTGACCGTGCGACCACCGGGCCTGCTACGCGATCGAGGACGGCACAGAATTCGTCGATCACCAGCAGTTCCGGCACACCTGGCCGCTTGGCCTTCTTGGCCAGGGCGTGCCGACGCAGGACACCAAACACGGCCACAGCCACGCGAAGTCGCCAGCGCTGCCCGTCGCTGAGCCGGCTGGGCGGGCGGAGCATGACCCGAACTTCACCGAGGCCGACTTGATTGAGTCGGCTGGCGGCAAAGGCAAAGTCGCGTTCGTCGTCGCCGCTCTTGCCGAACTGCTCGACGCAGGCGACCGGCTTAAGGCGCAGTCGGCCGACATCGACGACGTGCCAACCGGCCTCGCGAGCGGCGTCGGCGTGACGACGAAGGGCGGTCGTTTTGCCACCACCGCTCGGGCCGTTGAACAACACGATCTTGCCCGCCTCGGCGACGGGCGGTTCGACGTCCGGCGGGCGCAGCACGTCGGGCGCGTCAGGGTCGACGCCGAACACGTCGGCCGCCAGTCGCATCAGCGGAGTTGGGAACAGGTTCATCGGCGTCAGGTGAGCGAAAACAGGGGAAAGATCAAAGGTTCGGGACCAGGCACACAAGGGCGACGCTTCACGCTGCTTCCCGGGTCTGCTGCATGGCCACCCGCATGGCGAACGCGCCATCTCGGCGACCCTTGAGCCAGCCGCGGATGTACTGCAGCCGCTGGCGAACGATCGGCGGCGTCTTGCGAACGTCGGCGGCAATGCTGGCCACCGGCCGGCGTCGCAGCAGGTGACCAATCGCGATCTGCCGATCAATCAGCGACAACGCCCCACCGGCGTCGACGACGGCGGCGACGTTGGGGTCGACCAACCGCCGCTGGATCGAGCGGATCCGCCGGGCGACGGAGCCGGCGTGAATGTCGAGCAGGCCCGCCAGTTGCCGCACCGTCAGGCCGCGGATGATGTGGGCCTCGAAGAGCCTCCGCTCGCCATCGTCGAGATGCGTCGCCCGGCGAAGCAGTGCCTGCTCGTGGCAGGTTCTGCGGGTCGCCAAATCGCGGGTGGCAGTGCCTGCGGCGCCAAGGGCGGACAACGCGTTCGGGTCGATCGGTGTGGCCATGAGGACGTGACAAGGCACCCGCCGATCGTCGGCGGGGGCAAGCAAAACGGGGACGCCTGGCGTCCGAAACGCCGCACCCGAGTGGGGCAGCACGGTCAGGACGAGGCCGAACAACGGCCTTGCCCACCCGAGCATGGTAGGGTGATGTTTGGTATCTGTCAAACATATTTTGTGGCCGCCTCGCCCGGATTCCTGACGGGCAGCAAGCCCGTCAGTTGTGCCGCGACGACAACGCGCGTAGGTTCATGGGCCGCCATGAGTTACTGCCTGATCCTCCAGCACGACGACGCCTTCGGCCCCGGGCAGATCACGCCCAGCTTCCGCGACTTTGGCATTCCGACGCGTGTCCACCGTGTCGATCACGATGGCGTGCCGCAGGACATCGACGAGGTCCGCCTGCTCGTGATCCTCGGTGGCCCACAACGGCTGACGACGGGCGACGCGTATGGCGAGAAGGCCGGGTGGCTCGACGGCGAAGTCGAACTCGTGCAACGGTTTGTGGACGAAGATCGGCCGACGCTGGGTGTCGGCCTCGGCAGTCAGATCCTGGCCAAGGCCGCCGGTGCGGAGGTGACACCTTTAAGTAAGGGCGACGCCGAGGATGCCGAGGCCGATCCGCACCTGGGCTGGGGCCAGCTTCGGCTGCCGTTTCCGGGTGGGACCGACCCGCTGCTCTTCGGGCTCAGCGACGGGACGCCGATGTTCTTCTGGCAAAAGGACAGCTTCTCGCTGCCGAAACTTCCGCCGCCTGAGGGGTACGACCCGGACAAACCCGGTCCGCCTCCGCCTAGCGGCAACCTGCTCATGTCGAGCGTCCCGTGGGACCGCAACGCCGCCTTCCGGTTCAAGAATCGGCTCTACGGTTTGGCGTATCACCCCGAGTTCACCCGCGACGGCATCGAGGCGCTACTCAAAAAGCACGGCGGCGCCGTCGGCGCAGCGTTTGGCAGTGGGGCCGTCGACAAATTACGCAGCGAGACCGAAAAGCACTTCCCCCGCTACGAACGCCTCGGCAGGCGGTTGCTCGATAACCTTGTGCAGTACTTCAAGGCGTACGACCCGCCGATGTAACGGCGACTGATGCAGCTTTGTAGGAGAACCCCATGATCAGCTCGCCGCTGGACCCGACATCGCCATTGGCAGACGAGGTTCGGCGGACTGTTGATGTATTGTTGTCGGATGCGGAAATGCGTCTGCGTTTGCCTGGCGAGAATGGTTTGGATAAAGCCGTTCATGAAAGCAGAAAACGGATGAAAGAAGTCCGCTCGCTGCTGCGGATGGTGCGGTACAGCCTGAGGGATGCCGACGGTCAGCCGACGCGGGCAGAGGCCAATGATGAGCTGCGGTCGATCGGTCACACGCTCGGCGACGCCCGCGAGGCGGCGGTGGCGGTGCAGACGCTCGACGGTCTCTCCCTGGCGGACGCTGGCGGGCTCCGTGACGTGCTCAAGGCTCGGCACAAGGGGCTTGTCGGGCTCGACCTGGCCGATGCGGCTACGGACGCGGCAACCCGCTTGGCGGGGATTCGCACCGCCGCTCGCTCGTGGCAGTTGTCGGCTGACGGGTGGTCGGCGATGGAGGGCGGGATCAAGAGGATCTACCGCGACGGTCGCCGGGCGTTCGGCGAGGCCCTCAAAAGCGACGGCGATGCCGAGGCGTGGCACGATTGGCGTAAGCGGGCTAAGGACTTGCGCTACGTGGCCGAGCTGCTGCGGCTGGCGGCACCGAACCTGCTGGGCGGGCTTGCGTCACTCGGCAAAGCGCTGACGGGCGCGTTGGGTGATGACCACGACCTCTCTGAACTGGCCACAAAGGCTCGCGAGCACGGCGACGAGGCAAGCGCCGTCGCTGCCGAGGCTCAGCGGTCGTCTAAGCAGATGCTGGCCAAAGAGTTGGGCGAACGGGCGTATGCCGAGAAGCCCGGTGCGTTCATCGACCGCATCGGCGGTTACTGGACGGCGGCAACGATCTAAGACGTTGTTAATTCACGCGTTGCGTGGCGGTCGATAGGCGGCTGCGCATCACATCCGGAAGATCGCGCCCATCTTCTTCGCCAGCAACGCGTTGGCCGACAGGATGGTCAGGGCCAGGAGGAGCATGGTCCAGACGCCCAGGGCGCTGGCGACGTAGATGCCGTCGCCCAGGCGGGTGGTCAACTCGTAGATGGCCTTGGTGATCGGGTAGTACGCGCCCTGCTGGGCGAGGATGAGCGAGTCGCTGACCTCGAGCATGGCAAAGGCAAAGGCGAGCAGGCCACCGGCGATGAGGTTGGCCAGGATGAGCGGCAGCGTGATGCGGCGCAGTACCCGCCAACGACTTGCGCCAGATTGGCGGCCGCCAGCTCCAGGTCACGGGGCGTCTGCTGCAGCCCGGCGACGGCAGCCCGGGCGACGTAGGGCAGCCTCCGGGCGGCGTAGGCGATGACCAGTAGGATCACCGGGAACTCGAGCACGTTGAGCCAGACGAGCGACCCACCGGGCGCGGTGGCTTCAGGGAACCAGCGCACAAACGTGTAGCTGATCGAGAGATAGCCGAACGCCAGCACCAGGCCCGGCACCGCCAGCGGGAGCATGGCCAAGGCGTCGATGAACCCGCGACCCGGCACCCGGCTGCGGACCACGACGACGGCCACGCTGAGGCCCACAACGATCGCAACTGCTGTGGCGGCAGAGGCATACAGCAGGCTGTTGCGGACGCTGCCCATCACCAGCGGGTCGGCCAGGGCGCTGTCGTAGTGCGAGAGCGTCAGCTCGCGGGGGATGATCGACTGGTACCACGTGCCCGTCGACGTCAGGCTCGTGACGATGACTGCGATGTGCGGCACGACGGCCAGCAGGAACACGATGACGAAGGGCGACATGGCCAACAGCGCCCGGCCACCGGTGAGCTTGATCGTGGTCGCCTGCGTGCTGGCCTTGGTGGTGGCGGCGTCAAAGCCACGGCCCAGCACGAGCTTACCGATCGCGTAGAGCAGCACGCTGGCAGCCAGCATGACGACGACGAGTGCGTAGGGGACGGGGTTGCCCTGGGCCTCACCGATGCGTTCGAAGATCTGGACGGGCGTGACCTGGCGGTACTGGAAGACGAGCGGCGTGCCGAGCTCGGTGAAGCTCCAGATGAGGACGAGCGTGCACCCGGCGAACATGCCCGGCCGGATGAGGGGCAGCGTGACCTTACGGAAGACGGTCCAACGACTTGCGCCAGGTTCCGGGCCGCCTGCTCCATGGCCGGGTCGACGTTGGCCAGGGCCGCCTGGACGTTGAGCAGCAGGATCGGGTAGAGGTGCATCGCCTCGACGACGACGACGCCTGCAAAGCGGTACTGGCCGAGCCAGTCGATGCCCGTGGTGGTGTCGAAGCCGAGATAACCGACGAAGGTGGTGAGCGGCCCGAAGGTGCCCAGGACGGTCCGCAAACCGACCGCCCCGACGAACGGCGGGAGCACCAGCGGCACCAGCAGCAGCCCGCCCAGCAACGCCCGGCCGGGGAACTCGAACTTGACGCTGAGGATCGCCAGGGGCAGGGCGATGACGAGGCAGAGCAGGGTGGTCGTGATGCCGACCATGGCCGCATTGCCGAGCCCGCGGACCAGCGCCGGGTCGGTCAGGACGAGCTTGAGGTACTCGAGCGTGAATCCGCCTCCGGGTCGGCGGAAGCCCTCGGTGACGACGTTGAGGATCGGCCAGACGAGGAACAGGGCGAAAAAGACCAGCAGGGCCCCGGCCAGGACGAGGTGCGAGGTGCTGGCCCCGGCAAAGCTGGAGGCTAGCCGCTGGCGGAGCAGGGGCCGGGTCAGAGGCATCGTCGGCAGGTCGTCGGCAACGGTCATGGCAGGGGTGGCGGGAGCATCGCCGAAGCGGGGCAAGCCCGCAAGGGTACGAGTCGCTACCACCTGCCAGCCGGATCCGGCCTGCGGCTCGCAACGCGAAAATGCGCGACGGTTCGTGACAAGCGGCAGTGGTCGTGGCACACTTGCGCTTGAGATGATGCGAATATCCCTTGCCGCCTGGCCGGCCTTGCTCCTGACCACTGCCGCGGCGACCGCCTTCGACGGCCTCGTCGTCTTCGGTGACAGCCTCAGCGACGTCGGCAACGTCGAGCAGGTGACGTCGTCGATTCCGCTCGTCCCGACGACGCCCGGGCCGTTCTACGCCGACGGCCGCTTCTCCAACGGGCCCAACTACGTCGACGTCCTCTCGGCACAGCTTGGCTTGGGACCAGCGGTCAACAGCCTCTCAGGCGGTGATGTCTGGGCGTACGGCGGGGCACTGTCTAGCGGAACCGGCTTCCCGACGAACCTGGTGGTCGACGACATTGACGATCAGGTGGACGACTTCCTGGGCAGCACCGTTGCCATCGACGCAGAGACGCTGTTCGTCGTCTTCGCCGGTGGCAACGACATCGCCGGGTCGACGACGTCGGGTCAGGTCATGGCGGCAGCACAAAGCATTGCCAGCGACATCGGCCGGCTCTACGACGCGGGCGGCCGTTCGTTCCTGACGCCGAACCTGCCCGACATCGGCCTGACGCCTCGCTACAACGACAATCCGTCGGCGAAGTCGGCGTTGACGGTCGCGTTCAACGGTGCTCTGGACGCGGCTTTGGACGACCTGGAGCTGTCGCGGCCGGGGATCGAGCTGTTCCGGCTCGACGTGTTCGGGCTGTTCAACGACCTCATCAACGACCCGTTCGGCTACGACCTGGTCAACACGACCGACGAAGCCGCCCCGGGCCTGAGCCCTGGCGACAGCTCGTACGACACGTCGATGATCGTCTCGAACGTCGATCAGTACCTGTTCTGGGATGATTTTCACCCGACACAGGCCGGCCACGCTTTGCTGGCGCAGGCGGCGTTCGACGTGATTCCGGAGCCGGGCACGCTGGTGCTGGCGTTGCCGGTTACGCTGCTGATGCTGCGTCGCCGCCCAGTGGCCTGAGGGTCAACGGGATCGTATCTGTCTGTCAGGAGCCGCCGGTGGTGCGGCACGTGATCTCATGGACAGCAACACCCTGATGGCCTCATTCTTCTTCGGCCTCGTCGGCATGGGCATGCTGTCGTACGGCAAGAAGGCGGGAAACCTCGTGGCATTGGCGGCAGGCTTGGGATTGATCGTCGTGCCTTACGTCTCCCCGGGGGTCGGCTGGACGTGCGCCGGCTGCGGGCTGCTTACGGCGTTGCCGTTTGTGATTCGGGCGTGACGGCCGGGATGAGCTTGTCGACGAGTTTGGCGCTGCACAGGACGCCTGGCATGCCGGCCCCGGGGTGGGTGCCGGCCCCGACGAAGTAGAGGCCGTCGATGTCGCTCTTGTTGTGGAAGCGGAACCAGGCCGACTGGGTGAAGATCGGCTGGACGCTGAAGCCGGTGCCGTGGTGGGTGTTGAGGTTGTCGCGGAAGTGGTTCGGCGTGACGTAGAAGTCACCGGTGATGCACTCGGAGAGACCTGGCAGGACGGTTTTCTCGAGGTAGCGGACGACGTCGTCGCGGAAGGTATCGCCAAACTTGGACCAGTCGACAGACCCGTCATCGTTCACGGGAACCTCGTCCGACGCGAGCTCCGACCGTGAGGGAGCGGGTTCTGCTTCTGGAGCAGACCCCGCGCTCACGCTTGGGGCTCGCATGGACTTGGTGCGTCCGCTGATGGGTTGGAGGTTGGGGACGGGAACAAGGACGTAGAAGCTGTCCATGCCGTCCGGTGCCATCGACGGGTCGGTGGCGGTGGGGCGGTGGAGGTAGACGCTGAGGTCTTCGCGTTCGACCTCTTTATCGTCGAAGAGCTTTTTGAGGAGCGACTTGTACGCTTCGCCGAGGACGATCGTGTGGTGGGCGACGTCGGGGTACTGGCGGGTCGTGCCGAAGTAGAGGACGAACAGGCCCATCGAGTACTTGAGCTTGTCGATCTTGACGTTGGGCCAGAAGGGTCGTTCGAGGTCGAGGTGTCCAGCCTTGTGGGCCAGCGGGTTGGCCTTATTGGGTGGGCTCACGAACTTCAGGTGCTTCCGGTAGATGCTTGGCGGATCACCGTTGCAGATGACCACATCTGCTCGAAGCTGCTCGTTCGCATCCGCCTCAACGCCGTAGAGCGAAATCTCGCCGCGTGGGAGCCCGCGACCGGGCTCCGGCAACGGCTTGACGTGACTCGCATGGATGAGAACGTCGGCCTCCTCACCGAGTCGTATTTCGATCCCCTCCTCCTCCATCAGCTTCTGCAGCCCCGCGACGATCGCCCCCGTGCCGCCCATGGCGAACTGCACGCCCCACTGGCGTTCGAGGTAGAAGATCAGGCTGTAGATGCACGTCGTGTTGAACGGGTTGCCGCCGACCAAGAGCGGCTGGAAGCTGAAGACGCGGCGCAGCCGGTCGTCCTTGATGTACTTGGCCCCCATCTGCCAGACCGTCTTGTAGCAGCCGAGCCGCACGAGGTCCGGGGCACACTTCAGCATCGTCGTGAACTTGTCGAACGGCTGATCGCCCAGCTCGGTGAAGCCCTTGTCGAAGATCTTCTTCGAGTGCGCGAGGTACTTGCGGAAGCCGATGACGTCCGCTTCTCCTCCGAACCTCCGGATTTCCGCTTCAAACTCCTCGAGTGTCCCCCCGTAGTCGAAGTGGGGCAACGCGAGCCCCGACCGTGAGGGAGGGGTCTTCAATTGGTCGACAGACCCCTCGCTCACGCTCGGGGCTCGTTTGGAGGGATTCGTCACGTCGCCGGCGAAGACGATGCGGTACCACGGGTAGATGTCGCGAAACTCGACGTAATCCTCGCGTTTCTTGCCGAAAAGCTCGAACAGCTCGTCGAACAGGAACTTGGCCGTGATGACGGTCGGGCCGGCATCGTGGACGAAGGTGCCGTGCTCGGTCTCCTTGTTGTACTGATACCCGCGGCCGCCGAGCTTGTCCTGCTTGTCGATGAGGGTGACGTCGTACCCCTTGGCCCGCATACGCAGGGCACTTGCGATTCCACCAAAACCGCCGCCGATTACAATGCATTTGGGCACGGGCCACGGTAGAGCGACACGGGCGACGTGTCGGCGAAGCTGCTGAAAGCTGCACATGGTCCCGGAGCGCCTGATGGTCCCGGAGCCGCGGTCCGTGGGATCGCGGCTCGGGATTCGCCACCTCAGTGACCGCTCTGACGCACCGCAAGCACAAGCTTCGCAAGCAGGGCATGACGGCGATGCAGCGGGCCCAGCAGGTCGTCCATCCACGCGATCACCTGCGCGGCCGGTGACGCCTCGACGTCTGCCGCGTCGCCGCGGAGCAGCTTGGTCCGGTGCTTGGCCACCAACCGATACGCCCGCAGCCGAACCGCGATCCAGACGAGCAACAGCCACACGAGCGCAAAGCCCAGCGACGACAGAATCGTCGTCGCGTTGAGCAATAGCACCGCGTCCTGCAACGCCTCCGTCCAGCTCCACGCATCACCCTCGGGCACAGCCACCGCCAGCAACGGCTGCAGGATCGCAAACCACAGCACGACGCCAACGGTCAACAGCCAGCGGATCGGCGCGAGCCAGATTGTCGGCCGAAGTTTGTCCGCGATGTGGTCACGTTGTCGGTCGAGCGACCGCGTCAGCCGACGCCTGAGATCCGTCGCCGCTGCCTCGGCCGCCGGTGACTCCCACAAATGCCGGTCGGCGTAGAGGTCGGCGACCTGCGGATGACTCGCCCGGAGCGACGCGAACGTCGCCCGCACGTTGCCTGCCGTCGATTCGCCGGCATGGGCGAGATGTTCGTCCAGGCTGGCCGCCTCGGTCGTGGCCGGCATGAGGTTGCGACGCACGAGTGCGACCAGCGGTGCCGCCGCCAGGTCGATCCACCCAACGAGCGGCCACGCCCGCACCCGCGCCGCCGCCGCAGGCTCGGCGACGGCCATCCGGTGCCCCGCGTCCTCGGCCAGCCGCGGCAATGCCGTTTCCAGGACGGGTGCACCCGCCCGTTCCGCAAGAAGATCGGCGGTTTCGTCCAGCAGCCGCTTGGCTTCCGCCGCCCGCTCGTCAAGGCGTTGCTCGCCCAGCCACGCCACAACGCTCGCCCGACGCCTCGCCATGGCCCTGCCGTGATCGCCGGTCACTTGATCTTCGCTGCGGTCGATGCCAAGCGTCTGGCGAAGCTCAGGCAGATCGAACTGGTCCGGCCGATGCGCGCTGACCAGGTACACCCGTGGCTTGGCCGGTAATTCGAGGGCATCGGCGATGCGGCCGGCGTAGTCGTCGGCTAGCTCTCGCGCTGCCGCTTCGCCTTCGCGGTCGACGAGCTGGTCGACCTTGCTCAGGACGAAGACGAAGTTCTGCGGATCGTTGCCCGCTGCCACCTGCTTGAGCAGATCCCGCGGCCGGGCGTCGGCGTACTTCTCGACGCTTTGCACCCACACGGGGTAGAGCATGTGCCGAAGCGTCTTACGCGTCAGCGACAGGTGGTCGGCGTAGCGGCTGTCGATGTCGGGCAGATCGAGCAGCACCTGGCGTTGCAGGCGGTCGATCTCGTGCGGAACCACGTTAACGTCTGGCAGCTCACGCCGCACCGCCGTAGCGACGGCTCGGTGGCAGAAGGCGGTGACATTGCGGGTGCCTTCGCCGTGCCCGATCGGTTCGGCGAGCGTGGTGCCGGCCAGGGCGTTGGCGAGGCTGGTCTTGCCGACGTCTTTCCCACCGATGAGGCCGACGTGGTAGTGCGTGACGGCGACGTCGGCCGGCACCGGTGCGTCGTCGGCGAGGACGCCCGGCAGGTCGACGCCGATCAGGTCGGCGACTTCGGCCGCGAGCGTTTGCAGGTCATCTTTCACGAAGCTGCCTCCGCGCGCTGGTAGACGGCGTCGATAGCGGCTTCGAGTCGCGCGATGGCCTTGGCGTCGGCGGCACGCGAGCCGGCCCACGCGACCGCCGCCTTCACCTGCTCGTCGCACACGCCCGCAAAGGCCCGGCCGATCGCGTTATTGGTTTCGCGACTCTTCGAGGCGACTTCGTTGCTGAGCTTCTCGCCCAGCCACGTTGTCAGCAGGTAGCCGCCGATCACAACTTGGTCGACCGGGCCCATCACCGCGTTGCTGGCAGCACTGGCGGCAATGAGCAGGTACGGCGCGGTCTCGCTCAGCTTGGCCACGTGCTGGCCGCCGGGCACGTGCTTTGACAACCACTCGATCGCCCGTGTGTCGCGCGGCTTTTTGTCCCAACGGGCCTCGAGCCACGACCGCAGCGTGTCGATCTGTGCCTGCACCGCTTGACGGGCGTGCTGCTTGGGCAGCTTCCACGTCGCCTCGCCTGACAAACCCTCGCCGCGTAGCACGTCGTCGCACCGGGCGACGAAGACGGCAAACGCATCTTCTGCCTCCCGCACCACGTCGGGGGCGGCATCGGGCATCGGCTCGTCATCCGTCGTGGTGGCTGTCGTGCCCTTGGTGATCAGGTCCCACGTCGAGCGTGGCAATCGGGCGACCATGGCCGGTACGCCTTTGACGCGGTCGATCATGCGGCCGGGGCCCATGAGGTAGAGCACGCTCTGCTGCCGCAGGCGGCGTTGGAGGTGACGTGTCATCGGGTGCACGTCGACACCGGCTTCGGGCCTGATGAGCGTCTTCAGGCGTGCAGATGCCGCATCACACCGACGGCGTTGATCCCGCGCCAGTGCCAGTACGGCATCCGTCGCCCGACCGGCCACGTCGCGACTTCGCACCAAATGCCCGGCCTTGTCCGGTGGCGGCAAGGCGGCGATGGCTTCCTTGAGATCGTCCAGCGACCGCTCGGTTGGCACCACCAGGGACGCGTCGTCCCGCGGCACCACATAAACCGTTGGCCCGTCGAGTTGCTGGGCCCAATCATCTGCAGCCTTGACGTCGTCGGCCTTGTTCAACACGAACAAGCGGCCAAGTCCCCACCGCGCTGCCAGCTCTGCATAACGGGCGATCTCGGGTAGTTGATACTTCTCAGGCGTTGCCACGAGAACGACGCCCGTCGCCCAGCGGAAGGCACGGTCCGCGCGAGCGTGGTGCTCGACGATGTCGCCGTCGACGTCAGGCGTGTCGATCAGCACGACCCCGCCGGGGGTGCCCTCGTGGCGGACGACGAGCAACACGTCCGACTCGCCGCGGGCGGGCAGGTCGGTCGCCTCGACGATGCGGTGCGGCAGGCCGAGCCAGCCTTTAGGCACATCGGCCTGCGTCACGGCGACCGGGCCGCTGGTGAAGGTTCGCCTGAAGCTCGTCCCGACGATGGCGCCCTCGCCGCGGTCGGTGACACCGATAAGGCGGTTGACGAGGGTGCTTTTTCCGGCGCCGGTGCCACCGAGCAGCACGACGAGTCGCGGGCCATCAGCGGGCGGGTTGGCTACGAAAGCAGCGGCCTGAGCGAGATCGGCGACGTTGGATTCGGGACCGTCTATGGAGGCAACCGCGCCGGCCAGCTCGCGCAGAGCCTGTGCGTCGCTTGTGGATGATGCAGGGCGGCCGAGCAAGGGAGCCGAGTCTAGCGGCGAGATCGAATTGCCACGGACTCGGCCATGCGGTAGCGTCAGTGGCCCGCCCAACCACGACCTGCCCCGGCGCTCCGGCCGGGCAGCTGTCGGGAAAGGCCTTGGAGGACCTTCATGAAGTATCTATTCCTGCTCGTCTTCGTCATTCTGCTCGGTGCCAGCGTTTGGCTCAGCACCCAGATGCCCGAGGGCTCAACCGATCGAAAGGCTCTGATCTACTGGACCACGGACGCCAATCCGGCCCGCGTCGAGCAAGTGCGTCTATTCGACGAATGGCAAGTCGAGCGCGGCCTGATCGACGACGAGGGCGTTCCCCTCATCGAGCTACGGCTCGACGTCGGCAACTCCGACGAGACGAAGAAAATCATCCAAAGCGTCAGTGGCGTTGCGGCAGATGTCCTGGACCTCGGTAACGGGCACGGCATGCGGTTCTTCCAGGAGCTTGCGGTGCTCGAAGACGTCACCGACCTGGCTGGACCACTCGGGTTCGACGTCAGCACGAGCTACGACAGCATGCTCAACGAGCTCAGCTTCGTCGATTTCGACGGCGATCGCAGGCAGTACATGTACCCCTGCAACGTCGCGTTCACGATGATCATGATCAACGAGCAGACGTTCCGCGACGTCGGCATGACGCCGCCAAGCGACGGGTGGACGATCGAAGAGTTCGAGGAAGTCGGTAAAGAGTTCGTCAGCCGGGCCAACAGCGGCGAGTACGACCTGGACAACATCGGCGGCAGGCGATTTTTCCTCGACGGCTTGGGCACGCTGGAGCTTTACCGCTCGATGGGCGTCGACACCTACAACGAAACGGCCACCGCAACCAACCTGACGTCGCCCGAGGTGGTGAGGGCACAAGAACTGATCCGCAAGTGGACCTACGAAGACCGCATCCTGCCCAGCGGTGCCGATCAGTTAGCCATGTCCAGCAGCGGCGGGTACGGCGGCGGTGGTGCAGAAGGCTTTGAAATTGGTCGCTACGCCACCTTCAACGGCGGCCGGTGGCACATGATCCGCTTCCGCCAGACGAACCAGACCCGCGTCGCCGCAGGCGGCAAGCCTCTCGAACTGTCGGTCGTGCAATTGCCCAACGGCGGCTACCCGACGGTCACCATCGGCACCCGCGGTGCCGTCATTTATCGCGATGGCAGCAAGACAACAGAACCGGTGACGTTCAAATCGGTCGAGGGCGATTCGGTCGAGGTGCCGGCCGATACGCCGTGGGCGGTCTTCTTTCAGTCGTTCCTCGCTAGCAAGCAATACAACGACCAGATCATCGCCGACAGTGACGGCCTGCCGCCGAACGAGAAGTACACCAACAGCGAAGCTTATTTGTTTCCGGCCAAAGACCCGGCGATGGGCGTGTATCCCGAAACGGAGCACAAGGTGCACGGACCGTACCTCGAAGCCGCAACGACCATTGCTGACCCGAGGAGCTACAGCCCGTTCATCCTGTATCAGGAAGCCCTTCGCGAAGAGGGCAATGCTCGCGACAAGTTCCTGGCCAACCCGCCGATTCCGGGTTACGAAGACGCAGCCGTTGCGATGGCCGACGCTGATCGCAGAATCATGCAGCGCATGCGAGAGACGATCGCCGAGCAGCCCGAACTCCGAGCCGAGTACGAAAGTCGCCTGAAGGATCAGCAGACGATTGACCAGCTCAAGGCCAGCGGCCAGAAGATTCCGGCCGAGCTGATCCGCAACCCGTTTTACCTGCGGTACTACCGGCAGAAAGGCATGCTCGACGAATCGAACATTGAAGCCGCCGGCGTTCGAATCGTCGCTGCCGTCCCGTTGAGCGACGGCGAGCCGGTGGAAGAAAGCGACCTGATGGCCGAAGGTGCCAACGCTGATGTTGTCGAGCGGATGGTCGAGCGGGAACTGTCGGACAGTGACGTGACGCCAGGGATTTCCGCGGTTCAACCCGCCGAGCCCGAGCCTGCGACCATGCCGAAGTCGGCTGTCGAGCCTGAGGCGGTCGTGCCCGATGCCGCTGAATCTGAGGCGGTAGAACAGCAGCCAACGACAAAGCCGGTCGCTCCCGCGGCGGCACCGGCACCGGCAAGGGGTCCGGTTTCAAGTCCGGCGACGCGACCAGTTGTATTGCAGGAGCAGTCAGAGCTTCGGCGACCCGCCACGCAGCCTGCTACGCGAGCGGCGACTCGGAATGCCGCCTGATGTTCGATTTTGCCAGCCGTCTGATTTCGTTGATCCCAACTTTTTGTGAACCAAGCGATGCGTCCTGACTCCAACGACCCGGGCCGGCCCGATGACGACATAACCGCGACAAACGTCACGGCAGCGCATATTCCTGCCGAACCCACGCCGCCTTCGACCGACGAGACGGCCACCTTCTTCGGCGCCGAAACCATCGAGCTCGAAGAAGCCTCCGAAGATGATGCTCGCGACACCCGCGTCGTCGTCGCCGGCACACGCCGCAGCGGCGTCGGTACGGGGCTGGCCTTCCTGCTGCCCAACATCCTGGGCTTTCTGGCCTTCACGGCGATTCCGCTCGTCGCCAGCCTCTACTTCGCCTTCACCAACTGGGATCTCCGCCAGCACAACCCGTACAAGGAAACGCAGGTCGGCGAGTGGGTCGGCTTTGATAACTTCAAGCTGCTCTTCACCGAGCCTGACTTTCGCCGGTATTTCGGCAACACGCTGTTCTTCATGATCGGCATCCCGTTCGGCATCGGAGCCAGCCTCTGTGCCGCATTGCTGCTGAGCCGCGACCTGTCCGGCAAGAGCGCCAAGGGCACGCAGGGCAAGATGTTCGGCGTCGCGGTCGTACTCGTCGGTGTGGCAGTGGCGTTGAGCCTGACGGCCTGGTTTAAGGGCGGCGGTTCGTGGGGCATGCCTGCCTTGTTCGTCAGCGTCGCCGCAGCGATCTTGTTCCTGGGTGTGCTCGGCGGGCAAAACGTCTACCGCACGCTGTTCTACCTGCCGCACTTCACGAGCGGCGTTGCGACCTACATCCTGTGGATCAAGCTGTTCAACACCGAGCAGGGCCCGCTGACGCTCGGAGCGCAGCCGATCCTTGACGGCCTGAGTTACGCCGGCCAATCCCTGCCGCCGGCGCTGAGCCGTGGCGTGGCAGTGCTGCTCATCATGATCGGCGGGCTCTTCTTTCTGATCGGGCTCAATCGAATGCGTCGCCTGTTCCGCGAAGGTGACCTGGGAGCGGTAGCGACGGTGCTGCCGTTCGCTGTGGTCTGCCTGCCGATCGTGCTGACGTTCTTCTGGTACAACGTGGGCGAGCCGGTTGCCGACGGCCAGCGTGGCGAGCTCCTTCAGAACCTTGGCGGGTTCCTTGTCATTGCGGGCGCCATTGCGGCCCTGTTCACGCTCGGCAGCTTCCTGTGGCCGCAGGAAGTCCGGGCACGACCGATGGAAGGGTTCGGCTCGGCGATCGTGCTGGCGGCAGCAATCATGGTGTGCGAGTTCATTTTTCTCGGCATCGGCGGGGCCTTTGCGGGTCTACCCGATGCCGTTGCCGATGGCACGACCATCGAGGCACCCAAGTGGCTCAGCGACCCCCGTTGGGTCAAGCCGTCGCTGATGCTCGTCGGCTTCTGGGGTGCGGTCGGCAGCAACACGATGCTGCTGTACCTCGCAGCACTCACCAACGTGCCGGGCGAGCTGTACGAAGCGGCAGACATCGACGGGGCCACGCCGTTCCAGCGGTTCTGGAACGTCACCTGGCCGCAGCTGGCACCGACGACATTCTTCGTCGTCGTCATGGCTGTCATCGGCGGGCTGCAGGGTGGATTCGAGATGGTCCGCACGATGACGCAGGGCGGCCCCGGTGGGGCCAGCACCACGCTCGCGTACGACGTCTACCAGAAAGGCTTCGAGATCGGCCGCATCGGCTACGCCAGCGGCGTCGCGTGGGCGATGTTTGCCATCATCTTCGTCGTCACGCTGTTCAATCTGACCTTCGGTAACAAGTACGTCAACGACTAGGCCGGAAGGGCGAGGCTCGCCCGCGTCTGCCTTCCTCCTTCCACAGCCTTCTCCCTCCACGTCTCATGACCCTCGGCACCAACCAAACCCGCGTCGGACAGGCCACCGAACCCGGGGCGCTTTACGAAGACGCCGGCCTGACACAACAGGCTGACTACTTTGCCGGGCGGCCCGATCCCGCGGATCGCCAGGCACGCCGCGAACAACGCAGGACCTTCCTCGGCCGCTTCGGGCTGCACCTGGCGCTGGCCACAATTGCGTTCCTTTTGTGCCTGCCGTTCATCTTCCTCATCACGACGAGTCTCAAGCCGTTCGGTGAATTGAGCAACCCGAATTGGCTGCCACAGGACCCGCGGTTCATCACGTTGTCGCCCACCGAGGGAACCGATCCGATTCATCCCGTCGTCGAGACCGATCCGGCGGTGGCACAGGAGACGATCATTGCGATGGAAGCCGCCGACGCGGCCGAAGTCGGCGGCGAGGCAGAAGCGCCCGCCCCCGGCCCGGCCGCCGAGCGCGTCGTCAACCTCAGCTGGCTGCCGTTTACGCTCCGGATTCCGGAGAACTATTGGAACGTCTTCGACTTCGACAACGAAGTGCGGTCGATCAACGACCAGGGCATTCCGCTGCACATGTACTTCCGCAACAGCATTTTCGTCGCCTTCTGGGTGACGTTCCTGCAGGTCGTGACGAGCGCCTTGGCTGCCTTCAGCTTCGCCCGTCTCAAGTGGACCGGCCGTGACAAGGTCTTTCTGCTCTACCTCGCGACGATGATGTTGCCGGGCCTGGTGATGATGATCCCCAATTACCAGATCATGATCCAGCTCGGGCTCGTCGACACGCTGCCGGGCCTGATCATTCCGGCCGCGTTCAGCGCGTTCGGCACGTTCCTTTTGCGGCAGTTCATGCTGAGCATCCCGGCAAGTCTCGACGAGGCGGCAGAGATCGACGGGGCGACAAAGTTCCAGCTCTTCTGGGACATCATCCTCCCGCTGGCCAAGCCAGGGCTGGTGACGCTGACGATCTTCACGTTCATGGGCAACTACAACAGCTTCTTCTGGCCGCTGGTCATGCTGCGGAGCCAGGAGCGATACACGCTGCCCGTCGGCCTGCTCTTCTTCGACTCGAGCCGCGGCCAGCAGACGCACCTCATGCTCGCCGCCGTCACGCTGAGCGTGATCCCGATGATCCTCATCTTCGTGCTGCTGCAAAAGCAGCTTGTCAAGGGCATCCAGCTCGGCGCGGTCAAGGGCTGAAAACAATGGGCCGCGTTGTCTGCTTGTTCAGGAGAATGTGGTGTCGCACGATCAGACGGTGTCTTCCGACCACTCGATTGACGCGACTCACGTAGCCGCTCGTCCAACACAGTGCTTCCGCTGCAAGTACGACCTTCGAGGCACGCCTGGTGATCGTTGTGCAGAGTGCGGTCTGCCGATCGAGGAGTCGGCTCAAAAGTGGGATCTCGCTGAAACCTTCGGCGATCCGCTGCCGATCCGGAAGGCGTCACTGCTTGCCGTTGCGGCATTTGCCCTCGTTCTGGCGATGTACGGTGGGCTTCTAAGTATCTTGATCGTTTTCACGCCGTTCCTCGACGAGTGGATCTACATCACGATGCTGGTCAGTGTCTCACTGATCGCAGCGACATTGGCCCTGTTGTCTCACCGCCCGTTGCGGTCGGTTGAGGCGGCAGGGCGGTGGAACCGACGGCTCCTCGGCATCAGCGCGTGGATGTTGCCGACTTTGCTGCTCGTTGTTTGGCCGCTGGCGTGGCTCGTGAGCGACGGCCGATCGGATGACCCAGGTGTCATTCTCCTGAGAGCGATATCGCTTGCGCTCCTTGCGGCTGGTCTTACCTACCCGCCGACGATGACGTACGAAGTTCGCCGACGCCAAGCTTTCTGGCCCGTCTGGCAGGCGTCGCGGCGTGTCTGGAACATTGTCTGGATCGGGCTTGTTTTCGGTGGGGTCATGATCTTCGTGGCCGTCGTTTTCGGGATCGCGGAGACGTACGACCTTCCATTGCCACAGTCGGACTGGGTGCAGGCCATCGGCGGAGGCGTCGGCGCCAGCCTGTTTATCTTCAGCCTTCTCGGCTGGTTCATCGCCCACGTCGTGACGCTCATCGGCTGCCGCCAGGTACGAATATCGATCGAGACGGCCGCTACCGGCGGCTCAGACTCGGTCGACGTACCGATGCCGGCAGGAACGGCAGCTTCCGCCGAAACGCCCGCATTGCCTTGAGGTCAAGCGTGGCGGCCGCACTGCCGGGGCGTTCGTCCAGGTCGAGCAGGGCGTGGCCGTCGAAGTCGTAGACGACGCTGCCACCGGCATATTGAACGCTGGGGTCGCTGCCGACGCGATTGACGCCGATGACGAACGCCTGGTTCTCGATCGCCCGCGCCCGAAGCAAGGCATTCCAATGGTGCTGCCGAGTAGCCGGCCAGTTGGCGATGAGGACGTAGACGTCGCACCCGACAACTCGCCGCCATGTCTCGGGCCATCGCAGATCGAAGCAGACGAGCGGGCAGACGGTCGTCTCGCCGAGTCGCAGGGCATTGACGTCTTCGCCTGCCGCATAATGATCGACTTCGCCACCGATCGGGAAGCGGTGGTTCTTGGCGTAGCGACCGAGTTCCACGCCGTCAGGTCCGACGGCGACGGCTTGGTTAAGACCCAGTCCGCTGAGCGGGTCGAGTTCGATCAGCCCGCCGATCACGTGGCAGTCGTACTCGCTGGCAATCTGAGCCAGCCATGCCGCCTGGGTGCCGTCGTCACGTTGGCCATCGACGTCGTTGGTGAACCCGGTGGCGAACATCTCGGGCAGGACGACCAGCGATCCCGGCGTCGGTGGGCGAGCATCGAGCATCGACCGGACCCGCAAGAGATTTGTCTGAGCATCGTGCCAGACGATGTCCGGCTGAACCACATGAACATGCATCGTGTCGCTGTCAGGCATTGGTTTCATATTGACACGCAATTGTGCCTTTCGCGAGAGAAAACCAGAGCCGTAGCGTGAGCCCGTGACGCTGCGTGTGGTTTCGTACAACATCCTCAACGGCGGAATCGGCCGGGCCGATCCGCTGGCCGAGGTGTTATTGGCACAGAAGCCCGACATCGTCTGCCTTGTTGAGGCCGACGACGCCGATGTACGCGACCGCATTGCCTGGCGACTCGGCTTTGATCAAGTCGCCGCCGTCGGCCGCGAAAGCCGCACGTCTTGCCTCATGACACGCGGCACGATCACCACGTCGATCAACCTCGCCGACAAGACGTCTCCACGCTCGCTGTTGTTGTGCGATCTGCTCATCGACGAGCGAGACATCGGCGTGGCCGTTGCGCATCTCAGCGGCAGGGCGAGTGATGACCGCGAAACCCGTCGCGAGCGCGAGGCCGACACACTGCTCGCTGCGACGCAGCCGTGGCGGAAGTCGCACGTCCCGCACCTGTTGGCCGGGGACTTCAACAGCACATCGCCGCAACAGGAGCTTGGCGACGTACCACCGAAGGTGCTGCCGCACTTCAAGGCCAACGGCGATGCGATCCCGCGGCGGGTGATCAGTAAGCTCCTCGACGCCGGCTACGCCGACAGCTTTACCGGCGATGCAGCTCGGACGCAGACGACCTTCACGACGCAGCATCCGGGCCTGCGACTCGACTACATCTTCACGCACGGCCTCGACGCGTTGTCGTGCCGCGTCGAGACAGACCGCCTCGCCCGGGCGGCGAGTGACCACTTTCCCGTGACGGCTGAGGTCGCCTGAGGTGTGGCGAAGCGTCGTGGATCGGCTCAAGCACGACGAGCGCGTGTTGCGTCTGGCCGACCGGCTCGGGAGAAGCCAAGGCCGCTGGCGGCCGATCGATGCCCTGGTCGATCCGCCGTTATCACCGCCGTTAAACCTCCGCGAACTGAACGAAGCGTTCTCGACTTCCTCGGGACTTGCCGCCTGCTGGATCGGGCACGCCACGACGCTGTTGCGCATTCGCGGCCGCACGATCCTGACGGATCCGATCTTTTCAAACCGCGTCGGCATCACATTGGGGCCGATGACGGTCGGCCCGCGTCGCCTGGTCGCTCCGGCCGTGCCAATGCGTCATTTGCCGGTTGTCGATCTTATTGCGATCAGCCATGCGCACTTCGATCATCTGGACTTGCCGAGCCTTCGCGAGCTTCGGCGTCGTCAGCCTGATGTGCCGGTTGTGACCGCTCGTGGGTGCGGCGACTTGCTGAAGTTCAAGCACGTGATCGAACTCTCGCCGAACGAGCGGGCGACGGTTGCCGGCGTGGACGTACGTGCTCATCCTGTAAATCACTGGACGGCTCGCGTTTTTCACGACACGTGGCGTGGCGCGTGTGGCTTCAGCTTCGAGCGGTCGGGCGGGCACGTTTTGTTTTGCGGCGACACGGCCATGACGCAGAGCTTCGACGGATTGCGCCCGGACCTCATGTGCGTCGGCATCGGGGCTTACGACCCGTACGTTGCATCTCATGCCACACCCGAGCAGGCCTGGGCGATGGCCGTCGCGGCCGAGGCAGAGTCTGTGGTGGCGATGCATCATGCGACGTTTCGCCTGAGCTACGAACCGACGGCAGAGCCGATGCGGCGGTTTCTGCAGGTCGCGGGCGGATCACATGAACGCGTGGCGTGCCGACAACTCGGCAGCATTTGGAAAAAATCATTGACTCACCTTGAGTAGCGGCAATCTGCATCCGATGTGCATCTTGTAACCCGACTCTGCCCCAAATCGGCAGGACGGGCGTCAGACGACCGCGTCGGTCGACTGGCGGCGGACGGATCCGCTTGCCCCGGGGGCGACCGACACACGTCGGAGCGCCGGGCACTTGCCGACAACGTGAGGGGAAAGACGCGTTGTCGCGACAGCAGCTCGGGGCCCTCGAAGGCACCCGAATCGGGCATTTAGCCCAGAAAGTTACACGCCATGCTCAACAGCATCACCAACACCACCAAGTCCACGTTCGCCAAGCTCTACAAAGAGGAAGACGGCGGCGAAATCCTGGAGTACGCACTCATCGCCGGCCTGATCGTCATCGCAGCCATCGCTGCGGTTCGCACGTTCGGTGCCACGATCAAGGGCAAGCTCACGGGCATGAACACCACCGTCAGCGGCACGGACCTCGACGGCTAAGCATTAGCTCGTCCTTGCACAAACCACGACGCCGCCGATTTTCGGCGGCGTCGTTTTTGCGCGCCGCCACAAGTCCCCTTCAATTTTTGCCGATGCTGAGGTTGTGCCTGTGGACCGCCAACCGCTCAGTCTCGAATGGACATGGATGTGGCCGACCCATTGGGAACCGGCTTACTCGGTTCACGTCGCTGCGCTCGTCCCGCTGCTGATCGCGTGCGTTGTCGCGGCGGTCATCGACTGGAAAAGGCGAAAAATACCGAACTGGCTGACCTTTGCCTTACTCGGAGGCGGTGTAGTTCGATCGTTCGTCACCTGGGCAACCGGTTCGGACTTTACGCCCATCGACGCCTTTGCCGGCATTGGAGCGGCCATGCTCATCGGCGTGCCGCTGTTCATGCTCAAGGCCCGCGGCGCAGGCGATGCGAAACTGTACATCAGTGCAGGTGCCTGGATCGGGTGGCAGGGCGTGATCGTCTTGGCGGCACTTGAAGCCATCGTCGGCCTGTTTGTCGTCGTCGGCACCGCCGCGGCGACAGGGCGGCTCAAGATGCTCCTCAAGAACACGATGGTGCTCCTGACCACGTTCCTGCACTTGCGCAGGATCGGCATGGAGCAGGCGACCACCAACGCCGAGCGATTCACGATCTACGGCAAAGTGCCCGACGATCAGCTGCCAGGCCGTTTCACGAGCGTCGCCAAACCGCTGCCGCACGCGGTGCCGTTCCTCATCGCTGCTGTTCTGGCGATCTTCCTCGGACGGCTTTGAGTCGACCCGATAAATCTGCGTTACTTGCCACCGCGGTGGCTGAATCTGAGACCAACGAAACGCCATGAACCCTTACCGCCACCCCACCAGACGCTCGAGTCGCCGCCGCGGAGCTATCACGCTCGAGGCAGCGATGATCTTCCCGATCCTGCTGATGATCTTCTTCTCCAGCGTCGAGTTCGCCTGGATGTTCTACGTTCGGCACACGGTCTCCAATGCAGCCCGCGAAGGAGTGCGTGCGGCCATCGTGCCCGACGCGTCGAGCAGCGATGTAGCCGACGCCGTCGATGCCGCCATGGCACGCGGCGGGTTGCCGAACATCACCTTTAGCCAGCAACTCAAGTCTGGCACCTCCTCCATTAGCTCGCCGTCGACAGTCGCGCCCGGCTCGTCCGTCACCCTCGAGGTCACGGCACCGTGGTCCCAGTTCAGCACGCTCAACACCGGCGTCAGCGGCTTCTGGGTCAGCGACATCAAAGTGTCAGCGACGATGCGGCGTGAGGGTTAAAAGGTCCAGGCAACAGATTGTTCATGCGGAAGACGCCCGGCAGCATTGCTGCCGGGCGTTTTTTGCGTCGGACGCTGGGGTCCGAGAAGACAAACCCGCTTGCATCACAGCAATTTCATTGTGCATCGCCTTAACCGGCGGGCGAATCAGGACGACGCACCGTCGGACGGGGTTGTCGCGGCCGACACAGTGTCACCGCCTTCCGCCGCACCACCGACTCGACAACCCGCTTCCTTTCCGCCAGCCACGCGTTATGCCAGAGATCAATTCAGAACAACTCAAGAAGTGGGCACCGCTCGGTGCCGCCGGCGTCCTCGGACTGGCCGCAGCAGGACTGGGTTGGGTCGTGATGTCGCCGGCCCAACAGGTCCAGCACGCCGCACATCCCGATGTCAAGCTTGCCAAGATCGTCGTTGCCGCCCGCGACTTGACGGCCGGCACCGAGCTGACAGCCGAGGACCTGACCTACCTCAAGGTCGAGGCCGCCAACGTGCCGGACGACACCTTCCGCAAGATCAGTGATCTGCTCGAAGCGATGGAGAAGCAGAGCGACGAAGAACTCGATGACGGTGCTGGCTCCGGCCGCGTCATCACGAGCGACGTCGCCACCGGTCAGCCGCTCATGGCCCGCCACCTCGCCCCGCAAGACACACCCGCCGGTGTCAGCGCGATGCTGCCCAAAGGCTACCGCGCCATCTCCGTCGACGTTCGCGGCGACACCGGGCTCACCGGTCTGCTTCAGCCCGGTAGCCATGTCGATGTCGTCGCCACGCTCTCCGACAATGAAGCGACCGTCGTCCGCACGATCGCCCAGGACGTTTATGTCCTGGCGGTTGGTACGAAGATTGCCGGCATCAAGGAACCCAAGGCCGACGATCGCGTCCGCGAGCACGAAGAGCGAAACAGCAGCGTCACGCTTGTCGTCACGCCCGAGCAAGCCGGTCGCATCGATCTTGCCTTCACCAGCGGAAGCCCGCGACTCGTCATGCGGGGCGGCGGTGACCGGGCTTTGTCCCGCTTCAGTGGCCTGACCTTCGCCGACCTGATCGGCACGAGCCACAGCGACGGCGACTTTGGCTATGCCCAGTCGGAGTTCGAGAAACCAAACTACCCATCGTTCGAGCAAATGCCTGTCCGCACCAACAACGGCTCGGGCAGCATCATCGAAAATGCAACTGCCAATGGATCGGCCGGTCTCGATTTCGGTGAGATTTCGGCTCCGTCGCAAGTCGCACCAGTCAGCCGGCCGACACGTCGTCCCGAGCAAGACGGTTCAGCGTCACCCAAGCCAGAGCCCGTATCGCCTCCGCGGTTCGTTGAAGTCATTCGGGGTGGCACGGCCACCCAGGAACAGGTTCCGACGCCCGGTCATCCGGTCGCTGCGCCTTCGAAGGACTCCGACCCGTTTGACTGAATCGCCCCGGCGTCATCTGTCGCCGATCCGTTTGCCTCACTGAACCCTCGCGCCGTCGAGGCGCATCACCACCAACACCCGCCTCGAGGGCTTTTCCGATGACCCGTACAGCCATGCTTCCCCGATCCGCCCGCGCCGCCATTGTGGCCGCCGCGCTCGTGGCCTTGAGCCACGTTCCCGCCGCCGGCTCGCCGACGACCACTCCGTCGACGCGTCCTGCCGACAGCTCGACCGTCGCCCATTCGTTCACGCTCGGCAACCCGTTTGCGGGTCCCGACGCGACCGACGCCGTTGAGCCGACACCGGCCAACACCGGCTTCTTCGACCTGCTCCGCAGCTACGTTCCTGACACGGAGGCTGAGTCGACCGTCGACGTAGCGCCTGAGGCGTCGACGCAAGTCGCCGGTGTCAACGAGACCGAGATCGTCGCCGATCTGGTCGCGCCCGATCAGATTGTCGATGGCCGCTTCGCCGTGGTCGTCAACGACTCGCAGATCATTCGCACAAGTCGCCCGTTCAGCCGCGTAGCCATCGGCCGAGATGACCTTGCAGAGGTTCGCCCGCTGGGGCCGACCGAGCTGCTCGTCACCGGCAAGCAGACCGGCACCACCGAGCTAGTCTTCTGGGACGATCAACGTCGCAGCCAGTCGTTCGTGCTGCAAAGTGCGGCTGACCTGCGTCAGGTGCAGGACAAGCTCGACGAGCTCCTGCCCGACAGTGAGATCCGCGTCGTCGACATCGGTGGCAAGATCGGCCTGATGGGCATTGCCCGCGATGTGCAAGAGGCCGACATGGCCGACCGCATCTCCAGCGCGTACGGCGACACGGAGAACATGCTCCAGATGCCAGGTGGTCAGCAGATCGCACTTCGCATCCGCTTCGCCGAAGTCAGCCGCAGTGCCGGTAAGCAGTTCGGCGTCAACTTCGGATTCACCGACGGCGGCGGCACCATCGCCGGCAGCAACATCGGTCAAATTACACCTCTGGGCTTCTTCACCGATCCTGACACCGGCGGTGTGACAGGCCTTGGCATTCCCGACCCCAACACTGGTGCCCAACTCTTCGGTGTCGGCACCCTCGCCGGTGATCCGTTTGCCTACTACATCAACGCCCTTCGTGAGAGCAACCTGCTCCGGGTACTGGCCGATCCCGAACTCGTCGTCATGAGCGGCGAGCAGGGCGAGTTCCTGGCCGGTGGCGAGTACCCGATCCCGGTGCCGCAGGAAGAGGGCATCGCCATCGAGTACCGCCAATTCGGCATCCGCCTGGCGTACGAGCCGATCGTTCTCGGCGACGGGCGCATCCGCATGAAACTCGTCAGCGAAGTCAGCGACCTTGATGACACCATCGCTTTGGCCATCGGCGGCGTCCGCGTGCCGGGACTCCGCACCCGCAACACCGCCACCACCGTCGAGATGCGTGACGGACAGACACTCGCCATCAGCGGTCTGCTCCGCAGCAACACCGTGGCCAGCAAGTCGGTTGTTCCGTTGCTCGGTGACGTGCCGGTCTTGGGTGCCTTGTTCCGCAGCACGCGGTATCAGCGGCAGGAGACGGAGCTCGTCGTGCTCATCACGCCCCGACTCGTCGCGCCGCTCGACCCCGACTCCGTCTCGCCTGCACCAGGACAGACCTGGAAGCACCCCAACGACATAGAGCTGATGGTGTTCGGCCAGCTCGGTGGTGACGCGGGTGTGGCGCTTCCCGACGACGCCGACCGTGTTGGCTCGGACGATCAGTCTCGCGGAACCGCCCCCGGTCTCCGTGCCAGCTACGCCTTCGAGCCGGCGACGCCGATCGAGCAGTAGACAACGCAGATTGGACAGGATGTCCCCGTGGCCGCGGCCCGACCCCAGAGGTCGGGCCGCGGTTGTCGTTGAGGGAGGCACGGGCTGCCAACCGTTCTGACCGTCGAAGAAATATCACTTGTCTTTGCCATTCAAGCAAAGTTGCGGCCTCTACCAGCCGACTACGTCAACAGGGCGCTACGCGTCCCGGGGCACAACATCTCCCTGTCCACCTCCACCTCACGCCATGTTCATTCAACTTTCAGCTTACATTGTCGACTCGGATCAACAGAATCGCGAGGAGCTTGCTCAGGTACTTGCCGGTTTCGGGCTGACCGTGGTGGGCCAGGCCAGTGACGTCGCCACCATGCAGGCGGCACTTGACGGCGGTGAAAAGCCACAGGTCGTGCTCGTCAACCTCGACCCCGACGCGGCTGACATGCTGCTGTCGATGCAGCACCTTCCGCGGTCGCACCCGCAGGTCGCGTTCTTCGCGATGAGTCAGGTGCTCGACCCGCAGCTGTTGATGCGGTCGATGAGTCTTGGCGTTCGGGAGTTCATCCCGCTGCCGATGACCGAGCAGGTGCTCAAAGATGCCTTGGAGCGTCTAGCCGCAAGCCATGGAGAAGGGCACCGCGCCCGCGTGATTCAGGTCGTTCCCTCGACCGGCGGTTGCGGCAGCACCACGATCGCATGCAACGTGGCCTCCAGCCTCGCGGCCCAGGGATATCGCACGGTCCTGATCGACCTCGACCTGGTTCGCGGCGATGTGGCCGGTGCCTTTGACGTGCGGCCCAGCTACACGATTGCCGACGTGATGGAGTCGAGTGATCGCGTCGACCAGCAGATCGTCGAGAACGCGCTCATCACCCACGACAAGACCGGCCTACGCATTCTCGGTCGGCCCGACATGATCGAAGAAACACAGCGGGTCAGCCAGACCGGCGTGCAAAAGCTCATCGGCCTGCTGGCCCGTATGAACGACTACGTCGTCATCGACGGCGTGATGAGCATGGACCCGATCTACTCGACCGCCGTCGCCGCCAGCGACGTGACGCTCCTGACGATGCAGCTCAACGTTCCGTCGGCCAAGAACGCCGAGCGATACGTCGCGGCCTTGCGTCGCAGCGGCATCGAGTCGACCCGCATCAAGGTCATCGTCAACCGCTTCGTCAAGCGTGGCTGGGACATCGCGCCCGGTGAAGTCGAGCGGGCTCTTGGCCTCGACATCGCCTACACGGTACCGAACGACTTCAAAACGGCCATAGCCGCCATTAACTACGGCGAGCCGGCGGTGATCCGTCAGCCGCGAGCCGAGATGAGCCTCGCGTTGACGAAGATTTCCGACGACCTGGTCAAAAGCCGTGCTTCGGCTGCTGCGGGTGAGAAGAAGTCCAAGCTCCGCCGCGCCGCCTGACTGATCGACTCCGGCCAGAACCTGATCCGCACCTCCGCCTGAACCAAAGACTATGGGACTCTTCACCAAATCCGCCCCGACCACGCTCGATCCCAACTCGGTCGTCGGTCTGCCGCAGGCTCCGAGCGATCCGGACGATCACGCCCGGTCACCTGCGGTTCAGCAGGCCGCGCCCATGCAAGCTCCCGCCCCGGTGCCGGAGGTGAGCGAAGCGGAATTTAAGCCTGCCGCCGTTGCAGCCGTGGCCGCGCCGCGTGCGTCGCTCGTCCGCAACAACAACTCCGAGCGGCAGAGCAAGTTCGAGGACCTCAAGACCCGCATCCACAAGCAGCTCATCGACCGCCTCGACATGGCGACGATGCGCAAGATGAAGTCGGAACTCGTCCGCAAGGAAGTGCGTCAGCTCGTCCGCGAAATGGCCGGAGCTGAGAAGAACCTCATCACCGGTAGCGAACAGGAAAAGCTCGTCGAAGAGGTGCTCGACGAAACTTTCGGCTTCGGCCCGCTGGAGGCAATCCTCAAAGATAAGGACGTCAGCGACATTCTCGTCAATCGCCACGACCAGATCTACGTCGAACGCAAAGGCCGACTCTCGGTCAGCGAGACCGTCTTCCGCGACGAAGCGCACCTTCGCCAGATCATCGACCGCATCGTCGCCGGCATTGGTCGCCGGGTCGACGAGACGAGCCCGATGGTCGACGCCCGCCTGCCCGACGGCAGCCGCGTCAACGCGATCATTCCGCCGCTGGCGCTCGACGGCAGCTCGATGAGCATTCGCCGCTTCGGCTCCAAGCCGTTGCAGCTCGAAGACCTCATTCGCGCTGAAGCGTTCCCGCCCGTCGTGATGGACTTCCTGTCCGCCGCCGTGCAAGCCCGCTGCAATGTCATCATCTCCGGCGGTACCGGCTCGGGTAAGACGACGTTGCTCAACTGCTTGAGCCGCTACATCCCGCTGGGCGAGCGCGTCATCACCTGTGAAGACGCCGCCGAATTGCAGCTGCAACAGCCGCACGTCGTACGACTCGAGACCCGCCCGGCCAACATCGAAGGCAAGGGCGAAGTCACCGCACGCGACCTCGTCAAGAACTCGCTGCGTATGCGGCCCGACCGCATCATCATCGGTGAAACTCGCGGCAGCGAGGCGATCGACATGCTGCAGGCCATGAACACGGGCCACGACGGTTCGATGACCACCGTCCACGCCAACACGCCGCGTGACGCACTGAGTCGCCTCGAAGTGCTCGTCGCGATGGCCGGTTACGACATCCCGACGCGTGCGCTTCGTCAGCAGATCTGCAGCGCGGTCAACATCGTCGTCCAGGCGTCACGCCTGGCCGGCGGCAAGCGAAAAGTCACCTATGTCAGTGAAATCGGCGGCATGGAAGGCGACACGATTCAGATGCAGAACCTGTTCACCTTCGAGCAGACCGGCGTGGATACGGACGGAAACGCCGAGGGTGACTTCGTGTGCCACGGCATTCGTCCGATGGCGCTCGAGCGCATCCAGCACCGCGGCCTCCGCCTGCCCTCCGACACCTTTGCGGCACGCAAGCTCTCGTTCTGAACCCGACGCCGTCTGCCACACGCCACGCCCCCAGAAAGTACCACCGCCATGTGGGTTGACCTGATCCTTCGAATTCTCTTTGCCGTTGCCTTATTCGGCGCGGTCACGACTGCCCTGTGGGGCGGCTGGACCGTGTTCGGCAGTGGCCAAGCCCGGCACCGTCTTCGCCAGCGGCTTACCGGTCAGCCGGCAACAGAAACTAAAGCCGGTGACGATGACGGTGAAGCAACGCTGCTCGTCGTCGACGAAACGTCGGCCCTTCGCAAGATCCTCTCGAAGTTCAGCCTGACGCGCGAGCTTCAGGCGTCGCTCAAGCAGGCATTCCCCGACCTGTCGCCGGAGAAGTTCCTTGGCGTCGTCGCCGCGGTTGCCTTCGTCGTCGGCATGATCCTGTTTACGTTCCGCGGCTCGTTCCTGGCAGCGGGCATCGGCATGATCTTCGGAGCTTACCTGCCGTTCATGTACCTGGCCCGTCGTCGGCTCAAGCGTCAGCGGATGATCAGCGAGCAGCTACCCGACGGCCTCGACTTCCTGGGCCGAAGCCTACGGGCCGGTCACAGCCTGCCGGTCGGCTTGAGCATGATGGGCAACGAGTTGCCGGTCCCGCTCCGCGACGAGTTCGGCCGGTGCCACGACCAGATCAGCCTCGGCACGGCCCCCGATGCCGCACTCAAAGACATGACCGAGCGGATCGAGTCGACCGACTTTGCCTTCTTCGTCACAGCCGTGCTCGTGCAGCGTCAGACGGGTGGCGACCTTGCGCAGGTACTGGACAACATCACCGGCATGCTCCGCATGCGGATCCAGCTCGAAAACCAGGTGAAAGCCAAGACGGCCGAAGGTCGCTTCACCGGCATGATTCTGGCAGCGTTTCCGCTGGTCATGTTCGTCATGCTCTACGTCATGTCGCCGGAGAACACGAGCGTGCTGACCGACACCTTCGAGGGCCGACTGATGCTGGGTGCAACGCTGCTGTTGTCGGGCATGGGCCTGTTCGTTATCCGCAAGATCACCGCCGTCCGCGTCTGAGACGCGCCTTGAAAGAGACTCCATGTTCGACTTCCCCATGACGCCCGAGCTGTTCGCCGGTGCCTTTGCCGCCACGGCAGGACTGGCGACCGCCGCCGGTTGCTACGGCCTGACCCAACTGGCGTCAGCCGGTAAACACGAAGCGCACCTGCGCAACCGTCTCCGCCGCGAGTTCGGCAACAACGTCGGCGAAGCGGAGCTGCCGAAAGGTTCAGCGGCTTTGTCGGGCAGCTCGGCAAGCGGCTCAGCCACCTGTTCTTCAAAGGCAAAGACGGCGACGCCAAGAGCGAGCAACGCCGCCTCGACCTTCGACGCAAGCTCATCCAGGCCGGCATCTACCAAGCCGACGCCGCCCGATTGCTCATGGCCGCCCGCGTCGGCTTCGGCATCGGTGGCGCAGGCTTCGGCTTCCTCATCGGCTCCGCCCTCGGCTACGACACCATGTTCACCACCGCCATGGCAGGCGGCGTGGGCTACATGGCCCCGATGCTCTGGCTGAAAAAGAAGATCAAAAGCAACAAACGCGAGCTCTCCGTCGGCCTGCCCGACGGGCTCGACCTCATGGTCGTCTGTGTCGAGGCCGGCCTCACCATCGACTCGGCCATGCAACGCGTCGGCGAGGAACTGGCGCTGGCCCACCCGGTCATCAGCCGCGAGTTCAGCATCTGCCACATGGAAACCCGCGTCGGCGTCCACCGCCAGCAGGCCCTGCGCAACCTCGGCGACCGGACCGACTTCGTCCCGCTGCAAAGCCTCGCGGCGATGCTCTGCCAGGCCGAGCGGTTCGGCACGAGCATCGCCAAGGCCCTGCGGATCCAGGCGGACGGTTTGCGGCAAAAGCGCCAAAGCCAGGCCGAGGAGGCTGCCGCCAAGGCGAGCGTCAAGCTGACGTTCCCGCTGGTGCTGTTCATCTTCCCGGCCAGCTTCATCGTCATGGCCGGCCCGGTCGTCTTGAAGATGAAGGAAAGCGGCTTCTTCGGCGGGTGAAGAAGGCGGAATCAGAAACGCGAAGTCGCGAAGAGGCGAAGCCGGAGCGAAGTGCAGAAGTGGGGTTGGGCTTTGGCCTTTGACCCTCCTGTCTGCTTCGCTCCGGCTTCGCCTCTTTGCAACTTCGCGCTTCTGACTCAGATCATCCGACTCGGCCGTGGGTGGCGGTAGATATAGGTCCATGCCCCAACCGCGAGGGCGGCGCCGATGATGGGGGCGACGCAGTAGAGCCACAGGTACTGGAAGTCGAGGGCCGCGATGGCCGGGCCGATGGAGCGGGCGGGGTTCATGCTCGCCCGACAGACCGGCCCGGCGGCCAGGGCGCAGATGCCCACCGTCCCGCCGATCGCGATGCCGGCCATGAGGCCGCGCTCCTTGCTGCCGACGGCGACGCAGAGGATCACGAAGACGAGGGCGAAGGTCAGGACGATCTCGAAGGCGAAGGCGCGGCCGACGGTGTAGATGGGCTGGAACCCAATGTTGTCGCGAACGGGTAGTCGCCGGCGTCCAGCCGCGCGGCGACGTCCACCGTCAGTGACCGAAATCCCGTCGACCAACTCCGCGTACTGCGGCTTGTGCAGGATTCGTCTGCCCGAGGTCTTGGGACCAAGGAAACGACGCCAGCAGGAAGAAGCCGCCAACGTCGCGCAGACGACCTGCACGCCGCTGTACGCCAGCGCGTCCTTGCCGGGGAACCGGCCGCTGAGCCAGAAGGCGAAGCTGACGGCCGGGTTGAAGTGGGCGCCGCCGACGTCGCCGAGGGCGTAGATGAGGGCCATCACCACGACGCCCCAGACGATGCCGATGCCGACGTGCCCGATCGCGCCGCCGTACGCCGCGTCGACGGCCATCGCGCCGCAGCCGAAGAAGACCATCAGAAACGTCCCCACCGCCTCCGCCGCGAGGCGTCGTGGCAACGGAATCGGGTCCTTCGGCAACGGCTCGGCGGGCGTGGCGTACTCGATCGTCTCGGGCATCGCGCAGCATCATAACCGTCGCGAGCCCCAAGCGTGAGCGAGGGGTTCTGATCACTCGTCCAGAACCCCTCGCTCACGCTTGGGCTCGCTGTCCCGATCATAATGCGTCGCCGCGGGAGCGCGGTTACACTTCGCCGCCCATGACTCCCGTCACGCTCGATCACGTCACCAAACGCTTCGGCGAGACCGTTGCCCTCGACGACACGTCGCTGACCATCAACGCCGGCGAACTGTTCTTCCTGCTCGGGCCATCGGGTTGCGGCAAGAGCACACTGCTGCGACTCATCGCGGGGCTGCACGAGCCGAGTGAGGGCCGCATCCTGTTCGGCGAGCAAGGACGTCACCAATCTCGGCACGGACAAACGCAACGCCGTCATGTGCTTCCAGAGCTACGCGCTGTGGCCGCACATGACCGTGCGGGACAACGTCAAGTTCGGCCTCGACGTCAAGGGCGTCAGCGGGGCGGCAGGCAAGGCCAAGATCGATGAGGTGCTCGAGCTCGTCCAGATGACGCCTTATGCCGACCGCAAGCCCAACCAGCTCTCCGGCGGTCAGCAGCAACGCGTGGCCCTGGCGCGGGCGATTGCCGTCGAGCCGGACGTGCTTGTTGCTCGATGAGCCGTTGTCGAACCTCGATGCCAAGCTACGCCACGAAATGCGCAGCGAGATCCGCCGCATCTGCAAGGCCAGCGGTTTGACGACGATCTACGTCACGCACGATCAGAAGGAGGCGCTGAGCGTCGCCGACCGCATAGCCGTGCTGAAGGACGGCCGCGTCGCCCAGATCGGCAGCCCGGGCGAGCTGTATCATCGGCCCAAGTCGACGTTCGTCGCCGACTTCGTCGGCCAGACCAATCTTATCCGCGGCAAGATCGTGAGCCTCGGATGACGCCGTCGCTGACCGTGGACGACCAGCTTCGGCCGCTTGCGCGGCAAGGCCGTCGAAGCCATCGAAGGCGGCGGCGATGTCATCGTCAGCGTCCGCCCGGAACAGATGCGGCTCGTCAACGGCACCGCATCCGGTCGGGACAACCGCGTCGAGGGCATCATTCGCGACACGACCTTCCTCGGCGAAGCCAGCGAGCACACCATGGTCGGCGGCGACAAGGCCGAACCGCTCAAGCTCATCGTCGCGCCGCCACGATTCGATCTCGAAGTCGACGCCGCCGTTGCGGCAGAGTTCGATGTGAGCGACGCGGTGATCCTGCGGGCCTGAGCTTCACTCGCTCGTCACGACGTAGACGCTCCAACGCTTGTCCGAGGCAAGCAGCTCGACCGTGCAGCGTGCCGAAGCTCGGCCGGCTTGTCGTCGTCGGCAAAGACCGCAAAGAAGTCGCCTGGCTGCGCGTTTCCAACGCATCGGCTTTCGTGCGGACGACGCGGGCACCGGTGTAGACGGCGATGGCGTCCATCTTCTGGACGCGGCGCTGAGCGACTCGTCGTAAAGATGCACCACCGGCGACTGCGGCGGGACCGTGGGGCGGTTCGTTGCGCCGACGGCTCGGCGAACCTGCGGGGCAGCGGCGAGCAGGGCGTCGTCGCGTGTCTCGGCCAGTCCGTCGCCGAAGAACGGTCAAGCCGAGGCGACCGCCAACACGACGGGGCCGACGAACGGCAGCACTCTCGCCCACGCGTTTGCCAACGGAACCCACGCGGTCAGGCCGATCGCCCCCACGATCGCCAGCCACGGCGTCAACGGCAGGGCGTACCGAGCATTCTGCCGCGGCGACAGGTGCAGCAGCACGATCCACATCACGCACCAGACGATTGCCATCTTCACGATCGGTGGCAGCAGTGGCTCGCCGTCGGCCCGCTCGCGACGTAACAGATGAATCAGCCCCAGCACCGCCGGGATGATGGCAAGCGCGTACGACTCGGGGACTCGGCGGATGTAGTACGTCACGAACTCTATCCAGCTAGCCTCACCTGCCGCGGCGACGTGCTGACCGACGGCGTCGGTGCCGATCTTCTCCGCAAACAGGTCGCCGTACAGCGCCCACTGCAGGACGAACCACCACCCGCCGACGAGCATGATCGCAACGATCGCCAAGAGCCACCCACGCCACGCCAGCAGCAACGATGGCCGACTCCAGGCGAAGAACGTCGCCAGGACGATCAGGCCCATCAGCGACGGTGCGCCGCGATAGACGAGGCCGAAGCCGATCCCGCCGCCCAGGAGAAGCCAGCCGAGCGGGTCGAGTTTGTTGCGTTCCGTCAGCCGTAGAGCGGCGAACGAAGCGACGACAAATCCGAGCACGAGGCCGCCGTCCATGCGTGCCTGGAGCGTGTTTTTGAACACCTCGCGTTGGAGCAAGACGAGCAGCACGGCCGTTGCGGCGAAGAGGGCGGAGCGGCCAACCTTGCGAAGCAGCACGAACAAGGTCGCTCCGACGGCAACCCACGACAGGGCGGTCGCGAGTCGGGCGGTGGCCAGATGAACGCCAAACGCTTTGTAGAATGTCGCCGTCAGCCAGAAGTGCAGTGGCGGCTTGTTGAAGTAAGGCTCGTCGTCGCCCCACGACCGCCAGAGGTGAAACACGTCGCCCGTCGCCGCGATCCGCAACGGCACGAACGCGTAGTACGGCGCGTCGTCCTGCAGATCGCCCTGCGGTAACGGCACGAACAGCAACGCGACGGCAACGAGCAACAGGCTGACGACGAACCACATCGTCGCAGTCGTGTTCTCGGGCGTCACACGCAGCTCACTCAAGCGTCGGCCGGCGGGTATGGAAATCGGTCGAATGCTCGAAAAGCCGGGCAATCTGCAGCAGCTTCTCCTCGCCGAACGACGGGCCGATGAGGTGCAAGCCCAGGGGCAAAGGTGTCGCGCCGCTCGTGAAGCCGCACGGCACGTTCATGCTGCAGTTGCCGGCGATGTTGCTCGTGACGGTAAAGACGTCGCACAAGTACATGCTCAGCGGGTCGGCCGCCTTGTCGCCGATGGGGAACGCCGGGAACGGGCTCGTCGGGCTGGCGATGACGTCGCACTTCTTGAACGCCTCGTCGAAGTCTCGGGCGATGAGCGTGCGGACCTTCAGGGCCGTGTTGTAGTACGCGTCGTAGTAGCCGCTCGACAGGGCATACGTACCGATCATGATGCGGCGTTTGACCTCGGCCCCGAAGCCTTCTTCGCGGCTTTCGCTGAAGAGCTGGATAATGTCGTCGACCGGCTTGCTCGTGCGGTGGCCGAAGTGAACGCCGTCGTAGCGGGCCAAATTGCTCGAGGCTTCGCAGGGTGCGATGACGTAGTAGGCGGCAATGCCGTATTCGGTGTGCGGCAGGCTGATGTCGACGACTTCGGCGCCGTGTTCCTGCAAGACAGCCAGCGCTGCATCGAAGGCCTTCTGCACTTCCGGCTCGACGCCGCCCGACTGCCCGGCGGCGGCGGTGAATTCCTTGGCGATGCCGACCTTGAGTCCTTTGGCTCCGCCGGCCTCGACGAGCGCGTTGACGCTTGCGGCAAAGTCGGGCATGGGCGACTTGGAGCTTGTCGAGTCGAGCGGGTCGTGCCCGCCGATGACGTCGAGCAGCAGGGCGGCGTCTTCGACGGTCCAGGAGAACGGGCCGATCTGGTCGAGCGAGGAGGCGAAGGCGACGAGGCCGTACCGGCTGACGCGGCCGTACGTGGGTTTGAGTCCGACGAGTCCGCAGAGGCTGGCGGGTTGACGGATCGACCCGCCGGTGTCGCTTCCGAGGGAGCCGCAGGCGAATCCCGCCGCGACGGCTGCGGCGCTGCCGCCCGAGCTGCCGCCGGGCACTCGGCTGTTGTCCCAAGGGTTGCGTGTGACAAAGAACGCGCTGTTCTCGGTCGACGAGCCCATCGCGAACTCGTCCATGTTGCACTTGCCGACGATGATGGCGCCGGCCGCTTCAAGCCGCTTGACGATGGTCGCGTCGTACGGGCTGTGGAAGTTCTCGAGCATTTTGCTCGAGCAGGTCGTGGTGCCCCAGCTCGTACACATGTTGTCCTTGAGCGCGATCGGCACACCGGCGAGCGGGCCGGTGATCTCGCCGGCATCGACCGCGGCGGCTTTGCTCAAAGCTCTGGCGGCATCGGTGGTGACAAAGGCGTTGATCGAGCCGTCAAGCCGCTCCGTCCGGGCGATCGACTCCCGCACCAGCTCCTCGCTGGAGATGTCACGGGCGCGAACGGCGTCGCGGGCTGCAAGGATCGTGTCAGGTGGCATGGGCGGCAAGAGAAGTGTGGAGTCGAAGAATGATGTGTGATGTGTGTCAGGCGAGGCGTGTGTGCCGCTTTCAGGCATTCATCACTCCTCAACTCATCACTTCCGGTGCTCTACCCCGCCGAATCTTCGTCGCCGCCGATGACCTTGGGCACCTTAAAGAAGGGCGAATCGCTGTCGGGGGCGTTCTGCAGAACCTCGTCGACCGTCAAGGCCTCGCCGACGGTGTCGTCGCGAAGGACGTTGGTGAAGGTGACAGCGTGAGCGGTCGGCTCGACGCCGGTCACGTCGACCTGACCGATCTTGGCGACGTAGCCGAGGATGCCGCGGAGCTGGTCGCCGTAGGTGTGAATCTGGGCGTCTGGCGGGCTCAGGCGGGCGAGCTTGGCGACGTGACGGACATCGGCGTCGGAGAGCTCGGGTGCTTTGTCAGCGTCGGCCATGATGTTTTGTAGCGGTCGCGGGGGGCTGCGTCCAATGCGCCGGGGATGTCTGGGCGGAGGCGACTTGAGCCGGGAGGCGTTATGAGACATGACGCAAGGGGTTGGCGAAGCCGCGGTCGCGTTGACACGGCTGCCGCCGGGCCGCTACAACGGCAGGCCCGCGCGACTCGTTTCGTCGCGGCACCGGCCACAGCAGGCCGGCACCCGCCCCGAGGAGGCCAAGCCCAGGTCGGCCAGACCGGTCCCGACCCCAACCCCGCCCGCCTTAGCGTCCCTCGTTCCTGTCTCAGACGCTGCTCACGCACCACGTCCGAGAACCTGGACCCAGACGACGCGTCCAACCCGTTGACGGTCGCAAGCTGGCCTTGCCGCTGAGCCGTCGACTGCCGCACCGCCCCGGGCGTGCGGCGTGACTCTTCGGCGGCGGTTGCCCCTTCGCCACCTTTTCAGCTTCTGGTCGCCACCACCCCCTGTTTTTGATCGACATGAGCGCAGCCCGTTCCACCACCCGCACCGCCGCCCGCTTCGCCCGCCAGACTGCTGTGCGTGGCCGTCACTCCTGGAACAAGCTCGCTACCGCCGTCGGCGGTGTCATGGAGCAGCTCCACGTCCCGGCCGTCGACCAGGGCGGCCGCACCGTCCTCAGCGAACAGCTCGAGCCTCGCCGGCTGCTGGTTACGCTCCTCTCGGGTGAGTCGCTCTTGTACTCCACGTTCGATTACGAAGACCTGCCCGAAGACCCCGCAGACTTCATCAACGCCCGGGTCACTGTGCTCGGTGACGATCCGAACGTCGAGGTCGAACTCATCGGCTCAACGGCAGACGGGCGATTCAGCAACATCTCCGGTAACCGGACTTCCGACGATCCGCTTCGAGACGGAAACGTCAACGGTGGACTCGGTGGCAGGATCGGCGTGACGCCCATCGTCGGTAACAACGTCACGTTCGTGAACGAACTCGGTGGCCTTCAGCAAGTCAACTTCACCGACCTGGTCGGGTCGACCATCACGCCGCTTCCCGGTGCGGGGCCCGTCATTCAGGCACGCAACGATCTCATCGACCTGCAGGCTCTGGCCGCCAACAGCACCGGCCGAACCTTCGGCTTCCAGCTCATCGAACGGCCTGCAGATCCTGATGACATCCGCGAACTGCAGGTGTACGAGCTGAACCTTGACACGGATGACGTCGCCAGAACCGTCGCCGGTGCCGGCTCCGTGGCCGATCGCACCAATGCGGGTGACGGTCTGTTCATCTCCGACATCATCTCCGACATCGTCGCGAGCTTCAATGGTTCCTTCGGTGCGGGTGAGACACTTGAAGGAGATAACCCGGTCGGGCAGCGCGAGTCGATCAACTCCATCGTCGGTGCGGGCTTTGCACCGGGCGATGACGACACGCTGTACATCGGGCTCAACGTCAACGTTCTCCGTCAGCAGGACTTCCTCCCTAATCCGATGACGGACCCGGCCGGGACGGAAGTCTTTGCCGTCGTCGCGGTCGATGTCGGCCTGGGCTCGAGCCCCGCGACGACGAGCAATGTCCGCGTGGTCGGCACCGACTTCTTTGCCGATCCGCAGAGCCTCGATGCCCAAACGGTTGCTTCAATCACTGCTTTCACGCCAGTGTCCGGCAGCGACAGCTCACCTGGCATCGTGCTGTACGGCACCTTCAACGAGCGGGTCGCCGAAGGCACGGGTCAGCAGGCGATCAATTCTCGAACCGGCCTGCTGTCGGTTCCCTCGGTAAACCTTCAGCAGGAAGTCACCTTCTCCAACGTCACGCCCGTGGTCTTCCCCGGCGACGGGGCCACGCTGACGCGTCTGGCTGTCCGCCCCAATGACGCAGACGGTCGGGGTGGGATCTACGGCATAAGTGAGCCGGGCGATGACGCTCGGCTGTTCCAATTGACGAGCGATTCTGGCATCACAGGTCTTCCCGGTATCGGAGCGATCAACGCCCGTGCGGTCATCAACGCCACGCAGATCGGCGGCCTCAATGCGGTCGGTGGGGGTGCTCTGGGCTCGAGCCTGCAGGGTCTGACCTGGGTGTCGGACATCGACAACCCGTTCACTGAAGAGGTCGGCGGATTCATCTCCACCGACAACGAGCAGGATCAACTGGTCATTGTCGACCAACGGCCACGTGGAGTCGGTGGCGCGCTGGGCATCTACAGCTTCATCGTCCGCAACGGTAACCCCGACACGACGACCGTCATCGTGACCGCCTTGAACGACATGGGCGAGCCGCTGGCACTGACCGGCGGTGTCGGCCTCATCGCGCGGTCTGGCGATACTTCCCTGGAGATCGAAGAAGACCACGGCGAGCTCTACCTCGGCATGAAGTTCGTCCCCCAAGAGGGACCGGTTGTCGTGCAGGAAACGCTCGACATCGTCAACCGGACCGAAGGCACGAACCCCTTCACCGGCCCGCTCTTCAACGGTCAAGCCATTCCGGGTTTCTTTGCACTTGACTCGGGTGTGGAGGGCTTCCTGTTTGGTGGCGTGGTGACTGGCGCGGTACGCGTCGAAGGCTCGCTCAACCGCTTCGTAGCCGGCTCCATCCTCACCGGTGACGGGCTTGCCGGGAGCGGCGGGCCCATTGCCGACAACTTCGCCGTCTTCGGCGACGTCGGCTACGTCGCCTCGACTGCCAGCATCGGTGACTCCGAGTTTGCCAACGCGTCCGATTTTTCCGAACAAGCCTTCGGCGACGGCGCTCTCGACGGCTTCTCGGCAGGCACCGACTTCGCCGTCGGGGGACGCGTCGGTGCCGTTCGAACGCCCGGCAGCATCGCCGCGAGCTTCGACGTCCTCGGCGAGCGGGAACCCGAAGGCGGCTTCATTCAGCCCACACTGTTCCAGTCGCTGGGCCAGGAAACCCGGGAAATCGAGTTCAAGGTTGAGGCAGACGACCGCAACGACTTCTTTGCCGCCGGCTTCCTCGACGCCCCGGCACTTAGCAACGACACCTTCGACACCTTCGAGCCCTTTGGCACGACCGCCGACGGTGCCCGCACGGTGCTTGGGACGCTTCTCGTTACGCCCACGATTGTCGACCGTGATGACTTCTACGGGCTTGGTCTGCTCGCGGGACAGAGCATCATCATCCAGGCCGAGACGCTTCTGGGATCGCAGGTGGCAGTCCGCGTGCTCGATCCGGACGGCCGCGTCGTTGCCAGCGACTACGACGACAGCCTGGGCCGCGTCAACACGGAGAATCAGCCGTTCGAGTTCACAGCCGAAACCGGTGGCGCTTACCGGCTACAGGTCGAGTTCAACAAACCAGACGGCACGGTCATCACGGGAGGCGGCGCTCAATATCAGCTGACGGTTGAGAACGCCGGCGACGTGACCATCGGTGGCATCGTCGCGGGAAACCGAATCTCCAGCAGGTCCGTTATCGGAACGGGCTTCTTCAACACCAAGACTCGTGAAAGCAACGTCGGTGCCTTCGACACGATCCGCCTGCGCCAAGGCGACCTCGGCGTCGTCGACGCCCGCAATGAGTCGTTCTACGGCGGATTCGGCACCATCCGTGTGCCCTTCGGCTCCATGCGAAGCCTCTCAGGCAGTGGCGTCGGGGCTCAGCTCGGCAACACCATCCTCGATGACGTGACGCTCCGTATCGGCCACAGCATCGGCCGCCTGCAGGCGACCGGCAATGCGGGCGGCGCGTTCGGTGGTGACGTCTTCGTCAACTTCTTCGACGACGGCACCGACCAATTCGGCCTGGCCATTCCGACAGAAGCCACGGCAGGTGACGACATTCAAGTCGTCGACGCAGCACGCGACGTTTACGGCAACTTCGTCGTCGGCCGCGGGATCGGCTCCATCGTCGCAGGCGGTGACTGGGCAGCAACCAACTTCTCACTGCCCGACTCCCGCATCTTCGTCAACATCGATGACATCAACGACGACGGCTTCGTCGACATGTTGAGCCTCGGTGGAAACGTCGGGTTCAGCGACCCCAACAACGACGGCGCAGGCACCGTCGTCGGGGGACCGGCCATCGATGTCGGAACCAACGGCAACTTCCGCTACTTTGACGTTCGCGAAAACGCCGTCGTGATCCGAGACGGCTTCTTCGGCAGTACACCCGGCGACAGCTTCCTGCAGGTTCGGCGTGGCGAGAGCTTCGACTTCACCGACGACTCGGGTACCCGAGTCCGCATCGAACCTGACGAAGGCGTCGCCAACCCAAATTTCGATCCTGTTGTTGACAGTCCCGAAGACGCTTCAATCGAGAACGGCACGCTCGAGGTCCTGACCTACCCGGTCCGGAGCGGCGGTAGCATCCTCGTCAGCCTGCGAACCGACCGCAGCGTCACCGTCACCAACCTCGACCGTGGCGAACGGACCACCTCCGAACTCGGCAACCTGTTCCTCACCGGCATCAACGGCCGACCAGTCACGCAGCAGAACGTCAACGACGGGTTCTCGAACCAGCTCCAGTTCCAGCTGCAGGACAACAACCCGACCAACCTCTTCGACTTCGATGACGGTCTTGAAGATGTCGAAGTGCTGCTGGAAGGCCGAGCTGTCGACCTGTTCAACGTCCAGCCGTCTGGCCTCGATAGTGGATCGCCTGTCGGTGACGGCCGTGTGAGTCGCCTTGTCAACAATTCCTCCGGTGAGATCCTCTCGGCAACGCTGACGAGCATCGGGGAACTGCGGGCGCCGCGTGTCGGCATCGCCCAAACGCGCGGCCAAGCCGAACTCAATATCGCCGCACCGCGCAGCTTCAACGCCGGTGCCCAGACCCCGTTCCTTCTGGAGCCTCACCTCATCGCCGTCGAAGGCAGCATCGTGAGCATCGAGGCCGATTCGGTCGGCAACATCTACGTCGGTGGCGACTTCGGCATCGGCGAAGTCGAAGGCGGTACGCAGTCCCTGACCGGACTCGAGCCGACCGGTGACGCCGGCGACGGTATTGGTAACACCAATCGCGCCGGCTTCGACGCGTTCGGTCAGCCCACCATGATCCAGGACGTCGGCGGCTTTAACGGCATCGGCATCCCGCGGATCGGTGAACTGCGTGGCGTCATCGGTTCCATCCGTGCCGACGCCTTCGGCGGCGACCGCCAGGAGTTCAACGCCTTGGGCCGTGGACGTGACCTTGTCGAAAGCTTCGAAGGCATCGCCGGCCCAATCGTCGCGGTGTCGCCGCAAACGGCCGACGAGATCGAAGGCGAAATCCGCTTCGTCGATATCGGCGAGGGCATCGCCGACGACGGCAGCGGCGAAGTCAGCCGCGCCGGTCTCTACGCCGAGGGCTTCATCACCCGTATCACCGGCTCCAACGCCGACATCCGCGGTGAGATCTCGACCAACGAAATCAACGAGATCTCGCTCGATAACGGCTCGATCATCGGTGCGGACATCTTCCAGCCTGACCTCACCACATCTGGTGCCTTCTCCTTCCAACGCGGCATCGAGTTCAACGGTGAAATTACCACGCTCACCGAATCCGATGACCTGCCGCAAGATCCGTTCTACGAGCTTGATTCCATCCGCATCACCAACGGTGGCATCATCGGGACGAGCATCGGTTTCACCGACATCGACTCCATCGTCATCGACGACGGCTTTGGCATCATGAGGACCGACATCGGCACCGTGACCGAAGGCGTGATCAACCAGATCGAGTCCAACAACAACGTCGGCATCCGCAACGTCTCGATCGACGCCGGTCAGACGCTCAACACGATCGCCGCCAACGGCGACGCAAACCTCAGCAGCATCGCCGGTCTGCCTGTCACCACACGTCTGGGTGATCAGGGCTTCGACTTTGATCCGTTCACCGGCCGGGAGATTTCTCCCGCCAATGACGTGCGTCGCAGCCTCGGCCTGCCGCAGGGCGTCGATTCCCGCCGCCGCGTGACCAACACGGGCGTTATCGAGAACACCGACATCTCCGGCACCCGCGACCTGGGCAGCTACACCGCCAGCGTCACCCGGAGTAACCTCAACTCCGTCCTGGCCGCCGCGGACTTCATCGAAGACGCGTCGGGGATCGGCGGCTTCAACCCCAACTCCCCGGACTTCCCGAACCGCGTCGCCTTCGGCCGCAACATCGGAACGTACGACGTCATCAGCACCTTCGGCTTCCAAAGCACCTCCGGTGAAGTCGACAACGTCGACGCCGCCCGAGACCTCATCAACACGTTGCTCCGCGTCTCCGGACGCTTCGAAACGGTCGACGTCGGCGGGGCCATCTTCGGTGACACGTTCCTGCGGGCCGAGGGCCCCGACGGCTCCATCGGTAGCGTCACCGCGGGCGATGTCTTTGGTGTCATCCGCGCCGATACCAGCATCGACAGCATCGACATCGTCGGCGACCTCGGAGCACCCGACAGCTCTGCCGTCGTCCTGCCGACGACCGAGGCCACCATTCGTGCCGGCGGTGCGGCACAGCCCAACGCTCCCATCGGCCGACTCAGCGTCGGTGGCGATGTCCTCAGCGGCGTCTACGTCCGGGCGACCGACGACATCGACGAGCTCTTCATCGGCGGCGACGTCGAAGACGGTGCGGTCATCGAGGCCGACCAGATCGATGACCTGCAGGTCGACGGCAACATCTTCGGCGACATCCTGCGTCGCTGATCCTCGCCGACAACTTCAATCAGTTCCCAAGGCGGGGCCACTCCGGTGGCCTCGCCTTTTTCCTTGCGTCCTTCACATACCGTCCCTTCATGCAAGACGCCTGGCACGCCATCCGCCAACGACTCCCAACCGTCTGCGACACGTTCCAAGCCGGCATGGACGAAGGCCTGCACGCCGGTGGCCAGCTCTACGTCTCGGTCGGCGGTGAAACCCTCATCGACGCCGCCTTCGGCACCGCCAGGCCCGGCATCGCCTTGACGCCCGAGCACGTCGTCCTCTGGATGAGTGCCGGCAAGCCGCTCACAGCCGTCCTTGCCGCCAGCCTCGTCGGCGACGGCCTGCTCGAGGTCGACACGCCGGTCGCCGATCTCATTCCGGCGTTCGCACAAGGCGGCAAGGAGGCCGTCACCGTCGCCCACCTGCTGACGCACACCGGCGGCTTTCGCCAGGTTTCGAGCAACTGGAGCCCCGAGCCGTGGGCGGGCGTCATCGACCGCGTCTGCGCCGCAACGCTCGAACCCGACTGGATTCCCGGAGAAGCGGCCGGCTACCACGTCGCCAGCGGCTGGTACATGCTGGCCGAGGTCTGCCGCGTCGTCGCAGGCGTAGAAGCGACCGACGCCGCCGTCTCTGCACTCATTGGCAAGCGCGTCTTCGAGCCCTTCGGCATGGCGGGCAGCTTCGTCGGCATGACCCGGCATCAGTACGTCGATCTCGGCACCGACTCGGCCGTCACCTTCGACACGAGCAAAGAAGAACCCAAAGCCCTTGCCTTCCCCAACAGTGAGAAGGGCCACACGCTCTGCCGTCCCGGCGGCAATGCCCGCGGCCCGGCCCGTGACCTGGGCCGCTTCTACGAGCAACTCCTGGTCGACCGCGGCGACCTTGCCGGCACCGCCGTCCTGCCGCAGGACGTTGCCCGCACGTTCACCACCCGCCAGCGGTCGGGGCTCAAGGACCAGACGTTCAAGGCCACCATCGACTGGTGCTACGGCTTCCTCGCCGCCTCAGCCGACGGCCGCCGTATCCCGTACGGCTACGGCCCGCACGCCTCTGCCGACACCTTCGGTCACAGCGGCAACCAGTCATCCTGTGCCTTCGCCGACCCGCAGCACAAGCTCGTCGCCGCCTGGGTCACCACCGGCCTGCCGGGAGAACTCGTCCACCAGAAACGCCAACTCGCCATCAACAAAGCGATCTACGAAGACCTTGATCTGACGAGCTAAAGCGGTATGACGACATCATCATGAAGCCACGTTGCAACGCACCTTTACAGACAGAACTCGACCGTAAGTGGAAGATTGGTGCCACGGTTTGAGCCGTATTCTGATGCGGGCAACGCGTGTCGGTGATGTACCGAGACCCGACACGGGTTGCCCGCCGCAGACGGCGGCTCAAACCGTGGCACCAGATGCCAGCACGACCTGCCAATTAAGGCCGCAGCCGCACGACCAGGTCGGCATCCTCGAGCAACGGATGATCATCCGGCGTCCCACCGTCATCGACGCCGTTGTCGCCGACCGACCAGACGATGCCGCGGTCAGCGTCGTACTGCAACGGCTGGCCATCGCCGAGCGGATCGACCGGCACTGCCGGCAGGTAGTCCGGCACCAACGCCTCCAACGTCGGCGGCAGGGCGTCGGCGTGATCGGCCCGGTAGATCGCCGTCGCCAGGCCGACGGCGGCGAGGGCCTTGTGGGCTCTGCCGCGGTAGTTCGTCACGAGCCTTCGGTCGAGACTCGGCATCAACACGGCGGCGTACAGCAGCGTCGGGTTCTGCTGCACCGCGTCGACTTCGGCCGCATGCTCATCCACGTCCGCCCGAGCCTGACCGATGGCCGCGTGGTTGGCGTCGTCGATCATCGACCGCGAGAGCCGAAGCATTGTTTCTGCGTTCCGCCAGAGATACGGCCGCATGAACATCGCTTGCAGGCGATCACCGGCCGTAATTTCGCCGGCCGCTCCGCTGTACGTGAAGTCGAACGAGCCATGCTTGTGAAGGTAATCGATTGCGTTCTGCTGAAAGAGAATCTCCATCGACATGGCCTGGCGAAACCGCCCGGCGTCGTCGTTCTTGAGCAACAGCTCTACCAGCAGTCGGGCGTCCTGCGGCGACATCTCGTCGTCGGCGTCTCCGACAGCAAGCGTGGCCGCAGCATCCTGCACTACGTTCGCCGCCCGTGACTCGAAGCCGATGGCGACGAGGTGGCCGACGAGGCTGAGGTGCCCGTCCTCGACCACCCGTGCCTGACCGAGCAGCCGACGCAGCGGCAGGGCGACGTCGCTGCCTGTTCCGTCATGCGCTGCGAGTTGAGCCTGTGCCCCGAGCAACGCCGACAGCCCCATCTGGCCGCTGAGCTCCGAAAAGGAAATGTTCATGAGCAGGTTTTCATCTGCCTCCTGCCAGTTGATTCCGAAGTCACCGCGTGCCGCTTCAACCGCCGGCGGCAGCTTGGCATCGGCACCCGCGAGTGCAGCCAGCACCGGCTCAAAGTCCCGCATCGCCTGCCGAGCGTGATCCCAATCGGCGGCGGTCGGTTCACCTTCCCGCTCCTCCCAGGCCTGCCACGCCATGCTCTCGATCGCATCCATCACCTTCGCCGCGGCCATGAACTCGATGGCCGCGTTTCGCTCCGGCGGCACGGATTCGATCTTCGCCGCGAACGACTCGAGCGTCGTCGCGATGCCCGCCGCCTCGGCGTCGGCGCGGGCGGCGGCGAGGTCGGCCTTCGCCGCCGCAACCAATTCGCTCGGCGTCATCGGCCGCGTCGTCGGCTCGGCCAAGACCGGAGAGGCCGCAGCGAGGGACGCCAGCACGATGAGAAGACGCCTGTCCATGGTGCCAGTATTCACGCCCAACGAACACGAAGGTTGCGGCCGCGGCCGCGGCCGCGGCGGCGCAACAGTTTCGGCAGCGCAATGGACCGTACCGCGACCCGCGGGTAGCGCACTGCGACCGCAATCGGCGGCGTACCTCGCCTGCACGGCGAACGACCCGCCGCCTTGAAATGCTGTACTGGCGGACCGTGTTCCACGTGGAACAGGACGCTCGGCTGAGGACAAACCCCCCGCCGCAGGGCGTGGCGGGGGTTGGCGATGTTCCACGTGGAACATTCGACCGCTTTGGCCGATCGGCCGCCCCATTTGGCCGCCGCGGCGCACGTCTTATTCAACGCCGGTCGAGCCGAAGCCGTCACTGCCGCGGTCGGTGGTATCGAGTTCGTCGACCTCTTCGACGCTGACGCGTGGGACGCGTGCGATGACCATCTGCGCGATCCGCATGCCGCGGGTGACGACGAACGGCTCGCTGCCGAGATTGATGAGCGGGATGATGACCTCGCCGCGATAGTCGGCGTCGATGGTGCCGGGGCTATTGACGGGAACGATGCCGTGCCGGCTCGCCAGGCCACTTCGCGGGCGGACCTGTGCCTCGTAGCCCAAGGGCAGCGACATCTGGAAGCCGCAGGCGATCTTGACGATCGCGCTCGGCGCAACGGTCACGTCACCCTCGCACGCGGCGGCCAGGTCAAAGCCGGCTGCGCCGTCGGTCATGCGCTGGGGCAGGTCGATCCCGACGCCGCCGGGCAGGCGTTTGAGTTTCAGCTGGACGCTCGGCATGGCAGATGGTTCGGTCACCGGCGGCTCAGTCGTCGCCGCTGGCTTCATCGAGGAGCTTGCGGAGGTAGTTGTTTTCGCGTTTGGTCGCTTCGATGTCGAAGACGAGGTACTTCACGCCCACCCGCAGAAAGTCGAGCGTCTCTTGAAGTTTTCCGACAGTTTGGACGAGTCGCTTGTGCCGTTCGCTGGCTTCGTCTGCGACGCTGCGGAGCTTGTCGCGTTCGGGGGCGGGCAGGGCGTCGATCTCGTCGATGAGCTTGTCGAGGGTCTTCTGGTAAGCCAGCTTTCCGGCGGCAATGTCGCCGGCAGGACGGTCGGCATCGGCGGCGTTGAAGGCGTTGAACTCGTCGGCGGTGTCGTGAGGTCGGTTCATGTCGACCCACACCAGTCAACGGTCGTGCCACGGGTGCCAAAGACGGTCCCGCAAGCCCGACGGGGGTGTGCCTCGTGCCGGATGATGCCCGGTGGCAGCGCGGTTGGTGCCGGTGGTAGACGTGGTTGTGGAGCTAAGGTGGTGCGATGCCACGTCCTGCGAGCCCGACGCCTTCGACCCGCACGGCCCGTCCCGCCGCCCCGGCCGGGACCAAGGCCATCGCTGCCAAGCGGAAAGAGGCCTCGATGCAGGGTGCGATCAAGTCGGCACGCACGACGATCCCGACCTGCATCGTGCTCGGCGTGCTCCTGACGCTCATCGGCCTCATCCGCCTGCTCGCCGGTGAAGGCTCGGCCTGGCAGTTCGGGGAGCCGTCGATCGGGTGGTTCCTGCTGTTGTGCGGGCTCATCGCCATCGGTGGGGCAGTGCTGCTCATGCGGTTCGTCGTCCACCGATTACCGGCCGCTACGTAACCGATGTCGTTCGGCGGGAAGCGCTTCGCGTGGGCTAGGCTCATGCAGGCTTTACCTTGAACGACGCGCTGACGAGCCTGACCGACTTCTTCACCGCCGCCCGCGGCGTGCCGCTGTGGCAGTTCCTGCTCGAAAATCTGCTCATCGGCCTGGTCGTCTTCTGGGTCATTCGATTCCTGCAGGGCACCCGCGGCGTTCGCGTGCTCAAGGGCATCGTCGTCCTGCTCATCACGCTCTACCTCGGCGTGAGCCTGTTGGGCGGGTTCTTTGACCTGGCACGACTCAACGTTCTCTTCAGTCAATTCCTCTTCTACGCCAGCTTCGCAGCCATTGTCGTCTTCCAGCCGGAGCTACGTCGCGCCCTCATGCGGCTGGGCGAAACGCGACTGCTCCGTGGCAGGAGCGGTGTGGATGACGAGGTGAGCGAACTCGTCAAAGCCTGCGGCGTCCTGAGTCGCAGGCGCGTCGGAGCCCTCGTTGCCCTGGAGCGTGACGACACGCTGACCAACATGGCCGAGGACGCGACGCGGATCGATGCCGAGGTGTCATCGGCGTTGCTGACGACCATTTTTCACCCCAATACGGCGCTGCACGACCTGGGTGTGGTCTTGCGGGACGGGCGTCTGGCTTTCGCAGGTGTGCAGTTTCCGCTGGCAGAGAGTGGTGACTTGCCCAAGGAGCTCGGCAGTCGGCACCGCGCAGCAGTCGGGCTTAGCGCAGAGACGGACGCAATTGTGGTGGCTGTGAGTGAAGAGACGGGTGACATCAGCATCGCAGAGCGTGGGCAGCTACACCGCCGGGTGCCGATGGAGCGGCTGGAAGCGTTGCTCCAGGAGATGCTCAACCGCAGCGTCGCCACTTCAACTGGTTCCCAACCGGCCAAGCCCAAGGTCGAGTCTGCCAAGCCTGCAACCGTGGCAGAGCCATCGACCAAACCCAAGGCCAAGCCGGAACCTGACAAACCGAAGAAGAAGCGGGAGATCCGCGAGATCAAGCCGATGGGCGGCAAGACCGATCCGCCGCCCGAGCCGACGCGTGAGGAGGCGGCATGACCACCTCACCCTCGAGCAAGAGCGGTGCAAGCGGGCGCTGGCGTCGCATGATGCGCGGGCGCTGGTTTACGCAGCGAAGCTTGCTGGAGGTCGGCCAGACGCTGGCCTGGACGTTGCCGTTGACGTTGCTGTTGTGGGTATGGGCCCAGACGCAGCAGATCACCGAGCAGGTCGTGCCGGACGTGACGGTCCAGCTGCGTCACGAGAGCCCGCAGATGCTCCTGACGTACAACGGCGGCTTGCGTGGCAGCCCGTCGACGACGCTGACCCTCCGCGGATCACGTGGCGCATTGCAGGACGTTGCCCGGCAGCTCAGCGAGAGCAACGTCAACGGCCTGGAGCTGGCGCTGGATTTGCCTGAGGACGATCAAGTCACCGTCGATCTCCGCCGGGAGCTCAATGAGTTACCCCTGTTTGCCGAGGCCGGCGTGACGGTGTCGGACGTCGTGCCTGCCGTCGTGGAGGTAGCTGTTGAATCGGTTATCAGCAAGAGCATCCCGCTTGCGGTTGGCGGTGAGCTACCTGCAAGCGAGCTTGTGGGCGATGTGCAGTTCGACCCGCCGACGGTGAGCGTGTCCGGCCCCTTAGCGGCGGTGGCAGTCATTGAAGCCGCCGGTCTTGGGGCGATTGTGGCGCCGCTTCCGAGCGATGTAGCGGTGGGTGAGCGACAGGAGATCATGCGGCTGAGCCTGTCGGCAGAGGTTCGCCAACGGCTCGGCGACGCGGCAGACCTCATCACGTTGAACCCGCCGACCGCGACCGTCATCTTCGAACGGCGGGAGCGAGAACTCAAGACAGTGGTGCTGCGAGCAGTCCCGATCTGGGTCCGCAAGCCCGGTGGTTTTGAGGGCAAGTATCGCGTCGAGTTCGACTTGCCTAACACGGTGCTGAACAACATCGAAGTGCGTGGGCCGGTTTCGACGATCGAGGCGCTGCAGAACGTGTCGTCGCAGGAAGAGGCGCGGGCGTATTTGCCGTTGCTCGCCGACGACCAGTTTCGGTTGAACCAGCCGATCCAGCGTCAAATGGTGCTGGAGCTTCCGGACGATGTCGAGCCGTTGACGTCTCCCCCCACGGTGACGTTCCAGCTGATCGCGATCGAGTGATTGCCAGCCACTCCTGTCTGCGAATAGGGTGCGGCCATGAAGATGCCTTACCTGCTTGTGTTGCTTCTCGCCGGCTCGCCTGTCGCAGGGTTCGACTTCGTCGCTGATGACGGGTCGGGCAACTTCAACACAGGCCCGAGTTTCAACGACACCGACTTCATCTGGGGCAATTTCTTCACGACAGACGAGCCGATGGTGATCGTTGAAGTCAGCGTCGCATTCGGGCGTGTTGCCCAGGGGCGGCCGGTGGAGCTTCTGGTTTACGACGATCTCGACAACGATGGCACGCCAACGGCCTTATCACTGGTAGGCCAGGCGAGCGGCCTGACGGGCTTGAGCAATGCCAACGCCGCCGGACCGGACGTCTTTACGAGCTACTCGATGAGCGACGACGCGATCGTCAGCGGTAGTTTCTTTGTCGCCGCCTTCATCAGTGGGATTGACGGCTTGTCTCCACTCAGTGACGCACCGGCTCGCAGAGACGGCGGGACGATTGGAAACGGGTACATTTTCTTTGGGCCTGAGGGCGAAACAGACCTGAACAACCTGGAAGCCTTACCGGCGAGCCTTGCGATCGGTGACCCATCGGTATTCGGCGGTTTGGCGGGAAACAACCTCGTGCGGGCCGTCGGCACGCCGCTGCCCGAACCGACACTGGCGGGCACAGCTTTGCTTGTCGGTGGGCTGCTGGTCCGTCGACGCCGTTGAGACGCGGCTACCGTGCCGGCCCGTGGCTTTCTTCGCCAAAAACCTCGATCGCCTCAAAGGGGCTCTCAAAAAGACCGCCGCCGTCCTGAACACGGACGTTCGGACGCTGTTTGTGCCGGGTCGGCAGATTGATCAGACGTTCCTCGACGAGCTGGAGGAAAAGCTCATCGCCGCCGACACGGGCGTCAGGCGGGCAATGGCGATCCGCGACGCCGTTCACGACCGCTGGCGTCTGGGCAAGATCAAGAACGCCGAGCAGGCGGCCGGCGTGGTCAAGGAAGAGATGCTCGCCGGCTGGGCCGACGCGAGCGACCGTGAGATCAAGTGGGCCAAGAGCGGGCCGACCGTCATCATGGTGTGCGGCGTCAACGGTGCGGGTAAAACGACGTCGATCGCCAAGCTCGCGTGGGTGCTCAAGGAGCAGATGGGCAAGCGCGTCATGCTCGCGGCCGGCGACACGTTCCGGGCGGCGGCGGTCGAGCAGTTGTCGACGTGGGCGGATCGATTGGGCGTCGAAATCATCAAACAAAAGCAGGGCGTCGACCCGGCGGCCGTCGCTTATGACGCCTGCGACGCGGCTGTGGCACGTGGCGTCGATGTGCTCGTCGTCGACACGGCCGGTCGGTTGCACACGCAGCAAGGGCTCATGCGTGAACTAGGCAAGATCCGCAAGGTCATCGCGGGCAAGATCGAAGGTGCCCCGCATGAAACGATCCTCGTTCTCGACGCGACAACGGGTCAGAACGCGGTGAATCAGGCCAAGCACTTCAAGAAGGAAGTCGACGTCAGCGGCCTGTTCCTGGCCAAGCTCGACGGCACGGCCAAGGGCGGCGTGGTTGTCGCCATTCGCGACGAGCTCGACATCCCGGTGAAGTTCATCGGTCTGGGCGAAACCCCACAGGACGTAGAATCGTTCGATCCGGCACGATTCGTTGAAGCTTTATTCGAGCGGCCGGCCTAGGGGCGCACAACGCGTGACACTTGACAGCAATTTGCGGTAGGGTGAGCTGTATCCCCAAGAGTCGAACTCGGAGAATAGATGATCCAAATCAGCATTGCTGCCGTCGTGTGTTCCTGCACTTTGATCCTGACCCTGGCGTTGCCGGCAGCTGGAGCACCGCTGACGGGCGCGGAGCGTGCGGCCTTGCGGACCAGTCGAAACGCCGTGATCGAAGTCGAGAGTCAGATCACTCGGATGGAGTATTACCTATCGGAGTGGAAAGGCTTGGGAACACAGGTCGGCGACAAGCGGGTCAACGACTTCAACATTGCTTCCAATGCTGCGCTTGCGGCGTACAACAAGGCGGTGACGGAGCTTGAAAAGCTGCCCGCTGACGACGAAGAAGCGAACACGTTGCGGGCCAAGATCAACGAGCTTGCCCCGAAGTTCAACGAGTACAACGCTGCTGCCAAGGCTCAGCTCGAGGGTGCCAAGGCAGCCGTCGATGCGATGGGCGGGCAGGAGGCGATTTCCAAAGACGTCGAGCGGATCAGCGACATTGCCAGCCAGTTCGGCCCGTTCGAAGCCCTGATCCCCGGAAACGCCAAGGAGGCGGCTGAACTGCTCAAGGATTGGCGTCCGGCGATGAAGGAGGTGCAGGATTTTGAGGCGAAATACGCTGACTTCCTCCAGCAGCGTAACGCAGATACCGCCCGCATCGGCAACGAGCTTGATTCGGCTAAGCGTCGGCTGGCCGAGGTGCCCGTCGACGCCCAGGCGGCATTGCCGCAGATTCTCGAATCGGCCAAGGGCGACTTGCAGTTTGCCCGCGAGATGATGCAGGAGGCGGTCGAGAATCGCAAGCCGATGGTCTTCGCCGAGGACGGAGGCGTGCGGTTTCAGCTCAGCAACGCCAAGAACCGTATCTGGCTCGCTCACCTCATCGATCCCGATCAAGCCAAGCCGATGGTCGCCGAGGCCAAGCAGCTTGAGGCGGAGATCATCGAGGCGGGGCAGAAGCTCGAGAGCGAGATCATCACTGCAAACCGCGGCCCCAAGGATCTTTTCAGAGGCTCAGAGGCGGAGATGCTGAAAGAGAAGGCCGAAGAAGCATGGCTCGCAGAACACGCCGACGATGACATCGTCGAAGTGCGGATTCCATCAAGCGAATGGGACCGTGAATCGAAATGGACGTTCTGGCGTGACGGGTTCTACTGGAGTGACGCCAGTTCGATGCAGGCGTCGATCATTATCAAAGGCAAAGGCCGCGACGGATCAGATGAGTTGCACTACTGGCCGGTGAACATCACGAAGGATCACACGAAGAACGACGCGATCAGCTTCAGCCCTTGGACGAAGGAGCCCTTGGAGAAGATGCCCGTCCAGTTCCGCATGTTGCCGCAGAACCTGTAGCAGTGCCGGGCCGGTAGACTTGGCCATGCCGTCCGACGCCTACGCCGACATTGAAAAGTTCGTCCTCGCCAGCGATCTCGACGGGACGCTGATCGACCACGGCTTTCGCAGCACGGGGGCCGATCCGAAGCTTGCCGACTTTGCCAGGCGGCTCGAAGGGGCGGGCGATCGGCTGCGGCTTTGGTTCAATTCCTCGCGGCCCGTCGCAAGTCAGCGGGAGTCGCTCAAGCTTGTAAGAGGCCTGCCGACGCCGCAGTTCCAGATCGGGGCGATGGGTACGCAGGTCGCCGACGGCGAGACGGGCGAAATCATCGCCGACTACGGCCGCGAGCAGTTCGGCGACTGGCCGCGGGACGAGGTCATGGCCGTATGCCTCGAGACGTTCAAGCTCATCCCGCACGCCGACGACATGCAGACGCCGTTCAAGGCGAGCTTTGATCTGTCCGATCCGAGCGTGGCGATGGCTGTCGAGGGCGAACTGCAAAGCCGCGGCGTTGCGTGCAAAATCGTTGTCAGCAGCGGCAAGGACCTTGACGTGCTCCCACCCGCGGCCGGTAAGGCGGCGGCGATCCGCTGGCTCGTGGGCCACCAGTGTCTCGCCAGCGAATGCGTCCTCGTCAGCGGCGACAGCGCCAACGACCTCGATATGTTCGCCGACCCGTTTCGAGGCATTGTCGTCGGTAACGGCCACGACGAACTCAAACGACAAGCCCCCGAACGGGCCTCCAGCGTCTATCTCGCCAAACAGACCGTCGCGGCCGGTGTAGTCGAAGGTTTAACGCACTTCGGCGTGCTGGGGTGAGCTCCAGAGGAACGCGAAGACGCCAACGGCAGAGGAGCAGAATCAAGTAAGCGCTTGAGGAGCGAATCGTTCCGTCACCACTTCTCGCTCCCTTCTTCGCGATCCTTCGCCTCTTCGTTCCTTTGCGTTCCTCCGACTCCGGCCGCTCTACCGTGCATCTGCCGCATGACGATTGACGTTCACACCCACGTTTGGGAAACTCCTGACCAGTTGGGTCAGGCTGATCTGGGCGATCCGACGGCGGAGACGGCTCGCCAGGCCGGTAAGCGGGGCGGCAGGACGCGGACCGTCTTCCGTCGCATCCCACCGGCCGATACCGAGCTGCACTGGCAGGCGTCGAGGCCCGTCGACCGGGCAATCGTGCTCGGCTTTGCAAGTCGGCTGCTCCGGGCAGAGGTACCCAACGACTTCGTTGCCCACTACGTCGACCGCCACCCGGAAAAGCTGCTCGGCTTTGCAGGCATCGATCCGACGAGCGGCAAAGGCGTGCAGGAACTTCGTCGGTGCAACGACGAACTCGGCTTGTGTGGCGTCGTGGTGTCGCCGAGCAACAGTGCCTACCACCCGGCCGACTCGCGGGCGATGGCTTTGTACGGCGAGGCCGAGTCGCGACAGATGCCGGTGCTCTTCCACATAGGCGGGCACCTCGCCGAGCGGTCGCAGCTCGAATACGCACGGCCGACGCTGATCGACGAAATCGCCCGCACATTTCCAAACCTGCACATCATTATCAGCAAGATGGGCCACCCGTGGGCCGCAGAGACGTGCATGCTGCTGGCCAAGCACCCGCGGGTCTGGTCCGATATCAGCGGCATGCTCGCCCGGCCTTGGCAGGCGTACAACGCCCTTGTCTGCGCCCACGAGCACGGCGTTATCGATAAGCTCCTGTTCGGCAGCGACTTTCCGTACGCCAACGCGGCTGACACGATTGAAGCCCTCTTTTCAATCAATCTGCTGACGCAGGGCACGAGCCTGCCGACCGTGCCGCGGCCGGCCCTGCGGGGCATCGTCGAGCGGGACGCGTTGGCGTTGCTGGGCCTCTTGTCGTGAGGGGTGGCGAACCCCAACGCCTCGAGAAGCGTTAGGAGGAAGCCGACGGCGTGGTAAAGTCAGTGTCCCGACTGTCGATCTAGGTAAGACGCGAACAAGGCCGACGTCGGCGAGTGGTCGCCCCAGAGCGAGGAACATGCAACTGTGACCAACGCACCGACCCCACGAGAACCCGCTTACGCGTCGCCGCTAAGCAAGCGACGGATGGAGCTGAGCCAATACGCGATGGTTGCCATCGCCCTGATCGGTGGGCTGATGGTGCTGCTGTACTGGCGGAACCTGTACCGCATCTGGTCGAAGACGAATCCGATCTACGGCCAGGACGCGGCCAACTGGTCGCACTCGGTACTCGTGCCGGTAATCGGCATCGCGTACCTGTGGCTGCGTCGGGCAGACTTGTTGTCGACGCCGACGTCTCCGTTGCTGCCGCGGAGTCGGATGCCGTGGCTGCTCGGTGCGGGCGTGACATTCGGTTTCGTTGCAGCGGCAACGTGGTTGTTCAGCCGTGCCGCCGGTGATGCGTCGACGCTCTTACCCTACCTGCTACCGGCGGCCGGCACGTTCTTCGCTCTGGCGATGGTCGATGTCGTGGTCACCGCCGCCTCCGAAGGTGCACGCACGGTCGGCCGTACACGCCTCCTCGGCGGTGGCCTGTTCGTCGTTGCCGGGTTGCTGGGCATGTTCCTGACGCAGACCGGGGCCGTTGAAAGCTTCATCGGCTCGACCATGGCCGGCTACTTCGGCCCGCTCATGACTGCCGTCGCTGGCCTGGGCGTGCTGGCGATCCTCCTCGACTGGGGCATCGGCTGTCTCGTCGCCGGCGTGCTCCTCAGCGGCTACGGCATCTGGCCGGGACAGAACGACTACCTCAAGGACCTGGGCATGATCCTGGCGACCTTTGGGGCCGTCCTGACGCTCACCGGGTGGCCGGTCATGCGGATCGTCTGGTTCCCGATCGCATTCCTCGTCTTTGCGATCCCGTGGCCGGAACTGGTCTACACGAAGATCGCCATGCCGCTGCAGTACCTGGCCGCCCGGGTGGCGGTGGTCACGATGAACCTCGCCCAGGTCGACACTTACGTCGAAGGCACGCAGATCATCATCTCCCGCAACGACGGCAGCGAGCGGATCCTCAACGTCGCCACCGCCTGTGCAGGAATGCGGTCGCTCATGACCTTCCTCACCGCAGGCGGTGCCGTCGCGTTCCTGTTCGGTCAACGGCCGCTCTGGCAGCGGCTCATCATCGTCGCCTCGGCCGTCCCGATCGCGATCGGCATGAACGTGCTTCGCGTCAGCGGGCAAGGGTTGCTCGATGTCTACGTCAGCGAACAGATGAGTCAGGGATTTGCCCACGGCTTTGCAGGCCTGGTCATGCTCGTGCCTGCGTTCTTCCTGCTGTTGGCCGTGGTTTGGGTGGTCGACAACTTGTTCGTCGAGATCGACGACGAGGACGAGCCCCCGACGTCGCCGCAACAATCCTCCGCCAGCCGACTGGAGCCCTCAGGTGCTTGAAGAAAATGCAAACTCCGTCACCCGCCGCAGTCAGATGCGGGCCCTGGTCATCGTCGCGACCATCATCGCCGTCGCAGCGATCGGACTCAACGCATCGGCGTCGTTCCTGAAGCTCAACTTCCGCAAGGACGCTGTCCAGCCGCGAAGCTCGATCCAGTCGATCCCGACGCGGATCGGCAGCTGGGTCAGCGTCGTCGAGCAGAAGCTGCCCGCCGAGGTCGAGGACGAACTCGGCACGACGATGTACATCCAGCGGACTTATATCGATATTGCCAAGGCCGACGACGACATCCGCGAAGCTTACGAGGCGGCAGACGTCAAGAGCGAGGAGCTCATCAACAGCGTCGCCAACAGCGCGCTGACGAACGACCCGTTCGCGCGGGTGTCGCTGCACGTCGCGTACTACACGGGTAGCGTCGACACGGTGCCTCACATTCCGGATCGCTGCATGCTCGGGGCCGGCTTCGAGATGAGCCGTCGCGAGACGGTTGTGCTGCCTTTGCCTGCCGGGACGTCGCCGGACATTGCGGCCGAGGGGCTGCCGGTCAGCTTCGCCGCCTTTGAAGATCCGCGTGAGGGTGCCAACCGGTCGGTGAATCGCGTCGCTTACTTCTTCCACGTCAACGGCGATTACGAGCACGATGCCATCACGGGTGTTCGTAAGCGGCTGCAGAACCTGTTCGAGACGCACGCCTACTTTGCCAAGATCGAGATCAGCAGCACCGGCCCGAGCGGGCTGACGCCCGACGCCGAGGCTGGGGAAGCGATGACGCGTTTCTTGAGCGAAGCACTGCCCGAGATCGAGGCGATTCTTCCGGATTGGCAGGCTGTTATGGCCGATGCCAAACCTGTCGAGTAGGCTTTCGTGTGGCGGGAGGACGAGGTGCCAGGCGCGCAAGCGCCTGCTCTACCGTTATCATCCTGACTCGCTGCACCGTCGGTATGACCGGCGTCGGCCGCTCACCGGCCTCTGCCTGCTGCGTCTGCTTGCTAGCCACCACCGCTCCCGTCCGTCCGCCACCACTGTTCGCTCCGCCACATGGCTCGTAAAAGGCTCAATACCAACCTCCTGATCGCCCTCACCGTTGTCATTGCGGTGACGCTGCTGGTGGGTTACCTCGCAACACGGTACTACCTTCAGAACCCTGAGCGGGCCGTCGCGCGAGCCGTCGAGGCCGAAGAGAGCGGCGAGTGGCAGCGTGCGGCCGACCAGTGGGGCAAGGCTTTCCGCGCGACGCAGAACAGCGAGTACGGCCTGAAGGTGGTCGACAACGTGATGCGGCTGACAGCCGACGAGGAAAAAGGCCGTGAAAATCTTCGCAACGCAGAGGGTCAGCTGCAGCGGATTCTGTCGGAAGATCCCAAGGAACCTGCGGTCCTGCGGGCACTGATTCGGTACTACAACAAGCAGTCGGGGTTCCTGTCGGGTCGACTGACGCGGCCGACGCGGGAGGCCCGCGAAGCGGCCAAGGTGCTGCTGGAAGTCGAGCCCGGCGACGCCGAGGCCGGCACGTTCTACGCCGCGACAACGCTGGACCTGTCGGGCGTGACGAACGAGAACATCTCCGAAGAAGAAGCCGAGCAAGCGCGACAGACGTTGATGGCAATCTCCGCCCAGCAGCCGCTGGACGGAACGGCCCTGACCGCACTGCGGGGCGACCTGTCGCGTCGCTTGCAGGCCGACGGCATCAGCGAGGAGGACGTAGACGGTGTGCTGCAGACCTACGTGTCGGCCGTTGACGCCGCCGCCGCTGCTGCAGAAACCGCCGAGCCGCGTGAAGGGCTGCCGACCGACACCGCGTCGGCGCACATGTCTGCCGGTCTGGCTTACGAATTGGCCGGTAGCCTGCTCAACGAGATTGAGCAGCGCAAGGTCGCGCGTCAAGCCCGCGACGCAGGCGTCGATGTCGACGTTGTCGCCGCCCGTGATGCCGGCCTGAAGGCCTCCGAACCCCTGAAGCAAAAGGCGATCGAGCAGCTCGAGAAGGCCGTTGCCGCAACAGATAGCGAGCGGGATCTGCTCACCAGCACCTACGGCCAGGTTCGCCAGATCTACGCCGACGCCCTTGTTCGTCGCAACGAGCGAGACCAGGCGATCGAGGTCCTGACAGCACTCGTCGAAGAGCGGCCTTGGGACGTGTCTGCCGCGGCACAAGTGTCCGAGATGCTTCGGCAGGTCAACCGGTTCGAAAAGGCCAGCGTGGTGCTGGCCGACGCGTTCGAGGTGTCGAAAGAGCCGCTGCCGGGGCTAGAAGGTCACGACGGCGTGGCCGTCCTGACGCGCCGAGCCGTGTTGCCTTTGGAGTTGGCCGACAGTTTGCTGCGTGAGCGGCGGGCTTTGGCTCAGCAGGGCGATGTCGACGCGAAGAACCAGCAGCAACTGCTGTCGCGGGCCCGGACTGCCTTTGCCGCATACGAGAACAACGCCCGCGCCTTGTCGTTGGGATCGTCACCCGCCGTCACGAGCGTCGAGGGGCAACTTGCCATCGCACGCGGCGACGTGTTCGAGGGGCTGGATCAGCTCGAGCGGGCGCTTAGGACTTACGAGCAAGCCGGCAACGCCGGCCGCACACAGCAATTGGAATTGCTTCGCCTCCTGGCGGACGTGAATCGTCAGGCCGGACAGACCGGAGGAGAGATCGAGCACCTTGCCCGTGCCTTTGCTTTGGGCGGCAACGTCAACGACGGGCTGCGACTGGCAGAGCTGTACCGCGTGTCAGGCCAGGACGGCCGCTCGCGGGATGTGCTGGCGCGACTAATGCCGATCATGTCGTCGCTACCCGAGCCGGTCCAGCGTCAGCTCGAAACGCTCGCCGCCGCCGTAGCCGAGGAGGGCACGCGTGACGAGGCGTACGCCGACCTGCCCGAGACGACGGATGCCGAACGGCTCGCCAAGCTGCGGCTTGCCGCTGCGACGAACCGCCAGGACGAAGCGCTCCGCCTGGCCAAGATCATTGCCGGCGACAATCCGGAGAATGTCAATCTCAACCTTCTGCTCGCCCAGATTCAGGTCAGAACCGGCGACACCGAAGCTGCGATTGCGACGCTGAGCCGGTTCCCCGACGACGAGTCGAGCCAGGCGCTCCTCGAGCGCCTGCAGCGTGGTACGGAATTGACTGCTGACGACATCGCCGACCCGGTGCAGCGCAAGCTTTACGAAGCACAGCTGGCCGAGCAGGCAAATGATCTTGAACAAGCCGTCTCGCTCGCCCGATCGGCGGTGGATGAGGCGACGGATCCGAAGCTCAAGACGACCGTGATGGAGGCCGTCTTTGGCCTGTTGCTCAAGGCCGAGCGGTTCGACGAAGCCGACGAGCTTGCGGACCAGCTTGCCAAAGAGGGTGCCGACGGCGTGGACGGTCAGACGTACCGCATCCGCACCGCGATGGCCAAGGGTGACTTGGACCGGGCGACAGAGCAGGCGACCTCGCTTGCCGAGAAGTTCCCGCGGATGGCGCAGGCGCAGCTGCTGAAGACCGAGGTGTATCGCCAGGTCGGCCGATCCGGCGAAGCCGCCGACAGCGCCGCCGAGGCGTTGCGACTGGCCCCGACCGACGAGCGGACGATGATCGAAGCCGTCGCAGCCTTTGTCGCCGCCGGTCGGGTAAATGAGGCGCGTCAGACGATCGAGCAAGGCCTGCGTCAGCGGCCCAATTCGCCGCGTCTGCTTCAGATCCAGGAGAACTACCAGCTTCAGTTCGGCGATCCGTCTGCTGTTCTGGCCAAAGGTCGCAAGGAAGTTCAGGAAAACGCCGACGATCCGGGCGCCTATCAGCGGCTGGCCTCGTCGCTCGCCATCGCCGTAAACAGCGCTGCACGGTCGGGCAACGACGCCCAGGCGACGCAGTACGCCAACGAGGCCGTCGAGCTGCTACTGGAGACGATTGAAAAGTTCGACAGCGACAGCCGTTACCTGCGGACGCTGGCGACGGTTGCGCTTAAGGCCGACGAGGCCAATCGCCAGGCCGTCGATGAGCTTTTCACAAAGGTGATGACACCCGGCGACGCTCAAAGCCTGATCGGCGACGCCGAGGCCGTGCAGTCGGCTGCACTGTTCTTCGCCAATACGGGCGGCGTCGCCCGTGCCGAGACGGCCATCCGCGAGCACATCAAGGCCATGCCGGCCGACACGACCCGCGAGAGGCGGTCGTTCATGTTGCTTGCGTTGTCGCAGTTGCTCGTCGAGCAAGGCGACACGAGTCAGGCCATTGCCGTTCTCGACGGTTTTGAAGATCTACCGATGGTGTCGGCCCGGGTCGTCGCCCTGTTGGCAGCCCGCGCGACGGAAGGCGACGACGAAGCCTTGGCCGCGATGCGAGAGGCCATCAAGGCCGACACGACACCGCCGACGGCCCTGACCGCCGCCGCCCTGGCCGAGCTGCGTCGCGGCAATGCCGAAGAAGCCGTCACCATTCTCGAACGGTCGATGGACTCCTCCGCCGCCGAGTCGGCGTCAACGTTGTACCTGCTGGCGGTGGCCATCGGCCAGACGGTTGAGCCCGACCTCGACCGCGCCGCTGACCTGCTCGAACGTGCTGCACGGCTTGCTCCAGGCAACTACGACGCCCTTCGCAACCTCGCCCGCATCCGCCGCCAGCAGGGTGATCGCGAAGCCGCGGAGGTCGCTCTCCGGCAGATTCTCGACGGCGAGCCCGCCGACGTGCAGGCCCGACTGGCCCTGGCACAGATGCAGCTGGCCAAGAGCCCGCCGGACTTCGGCGAGGCCGACCGCTACTTCCGCGGTGCCGACGGAACGTCCTCACAGGAAAGTCCGATCCTGCTCCTGTCCCGGGCCCGAATGGAGGCCGACCGCAACAGGTTTGATGACGCGGCCTCGTATGCCCGTCGCGCCCTCGAGCAGTCGCTGGCCATGCGTCAGGAGATTGTTCAACGCATCCAGGCCGGCGGTGCACAGCCCGGCGGTGCCGAGACGCTCGCCGCCAACACGCCGGTCTACCTCAACGGCTATCTCGACCTGTTGCTCCGCGCCGATCGCGTCAACGAAGCCCTGCGAGAAGTCCGTATCTGGGGCGATCGACTGGCGGGCGACGAAGGAACACTGCCTTGGTGGCTGCAGGCCAAGGAAGCTGAAGCGTTGGCCCGTGCCGGTCGCACCCGCGATGCCACGCAGGCCTACACCCGTGCTTACGAAGCTGCCGCTGCGGCCAACGCCGGAACGGCTCAGCTCGAGCGCGTTGTACTCGACATGGGCCGCCGCGTCGGGGTTCAAGAGGCGTACGTGCTGCTGAAAGATCGCGTGGAACCGACCGGCGGCGAGCCCGTCGACCCGGTCGCCGCGGTGACGGCCTCGCGTCTGTACCAGCAAGCTGGTGACACGACGCGCGCCCTCGACCTGCTGAATCAGGTCCGCCAGGCCCTTGTCTCGGCCGGCACGATGAACGACCAGCGAGAGCTTGTGCTCAACGTGCAGGAAGGCACCTTGCACCTCAACAGCGAGCCGCCGCAACTTGAAGCGGCGTTGGCCAACTTCAGGCGTGCCCGCGAGTTGCTGCCGGACGACGTGGCCGTGAACAACAACCTCGCTTACACGCTGACGCTGCTGGGTCGCGAGCCGGACCAGAGCGACGAGGCGGCCATTCGTCGTCTCGAGGAGGCCGTCGAGCGGGGCCGCCAGGCGGTTGATGGTGCCGAAGCCGCCGCCAGCCGCAGCGGTGGCGGGACGAACCCGAGCGTCGTCGACACGCTCGGCTGGGCCGAGGCGTCGCTGGCGATGAAGACCGATGACGCCGACCTGCTCGCCGACGCCGCCCGTTTGCTCCGTGGAGCCCGCGACGATGCCGAGCGTGACGGCGAAGCCTTTCCCGAGGTCTACCTGCACCTGGCGTTGACGCTCGAAGCCGCCGGCGACCTCGAGCCTGCGCTCGAAGCCGCCGAGGTGGGGCTTGAGGTGGTTCGCCGCCTAGAGGCCGACGAGATGTCGACGCGTCAGGTCGACCTGAGCGTGCGTCGCCAGCTCGGCGACGCGATCGGCCGGCTCAAGGCGACCATGCCGCCCGCCGATGCTCAGGAGTAGCGGGGCGTTGCGTTTCCAGCGCAAAAGGCCGACGACGGATCGCTAGCCTGAGCCGGTGAAACTATCGGCCCCTGCACCGCGTAATGGAAGACGCACCCGGATCTCGACGCACCGCCGGTCGCGGCGCGGTATCGTGACACCCCCGGACCGCCCGCCTGCGGGCCGACGCCATTGACCAACCACTCATGACCACGCTCCCGCAAACGCTCCGCCCCGACGGCGAAGACCCACACGATCCGGCCGACGAGCCGATGTCGCGCGGCCGCAACGGTTACGCCAACGGCCGATCCCACGGCCACGGCGGCTACAACGGCGGCTCGGCCAACCTGCCGGCGCTGCCGTCCATGCCCGTCGTCTCCACGCCCGTTACCATGCCTACCGCGGGTGGTGGTGGCGGCGGTGGCGCGGGTCTGACCGGGGCCGACGTCATGCGCGTCCTGCGGGAGAACCTGTGGCTCATCATCCTCGCGGCCATCATCAGCGGTGCGGCCGGCTTCGGGATCAACGAGTGGCTTAAGAAGAACTTTCTCTCGTACAAGGCCAGCGGCCAGCTGCTCGCCCGCGACTCCACAGATGACATCTATGACCCAGAAGGCACCGGCAGCGGTATCGGATCGCGTGGCAACGGCGAGAAGCTCGAAGTCCGTGTTCTGACGCAGGTCGCCGGCCTCAAGAACCCGGAGATCTTCAACAACATCGTCCAGGAGAACGAAACCGTTCGAGAGGCAACCTGGCTGCAACGCGAGGCCCGCGGCCCCGGTGGCAAGCTCGACCCGCAGGAAGCGGTCGAGACGCTCATGGACAACTTCAACGCGTCGCCGCTGAAGGGCAGCCGCCTCATCAACGTCAGCTTTACCGCTGACGATCCGCGGCAGGCAGCTGACATTCTCAATGTCATCGTCAACACGCGGCTCGACGAGCTGCGTCGTCGCGGCAGCGACGAGCTGAACTTCGACATCAACGAGCTCGGCCTCATCATCGAGCAGCGTGGTCGCGACCTCGACGAGCTCGACGCCCAAATCCGCTCCATCCGCTCGGCCGCACAGGGCGGTGGCGGGTCGGCCAGTTCCAGTGGCATGCTCATGTCCGAGATGGGTCTGGTCATGCGGGCCCGTGCCGAGGCACAGGAGCAGGTCGAATTGCTGAAGCAATTGCTTCAGAACGCCAAAGAAAGCGTCGCCCGCGGCCAGGAGCCGGCAGGTGTCGAGATGGAGCTCAACCGCAACCCGACCGTTGCCCGGCTGCGGCAGCAGCTCGAGCAGATCGAGCAGAGTCTCGACCTTAGCCGTGCCCGTCTCGGTGACGGCCACCCGAGCGTCGCCCAGACCGAGCAGACCCGGGACGCCATCGCCAACCGCCTTGCCGACGCTGAGCAGAACGCCCGTGCTACAGCTCGTAATCAGGTCGTGGCCGGCCTCGAAGCACAGCTCGAAGCCGCCGAGCGGACGGCAGCCAAGAACGATGAGGAGTTCCAGCGGCTCGACACGAGATTCACGCAGCTCACCCGCGACGAGGCGGATCTGCAGATGTTCCGCAACGAGCGCAGTGCCAAGTCGCTGGAGCTCGAAGCGCTTCGGACGCGTATCGAGATGATGAAGCGCAAGAGCTACGTCGCTCCGACACAGGAGCTTGCGTGGTGGACGCCCGTCACGCCGCCGAACAATCCTGACTTCCCGCGTTTGCCGATCACGGTGGCCGGCACGCTACTGCTCGGCGTCGGCGCTGCCGTCGGTTTCGCGTTCCTGCGTGAGGTGCTCGACACAAGCGTCAAGAGCCCTCGTGACGTCATTCGTGCCGGACAGATGACGGTGCTCGGCACCATCCCTGATGAGTCGGACGACCCGCAGGCGACGTCGAGTGATCAGCCGTTGGAGCTGGCCATCGCCCACTCGCCTCACTCGATGACGGCCGAGCAGTTCCGCATGGTCCGCGGCCGCCTGGCGCACGTCGCTCCTTTGGAAGCGACCCGCACGATCCTTGTCACGAGCCCGCAGCCCGGTGACGGCAAGACGACGGTCGCCTGCAACCTGGCAGCCGGCCTGGCCCTCAACGGCCGAAGCGTGCTGCTCGTTGACGCCAACTTCCGCAGGCCCGCCCTGCACAACGTCTTCAAACTCGGCGACACCGAGAATGGCCTGTCGACCTGTCTCGGCGACGTCGAGCTGTTCGACGAGTGCATCTCTGAGGTCGAGTCGGTCCCGAACCTGCACGTCATGCCCGTTGGACCCAAGCCCGGCAATGCGACCGAGCTCGTCGAAAGCACCGCCTTCCTCGACGTGCTCGACCGTGCCTTCGAGCGATTCGACATGGTCGTCTTCGACAGCGGCCCGATCCTGTTTGCCAGCGAAACCGGGGCGATGGCACCGCAGGTCGATGGCGTGATCAGTGTCGTCCGCGCCCGCAGCAGCAGCCGCGGCCTGCTGGGCCGACTCCGTGACTCGTTGACGAGCCTGAACGTCGAACACCTCGGCGTGGTCCTCAACGCCGTCCGCAGTCGGGCCGGTGGGTACTACACCCGCAACATCAAGACGTACTACGACTACCAGAAGCCGTCGCGACGCTGAGACGTTTCGAGAGATTCTGTGACCGATATCAGAAAAGCTGCGGCACTGTGTGCCGCAGCTTTTTCGTGCTGACGTCAGATCACGGTGCGTCGGCCGCTCGTACTGCGGCGACGAATGTCTTCATCTGTGCGGCGTCTTTCAGACCGGGAGCAGATTCGACGCCGCTGCTGACATCAACGGCGTGGGGGCGAAGGAGCCGCACTGCGTCGGCCACAGTCTCAGGCGTCAGGCCGCCCGCTAAGGTGAGCGGTTTGGCGGTAAAACTGCGAAACGTCTCCACGAGCGATAGCCAGTCCAAGGCGACTCCGCTGCCGCCGACCGGCGAGTCGAGTGTCAGGCCGCTGACCCCGTCGACGTTTGCCCAGAGCTGTAGATCGGCCGGGTCGGTCAGCACCTTGGTGGCCCGCCTTCCGAAGCTGGTGACGACGCCGGGCGATTCGCGGCCGTGAAACTGCAAGATGTCGACCGGCACCTGCCTGAGCAGTTGCGTCATGGCAAACGCAGGCGGATCGACGACCACGCCGACCGCCACCGTCCAAGGCGGCAGGGCGAGTGTGATGTCGCGGGCGACGTCCGGCGCGACCATCCGCTTGCGGCCCGGGGCGTGCAGGATGAAACCGACCGCGTCGGCGCCCGCCTCGGCCGCAAGAACGGCGTCGGCGGGCGTCATGACGCCGCAGATCTTGATGCGCGTGCGAGGCATCGGCCCTTACAGCGGCAGTTTCTCGAGGTCTTGGCGGACGGTCTTGATCAAGGGTTCGATCGTGCTGTCGCCGAAGTCGAATTTAATCTCTGCCGCTTCGAACAGCTCGGGCAGCGGGCGGGTGCCGCCGAAGCTCAGGCTGTGGCGGTAGGCCTTGATGGCCTTGTCCTTGTCCTGCTTCGAGTTGTTGTAGATCTGCAGCGCACCGAGCTGAGCGATGCCGTACTCGATGTAGTAGAACGGCACGTGGAACAGGTGCAGCTGCCGTTGCCACATGGCGTCGCGTGAGGCTTCGACACCGCTCCAATCGAGATCGTGCTGGAAGCGGGTCAGCAGGTCGTTCCAAGTCTTGGCCCGCTGGTCGCGGGAGTGGCCGGGGTTGGTGTAGAGCCAGTGCTGGAACTGGTCGATCGTGGCGATCCAGGCGAGCACGCTGATGCCTTCGAGCTGGTGCCGGCGGGCGCGGTCGGCGTTGGCGGTGTCGCCGGCAAAGAAGTCGCCGATGTGCGGCAGGGCCAGCAGCTCCATGCTCATCGACGCTACTTCGCAGAACTCCATCGGCGCGTGCTTCAGGAACGTCAGCGGCTCATCGCGGACGGCCAGCGTGTGGAACGCGTGACCGCCTTCGTGGAGTAGCGTCTCGACATCGCGTTGCAGCCCCGCGGCGTTCATGAAGATGAACGGAACGCCACTCTCTTCCAGATTGCACTGATAGCCGCCGGGTTGCTTGCCCTGCCGGCTGGCGAGGTCGAGATTGCCGGCGGTGCGAAGCTCGTCGAAGTCGCTGGCGAGTTGCTCGTCGAGCTTGGCGAAGACGCCACGCGTCGTTTCGACGAATTGATCGATGTTGTCCTCATCGAACGGCCGAAGCGGGGCACGGCCCTTGGGGTCGACGGCCAAGTCCCACGGCCGCAGCTTGTCAACGCCCAGCGCCTCGCGGCGTGACGCATCCATCTCGTGGATCAGCGGCACCACGTGCTTTTCGACGGCGTCGGCGTAGGCGTTGCAGTCGGCCGGCGTGTAGTCGAACCGCTTGAGCCGCTTGAACTGGTAGTCGCGGTAGTTGTCGAAGCCGGCGTTCTCGGCGATCTGCTGGCGGAGCGGCAGCACCTCGTCGAACAGCGCGTCGATGGCCTCGCGGTCCTGCAACCGCCGCTCGGCAACGGCCTTCCAGGCACGCTCGCGGACGTCGCGATCCGGCTCTTCCTGATACCTGGCCATCTGCTGCATCGTCAGCTCTTTGCCGTCGAAGGTGACGGTCATCTCGCCGCTGATCTCGTCGTACTTGGTGACGATCTTGGTGACCTGCGTCTCGAGCGCAACGTTCTCCTCGCGGAAGAGCTCCACGTCGGCCGCCCAGTGCTTCTTGAGCACCTCGTACCGCGGGCCGGTGAGCGCTGCTGCGTGGGGCGAGTCGAGGAACTTCTTCTGCAGCTCGCTCATCGCCGGCTTGAGCTTGGGCTCGATGTTCTCGACGTAGTCGAGGTAAGCCGTCTTGATCGCCTCGTTGTTGGTGAAGCACGACCGGTCGATATACCGCCGGCTGCCGTACTCGTCGATCACGCTCGACAGCTCGCTCAGATCGAGCAGCCACTTTTCGAGCGCATCGGGTGAATCGGGCTCACGCTCACGCAGCGTCTGGACGAACGGCGCGATCTTGTCCCACTGGTCCGGGACAAAGTCACTCGGCACGAACTTGCGGTGCTTCGCGGCTTCAACGACCGCGGGCGGAACGACCTTGGGATCCGGGGCAACAGGCTTGGCAGAGGACATGCTCTACCGTAGGACGGCGAACATCACGCCTCGTCGGCGGTGCTGGCATCAGGGTCGACGTGACTCGTCAACCGCCGCCACTGTGTCGGAGTCAGGCCCGTCGCCTGTTTGAAACGGCTCGTGAAGTGCGACTGGTGCGCAAACCCGCACGAGGCGGCAATCTCCTTGAGGTCCATGTCGCGGGCCGCTAGACGACGCTTCGACTCGGCCACCTGGCAGTCGTAGAGGTAGTGCTTGGGCGTAATGCCCAGCAGGTCTGTGAACCGCCTGTGAAAGTGAAACGGCGACAAGTGCACCGTCCGGGCGATGTGCTTCAGGCTGATCTCGTCGGCGAAGTTCTCCTGCATGAACTGCAGGGCTGGGATCAGCCGGGCCACCTCGTCGTCGGCCGCAAAGTCGCTGGGCGCAGGCTGCTCCACGACTCGCAGTCAGGCTGATGGCTCACAAATGCCACCGGCTCGACCTGGTCCAAGTCTCCCGTCACAGCCGGAAATTGCGGAAACGCCGCCATGCGAAACGCCCAGCAGTCACCCAACCTGTCCGGCAACAGCACCCGATCCGCGTTGCTCCCCGCAGCAGTCGGTTTGAGCCGCCTCGTCATCGGCTCCTCAACCTTCTTAAGGTCTTCTTCAACCTCATCGAGCAGGCCGAACCGTTGACGGGTCGTCTCAATGAGATTGTGCCTCAGCACGTCATCGAGCACGTCGGCCTGGTCGTGCGGGAACACCATCGATCCGTCTTCCAGCATGCCGAACACGCGGTGTTCGATGTGGTGATCGAGTGGATGCGTGTCGCTCTTGAACCGCTTGGCCTTCCGGCCGCGAGCATGGGCCTCGTCAAAATCGGCCGTCGCCTCCATGAGCCGATCGACTTCTGCATCGGTGAAGTCGCCGGTCTCGGCCGTGCGGAAGACGTGCATGACGCCCGGGTAGCCCAATAGCAGCGGCGCCTTGAGCGGCAGGGCGACGTAGTACTCGAGCCCGAAAGGCCTTAAGAATGAGTCGCGAAAACCGGTCGCCACGCCACGCAGGTCGCGGACCGTGCCCTCACCGTTGGCCTCGGGTTCTTGTTCAATCAGGTCGCTGATGCGGACCGCCTTGCCGTGACTCATCGCCTGCCACGCGGGTGCGTCGAGCGAGAACATCTGCCGGCTGTAAAGCCGCATTCGCGACGGATCGGTCTGCCTGGGCTGAATGATCTGCAACCCACCGCGTGGCAGCGTCGTGGCGATGGTGGCATCGCTGAAGGCGACGAGACGCTTTAAGTGGTCGAAGCTCGCGTTGTAGGCGATGGTCTCGCCCTGATGGACCTCGACCATGGACATGTTGGTCCTTGTCACGCCCACCTTGTTCGACTTATCGATGTTGTCCATGTGCGTCCACCGTCAAGAGCCATGTCCTAGCGACTCGTACCGCACATCTACCAACCAAGGGTAGATGGCATCGGCCTCCATAGATGCTACACCATGTTGGAACAGGCTTTGTCATAAAAAATTCCAGAGATGCGATGTCCGTGTGTGTGACGTGCCAGCGGGCAGCACCACGAGTGATGCCCAAATGCAACAGACGGCACAGCCAAACCCCCTTTGCCTTGGCTGAGGCCGACCAATGTCCGTGGCCCAGCCGTTGCTCGACCACACTCCATGGCCCGCCGATCCCCAACCGCCCGCAAAGCCTCACACGGCGGCTTTCACTCGCCCCTGCTTCGGCTGGCCTGCGAACTCTCGGGGGAGACAAAAGTCCGAATCGCGATCCTCACCGTCGTCAGCTACTTGGCCTTGTGCTGAGGTTCTACAGAAAAACCCCCGCCATGCGAGGGTTTGTCGAAGCAGCGGAGAGGGGGAGATTCGAACTCCCGAGACCGCGAACGGCCTACTAGTTTTCGAGACTAGCGCATTCAACCACTCTGCCACCTCTCCGGATGGGGGGTCTGGGCCGTCAGGGTAGGCAGGCCGATAACGCTTCGTCAAAGGGTGTCTTGCGTCCGATTCGCCGATGTATCGGCGGGCGCATGACGCGCTCCCTTAAGCCATGGCCAACGACACCAAGACCGCCGCACAGACTGAAGCCGACGCCAACCGCAATGTGGTCGACCGCCGCCTGGGCCTCGACCGACGCCAGATGTCCGCCGAAGAATCAGGCTACACCGGCGAAGACCGTCGCAAAGCCGATCGCAGCGAGCGCCGCACGGGCCTGGAGCGTCGTCGCGGCGCGGGCATTCGGCGTGAAGAAGACCGCCGCTGTGCTGAGGAGGGCGAAATGACTGAGCACCAGTTCGAGTTCATCCGCGCCGTCGAGGCGTACAAAAAGGTCAACCAGAAGCTGTTCCCGACGTGGACCGAGGTTCTGGAAGTCGTCGAGCAGCTCGGTTACCGCAAGTGCGAGCTGCGTGAGGTCGATCTGCCAAACGTACCTGAACCTGAGCTGTGGACGGAAACCGATGGTCAGCCCGCCCGTAAGGCGGCGTGAGATCGTTGAAAACCTCGGGGTGAGGACACCACAAAAGAGCCGCGACCGTCAGGAAGCGGGGTCATGGGCGCCCGGCGTCTCCTGGCCCGCATCCTGACGGTCGCGGCTCTGTCAGATTGATGACGTCGTGAGGGACGTGCGGATGTCGCCAAGCGCCTGACGCATCACTATAATGTCAGCCCGCCGTCCCCCGGCGGTCCTGACGCCCATGAGTATCACCACGCCGCCGCCTGCCGACGACTCCAATCCCGATTTCGTCGAGGTCATTGACGACCTCAACATCGAGCGAGAGCTGCAGGACAGCTACCTCACCTACGCGATGTCGACGATCGTCGACCGCGCGTTGCCCGACGTCCGCGACGGCCTCAAGCCCTCGCAGCGACGCATTCTCGTCGCCATGAACGATCTGGGCCTGGGCCCACGATCCAAGCACATCAAGTGCGCCAAGATCGCCGGCGACACCAGCGGCAACTACCACCCGCACGGCGACGGCGTCATCTACCCGACCCTCGTCCGCATGGGTCAGCCCTGGTCCATGCGCCACCCGCTCATCGACCCGCAGGGCAACTTCGGCTCGACCGACGGCGATCCACCGGCGGCCATGCGGTACACCGAGGCCCGCATGGCAGGCCCGGCCGCCGAGATGCTGGCCGACCTGAAGCTCGACACCGTCGACTATCAGCCCAACTACGACGAACGCACCGGCATGGACGAGCCGACCGTCCTGCCGGGCAAGTTCCCCAACCTGCTCGTCAACGGCTCGACCGGCATCGCCGTCGGCATGGCGTGCAACCTGCTGCCGCACAACCTGGGCGAAATCTGTGACGCCATCGTCACCGTGCTCGACGTGCCTCAGACCTCGCTCAGCGAGCTCATGAAGATCGTGCCGGGCCCCGACTTCCCGACCGGTGGCATCATCATGGGCACCGACGGCATCGTCGAGGGCTACTCCAGCGGTCGCGGCCGCTGCACCCTGCGTGCCCGGCACCACGTCGAAGAACACAAAGGCCGCGTCAGCGTCATTCTCGACGATCTGCCGTACGGCACGATCCGAAAGTCCGTCACGATTGCCGTCAGCGAAGCCGTCAAGTCCGGCCGCATGGACGATGTCTCAGCCGTCAACGACGAATCGGGTCGCAAGCACGACTGCCGCATCGTCATCGACCTCAAGCGTGGGGCCGAGCCCGAAGTCGTCATCAACCAGCTCTGGCAGTACACGCCGGCCCAGGTGACGGTGTCGATGATCAACATCGCCATCGTCGGCCGCCGCCCGCGGACGCTGGGCCTCCGCGAGCTCATCGACAACTTTATCGCCCACCGCATCGAGGTCATCACTCGGCGGACGCGGTTTCTGCTTAAAAAGGCCCAGCAAAAGGCCCACCTGCTCGAAGGCGAGATCTACGCCGTCGTCGATATCGACGAGGTCGTCCGCCTCATCCGTTCGAGCAAAACCCGCGACGAGGCCATCGAAAAGCTCCGCGAGCGGCGGTTCCAGATCCCGGCCGACCACCCGTACGCGCCGCAGATCCCGCAGGCCCTGATCGAGCGGGCCAGCATCGACGGCGGGGCGCAGCTGTCCCGCGTCCAGGCAGAGGCCATCGGCCGCCTGCAGCTCATCCAGCTCGTCGGCCTCGAGATCGAGAAGCTCACCAAGGAGTACCGCGAAGTCGTCGAAGAGATCGACGACTACCAGCGCATTCTCGGCGACGACAACGCGATCCGCGACATCATTCGCGAAGACACGATCGAGATGAAGGAGAAGTACGCCAACCCCAGGCGGACGTACATCGACCCGACGGCCTACAACGCCGCCAGCAAGGAGATGCTCATCACGCCCGAAGACGTGGTGGTCACGCTCACGCACGCCGGTTACATCAAGCGGCTGCCGCTCGACACGTATCGCGCCCAAGGCCGGGGCGGCCGAGGCATCAAGGGTGGCACGACCCGCGACAACGACTTCCTCGTTCACCTGTTCGTCGGTAACACGCACGACCACCTCTTGTTCTTCACGAGCAAAGGCCGCGTCTACTCGCAACGCGTTTTCGACATTCCCGAAGGCACCCGCACCTCCGGCGGCAGGAGCGTCGCCCAACTGCTCGACTTCCAGGAGGGCGAAACCGTCGCCCGCGTGCTGGCCCTCGAAGACTTGGAGAAGGCCGAGGCGTTCCTGGTCTTTGCGACGAAGCAGGGCACCGTCAAACGGACGCCGCTCGCCGCGTTCAGCAACATCCGCACGAACGGCATCATCGCCATCGGCCTGGCCGACGACGACGAGCTGATCGGCGTCGACGCGGTCGAGTCGGGCGAAACCGTTATGCTCGCTACGCAAAAGGGCCAGGCGGTGCGGTTCTGGATCGACGGCCACCCGCACAAGGAAGGCAACGCCGGCGGCGTCCGCCCGATGGGCCGGCCGGCCGCAGGTGTGGGTGGCGTCAAGTTCAAGCGCAAAGGCGACAGCGTCGTCTCGATGGTCGTTTTGCCCTACATCGAGCCGCTGTCGAGCGGCGACGACGAGGCCGAGGATCAGGTCGAAGGTGACGTCGAGACGAATGGCGAGCTCGACGAGAACGCCGACTGTCAGGTCCTGACGGTCTGCGAAAAGGGTTACGGCAAGCGGACGCCTCACACGCAGTACCCGGCCAAGGGTCGCAACACGATGGGCGTCATCAACATCGACACAGGCAGCCGCAACGGTGACGTGGTGGCCGTCCAGAGTGTCGAGCCGGGCGACGAGCTGATGATCGTGACCGAGAAGGGCATTGTGATCCGCCAGCGGATCGCCGACATCCGCCAGACCGGTCGCGCCGCCGCCGGCGTGCGGGTCATGAAGCTCGACGCCGGCGACAAGATCGTCGCGATGGCCAAAGCCCCGTCGGGCAACGGTGACGACGCCGCGGCCGAGGGTGGCGCTGAAGCGTCGTCCGAGACCGCCTCGACAGTCGAGGCGCAAGCTGACGTGCAAGTCGAACCGGATGCCACGTCGGACGACGCCTGATGTGGCGGGTGTCATGGTCGATGAAGACTGTCCGGATCGTTGCGCAACGGCGGCCGCGGCGGCGCGGGTCGTAGCAGGACCCTAAAGCGACGTACCGCCGATGCAAAAGTATGGAGCCGTGACGTAAACGGCGGACGGACCGCCACCCGACGGCGGACGACCCGCCTACGCACTTTGAGACGTCGAATGTTCCACGTGGAACATCGGCCGACGAGCCGGAACCCGATTTAGAGCCTGCCAGCCGGGTCATTAGATGTTCCACGTGGAACATTCGAGTCTCCATCACCCTCGGCCAACTCCAGAACCTCACATTGGCCGCCGCGGCGCAGCGCGTTCGTCACGCGGCGACGGCTTGCGAGGTGGCTTCGTCGACTTTCCCCTCGTCTTCTGCCGTCTCCTCTGGCCGCGGTTTGGCGACGCCGAGTTCGACGAAGTCGCGTCGTACGAGCAGGTCCAGCGTCCAGTCGATGGCGACGCGGATCTTGCGCCCGAGGCCGGGCATCTTCATGAGGTAAACGGTCCGCCACATGAACCACGCCGGCCAGCCGGTGACGCGGATGCCGAACGACTCGGCCACGGCATCGCCGTGCCCGAAGGCGGCGAGCTGGCCCATGTCCTTGAAGTCGGCCGGCACGGTCGGGCGATCCTGGAGGAGCTTGACGATGTTCTTCGCACAGTATTTGGCCTGACGAACCGCCGCCTGGGCGGTGGCGGGGTAGGCATCGCCGGTCGCCTGCGGATTGACCGCCGCGTCGCCGAGGCCCCAGACGTTGTCATAGCCGGTGACCCGCAGATCTCGCTCGCAGAGGATGTAACCCTTCTTGTCGATCGGCACGTCGAAGAATTTGACGCTTGGATTGGGAGCGATGCCCGCGCACCACACGACGGTCTTGGCAGGCAGGGTCGAGCCGTCAGACAACTCGACGTGATCATCGTGAATGGCTTTGGCCTCGGTGTTCATGCGGACGTCGATACCGCGTTTACGGAGGTGCGACAGCGTCCACTTGCCAAGGTCTTCGTGGAGCGTGCCCAGCAGCCGGTTGCCACGGTTGAGGACGACGACCTGAACATCCTTCTCGGTCAGTCGCGGGTAATAGCGGGCGGCCTGCTTCATGTACTGGTCGAACTCACCGGCGACCTCGATGCCCGTAAACCCACCGCCGACGACGGTGAGCGTGAGCAACTGGCGACGCTTTTCGACGTTGTCGATGGCATTGGCCTGTTCGAGCAGTTGCACGACGCGATCCCGCAGAGCCGTCGCGTCAGACAGCGTTTTCATCTCATAACCGTGCTCCTTGAGGCCCGGCACGGGCGGGCGGAGCGTGACGGTGCCCATGCTCAGGACAAGGTGGTCGTACTCGGTCGTGCAGACGCCCGGCTCGCCGGCAACGCAGTAGTCGACCCTCTGCTCCTTCAGGTCAAAGTCGACGACTTCGCCCATCACGAAGCGGGCACGACGGCAGAACCGCCTGAGCCCGACCACCGCGTGCGACGGCTGGAGGCTACCCGTGCCTGCCTCGACGAGCAGTGGGCTGAAGGGGAAGTAGTTGTGCCGATCGAGCAGGACGATCTCGACCCGGTCGGCCAGCTCGCGTCGCCACCACAGGAGCTTTTCAAGGTGCTGAACGCAGTACGCGCCACCAAAGCCTCCGCCGAGGACAACGATGCGGGTGACGCCCGGCGTCTTGGTGTCGAGCGAACCGTGGAGGGCGTCAGCGTGCATCGCAAGCAGGCTAAGCCACGCGATGACCCAGCCGAAGGGGCAAAAGCCAAACGCCCGTGTCTACGGTGCCTGTATGAGTCAGACGTGGACGACAGAGCCGATCACGCGACCCATCGAGGCGACGGTCAGGGTGCCCGGCAGCAAGTCGCTGACCAACCGCGCCCTCGTGCTGGCGGCCATGGCCAGCGGGCCCAGCGAGCTGTCGGGCGTCCTGTTTGCCGACGACACGCGGCACATGCTCGACAACCTCGTGGCGCTCGGCATGAGCCTCGACATCAGCGAAGCCCACGCGACCGTCCGCGTCGACACGCCTGCCAGCCCCGAGTTTGCCACGGGTGGTGGTGCGCTCTTCTGCGGTAACAGTGGGACGACGATCAGGTTCTTGAGCGGCCTGCTCGCGGCGGTGGGTGAGGGCACCTTTGTGCTCGACGGCGTCGAGCGGATGCGTCAACGCCCTATCGGCCCACTCGTCGACCTGCTGAACAACCTCGCGGGCTCGCCTGTGGTCACCACCGAAGCCGGCTACCCGCCGATCACGATCAACAGCACCGGTCTGCAGGGCGGCGAGCTCAAGTACCCGGCAGGCACGACGCTCAGCAGCCAGTTTCTGTCGGCGGCCCTCATGGCAGCGCCCTACGCCCGTCGCGAGGTGCGGCTCGATCTCGACGGGCTTCAGGCGAGTTGGCCTTACGTCAAGATGACGATGCGGCTGATGGACGTCTTCGGCGTCACGCCTGAAGTGGAGCTTGACGAAGAGGACGAAACCTCGCCGGCGGCCATCATTGTTCCACGTGGCAGGTACGGCGCGACCGACTACGCCATCGAGCCCGATGCGTCGGCGGCGAGCTACTTCCTGGGACTCGCCGCCATCCATGCAGGTAGTCGGGTGACGCTGGCGGGGCTTGGCTCCGACAGCCTGCAAGGCGACGCGCGATTTGCAGCAGTGCTGAGCCGCATGGGATGCACCGTGGAGCAGTCGCAAGGCGCAACGACGCTCGAGGGGCCTTCGCAATTAAACGGCATCGACGTCGACATGAGCGAGATGCCCGACTGTGCTCAGACGCTGGCAGTGGTGGCTCTTTTTGCTGCTCAGGAGACGACCATTCGCGGGCTCAAGACGCTGCGGGTCAAGGAGACGGACCGTGTCGCGGCTTTGGAGGCGGAGCTGACGAAGCTCGGTGGCGAGGTGCGGGTCAACGAGGCGGATGGCGATATCGCGATGACGATCACGCCACCCGCCCGCATCCGCGGGGCGTCTATTGCGACGTACGACGATCACCGGATGGCGATGAGCTTCGCCCTGGCCGCAACGAAGCGGCGGGGCGTGGAGATAGAGGAGGCGGGCTGCGTGAGCAAGACGTATCCGGGATTCTTCGAGGACTTGGCGGAGGCGATACGGAGCTTCATTTAGAGGTATGGCAACAGATCAGGTTGCCGCCGGGCCGATGTTGTGCAAGGATGCCCGCGGGAGAAACCGCTAGGGGGCGGTTTGAGAAAATGCTTTACGTCCGCCAAAAGATCATCGTCGCCCTTGCAGCCGTCACTGCGGTGTCAGGGCTGGTGTCTGCGGCACCGATTACTGTCCAGAACAGCGGTTTTGAGGTCGGAAACGACGGCTTCGTCGGAGACTGGGCCAAGTTGGCGGGGCAGTTCGGTGCCTTCCAGCCGGGCACGTTGAACGGAATTACCACTTATCCGACCGGCGTGCCTCAGGGGACGAAGGTGGCCTACAGCTGGGGCGGAACCATCACTCAGCAAACTAGCGAGGTTTACGACCCGACGATGGTCTACACGCTCGACCTGTTCGTCGGCAACCGGGCGGATACGGCCTTCGGCGGGTTCAACATCCGCCTGCTGGCAGGGACGGAAGAGATCGCACAGTTGTCCGCTCCGCGTGCGCCATCCGCGCAGTATGTGAGCGGGACGTTCACGCCTGTTTCTCTCAGCTCATCGGGTGGTGCGTTGGCGACGATGCAGGCGATGCCGTTGCTGACGATCGAGCTGTCAGCCCTTGGTGATCCTAAGGAGTTGCTCTGGCAGACAAATTTTGACGCTGTGTCGCTCGAGTCGTCGCCGGTCCCGCTGGTGCCCGAGCCCTTGGCGGCCGGTAGCGTCGCCTCGCTGCTGGGCTTGGCGCTGAGACGGACTCGGCTCTAAACCGATTGAATCTGGCGATTGGGACCCGGTGGCTATGCTGCCGGGTCGCTTCATTGGTTTCACCTTCCTCATAACGCTCTCCACCGATCATGCCCCTCAACGTCACCGTCTGGCACGAGTTCCGCCACGAAAAGACCAACAAGACCGTCGCCAAGCACTACCCCGACGGCATGCATGTCGTCATGAAGTCGGCAATCGAGGAACACCTTGGCGAAGCGGTCAACGTCCGCACCGCCACACTCGACGAGCCGGATCACGGCCTGACCAAGGACATCCTCGACTCGACCGACGTCATGACCTGGTGGGGCCACGCCGCCCACGGCGATGTCAAGGACAGCATCGTCGACAAGGTCGTCGAGCGCGTCTGGGCGGGCATGGGACTGGTCGTTTTACACAGCGGTCACTATTCCAAGCCGTTCAAGAAGCTCATGGGCACCGGCTGCGGCCTCAAGTGGCGCGAAGCTGCCGAAAAAGAGCGACTCTGGTGCGTCAGCCCCGGTCACCCCGTCACGCGCGGTCTTGAGAAAGATTACATCGAGCTGCCGCAGGTCGAAATGTACGGCGAGCACTTCGACATCCCCGAGCCCGACGAGACGGTCTTCATCAGCTGGTTCGAGGGTGGCGAAGTCTTCCGCAGCGGTTGCGGCTGGAAGCGTGGGGCAGGCAAGGTCTTCTACTTCCGCCCGGGGCACGAGACGTTCCCGATCTACCACAACCCCGAGATCCGTCGGGTCCTGGCGAACATGGTCGACTACGTCAAGCCGTACCAAAGCGCTGTGGCCTACGAGCCCAAAGCTCCGAACATCAAGGTTCCTTTGAGCCCAATCGCTGCCTCGCACGAGGCTGACGCGTCGCTGCACGACAATCCCGAGAACAAGTAGCGTTTACAGTCAAAGCCGCGTTGCCTTGCAACGCGGCTTTGACATGCGCGGGTGTTAGTTCGTCGCCTCGTCGACACTGCGAACGATGGCCGGCCCGTCGATGTCGACGCTGCGACTCTGCTCCAGCTCGGCCTTGAGCTCGCGGTCTTCCTCGTCAAGTTCGTACGGCGGGATCGGTGCGACCTCGCGCTCGTCGGGCAGCGGTCCGCTCTTGATGCCGAGCCGGATGAAGTCGATTTCAGCGTTGATTTCCGCACCGATGAGCAGAAACAGCGCGTCGATGTAGAACAGGAACATCAAGATCGCCACGCCTGCCACGGCGCCGTACGTCCTGGCGTAGCTGTCGGCGGCGTTGAAGGTGCCGAGGTAGAGCTGAAACGCGAAGGCCGTCGCGATCCACATGAAGATCGTGAAGATGCTTCCCGGGCTGAAGATGTGCAGTCGCGTTTTGACGCTCGGGCCGAACTTATAGACGAGGCCGACCGCACTGAACAGCAGCAGGAGACCCACCGTCCACCGTAGCGGTCGGCTCAGGATGTCGACCCAGCCCAGGTCGACGTTAATCCCGGGAATCTTCCCGTCCGCGACTGCCGCAATGAAGGTGCCGCCAATGGGCAGGATGATGATGGTCAGCAGAATCATGACCGACAGCACGATCGTCAGCAGCATCGCGACCGGCCGCGACTTGTAGAATGGGCGGATCTTCTCCGGCGCGACGTCATAGCACTTGTCGAGGCCGGCCATGGTCATCAGCACACCACTGCTGGCGGTGAACAGGGCAATGACGATCGACAACGCGACCTTGGTGCCGCCCGGCTTCTCGTTGATGAGGTTGCTGACCAGTGCCGTCACGGTTTGACTGATGATGGCCGGTTGGCGGGCTTCTTCGCTTTCTTCAGCTTCGTCGGTCTCCTCGTCGGCACCCGCGGCAGTCATGTCCGGCAGGTCATCCGACAGCTCCGGTTCAGCTAACGCCGGTCGGCTGGTCGATGCCTCGTCCTCTCTGCCCAAATCGGCAGGCACGGTGGTTGGAACGCCGACGGGCTCGTTACGCTCAGGGTCGAGCACCTCGGCCTCGGGGCTGATGGCCTCTTCGAGTGCTTCCTTGCTCGCCTCGGCAATAGGCTCGCCGGTCACCAGCACTTCCTCGATCGTCTCCAAGATGGTCTGTTCGCTCGGCTTGACCCGATCCGGCAGGAACGGCACGAGCGACAACGCGAAAATTAGGAACGGAAACAATGCCAGCAGCCAGCTGAACGCCAAGGCAGCCGCCCAGACGAGCAGGTTGTCTTCGAAGAATGCTTGGTTGTAGACACGTTTGCCGAAGGTCCAGATCCCAACGGTACGGCGGACGTGGGGAATGTCGCGAAGCCTGGCCACGCCGCAGTCTACCCGGTCGCAGCGGCAGTGAACGGTTCGAGGGCATCGCGACTTGATGTCGAGTCGGCCGATAAAGCAGGTGTGTCGTCCGTTGCCATGCAAGACCGCCGTCGCATCGCCGCCGAGCCGTCGAGCCGCGTCCGCTCCTTTTTGTCTTACCTCAACGTCGAGCGTGGCCTCAGCTCCAACACGCAGGACGCATACCGCCGCGACTTGTGCGACTTCGAGGAGCAGGTCGCCCTGGCAGGTGGCCGTGTCGACGAGCCCGGCACCGACGATATCAGCAGCTACATTGCCAATGTCACCAAGCGTGGCCGCAGCACCAAAACCGTTGCGAGGCGATTGGCGGCCATCCGCACCTACCTGAAGTATCAGGCCGAAATCGGCCAGCGACTGCCTGCCGACATCGACAAGATCCTCGTCGCCCTCGACGCACCCAAGCCTGAGCGGGCGCTACCCAAGACGCTGTCACGCGCTCAGGTAGATCGTCTGCTCGAAGCCCCTGACATGGAAACGCCGCTGGGCCAGCGAGACCGGGCGATGCTCGAACTGCTCTACGCGTGCGGCCTTCGCGCCAGCGAGCTATGCCGCATCGCGGTGCGGGACGTGAACCTCGTGTTTCGGATTGTGCGTGTGTTCGGCAAGGGTAAGAAAGAGCGGATGGTGCCGATGGGTATGCCCGCCACGGACGCCGTCGAGCACTACCTGGAGGTGGTGAGGCCGACGCTGCTCAAGAGCCCGAAATTGGCCGATGACCGGGTCTTCCTGACCAAAACCGGCCGCCCGATGGAGCGGGTGCGGCTCTGGCAACTCGTCACCCAATATGCCAAGCTCAGCGGTGTGCTGAAGGAGACGGGGCCGCACGTCCTGCGGCACTGCTTTGCCACCCACCTCCTCGGCGGCGGCGCCGACCTCCGCGTCGTCCAGGAACTCCTCGGCCACAGCGACGTCGGCACGACGCAGATCTACACCCACGTCGACGGCGAACGCCTGCGCGAAGTCCACAAGAAGTTCCATCCGCGAGGTTGAAGGTCTGCTCACGATGTAAAGCGAGCCCGCGACATGCGTCGCGGGCTCGCTAGTTGATACACCCGGAGGGGCTCGAACCCCCAACCTTCGGTTCCGTAGACCGACGCTCTATCCAATTGAGCTACGGGTGCGTCTTGGGCCGACAGTATTGGCGTCGTCACTCGCGGCGTCAATGCCGCAGGCAAGTCCGGTGGAGATCAAGCTGCGAGTCGGGCAGAGATCAAGCTGCAGATTGGGCTGCTATGACGCTACAGGTCGCGCCTGGCAAACATCCAGCAAGCGATAGCGACCAGCACTGCCTGGAACAGAAAACTCGTGCCGAGCGACCACCACCATGATCGACCGCTGTAAGCGGCGCCGGCGCGAGACTCGCCTTCAATCTGCATTTGCTCGCGACGCCGCGTGTCATTCACGTCCCGCTTCATCCGCTCTGCCCGTTCTTCGCTTCGCTCGATGCGGCCGTCGTTGATTTCGCCGCTGAAGCCTTGGAGGTCCGTCGCACTGATGAGGCGATCGTTCAGGATCTCGATCGTCTCGCCCGTCTTGGGCAGTGGAGTCTTGACCCACATAACGATGTTGTGGGCCGTTTGCCAGCTGCTCAAGGAAGCTTGCTGATCGTCGAGACGCCTCTGTAGAGCGTCGCCGTTGCCGGCGGCGGTGCTGCGGGCGATTTCGCTTGCTTCACGCAGACTCGATTGAAGCTGAGCGTTCTGCTCGAGGTCAAACTGCGTGTATTCGACCTCGACAGCCGCCTGCTCACGTTGCTGTAGCAGTGCCTGATCGGCAGTGTCGACGCCCCAACTGAAGAACCAGACCAGCAGCGTCGCCAGGATGGCTGCGATGCTGTTGCGGCTGCTGAGCCCGACGAGGGCACTGACGCAGTAAAGAAAGCTGAAGAAAACGACGATGGCCGGAATCGTCCACAGCAGCGCCGGCAGCCACACGCCGCCTCGCAGGCCGATGACAAAGATCGCCGCCACGCTGAAGCACGCCGCCTGGGCCGCCGCAAACAGCAGGCCCGTTGTGTACCGCGTCAGCAGCAACCGCACCCGACCGACCGGCCGCGACAGATACAGGTCCGCGCTGCCGTCACTGGCGAGTGACGGAATCAGGTCGGCCGTGCTGATCAACGCCAGGATGATCGACGCCCACGAAAGCCAGATGCTGACGCCCAGCACCAGGAACATCAGCTTGTAAAACGCGTCTGCCGGGATGATGGTCGTGTTCAGCAAGCCGTTCTGCAGCGTGCCGTAGAACGGAAAGTGCAAGCCCACCGAGTTGATCCCGACCAGCCCGAACGAGGCGGCGACCAGCAGGCTCAGGCCCAGCGTGATCCAGAACAGCTTGGCTGCCCGCAGGCGGCGGACGGCGTCAATCAGCAGAGCCATCGTCTGTCGGAGGGCAAGGGTCATGACGCTGCTCCTTCCTGGATCACCGGAAAGCCGACCGCGGGTGCGGGATGTTCCGCTGCGTCGCGCTGGACCGCATCCATGAACAGGTCTTCCAATGTCGGCCGTACCGGTACAAACGACTCGAGGACCACGCCTGCCTGCCTCAGCTCGTCGACGACCAGCACCGCCTCGGCAGCGTCAATCGTGTCGACGCTGATCGAGCCGTCCGGCTGGAATGCGGCCTTGGCATGCGTGACCGTCGGCCGTGGCTGATTCTCCGCGAGTGTGATGCGGTACGAACCTCGCCCGCCGGCGAGTTCGGTCGGCGTGCCGCTGGTGGCGACACGGCCATTGACCATGACCGCCGCCCGGTCGCAGATGAGTTCGAGCTCGCCGAGCAAGTGACTGTTGAGAAAGACGCACGTACCGCTGTCGCGGGTTTCGCTAAGAACGTCGCGAATGAGCTTGCGGGCCATCGGATCGACGCCGTCGGTTGGTTCGTCGAGGATGAGCACGCCCGGCGGCTTGCCGGGGCGACCGGCGGCCAGGGCTTGGGCGAGGCCGACCCGCTGGCGCATGCCCTTCGAGTAGCCGCCGACGCGTCGGTCGGCCGCCTCAGTGAGTCCCAGGCGGTCAAGCCAGCGGTCGGCCTCGACGGCTGCCTCGCGTCGGGTGAGCCCACCGAGGCCGGCGAAGAAAGTCACGGTCTGCCTGCCGGTGAGGTAGGGCGGGAACTTGGCCTGCTCCGGCAGATAGCCCACATCCCGTCTGGCCGCCGTCGAGCCGGCCTTCTTGCCGAGCATGGAGCAGGTGCCTCCGGTCGGTTTGACGAGGCCGAGCAGGGACTTGACGAGCGTGCTCTTGCCCGCACCGTTAGGTCCGAGCAGGCCGAAGATCTCGCCCGGTCGCGCTTCGATGTCGACACCACGTAGGGCGTGGACGCCTTTCTTGCCGACAATGCGACCAATCAGACTCACGCCGTAGTGCTTCTGAAGGCCACTGGCGAAGATCGGTGCGTCGGCAGTCATGTGGGCAGTCCGGCGTCACCATACCGGCTTGGTCCTCCCAAGCACGATCCGGTGCAAAGTTGCGACGCGGGCACTTTGGATTTCACTCATCCTGTGCCGTCTGCCGACGTGGGTCGGTGCGTTTGATGATGTCGGTGACGCCCGTCTGGTTGAAGCCCTTGAAGCCGTCGTTGCGTTCGAGGTTCTCGAGATGGCTGCCGATGGCACCGTTCTTCTTGAACTCTTTGGCCTGGTGCTCGGTGATGAGGCCCTTCTCCAGGATCGCGTCGACACGCTTCGGGTCGACCTGCCACCGCTCGCCTTTGGTAAACGCCTGCTTGAGGTGCGGGAAGTCGGTGAACTTCGGCATCGTCTCGATGCCGGCTTCAGTCTTCATCTGCTCTTCGAGGGCGGCGAAGTCGAACGTGCACTCGAGGTGGTGCATGCCCGCCTGCAGGACGCTCTCGCCGTGAAGCGCACACCAGAGGCCGACAGTCGCCAAGCCGCCTTCCTCGGCCGTGCGGTCTTCCATCGGCACGTGGGCGAAGTCGGTGAGCATCTCGTCTTCAGAGATGTCGACGTCGTTGAACGTGACGATGCCGCAGACCGGCTGCTCCATGACCTGCGCGCCCCAGCCCGCCTCGGGGCCGGGGTAGAACCGCTCGCGGCACTCGAAGCCGAGCTTCTCCCAAAGGCCGACCAGTTTGTGAAAGTGACGGCGTGACGAGCGGTAGGTGTGGTGGTCGTGGTTGGCCCAGCCGATGCCGAGCTTGTCCTGGCGGGCCTTCTGGAACTGCGCGGCGGTGTTGCGGCGTTGCCAGTACTCGCGCTCGGCGGCGAAGAAGAGATCGCAGGCTTGGTCGCGGCCGACGCGATTGACTGCTTGATCGATGAGTTGCCGCAACTCGTCAAGAACAAGTTCTTCGTTCACATTTGCGGTCGTTCGCTCACGGAGCCGGAACCAATCGAGCACTTCTTCAGATGCTGGAGAGGTTGTCTCGACCGAGCCTGTCGAGAATGGCTCCACGCCATGACGTTCCACCGCCTCTAGCGAAACCGTTCCGTCGCGGCCACCTGCGTACATGTCTTGCTCATAAAGCGTCATGCTGCGATACGCCGCACCTGGATCACCGAGAGCAACGCGACTTTTCCAACTTTGCGGTAATGCTGAGCCCATGTCGATGACGCTTTCGCACTTGATCCCGATCCGAATGGAAGCGTCCTTCGTGTCTGTGAGAACTTGTACCGGTGGGAACATGCCGAGCGTGTTGATGAATTGGCCGGGTCGCTTTTCGCTCCAGCCAGCGTCTTCGAGCTCCCGCTTTGACACGTGCAGCGTTACTTCAGAAACGAGATCCGCAAACCGGTTCCCCGTCTCCCGATACAGCCGATCCGCGAACGCCTTCGCCTCCGGCAGCTTCTCCAGGAAATCGTCGACGACCTTCTTCACGAACGCCGCCGCCTGCGGCTGCGGTTCCCAGTGGAACGCGGTCAACGCGTCCGGCATCTTCGCAGCGGTGGCGGTCATGGGGTCATCATAGTCGCTGATCTCGTGGACGATCCCTCTTCTGGTGCCACTGCTTGAGCCGCATTCGGATGCGGCACAACCAGTGTCTGGGACCGTGTCCTGCTGAACAACGTCCGACACTGGTTGTCCGCCGCAGACAGCGGTCGATCAGAGGCACTCAGAGGAACGCTCAGGACCTGCTACGCCGTTTTGCGGAGCGGGCTCTTAAACACCTGCTGGCCCTTGCGGACCGTCACGCCCGGGCCGATCACACTGCCGATGACTGCTGCGCCGGCTTCGACCGTCGCGCCGTCGAGCACCACCGCGTCGTGCAAGTACGCCGAGTCGGCGACCGTCGCGCCGTCCTCTGCCAGGGCGAAGTGACACGAAAAGTCCTCGGCCCCCGGGATTTCGAGCGCTGGTGACGTCAACCCGCGGCGGCGGGTCGCGTGGTACTGCGTCAACGCGGCGATATAGCTGGCCACGCCGAAAACGGGCATGTTCGTCGGTCGACGGCTCGGCACCACGCGGACGTCGAATTTGTTGATCGCACCCGGCAGGACCTGCTGTTTCATGTCGACAAAGCCGTTGGCCTTGACGTTGTGGAGCAGGCCGCACCGCAGGAGCATCACACCGACCGGCGTGCCATCGTGGTGACTGAACAGCGATGCGTCTGCCCCGCGGGCAAACCGGCCGGCGAGGGTGCGGACGACGACCGGCAGCGGGTCGAGCATGATCTGCCGGGCCGTGCAGACGAGCACGAGATCGCGCTCGTCGTGATCCTTTGTCAGGTCATGCAGCAGGCCACCCGTGCCGCGGTATTCGCTGAGGTCTTCATCAATCTCGAATGAGCCCGGCGGCCTCGGCACAACGCCTTCGGGGGCGACGAGTTCGGGCGTGCTTTGCTTGTCGTTGACGACGAGGCGGATCGGCAGATAGTCGAGGCCGGCCATGTCGGCCACGCCTTGGCCCCAGCGGATCCAGGCGTCGAGCAGACGCTCCATCTTACCGGCGTGCGGCTCGTCGTCGCCACGGCGACGCAGCGGCAGTTCGAGCGTCGGTCGGCCCAGTGTCATGGCCATGCGGCTTTGCATGGTGCTGCCGCCGAGCAGGATCATCTCGCGGACGCGGGACAGAACCTCGTTGACCGCTTCGTGCTGATCACCAGAGTCAGCCACAGAAGGCACAAACGCCAAGGGCGGCGGCGGTGTCGGCGCGGCCGGTGCCTCGACAAGGGCAGGTGTGGCCGGTGCCGGCTCGTCGTTGCCGGGTGCGACGGAGGTCGTCACAATCGCCGACGACCGGTCGAGTCCAATGCGGTATCTTCCCGCGACCGTCAGCAGCCGCGCGAGGTACAACGCGTCGGCGGCGTATCGCTTACCGAGTTTGCCCGGTTCTTGGATCAGACGGTGCAGAAACTCACCGCCTGCCATGCGAAGCCACTTGGGTGCGCGTTGCACCTCACCAACGAGGAAGCTGAAGCTAATGCCGACGCCAAGCCACCAGGCGTTGGGTAGCGTGGCCCGGAGCTTTTGGATGACTTTCTCTTGCTTCGGACTGCCCAGGGCGACGAAAACGATGTCGGGCTGGGCAGCACGCAACGCCTCGGCTGCGGCGGCAAGCCCTTCGTCCTTCTGCTCAAAACCGAACGGCGGGTAGTAGGTCCCGGCGATCTTGAGGTCAGGCGTCCTGGCCTTGAGAATGTCTGCCGATTTCTCCGCGGTGCCCGCGTTGCCGCCGAAGAGAAAGACACTCCGCCCACGCCTGGCCGCGGCCATCGGCAGGGTCTCGAACAAGTCGCTGCCTGCCACCCGTTCGGGCAGAGGCGTGCCGCGCACCTTGCTCGCCCACACGACCGGCATGCCGTCGGCGACGCTGAGTTCGAAGCGTTCGTTGAGGTCGCGAAATGCCAAGCCGCCGTGCGCCCGGCACAGGTGATCGAGATTGGGCGTGACGACCGTTCCGCCGACGCCGGCGTCGAGTTCGTTGAGGATGACGCCCAGCGTCTGCTCCTGGGTCAGCACGTCAATGCTGACGCTGTCGAGCACGATGCGACGTACGTCCTTGAGACGAATCGTCGGGTCGGCAAACCGCTCCGGAGGGGGCTCTGGCGCGGGGGGCAGCCCGTGGGGCGGCGTGGGCTGGTGGTCGGGTCTGCTCAAGGCATCCTGGTCACTCGAAACGCTGGATAAGTCGACGCAGGACGCGTCAGAGGCGGGAGCGACAGGGTCACTTGACTCACGATACGAGGCCTGCGCTTCCGGGACCTGCCTGGAGAAGTTGTCGTAGTTGCTGTGGGCGAGACTCAAAAGCGACTCGGCGAGAAAGTGGTGCGGCAGGCGCTGACGGCTGCCGCAAGAACGTACCGACTGCGCCGCCGACGAGGCAGCCCCATTCAGGTCAGTTACCGGTTCTATCGACCAAAACAGAACGGCTTCTGAAGCCAGTCGCTACAGCCGTTACAGATTGACCTGGCTTCGCTCAGCCCGCAGACGGCGCTGCGATGACGTGACCCTCGGCCGTCGTGGCAGAGACGCGGTCGGCATGACCGGCGGCGTGCTCGGCGTCGACCATTTCTGTCGCCCGCTCCTTGCCATGCAACAAACAAAGACGCTGGTACCGACGCAGGAAGCGGCGGAACGTCGGATCGTCGTACTTCTGGTCGTAACGCGGCTCACGACGCAGCAGAGCACTCAGATAACCCCACATCATCGCAAATCCACCGATCAGGCGCGGCGGCCTGGTCAGGCGATAGGTCGCGCTGGCGGTCATGTACGTCAGGCCCGTACCCATGAAGTGCTGCCCGCGGCCGTGCCTGGCCCGGCCGGTCCACCAGCCGCGGTGGCTGGTGCCCATCGGGCGAAGGTGCTCAAACCGAAGTGCCTCGTCGTCTCGCGACGCAGCCCGCCAGCCGTGCAGGCGACAAAGGTGACCGTCGATGCCGTCCCACATGAGTTCGCGGACGAACCCGCCGATCTGCTGGAAGGCGTCGGTTCGGTAGAATTTGGCCATGCCGACGGCGTTTTCGTCGCCGCACATCTCGCTCGTCATCCGCTCGACGCCGAGCGGGTTGCGGTGACGGAAGTACGGTTTTCCACTGAAGGCGGCCAGTCGCGGGTCGGCTTCCATCGCGTCCATGACACCCGCGAAGTAGCCCACCGGCATCTTCAAATCGAGGTCGAACTTGCAGACGTAGTCAAAGTCGTTCAAGTCGACGTGCGTGAGCCCCTCATCGAAGGCCTCGACCACACCGGCCCCGACGCGGCGGGAGCCTTTGTCCTGACGGCGGACGACTTTCAGGTACGGCAGACGCTTTTGCCACGCCGCCAGGATCTCGGGCGTTCGGTCGCTGCTGCCGTCGTCGACGACGATCCAAAGCGCAGGCGGCTCTGTCTGATCGGCAATGCTGGCCAGCGTCTGATCGGCAAAGTCGGCCTCGTCGCGGCAGGGCGTGACCAGCGCGTAGCGACGACCCGGCCGAGGGGTCGGCGTGAGGTCAGTCGAAGGCTCGTGGTCGCGCTCGGGCATCAGGGGTCAAAGGCTTCTGTGGCTCGCCAGCCTAAGCGTCGGTCACGGCAGTGTCCTGCTACGGCCAAAGCCGGCCTGTCTCAGGTTATCGGCACGTTGTACCGCCTCGCAAGATCACGCCGCCACACAGTTTACGATTCACCGCCCGCGATCGTGCGGGCGAAGTTCGCTTCCAGCCGTCCGACATTCCGGGCAAGCGAAAACTCGTCAGAAACCCGCTTGCGAGCCTCTAAAGCCACATCCGCCGCCCGCGACGGATCGGCCAACCACTCCCGCAGCACAACAGCCGTCTGCTCGATCTGCTGCTCCAGCGACACCTCAACGTCGATCAGCCGACCCGTCTGGCCGTCTTGAATCAGCTCTCGAATGGCAGGCAAGTCTCCGCCGAGCGTGGGCAGGCCCGCTGCCATGGCTTCCATCAGCACCACCGGGATGCCGTCACGATCACCACTCCCCGCCGGTCGACACGGCAGGGCAAACGCGTCGTGCTCCCGAAGCAGGCCGGCTACGGCCGATGCGTCGACCGCGCCCAGAAACCGCGCCCCCGCAGGCGCCATCGCCTCCAGCTCCTGACGCATCGGCCCGTCCCCCGCGACCGTCACCTCGACCCCGGGCACCCCCGCAGCAGCGCGCAGCAGCGTGTCGACCCCCTTTTTCTCCACAAGGCGACACACCGTCAGCACCCGCAGACGCCCCGCCTGCCGAGCCGGTGCTGGGCCGTAGTCGTTGATGGGCACACCACAGCGAACGATCTCGTACCTACCGCCCGGATAGATAGACTCGTACCACGCCTTGTGCCACTGGCTGATGCACGCCACGAAGCTGGCCCGCTCCAGCTTCCGCTTGAGCAGCTGTCGCCGCTGGAACAGGTCGTTGGCGTGTCCGGTGAAACTCCACGAGATCCCCGCCGCGTCGGCCGCGTACATCGCCACGCTCGCCGGTGCGTGGGCGAAGTGGGCGTGTACGTGTTGCACCTTTTCGTCCCTTAGGCGAGCGGCCAGAGCCCGCCCTGCGCGTTGCTGGAATCGCAGCTTGATCCGCTCCTTCGGCGACATCGTTTCGCCGGGCATCGCCGCGTCCCGCCACCAGTGCAACTTGCCCCGCATCGCCGACGTCGGCAGGTCGTACACCGCCTCCGTCTGTGTAGCAAGATCCGACAACTCCGAACTGCTGTTGGGGATCGTGCGCAGTGCGAACAAATGCAAAGGCCAATTACGCGCTTTCAGCGCACGAACCTCACGCCAAACGAACGTTTCCGACCTTATTGGGAACCCGGCCGCGAGATAGGCAAGTGGGAAGGGCACGACCACAGGTTTAGGCTCGGCCCATGACCTCACCGCTGACATACCTCCGCGGCGACTGGCCGTCGCAACACCTTGACAAGCTCCGCCAAGAGGCGGCCGCCTGCAACATCCGGACCGCCGACACGCCGCCGGCCGACACCGTTATTCATGTCGGCAACGTCGACGCCGCCACCATCGACGCGCTGCCGCAATTGCAGCGCGTCGTCATTCCCTGGGCCGGCCCCGGTGACGACGTACGTGCCGCCGTCAAAGCGACCGCAGGCCGCGTGACGCTGCACAACCTGCACGACAATGCCGACGCCACCGCCGAACAGGCGATCGCTCTGCTCCTGGCCGCTTGTCGGCTCGTGCCGGTCATGGATGCCGACCTTCGCAACGGCCGGTGGGCCGGTCGCAACACCAACACAGACCTGCTCCGCCGCATGATCGTCCTCAGCGGCAAACGGGCTGTTGTTCTCGGCTTTGGTGAAATCGGCCGCCGCATCGGACGCACCCTCGAAGCCTTCGACGTCAAGGTCATCGGCGTGACCCGCTCAGGCCGCGACGGCACCACGCCCGTCGACCGTCTGCACGACGTGCTCCCGCAGGCCGACGTGCTCGTCTCGGCCTTGCCCATGACGAACGCAACCAAAGACCTCATCGGCGAGACCGAGCTGGCGAAGCTGCCGCCGAATAGCGTCGTCGTCAACGTCGGCCGCGGTGCGGTTCTTCAGGAAAAGCCGCTGTTCGACGCACTGCGGTCAGGCCGAATTGCCGCGGCGGGCTTGGACGTGTGGTGGCAGTATCCTGAGCATCTGCCCAAGGAGCAGCGCGAGCAGGTGCAGCCCGGCCAATGCAACTGGGGTGCGCTGGACAACGTCGTGATGTCCCCCCACGTCGGTGGCGCATGGGCCGCCGAAGGCCGGGCCGAGATCCGCATCGGGGAGCTGGCGATCCTGCTCAATGCCCTGGCCCGTGGCGAGATGATGAACCTGGTTGATCCCGATGCCGGGTACTGAGGCAACAGCCGCCTCTCTGCTTCCTGAGCAGTCCGCCGGTGATGTCCTTCGGCTCCGCTGAGCTCCGCTCAGGATGACGAACAGGTCCAGCGCCAAACGTGCGCCTCCGTCCACCCGAGCGCAGCCGAGGAACCTCGCCCGCCGAAAGGTCAGCGCCATTCGGGCTCGACGCTCACCAGCCCGGCGTGGGCAAACACTTTTACTGAACGAACGTCATCGCTTCACCACCGGCCCGCAAGCTCTTCGACGAGTTGCTGGGCGAACGCCTCAGCCGCGGCCCGGCGGGACACGGATTGGCCTTCGCCGAGTGTCGGGAATTGCTCGGCCTCACCTTTGACGTCTTCGAGGTCGAGGATCAGTCTGCCCGTCCGCAGGTCGGTCCACGTCGCGTTGCCGTAGACGCCGAGGTCTGCCTGCTCGGGCAAGGCCGTGTTGCGATTGCGCCGACGGATGAGGGTGCGTGTCCTGGAAATCTCCAGCTCCAACAGTGAGTCGGCCGTCGACGCGTCGGCGACGCGGTAAGGCGTTGCGGCCTCGATCTGCCGGACCACCGCAGCCGTCACGTCACCGGGCAAGTCCAAATCACCCGCACCCGACGCTGCGGCTGTGACGGCAACGGTGCGTACGTCGCCACGGTAGAGCCCGCTTTTCGTCACGGACTGGTAGCCACAACCGCTTGCGAGCATCGCGAGCACGATCGACAACATCGACACGCCTCGCATCATGGCACCTCCGTCGGGTCGCTGCGGTCACGCGGCTGGACGTCGCCCTGGTTGTCGAGATCTTCTGCCGCGATTCGGCCACGCCGACCGTCTGCGTCTGGCACATCGGGCCGAAGCTCGAGTCGCCTGGCCGCCTCGCGACCGGCCTCGGTGTCGGGCTGCTCCTTCGCCGCCTCCTGAAGAATCAATCGACTTGCCCCCGGCTTGTCGACGCGGGCGTAGTAGTCGCTCTGCAGCAGCGCCTTCTTGGCGAGCTGCTCTTCGACATACTGCAGCGCGCCGGCAATGGCCGCCCGCTGGTCGGCCGAGTAGGCGTTGTCGTCTCGAATCGCGTCGAACTGTGCCCGGGCATCGAGCAAGGGCGTCGGATCGTACTTGGGGCCTTCGTACTGGAGCAGATTGCTCCACGCCTGCCGCAGCCGTGCCCGCGGGGCCAGCGGGCTCCGCGGAAAGCCGTCGAGGAAGACCGTGTACGCGTCTTCGGCGAAGTCGAAGTCTTCTTCGTCGAAGTAGTAATCCGCCGATCGCAGCAGTGCCCGCTCCGCCAGCTCGCTGCCGGGGGCGCGGGCTTGAACGCGGAAAAGCATCTCGATCGCGTCGAAGCGGCTAGGCCCGAAGCGAAGCGAGAAGCCCGACTCAGGTTTTCGCAGGATGGCGTCGGCGATCTCGTACTGCCGTAACGCCGCCTGCCGATACAAACCGCTGCCGGGGTAGCGGTCGAGCAGGTTGTCGAGGTAGTAAAACGCCTTTTTCGTGCGGCCGTATTCGAGTAACGCGTCGGCCGCGACAAGAAGAGCCTCTGGCCGATCAGGATCACGCGTCGTCCGCGGATCCTCGAACCAGTCGGCCAGCCGCTCGAAGCCTTCTTTGGCATTCGCCCGCCTCGACGAGCATCGCTGCTTCGCGGATCGGTCCGTCTTCGATGCCGCGCTCGTCGAGCAGGGCAATCGGCTTGGCCGCAGAGACATCGACCCGCCGGGCCGCACAGCCGACGGCTGCGAGCATCGCGACGATCAGGAGTAGCACGCAGACGTTCCGCATCGCCCGCAGCGTAGCCGATTAGGCAGGGCGATCGCGCTAACGTCCCAACCGGTCGATTCAACCATTGACGCCACGGGTTCAATCCGCGGCGTCGAGAAACGCGCGAGCCTTGACGATGGTTTCTGCGTATTCCTCGGCAGGCACGCTGTCTGCAACGATGCCGCCACCGACGGGAACGTGCAGGACGCCATTGACGAGTGTGGCCGTGCGGATGGCGACATTGAGCAGGATCGAGCCGTCGGCATCGAGCCTGCCCATCGCCCCGCAGTACGGCCCGCGCGGCGACGGCTCGAGCTCGTCGATGATCTGCATCGCCCGAATCTTGGGTGCGCCCGTGACGCTTCCGCTTGGGAACGTCGCTGCGAGTAGCTCGACGAGGCCGACGTCCTGGCGGAGCTGACCGACGACGGTGGCCACGCCGTGCTGGACGGTCGGGTGCAATTCGATCGAGCGGGGCGAGGCGACGCGAACGCTGCCGATTTCGCAGACGCGGCCGAGATCGTTGCGCTCGAGGTCGACGATCATGTTCAGCTCGGCGGCGTCTTTCTCGCTGCCGAGCAGCTCGCCGTGCGTCGTGCCGGCGGGGCGTGTGCCCTTGATCGGCCGCGTCTCGACACGACCAGTGGCGTCGACGTGCAGGAAAAGTTCAGGCGAATTGGAGACGATGGCAACGTCGCCCAAATCGATCATGCCCCCGAACGTCGCCGGCGGCAGACGGTCGTAGAGCGCCGCCGCGTCGAGCGTTACCTGCCGCGACAACGACTGAGCGAGGTTCACCTGAAAAACGTCGCCTGCCGCGATGTACTCGACGCACCGGGCAACGGCAGCGAGGTACTCGTTGCGCCCGAACGTGCTTTGCCATGTGGATAGACGTGCCGGTCGCTGCGAGCCGGCGGCTCGCAGTCCGTCAGACCCGGCCGCGAGCCGCGGGCTCGCAGCTGCCTTGGGCATGTTCGAACGATCAGGTGAGACCTTCGCGAACACGAGCAACGGCGTCCGTGGCAAGCGTGACTCACGATGCCTTGCCGCCGGCTCGAAGATCGCGCCCAGTTCGTAGCCGAAACTGCCGACCCAGGTGGAGCGATCGTCTTGCCGCCGTTCGTCATCGAGCCACTGCAACGCGTCGAGCACGTCGTCGAACGTCTTGACGACACGGCCGTCGTCGAGCAACTGGCAGTCTCGCAGCACGAGCGACGCTTCGGCCGGCCCGACCGCCCACGGCAGGGCATTCGAGGAAGAATCCAGCCGCACGGTCGCCACGCAATACTTCTACGCTGGTGGCATGGACGACCTCGAGCGTTTCGTTGAAGCCCAGGCCGACGCGTACGCCGACGCGCTGGCCGAGCTGCAGGCCGGTGAGAAGCGGACGCATTGGATGTGGTTCATCTTCCCGCAACTGCGCGGCCTCGGCAGCAGCCAGATGGCCGACTTCTACGGCATCGAAGATCGCGACGAGGCGGCGGCGTACCTGAATCACGGCATTCTCGGCCCGCGACTGCTGCCTGCTGCGAGGCGTTCCTGCGGCACAAGGACAAGACAGCAAGACAGATCCTCGGAAGCCCGGACGACTTGAAGCTCAAGAGCAGCATGACGCTCTTCGCGGCAGTGGCGACGAAGGCCGAGCCGTTCGCTGCGGTGCTGGACGCGTTCCACGACGGCGAGCGTGACAAGCGGACACTCAGCCTGCTTGGTGCAGCTTTAGCCGCCGGCACCCGTACGAACGTCCCTGTGCCGCGGCACGTGGGTTGCGGCCCAGCAGACCGCAGCCTCACACCAGCATCATGCCCGGCTCTTCGATCATGCTCTTGAGCGTGCCGAGGAACCTGGCCGAGTCGGCACCGTCGACGGCGCGGTGGTCGGCTGAGAGCGTGACGGTCATAACCGTCCGGGCGACGATGCTGCCGTCGCCCGCGACGACGGCCCGCTTGCTGCCGGCGCCGATGGCGAGGATGCCGACTTCCGGCGGGTTGACGATGGCGATGAACTCCTTGACGCCGAAGCCGCCGAGGTTGCTGACGGTGAAGGTCGCGCCGCTCATCTCGTCGCCCTTGAGCTTCTGACGGCGGGCTTTGTCGACGAGTTCCTTGCTGCGCAGGCGAATTTCGCGGAAGCCCATCTGGTCGATGTTTTTGAGCACGGGCACGATCAGGCCGTCGTCGAGCGCGACGGCCATGCCGAGGTTGACGTCGCCGTGACGGGTCATGGTCGTGCCGTCGAAGGTCGTGTTGAGCACCGGGTGTTTCTGCAGCGTGACGGCGACGGCCTTGGCGATGATGTCGCCGATCGACAGGCGGATGCCTTCTTTTTCCATCGCCTTGTTGAGCTTGCCGCGCAGGGCCTCTGCCGCGTCGAGCTCGATGTCGATCGTCTCGTAGAAGTGCGGCAACTGCTGCTTGGCCTGGACGAGCCGCTTGGCGATCGTCGAGCGCATCTTCGTCAGCTCGACCTTTTCCGTCTGGCCGCTGGCGATGCGTTGCGGCAGGGCGGGCGCGGCCACGGGCGGAGGCGTCAGGGCGTCGTCCTTCTGCTTGCGGTCCGGGCCCTTGCTGACCGATCCGCCCGATTCTTCGGCGTCGAGGACGTCCTTTTGCACGATGCGTCCGCCGGGCCCGCTGCCGGTGAGGGTTGACAGGTCGATGTTCTTGTTTTTGGCGATGCGTTTGGCCAGCGGCGAGGCCTTGATGCGGTCGTTGCTGTCAGCCTTGGTGTCGTCCGCGGCCGGCATGGGCATGGTGACGTCGCTGCCGGAGCCTTCATAAGAAGGAGCGGCCGGCTTACGCTCGACGGCCGTCTCGGTGGCGGTAGCGCCTTTTTCGTCGCCGCCCTCGGCCTTGGCCTTACCGCCGGCCGAGCCAGCGTTCTTCTTGACCTCTGCCACATCTTCGCCCTCGAGGGCCACAACCGCCAGCACCTGCCCGACGGCAGCCGTCTCGCCGGCCTGCACGAGGATGGCAGCAATGGTGCCCGGTTCGTCAGGGCCTTCCATCTCCATCGTCGCCTTGTCGGTCTCGATCTCGGCGACCACGTCGCCTTCCTTGATGGCGTCGCCTTCGTTCATCACCCAAGCGACGAGGGTGCCCTCGGTCATGGTGTCGGACTGCTGGGGCATCGTAATGGTCGCGGGCATGAGCAAAAGATAGGGCCGCCCTCGCCAGCTTGGCAGAACTCGTGAAACTCAAGAAACAGATGTAGCCGACCCGAACATCGACCTTTATTGTGCTGTCCTCCCGGCGTCTTGCCACCACCTGTGCCGGGCCCAATCCACAGCCGCATGACCCTCACTGCTACAGCACCCTCGCCGTTCGTGTCCGACGCTATCGATCCGAAACAGCCGACCGGCACCGCCTACGACGCCGACTTCTCGGTCCCGTTCCGCCACCGCCTGCGGTTCACTGACGACGTGCTCGGCCCCGACGCCAGCGTCCTGCTCGACTGTTTGCACCCTGCCGACACGCGGGTCCGCGTGCTGGCGAGCGTCGATTCGGGCGTCGTCGACGGTGACCCGTCGCTGCTCTCGCGCATCGACATGTTCTTCAAGACCCATGCCGATCGTGTCGAGCCGGCCGGTGAGGTGGTTCTGGTCCCGGGTGGCGAGGCCTGCAAGAACGACCCGGCCGTTATCGACACGCTGCTGGCGGCCATCAATGACAACGACCTTGACCGCCGCAATTACGTGCTGGTCATCGGCGGCGGGGCGGTGCTCGACGCCGTCGGTTACGCCGCCGCCGTCGCCCATCGCGGCGTCCGCCTGGTCCGACTGCCTACGACCACACTCGCCCAGGACGACAGTGGCATCGGCGTCAAAAACGCCATCAACCTCTTCGCCAAAAAGAACTGGCAAGGCAGCTTTGCCGTCCCGTGGGCAGTTATCAACGACGAGAAGCTGCTCGAGACACTGCCCGACCGCGAGTTCCGCAACGGCTTCAGCGAGGCGGTCAAGGTCGCGCTGCTCAAGGACGCGAGCTTCTTCAACGAACTGTGCGACAACGCGATGAAGATCGCCCGGCGAGACAAAGCCGCCTCCCGCAGCGCGATCGAACAGTCGGCCTTGTGGCACCTCCGCCACATCACCCGCGGCGGTGACCCGTTCGAGATGCTCGAGGCTCGCCCGCTCGACTTCGGTCACTGGTCGGCCCACAAACTCGAGCCGATGACGAACTTCGAGCTACGCCACGGCGAGGCCGTCGGCATCGGCCTGGCCATCGACTGCCTCTACAGCGTCAAAATGTTCGGCCTCGAGCAGGCCGACTGCGAGCGCGTCATCCGGTGTCTGCGCGACCTCAAGATCCCGCTCGACCACCCGGCCCTTGCACGCGAGGACGAGATTCTGCAGGGCCTCGAAGAGTTCCGCCAGCACCTCGGTGGCCGACTGACCATCACGCTGCTTCGCGGCATCGGTGATCCGGTCGACGTGCACGAGATCAATGACAACGTCATGCGGCAGTGCATTCGCGACCTGCGGGAGCGGAGTGCGTCGTGAGCAACCTTCAAGTCCTTCGACAACTCACGCCGCTGCTGCGGCAGATGAACGGGCTCAAGCGCGTTCGCCCGGCCGACGCGGGCGGTGCATCGCTCGTCGACATCGCCTTTGCCCGGAGCTGGTCGCGTCTGCTCGCCGGCGACAACGCAGAGACGGTCGCCCGCAGCGAGACGGCCTGCCTCGTTGCCGCAACGAAGCTGGCAGCCCTCGACGGCCCGACGCTTGTCGCCCACGGCGTGTCGTCTGACGACGCGACCAGCGTCCTGGCAGCAGCCGTCGAAGCGGCGGGCGTGCCTCGACTTGCCGACGCGGTCGATGTGTCGGCAACGCCCGTTGCCTGGCGACGGCTGCCGTCGTTTGTGCAGCGACTTGTCGCCCAGCCGCGGGCCGGGGCGACGCACCCGACGCAGCCGCGGCTCATCCTCGAACCGGCTGAGAGTCACGGCGACCACTGCGGCATGACGGGCGTGTATGGCGTCCTGCTCGCGGACCATCTCGATGCCGACGCGGCGACGGTGTTTCTGATCGGCCTGGCGCACCACCTTTTCAACGCGAGTTTGCCGGACATCGGCTTTGCGGGTGATCGGCTGCTGGCGCAATTCGATCTCGCCGAGCCGGTCACGACCGCCGCCTTCGAGAAGGCGTATCGGCAGATCGCCGACCCATTGCAGTCGAAAGTGCGGGCGGCACTGGCCCACACGAAGCGGACCGATACGCCCGAAGCACGAGTATTTCACGCCGCCGACGTGCTTGACCGGACGCTGGAGATGGCGTGGCACGCCGAGTCGGCCGGCTTTGAACTGAGCGATGCCATCGGCCGCATGAACATCGTCCACGAAGCCCCCGAGCAGGCGTGGCAACGGCAAGTGCTCGAGGCCGCCGACGTGTGGCACGACTGGTCGAACAGTGCGACGGGAGCATCGGCTTGATCGGCTGGGGCCTGATCGGCTGCGGCTGGCTCGCCCGCGACTACGTCGCTCCGGCGATTCGCGAAAGTCGCAACGGCCGCCTCGTCGCGGCGTTCGATCCGCTGGAGAGCACGCGGGATTCCGTTCACGCGGAACACACGTGCGTCTCACTCGACGCGTTGCTGTGTCGCGATGATGTCGATGCCGTCTATATCGCGACGCCGAATCACCTGCACGCTCAGCAATCGGTTGCTGCGTTGAACGCTGGGAAGCACGTATTGTGCGAGAAGCCGACGGCCCTCTGTGCTGCCGACGCCGAGTTGATGACCGACGCCGCCGACAAGGTGGGGCGTCTGCTGGCGACGGCTTTCGATCAGCGGTGGCACGGGGCGCACCTCGCGCTGCGCAAGCTCATCGCTGACGGCGTGCTCGGCACGGTGACGACGGTGAGGATTCGCTACGCCTGCTGGACCGGCAGCGACTGGCGACCGCCGGGCGACACGAGCGGCGACAACTGGCGCGTCGACCCCAAGCGAGCCGGTGGCGGGGCGATGATCGACCTCGCCCCGCACGGCCTGGACCTGACGCAAATGCTGCTCGGCGAGCCACTCGTCGATGTCGCCTGCCTGATGCAGACACGCGTGCACGACGACGTGCCGACGGACGACGGGGCAGCCATCATCGGGCGCAGTACCAGCGGCGTTCTGCTCGACCACAGCGTCGCGTACAACTGCCCCGAAATGCTGCCGCGGCGGCGACTTGAGGTCGTCGGCACCAAGGCCATGGCCGTCGCGCTTGACACGATGGGTCAGACGCCCGGCGGCACGCTGACGCTCATCGACGCGGGCGACGGCAGCGAGCGTGCCATGGATTTTTCACAAGACGATCGCAGCCCGTTTCTCAATCAGATCGAAGCGTTCGCCGACGCGGCGTCGGGCGTCAGAGCGTGGCCGTTCCCGGCGGCCGGCGACGTGGCGATGATGCGCCTGCTCGACCGTTGCCGCAAAGGTGGTGCGTGTTGATCCACTACTGCTGTAGTCACTGCGGGTTTTGGCAAAAGCGGTTTTCGACGCCGACGACGTGCCCGGTGTGCGAGGACTTTCGCCACCCGCTGCCGCCGACGGGTTACGCGTTCCGCGAGCCGGGCGACATGGCGGAGCAGACGGTGACGCACGACGAACCGCTGCCGGGCCTTCACCGATTCAGCACGACGCCGAGCATCGGCATCGGATCGTGCGGGTACTTCATCGAGAGCGACGATGGCAACCTGCACTTCGACGGCTGCGGCTGGTACGACGACGAGGCCCTTGCCTTCATCGCCTCGCGTGGCGGCGTGCGTTGCTTGGCGGCGAGTCACGCTCACGTATACGGCGGCCTGTGGCGTGTGGTCGAGCGATTCACGCCGGAGGTTGTCGTGCAGGCCGAGGCGTTGCCGTTCTGTCAAGCGTTCGGCGTCTCGTTCCCGTTCGACGAGCGGTGGACGGTGACTGAGCGGTTCGAGCTGATCCGGACGGCCGGTCACACGCCGGACCACACGGTGCTGATGGACTACGACGAGCGTCGCCTGTTCTGCGGCGATGCGTTCAAGTTCACGTTTCCCGGCGACGGCCAGACAGTCGGCACGCCCGATTCCATCAGCACGCACAAAGCCTTCGACGCGCACGTCCCGCTGACGCACGGCGACTGCCGAAGGTATCTCGACGTCTTTCGCACGCTCGACTTCGACGCGATCGTCACGCCCTGGGAAGTCGTCCCGACCGACGGCAAGCGGATGGCGATCGACCTTCTTCTCAAGCAACTTGCGGGCAAGCCGTTCGCCGACCCGATGTCCTTATGAACCACTTAGAGACGACGCTGGATCAGCTTCAAAAGGCCAACATGGCCGCGCATGATGTCGAGTTTGCCATTACGTCGCTCGACGTGACGGGCGTGCCGGTCTGGTCGGTGACGCAGTGGCAGGCCGACGGTGAGATGATCAACGGCATCGGGTACGGCGAGTCAGACCTGCGGGCACGCGTCGGTGCGTGGGCGGAGCTGATCGAACAGACCGGCAGTCACGGCGTGACGAAGCTGCCGCAACGTCGCGGGTCGTTCAACGAGATGGAGGGCGACAAGATCGATCCGCGGTCGCTTCGCCTGCCCGCCGGGACGAGCTACGACCATGACACGCCTTTGACGTGGGTTGCGGTGAAGCGATACGAGCCGAGATGCGCGTTCGAGGCGATGCCCGACGTCTGGTGCCCGATCGAGGCGGCGGCGACGCACCGGTATGACCTCGGCGGTGGCGTGACGTCGCCCTTGTTCCAGCCGATCTCCAACGGCAACGGCGCGGGCGACACCTTCGAACGCGCACTCTGTCATGGCCTGCTCGAGCTTGTGCAACGTGACGGCAACTCGGCCGGTTATCGCGCCGTCGATCGGCACGTTCGCATCGAGCTCGACGACGTGCAGACACCGGCGACGCGTGAGCTTCTGCAACGGCTCGACGAGGCCGGCATCGAGGTCGTCGTCAAGCTCGCCGACACGAACCTTGGCATGACGAATCTGTACGTCGTCGGTCACGAGCGTGAGCCCACAAGTGTGCCGCACCCGATCATGCTCACCGGCTGCGGCGAGGCGGCCCACCCGGATCGCGAGGCGGCACTGAGCAAGGCGTTGCTGGAGTTCTGCGCCAGCCGCGTCCGCAAGTTCTTCACGCACGGGCCGATCCAGGCGATGAAGCATCTGTTCCCGGCCGACTACCTCGACCGCTTTCGCCAAAACCCCGCCACGGTCGAGGAATCCCGCAGCTTCGACGACGTCCGCCGCCTCGTGAACCTGTCGGCTGACGAGACGATGCAGCTCATGCACCGCGACGTGTTCAAGGTCACGGAGACGACCAGGTTCAGCGACCTGCCGACGATCGAGCGCGGCACTATGGATGGTGTGTCGAGCCTGCTGGAAGAGGTGACGAAGCGTTACGCGGCCGAGGGACTTCCGATTTATGTAGCCGACTACGGGCGAACGCAAACGACGGCTGCGTGCAAGGCCATTGTGCCGGCGATGGAGGTCGAGACGATGACGTACCACCGCATCGGCCGTCGCAATCTGGACCGCCTGACCGCCCGCGGCTTTGACTTCGTCGGCTACGGCACGCCACCGGCCGGGGCCGATCGCGTTCTGCTCGACGACGGCAGCGCCGCATGGATGCACAAGGCCAGGCTCGACGCACAGGTCGGCAACTACTACTGCCTCTACCGCGAGCCTGAAGTTCACGCAATCGCCTTAGCCGAGGAGACGCGATGAGAATCTGCTTCCTGTCGCGTCGGTACTTTCCGACGATCAGCGGCATGAGCGTCTATGCCGACAACATGGTGCGGCAGATGGTGGCGATCGGGCACGACGTCACCATGTTCAGCCAGTACTACGGCGGCGAGACGGCCGACGTCTACGGTGGCGGGCCGCCACCCGGTATTGACGGCGCATGCGTCGTCGGCTTCGAGAGCGTCGGCGAGCAGACCGACGGCGATTTTGAGGCCGACATTGAAGCACTCGCCAACGAGGTCGGGCGGCGTCACCATGCGTTCCCGTTCGAAGTCATCCACGCCCAATATGGCTATCCGACGGGCTACGCCGCCCTCGTCGCTGCAAAGCGACTTGGCCTGCCGTGCGTCGTCAGTATCCAGGGCGGCGACGGGCATTGGGTCGGCGACTGCTGCTGTACGCATCGACTGGCGATGCAGAAAGTCTGCCGCGACGCCGACGCTGTCATCATCGGCAGCGACTCGTTCGCCCAGGAAGTCAGCGATCGTCTCGACGTGCCACGCGACGTCTTCACGATCATTCCCGGGGCAGTCGACACGAGCCGCTTTCAGCCTCGCGCCGGCCGCACGCTCGGCGACTTGAGCGAGCCGCCGCGGCTGCTCTATCACGGCCGCGTCGACCGGCGAAAAGGCGTGCTCGAACTGCTCGATGCTGTCGACCGACTCGATCGCCCGTTCCACCTGACCGTCAGCGGCATCGGCCCGGACTACGAGGAGACCAAGCGACGCGGCGACGCCATGCCGAACGTGACCGTCACCGGCTACGCCGACTACTTCGCCGCGCCCGATCTTTACCGCAAGGCCGACGTTTTTGTCAGCCCGACGCACGCCGAGGGGTTCTCCAACACCATCCTGGAAGCGATGGCCAGCGGCCTGCCGATCGTTTCCTGCGACGCCGTCGGCGTGCGAGATTGCGTCGCTGATGATCGCGACGCGCTGCTTGTCCCGGTGAGTGACGTCGAGGCGCTTACCGCCGCGATCGACCGCATGCTCAGCGACGCCGGCCTTCGGCAGCGGCTGGCCCGCACTGCCTTGTCTGAGGTCCGCACGCTCTACGCCTGGCCCACCGTCGCCCGGCAGATCAGTCAGATTTACCGCGACATCCGCACCGCCGGCCCGCGTGGCAGCTTCGAGCCGATCACCGGCGAGCCCGACGATTGCCGCTTCCGCCGCGAGCCGCATCTGCTGTGAAGTCGCACGTCTTCATCTCGCCGCACCTTGATGATGCCGTCTTCAGCGTCGGCGGCCTCATCAAGCAACTCGCCAGCGCGGGCGAAACCGTCCGCGTCCTGACCGTCTTTACCCAAAGCGTGCCGAGCCCGACCGGCTTTGCGCTTGCGTGCCAGACGAGCAAAGGCATCAGCCCCGACATCGACTACATGGCCCTGCGTCGCGACGAAGACCTCGAAGCACTTCGTCGCCTTGGGGTCGATGAAGATCACGTCGCACACCTCGGCCTGCCTGAAGCGCCGCACCGCGGGTACGACGACGCGTCGATGCTCTTCGGGCCGCTCGTGTCGAGCGATAGCTCCTGTTCGATGAAGGTTGCCGACCTGCTTATCCCTTGGATCGGTGACGGTGACCACGTCTACCTGCCCGCCGGCTTCGGCAGGCACGTCGATCATCGACACGTCATCCGGGCCGCGATCGAGCTGCAAGTACCGTCGCGGTGCACCGCCCGCTTCTGGCACGACACGCCGTACGTCTTTCGCGAGCCCGAGCCGCCCTCGTCGACCTGGTCGATCGACATCACGGGCGAGCTGCCGACCAAGATCGACGCTTGCGCCGCCTACGCCTCACAGCTCAACTTCCAGTTCGGCGGCGAGTCCGGGCTGCGGGCGGCAATCGCCGACCGCGTCTTGGAGCACCTCAACGCAACGCCGCTGCCATTCTGAGGAGGCGTGACTTACGCGTCCCTACCTTGCAGATCATGTCCAGCGACCTCGACACGCATCCGCTGCTTCACCCGCTCGAGATGGGCCGGTTTACGCTGAAGAATCGGGTTTGGATGGCACCGCTGACCCGTTGCCGTTGCGAGGTGCCGGGGAACCTCGTCACGCCGCTGCACGCGCTCTACTACGCGCAACGGGCAACGAGCGGCCTCATCATCAGCGAAGCCACGCAGATCAGCCACGAAGGCCAGGGTTACGCCCGCGCGCCCGGCATCCATACCGACGAGCAGGTCGAGGCGTGGAAGGTCGTCACCGACGCCGTCCACGTTGCCGGTGGGCGCATCTTCTGCCAGCTCTGGCACGTCGGGGCGATCAGCCACGCCATCTTCCAACCGGGTGGCGGCAGCCCGGTCAGCAGCAGCGAATGGCACCCCGAGGGCAAGGCCTACCTCGGCGACCTCGTGCCCGAGGGCGAACGTCCGCGCCACCCGCCGGCGCGGCGCTTGGCCTCGACGAGATCCCGCGTCTGCTCAATGACTACCGCCACGCCGCCCGCTGTGCCCACGCCGCCGGCTTCGACGGCGTCGAGCTTCATGCCGCCAACGGCTACCTCATTCAGCAGTTTCTCGACGCCACGATCAACAAGCGGACCGATGCCTACGGCGGCAGCGTCGAGAACCGCACGCGGCTGCTCGGCCAGGTCATCGACGCGCTGCTCGATGAACTCGACGCCGACCGCATCGGCGTCCGCCTCAGTCCGCCTGGCGGCAAAGACCTGGAGATGGTTGAAGCGACCTGGCTCGCCGCGACCGATCGCCTCGCGAACAAGCGCCTGGCCTACTTGCACGTCCTCCGCCCCGACAGCTTCCGGCAGCGCACCGACGACCCCGAGCCCGGCCACACGCTGCTCGCCAAAATGAAGGACGTCTTCGACGGCCTTTTCGTCGCCAACGCCAGCTTCGACGCCGCCGAGGCCACCGAGTGGATCGAGCAGGAGAAGGCCGACGCCATCGCCTTCGGCCGTCCGTTCATCAGCAACCCCGATCTGCCGATCCGCCTCGCCACCGACAGCCCGCTGAACGAGCCCGACAACGCCACCTACTACGGCGGCGGGGCGGCGGGCTATACCGACTATCCGACGCTGGAGGCCACACAGCAGCCGAAGCCTGTTATCATGCCTGCATGAGCGCAATCGTTGAAGAACTCATGCGTCGGCCCGATTTGCCGAGCGTGATGAACGAGCTCGAAGAAGCCATCGCCGACGAGGCGAGGCGACGGGCGGAGTACGTCGAATGGCTCGACGAACACAAGCGTGCCGAGTTCATTCAGGGAGAGGTTGTTCACCATTCACCCGAACGCTGGGGCCATGGCCTCATCGAGGACAACCTGAAAGACAGGCTGAAGGCGTTCGTCAAGCAGCGGAACCTTGGTGCCGTCGCCGGCAAAAAGCTCGTCCGCTTCCCGCGGAACGACTACATCCCGGACCTCAACTACTGGCCAAAGGCCGTCAGCGACACCTTCACCGCCGACACGACGATCTTCCCGATCCCGGCCATCACTATCGAGATTCTCAGCGAGTCCAGCCGTAATCGCGACCGCGGCATCAAGTTTGATACCTACGCCGCCGGCGGCGTGCGCGAGTATTGGATCGTTGACCCCGACGACCGCCTGATCGAGCAGTACGAGATCGACAAGCTGGTCGGCCGCTACCGCCTTTGGCGCGCCTCGCGGGCGGACGACGTCGTAACGAGCCAAGTCCTCGACGGCCTCGCCTTTCCCGCCAATGAGGCGTTCGCAGAAGCGGCAGGCTGAAGTCGAACGTTCAGAGGCAGCAACAGCATCGCGACCCCTTTCTCTGCCCTACTACGGCGGCGGGGCAGTGGGCTACACCGACTATCCGACGCTCAGTGCCACCGAGCCACCGAGCTGAGGCATGTGATAAACTCCGCTCATGAGTGACGCGACCTCCCAAAAGCCTGAGCGGTTCTTCGCCACGCCGGAGGAGTACATCGCCTTCGAGGAAGAGGCGGATGAAAAGCACGAGTGGATCGACGGCGAAGTGCTGCCGCTGCACCGGCCGCTGATCATCGGCGGCGAGGTCGTGGCGATGGCAGGCGGCACGCCGAGGCACGCATTAATGGCTGCGAATGCGATCGGCGAGCTTCATCAGCGTCTCAAGGGCGGGCGATGCCGTATCTACTCGTCCGACCTTCGCATTCGCACGCCCGGCTTCCGCCGCCAGAGCGGTTACAAAGGCCTCTACACCTATCCCGATGCCACCGTCGTCTGCGGCGAACTCGACACCGAGCGATTCGGCAAGAAGACAGATACCGCAACGAATCCGACGCTGCTCATTGAAGTCCTGAGCGAATCGACCGAAAGCCACGACCGAGGCCTGAAGTTCGAGCGGTACGCCGAGATCGAGTCGTTCCGCGAGTACGTGCTGATCAACCAGGCCGAGGCGGTCGTCACGACCTTCCTCCGCCGCGACAACGGCGACTGGCGGATCGATCACCACCGCGGCCTCGACACCGTCGCTCGGCTCGACTCCATCGGCGTCGAGCTGCCGCTGGCAGAGGTGTACGCGGGCGTGGAGCTGGCAAAGGACGATCCGGTCGAGGATTGAAGGCTCAATAGGCTCGCGACCCCTTTATCTGCCCCCCCCCCCTTTTATCTGCCCCCGGAAAAGGCTTGCGACCCCTTTATCTCACGTGTTTACAAGCCGGGTGCCGGGTGCCACGACACGCAGTGTCGTGACTTCGGGTGGCGGTAGGGTCTACCACGACACTGCGTGTCGTGGCACCCGGCACCCGGCTCAATGGGAGCAACGTACGCGGCAAGGTACTCCAGCCGTCACTCTTGATCTTTCCACGAAGTGGGACCCTTCGTTGCCTTCCACAACTGAATCTCAGGAAAACCGAAGGGATCAAGATTAAAGCCACTAACGGACTCAATCTCAAGAATTGTGCCATCAAAACGAGAGACGTTACAAGTCTGCTTGTATACGTCTCGGTCTTGTCTACTTGAGTCCTTCAGGCTGAGGTCGAAGCGGTGTTTCTCGCTCATGTTCCAACAAAGCTCATCAGAATCGGTCGACGTGCCCTTCCCGATCAACTTCATCCGTGCGTTACCTGAGTCGAACAGCTGGATATAACCGAAATGAGTCTTCCAAACCCCACTCATCGTCCTCCGTGTTGGAAGCGTAGCAAAGCCTGCTTTCGACCATGCCAGAGCATAGCACATCCCGAACTGAAGGATCTCTGCCAGCTCTATTCGCTTGTCTGCAAGAGACCATCTTACGGTTTGGCCCCTGTTCGTTAAGCAAGGCTCTTCATCTAGGTCTTCGATCCACTGATAGTCGATGTCGTTCAACACATAAATACAGGTCTTCCGCTTCGGAAAATGCGGAAATGGCACGTCCGATACTTGAACGGCAATCGAACTTCGAAATCTTTTGAGCTCGCTCATCATGACAGACAGCCCCAATTAAGATTCCGTGACCACGGACCCTACTTAGGTCACTCCCGCTCACTCAGCGTAACAAGCCGCCTTCACCGCCTTGATGACCTTGTCCGCCGTCGGCAGCATCGCCTCTTCCATGTAGTGGCCGTACGGCACAGGAATATCGTCGCTGTGCACCCGGCCGATCGGGGCGTCGAGGTCGTCGAAGGTCTTCTGGTAGATCTTCTCCATAACGCCGGCGCCCATGCCGTAGAGGCCGTAGTCCTCGTCGACGATGACGCAGCGGTTGGTCTTCTTGATGCTCCTGGCGATCGTCTCGGTGTCGAGCGGGCGCAGGCTGCGGAGGCTGATGAGCTCGCAGTCGATGCCGTCGTCGGCGAGCTGTTCGACGGCGGGCTGGGCGAAGCGGGTGAGCGTTTTGCCGTAGGAGACGACGGTGCAGGCGTCGCCCTCCCGCATCACGTCGGCCTTGCCGATGGGCAGGACGTACTCCTCGTCCGGCACCTCGCCCTTGTCGTTCAGGACGATCTCGCTCTCGAGGAAGCAGACCGGGTCGTCACACCGGATGGCGGCCTTGAGCAAGCCCTTGGCCTCGTAAGGCGTGGCGGGGCAAAGGGTGATGAGGCCGGGGATGCGGCCGTAGATGGTCTCGACGCGGTGCGAGTGGGTGGCCCCGAGCTGGTGGGCGATGCCGTTGCCGCCGCGGAAGACGACGGGCACGGTGTACTGCCCGCCGGACATGTAGCGGACGTTGGCGGCGTTGTTGATGATCTGGTCGGCACAGACGAGCGTGAACGACCAGCTCATGAACTCGATGATCGGCCGAAGCCCCATGCACGCCGCCCCGACGCCCAGCCCGCTGAAGCCGGTCTCGCTGATGGGCGTGTCGAAGATGCGTCGCGGCCCGAACTTCTCGAGCATGCCTTCGGAGACCTTGTAAGCCCCGTTGTACTCGGCGACTTCCTCGCCCATGAGGAAGACGTTCTCGTCGCGTTCCATCTCCTCGGTCATGGCGTCGCGGAGGGCCTGGCGGTATTGGATCTGGGGCATGGGTGTAGGTTAGACCAGTTGTTGTTCTTGGAGCTTCTCGAAGAGTCGCTCGCCGACCTCGATGCAGTTTGCGGGGCAGAACTTCACCGGGTCGTAGAACCAGTTCGAGAAAGTTTGTGAGATGATGTTTGCGGCGTCAAAAGGTGACTTGAGCTTCCCGAGCTGACGCACGATCTCATCGACCTCAGGATCGAATTCGTCAACGGGGCAGCCTAGCCGCAGCAGGCCGTAGGGATCCCATTGGTTGACGACCCGACGCACCGTTTCCTTGGCTTGATCGACTTGCTTCATCCTTCTGACTTGCCAACGTGGTGGAAGCCTGGCGGCGGATTCGTCGCGAGCAGGCGGAGGATATCGGGGAGCAGTCGCAGCAACGCTGGCATCTTCTGGCCGCGAACGCCGGGAAGGTGGATCACGAGGACCGGCAGCCGCATCGTGGCCCAACTGTGCTGGCCCGGCATCTTGATGTCGAGCGTCAGCATCGCGTCAAAGCCCGCTTCGGCGGCCGTCACTAGCAGCGCCCCGTTTTCGAGGCTGTCCCAGCCCATGTACTTGACGCTGAAGCACTCGTGATCGGCCATGTGCTGTCGCAGCAGGATCGGCACATTCTCGTCAAGAAGCACCTTCATGCGGCTGTCTCTAGCCGGTCCGATTTATCGTCTTCCTCGCCGATGACACGGGCGTTTAACTCGAGCAATTCACCGGCAAGATCAAGCGCCTGCCGAGCCTGCTCCTTGCAGACGCCCGGATAGCTCTCAAGAAACGCCGCAAGCTCCTCATCACCCGAAAGGTAATCAAGCAGAAACTTGACGGGCACGCGTGTTCCTTCAAAGCAAGCAGCACCGCTGACGATGTTCGGGTGTCGGGTGATCGGGTTCTGCTTGTCCTTGTACATGACTCACACCTCCAACGGATACTTCTCCGCCAACGCGTCGTCGAACCGGCTCTCGACGTCCGGGTGCGGGTCCTCGTCGGCCTGCTTGATGGCGTCCTTGACCTCCTGGCGGACTTCCTGCTCCATCGTGTCCGACTGCTCGTCGTTCAGGAAGCCGGCCTCGCGGAGTTTGATCTCGTAAAGGCTGATCGGGTCACGCTCCTTGGCGGCCTCGGCCTCTTCGCGGGTGCGGTACTTGAGCGGGTCGCTCATCGAGTGGCCGCGGAAGCGGAAGGTGTTGGCGCAGATGTAGCTGGGGCCGTTGCCCTCGCGGCCGCGGGCGACGCATTCGCTGAAGAGCTCGATCGTCGCGTCGAGGTCGTTGGCGTCGAGGTTGTACGTGGGCATGTCGTAGCCCAGGCCACGCTTGGCCAGGTCGGTCTCGGCACTGTGCCGTTCGACCGTCGTGCCCATCGCAACGGCGTTATTTTCGATGACCCAGATGACCGGCAGCTTGTAGAGGCTGGCGAGGTTGAGGGCTTCGTTATGGCTGCCCTGGTTGATGGCACCGTCGCCGAAGAAGCAGAAGGTGACGCCGCCGGTCTTCTTGTACCACTGGGCGAAGGCCATGCCGACGGCGACGGGCAGGTGTCCGCCGACGATGCCGTGGCCGCCGTTGTTGCCCTGGCTCTTGTCGAAGAGGTGCATCGACCCGCCCTTGCCCTTGGAGCAGCCGGTGGCCTTGCCGAAGAGCTCGGCGGCAGCGACGTGCGGGCTCATGCCCAGGGCGAGCGAGTGGCCGTGGCAGCGGTAGGCGTTGATGAGCTGGTCGTCGTGCTTTTGGCGGTTCATCGCCGCTTCGCAGCCGACGGCGATGGCTTCCTGGCCGCTGTAGAGGTGACAGAAGCCGCCGATCTTCATCTCCTTCGTGCCGTCTTCGAGCACGCGGGGCGCGGTGTACTCGCGGTACATGCTTTCTTCGAAGCGTCGGATGAGCATCATCATCCGCAGCCGGGCCCGCTCCTTGTCGCCGTCCTTCGACGGCTCGAAGAGGCCGTCCATCCGCCTGGGCGAGCGGATGTCTTGCACGTCCGTTTTCTTGGCATGCGGGGCACCATTCCGATCAGCTTGCTGGGCCGGCTGCTCTTTACTGCGGGGCGGGGCGGCGACGCTCATGGGGGCAGCATAGCACGCCCCCGCGACCTTTACCGCGCTGGTCCTTTACGCACGGCTAACCTGCCTCATTGACCGCGAAACCGCCACAAACGCTTCGACTCGCCACCCGCAAGAGCCCGCTGGCTTTGGCACAGTCGCGGCAAGTCGCTGCGATGCTCGAAGCCGCGCATGAAGGCCTCGTCGTGGAACTCGTCGGCATCGTCACGACCGGCGACGTCACGAAGGGCTCGCTCGCCGACGCCGGTGGGAAGGGGTTGTTCACGAAGGAGGTCGAGCTGTGCCTGCTCAGAGGTGGTGCAGACTTCGCCGTGCACAGCTATAAGGATGTCCCGACGACGATGCCGTTGGTCGACGAGGCGGATTTAGTCGTCGCCGCCGTACCGCCTCGGGCCGACCCGGCCGACGTGCTGGTCGGTGCATACCCGCTCGATGCAATGGCGGCCGGTAGCCGCGTCGGCACAGGCAGCCCGCGACGGGTCGCACTTCTTCGGGCGTTGCGGCCTGACCTGATCGCCGTTCCCATCCGCGGGAACGTCGACACACGGTTGTCCCTGATCGACGCCGGCAAGGTCGATGCCGTCGTCCTCGCCGCTGCAGGCCTGCAGCGGTTAGGCCGCCTGTCGCCGAGCGGGGCCAACAGCATTGATCTTCACCCGTTGGACTTGAACCGTTTTGTTCCGGCAGCTGGCCAGGGTGCGTTGGCGTTGCAGTGCCGGCGTGATGATGTTGTGACGCGTGAACGCCTGGCTGCCGTCAATGATCCCGTGACGCAGCGGTGTGTGACAGCCGAGCGGGAGGTGATTCGCCTGCTCGACGGTGACTGCCACAGCCCGATTGCAGCCCACGCCACGCCCGCCGCTGGTGGCCTGACGCTCAACGTCGTTTTCGAAGAAGGCGGGCATTTGCTTCATGCAACGGTGGCGAATGTTGATCATGCCGTTGCTCGGCACGCGATTGACGTCGCTAGAACAGGTGAGGCTGACGAGAGCTTTTGCCCCCCATAATCCTGAAGGAAGCGTTGGCGTCGGACCAGTTGGGCGTTACGCTTCGCCACGACGTCTGGGTATTTGTGCCCGGCTGCCGGGGTTTCTGCTACCTGCTCGTCCACCCACCCTGCCGTACCCGTGCGCCCAGGCCTGCCGATCGCTGAATCAGACGCCGGGCCTGATGCCGTGGAGGCCGACGTAGGCCAGGCCGCAGAGGCGTTGGGCGGCGTGCTTGATGTGGTCGGCGAAGGCATCGTCGTCGTCGGGCGTGACGGCGACGTCCGCTGGATGAACGGCCGTATGCGACGGTGGGCCGGTGACATTCAGCAACAGGTGATTCACACGTGTCGTGACGCCTTCGAGCAGTTCCAGGACATCCAGCCTGCCGCGCAATCGACCGGCCCAAGCCGACGCATTCAGCTCAACGTTGCCGGTGATCGACATTTCGAGCTGGTCGTCAACTGTGTTTGCGACGACGGCGGCCGGGCGAGCCAGGTCGTCGCCGTCATCTTCGACGCCACCGCCAACCGACGCCTGCGGCAGAAGATCGACGCTATCGACAAGGCTGGGGCAGAACTCGTTAAAATCGAGAGCCAGGCGGTGGCCAACATGTCGCTCGCCGAGCGGCTGCGCCTGCTCGAGGAAAAGGTCATCCGCGCTACCCGCGATCTGATGGCCTTCGAGCACTTCAACATTCGCCTCGTCGATCCCAACACCAAACGGCTCGAGCCTGTGCTCGCCAGCGGCCTGCCGAGTGAAGCCCTCGATGTCGAGCTTTACACCGACGGCGAGCAAGGCGGCATCAGTGGATTCGTCGCCCTCACCGGCCGCAGCTACATCTGTCATGATGTGCGCCAGGACGGCCGCTACGTCACCGGGCTCGCCGACGCACAAAGCTCGCTCACCGTTCCGCTGACGCTCGACGACCAGGTCGTCGGCGTCCTCAATGTCGAAAGCAGCCAGCTTGGCGCGTTCAATGAAGATGACCGCCAGTTTGCCGAGATCTTCGGCCGCTACGTTGCCATCGCACTGTCGATCTTGAAGCTGCTCGTCAGCGAGCGGGCGGCGACCAACAAGAAGGTCGCCGACGACGTCGCCGGTGAGATTGCCGGCCCGCTGAACGACATCGCCCTCGACGCCGGCAGCCTGCTCGATGATTTCGTCGGCCAGGAGCAGCTTCAAGGTCGGCTTCGGGCGATCCTGGACAATGTCGAAGGCATACGCCGCAGCATGTCAGCCGCCGTGCGTGGGCCGCAGACGGTGCTGGGCACCCGCACGGAGCTGGCCGAAGACGATCACAACGACGAAGAGGCCGGTCCGCTGCGTGGTGCTCGCGTGCTCGTGGTCGACGATGAGCCTGCGATTCGTGACACGGTCGCTGCGGTGCTGCGGAAGTATCGCGTCGAGGTGACGATTGAAGTCGACGGCCGCGGCGCGATCGAACGGCTGCAGAACGGCGACCGCTTCGACCTGGTTTTGAGCGACATCCGCATGCCCGACCGCAGCGGCTACGACGTCTTCGCCGCCGCCCGCAAACTCGACACGCCGCCGCCCGTCATCCTCATGACCGGCTTCGGCTACGACCCGAACCACTGCATCGTCCGTGCCAGCCAGGAAGGCCTGCAGGCGGTCCTGTTCAAGCCGTTCCGCGTCGAGCAGATGCTGACCGAAGTCCGCAACGCGGTCGAGTCGCGTACAAGCTGATCATATGTGCTCATGAAGATGCGTCACGCTTCACGATGACCGGAAAGCCTCCGGTGCGGCCGGTCGCGGGAGGCGGTTTTGCGATCTGCAGAAGTAGAGTACCCGCTGCCCTCCAAGCGTTGCGGACGTTGCGGAAGGCGAACAACAATATAAAGCATACCGCCGGAAGGATGAGGAAGACGCGGCTATGCAGGTCGTATCGTACATATTCATAAACGTGTCCGTCGGAAGAAGGGCCCGTCTGCCTGGCACGTTGGTAGCTGTAGTAGCGACGGTATTTGGAGGGAACGGGAATGAACTTCCGGATCGCCATCGGATGAACCCGCTCCGTTCGGGGCGGGCTGTTGACAAACCAGTATCCCGGTGCGCCGACATCGTAGATGAACCAGCGACTGGTGGTAAAGGTAATCCGGTCATGGCGCAAGATGCCGTCCTCATCCGTCCACGTCTTGTCCCAGAGCGTGTGAACGGCCGTGTTGGGACGCGGCGCCATATTCGCAAACGTCATCCACAAGACCGGCAGCGAGGACAGCAGGAGTAGTTGCACGAAGAATGCGATCCAACCCCACCAGCGAACGCGTGGAGGCTGTACATTCTCGCCACTCGCTACTTGAGTCGACAGTGGGTCAGACCCAGGTTGAAAACCTTTACAACGCGGTGGGATCGTAATCATCTTTCCCAGGCCAGTTAAACACGGATGGTCCACCCGACAGCGGCGACAAAGGACGGTCTAGCATGTGGTGCGGAAACGCTTGTCGCTCACCGTTATCTTCATCGAGCCATTCACGCTCTTGGTGAAGCACAATATGCCGTAAGCCAAAGTTGGAGTCGATGCCTTTTGCTAGAACAACCGGATCGCTCACAGTCGTTATGCCGTGGACCGTCTGCGATGTCTGAACATAGTATGTTCGCTGCTTCGCGTATACGACCAATTCAACGCGTTCGTCATCGTGAGGGACAACAGGGCCATCGGCCGGGAAGGTCATTGTCGCTGTTGCGTTTTGGCTCCAAGACCTGCCGACATCAATGCTGAATGTTGCGGCTGCGACAGGTCCAAGTGGTACATCAACTCCAAAATCTGTTCCGAGAGTCAGCGTGGTGCCGATCGTCTCAGAGAGCGTAATCTGGACAGCCTGGCCCCAGGTTCCGCTGGTTCTATTTCCTGCTCGGACAAGCTCGTCACGATAGTAGAAACTCTTCGTGAAGGATCCAATCTCGATATAACTGACACCAAATACATTACTTGGATCTTCGGCCATGATCGGCTTTGTCACAGATGTGATGGGTGTGAAACCGAGTTGCGTATCAAAATTCGGATCGCCATCTCGCAGCTTCCAATCGGATACGAACCAGTCAGTTCCGTCATTGATCTGCGCTGTAGCGACAGCCGCTGTAACTCGTCAAGTAGAAGTCATGGGTTGATGTAGTGACTTCGTGGCAGTTTTGCCTGCGTCAAATTGACACAGACCTGGCTATTCTATCTCCCCCACCATCCCCGTCGCGGCGGCGTCGGCGAGGATGACGAGGCGGCCCAGCGTCGGCTGGATGAGCTGCATCGGGTACTGCTTCGGGTTGTCCTCGCCTTCGAGCACGTTCGACAGGGCCTCTGCCTTGTTGGCTCCGGTGACGAGGGCGAGCGTTTCGCGGCTGCGGTTGGCGAAGGGGGCGGTCAGGGTGATCCGCCACGTGTCCTTTTGCGTGACGTGGTTGGCGACGCAGCGTTTGTCGTGTTCGTCGAGGGCAGCGGTGCCGGGGAAGAGCGAGAGGGTGTGGGCGTCGTCACCCATGCCGAGCAGCAGGAGATCAAGGCCGCCGTCTTCGCCGAATTTTTCGAGGAGCAGTTGGTCATACGCCGCGGCGGCGTCGTGGGGGTCGAGCTCGCCCTTCATGCGGTAGACGTTGTCGCCGGGGACGATGACGTGGTCGAGCAACGCGGTTTTGGCCATCTTGTAGTTGCTCTCGTCATCGTCGGGCGGCACGGTGCGCTCGTCGCCGAAGAACAGCTCGACCCGCGACCACTCGACGTGATTCTTGAAATCGCTGGCGAGCAGCTCGTACATCGCCTTGGGCGTCGACCCGCCGGCCAGGCCGATGGCGACGGTTTCCTGTTCGTTCAGCACCCGCTCGCACAAGCTGACGAATCGCCTGGCCGCGGCATGGGCGACGGCGTCGGGCGTCGGGCTGATCTCGATCTTGGGCGTGTCGGACATGTGCTGTTCTAGCAGGCGTTTCCGCCGGATTCGAGGTAAGATCGAGCTATGACAACGCAGGACTTTCGCAACCTGATGAACAACGCTCCGTTCAAGCCGTTCGCTCTCGTCATGTCGAGCGGAGAAAGAGTCGAGGTGCGGCATCCTGAGAACGCGATGATGACCCGGACCAGCATCCTGATCTCCGACTTAAAGCCTAACGGTAAGCTCGGCGACAACTACAATCTGTACTCGCTCCTGCACGTCACGAAGATCGAGTTCCTTGAAGCGTCGGAGACCGCCGAAGCCGCCTGAGGGCTACCGTGCCCTCATGCACAACGTACTGCTCGTCGGTGCCGGCAAGATCGGTTCAGCTATCGCCAAGTTCCTGGTGGACACCGGCGACTACCACGTTCGCGTGGCCGACGTGAGCGGGGCGGCATTGGCTCGACTGCCCAAGGGTGTGGAGACGGTCGAGATGCCGGTCGACGACGCGGACAGGCTGGCCGAGGCAACGCAGGGTCGCCACAGCGTGATGTCGGCCGTTAGCTTCGACGCCAACCCCGCCATTGCCAAGGCGGCGCTCGACGCGGGTGCCAATTACCTCGACCTCACCGAAGATGTCGAGACGACGAAGAAGGTCCGCGACATCGCCAAGGACGCCAAAGAGGGCCAACGGTTTATCCCGCAGTGCGGTTTGGCACCCGGCTTCGTTTCCATCGCCGCCAACGACCTCGCCAAGAAGTTCGACCGGCTTGACCGTTTGCACCTGCGGGTCGGCGCGCTGCCGATCTTCCCTACGAATGAGCTGAAGTACAACCTGACGTGGTCGACCGACGGCCTGATCAACGAGTACGGCAACCCGTGCGACGCCGTCGTCGAAGGCAAGCAGATCGACGTCCTGCCGCTGGAGGGACTCGAGAACTTCAGCCTCGACGGCGTGATGTACGAAGCGTTCAACACGTCAGGCGGCGTCGGCACGCTGGCCGAGTCGCTCGCGGGGCAGTGCAGGCGGCTCGACTACAAGACGATCCGCTATCGCGGCCACCGTGACCTGGTGAAGTTCCTCATGTTCGACCTGCGGCTCAACGAGCAGCGACCGATGCTCAAGGGCATTTTGGAAAACGCGATTCCGATGACGCCGCAGGACGTGGTGCTCATTTTCTGCACCGCCGTCGGCGAGATCGACGGCCAGCTCATGCAGATGACCGATGCCCGCAAGGTCTACCACGGCGACTTCCGCGGCCTGAATCTGTCGGGCATCCAGATCACGACCGCCGCCGCCATCTGTGCGGTTCTCGACCTGATTCGCGAAGACGCTCTGGCGACGAAGACCGGCTTCGTCAGGCAGGAAGAGATTACGCTCAGCGACTTCCTCGCCAACCGCTTCGGCATGTGCTACGCCACCAGCCGCGAGAACGTCGAGAGCATCGAAGAGCCGTACGTTCCCTCGGCGGTGTAGCCAGCACAAACGTGTCGAGGTTTAGTCGGCTTCAAGGGCTTGTTCGACGAGGCGGCTGATCAAGTGGGTGGCCAGTTCTTCACCCGGCTCGCCGATGCGGCCTTGCTTCATCGGGTTGCCGTACATGTCGAACGACTGGACGGAGTGAAACATGTTGTAGGGATCGCTAGCTCCCTCGGCAGGCATGGCGGCGGCCGTCGCGGGCAAGGCCAGTACCGACGCGGGCATGGGCTCGACCGCCTCGCGGGCTTGGGCGACGGTCGTCCAAAAGGCCTTCGCATCTCGAACCTGTGACAGGTGCGGCGACGCGTGCTGACGCAGCGGGTCGAGCCGGAGCAGACTCAGCGTCGCCTCGTCACGCTCCTCGATCGACAGCAGCCCGGCTTCGGCGGCCTCGGCGATCTTCTTCCAGGCGTTGAGGTAGTCGGCGTCGAGTTCAACCGCTTTCTGATAGTGCGGGACGGCTGCGGCCGCGTCACCTTGCTGCTCGAGGAGATAGCCGTAGAGGTAGTGAACCTGCGGATTCTCCGGCTGCTCTTCCATCAGGTTGGCAAAGACCTCTTCTGCAATGGATTCTGCCTGTGCGTTGTCGAAGATGCCCTCGCAGCCGAAGCAATGGCTCTCGACGCGGCCGAAGCTGGACGGCATCAGCTCGTACGCCTTGCGGTAGTGGGCGGCCGCCTCCTCGGTGCGGCCTAGGCGAGTCAGCTGCAAGGCAAGTCGGCTTTGGATGCAGTAGGCATCGCTGAAGTGCGTCAGCGACTCTTCGTACATGTCGACCGAGTGACTGATCAGTCCCGCGTCGAAGAACTCGTCTGCGGCCTCGGCCATGCGAATGGCCTTGACCGCACCGCGATAGACAGTCGCGTCCTCGCCCTTGGCTTCCATGATGTCGGCTAGAACCGCGTAGGCCCGCATGCGGTCGCCCGGCCCTTGCTCGCCGTCTGACGGGTCGATGCGGATCGCACGCTTAATCGTCTCCTCGGCGGCATCGAGGTCGCCCGCACCGAGCTGCAGCGTCGCCTTCCAGATGAGCGGCCGTTCTTCGAATTGGTCGCGGCTGAAGATCTCATCGAGCATCGGCATTGCCTCCTGGCCCTCGAGGTCGAGCAGAAGCTGGTACGTCGCGTCCTGGCCACCGTCTTCGAGCAGCATGGCGTGGACGACGTCGAGTGCTTCGCGGTCTCGACCGGCGTCAGCCAGAGCCGCGGCGACGGCGGTGCCAAGATTGACTTGAACGGCGGCGTTCGTGCCGATGATGTCAACCAGGTCATCGTGGCCCCAATAGGGTGCCCGCTCGACCAGTGCCCTCACCTCACCATGACGACCCTGCAGGTGGTAGAGCCCGGCGAGCTTTGCCAGGAGATCGGAGGCGTCGACGGGACCCCGCATGCCGCGGGAGGGATCACGCTGCTGCTGGACCTGACGCACAAGCGCCTGCTGCAACATGGTGGCGGCTGCGTCGTCGGCCCCCATTTCTACGAGTGTGTCTATCGATGCGACGAGCCCATACACGCTGAAGTAGATCGACCCGTCCGCCTTCTTGCTGTTCAGCTCGACTGCTTTGGCCACCATCTCATCGCGCAGCTCCGGCTGCTCCACAAGGTCGGCAACGCGTGCAATTCGCACTGCCATGCCTGCGACATGCGAAGGATCTTCCGACTCCTCGAGCGTCGACTCCAACCGCGCCCGCATGGCTTCAAGAGCAGGCTCGACATCACCGGCGGCAAGCAGGGCATCGGCATAGGCGTAGCGAATCGTCTGCCGCGTTGCGTCGGACAGGTCTTGACGCGCCATGGCCGTGCGGAACAGCTCCAGCATGTCCTCGGTGTGGCCGGTGCGAACTGCGGTCGAGACATACAGATCCCAAAGCGGCAATTGCGGCTCATCCGTCAGCAGGCGGCTGGCGAATTCGTACACCTGCGGCGTCAGTCCGGCCTTGTCGAGCTTCGTGACGGCGTTGAACGGCATTGTCAGCCCCATGCCGTAGCGGCTGATTTCATCGGCATTTTCGTCAAGTCGCCGGACGACGCGCACCGCATCTTCGCTGCGGTTGGTGGCGATCAGGCTCAGGATGTAATACTGCCGTGCCTGCCACTCCTCGTAATTGGCAAAGCTGTCTTCCTGCGGGGCCGACATGCCGAAGAGTCGACCAAGCACACCCGGCCGCGCGCCGCCTTTCTGCAGGAAGCGGTCGGCCATGGCCTCGTACAAGTCGGCCGCCTGCGGACCGACCACATTCACGAGCGACCAGCGAGGCAACTGCATTGTCGCCGCCTGCTCCGTCGCAACGCTGCGCGCCAAGGCCTCCGTTTGGCCGCCCGGCGTGAACTCGAGGTGACGGATCCGGCTGGACAGTGCCCGCTCGAGAAGTTCACTTGCGCGATCCTCGCCGACCAGCGTTACGAGGTCAGGCACGAAGAGTTGAAACACGCTGTCAGCATTCTCTTCGGCCGCATCGAGCTGTTGCTCCATGGCCTCGACGATGGCCTGGGCATTATCAGCATCGCCAACAATTTGAGCCGTCTCCTGCAGAAGTGTGTTGAACTCCTGCCTTTGCCAATTTTCGAGACGTCTGCCCGATTTGCCGACATCCAGCAATGCCGTCTGCATCCCCTGAAGGTCGTTTGCGAGGAAGCTGCCAAAGAGGTGCGCTGCCGAAGCGTCGTCGCCGTCGGCTTGTTGGAGCAACTCGCTGAGCTTCGGCCACGCTTCTGGTGCCGGCATTGCCGCCACGAAGTCGCTGAAGGCCAGGCCGCTACTCATCCTACCGGAGTACGGGTCGTAGGTGGAGGCTCCGCCTTTATCGATCCACGCCTGCAGCAAGTCGTGCCAGGCCACTGCCGCGTCTTCTGGTGCAAGATCACCTTTTCGATCGGTGAACTCGGCCAGTTTCCGACCGATCTCAGTCGCCGGTGTACTGGCTTCTGCTTCGACGCCTGCCTGCTCATCGACCGCATCAAGCCAAGCCGTCGCCGAAGGAAGTTCAGCCGAAGCCAGATTGAGCGATGCAAGCGTCATCGCTGCCGCCGCAGCGATGGTCATCCACCGCGCGTTCCCGGAGCGGGATGTACTCATTGCTACACGGCCAACATCAGAAGGAAAAGACATGTCTGCTGAACCTAACAGATGCGTCGACCCAACGCCATCTGGCGAAACGCTACTGTTGCAACAGCAAAGTGCAAAGGTATGGCTAAGCACGCAATGCATCGTTGTCGACGTTCTCAGCCCATCATCATGCTCATCTCAGTGTTGGTTCCACAAGGCCCTCCACGTTCGGCGGTGGCGTAGTCGACGACGCTGCCGTTCATATCGAGCATCGGGTGGTAAAACTTGGCAATCTCGTGGCAGGACCGCGGCGCGTAGTGGAAGATGAGTGATCGTCGGAATCGGTCGGCGGATCGGTTGCGGTAGCTGCCGTGGACGAGGCTGCCGTTAAAGAACAAGACGTCGCCGGCCTTCATTGTCGCGACCTTCGGCTCGCACCCGTCCGGCAAGGCCAGCGAGCTGTCGCCCCAGAATTCGTCAGCATTCGCCTGGCTCTTCTTAAAGCCGTTGCAGATGAGTTCCCATGTCCCGCTACCGGGCACGACGGCCATCGCGCCGTTTTCTTCGTCGCAGTCGTCAATCGCAATCCATGCCGCGATGCACGTCCCTGGGCGGATCGATAGGAACAGGTTGTCCTGGTGCAACGACTGTCCGCGTGCGCCGGGGCCTTTGAAGTAGTACATGCTCTGGGCGGCGACGGGCTCGTCGTCGTACAGGCTGCGGATGACGCGGGTGATGCGGTCGTCGAGCATCCATTGCAGGGCAAGGCGGCCGAAGTCTTGCTCCGGGTAGCGGTGCGGGTGCAGCATCCTGGGGAAGCGGCGCAACATCTCGTCACGGCCTGCACCATTGACGTCGAGCATGTCCGGATCGACAAGACCTTGCTGCGGCCCCTTATCGCCCGCCGCCTGAAAGACATCGCGTACCTCAGCGACTTCGTCGGCGGTCAGCAGCGACCGCACGATGCCCACGCCACTGTCGGCAAAGCTCGCCAGCTCCGCACGATCAGGCGGCGACGACAGCTCGACGATGTCGCTGCCCTCAGGTTGAACAAGTCCGTCGATGCCTTGGCGAGTCGGAAGCGGCTGGAGTGTTGCTGTCATGAACATAAGCGTAACTCATGGTGCCGCTACATGACCATGGACACGCCGATCGAAGACTTGTAGATTTCGATTATGGCAGACCACGCAACGGAGGTCGACACTTTCTCCGAGGTCCGGATCCGGAAGCTGAGCGCCGTCCCCGTCGGGGGCTACTTCAACGCCGGCCCGCTCTACGGGACCTCGCGTGTCGGCAGGCCTGATCTTCTGTTCATCGTCAATGAATCAGGTGCCGGCCGCTTTCGCGTCGGCAGGGCGACGGTGACGCTGGGTCCGAACCAGGCGGCGATTTGGTTGCCGAACGCAGATCAGTTCTATACGACCTGCCCCGACGCCGGTCATTGGCGATTTCGCTTCGTCCACGTGTTCCCGCGGGCCGAGTGGTGGCCATCGCTCGACTGGCCGATGCCTTTGCCGGGGCTGGCGGTGGCGACGTTCCACGACACTGCCGCCCAGGCCGCCGCACTGGACGCACTGGCCGTCGCGCGGCAACTCGTCGGCTCGCCGTTACCGGGCGCCGACCGCCTGATCATGAACGCCATCGAGGCCTCCATCCTGTGGTGTGCGACGCAGGCGACGGAGGGACAACGAGTTGACGAACGCGTTCGGGCGGCGTGTGACTGTGCCCGCCGACACCTTGATCGACGTGTGACAGTTGCAGAACTGGCAGAAGTCGCGGGGCTGAGCGAACCTCGGTTGACGTCGCTGTTCCGCACATCGCTCGGCACGTCGCCGGCCCGCTACGCAGAAGATGTTCGCCTGCACCACGCGGCCAAGTTACTCGAGACGAGCGGGCTGTCGGGTAAAGAAGTTGCACATGCGTGCGGGTTCCATGACCACCCGCACTTCAGCAGGCGATTCAAGCGGCTGTTCGGCAGCGGACCGTCTGCGTATGCGGCCCGATCGTGATCAGGCGAGGCTAAAGAGCAGGTAGGCCACCGGTGCCGCAACGAGGGGCGAGTCGATCACGTCGAGCACACCACCGAAGCCGGGCAGACTCTGGCCGCTGTCTTTGACGTCGGCGTCGCGCTTCATGAGGCTCTCGAGGAGGTCACCCATCTGCCCGACGAGGCCGAGAATCGCGCCGAAGATCGCCCCTTTCCAAAATTCGACCTCCGGTAGCAGCGGGGCACAAGCCATGCCGACGAGGGCGGCAGTCGCAAGACCACCGGCCAGACCTTCCCAGGTTTTGCCGGGGCTGAGCCATGGGATGAGCTTGTGCTTGCCGAAGTTCTTACCGGTGAAGTAGGCACCGATGTCCGTGAACTTCACGCACAGCAGTACGGTGAGAATGTGCAGCGTCGTCCCGACGAAGAGCGGCTCTTCGACATCGATGTAGCGACCTTCTTTGACTCGAATGGCCATGAGGAACCACGCGAGCCCGCCGAGGTACATAACTGCCAGCAGGGTGCCTGCCATACTGAGGATCGCCTGCTCCGTTTGCTTGAGGAACACCTTGCGGAGGGCACTGGCCAGCGGCACGGCCACCATGATGAACGCCAAGGTGCTGGCGGCAATCGGCTTGAAAGATGCGAACTGAGTGGCAAAGGCGTGCACGACGATGGCTGCGCCGCCGAGACTGGCGATGAGGCGAAACGGCCGAGCGTTCTCGGCAGTGAACAGCGTTGCCAGTTCCATGTTGGCCAGCGGGACGAGGATCAGCAGCACAACGAGGATGCCGATGCCCTTGACATCCGTCTGCAGCTCGAGCCAGTAGTCAACCAGCAGCACCAGGCCAAGTGCGGCGAGCATGATCGGCCCGAAAGTCAGGCGGCGGCGAAGGTTGGCTTCCATAAGTCGTAGCGGATTCGCCCGTTGCAGGCTGGTGGCGGGAGCGACTAGGTTAGCGGCAACATGACCCAACGCATCACCCGCCGTCTCGCCACCTTTGCCGCCCTCGGCATGGCCGTCCTCCTCGTCACTGGTTGCGGCCTCCGCGGCGGTAAGACGCTTGCCAAGTACGAGAAGAACGACACCGGCGACCTTATCGTTCCGGCACCGGCCAACGGCACAGCTGGCCTCTACAGCGGCAGTGACATCGAGCCCAACGTCAACATCCAGGTCCAGCGCGGCGATGACGTCGGCTTCAAGGACGGCCGCCCAGACGGTGGCGTCGTCAAGGCCGTCGCCGGTGACTTCGAGAAGGACCTGAGCCAAGGCACCGTCTTCGACCGGACGTACTACTGGAAGTTCAGCGAGAGCGACGAGTGATTGACACCGCTCTGAAGGAATGGCAATCCGTCTGCCGCGCCCTCGCCGAGGGTCGGCAGACGGTTCTTTTGCGCAAAGGTGGCATCCAGGAAGGGCCAGGCGGGTTTGCCATCACGCACAGCCGCTTTGCGTTGTTGCCGACACAGCTGCACCAAAACATCGACATGCTGCGGCCGGATGCCCGCGACCTGGTCGAGCCTGGCGACGATGAGCCGGTCACGTTCGACCTCACGCACGGCGGCGAGGTGACGGACATTCACACTGTCCCGAGCCGTGAAGCCCTTGATCGGCTGGACGGCTTGCACGTTTGGGACGAGGAATACTTCGACCTGCGGTGGAACTACAAGCCCGAACGGCCGCTGTATTTGGTGGTCGTGCGGGCGTTTGCCTTGGCGTCGGCGGTCACGCTCAAGAACACGTACAAGATCGCCGGCTGTCGCAGCTGGGTGCCGTTGGACGCGGCGGTCGAGGAGGGTGAGCCGGTGCTGACGGCGGCAGCGTTCGACGAGAAGCGGGCAGCGGTGGGGGCGGCACTGGTGGGGTGAAGCCGATGGAAATGCAAAGATGGGAAGGGGGCGAAGAGAGAGCAAAGGGCAGAGCAGGCATGGATGAGGTGGTGGTACGGACGGAGAGATGCGTAGTGGCTTAAGCCGCGTTGCCACCGCACCGCTTTGCTCCCTTTGCGTCTTTGCGCTTCCCTCGGCTCTGCGCTACGTTCTTCTGTGCTAGACGACGCAACAACGCCGACGCAGGCTGTGCCGCACGGGCACGAGCCGGTGCTAGCTACGGAGGTGCTGGACCTGCTCAATCCACAGCCGGGCGAACTCGTCGTTGATTGCACGCTCGGCCGTGGCGGCCATTCGCTGCTGCTCCGCGAGCGCGTCGCTCCCGGCGGCCGCCTCATCGCCTTTGAGCGGGACCCGCGCAACCTCGAGTACGCCCGGGACCGACTCGGTGACGCGGCCGACCTGAGGTACAGCAACTTCTCCGATCTGCGGCACGAACTGGGAGATGACGTCGGCAAGGTCAACGCCTTGCTCGCGGACTTCGGCGTGAGCACCAACCAATTGCTCACGAGCGACTACGGCCTCTCATTTGCCGACCGGGACGCGCCGCTAGACATGCGGCTGGACCCGGAACTTCGCGACACGGCGGCAGACTTGCTGCGATATTGGCCCGAAAAGAAGATCGCCGACACCATTTTCGAGTTTGCCGGCGAGCGGTTCAGTCGGCGAATCGCGCGGCGGATCGTCGAGCAACGCAAGGCCGGCCAGAGCGTGCGGACGACGGGCGAGTTGGCCGACATTGTCAGGCGTTGCGTGCCGAGACCACCAAAGCACAAGAAGAACGCGATCGACCCGGCGACGCGGACCTTTATGGCGCTGCGGATGGCCGTCAACGGCGAACTCGACGCCATCGAGAAGCTGCTCGAGGCGCTGCCGGACGTGCTAGCTCCCGGCGGAAGGGTCGCGATCATCAGCTTCCACAGCGGCGAGGATCGGCTGGTCAAGAACGCGTTTCGCGAGGCCGCCAAATGGGATCGGCTGGAGATTTTGACGAAGAAGCCCATCGCTCCCGGCGAGGCCGAGGTGGAGAGCAACCCACGTAGTCGTTCGGCGAAGATGCGGGCAGCGCGGCGGCCATAGCGGCATTGATGCCCCGCGCCCGATAATGCCGATGCGAGAACTGCGGCGGGCATTTCGCCCCCCGCCGGCCCTCCATCGGAGCAAGACAAGCGTGTCCCGCGAAAGCAAAATCGGCCTTCTCGTCGCAACGGCGTTCATTCTCGTGGTCGGGCTGCTCCTCAGCGACCACGTGACCGTCGCTACCCGGCAACCTCCCGCGCCGCTCACAGGCAGCGTCCGTGGCATCGAGTCGAGCCTCACCACGCCCGGCGGTCAGCAGATTTCGCTGCCGGCCGAGCCTGAGAAGCAGGCGTTCGTCTACGACCCGACGGCCGAGCCTGAAGCCGGCCGCATCGACATTCGCATCGGCCACGCCCCCGAGCCGCGGCCGACACTCGATCGCGAGCCGACGCACACTGAGCCGATTTGGGACAACCCGCCGACGATGCAGGCGGTTGAGCAGGTGCAACCGACGCAGGTCGCGACGGTCGAGCAACTCGCCGCCGAGCAGGGCGAGCCGGTCGAGACCGTCCAGGCTGAGCCGCAGGTGAATGTTGTAGACACACGGCTTGCCGCCGCGACGATGGTGGACCGTCCGGTCGGCGTCATCGAGTACAAGGCCAAGTCCGGCGACACGTTGGGCCACCTGGCCGCCCGGGCGTTTGGCCGGAGCACGAGCGACAACAACGCCAAGATCGTTGCCCTCAACCCGTCGCTGGCCGACGACCCGAACCTGATCGTCGCCGGCCGCACTTATCGACTTCCCGCCGACGCCAAGGAAGCCGCCGCCATCCAGGTGCCAACGGTGCGTGAGCCGGTCGCCAAGACATACACGGTCCGTGAGGGTGACAACCTTTGGCAGATCGCTGCCAGGCAACTCGGCAACGGCAATCGACACACCGAGATCGTCAAGCTCAACCCGGCCCTGAACGATCCCAACGCGCTGCAGCCGGGCATGACGCTGAAGCTGCCTTCCTGAATTCGGCTCGAGGCAAACCGCTATGCCACGCATCATCATTGCCGTCGTCGGATTGCTGGCCATCGCCGCTGTGTTGCTGTTGCTTCGACAGCAGAACCTGCGGCTTCGACACGCCTGCAATGTCCTCCACGCCGAGATGTTTGAGGTCGAGCAGACGCTTTGGCGGCAGCAGGTGCAAGTCGCCGCCGCGACAAGTCCGTCTGCGGTCGAAGCGGTCCAGGCGATGCACGAGGCCCGGTCGAAGCAACCGCCCCGCGAGGCTGCCGTCGACGAGTGGGTGAGCCTCGATCAGGAAGTCTTGTCCGACTGGTGAACGTCGCTACAACGCGTAACGAAGTCGACTGATGAGCCACTGCACGAACCGGTCCCGCGTCGGTCGCCGACGCCAGGTCTCAGGGTCGATGCGGCGGGCAAAGCCGGTGTCGTGGTCGAACAGATCGATCATTTGCCGGGCGAACGGCCTGTTGTCGATGACGGCTGACAGCTCCAGATTGAACTCGATGCTGCGGTAGTCGAGGTTCGTGCTGCCCAGCACGGTCACGCGGCCGTCGGAGATGATCGACTTCTGGTGCAGAAAAGCTTCCTGGCGTTCATAGATCTCGCAGCCTGCGTCGAGCAGGCGGCCGTAGAACGCGCGGCCGGCGCTGATGAGAAATCGCACGTCGCTCCTGCCGGCGAGCATCAGCCGCACCCGCACGCCGCGTCGTGCGGCTCGGCAGAGCGAGTCGATCAGCGCGTCGTCCGGTGCGAAGTAGGCGATCGTCAGCAGGAGCGAATGGCGTGACTCGTTGATGAGGTCGTGCAGAAACGGCCGCAGCGGCGAAGAAAGCGTGGGCGCGCTGCCGACGAGCCCGATGTCGCGGCCGGGCTGCAGGACACCTTGGCGGGCATCGATGCTCTCCCGGCTCTTGCCGATACGCGCGCCCTTGGCGGGTCGCAGGTCTCTGATGCCGTCGGCGACGCTGGCCCTGCTCATCGGGCCTCGATGGATGACGTATCGCCACGTCTTCTGAAACGCCCGCGCGTACGCCTCTGCCGCCGGTCCCACGATGCCGACGCCCGCGTCGCGATACATATCGCCCGGCCGTACGCGTGCGTTGGGCGCAACCCAGTTGCCCGCATAGTCGTTACCGATGTTAAGCCCACCGACGCCGGCAACGTTGTCGTCGACGACGAGGAGCTTTCGGTGGTCGCGATTGGCAGGTCGCCAGCCCCATCGGCTGCGCCACGGGTTGAGCGGGTGAAACTCCAGCACGTTCGCGCCGCTGCGACGCATGCGGTCGAACGTTTCAGCCGGCGTCAGCAAGCAGCCGAAGGCGTCGTAGATGACGAAGACGCGAACACCCGCCGCCGCCTTTTCGGCAAGCAGGTGGCTGAATGCCTCGCCCGTTTCATCGCCCGGCCAGATGTAGACCTCCAGCAGCACGCGATGCTCGGCGTCCTCAATGGCTCGATACGCCGCGGCGGCGGCCTCGCCGTCCTTGAACAACTGCAGCCGTGTGCCGTCCCGCAAATAAGCGGGCAAAGGCGATCGCCAGCCGTCGTCCTCATGACCGGGCCTCGTGTTCAGGCCGAACGTCGCCAGGTCGTCGGCCTCGCTGAGCGGTGGCACGTCCCGACCGGTGCCAGGCGTCACACGCGGCACCTTCTCGAGCGCGTGGCGGACGGTCTTGGGCAGTTGGCTCGGCATGCAGTTTCTACTTCAACTCGGCGGCGGCGTGTCGCACAAGGTCGCTCGACTACGACCGTACCATCGACGGCTTATGCCCATCACCCAGGAAGATGCCATGAACGCCCTACGCGGCGTTGAAGACCCCGAACTCTTCAAAGACATTGTCAGCCTGAAGATGGTTAAACGTCTCGATGTCGATGATGCGGGACGAGTCAGCGTCAACGTCGAGCTGACCACACCCGCGTGTCCGATGAAGGACGAGATCGAGAAGCGGGTGCGGAATGCCCTCGTTGCCGCCGGGGCCGAATCGGTTGAGGTCGAGCTGTCTGCCGACACGCGTGGCGGCCGGAGCAAGCCATCGATCGGTGCCGATCAGCCGGGCGATTTCAGCGAGCCGCCGCTGCCGCAGGTCAAAAACATCATCGCCGTCGGTGCCGGCAAGGGCGGCGTGGGCAAGTCGACCGTCGCAGTCAACCTCGCCGTCGGCCTGCAGCGGACTGGTGCAAAGGTCGGCCTGATGGACGGCGACATCTACGGCCCGTCCATGCCGACGATGCTCGGCGTCCGGGGCGTCGTGCCCAAGGTCGACGCCGACAAGAAACGTATCCTGCCGCACCATGTGCATGGCATTCACGGCGTGACAATCGGTTCGCTCGTCGAGGAGGACAAGCCGCTCATGTGGCGTGGCCCGATGGCGCACGGCGCGTTCAAGCAGCTCGTGCTGGACAACACGAAGTGGCCGGAGCTGGACTACCTGATCATCGACCTGCCACCGGGCACGGGCGACGTGCCGCTGACGTTGTGCCAGATTTTGCCGCTGACGGGTGCCGTGGTGGTTGCGACGCCGCAGCAGGTGGCGATTGATGATGCGACGCGTGCGGTGAAGATGTTTCAGCAGCTGGGCTGCCCGGTGCTCGGGCTGGTCGAGAACATGAGCTACTTCGTCTCACCCGACGGCAGCGAGCACGACATCTTCGGCCGCGGCGGGGTGCTCAAGATGGCACAAAAGCTAAGCCTGCCGATATTGGCGGAGATCCCGATGTTCCCCGAGCTTCGCGTTAACAGCGACACAGGCAGGCCGCACGCGAATTATGAAGGCGATCCACGGCTGCGCGAGGCGTTGGAAGGCCTTGCCGGTCGCGTCGCGGGCGAGGTGGCCAAGCGGGTTGCCGATGTTGACAACGCGGGGCCGGTGCTGACGGTCTCGTGAAACCGACCGGACGTTGTTGCCTCAACCAAGCTGCTTGACGACTTCCGCGACGTCCTTGCGTTCGGAGTAGCGGACGTTCATCTCGTGGCGGCCGTTGCTGATGGGGCGGCTGCGGCAGACTTCACCGTCAAACGTGCGATGTTGGCGGCCATCGACGAGTTCGATGACGCGGACCTTGGTCCCGACAGGCAAGGCCTCGCGGAGGTAAAACGCGCTGCCGGCGGTGGAGGCGTCGCGGATGGTGACGTCAAAGCTCTCGCCTCCGAAGAGGCCGCCCTGAACCTTAACACGGGCCGACCGGCGGACGGGGCCGCGGCGTTGCCTGCGACTATCGCGATCCAGAACCACGGCCGGGGCGACTGTGTTGGACAGGCGATTAACGCGCTTTTCGAGCGTCGAATTGTTCATTGCCAAACTGCTTTCACTGGCCGCCCGACGACATGTCGGCGGCGCGGTCCCGCAGATCGTGCTGCGGGCGAGCCCGATGTCCGTCCGACGCCACGCGTCGACACCCGGATCGGTCTCCTCTTACGACTCAAGCTCCTCCTGCGGCGGCGACGACTCGGCCTTGAGCCCATCGGTTTCGCCTGCACAGGACCGATACCAACCGCGGTGCAACATCAAGTGCGTTACATGCGGGTGCGGATCGGGCACGAAGGGTCAACCCTCAGGTCGACCGTACCACGCTTGCCTCGGTTCGCTGGTGCACGTGCGATGCCAAACAAGGCAACGTCCGTCCGCCACAGCATATCGGCCCTATCGCCGAAAGAATCAACTTCGACAAGAAAAAATTGATTCTTATCGACCTCGACGTGCGACGCTTTGCCGCGGATGCGCCGATGTGGTAGATTGTGCGGGTCCGCTCGAACCATGTGCCGCATCGTCGGCACCGGGCGGCGGAGGAAGTTGTTGTGGACCTCGGCATGTTGTTTTGCCGGGCCTGGAGTCGGTTTCACCTGAGGAGCGTATCGATGTCTTCGATGATCAGCGGCGAACCAGAGGCCTCATTGGCCGGTGTGCCGGGCATGAGCAAGTTGCCGGGCATGCCCAAGGTCGGCTTGCCCGAGGAGATGTACCTCAAGGTCGCCAAGCAGGCGTCCAGGCACTGCAACGACCTGGTCCATGAGGCCGCCAAGGTCGGGCAATACCTGACGCTGGCGACGCGTAACCCCGATGAGCCTTGGCCGCAGAAGCTCAAAGCGTTCAGGCACGCGCTCAAGAAGCACTGCATCCCACCGGAGCACGCCGACGAGCTGACGAAGGATTGGTACAAGCGACTGGCCAGACACGTCCGCAAGCACGCGGGCCTTGAGGCGGTGCGTTTGGCAGAGGAGGTCAACGAGCGGTACGAGATGCGAAAGAGCATCGGCCAGACCGACGATGCCATCTCCGACGACGCCGAAGAGTTCTTCGATGGCGTGTGTCCCAACTGCGAGACATGTCCGCCGCTTTACCGAGACGAACAGTGGGAGCAGATCAAGGAGATCCGCGACCGCTGGATCTGAACGCCTTCAAGACGACAGCACGTCGGCAAATGCTTGAACCCTCGCCACATCGACCGGCGCGTCGACGTGGCCGTTCTGCTTCAGCGCGGTACCCGCAATGAAGGCTCGGGCAGCAGGGTAGTGGCCGATCGTCTCCATGCTTGCGCCGCTGCCGATGGCGACGGGGGCATCGGTCATCGATGCCACTTCGTCAACCTGCTGAGGCGAGGTGGCGAGCCCTGTCCCACCGCCTGAGACGATGACGACGTCGGCCAAGCCACGCTTGACGAGGTCGGCGACTTCTTCTGACAGCGGCCTTGCGGCAAGCGGGGCAGAGTGCTTGACGTCGACGTCCGCCCACACCTGCACGTGCGGGCACAGGGCCTGCCGGGCCCGCATGACATCGGCCGCCTGGCCCTCGATGATGCCTTGATCCGTCACGCGAGCGCCGCTCAGCACATTGATGCGGATGAACGCTGCCCCGACGCAGGCTGCGATGCCGACCGCGCTGCAGCCGTCGTTGCGGAGCACGTTCACGCCGATCGGCAGGTTGCTCGCATCGCGAACCGCAAGGCAGCCTGCCGTGATGCCGCTGACCGTTTCTGACGGGACGCTGCCGTTGTAGAACGGCACGTCGCCAAAGTTCTCGACCATGATCGCGTCGCACCCGCCGGCGTCGAGAGCTTCGGCGTCACGTTTGGCGGCGTCCACCACCGCCACCATGTCGCCACCGAACCGTGGTGAGCCGGGGAGGGGCATTAGGTGGACCATGCCGACGAGAATCGGGCGGTCGGTTCGGAAGAGGGTCATTGCATTACTTTCGCCGCGACCACTAAGTTGCCAGAGCCTCGTTGAAGGTCCGGCTTGGTCGCATGACCGATTCGGCCTTCGATTCGTCGAAGAGGTAATAGCCGCCCAGGTCCGATGCCTTGCCCTGTACGGCATCGATGTCTGCCATCGCCTGCGACTCAGTGTCGGCAAGCTTCTTGGCAAGTGGCTCGAAGTGGGCCTTGAGCTCAGCGTCCTGCGACTGTGCGGCAAGCGCCTGCGCCCAGTAGAGGGCTAGGTAGAAGTGACTGACGCGTGTGCCGATTTCACCGGCGCGGCGAAGCGGGCTCTTACCTTCGTTCAGCAGCTTTGTCGTCGCTTCATCGAGTGCGTCGGCAATGAGAACGAGTTGCGGCAGATTTTCCTTTTCGCCGAGGTCACGTATTGAGACGGCCGAGGCAAGGAACTCGCCGAGCGAGTCCCAGCGGAAGTGGCCTTCGCGAACGAGCTGCTGCACGTGCTTCGGTGCGCTGCCGCCGGCCCCGGTTTCGTACAAGCCGCCACCGGCGAGGAGTGGGACGATGCTGAGCATCTTCGCCGACGTGCCAAGCTCGAGAATCGGGAAGAGGTCGGTCAGGTAGTCGCGAAGGACGTTGCCCGTCGCGCTGATCGTGTCCTTGCCGGCCTTGCACCGCTCGAGCGCGTTCTGCGTCGCGTCGACCGGCTTCATGATCTGGATGTCGAGGCCGTCCGTGTTGTGCTCGGGCAGATAAGCCTTGACCTTCTTGATGAGTTCGGCATCGTGGGCGCGGCTTTCGTCAAGCCAGAAGACGACCGGCGTGTCGCTCGCCCGGCTGCGGTCAACGGCGAGCTTCACCCAGTCGCGGATCGCAACGTCCTTCGTCTGACACGCACGCCAGATGTCGCCGGTCTTGACGTCGTGCTCGAAAATCGTCTTGCCGTCGGCGTCGCTGACAATGACCTTGCCGTCGGCGGGGATCTCGAAGGTTTTATCGTGGCTGCCGTACTCCTCTGCCTTTTTCGCCATGAGGCCGACGTTGGCGACGCTGCCCATCGTGCTCGGATCGAACGCGCCGTGCTTCTGGCAGAACTCGATCGTCGCCTGGTAGACGCCGGCGTACGAGCGGTCGGGAATGACGGCCTTCGTGTCCTTCGTGTTGCCGTCGGGGCCCCACATCTGGCCGCTCGTGCGGATCATCGCGGGCATGCTCGCGTCGATGATGATGTCGCTCGGGACGTGCAGGTTCGTGATGCCGCGGTCGCTATCGACCATCGCCAACGGCGGCTGCTTGGCGTAGACCTTCTCGAGGTCGGCCTTGATCTCGGCCTGCTTGTCTTCCGGCAGCTTGCTCATCTTCGCGACGACGTCGCCGAAGCCGTTGTTCGGGTTGACGCCCAGCTGGGCGAACGTATCGGCGTGCTTCTCGAAGAGGTCGGCGAAGTAGACCTTCACCGCGTGGCCGAAGATGATCGGGTCGCTGACCTTCATCATCGTCGCCTTCATGTGCAGCGAGAACAGGACGTCCTTCTGCTTCGCGTCGGCGATCTCGGCTTTGAGGAACGACTGAAGGGCCGTCGCGCTCATGCGGGTCGCGTCGATCACCTCGCCCTCCTCCAGCTTCAGGCCGTCCTTCAGCACGGTCTCGCTGCCGTCCGCGGCGACGTGCTTGATCGAGACGGTCGTCGCTGCAGGGGCGGTGTAGCTTTGCTCGCTGCCGAAGAAATCGTCGCCGGCCATGGCCGCGACGTGGGTCTTCGAGTCGCTCGACCACGTGCCCATCGAGTGCGGGTTGGCCTTGGCGTACTCCTTCACGGGAGCGGCGACGCGGCGGTCGCTGTTGCCCTCGCGGAGGACGGGGTTCACCGCGCTGCCGAGGACTTTGGCGTAGGTCGCCTTGGTGTCGTCGCCGTAGTCGGGCACGTCGTAGCCGGCGTCCTGCAGTTCCTTGATGGCTGCCTCGAGCTGCGGGATCGAGGCGCTGATGTTGGGCAGCTTGATGATGTTCGCCTCGGGCGTCTTGGCCAGCTCGCCGAGCTCGGCGAGTGCGTCCGGCTGCTTCTGGTCGTCCTTGAGCCGTTCGGGGAAGTGGGCCAGGATCCGGCCTGCGAGCGAGATGTCCTTGAGCTCCACGCCCACACCCGCCGGCTGGACGAACCGCCGCAGGATGGGCAGCAGCGAGTAGGTCGCCAGGGCGGGGGCTTCGTCGGTCTTGGTGTAGATGATGCTTGGCATGGCTGACGGCGGTTGGACCGTGCGGGCGTGGCCGGCACAGGTGGCTGTGGTGGTCAGCAAAAGCTACGGCGGCCACGCCGCCCGTCAACCACGACCGGTCGGAACCTCGTTCTGATCCTCCAACACGGCTTTGCCAATGGCTTAGACGTCCTGCCCCGACCGCCATAGTGGCAGCGGTTCATGCCCGTGCTGCCACGGTTCCACGTGGAACCGCCCCTCACGCGGCCTCACGCCGGTTTCAGGTGTGGCACGACCCTTGCCATATGGGCCAGCACCCGCGTTGCCGCACGTCGGACGACGCCTCAACCCACAACGAAGACCAACAACAGCATTATGAGCAAGATCATCGGAATCGACCTCGGCACGACCAACAGCGTGGTGAGCGTCATGGAGGGCGATCAGCCCAAGGTTCTCATCAACTCCCGCGGTAACCGCATCACGCCGTCGGTCGTCGCCTTCACCGACAAGGGCGAACGCCTCGTCGGTGAGCCGGCCCGCCACCAGCAGGTCACCAACCCCAAAAACACCGTCTTCAGCGCCAAGCGGTTCATGGGCCGTCGGCACAACGAAGTCGCCAGCGAAGAAAAGACCGTCCCTTACGAAGTCACCGGCGGCGGTGAGGACTACGTCAAGATCAAGGTCCGCAACGAGGAATACACCCCCGAGCAGGTCTCGGCCTTCATCCTCCAGGACCTCAAGAAGACCGCAGAAGACTACCTCGGCGAGAAGGTCGACGAGGCCGTTATCACCGTGCCGGCCTACTTCAACGACGCCCAGCGTCAAGCCACGAAGAACGCCGGTGAAATCGCAGGCCTGAAGGTCCTGCGCGTGCTTCCCGAGCCGACCGCGGCTGCGCTGGCCTACGGCGAAGGTAAGAACAAGGGCGGCAAGATCTTCGTCTTCGACCTTGGTGGCGGCACGTTCGACGTCTCCGTGCTCGATGTCGACAAGGACGCCGACGAGACCCTCTTCGAGGTGCTCAGCATCGCCGGTGACACTCACCTCGGCGGCGACGACTTTGACGAAGAGATCATCGACTGGCTCGCAGGCGAGTTCAAGAAGCAGGAAGGCATCGACCTCCGCAACGACGCCATGGCTCTGCAGCGGCTTAAGGAAGCTGCCGAAAAGGCCAAGAAGGAGCTCAGCTCCAACGTCGAGACCGGCATCAACCTGCCGTTCATCACAGCCGATCAAAATGGTCCCAAGCACCTCAACCTGACGCTGACCCGCAGCGCGTTCGAGGGCCTCATCGGCTCCTTCGTCGATCGCATCAAGCAGCCGGTCATGAAGGCGCTGGAAGACGCCAAGCTCAAGCCGAGCGAGATCGACGAGATCATCCTGGTCGGCGGCTCGACCCGCGTGCCGCTCGTTCAGAAGCTCGTCAAGGACATCTTCGGCAAGGACCCGAACAAGAGCGTCAACCCTGACGAAGTCGTCGCCATGGGTGCCGCCGTCCAGGCCGGCATTGCCAAGGGTGACGTCAAGGACATCCTCGTCCTCGACGCGACCCCGCTGTCCCTCGGCGTCGAGACGCTGGGCGGCGTGATGACCAAGCTCATCGAGCGCAACACCACCATCCCGACCAGCAAGAGCGAGACGTTCTCCACCGCTGCCGACTCGCAGACGACGGTCACCATCCGCGTCCTGCAGGGCGAGCGCGAGTTTGCCAAGGACAACCGCCTCCTGGGCGAGTTCAACCTGAACGACATCCCGCCGGCGCCGCGTGGCGTGCCGCAGATCGAGGTGACCTTCAACATCGACGTCAACGGCATCCTCGGCGTCAAGGCCGTCGACAAGTCCAGCGGCAAGGAAGCCTCCATCGAGGTCAAGGGTTCGGGTGGCCTGAGCGACGAAGAGATCGAGCGCATGAAGGCCGACGCCGAGAAGAACGCAGAGGCCGACAAGAAGCGTCGCGAGGTCGTCGACCTTCGCAACCAGGCCGACGGTTCCATTACGAGCACCGAGAAACTGCTCAACGGCGAAGACGCCGACAAGATCCCCGGCGACGTCCGCAGCGAGGTCGAAAGCGCCCTCAACCGCGTCAAGGAGGTCAAGGACCAGGACGACGGCGACGTCATCAAGAAGGCGCTGGAGACGCTCAACACGGCCGTCATGAAGATCGGCGAAGCCGCCTATGCCGCAGCCGGTGGCGCCGATGCCGACCCGACCGCCTCTGCCGAAGGCGCCGCCCCCGAGGCCGAGGGCGACCGCGTCAAGCCAGAGGACGACGACGTCATCGACGCCGAGTACGAAGTTAAGAAGGAGTAAGCGCTCCCTTCACCCCCACCACGAATGCCCCGCGGCCTAACCAGCCGCGGGGCATTTTTTGTTGCGCCGCGGCGGCCACGTGGGCGGCGGCGGTTGGCGGTGGGTCGAATGTTCCACGTGGAACATCGGCCGACCCTCGCCACGCGTCACCAGCCGTGTCGGCAACCGCCGCCGAATGTTCCACGTGGAACATCGACTCCGCCGAGTACGTCGGCGGGTCGTCGGCCACGCGTTAAAAATGTTATTCGCCGTGCAGCTTTTGGACGGACAAACAAGTCCGCCGCCGTACACCGTACGCCCGATTACAACACGCGCCGCCGCGGCCGCCGCGGCGCAACGCGTGTTCCGCCAACGTATCTCAATGAGACATGCCGCGGCACCGAGCGACCCGCAACGTGTCTGCCGGCGGACGAAGCGCGGTGCCACGGTTTGAGCCGCCGTCTGCGGCGGGCAAACCGTGCCGCTGCCGCCGCCGGACATGGTTTACGCGTGTGGACATACGGCGCAGACTACGTCACCCGGCTCGGGCTGCGGTACGTCACCGACACTGGTTGTCCGCATCAGAATGCGGCCAATCAGTGGCACCAGGCCCAATCAAAAGCACCAGGCGACTCGGAATAATTCGGCCGGCGGACGAACCGCGGTGCCACGGTATGAGCCGCCGTCTGCGGCGGGCAAACCGTGCCGCTGCCGCCGCCGGACATGGTTTACGCGTGTGGACATACGGCGCAGACTACGTCACCCGGCTCGGGCTGCGGTACGTCACCGACACTGGTTGTCCGCATCAGAATGCGGCCAATCAGTGGCACCAGGCCCAATCAAAAGCACCAGGCGACTCGGAATAATTCGGCCGGCGGACGAACCGCGGTGCCACGGTATGAGCCGCCGTCTGCGGCGGGCAAACCGTGCCGCTGCCGCCACCGGACACGGTTTCCCCGCGTGGATATGTGACGCAGACTATGTCTCCCGGGCTGGGCTGCGATACGCCACCGACACTGGTTGTCCGCATCAGAATGCGGCCAATCAGTGGCACCGGCGCCTGGGTCTTCTCGATCACTCAGCCCGTCGTCAACCTGTCCGACCGGCCGCGTCGATGGCCGGGCGAACTGTTCACCGAGCAGAATCGGCAACAGGTCATGTCGTTCGAAGCGCACGCTCCCGTCCGCATAGAGCACGTTGCCTCCGTCGTTTTGATGGAGGTATGAGGGACAGATCGCAGCCACAAGATCGGGTGGTGATGCCGGCGTCAGTCCGTGCATCAGCGGGACATAGCTGTACGTCAACCCTCTTTGGCCGCGGGGAAGGTCATGATGAGGGCACACGAGACTCTCCGCTGACAGATCCGTTAACTCGATCAGCGTTTCGAAGTCGCTCGGAAATTCTCCATAAAGTTGGGCATACTGCCGTGCGGCAAAGCCGATCTGCCGCAGATTAAATCCGCACTTGACCATGGCTGCCGCCTTTGGCGATCGGCCGCTGTAGGTCGGCATCAGGTTCGCCAGCAGAACGAGTCCGCCGATGATGAGGCACGCTGCCGCCAGCCCGGTGCCGTAGGTCGGGCGATGGACGGTCACGATCCGAATGCCGCGAAACGTCGAGGTCCGCACGATGCCGATGATCGCGGCTATGACGGCAATCGCCGCAGCCAGCGCGGTCAGCAAATTGGCCAGACCACGCAAAACATCGCCGAGAATCGCCAGAAAGGGCAGGCACGCCGTCGCCCAAACGGCGATGATGACGCACACGTCGAGTCGAGGCCCGCCAGATGTCTGCTGCCGGGCGTAATCGAGCGTCCGCGGCATCTCGGATTAAGCTTAAGCTGTCACGCCGTCTAGTTCTCCAGATGTCGAAGCTGAGCCGTTCGATTCGGTTCCCGTACCATCCCACGCCATGGACTTCCTCAAAGGCATCGGCGGCAAGGTCGTCGGCGGGTTCGTCTTCCTGGCCGTCGTTGTGGCGGCTATCGCGTTCTGGCAGGCGGGGCCCGAAGGGCGGGCGGTGTTCTTCGACGCGGGGGGCAAGATCGTGGCGTGGGTGCTCATCGTCGCCGTGACGCCCTGGGTGCTGGTGGGCGTGGTCGTCAAAGTTGCGCGGGCCGATTCGAACGGTGCGGGCATTTTTCTGGTCGCAACGGTCTCGCTGCTGGAACTTCTCGGACTCTGGTGGATGTTTGATTTTGGCGTCGGAGGCGGCGTCGCGATCGGGTTTTTCATCGTCGGGGCACTGCTGGCCACGGCGTACAATCTCCTGACCTGCGACTTCATCGCCGACCGACTCGTCGGATGACCCCGCGGGGCTCTTCGGCGACAGGCCTGGCGAGCCACCTGCCGAAAGTTGCGACAGCTTTCGCCGGGTTTGGCGCCAACTTTGCCCTGCCCATGGTCCGCTTTTCGTGGTACCTTGTGCGGGGAACCACGGACGCGAAGTGAGCACGATGCCAAAGTCAGACGCACGACAACCACGCGAAGGCAGCCGTATCGCCGAGTGGGTGCTGGAGTCGCCCGTCGGCCACGGCACGTTCGGCGACGTGTGGCGGGCCCGCCACCACGTCTGGGCCGACCAGATTGCCGCCGTCAAACTGCCGCGCGACCCGGCTTATCTCCAGGCGTTGCGTCGTGAGGGCGTGATGGCCCACCGGCTCGACCACATCGGCATCGTCAAGGCGATCGGCATCGACCCGTTTGCCGAGACGCCTTACCTCGTCATGGAGTACGTGCCGGGCACGACGCTGCGCGACCTCATCGGCCGCGGAAGAATGAGGCCCGATGATGCGACGGCTGTCCTCGCCCAGGTTCTGGCCGCCCTTTCCCACGCCCACGAGCGGGGCGTCGTCCACCGCGACGTCAAGCCCGAGAACGTTCTCATCCACGAGCAGGCCCTCAAAGCGGGCGGCCCGGGATTGGCCGGCGACGGCCTGGTGAAATTGACTGATTTCGGCCTCGGTGCCGCCGAGCACGCGGCCAGTGGCGTTGCCACGGGCGGGGCCGGCAGTCTCGTCTTCACGACCGACAACACGGCCACCGGCAGCGTTGCCGGCAGCCTCGACTACATGGCGCCCGAGCAGCGGACCAACGCCAACGTCGACGGCCGAGCCGATGTGTACGCGTGTGGCGTGATGCTCTTCGAGATGCTCACGGGCGAACGACCGGCCGGTACGGACGTGCCGAGCGATCTCGTCAAGAACGTGCCGTCGCACTTGGACGAAGCGTTCCGGCGTAGCTATGCGAGGCTCGACAACCGCTTTGCCTCTGCCGGCGCATTTGCGGCCGCGCTCATCGGCAGTGCATCAGCCCCGTCACGAGCGCAGGTGCCGGAAGGCCTGAAACAGCTTGCGGCCGGCAGCTGCCCGTCTTGTGGCGGCAGGGCCGACCCCAACGACCAGTTCTGCATGCGGTGCGGCAAGCAACTCGTCGAGGCGATCTGTCGCTGCGGCAAGTGCGGGGCGTTCCCGGCGCCCGGTGACGCGTACTGCATGTTCTGCGGCAACGGCCTGAGCGGGTCCAAAGCCGCCGCGACAGGAGGCAAGGCATGATGATCGTCAAAACCATCGTGCTCATGGTCGGGGTCGTCCTCGTGTCGATCTTCGCCTCGTACCTGCTCATCTGGACGATCGGCGGTCTCCTTCTGCTCATTCGCGGCACGATCAGGCTGCTGGCGACCGTGCTCGAGGGCATCGGGTACACCGTCGGCTGGGTCATCGCGCTGCCGTTCCGGGCGATCGGAATCGGCCCGTCGTTGGGCGGGCGGTCGCGGTACGTGGTCTCGCCGGTGACGCTGGGCGTACCTTGCGGCAACCTGCGTTGCAGCTGCGAGAATCCGGCCGGTGCCCGATTCTGTCGGCGTTGCGGCCGCACCTTGGCGTCGCCCATCGCGTAAGATACCGGTCCGATGTCCGCAGACCTCACCGTCCATTTCGCCCAACCGCTCGCCTCGCCGGAGGCCGCTTTGTTCGTGCTGTTCACGGCAGGCATTACGGCATTAACGGCTGTCGCATTCGTCTTCTGGGTCGGCTGGATCGCCCTCCGCGGCCTGGTCATGATCATGACCAAGCTGGCCATCTGGCCGACCGTCGGCCGCCGCAAGGGCGACGTGACGCCAAGTCGTCGGGCGTGTCCTGATCCGGTCTGTCGGACCATCAATCCACAGGCCGCACGGTACTGTCGGCATTGCGGTCGGATGCTCTCGAATGCACCGGCTGTGGCTTGAACCTGCGAAGCGAGCGGTGCTGCATCCGAGCGTCGCACGTTGTGGGCAGCTGCGTCTTCAGATCGACAAGACAACGCGATGAAAGTGCTCGACGACATGCACGCCACAGACGGAGGCGAATCGCCGCCTCTGCTGACGTCGACGTTGCTGACGACGCTGGATCGCACGCCGCCCGAGGCGACGCAGGGGCACGTGTGGCAGACGTTTGTTCTCGGGCTTGCGACAGCCGGGTTGGGGCCGGCGTGGATCAACGCATCGTGTCTTAGAACCGCGGTTCGGTGGCGACGAGACGTGCTGGGCCATGTCGCCGACTGGGCCAGGCTCGACGGCAAGGCGGGTGACGAGGCGAAGGATCACGCAGCGAAGGTGCTGGCACTGGCCGCCCAGGCGGTGGCGTTGGCGGCGGGGTTGGCTGCCGTCATGCACCTCGTCATCGGTGAGCCGTTGTGGCGGCTTTGGCTCGTCGACCCGTTCCGCGGCAGCGAGCCCAAGCCGCCGCAGATGGCGTTTCTCGGGCTCATTGGCCTCTCATTTCTCCTCACATGGGTTGGGGCCAACCTGCACGGCCGATCCGGGTTGAGCTTTGTCCGACACTTCGACGAAGCAACCTGGAAGTCGCCCAAAGCATGGGACTTCGGCATGGCCATCGTGCCGACCACGGCAGCAATCGTGCTGGCCTACACGGGCATCACCTGGGCGCTGCCCATGGCGGTGAGCGTCGTCGCGTTGCGTCGCATCGTGACGCGAACGGATCGGCAGCAGTTGCAAAGGCTCGGCGTCGTGCTCCGCGGCCGCGTGCGGGACAAGCGGCCCAAGCAGGCGGTGCCGGCGATGGTCGGGCGGGCACGGCATTGTCCGCACGAGGACTGTCGGGCCGAGCTTCCGGTCGATGCAACGTTCTGCCCGCGGTGCGGCCGGGTCACGCCGACGACGGAAGCACTGGGCTAGCTTGCCGCGGCGACGGGCGACCTACGGTGTTGGCCGACGAATGGGCTTTGCGATCATGCTACTGAGTGTTGCGGGCTGGGCGTGGGCCATGGGGTGCCTCGGCATCGCGTCGACGCGCTACGTCGGGCGACGGTTCGATGATCCACATCAGGGGGCGGCATGAGCGACACGCAAGCCGCCAGAAAGCAGCGGGAGAGTGAACGACGCGTGGTGAGCCACGTTACCGGGTTGTTGTCGGACCGGGCGTTCGTCGTGCCGACGACGCTTGGGCCGAAGCCGGCGATGGCGTTTTCGCCGATTGTGGTGCGGTGGAATCAGGCGGCTGCGGTGAAGCAGTCGCTCGTCGCCGCCGATCGGCCGGACTTTGAGCTTCAAGACGCGATGCCGATCGGCGAAGGCCTCGATGCGTCGCTGGGCCGTCAGGTGTTGCTGGCGTTTCGGCAACCGGTAGCGCACGTTCGATTCGCGTCGATGCCGCCCTGGGATGATCTTGCACGTGGCCGCGAGCCCGTGCCGATGGGATCAGACGACGTTCGCCGTCGGGTCGGGCAACTGCCACCACCAGGCGACAGCAAGACGCCGTCCGACCAATTCGGCGGACCGATGACGCTGATCCTGTTCAGCGGCAGTGGATTCACGGAGGAAGCGAGGCAGGTCGCCCGCAGCTTCGTCGACGGGCCTCCGACGATTCTGATCGAGCCCAACGACGCCGGTGGGTTCACGTTGACCGGTCCGGCGGCTGCGGGACGATTGATCGCGATGCTCGATCCCGAAGCACCTGCCGAGCGGCAGGCCCGTGTCGCGGCGGCGTTGGACAAGCGGAAGATCGACCTGCTCACCGGTGCCGTCGCTTTGGACGACTTGGCCGACCAATTGAATCTGCCGATCGGTGCGGTGGCGTTGGCGACGCAGCAATGGGCGGCGCGGAGCGGCGAGCCGTTGCGGGTCAAGCCGGTGAACGGCGTGCCGATGTTGTTCCGTGACGAAAGTTTGACTGGCACGTCGCAAGGGGCCGGGTCGCAGGCGGCATCGTCGGGTACACTTTCGACCATGGACCGTCTGCGTCGCATGCTCGGGGCCAACGTCTCACCCGAGGCCCGCTTGTCAGAACTCGCCGAACAGCGGGCGGCGTTGTCGCGCCAGCGCGACCGCCAATACGACGAGATGGCGACGCTCGAGGATCGCGAGCGGGAACTTAAAGCGTCATTCGCGGCGGAGGAGTCGACTGGTGCCAGGCGTCGCATCACGAGCCAGCTCGTGCAGCTCGGTAAAGACGTCGACCGCCGCCGGCAGACGGTGGGCGTGCTGAACCAGCAGATCAACGTCGTCGGCACGCACCTGCACAACCTGGAGCTGGCCCGGGCCGGCAGCGTCGCCGGCAAGCTACCGACGGCCGACGAGCTGGCCAACGACGCCGCCCGGGCCGAGGAGGTCTTGGCCGACCTGCAGGTGACGACCGAAATGGCCGACGAGCTGGCCGGTGGTTCGACGGGCGCGACGGGCTTGAGCGACGAGGAAGAACGTCTCTACGCCGAGCTGACGGCCGAGTCGATGAAGGCGAAGGAGGCCGAGACGCCATCGTTCGAGCGTGAGATTCCGGTGACGAAGCAAAAGGCCAAAGACCCGGCAGCCGGGGCGTTCGAGGTCGAAGCACCTGTTGAAGACGAGCCCGAGGCCGCTCCGGCCCGGCGGGCAGAGGCCAACTGAGGAAAAGCAGCACCGTGGCCCTGATCGATCGCATCTTCGGGCGGAACAAGACGCTCAGCCAGCTGTCGCGCGGCGAGCTTCGTCGTGAGGAGATCCTCATCACCAAGCGTCGCGACAAGCTGTTCAAGAACGTCGACGACATCGCCCAGAAGAAGCACGAAATCTTCAGGCAGGGCAAGCAGTCGAGTTCGCCGGAGCTGCGAAAGACGCTGGCCCAGGACTTCGAGCTCAAGACGCAGGAACAGCTCATGGCCGCCCGCGAGCTGAACCTGCGGAGCAAAGAGCTCATGACGGTCGCCCGGCTGCGGATGGTGAAAGAAAATCAGCAGTCGTCCAGCGGGGCCGGCCGATTGAATCTCACTGCCAAGGACATGGCCAAGGTCAGCGGGTGGCTCGAAAGCGACGCGGTGGGGCAGGAGGTGTACGCCGAAAAGCTTGATCAACTGCTCGAGATCGGCGGCATGGCTGACCGCGAGGCGATCGAGTCGGCGGAGCTGGGCAAAAGCGGTAACGATCTCATGCATCTGTGGGACCAGCTCGACGCCGGCAGCGTGGAAGAAGACGAGGCGTACCAACAGGCAGAGGAAGCGACGCGCAAGAAGCTGGCCGGTGGATCGTCCAGTCAAGCAGAAGCGGCCGCCGGCTCGTAAGCTGTCGCCTCATGGGCCTGTTCAAAAGCAAAGAAGAACGCCGCGTCGAGCGGGACATGCGGCTGCGGCAGTCGCTGCGGTCAATCGAGCGTTCCATCAAACAACAGGAACGCTTCGGCGAGGACTTTCTCAAGAACGCCCGGCAGGCCAAACGCGTCGGCGATGAGCAGCAGTACCAATTCATCCGCGGCAGCCTCAAGCGGACTGCGGCAGTGCGGAAGATGCTCGAGCGGCAATTGCTGAGCATGAAGAACGCGATGCTCATCCAGAAGCAGGCCGAGGCCGGTCGAGAGTTTGCCGAGAGCATGAACGTCATCGCCCGCGAGATCGGTCGCAGTTTCGGTGAGCTGGATCTGACCAAGACGCAGGCCGACTGGGAGAAAGCCGTCAGCCAGGCCGGCAGCATGGAAGAGCGGATGGACCTGTTCCTCGACGCCATGGAGCAGGGCGGCTCGGCCGACCCCGCGGCGGCCGGCAGTCGAGACGATCTGGTGACCGACGACGAAATCGACCGCATGATCGAGGCGGACGTCGTGGCAGAGGAACAGGAAGAACTCAGCCAGCTCGACAAACTCGACGGCGAAATCGCCCGCGAACTCGGCGTCCGGCGGGAAAAGGACTGAGCGGCTAGCCATCGACCTGCTCGCCCGCCAGCCCGGAGGGGGCTAAGTGTGAGAAAGCAGGCCACCTGTCTCGCGCATCGTCCAATCAGGGCCAGGCTTCGCTCGGGATGACGGAAAGGTAACGTGTTGCTCGCTTGGAGACCGCGCATCAAGAAGCGGCCCCCAGAAGTTCCTGCGGGCCGCTGATGGGCAGGTGGGCTGAGCCGTTGTCGCGTTAGCGACGGCGACGCAGCATGCCGAGGGCACCGAGGCCCAGGACGGCGGCGGTTGTCGGCTCCGGAACCGGAACGACAGCGAGGCTGCGGATCAGGTCACCGCTGGCGAAGTCGCCGAGCGGCGTGGCTGCACCCGTGCCGAGATCGACCGTGTACAGGACGCTGCTGGGGCCGTTCTGCAGGACAGCGAAGGCGACGTTGTCGCCCGAGATGTCCAGCTCGGCCTCGTTGGTGAAGCCGGTGACGCCGAGGCTGCCAACGGTGTTGAGCGTGCCGGCGTTGTTGGCGACGGTGACGAGGTTGCCCGTGGCGCGGTCGATGCCGTACTGCTGGGTGCTCTGAGCGCCGGGGAAGGCGTTCGTGTAGCCGATGCCGACGATGTTCGGGTTGACGCCGAAGCTCGGGTCACCTGCCGGGTAGAAGACCGGGGTCTTCTCGGGGGTGCCGAGGTACTGACCGGTGTCACCGTCGATAACGCGGTTGTTGTCGGTGTCGCTGATGATGCGAGCGAAGCGGCCGATGTCGGCGGCAAGGCCGCTGCCACCATCGAAGGCGTTGTTGAAGTCGAAGGCGTAGCTCGTGCCACGCAGGCTCGGCGGGGTGAAGTTGCCGACGAGGTTGGCCTCGAACGAGTTCAGGTCAATCGTGTAGACGTTGTCCTGGCTGCTGATCGCGTACAGCTCGCCGGTGCCGGGGCGGTAGTCGATCTCGAGCAGGTTCTCGTTCTGGCCGAGGCCCATGACGAAGCCGCCGTCAATCGAGTCGCTCGGCATGGCGCTGTCGATGACCGCAATGCTGTTTTGCGTCGTCAGGCCATAAATGATGTCGGCCGAAGCCGGCATACTCGCGATAGCGGCCGCTGTGGCGGCCAAAAGAATCTGGGTTTTCATGCTATTTCTCCGCATTCCGGTGCCGAGCCCGTGCGGCACGACGATCCGTAGGTGTCTTCTCATGTCACTTGTCACCCACACAGGCGACGCAGTAATACTGCCGAGACCTGCCGATCGAATCGGGATCTCCTGCACCATGAGTACGCAACATACGCTAGGGCAGACGCGCGGCAAAGGGACAAAACGCGATCGCCTTTCGGGGTCTTGCTCAACCCGATTCAGGGGGCGTAAGGGGCTTCGCTGACCTCGAGGGTGTCCGTCCGCAGCTTAGTGGGACGCACGGAAGCGACGTGCCCGCCGTCATTGCACTCTTAGCCGGTCGGCTAAGCTGGACCTTCCCAAACGTCCTGCTTTGTGTAGGCTGCCCCCGCGGCAAGGTCGCGGAAGACGTGGAAGACGCCAGGGACGATCATCAACTGTTCGACGGCATGGTGGCCGGAGATGTAAGTGCGCTCGAAACGTTGTTCCATCGTCACGGCCCGCTCATGCTGGGGCTGGCCCGGCGGATGTTGAGGGATCAGCACGAGGCCGAAGACGCGGTCAACGAGGTGTTTCTGGAGGTGTGGGAGAAATGTTCGAGATTCTCGGCATCCCGCGGCCGTCCACGTTCGTATCTGCTATTGATCACCCGCAGTCGATGTCTCGATCGCCTGCGACGCCGTGATCATCAAACTGTGCCCTACGAAGGGCATCTTCCGTCTGAGAAGTCGGATCAACCAGCGGGCGATCCTGCCGAGCAGGACGAACTGCGACAGGCTGTTCTGGGAGCGCTGGACACGCTACCGGACGCCCAAAGGCGTTCGCTAGAATTAGCGTTTTACGACAGTCTGACTCACAAGGAAATCGCCGAGCTGACCGGAACGCCGATTGGAACTGTGAAAGGACACATTCGTCGTGGCCTTTTGAAGATCAGAAGCGCGTTGTTCGGCCATCGGCCGGGGGAGGAGATGGCTTGATGTATGACAAAGCCCGAACCCCGATGGAGCTGAGCGAATTGATGCTGCTCTACGCTACCGAACTTGCCGACGAGGCCGAGGTGCATCAGGCCGTGGGCCTGTTGGAGTCAGGCGATCCGCGTGCAGTCGCAGCCTTCGCAGAAGCCCAGGCGGTCGCCGCCGCGTTGGCCAACGCGCCGCAGCCGGCCCGCGTGACACAGATGCAATGGCAGCGACTTCGCGGGCAAATCAGCACGCGGAAGTCCACCGTTCCGTTGACGCGATGGTGGCTACCGGCCGTGGCGGCGTTGCTCGTGGTGGGCCTTTTGGGGCTCTCGACCTTCCTGCTGGTGCGGTCGAGTTCGACGAGCAGGCAGTTGGCAGTCTCACGTCAGGAGGCTGACACGCTCACAGAAATTGTTGAACAACTGCAGGGCGATCTTGTGCTGGTACGCGACGCCCGTGATGCGAGGGCTGCTGCGGCAGCGGAAGCTGAACTTGAACTCGACGCCGCCCAGCAATCCCTTCGTGAGGCCAATGTGCTGGCGGAGAACCAGGGCACGGCTGTCGAACTGCTTCAAGCAGAGGTCGGACGGCTGCGTGACCGGGTCGGCCAGCTTCGAGGACAGTTCGCCGACGCTGAAAATCAGCTGGATGAGCTTTCGACGCAGGTCGCGGCTGCCAACGACGCGGTTCGGCTGGCAATGATCCCTGAAACGCTCCTGGCGAGCTTGGAAGGTACTGAAGCCAGGCGTCAGGCGACGGGCAACGTGGTCTTGAGCCGCGGCGAAGGCAGGCTGCGGCTGGACGTGGGCAATCTCACGCCGCCGGCTGCGGAGCAGACGTACCAGGCGTGGGCAATCGTCGGTAAAGGCGGTCCGGTTCCGCTGGGGACGTTCAAGGTCGATGAGACGGGTAGCGGCACGCTCAACGTGCAGGCGCTGCAGGAGTTGCCCGAATCGCTCGGCGGGATTGCCGTCAGCCTTGAGCCGGCCGGCGGCGTGGCCGTGCCTTCAGGCCCGATCGTCCTGTTCGGCGGCTTCCAATAACTAAATTGCGATAGACTCGGGCATGTCCGTTGCCGAGCCCGATCTGACGCAAGACCAAGACGACACTGCGGAGGCACCGGAAGTGCCTGATGCGGCATTGCCCGAGGATGACGTTTCGTTGTCGGAGGATGACGCTTCGTTATCCGAGGATGACCTGCTGGACGAAGACGCGGCCGACGACATGCCGCCCGAGGACTTGCCGCCGCCCATCCGGTACCCGACGGTTGCCATTGTCGGTCGGCCCAACGTCGGCAAGTCGTCGCTGTTGAACGCCCTTGTCCGCAAGCGCGTAGCCATCGTGCAGGATCAACCGGGCGTGACGCGCGACCGCGTTAGCATTCCGCTTGAAATCGACACCGACGACGGCCCGCGTTGGGTGCAACTCGTCGACACGGGCGGCTACGGGTTCGAGGACTCCCAAGGCCTGACGCAGCACATTAAGGACCAGGTTGAGACGGCCATGAAGCGGGCGGACCTGATGTTCTTCCTGCTCGACGCCCACACGGGGCCGCTGGCGGGCGACGAGATGATCTCTGACCTGCTTCGCCGGACCGGGCGGCCTGTGGTTCCGATTGCCAACAAGGCCGACGGTGAGAAGTACGACCTGAACATCGCCGACTTCAGCCGCCTTGGATTTGGCACGCCGATGGCGGTGAGCGCGACGACCGGCCGCAACGTCAGGCGCATCGCCGACGTGATCAGCGAGAACATCGAACTGGCCGACGCACCACGGAACCCGCCGGTGCCGGACATCAAGATCGCCATCGTCGGCAAGCGCAACGCCGGCAAGAGCACGCTCGTCAATGCGATCGCCCGTTTGTTCAATGAAGAAGAGGGCGGCGGAGACCGCGTCATCGTCAGCGAAGTGGCCGGCACCACGCGAGACAGCGTCGACGTGATCTTCGAGAAGGACGGCCGCACCATGACCGTCATCGACACGGCAGGCGTGCGGAAGAAGCGGCACATGGTCAGCACCGACGTCGAATTCTACAGCTTTCACCGGGCTCAACGCTCCGTGAGGCGGGCCGACGTGGTGCTGATGCTTACCGACGCGACGCTGCGCGTGAGCGAACCGGACAAAAAGCTCGGCCAGTACGTGGCCGACGAGATGAAACCGACGATCGTCGTGGTCAACAAATGGGACCTGGCCCGGAAGCTGCGTCGCGACGAGGCGGCAGACACCAAGCAACCGATGCCGAGGGACGGCGACCTGATGGACGAGTACCGGGACTACCTGGAGGCAGAGGTGCCCGGACTGGCATTTGCCCCGATTGCGTTCATCTCAGCCAACGAAGGTCGAAATGTGGCAGCCTTGCTCGATGCGTGTAGGAGCCTGCACAAGGCAGCTTCGTCTCGCATCGGCACCGGGGAGCTGAATCGAGCGATTGAGCGAGCTCTGGCCGCCCGGACACCCGGCGGAGGAAAGGGCGGTCGCAAGCGGCCCAAGGTCTTCTACGCGACGCAGGTCAGGACGAATCCGCCGCACGTCGTGTTGTTTGTGAATGATCCGGACCTGTTCGACGAGAGCTACCGCCGGTTCCTGATCAACCGCCTGAGGGACGAGACGGAGTTCGGCGACGTGCCGATGCGCCTCACATTGCGGCCGAGGCGGAAGGATGACGAAACGGAAGAGAAGACCCAAGGCCGCCAACGCTAGAGGTTTGCGTGAATGGAGCGAAGATGCGGAGCGGGAAAATGACCCTCACCCATTGACGAATGGAAGGGGCGGCCTATCTTTCCCGGCACCCGCAGCGGGGAACAAATGCCGAACAGATTGTTCAGCAGAGTTCAACGCGACGGAGGCGACGGCAGAAAAAAGCGGCAAGACACTGGACCACCAGCCAAAGCCGCCTACACTGCCCACCGCGACGGACGCAACGCCGAAAGGCACGCGACGAAGCGGAAAGGTTCTTTGACAGGTGAATAGTCGGATCGCCGCGAGGATGTGGCCACTCACCAGCGATGGTAAGTGGCATAGATCTAAGGGCTCGCAAGAGTCCTTCCAAAAAAGCTCTAACAAGCACATCCTTGCGTGTACGCAAGTGATCCCCAATTTAGTTAAGAACACGTCGTAGAGGCTTCGGCCAAAGCGGCGTGCCAGCTAGAAAAAAGTTAGAGTCTTGTCCGTGGCAACTTCGGTTGCCACATCGCCGGTCGTCTTATTTCCTTATAAGTCGATCGGCAAGGGCAAACCTTCAACGTTTGAGATTAAGCAGTTGGCTTCGGTCGGCTGCATCAAGAACAAAATTGAAGAGTTTGATCCTGGCTCAGCCTGAACGCTGGCGGCGTGGTTAAGACATGCAAGTCGAACGATATAGTGGCGAACGGGTGAGTAATGCTTCGTTAACCTACCTTAAGCTCGAGGATAGCGGGAAGAAATTCCCGGTAATACTCGATGTGTCTCTGTTGTCGCATGGCAATAGATACAAAGCTCCGGCGGCTTAAGATGGGGCGAAGTGGTATCAGCTAGTTGGTGAGGTAATGGCTCACCAAGGCTTCGACGCCTAACCGGACTGAGAGGTCGGCCGGTCACATCGGGACTGAGACACTGCCCGGACTCCTACGGGAGGCTGCAGTAACGAATCTTCCGCAATGCACGAAAGTGTGACGGAGCGACGCCGCGTGCGGGACGAAGCCCTTCGGGGTGTAAACCGCTAAAACCATCAGGAAAGTTCTGATCCGGTGGTGATAAGGAGCGACTAACTCTGTGCCAGCAGTCGCGGTAACACAGAGGCTCCAAGCGTTAGGCGGAATCACTGGGCTTAAAGCGTGCGTAGGCGGCCTATCAAGTGTCTTGTGAAAGCCCACGGCTCAACCGTGGAATTGCTTGGCATACTGGTAGGCTTGAATTACCTAGGGGCGAGCGGAACTGACAGTGGAGCGGTGAAATGCGTAGATATTGTCAGGAACGCCGAAGGCGAAAGCAGCTCGCTGGGGGTATATTGACGCTGAGGCACGAAAGCTAGGGTAGCGAACGGGATTAGATACCCCGGTAGTCCTAGCCGTAAACAATGTCCACTGGGCCGTGGCTACTCTGACGTAGTCGCGGCCGTAGCAAAAGTGTTAAGTGGACCGCCTGGGGAGTACGGTCGCAAGGCTAAAACTCAAAGGAATTGACGGGGGCTCACACAAGCGGTGGAGCATGTGGTTTAATTCGAAGCAACGCGAAGAACCTTACCAGGGCTTGACATCCATGGATTATCTCTATGAAAGTAGAGTACGCTGCTTGCAGTGGAACATGGACAGGTGCTGCATGGCTGTCGTCAGCTCGTGTCGTGAGATGTCGGGTTAAGTCCCTTAACGAGCGAAACCTTTATCTTTAGTTGCCAGCGGGTAATGCCGGGGACTCTAGAGAGACTGCCGGTGTCAAACCGGAGGAAGGTGGAGATGACGTCAAGTCATCATGGCCCTTATGTCCTGGGCTACACACGTGCTACAATGGTCGAGACAAAGCGAGCCGAAACGGCAACGTGGAGGAAATCGCAAAAACTCGGCCCCAGTTCAGATTGAAGGCTGCAACTCGCCTTCATGAAGGTGGAATCGCTAGTAATCGCGGATCAGCTACGCCGCGGTGAATGTGTTCCTGAGCCTTGTACACACCGCCCGTCAAGTCATGGGAGTCGGGAATGGCCGAAGTCGCCCCACTACTGGGGTGCCGAAGCTAGGCTCGATGACTGGGACTAAGTCGTAACAAGGTAGCCGTAGGGGAACCTGCGGCTGGATCACCTCCTTTCTACGGGATTACGTAGACGTTCAGAAGCAAAGCGGACTCGTCCGCCGAGTGAAGAACGCTCGTCAGCGCATCCTCGCCCATTCACATGGGGCCACCTCACGGTGGTCGTCGATCCGACTATTCTCCTGTCCAAGAGACAGAAACCCCGCAGTTCACGCTGCGGGGTTTTTGCTGCGCGGATCGTTTGTCTTTCTGCCTGACCCATTGACCGCCGTCCCTCTCGATAACTGATCCTTGAGTAGCTCAACCGCCTTGTCCTGCCGGACTTGCAGAGGTGAGAAGAAGCATGACGTTGAGCGGATGGAACAATAAGTAGCTGCTCAGGCTGGTGGTCGGCCTCTTGTGGAACTGGTTGCTCATCGTCACGAATCCCGCTTATTCACACCTTCAGGCTGTCGGTTGCTATTGGATGTTCCCGTTCGATCCGGCATTCACGACGCTCATAGCTGCACAACATGATGCCTGAGCAGATTGGGCGAGTGGCTTCGGAAGCTTCGGCGTGCCCGAAGCTGAGCCTGCCGCCGCACATCATCCGGCTCTGTCTTCCGCGCATGTAAGCGCCTGTTCCCTAAGGGGCAGTTGTCGAAACGGGTGACGGGCTGCGGCACTGGCTTGGCAACCGTGGACTACGTTGGGAGACGCGATGTACTTGCTGTGGGGAGCGTTCGACTCCATCCGCCTGGCTGCTTCCTCGTTGCTTCTACGTCTTCGCATCCAGGTGCAGGCGACGAAAGTTGAACCCGTTTCAGTCACGGGCATTCGCACCGTTCGCCTACTGCAAGACTGGAGGATGCCGACCGCGAGGTCCATCTGTTGCTGACGCGAGCGACTGCCGACTCTGTTGACTGACACAAGCCGGGGCTACGGCCGCTTAGCTCTTCCTGGATCGAACCAAAGTGGCTGCGTTGCCGTCGCTTTGCTCAAGCTCTAAGCCTGTGGGGTGCGTGCGCCGCCCGACGCCGCCGCTTCTCATGTTGAGACGCACGATGCTCCGTGCGACGCCTGGGGTGACGTCGCGCGACAATTTGATCCGGCTTTCGCTTCCGAAACGGTCGCTAGCGAGCGATCGACCCCTGACATCGCACAGCTGCAAGCCTGGCGGCCGATGGCCGTTTCAGCACGTAATGTGCCGATGAACCTCGTGGCTTTTCACCCGATTGAACCTTATGAGCGGTTGGCGGAGAGGCTTCTTCTCGCTGCATGCATGCGAAACGCCAGCAGGCGGGCTACACTCACTGCCCGCAACTCAACGCAACGGCCGCGGCACTTTGCCGCCGGCCGCGTTGTCCGACGACGAAAACCACCGACTGCACACGATGGGTCCCACCAACGAAGCACTCCTGCGACTGTTCCACGCCGACGGCGAACTCCGCCTTGCCAAGGATGAGCTTGATCGGGCCACCCGAGGCGTTCGCGTGCAGAAGAAGCGGGCCGATCTTGCCCTGCAGAGCCTGTCTGACACGCACGACAAGCTTCAGCACCTCAAGGCCAAGGGCATGGAGCTCGAAGGCGATCTGAAGTATCGCGACGAGGGCATCGAGCACCTCCGCCTTCAACAGCAAGAAGCAAAGAACCACCGCCAGTACCAGGCATTGCTCCAGCAGCTCAACACGCAGAAGGCAGAGCGCGAGCGGATCGAAGAAGAAGGCGTCGCTCAAGCGACGGAGATCGAGAACCTGCAGAAGCTTGAGATCGAGCAGCGTGAGCAAGCCAAGGTTGAGGCAGAGAAGGCCAAGGCCGCCGAGGCCGAGATCGGCGACCGCACTGCCGAGCTGCAGGCCAATATCGACGAGCTTCAGCCGAAGCGTGACGAGGCGGCGTCGCAGTTGCCGGGTGAACTTGCCGGCTCCTACGATCGACTGGCTGACAATTATGAGGGCGAAGCCCTTGCTCCCATCGGTCACATCGACGGCAAAGAGGAGCGCTACTACTGCACCGCCTGCAACATGGAGCTGGTGGTGGACGTTTACAACCGCCTTAAGACGCGGGACGACATCGTCACGTGCCCCGGCTGCGGTCGCATGTTGTACATCCCACAGGATTTGACGCCCGAAATGGCCGTCCGGCAGAAGAAGAAGACGGCCAAGCGGGCCACTCGTAAGAAGACCACGAAGAAGGCCCCGGCTCGCAAGGACCGCAAGGGCGTGCCAGCGGATGTCAAGCGTGTGCTCACGACCGCCGCCGCCGAATCCATGCGTGCGGCCCAAGTCGAGGGTCAGCCGACGGTTGATGTCGAGGTGCGCGTTGCTGGTGTCGAAGACGCCGTGGGCCCGCTGACGGTAGCCAGCCGCGACACCTACGCCAAGCTCATCTCCGGCCGTATGCAGGCCGCCGATCTTGAGCTGGAGCTTGATGTGATCGAGCTTGATGACAACGGCGTTGCCGTCGTGTCGGCCGATGCGTCGCCTTCGGGTGCATTGGGCGATCCCACGGAAGATGTAACGGATCGGGTCCCGAGCCAACCGACAGTTCTGCCCGATGCTGAGCCGACGCCGGTCGCCTGAGCGGCTTAGGCTGCTTCATGCATCTGATCGTTGAATTTGACGGCGGGTCTCGTGGCAACCCCGGACCCGCCGGCTTTGGTGCCGTGATCCGCGACGCGCGTGACGAATCGACGCCGCTCGTCACCGCAGGTCGTTACGTCGGCCGGGCGACGAACAACGTCGCCGAGTACAGCGGCCTCGTCTTCGCCCTGGAGAAGGCGGTCGAACTCGGTGCCGACGAGGTAACTGTCCGCGGAGACAGCGAGCTTGTGATCAAGCAGATGAAGGGGCAGTACCGAGTGCGGAACGAGAACCTTAAGCCGTTGTACCTCAAAGCCGTAGCCGCCGCGGGTGAGGTCGGCAGTGTGTCGTACGTGCACAAGCTTCGCGACCAGAACAAGCTCGCCGATCGTCTGGCGAATCTGGCGATGGACCGCAAGGGCGACGTCGATGACATGGACTGAGAGCTAGTACTGCAGACCCCTTCAACTACCGCGGAGGTAGACCATGCACGAAGAATCAGACGTCGGCCGCGAGCGTGCTCGCCTGCTGGGGCGTCAGGCCGCGTCGTCTGGGGATTCGGCTGCCTGGTTCGAGCCGCTTTACCGAGCGGCAAACGGTGACGACGTGCAGGTGCCTTGGGCGGACAATCGGCCAAACCCTTTGCTGGTCGAGTGGTTAGATGGTGCATCGCCACGCGGCGGCCGTGGCCTCGTCGTCGGGTGCGGACTCGGTGACGATGCCGAAGCCGTTGCGGCAGCGGGCTACGAGGTGACGGCGTTCGACCTGTCACCTACCGCCGTCCACTGGTGCCGTCGGCGGTGGCCTGAGTCGCGGGTCGATTACCAGGTTGCCGACGCAGCCGCGCCGCCTGCTACTTGGCTGGGCCGGTTCGATCTGATCGTGGAGTCCTACACGCTGCAGGCGGTTCGCGATCCGATCCGGTCGCAGATTGTCCATCTTTTACCCACGTGGCTGCGCGTCGAAGGGCGACTGATTGTGATCTGTCGGCTCCGTGAGCCGGACGAACCGGAGGACGGGCCGCCGTGGCCGCTGACGCGAGAGGATCTGTTGCCGCTTCACGACGCCTTGTCTGCTGAGCAATTCGACGTGATGCAGGACCCTGAGCAGCCGATCGTCAGGCGATGCCGTGCGACCTATCGCAAACGGCCCCACGCTCAGGGTGATTGACGCAGCTCGAGGTCTCGCCGGATGTAGAGCGTGCCGACGTCTCGCCTGCGCGTGTTCGGCACCGGGCCGATGAGGCGTTCGTAGTCGCGATCGACCGCCTCGAGGAGCGTTGGGCCGTAGTCGAATCGCCCGAGTGTGATGATGTCCGGCCGGTTCTCCTCGATGAGGTTGAGGATCATCGCGTCGCTCATGAGCCCGCGGCTTCGTCGCTTCAGGGACGGCACCGCCGCCTCGGGATACGGCAGGCGACCGGCGGCAAAGAGCAGGTTCGGATCGTCGCCGAACCCAAAACCCGTACCCGACACGTTCCGAGCCGACTTGAGTGCCTGAAGCAGTTCGTACTTCGGCTGCGACGCCACGCCGCGACCATGCTCGTCGACAGTGACCGCAATGCGGTAGATGCCGATGACCAGCGTCGCCACCAAGGCAACCTTTGACATGATCCTTGTTGAACGTGTGAAGATCGGCGGCGAAGCGACGAGAACAGCAACGCCGCAGGCAGCGACAATGGCAACTGGGACCGTTGCAATCGTCATGTGGTGCAGCCACACCGGACTGGCGAACGGAAGCAGGACCAGCGCCGCCGCGACAACGGCCAGACAGGCGGAAATCAACCCGTAGGTCGCCGGAAGCAGCGTGCGAAACTTCGTGCGAAGCAGTGCGACCATGGTGAGCAGCGCTAGGCAGATGGTGGCGACGTCACGCGTCAGGATGATGCCGATGCGCTGGAGATTGACGAAGATCTGGCCGCTCTCGGCAGACACATCATTGGCGGCGGTGTCAGGCGGTGGGGCCTCACCGGTGACGGTGGTCATGTGCGGGCGGATGAGCTGATCGACGAGTTCCATGCCGCCGTTGTCACTCGACGACGACAGGGCTGCACCGCATGCGGCAAGCACGACGCCTGCTGCGGTTGTGAACGCGGCCAACCGCCACCGCCGGCGGTCGCCGAGTACGAGCAGGGCGACCACGCCCGGGAGCAGCAGAAACACGTTCAGCTTCACCATCAGCCCGGCGGCGAAGAGGCCACCACCCATTGCAGCCAGCGCAAACGAACGTGCTTTTGACGTCGTGTATCCGGCGAACCACAGGCAGATCATGCCCGTCATGGCCAGCGACAAAGCGGGCAGGCCGATCATGATGGTGGCTGACAGCCGCAGGTACTGGGCCGAGCCGATGAGCAGGGCTGCGGCCAAGAGTGTCGCGGCTGCAACGGCGAGTCGGCCGACTTGTTGATTCGCCTCGATCGCCACCCGCCGTGCGGCGAAGCAGACGGCTGTCAGGAGCATCACCGAGAAGCCCAACACGACCAGGCGGCCGCGAGACGCGTCATCCGTCAGGCCCACGCCCGCGACGTGCTCGAAGCCGGCCAGCACCCACGTGAACAACGGCGGCTGATCGGACCAGATTTCGGCGTACAGGTCGAAGCCGGCGCGAACGAGTCGAGCCTTGCCGACGTTGATAGGCTCATCGGCGTCGGCCTTGGTCCATTGGGGCAGGCGGATCAGCCACAGCGTGCAGACAATGCCGTACACCAACCCGATCAGCGGTGGCAGCCACGCCAACGGCAGGCGGGTTGGGGGTGAAGCTGACTCGGACGCCACGGGCATGGGTGCATCCTGTCACGCAGATACTGCCGCGGCCACTACTCTATTGTCATGCCCCGCCGCGACAACTCACGCACCACCGTCACTACCGGCAACGCTTGGGAAGAAAAGTACGGCTACAGCCGAGCGGTTCGCGTCGGCGCGCACATCCACGTCGCCGGAACGCTCGGCATTGAAGAAGACGGCAGCCTCGCCGACACCGCAGAGGGTCAGGCCCGACGCGCCATCCGCATCATTCTGTCAGCCCTTGGCAAGTGCAAAGCGACCGGCAGCGACCTCGTCCACGTCCGTGGATACGTGACCAACATCAACGACGTCGACGAAGTTGGTCGATCGTTTAAAGAAATGATCGTCGACGAGTGGAGCGTTCGCCCGTGCCTGACGCAGGTCGCGGTCGCGGCGCTAGCCCATCCGGAGGCAAAGGTCGAGCTTGAAGCTGAGGCTGTCGTCGCGGCAGAGGAAGCCGATTGAACACGCGTCAGGTGAGGCGGGCGATCAGCGAACCGATGGGCGATGGGTCGCTGGTTTTGCGGGCCTTCTTGCCGTTGACGGTGAGGCGGACCTTCGTGGCGACAGGTGCGGGTGCGACGGGTGATGGTTCGCCAGCTCTGACAGCTTCGCCCAAGCTGCTCTCGCGGATGCGAACGGGGCTGGCGGCGAGCCACGACGGGTCGCACGACGACGGGTTGCCGTCGCGGTCGATCATGCCGAATTCCAGCACGCCCGTCGGGCACATTTGTACGCACGCACTGCATCGCACGCACTCCGGGTCGACCATCGGCCGCCCCTTGTTGGCGAAGCTCATGACATCGATGCCTTGGTGACAGACGCTCGTGCAGACGTTGCAGGAGATGCACTTCTTCTTCTCGGCAAGAATCGCGAAGCGGCCGAAGCGGTGATAGATGTGCATCAGCGCCGCCAGCGGACAGGCAAAGCGGCACCAGACCCGGCCGCTCAGCCAGAAGTAGACGCCCACGCCCAGCAGGCTGGCCCAGATGAGATCGACAAAGTACTTCCAGCTGAAGAAGCCCAGGCCGCTCGTGAGGGCGAGGTAGTCGCTGGCATCTTTGGCCCAGCCGACGCCCATCCATCGAAGGATGAAGAGTGCCTGGATCAGGAAGCCGAAGGCGAGCAGCACTTGCCCGAGCAGGTTGAACCGGTTGGGCCATTTGCCGTGCGGCATCTTCTCACGGTGGCGGTCGCCGAGCGTCTCGGCGAGGGCGCCGCAGGAGCAGATCCAGCCGCAGTACGCACCTTTGCCCCAGTAGTAGACCATCGCCGGGATAAGCACGAACGTCTGCAGTGAGCCGAGGATGATCCAGCCCCAAATGGGTCCGGCCGTGAACCAGTTCCACGCCATCAGTGGCCAAGCGAGCACAAGGCCGTACGCGCGCCACCATTCGCCGCCCTGACCGTTCTCGTTGCTGAAGAGCGTTGCGTTGAGCCACCCGCCGATGCCGCTGTCCATGAAGCCGTTGCGGCCGAGGTACGGCAATAAGATTTCGGGCAGGATGAAGAGCGGAATCCACTGAATCAGCGTCAGCGTGATCGTCTGCCAGAAGACGTACGGCGTGCGACGTCTGCGATACCGGTCGATGCCAAACGTCAGCACGAGCAGGCAATAGGCCAGCGTGTAATAGAAGCTGCGTCCTTTGGCCGACTCGAGGATCGTGCCTCCGAGCGTGGTGACGTCGGAGAAGTACCCGCCGAGAACGCCTCGCACGCTGGCGATGAAGGTCGCCGGGTCCGGCTGCAGGACGGCAGGCAGCTTCCAGCCGTCGATGCCGAGCAGCGGGTCGCCCTTGATCCAGTGGTACATCCAGGTGCAGAACGCCAGGAACGCGATCAGCGTCACCCACCAGGTCACTGTCCGCTCGTTGCGGATCTTCACGCCGCTTCTGCGGAAGAAGTCGAGCGGCGCCTCGCGGCCGATCATTAGAAAGACCTGATCGTTGTTGACCGACTTCGTACTGCCGTCGTCGAGCTTGATGTCGACGACGTCGTCCTTGATCTCGGCGACGTTGCTGCTAAACAGCAGATCGACCTTGCCGTCCTGCTGGAGCTGGTCGATCTTGTCCTGATTCTCAGGCTTTGGCCGGTTGAACTCTGCCTTGCGGTAGCTCAGGGTGACGTCACCGCCGCACTCGGCCAGTGCGATGGCGGTTTCCATCGCACTGTCACCGCCGCCGACGATGAGGACCTTCTTGCTGCAGTAGTCGCTCGGGTCGGCCAGTCGGTGCGTGACTTTGTCGTTCTTCTCCTCGCCCGGCACGCCGAGCTTGCGATAGTTGCCGCTACGCCCGATGGCGACGACGACGCGTTTGGCTTTCACCGTCTCGCCACTGGTGACAAAGCCGGTGCCATTGAGATGAACGCCTTCGGGTGTCTGTGCCGGCTTTGCGAGTTTGACCTCAAGCAGGCCGCCGCTGCCGCCCGATCTTGTCGACGCGAGCCTTGACGTACCTAATACCCTTGTCGACGGTCTGCTCTTCGAGGTCTTCGACGAGACCTTCTTTCACGTTCGACTTCTCGTGCAGTTCGAACCCCTTCGTGCGCACATTGGTCGGGTACGTGTAAATCGGCTTTCCCTTGGGAAAGTCCTTGATCGTGTTGAAGGGCGTGCTGGCTTCGAAGACGCAGTAGCGAAGACCCTTCTCTTCGGCGGCGAGGGCGGCGGAGAAGCCGGCGGTGCCGCCGCCGATGATGGCGACGTCAAGCACGTCGTCCTGCTGCGACTCGCCCTCGAGCTCATCGGCAATTCGGCAGACGGCGTCGTGACCAGCATTCGCTGACAGCTTCAACAGCGGCACGCCGGTCAGGTCGCCCACGATGGACAGGCCGTCGACGTTCGTGCGACCCTGCGGGTCGGCAACGGGCAGCTTCTCCACGGTGCCACTGGGCCACTGCAGGTGCAGCCAGTTTGCGTAACGACGTGGCCAGGTGAGCGGGCCGGACGGTCGTGACTTCTTCGCTTGGTAAGGCAGGACGTCCGGCATGTTGATTAGTGTCTAAAGAAGCTGCTGCTGACGCAAGACGAACGTTGCCTGCCGATGCGGCGAACGGCCGTGCTCCTCGACGTAATCGGCCGTCAACCCTCTGCCTTTCATCAGCGCGAGCCAATCAGCCACTTTACGAAAGTGCAGGTGCTCTTCCTGGGCCGCCATCTGTTGTCCGCCGCGGAGCCGATTGGCAAGCTTGTCCAGGAACGTGAGGACACGCAACTCGATCGCCGTGCGGTACACGCTCTCAACCACGACAACGCGGCTGCCGACCCGCGCCGCCTCGCTCAGCACCTGCTCTGCGTCGCGGCTGTGGTGAAGCACGAAGTACAACACGATGACGTCGAACGATGTGTCGCCGAACGGCAGGGCAGAGCCGTTATAGCGAATGAACGGCCGTGCAGTGTCGGCTGAGAAGTCGGCAACGTCGCAGAACGACACGTCTGCCCCGCGAGACCGAAGCGCCTCGCCGACATGGCCTTCACCGCATCCGAGATCGAGGATGCGACGGCCTCGCATGCTCGTGCCCATCGCTGCCTCGACGCGCGTCGCCTTGCTTCGTGCACGTTTGCGGAGAACAGCCGGAAGCAAGGCAACTGCGGATAGGCCGAGCCAGCCGGACCATCCGACCGCGACCGCGGCAAAATACGTTGACTCGCCTGCGGGCAAATATCGCAGGTACGTCAGCGGCGCGATCGCAGCCAGCCAAAGCCATGACCACCGAAGCCCGGACTGCAGCGGCAACAGCGCGAGGAGTCCCAGCAGGTACCACGGATGCACCGTCGTCGCCGTCACGACAAACAGCCCCAGCACGAGGGCGAACGATGCAGCAAGCGACGGCTTCTTCCACCAGTCAAAGGCGTAGATCAAGACGACACCAGCGAGCAGCACGATCTGCAGCGCCGGCCCGACGACATCACGGCCGACATTTTCCGGGCCTTCGTGCAAGGCGTTGACGGCCGCCCGAAGCAGCAGATAAAGGCCCGCGTTGAAATCGAACGTAGTTGCGTAGAGCAAAATCGACTGACGGACGTTGCCGACGACATTGCCGTGGTAAAACGGCAGGGCGAGCAGCGCGAGCGTGAGGATCTGTGGCCAGACGCTCCGCCAGCCGCCGCGTCGCCACAGCAAAGGCAACAAGAGGAGCGGGAACAGCTTGACCCATGTCGCTGCCGCGAGCAGCACGCCCGCGAGGCGCAGGCGGTCGCCGCGGCAGGCGGCGATCGTGCCGACGAGCAACGGCAGCATGAACGCCTCGCTGTGCATCTGTCCGACCGTCTCGACAATCACCAGCGGGTTCCACGCGTAGAGCACGACAAGGGTTGCAGGCGTCTTGAGACAGACCAGCAGCCACAACACGAGCAGCTCGCACAGCAGGGCAACGAGCTTCAGCACAATCAACCCAGCCATCGCCGATCCGAAGAATCGAATGGCTGTGCCTGCGGTTGCAAAGAGATACTGCGAGACCGGCGGATAGACGCTGTAGTAGCGACCACTGTTGAGCCGGTCGAGCGGCACGAGCGACGACAACTCGGCGTTGATCGAATCGCTCGGCAGCGACAAGTATGGGTTGCCCCCGGTCGCGGTGACGAGGCCGTCCCAGAGATAACGCCACACATCATCGGACAGTGTCGGCGCGATCGGCAGCACGATCAGACGAAGCAATACGCCGACGCACAAGACCGTCGGCAATGACACGCGACCGCTCCGCCACGCTAGCAGCATGACGACGGACAGGCCGACCGAACCAGCGATGAACAGCAGCCGCCAAGGAAGCGTGGCCGGGGCGGCCATGCCGACTGTCATGGCCAGGCCGGCGACAAGGGCGAGCGTCGGCAGCAGGCGTCGGTCCGTCATGCAGCCCGGTAGCCTAGCGGGAGGCAGGAGAGGCTACTTGATCTCCTGCTCGGCTAAATCGGTACCTTCTTCAAGTTCGCGATTGAGGTCCTTATCACCGGACACGGACTTTTTAAGCTCGTCGGTGAATCGCAGGCTCGGCGGTGGCGGGAACACCAGCGACGGGTCATATCCCTCGGCGGCGGCTTGCCGGTACATCTCTTGGCCAAAGTTCGAGCGAAACAGCGCGACTTGAACATCCTCAGAATCGCCCAGTGAAGCCCAGACCCCTGCCCGAATCTCCAGCGGAATGCGTTCCACGACGACCTGACCACTCTTGCCGGTGAGGAAGTTGCCGTAGGCCTCTGCGATGAGCGACGGGAAGGGCGGCACCTCCTGATACAGCGGGTCGTTCGGGTCCGGGTTGAGCTTCCGCCAGCCCTCGTGCAGATCGAGGGCCTTGGCAACAAGCTGGTCGTACCGTTCGGGTTGCCGCACGAGGTAGAGCGACGACAGCGCCTGCACCAGCATGGCCGAGATGGTGGCTCGGGCGGTGTCAGGATTTTCGATCGTGTCGTTCCACTGCTTTTCGAGGAACTCGTCGAGGCCGACGTTGTATCGCTCTTCGAACCGCGTGCCCTCGTACCGCCGGGCCATCCGGAGGAAAAGCTCATCGGCCATGTCGCGGTCGCCGTACAGCTCAGCGTCGGCGATGGCGGCGTCCATGCGGTTGCGGAAGCCGCTGCCGTACATGCGTTCTGTTCGAAGCGTCTCCAGCTCACCCGGCTCTACGCCGGCCGCACGGGCGGCTTCGAGCTCCGCGTCCTGGACCATCACGTAATACCGCTCAAAGTCCAGCCAAAACGGCCAGTCAGGTGTGTAGCTCACGTAGTTCTGCAACGGGTCGTAGACGACGCGTCCTTCGCGTGCCAGCCCGTTGAGGCTGTTGAGGACCTGCCGGCGAAGGTTTGTTTGGCCTTCCAGGCTTCGGCCCTCGTCTTCTTCAACTCGCTCAAGACCGCGGCGAGCCCAGTAAATTGAGTGCGCCGCCGGGTGCCGCCAGTCAATGGCTCCCAGTTCGTCGGCATCGCGAATCATCGCGTCGAGGTCCATGTTCAGGCGGTCGCTCTTTAAGGCCTTCTTTCGGAGAAATGCAATCGTTTCATCAATTGTCTCCTGCTCGGCCCACTCCGGAAACGCCTGCGGCGGTTCCAGCTCTCCGGCGGTGAATGCGCTGTCTTCCTGCCCCTCGGGCGTCTCGATCGGCACGAGCACGCTGGCGACGGTGAAGTCGCGGAGTTGGTCTACCACGTCGCCGGCAGTTTTATCCCGCATGTAACGCAGCAGCCGCCGGGCTTCGTCGCCGAGTAGCTGCTCGCTGTCGGGTGAGGCGGCGATGGCTTCGAGCCAGGCGACATTGAGCTGGCGATTCCGGGGAGGCTCGCCGAGAATGGCGTTGAACTCGCTGGCGACGTTCCGCTTGTAGTACCAGTTGTATTGGTCCTGGAACATGCCCACCTTGTGGTGGTAAATCCAAGCCAGCTGCTGATAGAGGCGAAGATTGTCAGGATTCGAGTCGATCCCGCCGCCCTTGCGCTGCAGCAGGTCAATGCCGCTTCGCACCCAGAACCACCGCTCGTCGGGCGTGTGGGTGCCGACCGAGATGTTGTACGCCTGATTCCAGCTGACAAACTCCCAGACACGGGCGAACTTGGGTTGCAGCTTCGTGATCCACTCGCCGAGCTGGACGGCCTCGGAGTAGTTACCTTCGTTCTTCAGATCCTCCATTCGCTGCCAGGCGAACGCGAGGGCGATGCCGCGGAAGATGCCAAGACCTGCCTGCGTGACAGCGTGCTCGGGCGGCAGGTCGTAGATGTTGTCGCTGACGGCAAGGTTGTTGTCCTTGCGTTGCTGGTTGATCGACTGGGTCAGCATGCCCGCCGCCGCGACGCAGGCGGCAAAGATGCCGATGCCACCAGTGATCGTCAGGGCGTTCCTCATACGTAGGTATACGTTGCCGACCCCAGATTAGTTGCGGCCGATGCCGCTTAGACCTGCACGCGTGCGATCTCGCGTCGCGAGAATAGCACCCAACCGACGGCAAATGCGATGGCGGTCCATAGCAGCCCGACGGTCAAGACGTGGTAGAGCACGTCGTTCCAAGACAAGTACAAGCCTTGGCTAAGCCGGGAGATGCCGTCGACCTTGCTGAAGCCGCTCATGAGCCACGCAAGCCCCTGAGCGATCGGGACCAGGAACATCTCGAACGCAGAGCCGGCAACGTTGTCGCCGCTTCGGCCGACGCCGGATTGCAGCGTCCTCTGCAGCCAGGTACCACCGGCCGCCAGCGTCCAAAGCGCTAGCGACAACGTCGTGGCCACGGGAAAGCTCATTACCGATGCCGCAACCGTGGCCAACATCGCCAGGAAGCAGAGGCGTGTCCACAGCAGTATCGCCTGCCGCAGCACGTTGCCGCCGAAGTCACCGCGGACTGAGAAGATACTCAGCCACGTATCAGCCTCGAACTGAATCGGAACCTGCTGCAGCGTGTCGTTTCGGATGAAGCCTCGATTCTTCACCGACAACTCCAACGTCCCGTCTTCATCAATAAAGGTGGCGGGAAGCGAATACGTCTGAACGCGGTCGATAAGATAATTGACCGTGAGCACGGCGCCCGCAGCTTCGAGACTCACCACGCCGTTCGTCGAACCGTAGGTGTTGCTCCCGCGGACGCTGAACTGCAATTGCAATTGGCCCTGCGACAGGTCGAGATCAAGGAACTCACCAAAGGGTAGAACGCTCGCAAGCGTTACGGCATTCGGTTTCAAGTCGACATTAATCTCCTTGAGCCGGTCGCTGATCTCCTGGGCATCTGCCTTCAGCTCAGCCTCCAATGCCAGCGCCCGCTGGCGAACTTCTCCCAGGCCCGGGAACCGGTACGACTTCGTCTCATCGTACTGCAGGGCGAGGAACGAAAGTCGCTCCTCGTTAAGCAGGTCCTGGACCAGGTTCGCTTCGCCACGACGGGCCACGCGGTCCGGATCCGTTTCGCGGAGCGTCATCACCCGATCACGAACGCGGTCCTGAAGCGACTCGTCCGGCTGCGCCTCCGTCTCGGCCCGTGCGACGAGCACCTGATTCGAGATGAAGTCGCGATCTTGAATGTCCAGGGCGGTCTGATGATTCAGCCAAACCGTCGAGATGAATAGGGTTACCACCGCCCAGACGATGACGAGCACCGCCATCGGCACCACCGTGCCGAGCCAGCGGCCTAGCAAGTAGCCCCACCGTGGAACGGGTTTGACGAAAACGCTGCCGGCCCGGCGGGCAGAAAAGTCGCTGGCCACGCCGCTGGTGGCCAAGAAGATAGTCACGCCGCCCAAAAACAGCGCGGCAATGAAGCCGCTGTACGACAGTGTGAAGCGAATAGTGTCGCGTAGCGGGTGCTCGATTGTGCCGAGCGTCAGGTACGGCTGCACGGACAAGGCGACGAGCATCAGGCCAAGCAGCACGACGACCGTTCTGTTGCGGACGGCCTCGTCGAGTCCGGCGCGGGCGACGGTAAAGACGCTGCCGATGGCCGTGCTGGCAATGATGTCGAGCGACAGCAGGAGCCGACATAGCTTCAGGCCAATCGTCGCCAGCCAGCCGCCCAGAAAGAGGGTCAGAACGACGCCGGTCCACCGGGCCATCGGCTCGCTGCCGTTGAGCACGGCTGGCAACCAATCCCAAGGCATACGAAAAGCTGAGTCTCCGCCAGCAGCTTCGGCGAAGCCGCCGATGACGAAAACGACGAGCAGTGTTGCCGCGATGGCAATCATCCAACCCGTCGCTCGGCCTGCGAGGTACTTGGCAAAGCCGACGCGGCCTTGGCGTCGTTTCCGACCGGCGAGGATGTCCTGATCGAACGCGGTCATCGGCCGGCCTCGTCAGTCTCTTTGGGACCGGCCAGATCGCTCAGGAAGTCATCGTCCTTCTGCGGCTGGGCAGGCGCAACAGGCTCGGGGGCGGCTGACACCGGTTCGTCGCGAAGTCGCTCCAGCTCGCCTTCGTCGGCTGCGGCTGCTTCGGGAACAGGCTCGGGCGTCACGACTTCCGGCTTCGTCGGCGTAGCTGCCAGCGACCGAAGCAGGTCGTCACCGTCGCCGTTCGTCAGGAACCCGGCCATGTCACCGCCGACGGCGGCACCGGTGGTCGTTTCGCCGCCACGATTGGCCAGCTCGATCACATCCATGAAAACGTTCTCGAGCTTTTGACGTGGATGACGCACCTCGGACACCTGCCTGCCGCTTTCGTTGATGACTGCCGTCAGTCGTTCGACGGTCGCCGCATCAAGTGCTTCACCGTCGACCTCGATCGACTGCTTGTCAGGCACAGTGAGCAGTTCGCCGACGGTGCCCGATGCCCGGATCCTGCCGCCGTACATGATGACGAGCCGATCACAGACGTCTTCGACTTCGCCGAGCAGGTGCGTACAGAGGAGGATGGTCTTGCCACGATCACGGAGCGTCTTGATGAGGTCCTTGATTTGCCGCGTGGCAATCGGGTCCATGCCGGTGGTCGGCTCGTCGAGCACGAGCAGGTCCGGGTCGTTAATGAGTGCTTGAGCCAGCCCGACACGGCGTTGCATGCCCTTGGAATACTCACCGACCGGCCGATAGCGAGCGGCGGTCAAGCCGACCATCTCGAGCAGGCTCTCGACACGTCCCTTCCGCTCGACGGCGGGAATCTTGAACAGGCGGCCGTAGAAGTCGAGCGTTTCGCCTGCGTTGAGGAAGCGGTAAAGGTTTGACTCCTCGGGCAGGTAGCCGATCTTGTGCTTCAGAGCGACGTCGCTTGGCCGCTTGCCGAGGACTGCGATCTGCCCGGCGGTCGGGTTGAGCAGCCCGAGGATCATCTTGATCGTGGTCGTCTTGCCGCTGCCGTTGGGGCCGAGCAGGCCGATGACTTCGCCGCGACGGGCGACCAGATCGACGTCTTGAACGGCTTTAACGCGTGGCCTGAGCCAGAAGTCGCGGAAGGTTTTGGAGACGCCGCGCAGCTCCAGCACGGCGTCGTCATCGTGAGTCGTATTGGTGGCGGTGGTGGTCGTCACGTAGGTAAACCCTTATTGCGGCTGTCGTGCGCCATCAAGACGACGACGTTCGTTTTGGCTCCGACGCTCAGCATCGGGCGTGATCTGCAAGCGAATCATGTCGGCCACCGGGACGTACTCAATCTCGGCGTCCGGGGCGGTCAGGATATCACGAAGTGCAGCCAGCATGAGACGCCCGCGAAGTCGCTCGGGGTTGGCGGCGTATTCCTCCGTCAGCCCCTGCGTGCGTTGCCGAAGCGCCTGCGCCTGGCGGACGATCTGCGAAGCATCACTGGCGGCCGTGCCGACGAGCTCGTATGCGGTGCCGCTGACCGTCAGGTTTCTGCCGGCCGTCGCTTCGTCGAGTAACTGCTGGCGGGCGGGTGCGTCGGCGGGCAGCGTTTCGGCAAGGCGGGTCAGGACCTCGCTCACCGTCCCGCCATTCAGCAGGTCGGCAATGGCTTGCCGTGCGTCTTCAGCTTCCTGACTGGCCGTCTCGTCGCCTGCTTGCCGGCGGGCGTCGGCCGCTTCGTAAACCTCAATCGACGCCAGCAACGCCGGGGCCGCATCGCCGGCGACACCCGTTAGCAGATTCCGCTGCTCGCCCCGCCCTTGATCAAGGAGCGCTGCCTGAAGTTGTAACGCCTGGTTGAGCTGCTCGAAGATGCTTCTGATTTGTGGCGGCACGGACGCTTCGGTGCGTTGCAGACTGACGATCTCGATGCCGAGATTCATGTCATCGAGCATCTGCTGCGCGTCGCCCGTGATGGCGGATTGCAGATCGCTCGTTCCTTCGGCGGCGCGGCCGAGCCGGAACTCCTCGACGCTGCGACGTGCCGTGTCGGCGATGACCGCTTGCTCCACAGCGGCGGCCACGAGCCGGTTGGCCCGCTCGAACATCCGATCCGGATTGTCGGCAATAACAGCAAAATCAGCTGTGTCTCGAGGAGCACCGAGCTGGCCATCGGGCAGAAGCAGTCGGTCGTTTTCAGGTCCGGCAGCATGGCGAAGGAAGCTGATAGCCTCCTCAGGCCGCACCCTGTAGTCGACGTTGTACCGGGCGTAGACGATGTTTTTGTCACCCGTTAAAAGGAAGCCGAAATCGACGACATTCGTCTGATCCGCCGCGGGGGCGGCCGTCGCGAGCGACTCGGTGCTGTCGGTCGCCTGGAAGGCGAACGTCTGGCTGATCTGCAGCCTTCGCTCTTCGGTCGGAATGTAGAAGACCTGACCGACCGGCTTGGGCCAGCGGAAGTAAGGTCCGCCGTCTGCGGTCAATACTTCACCGCCGGGTCCGCCTGAAATTCGACCGAAGCTGGTGCGGACAGCGACTTGATTCTGGTTGACCGTAAAGACGCCGCTGAACAGGAAGAAGATCAGCATGATGACGAACAGCACCCGCAGTACGCGGAAGCTGATCGCCAGTGCGTCGGTCAATCCTCGCTCGGGCGTCTGCTCGACGCCGGCATCGTGATCGTGTTCTGGAGCCAATTCGCTCACGGCTGCTCCTTCGGCTCGGGCACGTCGAGGAATTCGCTGAGCCGATTGAGCGGGTAGAACGACGCGGCGTCGATGAAGAATCGGGCACGGCTGCCGGCTGACAGGCGAATGGTCTCAATTTCGTCGAGCAGCACGGCCAATTCTGCAGCTTCGCCCGTCAGTTCGGCCAACGTCGCCGCCGCCGCCGCCTCGCCGCGACTGCGAATCTCAGCCGCCTGCTCTTCGGCGAAGCTGGTGATGACGCTCGCGTTCTGCTGACCCTCGGTGATGAGCCGAGCCTGGCCCGCAGCACCCGATTGCTGCGCCGGGCGGCAAGGAGCGTCCGCTCCGAGGCCATGCGCTGCACCACGCTGTCAGTCACTGCGCCGCGGGGCACTTCAAGCTTCGTCACTTCGAGATCCAATACCTCCAGGCCGTAGCCGCTGGAGTCAACACCGCTTTGCACGCCGGTCATCATGCGGTCGGCCAGTTCGCTGGCGGCAGTCGCAGTGCCCTCAATGTTGGCCAGGTCGTTGAAGTCGTAGTCACCGATGAGGCCGCGGGCGGCGCGGATCCGATTACGGAGCTGCGACTCGGCCTCGCCGAGGCTGCCGAGCGACTTGTAGAACGCCAGCGGATCCACGACCCGCCACGTCACTGCGACGCGTAGCACAATGCTCTGCTGATCCCCCGTCGTGGCCTGTTCGACGGCACTTTCGAGCAATTGCACCCGCGTGTCGTAACGGGCGGCGACTTGTTGAATCGGCCAGGGCAGCTTGAAGTAGAGGCCGGCACCGCCGTCATTGGGATCGGCCTCGGTCACACCGTCCTGACGCGGGGCGTTCTTTACGCTGCCGTCACCGGCGCTGCCGAACGTCGTAACGATGGCCGTCTCATTGAAGGAGACGGTGTACGTCGCCGCATAGCCGATCAGCACGAGCAACAGGGCAAGGGCGACGAGGATGTTGAGCAGGCGATTCATCGGGTCAAACAGCTCCTGGCATTGCGGTTCGTCTCAAGCTTACTGCTCACCTTCGGGCATCCGCAGGCCGCCGGCACCACGGATGCCTAGGCCACTTTCCCCTTCGAACTCCATTTGCACCGGACTCGGTGTGAGGTAAATATCTTTGGCCCGATCAGCGAGCGACCCGCGGATGGCTTCGAGGTACAGCCGCTTGCGGAATACGTCCGCTGCCTTGGCGAAAGGTTCAACGAGGGCGCGAGCTCTAGCCGTGCGGCTGCGGGCAGAGTTCTCGCTCTGCCAACGAACGGCACGGGCCTGCAGCAGGTTCTCCGATGCCGACCCGCCACCGGCGAGCAGGTCCGTCGTGATCTCGGCCTCCGTGCGAGACAAATCAGCGGCGTCGGCATCCTCGGCGACAACAGCCCGCTCCAACGCGCGAATGCGCGAGCTCAGCTCCAAGGCCCGCTCGGTCGAACCGGCGACCTGGGCCAGCAGGCCGTCTCGCTGAGCTTCGCCTTCCTTGACCAGTCGGACGCTGTCCTGCTCGGCGGCGACGCTGGCGTTGAAGGCCTCTGCCGCCTCGACAGGCGGGCGAACGCTCTTGAGCCCGACGCTGACGATATCGATGCCGAGCCGGTCACCATCGACGGCCGACCGAAGCCGCGTCTCGACGGCCGCGGCAACGTCCGTCCGCCGCGAGCCGATCGCGCTGTCGATGTCGTACCTGGCAATCTCTCGGGCAAGCGCCTGGTCGGCGAGCGTCTGGAGCCGTCGCGTCGGTTCGGCGTAGCCGGCCACGAAGTCGTGCACCTGATTCTCATCCACACGCCATTGCACAAGCAGATCTGCCGCGGCCAAACCAATGGCCGGGCCGGCAGCCTCGCCGGTCTGCCCGGTGCCACTGACGATCAGCAGGCCGTTGTTTTGCGTGTGCTGGTTGGACCACAGATAGCTCGAATGGTTGACGAGGTCGGTTTCCGTGCCGACGACAAGCGTGCGTATGCGGCCGGTCTCCACGAGTCTGGCTCGGCTGATCGGCCAAGGCCACTTGACGTGCAGTCCAGGCTCGAGCGACGCGTTGTCGAGCCGGCCGAATGTCGTGACGAGACCACGCTGGTGGGGCCTGACGACGACGAGTGTGCTCAGCAGGACGAGGATGAGAGCCCCGACGAGCAGCAGCAAAGCGGCCGACTTCCGGAGGACGCCGACGAACCACGACTGGGTGACTTCGAAGCCGAATTGATAGCGGAAGGCCTCGTTGAGCTGACGAACGACCCCGCCCGGGCTGACGGCGAACTCGACAACGCGTGGGTTGAACGCCGGCCGGGCGCTGTCGACTGTTTCACCCGTCGCCGCCGGACGATAGAGCTCAAGAACCAGATTAAGCAGAATCTCGACACCGACAATCAACGTGATGATCGGCAGGGCGTAGTAGACGACGATTGAGACGACGCGGATCCCAACCGCCGCCTCGATAGCGGCAGCAGCGGCGACGAGGGCGAACAGGATGACCGTGCCGAGCAGGTAAACCGCCGCACCACGCAGCACCGGCCGCTTCAGCGAGCCGCCGAGCCCCAGGAGGTAGAAGCCTGCGACGAACCCGAAGAACGCTGCCGCACCGGTCACACCTGCCAGCAGGTCGGGCGCGGTGAAGGGCCTTTGCCGCAGGACCAGGACGGTGCGCAGGATCGTCAGCCCGTTGTAGAGCAGGAAGATGCCGACAATGCCACCGATGATCGGCAGGCCGAGCTTGAGGAAGCGTTCGAGCCTGCGGCCTGCGGGTCGGGCGTCGATCTCGCTCTCGAAGATCGTCCGTGCCGCCTCGCCACCGCGTCGTGCGGCTTCGAGCTCGTACGCCTCGGTTGCACGGGCTTTGCGAAGGATTGCCGCAACAACCGCTGCCGCCCACGGCAACAAGCCGGCGAGCGTAAACGGGATTAGGCCCAGGCCGTTGAGGTTGCCGGTCGTCAGCAGGCCGAGTGCGACCGCGACAAGCACAAACTGCATGCCGAGTCCGCCGAGCGAGGCGGCGACGACGCGACCTTGCTCAGCCATTGATTCTGGTGCGGCGTCGGGCGGGCTAAGTCGTGGGGTCGCGTCGGCCATGGCTCCTCTTGCGGCGTTGCAAGGTAACGCGCCGCCGACTGTAGCGTTGCAGCCGACTGCCGGGCCACCGGCAGGGTCTGCGACGACACACCACGCGTAGATGGTGAAGCCGCGACGTGTCGCTGCTGCTGATTATCGAGTGATTCGACCACTGCGAATTCCGCAGCCTCGCCAATCTGCAGATCGACTTCAGCGACGACAACGCCTTCGCCAACTCGTCCGACGGGCGACAGGCGGACTTTCGGCTCGATGCAATTGACGAAATCGATGGGAAGTTCACTTGCCTGCTTCGGCCGGACATACGAGTCCGGAACAACGCGGAGGTCGGGTGGACCGGTCCATTGAATATCAACGACCGGATCGGCGGCAACGTCTAGGGCCTTGGCATCGGGACCGACTCGGCGGTCATCGCTTACGGCTTTACGGTCGACGGCGTGCGATCAGGTTGGACTGAGATTTTGGCCGACGCGTTGTCGGCTAAGCTATCGTGATCCGCCGCTTCCCGGCGTCCGACTCATGTTGATTCAGCTCTACGCCGTCGCTCGTAATGCGCTTGTAGAAGCGGTCCGTCAGCCGTTTTACATCGTGTGGCTCGGCGTCGTGATCTTTGCCCTGATCCTCAGCCCGTTCCTCGCCGCCTACACGTTTGACGACGATGATATGCTGGCGACCGACATGGGTCTGTCGATGTTGCTCATCGGCGGACTCGTCTTGGCCGCTTTCTCCGCCAGTGGCGTCGTCAGTCGTGAAATTGAAGACAAGACAGCGTTGACCGTCATCAGCAAGCCGCTGGCACGGCCGGTGTTCGTCCTGGGCAAATACATCGGCATCGCTGTAGCTCTGGCCCTGGCCTGGTGGGTTTGGACCATCGTCCACGTGCTGGCGATCCGGCAAGGTGCCTTCAGCACCGTCAGCACGCCTTGGGACGCTCCGGTGCTGGTTTTCGGTGGCGTGGCTTTACTCGGCGGCGTCGTCATCGGTGGGGCGGCCAATTACCTGTTCGGCAAGCCGTTCGGCAGCACAACCGCCCGGTGGCTGGCCATTCTGCTGCCTGTGGGCCTTCTGGCGGCTGCTCCTTTTGATCATGCTTTTGCAGCAGAACCGACGGGCGAGGTCTTCTCACGCGGGCAGTGGCTGGCGGCCTTCATGATCTTAGAGGCCACGATGTTGTTCGCCGCCGTTGCCGTCGCGTGCAGCACGCGGCTTGGTCAGGCGGCGACGCTGTCGATCATGCTCGTCGTCTTCCTGCTCGGGCTGACCAGTGACTACACCTTTGGTCGTCTCGTCAACGCAGCCAACGAAAGCGGCACCGGCATCGCCTCGTGGGCACAGATCGGTTACGCCGCCATTCCAAATCTGCAGTTTTACTGGCTCAGCGACGCCTTGTCGCAGGGTTCCATCGCCGATGTCGGCTGGCAGTACGTTGGTCTTGTCTCGCTTTACGGCCTGGCGTTGATTGTCGGCATCCTCGCGTTAGCCGTCGCACTGTTCCAGACGCGCGACGCTTCGTAGCGGCGGGCATCAGGCGCTTTTGGATCCGAAGTCCGACGGCACTACGGTTGGCAGGAGCCGACGCATGACCACCGCAAGCCCTTCGTCGATCTTCGAGTCCACCGCCGCCTCGACACCGGCAAAGCCGGCCGACCATCAGCCGAGCGAGACCCGCTCCGTGGGGCCACGGCTGGTGATGACGCTCTTCGGCGGTGTGCTGTTGCTCGTCGCATTCGCCGCCAGCTTCGCCTTCGACGACGCGGCAGGCGGTGCCAACTTCCATGCGAGCGTCGCAGCCATCCTCGCAGCGTTGCTGCTCGGCGTTCCGATCATCGTCGACGCGCTGAAGGACATTTGGCAAGGCCGGCTCGGCGTCAGCGTTCTTGCCGCGGTGGCCGTTCTGGCAGCCTTTGCAGAGTCGCTTTACACGACGGCTGGCTGGATCGCGTTCTTCATGACGCTGTCGACGCTCATCGAAAGCCGTACCGCTCTCGGCGCGCGGCGGACGATCGAGCGGTTGCTCCGCCTGACGCCGACTACGGCGCTCAAGATCAACGACGACGGCAGCGAGTCGCAGGTCGAGGCCAAAGACCTGCAGCCCGGCGATGTTGTCCGCGTCAAGCCGGGTGACAACCTGCCGGGCGACGGCACGATCGTTCGCGGTACGAGCAGCATCAACCAGGCAAACATCACCGGCGAGTCGCTGCCGGTTGATGTCGACGAGGGCACCGATGTCTTCGGTGGCACGACGAATCTGACCGGCGCTCTCGACGTCCGCATCACCCACGCCGGCAGCGACACGACGCTGGGCCGCGTTCAGGATCTGGTGCTCCACGCGGAGCAGAGCAAGACGGCCACCCAGCGCCTCGCCGACGCCTACGCAAGCTATCACACCCCGACGATGCTGATGGTGGCAGCCGTCGTCTGGTTCTTTACGAACGACACACCCCGATTTGTCGCGCTGCTCATTGTCGGCAGCCCGGCCGGCATCATCCTCGCCACGCCGACCGCCATGGTTGCCGCTTTATCTGCGGCGGCACGGCTCGGCATTCTCATCAAAGATGTCAGCGTTCTCGAGCGGGCACGAAATCTCTCTGCGGTTGTACTCGACAAGACGGGCACCCTCACCACTGGCCGCCTGAGCGTTTCTCGCCTGGCACCCGTCGACGGCGTCGAGCCGGCCGACCTGCTTGCCGCAGCCGTCGCAGTCGAGAAAAACTCGACGCACCCCGTTGCGCGAGCCGTTGTCGCAACAGCCGAGCGGGCCCGCGTGCAGGTCGATCCGGTTGAAGACTTCGAAGAGACGGGCGGCCTCGGTGTCCGCGGACGCATCAACGGCGACACCATCGTCGTCGGTCGCGAGGCGTGGCTTGGTGACAACGGCGTCGCGGTAGAGCTCGCCGAAGACAAGCAACCGCCGGACGGCATCAGCGTGCTCTACGTCGCCCGCGGCGGCAGGCTGCTCGGCTGGATCGGCTTGGAGGATAAGGTCCGCGACGACGCTGCCGAAGCTGTCAGCCTGCTCAAAACGCAAGGCGTCCGCCAGGTGGTCATGGTCAGCGGTGACCGTTGGAGCGTCGCCCGGCGTGTCGCGGCAGAGACCGGCTGCACCGACGTACAGGGCGAAGTGCTGCCTGCCGACAAGCTCAAAGTGGTCGAGGGTCTTAAGCAGAAGGGCCTCGTCACTGCCGTCGTCGGTGACGGCGTCAACGACGCACCGGCCTTGGCAGCGGGCGATCTCAGCATCGCCATGGGTGCCGCCGGTAGCGACGTCGCCATTAGCAGTGCCAACGTCGCGCTCATGAACAACCGGCTGGACCGCGTGCCGTTCTTGCAGCGTCTGGCGCGTCAAAGCGGCCGCGTGATTATGCAAGGCATCGGCATCAGCCTGGCCTTCATCATCGTCTTCGGCCTGCTGGCCGCGGCCGGCTATATCGACCCGATCGTTGCCGCTGCGTTGCAAACGCTGTCAAGCATCATCGTCGTCTTCAACTCGGCCCGACTGGTCCGGCAGGGCGAAGAACTCGACGCGACGCCTATAGAAGATGCTTTCGAAGAACGAATTCACCGCGACGTCATCACGCCGCAGCCTGTGTTGGCCGGTGCTTGAGCGACGGCTTTTTCAAGGCACCGGCACACCGTCAGCGCCAACGGGTTCCATCTTGCCGGTGAACGAGCCTCGGTCGACGGCCTGTCGAAGCTGTTGGGCCTCGTTCTCCAGCTGTGTGGCTTGAGCGACAAGCTGGTTCCGGTCAACGATCAACCGCTCATTGTCCGCCTGAAGTCTGCCGAATTCGGCCGGTAACGGCAGGCGGATCAAGCGACCTTCTGCGTCGCGGACAGTGCTCTGAATCTCGATCTGCCGCATCGCTGCCTCGTTGGCAGACACCTCCCGCTCGATCAGGCGGATCTCCTGGGCCAGCGTGTCGTACTGCGACTTGAGCTCGCCCACTGCTGCTTCTACCTCCGCCTGCTCTTCCTCGATAGCTTTGCGTCGTTCTGCGTCGATCCAGATGCCACCGTATCGATAAAGGCCCTGTTCCTTGAGCTGTTGCTGCATCGTCTTATCGTGTTCTGCAAAGACCGCCGCCAGTTTCTCGGCGTTGCGGTCACGCGGTTCATCGAGCATGTTCAGCAACTCTGCGGCCGCGTCGAGTACGGAGCGACGGTCGGATGCCGCAGCGATGGCCTCTGCCATGAACCACGTCGCCCGCTCCGGTCGACCGAGTTGCGTCTGAATCACGGCTAGGTTGACCAGCGTCGGTGCGTGCGTCGGATTGACCGCCCGTACACGCTCAAACTGCTGACGGGCGGTTGAAAGTTGACCCGCCTGCAGTGCGACGACCCCCGACAGGTACGCGCCTGCCGGCTGGGTCAGCGGATCAGCCAGTAGCGACTCTACCAAAGGCAAAGCGTCTGCTGCGTCCTGCGAAACGGCTTGACGAGCGTCATCGATGCGGGCCAGCGCTGCGGCGAGCAGCGTCTGGCGGTCGGCTGGCGTCATCCAGTCGTCGCCGACCTTGACGAATCCGCCGACCTGTCGAAGTTCCCATTGACGACGATCGGCATTGGCAGCAATCACGACCGCTGCGTCCATCGCATCATCGAGAAACGCGTCGTACTTCTTCAGAGTGAGGTCTATATCGGTCAAGCCAGCCGTCGCGCGTCGTAGCGACTCGAGGCGAATTGCGTCCTCTGATGCATCTCCAAGCGGCTCCGGTGCCTCCACCGTGTCGCGACCGATGACATGGCGTCGCACGCGATCGAGCCGGATGAAGCGTTGCTCGTTGCCGATGCTGACAAGGTAGCCGTCCTGCCCATTGCGATGCTCTCGCCGCACCTCGCCGACGATTTGCTCGCCGTCGATGAGTACAAGCACATCACCTGTCGCCGTTGAAGCAGCGAGGCTCAACAACAAGGCGGCGGTAAGGATCTTTCTCATAGCTCCTCCGGGTTAGCAAGGCTGACGATCATCACGCTTCAATCTGCGTGCAGAGCGGCATCGTTGGGCGTCCAATCGTACTTGTTGTACTCGATGGACGGAGCATTTCCGGCTTCGAGCTGCTCCCTCAGTGCCGGCACGTACTGCGCGACGTACGGCAAGACGCTGTCGTGGCCTTGCTTGAAGTCGTCGGCGTAGTAGCTGTACAAACCGCTCAGTGTGATCGTGTCACCGCCGTCGTAGTCGACAAACTTCGCATCGGCGTGCACGCGTTGCGTCTGGTCGGCCAACTGCTCCTCGAGCCGCTCGCCGGTGTATGCCTCGGCCCGGAGCGGCGGGCACGATAAGGCGGCGCAATTGACGGCCCAGTGGATCCTCGGCTCGTCAAACTGCTTGCGGATCATCTCGTGCTCCACCTCGTCCAGTGACACCGGCTCGCCGGCGAGAATGAACCGCTCCTGCTTGAAGACGCCATCGATGTCAGTGACTTTGTCAATCGGTCGGTTCTCGAGAATCGTCTCGAGCATGAAGGCGTTGTATGCGTTGATGAGCGTCGCGAGCCGATCGTCACCAGACAGCGACGCAAGGTCCACTGTCGCCAAACCGCCGATGTAGGTGTCGAGCGACTCTCGATCGGCTGCGAGCCCGTCGTAGTTGACGAAGCCGTTGGGCGTGACGTATTGCTTCAGCAGCGCGTCGTAAGACTTGTCTGCGCTCGCCAGGGCGGCAGTCGTGAGCAGGCCAACCAGAGCGATCATGACACGTTGCATGATCGCATCATAGCGAATGCCAACCTGCTCGCGTCTACCATCCGACGTGCCAGATGAACCTCAAGAAGCGCTCGATGCAGGTGGCTTGCCGGCAGGATATCGGCTAGATGACTCTCGTGAAATTACGCCACGTCAACTCTACGCCGCTTTAAAACAGCGCCGTGACGTCATCCTCATCGATTGTCGACTTCCTCACGAGCGTGAAATCACGAAGATAGAGCCGTCGATGCTCGTTCCGCTGCAGTCGCTCGCGCAATGCTTCGACGAGGTCGTCGAGCCGCTCCGGGCGAAGGAGCTCGTCATCTACTGTCGCAGCGGCGTCCGATCACTCACCTTCGTAGATGCACTAAGGAATCAAGGCTTTGACAACGTCAAGAGCCTTGCCGGCGGTATCAATTTGTGGAACAGCGATGTCGGCGACGGACCACTATACTAGCTTAACGCAATGTCTCGTATCCATCGGTCGATGGATGGTCTCTTCCAAAGCAAGCGCCGTGCGTGTCTGATCCCAAACACGCACGGTCAACTTTTTGAGGCAATGGACACAGCCTCATCTCAGGGTGAAGGGGCTAGCCTCCCTTGGCGAGGCGATAAGCGCCGCGACCCTCTTGCTTGAACCGAGCTTCTTTGATGAGCGTCTGGTTGACGATACCGCGGAAATTGCTGCTGTTGCTTTGGTAGCCGGCTTTCTCGACGGCTTCCGCGACATCCTTGATGCGCATCGTCTTGTTACTGTTCGCCTTGAATACGTCGGCGATGACATCGGGCAGGGGCTTAGCGTTCCGCGGGCGGCTGCCGTAGCCACCACCACCGTTGCCATCGTCGCCGTCATAGGCGGCAATCTGACGATCGATCTTGTCTAGCTTAGCCTGGACCTTCTTTCGCTCACCGAGGAGTTTGGTCCGTTCTCCGCGACGAGCGCGGATCATCTCTTGAAGTTCGGCGATAGATGGCTGCTTCTTGGGGCGTCCGCGTGGCATGTTACTTGGCTGAAGAGGTTCAGAACACAGGAGGACTACTCCTGCCGAAATCCCGTCTCGCACCCGGCGTCGCGACTGACCATTTCACAAAGGTCTGCCGCTTCGTCCGATGCTAGCGTACGGCCTTACTATGAAAAGACGAATATCTTTTTCTCTGCGACAGATTGCATCATCCTTTTGACCCACGTACTGAAGCAGTCGATTACCCGTCTCGCCCCGTCGCCGACCGGGGCGTTGCACCTTGGAAACGCGAGAACCTTTATCGTCCAGTGGGCGATGGCGAAGCAGCTTGATTGGCAAGTGCTCCTGCGGATTGATGATTTAGACGGGCCGCGGAACAAACCGGGCGCGGTCGCCGCGGCCCAGCGCGACTTGCGATGGTTGGGTCTTGACTGGGGTCAGATGACGCCACTCCCTTCGTCGCGAGTGCCTCATTACGAGAATGTCGTCACTCAAATCTCCCAGGCCGGGCGTGTTTTCCCTTGCAGTTGCTCACGCGCAGATGTCATTGCTACTGCGAGCGCAGTCTCGGAGGACGGGGCAGCTGTCTATCAAGGAGCGTGTTCGGGACGAGCGATGGCGACTCGAACCAGCGGTGATGTTCTTCGCCTGCAGGTTGAGGGTCAGGTTGTCCTATCTGATCTTCAGGGTCGAGTAGAGGCCCATGACTTGGCCGACCTCGGCGCTTTTGTCATACAGCGGGCAGATGGTGGCATCTCGTATCAGCTGGCGTCGGCTGTCGACGATTTCGACTATGGCGTGACGCACATCGTTCGAGGCGATGACCTTCGCGACAGCTCAGTGCGTCAGACGTACTTGCGTCGACTCCTGTATCCCGGAGCAGGCGAGGTGCGTTACCTGCATCTGCCCCTGGTGGTTGGGGTGGATGGTCGAAAGCTGGCCAAAAGGCACGGCGACACACGCGTCGCGCAGCTGCGAGAGCTCAGCTGGTCACCCGGCCGTGTCCGTCAGCTTCTTGCCGGTTGGTGCAACTTCAACATTGGCGAGGACGACAGCATCGAAGCTTGGGTCGAAGCATTCGATGTGGCTCGCATATCGTCACGATCTGTCGTCTGTGACCCGAAGAAGCTCGGCATCTACTCATGATGGAGCGTCTCTTTCACGACATCGTCAGCGGCAGGAAGAAGAGCTTGTGCTGGCGCTTGGTGCGGCACGGGCTCGGCTTGATGTCGCTTCCATACCAAGCTGCAGTGTCGCTTCGCAACGTCGGCTTCAATAGAGGGAACAACGTCGAACGTCTTGGCAGACCGACCATTTCCATCGGCAACATCACCGTAGGCGGTACCGGGAAAACGCCCGTCGTGGCATGGCTGTGCCGACAGTTGCTCGACGCAGGTGAGCGGCCGGCAGTGCTGAGTCGAGGGTACAAAGCAGCTCCCGGTGAGACGTCAGACGAGACAAAGTTGCTCCAGTCCCTGCTCGGTGATTCGATCGCCTTCGCGTCGCACCCGAAGCGTGTCGAGGCGGCCAAACAGGTACTGAATGAACGGCCGGAGGTGACGTGCTTTGTGCTCGACGACGGTTTTCAACACCGGCGAGCGGCGCGGGATGTCGACCTCGTGCTGATCGACGCGACGCGGCCATTCGGGTATGGCCGGCTTCTGCCGGGTGGCCTCTTGCGGGAGCCGGTGGAGGGGCTGCGACGGGCCTCGGCAGTGCTGATCACAAGGAGCGATTTGGCGGATGCCGCGGCTGCCCGACGCGAGGTCGAGAGGTTGACACGTGCACCGACTTTCACCAGCCGATTCGCACTTCATGTTGCGGCGGTCGCTGGACGGCCGGCAATTGTGGCCTGCGGTATCGGCCATCCTCAAGCCTTCGTCGACGCTCTCGTTGCCGAGGGGGTTGAAGTGCGAGACACCCTCATGTTTTCGGACCATCACGTCTTTTCAGCCTCAGACGCTGCCAACATCGTCGCCCGCACACCTGACGGTGGCGTGGCTGTCGTCACCGGCAAAGACTGGGTCAAACTCCGCGACGTCTGGCCGGCTGGGGCCGAAATCGTGGTTGCCGGTCAGGCGACAGTCGTCGATGATGCGGGCAAGCTGCTGTCGCTCGTCTTTGACGGCATGCGACGGGCGAGGTAGCCGCTGGCGACCCACAGCAATACACCGGCCGTTGTGACACCAACGCTGACCCACATGGAGTACGTCAGGTTGCCCGTGAGGCGCGTGTTGACCCTCAGCGTTTCCAAGGCAAATCGTGACGGGCCGTACAGGAGCAACATCAGCGCGAACACCCTGCCCGGAGCCGGTCGTGTCGTCAGGAAGGCCAGGAGCGTTGCAGCGATGATGAGGGCATTGAGCACGCTGTAGAGCTGCGTCGGGTGGACCGGCAGCGACCGGACGCTGCGAGCCATCTCCGCCAGTCGCGGGTCGGCTTGTACCTGCTGCTGGTTGAGCGTCGTCGGGATCAGGCCTTCGTCCGTCTCGACATAACCGACCAGCTCCTGCGGGACATCCACGCCGGGTTTGAGTTGCCCCGTTTCCAGTTGAAAATCAACGGCCGGTGAGTCGTACGGAAACGTGATAGCCCAGGGCACTTGTTCCACGTGGCACACCTGGCCCCAGCAGCAGCCGTTGAGCAAACATCCCACGCGACCAAACGCCAGGCCGAACATGAGGCACGGTCCGACGATGTCAATCGACAGTCGGATCGGCAAGCCCTTGACGCGACCGTAGAGCAGCAGCACCGCCGTCGCCATGAGGAAGCCGCCGTAAAAGGTCAGTCCGCCCCCGGTGATGTTTATGGCCGCAAGGAAGTTGTCTCCGATGCTCCGCTCGGCGCTGGTGTAGGTGCCGAAGTTCTCCAGCACGTGACTGAGCCTGGCCCCGACGACGCCGCTGACGAGGCCGAGCACGCCGATCGTGACGAAGTCGTCACCGTTGAGTCCGAAGATCTTGAACAGCCGCTTGCCGAGTTCGATCGAAGCCCACACGCCGAGCACGAGCATGAGCCCGTACCCGTAGACAGGCCAGTCGATGAACGGAATCCGAAAGAGTTCGCGCAGCACGTTCTGCAGTCTATTCGACCCGACAACACCCGCGGCAAAGACGCTCCCGTACCTTGAACATCAGCCAAGTCGGACGTTGTCGATCAGCCGAACCTCTCCCGCGTAGGCAGCGACCACCAGCCGGGCAGGCCGCTCCTGGGCCGACTGCAGCGAGACCGGATCGACCGCCTCGACGTAGTCGACCCGCAGCCACGCCCGCGTGAGCTTGGCCCGCACCTCTCGCTCGACGAGCCGCAACGGCCGATCGTCTGCCGTCGCGTCCTGCAAGGCTTCGGGTATGGCCACGACTGCCGACCGCTCCGTCTCGGAAAGGCGTCGGTTGCGACTGCTCATGGCCAGACCGTCGTCCTCCCGCACGATCGGAGCAGCAATGATCTCGATCGGCAGGTCGAGCCCGCGGACCATCGCCTCGATCACGCGAAGCTGCTGAAAATCCTTGCTGCCGAACACCGCCACGTCCGGCCGCACGATGTTGAACAGCTTCAACACCACCCGGCAAACGCCGGCGAAGTGACCCGGTCGATGTGCCCCTTCCAAGCGTCCGGTGAGTGCCGGCACGTCGACCGCCACGTCCGCCTCGCCCGGTCGATAGACCTCGCCCGGCTCCGGGCAGAACACCAGCTCCACGCCCGCCTTCTCCAGCATGGCCAGATCGTCATCGAGCGTCCGCGGGTACTTGTCGAAGTCGGCCGGGTCGTTGAACTGCGTCGGGTTCACAAAGACGCTGGCCGCGACATGTTCCACGTGAAACGCAGCCTGCTCGACGAGCGACAAGTGACCCGCGTGCAACGCACCCATCGTCGGCACGAACCCGACGCGGCCGTCGAGGGCTTCACGGGCTTGCCGCATCTCGCTGATCGTCCGGCACACTTGCATCGGGCGACGGTAGCGAAGCCTCGGCAACGACCTCGGCATCGAGCACCTCAAACCCATGACCCACGTCGTCGGCATCATCGTCCGGCGGCAGGGTCCTCACGTAACGGTCGAGACGCTCCGCGGCTCTGTGGTAACGGATCAGGCCATAACCTCCAATGGCCGAGAGCAGCAGGCCAAAGACGGAAATCGGCAAGAGGTCCGGTTCCAACTGCAGCAGGACAAGGAAGCTGCTGCCAAATACGACGGTGGCGACGAGCAATGCAGCCGCCAATCCGATGCCTCCCGCCAAGCGATCAACTGGTGTTAGCCCACGCTTGTCGAGCACCATCGACTTGATGTTGTTCAACCGGACAGCAGGCGTTGCGGTGGGCTTGATCTGCTCGTAGTGCGTCGACAGTGTCTGACCCGTCGTCGGGTGCACAAACGCCGGATAAAGCTCGCACAGCGGCGCGAGTACGAAGGCACGCTCGTTCATCCGCGGGTGTGGCAGCGTCAGTTCGGGCGTCTCCAATACCAGCCCTTCATAAAGCAGCAAGTCCAGATCGATCGACCGTGGCGCGTTGCGAACGTCAGCCGGCCGCTCGCGACCCAGCATGTGCTCGATGGTCTGCAGCGACGTCAGCAACTGCGTTGGCGTCAGCGTCGTCGACACCTCAGCCACCGCATTGAGGTAGTTCGGCGAACCCGGCGGCGAGTCGTGGGCCGCTGACGCGTAGAGGTCGCTTGTCCGCGTGACCCGAATGCCGTCGAGCTGATTGATCTTGTCGATCGCGACGTAGATCAGCGACTGCCGATCTCCGAGGTTGCTGCCGAGACCGATGAACGCGAGAGGCATCGAAACACATTAGAAGAGCGTCAAGCTCCAGCCGCTCCAGCACCTGCAACGCGAATGTTTGTTGCGCGGCGGCGGCCATTGGAGTCGCCGGACGCGGCAATGTTCCACGTGGAACATTCCGCCGGACCCGCCGAGTGCGTTGGCGGCTCGGCAGCGGGGTTTTGCCTCGGCCCATTGTTCCACGTGGAACATTCTGAGCACTCGCCGAGCCTCCGACTGCGTCGGCGGGTCGTCGGCCGAGCTGCAAAATTGCAGCCGTTTCCAGCAAAAAATACAGCATGAATCGACCGCCGTCGCAACTGGGTGCGTCTGAATACGGCAGATTACGACATGCGCCACCGCGGCCGCCATCGCGCAACCTTGCTCAGTCGACCCTCGGCAGCTTCACATCGCTCGCCCGAATCTCCAGCTGCGACGCCTGCCCCGGCAGCACCGTCGGCACCTCCGCGTCGACCAGCTCCGCCACCGGCTCGCCCGCCTCGGCCATGCGTCGACGCAGCCGCTCTTTCATCTCCTGCCGGACCGTCGCATACGCCTCGATCCCGGCCAGATTGCACAGCTCGTACGGGTCGCTCGCCAGGTCATACAGATGCGTCTCGACGTACCGACTGCCGAACGGCTCCGTCGCCTTCGTGTCTCTGTCTTCGACAGCGTACTTCCACCGCGCCGTCCGCACCGCTCTGCCGCACACGCTCTCGCTGATCTGTATAAAAGCCTCCTGGGGCCACTCCGTCGACTGACGCTTGACGATCGGCAGCAGGCTCTTGCCTTGCGAGCCCGTCGGCGACCCCAGACCTGCCGCGTCGCACAGCGTCGGTGCCAGGTCGGTCAGCTGAAAGGGCACCTCGATCCGCCCGCCACCGGTGAACGGGCCGCCGTGGAACATGCAAGGCACACGCACGCTGCTCTCATGAGGCGATCGCTTGTACTCATCATTTCGCGTGCGGAAATGACTCGCGTGATCGCTCGTGTAGACGACGATGGTGTTGTCGAGTTGGCCTAGCGACCGCAGGGCATCCATCACGCGGCCGAGCCCTTCGTCGAGTCGTTTGCACATGCCCCAGTAACCGCCAAGCTCCTGTTGGGCGTTACCGCCGACAAGGTGTTCGTAGAACGGGTGAACACCGGGCAGGGCCGCCAGATCGGGTGGCGTCCAGCGGCCGTGGTAGCGTTGCTCGTACCCGTCGGGTGCCGGGTGCGCGTCGCGGTGGTTTTGCATGTGCGGCTCGAGATTGCTCACCATGCACAGAAACGGCCCGTTGCGATGCTCGCCGATGAACCGGATGGCGGCGTCGGTGAAGGCGTCGCTGCGGTAGCCGGGCAGCAGGTGCTCGCGACCTTCTTCGTCGTAAGCAACAGCGTGGTACGAGTCGCTGCAGGCTTCGATGGCGTTGGCGGCGAGCCACGTTTGCCAGCCGCCGCGATGCTCGGGGGCGACGGCTTGGCTCGCTCCGCCACCAGGGCCAAGGTGCCACTTGCCGAAGTAACCCGTCGCGTAGCCCGCCGCTGCAAACCGCTTGGCCAGCGCGTCCGAGTCGGTCGGCAGGATGCCATTGTTCGTGTGGCACCCACCGCCGACGGCCGTCGCAAAACGACCGGTCTGCAGGCAAGCCCGCGCCGGACCGCACACGGGTTGCGGCGTGATGCACGTAGCGACGTGCGTCCCGCGACTCGCAAAGTGGTCGAAGTTCGGCGTGAGCCCGAGCGGATTGCCGTGCAGGCCGCACGAGTCATGACGCTGCTGATCGGAAAATACGACAACAACGTTCGGCTGCTTGGCGTCGGGCATGGCAACAGGCTATCCAATTTTGCCGCAAGCTGACCTCTTGCCTCAACGGCTGAAGACATGGCCGCCTGGTCGGTTGCGGGGCGACCAGTAGGTCATTCCACACGGCACTCCGACAGCCTGATAGGTCAGTCCGGTGGAGACCCGTAGCTCGGAGTCGCTGCCGCAAAGCGGATGGACGAGATCGAGCCGGACTATTGGGTTGTCGGCTCACTCGTCGCCGAGTCGGCGGATGCGGATGTTGCGGTAGTGGACGACGTCGCCGTGATCCTGCAGGCCGATATGACCGGTGCGGACCTTGGCAAAGCGCGGCCAGTCGGCGAACTTCGAAGCGGCAAGACGCTGCTTCCAGTCGTCGCTGCCGAGCATGACGTCGGCGACGACGGTGCCGTTCAGATAGTGCAGGACGCGATCGTTCTCAACGACGATGCGGGCCTCGTTCCACTCACCTGCCGGACGAACCGGTGACGGGTCCGGCACGTCGACTAGGTTGTACAGCGCACCCGCCAGCCGGTCGCGGCCGTTTCGACCGTCGGGGTGCCGCTCGTCGTCGAGCACCTGCATCTCAAGCCCGGTCTGGTACGTGTTCTTCGTGTGTTCGCCTTCTTCGGCGACGCCATGAAAGATGCCGCTGTTACCGCCTTGGCTGATATTCCACTCGAGACGGAGGTCGAAGTCCGTGTACGTGTCGTTCGTGACGATGTCACCCGCGCCGCCGCTCGTGAGGGTCAGATTGCCGTCGACGACTTGCCACGCATCGGGCAGGGCCTCTTGCTTGTAGCCGCGCCAGTTGGCGGCCGCGCTCTCGGCGGTGCCGTCGAAGAGCGTCGTGAAGTCGTCATCATTTTGTGTGTCGAAACTTGAAGTGCGCATGGGCAGGGTATTGAGGGTGTAGAAGCCTTCGGTCGTCCAGGGTTCGAGGCCGCCTTCGCCGCGAACGGCATCATTGCCTTGATCGTTGAGGACCACGTGAACGAGGAAGTTCTCCTTCATCGGCGTCTCGTCGGCGACCCGCAGGTAAGCCTTCAAGCGGTCATCTGAGACGACGACCGACGTTATCCTCACGTCGCTCTGATCGATCTTCGGGCCACCGTAGTTCTCGTTGGGCTCGTACGTCCATTGGCGGACGCGGTAGCTTTGCGCTGATGCGCCTGAACCCTCGGCCAGCGGCGTGGTGAAGACAATCTCGATGCCCTGGCCCTGGCTCGACTGACCCGGGAGCACGTGCACCATCTCGAAGGGCAGATCACCGGTCCACGTGAGCTTTTGCAGGCCGAATCGCAACTTGCCGCTTTGGCCCCAGTTGCCGTTGGACCCGATTCCGCCGATGTAGAGGTCACCGTCCGGGCCGACCATCATGCGGTTGGTGCCGGCCTCGAGGCCTTGGCTGAAGCGGAAGACGCACCCCTGCCAGACGTCGTTGCCGTCGGCGTCTTCGACCATCTCGACATCGACGCGTTTCACACCGCCGTGCGTGACATCGCCGTGGAACTGCTGACCGGCGTAGGGGCCCCAGCCGTCGGGCACGGGCGACGGGGCGGTGGGCGAGTTGCCGATTTCTCCTTGCGGCAACCAGGCGACAGGCGGGGTGACGGGTCGTGTCGCATACGGGTGCGGCGGGGTGATGTGCGAGTTGTAAAACGCACCTTCTTCGAGCCGCAACACCTTGCTGCTGGGCAGCCAGTCACCTTGATTGTCGAGGATGTAGATCTCACCGGCCTCGCCGTAGCCGATGCCGTTGGGCGTGCGAAGCCCGGCGGCGTAGGTGCGGTAGGTGCCCGCGTCCGGGTCCATCTCGATAACCGTGCCGCGACCGTCGACCTGCGGCTCGGTCGTCGCGCCACCGGGATTGATGGCCAGCGCGAGCGTGCCGTACAGCTTGCCGTCGCGCTGGGTGAGGCCGAAGGCGAACTCGTGGAAGTTGTCGCTGACGGGCCAGCCGGTGACAGCCGCGCGGTACTCGTCGATAACGTCGTCGCCGTCGTGGTCGATGAGTTCGGTGAGTTCCTGCTTCTGCAGGACGAAGATGCGCGCCTCGCCGTCGTCGCCGATCATGACGTTGATGCCGAGCGGCTCGGCCAGGCCTTGGGCGATCTGTTTGGCGTCGACGAAGTCGGCGTCGGCATCCGGCCCGGCCACGCCGTCGAGCATCATGACGCGGCCTTGGGGTTCCCAAAGGCACACGAGCATGCGGCCGTCCGGCAGAAAGTCGATGCCGCCCACGGCCGGTTCGAAGCCTTCGGGCCGCAGTTCGACCAGACGTGTCGCCGGGTGAACCCCGGCCAGAGGCCGCCTGTCGCCGGCGCGTCGGGTGCTTTTGAGCGGCCCGCCGGGCACGTCGAACTGCTTCGTGCCGGGACTGGTGACACGCACCTGGCCCGTCTCCGTTCTGAGGTGCTTGCTCGGAATGACGACGATGTGATCGGTCCCCGGCGTCCGCCAACTCAGGCGCAGCATGGCCGAGTTGGTGTTGTCGAACATAACGACGCGGATCGGGTACGCACCAGCGTCGAGTTCGACAAGGCTCTCGATCGACGAGTTGCGGTCGTGCAAGCCGTCGTGGCCGATGACAAGGTCGCTGCCGATGTAGAACGCGCTGCCGTCGTCGCTTTTTAGCGAGAACTCGTATTCGCCCGGCTCGTCAACGAGTAGGTATCCGGTGAGCTCTGCGTAGAAGCGGTCATCGAGCTCGAACGAGTCGTTGCCCAGGTCGGGCCGCTCGACCGTCTTATTTACGTTGGCCGTCTGGCCCTCGATCAGGGTCGGCAAACGGTCGATCGGCTCGCCGAGGTCGTAGACGCGGAGCGACAAGCCCTCGCCGAGCGCCAGGTCGGCCACGTCGACGGGCTCAGGATCAGCCGCCGCCAGCGAGGCGAGGCACAAGACAGCAAGGAGCGGGCGACCGAAGCGTTGGATCAACATGATGCTATCGAGGGTTAGGGAACTTCTACCAAGTCACCGTCGCCGCGGCTTGGCCGTTGGCGGCAATCTCGAACAGCACCACCCGCTGCCCGCGGTTTTCTTCCAACACCGTACCGCCCTCGGCGACGACGGTCGCCGCCGGGCCGTTGGCAAGTTGCAACCGAAGCGTCGTTGCGACTGGTAAGCCTTCGACCTTAAACATGCGGCGTAACGCCCGCGGGCCGGCGGCTTCTGGTGATTCAGAGATGGTCACGACCGTCTCGTCGTCGAGCCGAAGCTCACGCTTGAGGGTGACGCTCTCGGTGCCGTCGACGCGATGGCCGAGCCAGCGAGGCGTTGCCTCGACGGGTTGACCATCGCGTAGAACGGTCCAGCTCGACGTCGCGAAGCTGTCAAAAACCTCACCTTGCGTCTGCGGCTGCGGGCCGTGCCGCGTGTCGTAGACGGTGCCGGTGAACTTCATACCACCCTTTCCCTCGCCAGCCGCTTCGCCGGACCACACCTTGTACAAGTCGCACGTTTCGGCATCCCATGCGGCCCACACGTCATTCGACAGGGCGACCACCACCGTCCGCGCCCGCCGATCCAGCACGCAACGGAACACCCAAGGCTGATGCGGCCGCTGCGTCACAGGCATCTCCGGCTCGCGAATCCGCTCGTCCATCTCGACCGGTTGCTCGATGAGACCGGCCTTCTTGTCGAGTGTGAACGCGTCGTACAGCTCGCCCTTGGCCGTGCGTGCTTCGTAACTCAGCGTGTCGCCGTCGACGTGGATGACCTGGTACAGCTGCGTGCCCTCGGCGATGCGTTGCATCCAGGGCTCGCGGTCGATGGCGTACATCTTGGGTCCGCTGACGGAGACAACGAAAACTGGTCCGCCTTCGACTTGATGCGTCCGACCGGCCGGCACGTTGACGTCACCGGTTGGTCCATTGACGACGCCGCGGGCGTAGGTGTGGTCATGACCCTGCAGCACCAGGTCCACGCCGTGCCGCCTGAACAGCGGGTCGAGTATCTCGCGTAGCCGATCGTTTTGTCGATTCGCCGCCGCCGAGTGGACGGGGTGGTGCATCGTGACGATGACCCAGTTCTGCTCGTTCTCTTCGAGACGTTCGTCCAGCCACGCCGCCTGCCCGTCGATGGGCTGATTCGTGTCGAGTGCCAGGAGGCGGACGCCCTGATAGTCGAGGCAGTAAGCCGTGCCACGCGTTTCGGCCGGGCCGTTGTCGGGAAGCGGGAACTGCGAAGTCCACGTCGGTGCAAGGGCCCGCACCGGCTCAGGTCCTTCATGATCGAGGTGGTACTCGTGATTACCGGGAACCGGAACGACCGGCAGCATGCCGTTGAGCCAGCCGCCGGCTGCAAACCACTCGCCCCAGTCGCGCTCGCTGTCACCGACATTCACAAGGTCGCCCGCATGAATGGCAAAGGCAGCCCGAGGCGCTTCGGCATGGGCCTCACGCAGCACGCGTGACCACATCGAGCGGATCGCGTTCTGCGCGTCGCCAAAGTAGATGAACGTGAACGGCTCGGCCTTGTCGCTGGCTGTCGTGAAGTGGAACCACTCGCTCCACCGCTCACCGTCACCGACGCGGTAGGCGTACATCGTCCTGGGTGTCAGCTCCTCGAACCGCACCGTGTGATACCGCACCTTGCCCAGATGCGTGCTCAGTTCGGTCGACTCGGCGGCGAGTCGGTGGCTGTCGTCGATGAAGTCGGGCCCGTGGCCGGCGATCGCAATTTCCGCCCACGAGGTGTCGACGCTGGTATTGGTCCGCCACGTCACAGCCTGCGACGTCGCCGGGTCCTCGACCCAGGTCAGCACAATGCGGTCGGGCAGCGGGCTTGCCTCGTATTGCGCGATCTCGGGTCGATGCGGCTGCGGCGTCGGGTGGGCGCTGGCGACGCTTCCGAGCAAGCAAAGACCGAGCACGGAGCAGAAACAGCGACTGGCAAAGTTGGTCATGACAGGTGGTGGTCGGCGCGGCAGGAACGAGCGGGAGCGGTAAGGATACCGCCGCTCCGGGCGGTCACTCCTTCACGCCACCCAATTGGATGCCGGCAATGAGCTGCTTCTGCAACACGACAAAGACGATGATGAGCGGCACAACGCTCAGTGTCACCGCCGCCATTAGCACGTTTGTTTCCTGCCCGGCCGAGATATCGAACGCCAGCAGGCCATTCGGCAGCGTCAGCTTGTGCTCGCCGCCTCTCGAGCGGCGTCAAGTCCCTCGCAGCCGCGGAGAGAACCTTGCGGCTACAAGAGAATGCACCAGATGCACAAGAAGCCAAACCGCTACGGATGAGTTGAAGCCGCTCTGAAGTGGCCCGCTCTGATCGGTAGCGCGTCCTCCCTCTAGGTAGCTTTGGGCGGTGGTCCCGCAGCTAGCGGCGTCTACTTTCTTAGGGGCTACTCCTCCGTTGGTTACTTTTTGCACGCTAAGCGACCGGCACCTCGGCAAGGTGGCGGATAACGCTGGTGCGGCTGATGCCGAGCTGTTCGGCGATCTTGCGTTTGCTCAAGCCCTGGCGGCGGAGAGTGCGCATGCGGCCGGCGAGCTTGGCGGCGGTCTTGGGTCGGCCGTGGGGGCGGCCTTCCTTACGAGCCTGGGCGATTTCGGCCCGCACGCGCTCGCGGAGGATGTCCCGCTCGAACTCGTCGAACACCTCCAGCATCCCGGCCAAGGCCCGGCCGCCGGGGGTGTGGTATTACCCACGTTCGGTGGGCGTGGGGCGGTTGGGTGAAGGAGGTGTGGCCTCGAACGCTCCGGGGCACAAGTAGTTCAGGCTCGAGTGCATTCTCTGGCGGTTGCAGAACACCTCGACGTATTCGAAGATCGACCGACACGCGGCGGCGTAGTCGGGGTGGTTTTCCCCGTGCACCAGTTCCGTCTTGAGCGTCGCGAAGAAGCTCTCCGACACCGCGTTGTCCCAGCAGTCGCCCACGCGGCTCATCGAACAGGTCATGGCATTCTCGTCCAACACCAAGCGATGGGGCTGGATGGCGTATTGACTGCCCCTGTCGCTGTGGAACAGCAATGGCGGGTCTGGAGTTACCCGCGGATGCCGGTTCGCCAGCGCTATGGCCAACGCGTCGGTGCACAACTCGGCCCGCATGTGGTCGGTCATCGACCACCCCACCACCTTCCGACTGAACAGGTCGATCATGACCGCCAGATACAAAAAGACTGCATCCGTGGCGACGTAGGTGATGTCGCCGACCCAGCTTTGATCGGGCCGATCTGCGGTGAAGCGGCGATCGAGCACGTTGGCCGCGACGGGCTTGCCGTGATGGCTGTCGGTGGTGCGTGGACACGCCGCCGTCTTCCGCGGCCACGCAGATTCTGTTAATGCATCAGCGTCGCCACCGTGTTGCGGCAGGCCGACTCACCTTGCTGCTCAAGGGCTTTGGCGACCCGCGGGGCGGTGTAGGTCCCACACGATTGCTCGTGGACGACCCGCACCTGCTCGGCAAGGCGTTGCCGACGAACCTGACGCGGGCCGGGCAATCACGTGCGTTGCAGACGCGCGGCATAGAGCCCGCTGCGGCCTACGCCCAGCACGCGGCACCTGCTCGTCAGGTCGAACGTGCCGCGATAGTTCTCGATCCAGAGACGCTTCCGTGCGAGCTTGCGCGTCCGTGCGAGCTTGCGCGTCCGTGCTCTCATCGCTTTTCCCGGGGGCGGTCCTGCGTGTGGTCCTGTTCGTCCTCGCGGGCGAAGAACGCGGTGGCCCGCTTGAGGGTCTCCCGCTCGGACTCGGCACGCCGCAGCTGCACTTCGAGCTCACGGATGCGTCGCCGCAAGACCGTCGGGTCGTCCTGGCCCTCCACCTGCGCCGTGGAAGACGCCGGCGTCAGCGTCGGCGTCAGCCGCCGGTCCAGCACCAAGTTGGCCAGCGTCTTTTCGGAGATGCTCAACTGCCGTGCCGCCGCGGCAACGCTCAGCAGTTCATCCTCCGTCGCGCCCTCGGCCGCGGCGACGTCGGTCAGACGGGGTTCGCCGCGCGTGATCGTGCCGGTCTTGTCGAAAGCGATCGCGGTGAGCGTGCCAAGTTCTTCGAGCGCGCCGCCGCCCTTGATGAGAACGCCGCCTCGACCCGCGCGAGCGACGCCGCTGAGCACGGCGCTTTCGGCCTCATCGACGAACGAGCCGATGTCGCGGCCGCGGACGTTGGCCTGGACGACGATGCGGCGTTTGCCATTCTCGCGGCTGACCTGGTTGATGCCCACGGTCGTGTCGAGCGTGGCGATGTCGGCCAGCGGCACGAAAGCCGGGGCCGTCGGGGGAACGCCGATGCTCGCGAACTCGGCCGAGCCGATTCTCGCATCGGGCAGTGGGACCGGCAGGCTTGCCAGCGCCATGACGTCGCCGCGCATCGTCTCGGGCAGTCGGACGATCAGGTCGAACCGGCGATCGCCCTGGAAGATCACGCCCGCCTCGCGTCCGCCGACCGCGGCGGCGACGAGGTCCTGCACCTCCGCCACGTTCAGCCCGAGCCGGCTGATCGCGGCGCGAACGATCTGCACGTCGAGCACGGGCAACCCCTCGGTCTGCTCGACCTTCACGTCGCTCGCGCCGGGGATCTGACGCACCACGTCGGCGATGGCGTCGGTGGCATGTTACTTTTGCACCGTGTCTTTCTGTGCCTCCCACTTCACGCCGATCGGCGGGTTGGCGAGCATGTAGTCGAAGCGTCTGCCGGGGAAGGCGTTGCCGGTGGAGCCGTCGCCGAAGGCGATGTGGGAGACGTCGTGTCCTTTAATGAGCATGTCGGAGCCGCAGAGGGCGTAGCTCTCGAGGTTGTAATCCTGGCCGAAGGCTCCGAAGCTCGCGTCCGGGTTGAGTTCGCGCAGGTAGTCCTCGGCGGCGGCGGCGAGCACGCTGCACTTCAAGGTTCATCACGGCTTAGGCATCGGCGAGGCGCATCCGCCGGTTTATAACCGTCTCTCGGCAATTCTCGACCGCTACGCGACCGACGGCGGCGACGTCGGGTGGTCGATGGCCGGCACTGTCCTGCAACTGCACCGAGCCTCGTTAGTCACCTCAGTTCGTGCGGCGCGGCTGATCGTCGCCACGCCGCATCGGACATCTTCCGCTGTGCATATGTGTCGCTCGCCAGCCTTAGCGACTAAACATGGCGTCCGCCACGCCCGCTCCCCCCGATCTGCTCGCCGCCGTGCGGGAGTGGGGGATGCTGCGCGTGGCCGAGGCGCGGCGGCTGGGGTCGCGCCCGGGATTGGGTATGAGCGCAACCCGATGCGAGGAGGTCGAGGACTTATCGGAAGGAGAAGAGGCTGCGACATTCGTGAAAAACCGTAGCTCAAACGATTGAAGGAACGGTCGAGCGCGAAGTGCTGGAAGACGCGACGTCGCCGCTGATCATTCGTCACACTTGTCGCTATGCCTCAAATGGCTCACAATACATCCAGTCTGCTCGGCCCGACCGTGCCAGCAGGGTTCTCCCATTCAGGAGGAGCGATGTCGGGCCATTACCCGAGAAGAGTCCTCTTGACATGAGACGATAGACGAGACATACTGCTCAAATCGTGAAAATGGCTCACAACAGTTCGAGCGAGACGACTGTCGCGGCGGGCGGAGATGGTGGGGGCGATCTGCTCGCTCAGCCCTTCCCGGCGCGTGGTGCCATGGACGTGCTTCGCGACCGGATGGTGACCTACCTGCGCCATCGCCGATTCGGTCCGGGTGCTCCGCTTCTGACCGACGCGCAGATCGTCGAGCGGACCGGGCTGAGCCGCTCGACCGTTCGGCGGGCTTTAGATGGTCTTCAGCGCGACGGCTGGGTCAGCCGCACACCGGGTCGTGGAACCTTCGGGGGGCCGCGGCTCGCGGTCCAACGCTCCACGCACTCGCCTGGTGAAAAGGGTCAGCCCTCAAACGCCGGCGGCCACGACGCGTCGGAACGGCTCAACACGCTCCGCCTCGGCGTCGTGCTCTTCGACATCGCCAAGCTGAGCAGCGATTGGATTACGCCCCAAGTGCTGGCGGGTATCGACGAAGCGGCGGGGCAGTCAGGCGTGAATGTGGAGTTGTTCGGCGCGATCGAGAGCGACACGAACGCGATCGTTCGGCGACTTGAGCGGGATCGCCCGGACGTGCTCGTCAGCCTCGCCGCCAAGCCGCGCGACGCGCTGTTGCTGCGCGACGCGGTGCGTCTTGAGATCCCAGGCCTGGTGATGGGCACGGCCCACCAGTACCTCGGCTTGCCGTCAGTTGTTGAAGATAATCTCGACGCTGCCAAGCGTGCGACGCGACGGCTCATCGAGGCCGGACACGAGCGGATCGGGATGGTCATCAACAGGTGGCCGGCCCCCTGGGTGTTCGAGCGGCAGGAGGGCTTTGAGCTCACGCTGGCCGACGCGGGCCTCGATGTGGACGAGCCGGGCGTGTGCTGGGTCGGCCGTTCGGACCATCCGGGGCACAGGAATGTGTATGTGAGCCATCGCGAGGCTCTGCCGGATTTTGCAGTCGACGCCTCGCCCGACGCGCCGATGGCAAAGGCCGTGGATCGCACGGAGCGTTGGCTACGTCGACGTCAGCCGACGGCCGTTATCGCCGGCAGCTACGTCGGCATCTGGGCCATAGGCGAGGCCGCACGACGCGTCGGCCTGAGCATCCCCGGCGACCTGTCGGTTATCGCTTTCGATCCGCACCCGTCCGCCACGCGATGGCTCGGCGTGGAGGAACTGTCGCTCATCCGCCTGCCGCTCAAGGCGATGGGCCGGCGGATCGCCGAGATCGGCCGTGCTCTGGCCGAAGGGGCCAACCCCGAACGGATCGGCCGCGTGTGCGTGCCGTTTGAAGATCAACCTGGCGCCAGCGTCGCGCCGCCGGCTGAGTAGCCGACCAAGACGCATCGGTCGTCGCCTGTGATGCGGCCGCCGTCACCTGTTTCCGAAGAACCTCCAGGAGGAACCCCATGAAGATCGCAACCACCACCCTCGCGGCCGCCGCGTCGCTCGCACTCATCTCCGCCGCCCCGGCCGCCGTCATGCAGGTCGACAACGGCAGCTTCCAGACGCCCGCAGATTACCTCCGGCAGCACCACCTCCGGTCCCCGACTTTACCAAGTTCGGCAACCGCGATCGCTCGCGAGTCTCGTTCAACACGGCGACCGGTGGAACCGCCATCGCCAACGGCGACGGGGACCAGTACCTGATCCTCGACGACCGCGGACTTGCTGCCGATACCGTCAACGGCATCGGCGTCTATCAGAACCTTGGTTCTGTCGAGGCAGACACCACGTACGTCCTTACGCTGAAGGTCGGAAAGCGCAGTGACCTGGGACTTCCAGACACCTACAGCTACGGCCTTGTCATCGATGATGACATGGACGGCAACATCTTCGGCGACCCGATCGTCGTTGCGGAGAATCAGACGGATATCGGTGCAGTCATTACGGCGGCACAAGGCACGTTCGTCGACCGCACGCTGACGTTCAACACGATTGCCGGCAACAACGCTGGGCTCGTCGGCGAAGACTTGTTGGTCTTCGCGCGGATCGGTTCGAACCCGACGAACGCAGACCAAATCGCCTTCGACGCCTTCAGCATCACCTCCGTGGCCATCCCCGAGCCAGCCTCGGCCGCCGCGCTGGGCTTGCTTGGGCTGGTCGGCCTGCGTCGCCGTCGCTAGTTCCTCCTCACCCTCGCCGCCGGCCGGAAACGGTCGGAGGCGACTTTTGCCGGATCTCGCCATGAATACTCGTAACGCCATCATCTTTGCAGCCGCTCTGCTTGTCGCAGCGCCGGTGTTCGGCGAGGTCGAATCCTTTGACGCCGAGCCGGCCGACCTGCAGATCACGTTCAACGACTTCGGCGATCAAGCGACCGAAGTCGGCAAGACCTTCGGCACCGAGCCGGGCCTGACCCTTCACGAGGGCACGCTCGCCTTCTACGACAACTCTCGCTTCGGCGATGTCGGCGTCGCCTACCGCACGCTCGGCAACTCCGGCGACGGGTTCCGGCTCGCCGTTGATGTCGATGTCGAGCAGATCAACTACACGCAGTCCAAGATCGGCCTCTTCGCCCACGCACAGCGGCCCGACAACTTCGAGCAGAAGCTCGCCGGCCTTTTCGCTTACGTCCAGGAAATTGACACGAGCGGCCGACGCTTCCGCCTCGTGCTCACCCGCGGCGACGGCGAGGCCGTCGAGGAACTGGCGGCCAGCGACGAGTTCGACCTGACCGACGGCTCGCCCGACTTCCGGCTCGAGATGGTCGGCACGCCGATCGACGACGGGCTGGAGATCGGCGTTCGCCTGGTGCAGGACGGCGAGCCGGCTTTCGAGCCACTCGTCGCGACCGTCGGACGCGGCGATGTACCGGACGGCAATCAGTTTGGGTTGCGCGTCAACCCGGCGTTCAACACGCTCGAGGTTGCATTCGACAACCTGCTCATCTCGAGCGATTCAGGCGAGTCAAGGTAGCGACGCGGTCGCAGGCTGAAGGAGCTATGACCAATATGAACCCACATCTTTGCGGTGCGCGGCTTGAAGGGCTCGAGGCACGTCGGCTGCTCGCTGCCGATCTGCAGTGGCAGCCGCTGGGCGAGCCGGGCAGCGGCGGGCGGATCGACGCTGTGACCGTCAGCCCGCACGACCCGGATCGCGTTCTGCTGGCCGGCGACATCCTCGGCACCGGTGTCAGCGTCGACGCCGGCCAGTCGTGGCTCCCGACAACGGGTTGGCAGTCTTGGGAGCATTCGGACTTCACTTGGCACCCGACGGATCCGAATATTGTTTGGGCCGGCACGAACAGCGGGCCGCACCAATCGACCGACGGCGGGGCGAATTGGACGGCCAAGCGCAGCGGCCTTCCTCCTGCCACCGGCTACGGCTACCCCGCCTCGGTCGAAACCGTCCTCTTCGACGCGGGCGACCCGACGCATACCACGCTGCTCGCCTTCGGTGGCGACCATCGGCGTTTCAAGGACGGCACCAACGCCGATCAGGTGCCAAACTACGGCAAGATCTGGCGCAGCCGCGACGGCGGCGAAACCTGGTCGCAGATCAGCCAGGTTCCGACAGGCGTCAGCGGGTCGAAGAACAACATCATGGCTGCGGCATTCGGTGCAGGCTCGCATGAGACCGTGTGGGTCGCCGTCGCCGAGTCGGGCGTCTGGCGAAGCAGCAACGACGGCGAAAACGGCACCTGGCAGAAGCGCAGCAACGGCCTGCCGACGCTCGGCAACGGCGTGGCCGTGTGGGGCTTGGTCGCCCACCCGACGAACCCAAACTTCCTCCACGCCGTCGTCGGCACCGCCCAGGGCAACGTATCCAACCGCCAGCACGTCGGCGGCGTCTTCCGCACGACCGACGGCGGGCTCAACTGGACGAAGGTTGAAGACGGCGACCCCAGCGGCTACTGGCCGCCTGATTTCAAGCACATCGCTCAAAGTGCCGACGGCAACACGCTCTGGGCCGTCGACAACAATTGGTCCGGCGGCATGGGCGCCTACCGCAGCACCGATGCGGGCCTGACGTGGCAGCACGTGCTGACGCAGTCGAACGTCGTGAGCAAGCTCGTCGACTCGACGCCGTTCGATTCCGGCATCGTTAACGGCTGGTGGGCAGAAATTAGTCCGCACGACAGTGACACCGTCTACCTCGGCACGACGACGAGCGTCTTCGTCACCCGCGACGGCGGCGACACGTGGAACGATGCGCTCAACACGCCGACCGGCAATGGTCACCGCGCCAGCGGCTACACCGGCTGGGTCGCCAACAATGCCGAGTTTAGCCCATTCAACGACAACAAGCTCGTCGTTCAGGGCTGGGACCGGTTGCTGGCAACGGTGAGCAACGACGGAGGGTGGAGCTATGAAATGACGCAGCCGGGCCTGCCGAGGTTCAACGGCGGCAACGACGTCGCATTTGCCGCCGACGGCACGATGTTCGCCGCGCTCGGCCAAGGCAACACGAGCAACCAAATCGCCCGCAGCACCGACGGCGGTAACACGTGGCAGGTGCTCAAGTCGCCCAGCAGCGTCTCGGCCCGCGCATGGAGCGTCCACGTCAACAAGGACAACGCCAACGAGGTCTGGGCCGCGGTCGGTAGCAACCTCTACCGCAGCACGAACGCGTTGACGTCGGCAGGCAGCGTCTCCTGGCAGCAGCTCAACGTCGACGGCAAGCAGGTCCAACGCATCGCGCCGGTGCTGACATTTCAGAACGACTTCTACGTCACTACCGACGCCGGCACTTACTTCACCAACAACGGCGGCAATTCGGTTGAGTTCCTCGGCGGGCCGACGCAGCGGGTTCGGCTGACGGTCGACCCGTCGAACGCGAACGTCATCTATGCCGCCAGCAACGACATCTTCGGCGACCCAGGCGTCTGGCGACATGAGCGATTCGGCAGCGGCTGGATGCGTCTGTCGCTCCCGAATCAGGCAGAGCGGTACGCGGCAATGGTGGCCGTTGATCCGACGAACCCGCAGCGGCTTGCCGTCGGCACGAATCAAGACTCGTATCTTGACGTCAGCGGTGCCAACGGCGTCTGGCTGAGCGAGGATGGTGGGGCGACTTGGTCGCAGCAGATTGACAACCTGCCGATGCTGCGGATCAACAGTCTGACATTTTCGCCGGACGGCTCGCGACTCATCGCCGGCACCGGCGGACGTGGCTTCTTCGCGGCCGAGATTGGCCTCGACTCATTCGACATTCAAGCCGAGCACATGACGCTCGGCGGGCTCGGCGACGACGGATTCGCGGCAGTCGATGACGCGACAGCCGAAGGCGGTCGCTATGTCGTCGCGACGGCCGGCAACAACTATGGCAACGCAGATGCGGCGACGCTGTCGTTTACGTTCACGCTCGACGAGCCGGCGAACGATGTCAGGCTAAGCGGCCGCGTCCGCACGCCCGAGGGCGAACTCGGCGACAGCTTTTACGTGCGGATCAACCGAGGCCCATGGCAGCTTTGGGACGTGCCGGAGTCGGCGGCCTCATGGTCATGGGGCGTCGTTCGCGATCGAAATGCGACGAGCGACTACGTCGTCGATCTTTCGGCGGGGCGGCACGTTGTTGAAGTCAAGGTGCGAGAAGCCCCGACTCAGCTCGATGCCTTAAAACTTCTCTTGCCAGGCGACCTGGCGGTTCTGCCCGGCGACGCCAACGGCGACGGCCGCGTCGACCTGCTCGACTTCGCCTTGCTCCGCGCCAACTTCGGCAGGACGGTCACAGATGGCTTTGCCCTCGGCGATTTCAACGATGACGACGTCGTCAACCTGCTCGATTTCGCCATCCTGCGTGGCAACTTCGGAGCCGTTCGCTAGCACCTGCATCACGACCGCTCTACTGGCCCACGAGAGGCCGTGAGAACCTCATCATCCCACTCGACCGTTGGCCAAACATTACCGCTTGGAGGACACCATGCCACACCCGCTTACTCGTTCCCTCGACTCCTTTGAATCTTCCGGCGTTCGACGGTTGCGACTTGGTTTTACGCTGGTCGAGCTGCTTGTCGTTATCGGCATCATCGCGCTGCTCATCTCGATTCTGCTGCCGACGCTGAGTTCAGCACGTCGCTCGGCGGCGAGTGTGGCGTGCCTGTCGAACCTTCGGCAGATTGGCGTGGCCAATGTCTTGTACACCGAAGACAACAGCGGGTCGCTTCCGATCGGTGAAAATTCCGTTACGGACTGGCCGCTTCTGCTCAGCGATGTGCTCGCAGTCAACGACCTCGGCACGGGCTACGGCGCGGGTGAGGAAACAACCGAAGCTTTCTTCTGTCCCAGTGCTGATTCGGCCGCCAAGGCCAACACACGCAACCACTACTCCTCTCACCCGGTGTTAATTCCAAATATGCGCTTTGGAATCAACCCCATGGATCCGGTTTTCCCATCGGGAACCAAGCCTCCCAAGCCGTATAAGCTCGCTCCCATCAAAAACAGCACGGAGGTCGCGACTTACTGGGACGGCACTCAGAACCTGGCTACAAATGCGAATCCGACGCAGGGCAATGCAGCATTTGTGAGCGATAAGATCACTTGGACGCGGGTCGACACAAATGCTTTTGCTGAATACGGAAACTTTTGGCGGAGCTTGAATCTAGCTTATTGGGAGGGCAACTCGCCAGCGACGCTTGAGGTGGCGATCGATACCGCAGAAAGTGACGTGTCTTTTGCAGGACCTAACGCGTCAGACTACCCATTTCGCGCTCCCCGTCGTCGCCACGGCGACAACGATCGCCTGAATCTCGTCTTTCTCGACGGCCATGCCGAGTCGCAGAACTTCAGGGAAGTCAAGTTGCGCCAGTTCACGGTCATGAAGCAGTAGGCGGCGGCACCCACTGTTGTCATTGTCTCCTAATCACGCACCCGCCGTTCATCGCTTCGGCGACGACGGCGTACCCCGTTCAGCACATTGAATACCTTCCATCTTACTATGCCTTCAGTTCTGCACTCATTGTCCAGCGTCGCCTCAATGCTAATCGGTGTCTCCTTCGTCGCCGCCGAGCCGCTGCCGGGGCCGTGGCAGCCGGTGCCGTGGGTCTCTGCAGAACACCGCGAGGCGGGCGTACGCATCGGCGGCGAAGGTGCGCAATGGCCGGGCGACATCGCAATTGACGAGACTGACGGCAGCCTGATGATCTTCGCCACCGACGTCGGCGGCCTGTATCGCAGCACCGATCAAGGCCAGACGTGGGAGCCGGCAAACGTCGGCTTCACGCCACGTGGTGCACGTGACGTCGCCATTGACCCGCACAATCCGAAGCGTGCCATTGCTGTCGCCTCGAACTCGATGGCCCGCGACATCCACGGCCTCTACCTCAGTGAGGACGCGGCCGCGTCTTGGGAGATCGTCGAGCCGGCGAACATGTGCGGCATGCGAGATCGCCGTGAGTCGGTCGTCTTCGATCCGTCGACTTATGATCAAGAAGCAGACCTGACCCGCCGCGTCTACTGGTCGCGAACGAAGGACGGCAACAACCAGTATGGCACGCCGCCCGAGAGCAAACCCGGCCTCTACCGCAGCGACGACGGCGGCAGGAAATGGGAGCGGCTCGGCAGCGACTCCGACGTCGCCGGCCACAGCCACCTGGCCGTCCACCCGACGAGCGGCCGGCTCTATGCCTCGAACGAGAACGGCCTGTTCCTCAGCGACGACGGCGGCGAGTCATTCCGCGAGTTCGCCGATGGCGAATTCACGAGCGTCGAGACCACCAAGCACGAGCCAGACCGGGTGTGGGCAACCCGACCTAACGCTATCGAAACTTCGACCGACGCCGGCGAGACATGGAGCAAGATGGAGACGAGCGGCCTTGATGAGCCCCTGACTTTTACAAACGGCAAGACAGCTTCAGGAAAGCGGAAGAACGTAAAGTTCGACGGCCTGACCGCCAGTCCGGCGGCCCCTGGCCGGCTGGCGATGCGGTCTCTTGCCGACGACTGGCAGTGGCACAAGCACGTCTCGCACGACGGCGGCAAGACGTGGAAGACGGCCACGACCAGCAAGGAGCTTGCCTTCCTTCCGCAGAACGCCCGACAGTACCAATTTGTCTGGCACCCGACGGACGAGAACAAGATCTGGAGCTATGGCGGCGACTGGGTCACCCACAGCACCGACGGCGGCGAGAGCTTCAAGTGGGCCAGCGAGGGCCAGAACGCCGTCCTCGTCGGCGGCGGCTTGGCCTTCAACCCGCACCACCCGGAGCTGATCTTCGTCGGCAGCCAGGACTACAACGGCGCTGTCACGCACGATGGCGGCCACACTTGGACCTACACCAACGCCAGCGGCAAGAGCTGGGGCGGCTTCACCTACGGCGGCATCGCCATCAATCCCGACGTTTACGTCGTCGGCCTCGCCCCAAGCTGGACCGGCGACCGCCAGCTCCGCATGACTCGCGACGGCGGCAAGACGTGGAACGACGTCAACGGCGTCACCTGGGCCAAGAACCGCGGCGACGAGGGCTTCGGCGCGAGTCAAGGCCTCATAGACCCACGCGACGCGAATGTCGCCTATGTCGCCCGCTACCGCACTACTGATGCTGGCGAAACGTGGGAGCCGATGAAGGGCGTCACCGACGTTTTCACGGCCGACGCCGAAGGCCGGATCTACGGCACGAACCATATCGCAAGTGACAGAGCCGTTTTGGTCCGCAGCGATGATTACGGCAAAACGTGGCTTGAGCTGGCCGAGGTGGAGGGGCCGGTTCTAGGTCTCGACGTCACGCCTGATGGCTCGACCATCTATGTCGCAAACATCAAGGCGCTGCTGGCGGTCGACGTAAATAGCAAAGCCGGGGCACGCGACATAGAGGTGCCCGCCTCGTCGACCAACCGCCGCCGCGTGACGGGCATTGCGGTGGATCCCAAGAACCCGCAGACGCTCTACGTCACGCAGCACCTCAACATCGAGGCGACCGACGTCGCTTTGATCCGCTCGACGAACGGAGGCGAGTCGTGGGAGGTGCTCACGCGGAACGAGCCGCTCGACGGCACCGTCCGCGACGGCGGACGCGAGGCGATGTACGTCGAAATCGACCCGCACACCGGCCATGTCTGGACGCCGACGAGCTGCTACGGCATCTGGAAGTATGTTCCGGAGCGTGAGACGGAAGGCCAACGCTAACCACAATGTCCCTTCAGACGTACGACGCGGCGGACCGCCGCACCTTGAAGACGGTTCCCATCGCCGGCGATCTGACAATTGTCGGCGGTGGATTAGCTGGAACCTGCACCGCCATTGCCGCCGCCCGGCAGGGAGTGCGTGTCACGCTCATCCAGGATCGGCCGGTGCTCGGCGGCAACTGCTCGAGCGAGGTGCGACTTTGGATCCTGGGCGCGACGAGCCACATGAACAACAACAACCGCTTCGCCCGCGAGGGCGGCGTGGTGGACGAGATCCTCTGCGAAAATTTGTGGCGCAACCGCGAGGGCAATCCCCTCATCGTCGATACGATTCTTTTGGAGAAGGTCGCTGAGGAGCCGAACATCACGCTGCTGCTCAACACGAGCGTCTTCGAAGCGACGAAGGTCGACGACGATGCCGATCGCGTTGCAAGCGTCCGCGCCTTCTGCAGCCAGAACGGCACGATGTACAAAGTCAGCTCGCCGCTGTTCGTCGATGCCAGCGGCGACGGCGTGCTCGGCTTCATGGCGGGAGCGGCCTTCCGTATCGGTGCCGAGTCGGCCGACGAGTTCGGCGAATCGCTTGCGCCCGACGAGGGCTACGGCAGCCTGCTGGGCCACTCGCTTTACTTCTACACGAAGGACATGGGCCGGCCCGTCGACTTCGTCGCGCCCAGCTACGCCAAGAAGGACGTTTCCAAACTCGAGCGGTGGAAGCGATACAGCACCAACCTGCAGGGTTGCCGACTCTGGTGGATCGAGTACGGCGGCCGACTCGACACGGTGCACGAGACCGAAACGATCAAGTGGGAATTGTGGAGCGTCGTCTATGGCCTTTGGGATCACGTCAAGAACAGCGGCGAGTTCCCGGATGCGGCGAATCACACGCTCGAGTGGGTCGGCACCATTCCCGGCAAGCGCGAAAGCCGCCGCTTCGAAGGCGACTACATGCTCAGCCAGGAGGATTTAGCGCAAACGCGACGCTTCGACGACGGCGTTGCCGTGGGCGGCTGGGCAGTCGATCTGCACCCTGCGGACGGCGTGTACAGCGACAAGCCCGGCTGCACGCAATTTCACGTTCGCGGGACGTTCCAGATTCCGTACCGCTGCATGTACAGCCGCAACGTCAAGAACCTGTTCCTGGCCGGTCGGCTCATCAGTGCGTCACATGTCGCCTTTGGTTCGACGCGGGTGATGGGTACCAGCGCTCACGCCGGTCAGGCCGTTGCACACGCGGCGGCGCTTTGCCTGCGGAACAAGCTCGACCCGCGTGACGTACCGATCGACGAGTTGCAGCGAAGCCTGCTTCGCGATGCTCAGCATGTGCCGCATCTGGCGCTCGATGCCGATCGTGATACGGATGATTTGGTGCGTCGGGCGAAGCTGGACGTGTCGAGCGAGCTGAAGCTGGCCGAGTTGCCGCACGCGGCTGACGCCTGGGCTGATTTGGATCACGAGCGCGGCCTGTGGTTGCATCTGCCTGCCGGGCCGGTGCCGTCGATACGGCTGAAGGTCGATGCGTCAAAGCCGGCCGAACTGCGGGCCGAGCTGCGGACGTCTGAGCGGCCTGGCCTGCACGATGCGGCGCGGGTGCTGTCCTCTCAAACGTCGAGCGTTTCGGGCGACGATGTTGTCGAACTGTCGTGGGACCTGACGCTCGACGAGCCGACGGCGGTGCTGCTGACGATCTCCGGCTCGCCGGAGATGCGTCTCGGTGTCAGCGACCGTCGTGTCAGCGGCTTTGTGCCGACGCGTGGCCGCCTTAAGCCGCCCGCCGACGCGAGCGAGCGTCATCCGGGGCTCGAGGATGTGTTGCTCTTTCCGCCGCACCGTCGCCCGGACGGCCGCTTGCTTGCCCTGACGTTTTCGCCGCCGGTGCAGGGTTTCGACGCTTCGAACTTGATGAACGGCCTCTTCCGACCCGGACATGGGACCAACGCCTGGATCGCCTCGCCCGATGATCCGGTGCCGACGCTGGACGTACGCTTCGGCGAACCGACGACGATCGGACGTATCGATCTACATTTTGACACTGACTTTGATCACCCGATGGAAACGGTCCTGCTGGGCCACCCTGAACGGGTCTCGCCGTTCTGCGTGCGGAAGTTTCGGCTCGTAGCTGTTCAAGCGGATACCGAGACGGTCCTGGCCGAGCGGGATGAAAATCGGCAGTCGCACGTCGTGGTCGCGCTGAACGAAGCGATCGAACTCATCGGTTTGAGGCTGGAACTCACGCACCCGTCACAGACGACGCCGGCCGCGCTGATGGGTCTTCGATGTTATGCGGACGAAGCGATGGGTCCGATCCCGCGTCACCCCAAAGAATTGGAAGTTCTCGAAGACGATGCAAAGTAATACAGTTCCTCGTCCCATCCGCGGGTGGAACAGCTTCGACTGCTTCGGCGCCGTTGCAGACGAGCGGGCGTTGCTCGACAACTTGAGCGTCTTTATCGACCGCCTGCTCCCGCACGGGTACGACGTGTTCACGCTCGACATCGGGTGGTACCGCCGCTATCGGCGTAAGGCGGGCGAGCGCTTTCCACGCGTCGATGCCGACGCGTTGCTCGGCCACGAAATCGACGGCTACGGCCGCTACGTGCCGGCGCCGGACGCTTTTCCGAACGGGCTCGGCGGGATCATTTCCAAGTGCCACGAGCACGGCATCAAGTTCGGCATTCACCTGATGCGAGGTGTGCCACGTTTGGCCGTGGAGCGTCGTCTGCCGGTGCTCGGCACGAACGTCACCGCCGCCGACATCGCTGACACGGACGACACGTGCGCTTGGTGTGGCGACAACTTCGGCGTCGACATGAGCCGGCCTGGAGCACAGGCCTACTACGACTCGGTCCTCCGCCTGCTCGCAGAATGGCAAGTCGATTACGTGAAGGTCGATGACATCGTCCCGTACCCGCGTGAGATCGAAGCCGTTGCCGACGCCATCGACAGGTGCGGCAGACCGATGACGCTGAGCCTTTCGCCGGGAAACTGCAATCGTGTGGTCGACCTGCCGGCGTACCGTCGGGCGGACGCTCTGCGTATTACGGCTGACATCTGGGATCGCCGCGACGACCTCATGAAGGGGCTCGACGCGATGAGCACTTGGGGCGGCGCTGGTGAGGACGATGTCGCGATCGATCTCGACATGATCCCGTTCGGCGAGTTGAGCTCGTGGCGGGAGCCCGACGACGACGTGAAGGAGACCAAACCGCTGCTTTACGGCGTCGGCGGGCGTCGGCAAAGCCGGTTCACGCGTGCCCAGAAGCAGAGCTTCCTGACGCAACGCGCGCTTGTCGGCTCGCCGCTGCTGATGGGTGGCAATTTGGCTGCGACGCCGGACGAGGACTTCACGCTGCTCACGCACCCGCACCTGCTCGAGTGCCAAGCTCATGCCCGCAACGTCCGGCCGATCAAGCTCGTCGGCGACTGGCGTGGCTTCATCGCCGACGACAGTCGCGGCGATCGCTGTTGGCTCGCCGCCTTCGACACAAGCGGGAAGGGCGGCTCATTCAAGCTTCCGGAGCGACTTCATCGACCCGGCTGCGCAGAGACGGTGCAAGACATTTGGAACAACGAGGCCGTAGAGCCTGACGGCGTGGCCTTCTTCCTGATGCAGTAGCGACCTGGTGCGTGATTCCATCATGCGACCGCTGCTTTTTCCAAGCTTGAGACTGGGGTACGTTTTCTCGTCGAATGAAGACTTAAGACCGGGTCTGTCGTACGCCGGCTGGTCCAGTCGCCAGGTACGGCTATACATAACGTTGATTATCGGCCCAAGCCTGATGACGCTCCGTTCGGGTGTGTCTGGATTGCTTCCGCGTCCTACCTTCAACTCGTGGCAGGCCTGCGAGCGATGACAGCAACAATTGTGGCCGGTGCGCTGCCGTTGGTAGGCGTGGCCATGCTTGCGCGACACGGCACCGCATTGGCGGCATGGGTCGACGCGGCGACGCCTGTTGAAGCCGCTGTCGCCGTGTGCTTCGGCGGCATGCTGTTGGCGAGCTTGGCGTTGCTGCCGACACACGCCGTATCGCTCGCAAGCGGGTTTGCGTTAGGAGCCTTAGCCGGGCCCATAGTGGCTTGGGCGGCAGTCGTTGCGGCCAGCCTGCTCGGGTACAGCTTTGGACGAGTCGTGGCCGGTGATCGCCTGGCCTCTTCGCTGCGGGCGATGCCGACGTGGGCGGGCGTGGCGGATGCGCTGCTGGACGCGTCGCCTCACAGGACGGCATGGCTGTTGGCGTTGCTACGGCTTTCGCCATTGGCTCCCTTTGCGGCCACGAATGTTGTGCTGGCGGCCATGCGTACGCCGCTCAGGCCTTATCTTGCTGGAGCAGCTTTGGGGTTGATGCCTCGGGTGGTGGCGGTCGCGTTACTTGGTGCGGGATTGAGCGAGCTGGATTGGTCGAGGCCGCAGACGCCTTGGCTGCTCGCAGCCGGTGGTGTGGCCACAGTCGTCAGCTTCGTCTTGATCGGTCGCGTCGCAGGTCGCGTACTTCGGGCCGAACGTGCAAAAGCCGCGGCCTGATGTGCCGCGGCTTGCTCATCGGCGTTGATCAGCTTCAGTCCTTCGGCGGTTCTTTGGCACCGAGCCACGGCATGAGCTTGCGTAGCCGCTTGCCGACCTGCTCGACGGAGCTGTCGCGGTCCTTCTCGTAGAGCCGGGTAAATTCCTTCATACCGCCCTCGTATTCTTCACGCCATTCTTTGGCGAATTGGCCACTCTGGATTTCGTCGAGGATGTCCTTCATGCGGGCCTTGGCCGACTCGTCGACCACGCGTGGGCCACGTGTCAGGTCGCCGTACTCGGCTGTGTTCGACACGCTGTACCGCATGTAGTCAAGGCCACCCTGGAAGATCAGGTCGACGATGAGCTTGGTCTCGTGGACGCACTCGAAGTAGGCCATTTCCGGCGGGTAACCGGCTTCGACGAGCGTTTCGTAGCCTGCCTTGATGAGGGCGCTGATGCCGCCGCACAGGACAGCTTGTTCGCCGAAGAGGTCGGTCTCGCACTCGTCCTTGAACGACGTCTCGAAGATGCCGCTGCGACCGCCACCGACACCGTTGGCCCAGGCGAGGGCGATGCCACGGGCGTTGCCGCTTGCGTCCTGATGGACGCTGAACAGGCAAGGCACGCCGCCGCCCTGCTCAAATTGGCTGCGGACGAGGTGGCCTGGCCCTTTGGGGGCGACCATGACGACGTCGACGTCGCTGGGGACCTGGATTGTCTTGAAGTGGACGTTGAAGCCGTGCGTAAAGCCGAGGGCCTTGCCGGCGGTCAGGTTCGGGCTGATGTCCTTGTCGTAGACCTCCGGCTGGACCTCGTCGGGCAGCGTGATGATGACGAGGTCGGCTTTCTTGACGGCGTCGGCGACACTGTAGAGCTCGAAGCCCTTTTCCTTGGCGAGGCGACCGTTGGCCGATTCGGCGCGGTTGGCGACGATGACATTGACGCCGCTCTCACGCAGATTTTGGGCGTGAGCGTGCCCTTGGGACCCGAAGCCGAGAATGGCAACCATCTTTCCCTCCAACGGCGTCATCGGAGCGTCATCGGCGTAAAGCATCTGCATCGTCTTGTTGTCGTCGGCCATAGGCGTGTTGGTTGGGCGGCGACGATAGACCAGTCGGAACCAAGTGCAACCCGAGATGCACCGGCTGCTGTTACCATTTGCGGCGTCGGCCCTGCGTCGCGTACACCACACGAGTAGCCATGACACTGATGCCCGCCTCTACCGCAGCCGTCTACTACGACGCCCTCACCGTCGGGCGGCGGTTCCGGACGCTGACGTTTCTCCTGCTGGCGCTGATCCTCCTGGCTCAGATCGCCCTCTTCTTGACGGTGAGGTTCGTGCCCGAGGTGCGGTCGGCCGTCCTGGGGCAAAAGGATTCGACATGGCCTTGGGACCAGATCGGTTACATGGCCACGTACGCCAGCGCCTGGCTCGGCCTGGCTGTGTCGATTCTGTTCTCACTGTCGCTGGTCTACATCGTACTCGTGATGATCTCGGGCAGGACGGTCGGTGCGGCATCGGCAGCGCGAGCATTTGTCTGGTCGCTGGTGCTGGTCGTGCTCATGGTGCCGTGGCAGGCGGCGTTGTCGCATCCGCTGTCGTCGGGCGAACCTTGGCGGATTCCAGGCGTGCTGTACCAGTGGCCGGAGCTCGTTGCCAATGCCGACGGGTTTGCGGGCCGGGCTGACTGGCTGGGCTGGATCCGGTTCGTCGGCTGGCCCGGCTTCTCGCTCTTGTTGCTTGTCGCCTGCTGGCTGACGAGCGGCCGTGGCGTTCGGCGGGCGCTGGGCGCGAACTTCGATGCCGAATACGAAGACGAGGACGAACGTCCGACTTACGAGCCGGTCTAGGCTCAAGTGGTCCGATGTGGTTTCATCGGCCATAGTCGCACGGTGACGATGCAACAGAGGACCAGGGACAAGAGCATGAGTACGAGCGAGCGTGGCCAATCTTCAGGTGCCGGCATGCGTGAAGAACGCGGGCGGCATGTCGGCGACATGACCGTCGATGACAAGTTCACCCTCTGGGGTGGCGTGACCGGTGACCTGCGCGTCGTCGAAGGTGGCAAGTGCTATGTCCGCGGCAACGTGGGCGGTGATCTCATTGTCGACTTCGGCGGACGCGTCCACGTATACGGCCACATCGCGGGCGACATGACGCTCTTCCGCGGTAGCAAGGTCATTCTCAGCGGCACCGTCGGTGGTGGCGTGAGCAACAAGAACGCCCGCCTCTTCGTCGACTCCAACGGCCGAGTACTGGGCAAGATCAAGACGATGGGCAAGCACGCCGAAACCACCACCGAAGATGGTTACGGCAACACCCGCGTCGAGTACGGTGAAGACATCAAGAAGTAACGTGCATCGACCGCCGGTTGCGTCTGACGGACTTGCCTACTGAGCATGTGGTTCTGGACGCTCTACCTCTCCTTGCTCCTGGGCCATCTGGTCGGGCTTGCATTGAACCTGATCGGCCTGCCGGGCCTGTGGCTGATGGTCGCCGCCCATGCCGCGTACGGCTGGGCAGACGGCTGGCAGAGCGTGGGCTGGGTGAGCAGTCTGACCATGTTGGGTCTGGCGTTGCTGGCGGAACTGGTCGAGTTTGCTGCCGGTGCCGCCGGCAGCAAGTCGGCCGGTGGCAGTTTCCGCAGCACCATTGGCGCGATCCTCGGGGGCGTCGTTGGTGGCATCCTGGGCGTCATTCTCGTGCCCGTGGTGCCGGTGGTGAACGCTGTCTTTGGTGCGTGCGTCGGCAGCTTCCTCGGTGCGGCCCTGCTCGAGGCGAGTAAGGCCGGTGACGACATCGAAGATCGCCGCGGCTTCTACGGGCGACTCAACCGCGTCGGCTGGGGCGCGTTCAAGGGACGCTTCTGGGGCACTGTGCTCAAGAGCGGCGTGGGCGTCGCGATGCTCGTCGTCAGCGTCTGGACGGCGTGGTCCTGATTCCTGGACCGGTGTCACTTGGCGTCAGCTTCCAAAGCGGATGAAACCCGCCGCCGCCCTGCTTAGCATGTTCGGCCGATGACCGCCTTTTCCCCGCCGATTGCCAGAGACGACCACAAAAGCGGCCCACGCGCTGGCGTTGCCAACTTTCTGAACAAGCACCGCTTTGCCCTGCGCCGCCTGCACTCCCTGAGCGGCATCGTTTTCGGCGGGTACATCGTCGTCCACCTGCTCATCAACGCCACGCTGCTCCAGGCGACGTTCCCGGTCGCCTTTGGATCTTCGCTTGCCGCCAATGATGTCTACCAGAACCAGGTCGACCGGATCCACGACACCCCGTTCCTCGTGGCGGTGGAATGGTTCGCGATCTTCCTGCCGATCATCTTCCATGGCGTCTACGGCACGCTCGTCGCCTTTGCCGGTCGCCCCAACGTCAGCAGCTACGGCTACGGCAAGAACTGGGCGTACACCGCTCAGCGGGCCACCAGCTTCATCCTGCTGGCGTTCATCGCGTTTCACGTCCTGACCATGAAGGGCGCGATCGGCGGCGACTTCGGCGACCGCGTCACCTTTGACCCGCACTACGCAACGCAGACCACAATCAACCACATGCAGGCGGCGTGGTGGGTCGGCTACCTGATCTACCCGCTCGGCATCATCGCCGCGACCTTCCACCTCGCCAACGGGTTCTGGACGGCCGGCATCACGTGGGGCCTGACCATCACGGCCGCGTCGCAGCGTCTTTGGGGTCTGGCTTGCATCGGCCTGTTCGCTTTCACGACCTTCTGTGGCCTTGGGACGCTCTTTGCAACCCTCGCCGCCGAGGCGAAGTTCGATGGCTACATGGGAGAAGTGCAAGAAGAGCGTGAAATCACGCCCGGCGAAGTCGGTGGCCCAGGCGACCTGATCAATCGTGCGGGTGATGCCATCGGCGAGGCGACTGACGGCGACTAGTCGACGTCTGGCTTCATCAGCTCCCGCATCACCGTCGTCGCAAACGAACCGGCCGGTAGCGTGAAGGCGACGGTGATGTGTTCGCCGTGCTCGTCGACACCACCGCTGAGCTGCGTGTCGATAGGCCGCACTCGCAGCGGACGCCGTTCGCCGGTCTGGCTGGCAAAGTCGTCGCGCGAGACCCCAAGCCTTGCAAAAGCTGCCGACTCGCGACGCTCTGCCTCGGCCATCGCCTTCGGTCGCTCCTTTCGGCCTGGCAACGGGCCGCTCGGGCTGATCTCCCACGCCTCGCACCGCGGCTGTTCCTTGGCGGCGTCTTCCACTGTGAACGCCCCGCCGACGGTCAGATTCTCTTTGTGAATGCGTGCGACATCACCCTCGACAAGGGTGGCAAGCAGCCCGTCTGAAACGCGATCGGCGACAATTGCGTTGAAGGCCGCCGACTGCGCTGCCGACTCGTAGAGCCGGCGGATCTTCTTGTCGATCTGCTTGACCGCCGCGAGGGGTTCGCCGGTCTTGACAAGCTTGTCCAGCACGCGACGCTCGGCCCTGATGTTGTCAGGCCAAGCCGCCAACGCCGCGTCGCGATCGCCTTCGTCGTACAGCTTCCGAGCGGCGGCGACATCTTTGCGACCATCCGAACCGCCCAGGTACGCCTTCAGAAAACCGTCGTAGTCGCCGCGAAGCAGCAGCAGGCCCAGCACGTCGTTCGGCCGTTCCTCGTCGCGGCCGAACCGTTGCTCGCCGTAGTAATTGGGCAGCCCTTCGGCTTCGAGGCGGTTCAGCATCGGCCGCAGCTTGACGACGTCCGTCGCCCGCACGTCCCGCACCCGCACGGCAAAACGGTTGCCCGACAGATGGCCGATTTTCAGCTTGTTCTCGTGCAGATCCGCCCACCGCGGGGCCAGGCCTTCGACCTCCATCCGCATCACGCGATCCTCCGTCACCTGCTCGGTCAACGGCACGCTGAACATCTGGACCGTGATCGCGTGGCGGTCCTTGAGGCCTGCGTAGCCGACGTCACGTCGATCGATGTCGAGGGCACTTGCGATGCGGTTGACGGCCTCGCGGGTGGTCAGGCCGACCTTCTGGACCTCGACATAGATGTGCGAGCCGGTGCCGCTGGGCTGGTAGAGCGGCACTTCCTGGACGAAGAAGTCCTCAGGCCGATCGCGAAGTCTGCCGCCGATGCCGGGGGTGTCGCTGGTCAGGTAAGGCAGCGGCACATCGTTGATCGGCATCGGCCACGCTAGCGGGCCTTGCTACGGTGACGTGTCGTGCCTGACGACGTGACGAGTCTTCAACTGCCCGCCGGCCGCATCCGCAGCCGCGACGGCTTCGACGTCGACCTTTCCGTCACGCTCGACGCCCGTCTGCACGACGGCGCTGTCGATCAGGCCGCCTTTGCCAACGCGTATGCCGCCGGGTTTCCGTTCGGCAAGGCCATGCAGTCGCACACGCCGATTCTCAAGAGACGGCTGCTGGAGACGGTTCGGCAGGTCGAGCCCGTTGACGCGCAGGACCTGCTCGACCATCCGCCGACGGAGATGCTGACGAAGGCGTTACGATCTGAGCTTTTTGCCATCGGAGTCGAGGCGACGAACGTCCGCGTTGTGGCCGACGCCCCACAGCTGCGCGAACGGCAGGCGCTGAATGAGATGACCGCCGCCGCCCGAGCGGCCGAGGGGCACGCGGCCTCGCTTCTTGCGACGTTTGAGGACATTCTGAGGAAGAACCCGCAGGTTCCGCCGGGCAGGCTCTTGGCCGCCCTACCGGAGGCCGACCAGAAGCCGACGCTGCTCAAGCTGCACGAGGCCGCGTTCGACAAAGATCACGACCGCCTGCTTGTTGCTGCGGGGTCGCAGGTGCTCGATTGGTCGCAACGGTCGACGGCCACCATCGCCGAGGTCACAGACTCGCTCGGCAGTATCAGGCGGTTGCGAGTGGTGATGCTCGACGATCAGGCGACGGTGCTCGCCGGGACGCGGTACGGCCTGTCGGTTTGGCCGGGCGACGATCCGGACGATGCCGTCGGGCATTTGCCGCACCTTGATGACTCGACCTCGGCGAGCGGTTTTGGCGCCATCGATGCCTGTTCGACGCCCTACGAAGGCGAACCGGCCGACTGGTTCTGGCTGGGCCGAACCGGCGAAGGCGTCAGCGGCGTCTGGTGCCGAAGGCGGTCTGCCGCTGCGCCCCTGCGAATTCGTGACCTGTCACTGAAAACGCTCGGCCTGTCGAGTGTTAAAGCCATCGCCGCCCTGCCGAAGGGTTCGGTTCTGGCCGCGGGTGGCCGAACGCTTGTCCGCGTAAAGGCTGATGATCATGACGCGGTCGAGCATGTCGACGCAGAGGGCGACACCGTTGCCCTGCTTCGGCGGCCGAGCGGTGGCGTGTTGGCCGTCCTGGCCGACGGCAGTGTGAAATGCCTTGTGCTTGATCCGCCTGAAGAAGATGCAATTGCAATCTGTCCGACAGGCGGCGCAAGCTTCTCCGGGCCTGTCGTGTCGGCGTGCGTTGTACCTTGGCTGGGCGATGTCCGGATCGCCGGCCTGCTTCGAGACGGCGGCATCGAGGTCGTCGGGCTGGATGACTCAGTCCGACTGTCGTACGCGTGTGACCACGGCGAGCTCGTGGAATTGTCGGCCGGCGTGGGCCGACTTGCCGCGGTGACGGCCGACCGGCAGCGGCTGGTCATCTGGCGGCTCGATCAGCCCGATCGGCCGATGGTCGACGAACACCTCATTGCCGAGACGCGGACGCGGCTGAGCGACGTCGCGTTCCTGTGAGGCTTGCCGTCCAGGGCGTAAATTGCGACGCTGGCCGTCGATGCGAACTGCCTTGTGTGTCGTGCTGTTGTTGGCCGCCCCGGTGCTTGCCGAGCCGACGCTGATCGGCCTGGCGCGGCTACCGGCCGACACGTTCCGCGACGGCCCGACGAGCGGGCAGTTCATCGAGGCCGAGGGTGCGCCGTTCGTCGACAAGCAGCCGGTCGGGGGCATCTCGTCGCTCGTGCCGATCCCGGGCGAGCCCGGCAGCTACTACGCCCTCAGCGACAACGGCTTCGGCACGAAGGCCAACAGTGCCGACTACCTCTTGTGCGTCTACAAGATCACGCCCGACTTCGAGACGGGCGAGGTCGCCTGGGAGCTGGCGTTTCACCTGAGCGACCCGAACGACCTCATCGACTGGCCGACGGTCGCCGACGGCGAGACGTACCCCGCCCCCCACGGCAGCGACATCCCGGTCCCGGCGATGATCCGCGACAATCGCCTGCTGACGGGGGCGGATTTTGATGTCGAGTCGATGGTCCTGCTGCCGGACGGCACGATCTGGATCGGCGACGAGTTCGGGCCGTTTCTCTTGCACTTCGACGACGAGGGCCGGTTGCTGGAGGAGCCGGTGGGCCTGCCGGGCGAGGGCATGCACTCGCCGGACCACCCGACGAAGGACCCGGCGATGGCCAAGATTGGGCGGAGTTCCGGGTTCGAGGGTCTGGCCGCAGTTCGTAACGGCACGCTTGACCTGACGAAATTACCTGAACACCTTCAAGAGCAGTTGAGTGAGCAAGAGCTTCGGGATCTCAGGGCGTGGGCCGCCACCGTTCGTGTTGACGCACTTGTTGCCCTTCTGGAGAAGCCGATGGAGGGAGAGCAGGACATTCGCATCTATCGCCTCCAGCTGGGGACAAGCTACAGGCCTAAGGCAGACGTCAACGAGGCGTTCAAGACCATCAGCCTGAGCGAAAGCACGTCTGCAGTTGGCGGCGCAACCTGGTTCTCAGCACCACCGATGCTGCTAGCGGAGGCAACTGTCGACTTCCTGTACATCACGAGGGACGCGGAGCAAGGAGACGATTCGAGGGGCAAGCGGCTTCGAGTTTTCTCGATATTGACATCCAGCCCAGGCGGACCCGACGCTGTAACCCGTGGTGATGCTGCCGACCTCCTCGACCTCGCCGATCCGGACGACCTCGATGGCGACGGCAACAACCGCTTCCGCTTCCCGTACCTGACGATCGAGTCCGTCGCCGTCGTCGACGAGCGGACGGTCATCGTCTGCAACGACAACAACTTCCCCTTCACCGACGGCCGCCCCGAGCGTGAGGGGCCGGATGAGACGGAATTCATCCTGATCCGCTTCGATGAACCGCTGGCAGATCTGGCGGCGGGCGTCGAGACCAACGATTAGCTCGAAAGCTCTTCTCAAACGCGATTGCCACTTCAGCGGGCAGCCACTACCGACTCATAAACCTCAGGCGGCTCGCCAGGTGGCGATGCAGCCTTCGGCTTCGGTCACGTCGACACGCTCGACGATTACGCCCTTCTGCACCTCGATGCCGGTCGCGATGGCCTCGGCCACGCGTTCGGCAGAGGGATTGACACCGCTCGCGAACGGCGGGCACGCGTTGAGGTCGTTGTTGTTCCACGGTCCGATCACCGCGTCGAGCTGATGTTCGAGCTCATGGAAGTCGAGGACGCAGTCGGCGTCGTCGAGTTGGCCGTCGTGGCGGCGGACGGTAAGGCTGACGTGCCAGTTGTGGCCGTGCGTCGGCTCAACGACGCCGTTGGCGAAGGTGAGTCGGTGGGCGGCGCAGAACGTGCGTCGGATGGTGATGGCAAAGGGCACGGGGCATCAAAGGCACGCCCGCGGGCCGGCACCGGGCGGCCCGCGGGCGTGTCGCTGGATTGGCAGTCGACCTAGAAGTCTTCGAGCATCCGCTCCGCGACGGTGTCGGCCTTGGCGTCGAGGTCGTAGGTGCCGGCGGCGATCTGGGCCTTCATGTCGGCGACCTTGTCGGCGCGGATGTCGCCACCCTTGGCCATCTCGACGAGCCGCTGGAAGCCGTCGGCCTTGCTCAGCTCGACGCGGTCGGCGTTGGCCTTGGGCTGCGCGTCCTGAATGCCGTAGGCCTGCTTGGCCTGGACCGTGTTGAGCTTGGCGGCGGTGGTGGCGGTCGCTGCGGTGGTGGGGTTAATGTTCATGGTGCGTCCTGTTGCGTCTGGTGAAGAGTCCGTTGCGGGTCAGCCGGCTGCGACACCGGCGACGATCGAGCTTGTCCGCCCTGCCGTCACCCTTTGTATCGGCATGACGCCTCGCACAACATCAGTAAGACCGATAACTTTAGCCGGATTTTTAGCGTTTCTCCACCAACGACTTACGAGAAATCGAGATTGACTGGAGAAAATTGCGTCAGATTTTTCCTGTGGATTCGGCCGCAGGCGGGCCGATAACAGCGGCCGTGCCTGTGGTAAGAACGGGGGCTTCATGAGGTTTGGGCGGTGGGCCGACTAGGGTCGCCGCCCGTGGAGTCGCCGCCGCTCATTCACCTGGTTGATGTGGCAAGTCCGCCGGATTGCCTCCTGGACGTTGTTGCGTCGGACGGTGTCGTGCTCAAGGCACGCTTTGACCACGCTTTGCTGAGGCTTCGAACAGCCATCCGGTTACGTCAGATGCGGGTGACCCGTGTCGTCTGCTGGTCGAAGGACGCTTTCGACACGGCTGTCTCGGTCGGTATTCCGACGATCTTTTATCGCCCGCAACCACACGAAGCTCGCCCGACCGGCGGTGCGGTACTCCTGTGCCACGGCAACGCCCAGCAGGAGCGCATTGGCGGCATCTCGATGCCCGCCCCTGTGACGGTTGCTGAGGCTTCACGGTCCGACGACGGTGTGTTTCGCTGGCTGCTTTCTGCCGACGCCGGGCCGAACAGTGGGCTCCAGTCGGGTGTGTGGGCGGCGTGTCTGTTGTACGTGCTGATGCGCCGCCAGGGACAGACGCACCGCATGCTGCTGGCACCGGGCGACGCTCCGCGGCTGCGTCAGGCGCGCCGATTCGCCGATCAGCTGGGTTTGCCGGACATGATCGAGCCGACGCACGGGCTGACGTATGAGGAAGCGGCCGGTCGTGCCGACGCCGCCCTGCTCACGCCGACGGGGCCTTGCGACCCGTGGCCTGCTCACGTCGCTGCCGCGACCGGCTTGCCGATCGTGTCGACCGAGGTGGCCGAGATGCAAGGCAGCGGGTTTGTGAGCGAGACGATGCTGCCGCGGCACATCACGCGGGCGATGTTGCGGCTTGTGGAGTCACCCGAGCGTGGCGAGCCGTCGTCCGATTATGGCGTGGATCGCGTCCGTCAGCGGTGGAACGAGGCGGTGAATGCGGGTGGCATTGGTGCAACTAGCGATGTCGTGGCGGTTGCTTCTTGATGGATCGGCAGCGGTCCGGTACGATGACGTCGGCCGGCAGCCCCGGCCGCGGCACGCGACGGCCCCAACTTCGACCGCCCCGCCAGGCACGCCTCTGCGCAACCAACGCCCAGTGCCGCCCTCGGTCGATCGCCGCTTGCAACCGCAGGACAACCGTTTGTTAGTTTGGAGCACGCTATGGCCAGCGCAGCTTGGGGTATCGATATCGGCAACCGTGCGCTCAAGGCTGTAAAGCTGCAACGCACGGCCGAAGGCGTGAAGATGACCGACTTTGCGGCCATCGAACACGACACCATCCTTTCCGAGGCCGGTGACAACCGCGAAGAGCTCGTCCAGACCGCCCTGGCCAAGTTCGTCAGCCGTCACGACACACGCAAGACGGCAGTGGCCGTCAGCGTGACGGGCCAGCAGAGCTTCGCCCGGTTCGTCAAGCTGCCGCCGGTCGAGCCGCGGAAAATCCCCGAGATCGTTCGGTTCGAGGCGGTTCAGCAGATTCCGTTCCCGCTCGACGACGTCGAGTGGAGCTATCAGCTGTTTGAGCGTGAAGACGACCCCGATGTCGAGGTCGGCATCTTTGCCATGCGCAAAGAGCTGGTGAATTCGCACGTGCAGACGTTCGTCAACGCAGAGCTGGACGTGCTGGCGGTGCAGACGAACCCGCTGGCCGTCTACAACGCGGTGCGGAACGACGCTCGGCTGGACAAGGGTCACGCCGTCATCCTCGATCTTGGTGCAGAGAGCACCGACATGATTGTGGCCGACAACGACAGCATCTGGATGCGGTCGCTCGACGTCGGCGGCAACGCCTTCACCCAGGCACTCGCCAAAGCCTTCAAGATCGACTTCGAGAAGGCCGAGGAGATGAAGCGTGGTGCCAAGGCGAGTAAGTACGCCAAGCAGATTTACCAGGCGATGCGGCCGGTGTTCGGCGAGCTCGTCGGCGAGGTGCAGCGGTCGCTCGGCTTCTACCAAAGCGGCCACAGCGGCGTCGAGGTCCGCAAGATCATCGCCCTCGGCGGCGGGTTCAAGCTCAACGGTCTCAGCGGCTACCTGCAGAAAAACCTGCAGATGCCGGTCGAGAAACCGCAACGATTCAACGTGCCCGGCCCCGACGACGCGTCGGCTGCGGCGGCGTTGGCGGAGAACACGCTCAGCGGCACCTGCGCCTACGGCCTGGCCCTGCAGGCACTCGGCGACGCGGCCATCACCAGCAGCCTGCTGCCGACGCACATCCGCCAGGACAAGATGTGGCGGGACAAGACAAAGTTCTTCGTCGCCGCCGGCGTCATGGGTGTCGCCGCGGCCATGATCGCGCTGGCCTCGCTGCTCCTGAACGAGGGCGCGCTTTCCCGCGGGCAGAATGCTCAGAATCAGATCAAAACCATCAAAGACACGGCAAACCGTCTGGGCACGGAATGGCAAAGCGTCGCGGGTGGCGGCGTAGCAGAACTACAGATAGTCCGCAACGTCAACACGCTCCGCGATGGCATGTCGTACTGGCCGGGATTGTCTGCCGACTTGCTGACTGCGTTGCCCGGACCACGGGGCGACGTTGCGGCTGCATTGGCCGGTCAACTGGGTGACCCGACAACCTACGACGAAGCCGACAAGGCTGCCGTGGTTGCCACGCCGCGAGCGCAGCGGACGTTTGTGCAGCTGCACGAGATGCAAAGCGTCTACACCGACGACGTCGGTGCGCTCGTCGACAACGCGAGCGTCTTCTACACGAACGCGCGACTGGTGCTGTCGGGCAGTCGGCCGCGGAGCGGCGCAGCCGACGGTGCCGACGCCGGCTTTGGTGATCTGTCGGCCGCTGCTGGTGGTGGTGCCGAAGGAGGGCCGCGCCGTGGTTTTATCATCAAGCTCGTGCTCTTGACACCTGCCTCGGTCGAGGGGCGGCCCTCGGTCTATGACCTGCTGGGCGATGCCGGCTCGGAGTCGCTTCGACAGCGGCTGGAGCAGTTGGCACCGTCCGCTGAGCGGCCGGACCTGCCTTACAAGATCTCGCTGGCCAGCATGAGCGACGCGCAGCCGCTGAAGGATTCTCCCGAGGTTCTGGAGTCTCTTCGCGAGCGTTATGAAGCCCGGCAGGCCGTTCTCGCACCAGAACCTGAAGAAACCGGGCCGGTCGATCCGCGGAGCCCGCGAGATCCGCGCGACGGTCGCCGGAACCCAATGGGTGATTTCGGCGGCGGCGAATTCAGCAACCCCGGTGGCAGCTTCTCGCAGCCTCGCCAGCCCGCTCGTTTCAACAACCGCCCCGGTCGCAACACCGGTCCGGTCTCTGCCGACGATCCGTCTTTGCTCGATCCGGTCACGGGCGAGTCGATGATCAATGACTCGGTCATTGAGGTGCTCCTGGCCGTCCAGCTCGATCCGCCGGCGTACAAGCCGCCGACGCCGGAGACGGAACTGGGTGATGACGCCGGCTTCAACGGTGAAGTCGCCTCAGTCGAATGATCTGCCGCGTGATGATCTGTTTGAGCCACCGCACCTTCGGCCGCATCGGCCTCAGCCCCTACCGACGATGAGCAACATCGACTGGAAGAAAATCTCCGCTTTCGCCAAACGCAACGCAGTCAGCATCGCTGCCGTCGTGCTGCTGTTGGCGTCGCTCGGCGTGATCCTGTTCTACATCGACGGTGGCTTTGCCGACGTTCGTCAAGAGGTTAAGAAGCGGGCCGATGTTGCCACCGAGCTTCGCGCTTTACGCGAGCAGTCGCGGCCCGACATTCGGCTCAAAGCCGGTGGACTTTCTGCCGGTGACGACACGTTGGCCGGCTTCCCGAACGAGCCGACGATCAGGGTCGGTCGTGAAGTCATGGATGCTGTCAGTCTCAAGGCCGGTGAACTCCTGACGCTCGAGGTCGATGCCAACCGTCGCTTGCCGCTGAACTTCAACAACCCAAGCAAGACACCGGCCGAAAACTACGAAGAAGCAGCAGAAGTCTGGCCGCTTGCCGGTCAGGGTGACCAGTTCCGTCGCGACCAATGGCTGCGGCGGTACCAGGCTTACCTTGCGATTGAAGGTGGCTTCAACAACGACATCGGTAGCTACCCGCAGGATTCGCTGCAAGGGCTCATCGGCGCGACGCAGCCACCGGACGCCGAAGGCCTCGCGACCGCCAAGGAAAAACGTGTCGCCGCCATCGAAGCTAGTTCGCCGAGGAATGGCTCGACGGGTGAGTTCATCTCACCCGAAGCCGTCGACGAGCGCATTCAAAAGGAACTGCTCGAACTCGAGCGTGGCCTGAAATACATCCGGGCGACCGACAACCGGATGTACCTCGACCCCGACGCCCTGAGCACGCACCCGATCGGCTCGTCCAACGATCGGCCTGACGAGACGGAGATCTTCGAGGCGCAGATGCAGCTTTGGGTGCTCGAAGAGGTGCTGTTCAACCTCGCCAATGCGAATCGGGTGTCGGTAGAGTCGCTCCCGCCCGAGCAGCAGAACATCATCGGGGCACCGGTCAAGCACGTGCTTTCCTTGTCGGTGCCTGAAAAGTTCCCGAGCGGCGTCGTACCGACCCGCACTACGCCCCCGGCTGCTGGCGGCGGTGGTGGTGGCTTTGGTGGCGGTGGCGGTGGCGAGTTTGGCGGTGGTAACCCCTACGGCGGTGGTAACCCCTACGGCGGTGGCGACCCTTACGGCGGCAACGACCCTTACGGCGGTGGCGAGTTTGGCGGCGGCGGCATGGGCGGCGACTTCTCGCAGCCCCCGGCCCAGCCGTATCCCACCCCCAATACCGGTCCAACGGGCCCGACGGGCCCAACGGGCCCAGCCGGTCAAACCGGCGGCGAAACTGAAGGCGCAGGCGTCGACCTGCCCATCGACGCAGCCGTTGAACTGAACAGGGACTTTTCACTCAGCCCGACCGGACGTTCGTCGCACAACGCGTTCTTCGACACGATCGGCTTCGAGCTTCGCGTCCGCGTGGCAGCCGACAGCGTGCCGGAAGTGTTGCGGTTGCTTCAGCAGGACTCGCTCATCACGGTGCTCAACGTGCCCGAGCTACGCCCGATCGATCCGCTCGTCGCCCTGACGCAAGGGTACATTTACGGCAAAGATGCCGTCATGGAGATGACCATCACCGGGGAGATGATCTTCCTCCGACAGTGGACCGTGCCGCTCATGCCCGACAAGATCAAGCAGGCGCTTGCCGCCTACTCCGCCCCGGTCGAAGCCGCCTTCTGATGAGCTCGACAGCGATCCGACTCTGCCCCTTGCGACTCCTTCAACGCACCTTCCATGGATAAGTACCTCAAGAAAGTCGGCGGTTTCCTCGAGAGCTACGTGCAGTTCCTGGTGCTGGGATTGGCCGGCCTGCTGCTACTTTGGACGCTGTGGACTTACGTCCTGGACCCTGGCGTTGCCTCGGCACCGTTTGGCACCAACGACACCGTCGGTCCCGGCGAAGTCGATCAACGCGTCTATGACACTGAAGGCAAGGCCCTCGAACGCACTACGGCGTCTGAGGCAGGCATCATGACCGAAGTGCGGCCAAGAGATGTTGAAATTCTCGTCGGCCGGACGCGACAAATCGGTGAGCCGATCGCGGCAGACGAGCTCGCACTCGTCGGGCCGCGGAGCCCGGTGCCCGATTACACGCGACCCGAGGAGGACGGCGGGGCTGGCACGCTTGATTCACTTCCAGAGCTGCCCCCGGCGACCATCACGTTCGCCAACAGCGGAAAGGCGATGGTCGACGTGCCGGAGGTCGGTGAGGAAGACGTTGTCTTCGTCGCCGTCCGCTGGTCGCTGCCGATGAACGAGATTCGCGACCGCTTTGCCAGCGTTGCGCTGCCCAGCCGGGTGTCGCAGACGTCGTTGCTCGACGTCAAGCTGATCCGCGAGCGACAGCTCAGCAGCGGCGAGTTCGGCGAGACGACCGACATCGCCGACCTGCGCAACGTCACGTGGCCGAAGATGCCTGACGAGTCGGCGACGCGTGAAGACAAGCAGATTTACCTCGAGTTTGCCCGTGGCGAACCGATGTTGATCGCCCAGCCGCCTTTTTATCCGGTGTTGGCCGGTGACCGTCCCGAAGAAGTCGCCGCCGAGCCGCTTCCCGAGGAAGAGGCCGAAGAAGGCGAGGAAGCTGCCCCGCCAGAGCGTCCTCGTCGGCCCAACCCGAATGACGGTCGCCGTCCACCCTACGGCCCAAACAGCGGCGGTCGCCCGCCCGTCGACCCCTACGGCGGTGGCGGCTTTGACCCCTACGGTGGTAACGATCCTTTTGGTGGTGGTGGTGAATTTGGCGGCGGCGGTACCGAGTTCGGCGGTGACCCCTACGGCGGCGACTACTCACAGCCACAGACTCAGGAACGCGACCGTCAGATTCCGGTCTACATCGGTGGTGAGGTTCCAGGTGAATTTAATCCGGCCACAGGTGGGGTCGACATCGAAGGCGTCATCTACGACGAGACCGCAGAACCCGGCGAAACTTACCGTTACAACATCGTCTACAGCCTCCGCAACCCGCTGTTCGACACGGTCAAGGTTGCTGACAATCCCGAGCTCGAGTCGCAGCTCGCTCTGACGGCAGCCCGTGATGAGCTTTGGCGGGATGGCTGGAGTGAGCCGACGACAGTGGCTCCGATCCGTCGGTGGTTCATGAAAAGTGTCGGCACGCCCCAATCCGACGGGCGGGTTCGCGACGCCAGATTCAGCGTCTTCCGCTGGCAGAAGGGCTCGTGGAACGAAGAGACCTTCAAAGTCGAAGCCGGTGATCCGGTCGGCGGCGTGGTTGACGGCATCGACTACTTCACCGGCCGCTTCCTCGTCGACATGCGCGACGACCTGGCTGACGACAAGGGTCGCGACATGATCGCTGTCCTCACCGGAACCGATGGCGTCTTCACCTCCCATCGTCCCGACGAGGACGAGAGCGACGAGTACGACGAGTTCCTCGAGCTCGCCACAGAGAACGATGAAGTGGCAGACGGCCGCTGAACGCGAACAGGTTCGGCTGCTTCGGGCCTTTCAGAAACTGTGATGGACGCCCGCCGCGACGCACGCGGCGGGCGTTTTTGCGTAGAGTTCCATGAGATGAATCCCACCGTCACCGATGCCACCCGTCAGCCGGACCACTCGTCGGCAGCGCCGTCGCCTAAGGAGACGATCCGCATCCGCATCTCGCGGCAGGACGGGCCCGACCGCGAAAAGCGGTGGGATGAGTTCGACGTGCCCAAGCGGCCGAACATGAACATCATCTCTTGCCTGCAGTGGATTGCGGCCCACCCAAAGACCATCGAGGGCCGCGACGTCACGAGCCCCGTCTGGGACAGCGGCTGCCTGGAGGAGGTTTGCGGCGCGTGCACCATGCGGATCAACGGCCGCGTCCGCCAGGCGTGCAGCACGCTCGTCGACAAGGTTAGCGACGACGGTGAGGCCATAAGCCTCGAGCCGATGACGAAGTTCCCGCTCGTCCGCGACCTGCAGGTCGATCGCAGCCGACTGTTCAACGACCTTAAGCGTGTCAAGGCCTGGGTCCCGATCGACGGCACCTACGATCTTGGCCCAGGTCCGGCGGAGAGCCAGAAGACGCAGGAAGAGCGGTACCCGCTGAGCCGTTGCATTTCGTGCGGCTCGTGTTTGGAGGCATGCCCGCAGTACACGCCGGTCAACGGCTTTGTCGGTGCTGCTGTCATCAGTCAGGTTCGTCTATTCAACGAGCACGTCACCGGCAAGAGCCTCAAGGACGACCGCATGGCTGTCATGATGGGCGAAGACGGCGTGGGTAACTGCTCCAAGGCCGGCAACTGCGTGCAGGTGTGCCCCAAGGACATCCCTTTGCTCGAGTCCATCGCCAAGGTGCAGCGTGAGGCGACCTGGTACGGCCTGAAGAAGCTTATCGGCCGATAGCCCAACCTCGACGCCGCCTACCGTTCCGGTTCGATGGCCAAAAAGGGCAAACGCAACCCGGCCGAGCCGGCGAAGATGGTCAACCGCAAGGCCCGCTTCGATTACGAGATCAGCCGCACGATCGAGTGTGGCGTCCGCCTCGTCGGTACCGAGGTCAAGCAGCTCCGCAACGGCCATGCGCAGATGGCAGACGCCTTTGCACGCTTCGAGGGAGGCGAGCTGTTTCTGCAGGGCGTGCACATTGATCCGTACCCGCACGCGGCCGAGTTTCTGAACCACGACCCCCGGCGGTTGCGCAAGCTCCTGCTCCACCGCCGGGAGATTCGTCAGCTTGAAGATGAGACCCGCGAGCGCGGCGTCACGATTGTGCCCTTGCAGATCTACTTCAAGGAAGGTCGGGCCAAGGTCGAGGTCGGCGTGGCCCGCGGCAAACGTAAGGCTGACAAGCGCGAGGCGCTGAAGGCCAAAGACGCCGAACGCGAGATGCGTCGGGCCGAAAGCGTCCAGCGTTTCTGATCGGCCGAGAACCCCGTACCGTTCCTGAACGTGACCGGGTCGACCGACGTTCTTTTTGATGAGCTGCTCCTCGACGCCCCGTCGCAGCCGGAGGTGCCGGCGGGACCATTTGCGCGGGTGGCGTTAGAGCAGGCGGTCGACAAGATGCTGACGTACGTTGTCCCGCCGAAGCTGGTGCGGACGCTGCGGGCCGGTCAGCGGGTACGGGTGCCGCTAGGCCGAAAGAATCGCACGCAGTTCGGTTACGTCGTCGACATCATCGAGACGTTCGATGAGAAGGCCGCAGGTGTGGCGGCGACAAAACTCAAGCCGGTCACGGCCATCGACGACGAACGCGTGCTGATCGAGCCCGACATGATGCGGCTTGCTCTGTGGATCGGCCGATATTACTGCTGCGCGCTGGGGCTCGTGCTCGAGAGCATGATTCCCGGAGCGGTTAAGAAGAAAGTCGGGCTCGGCTACACGCAGATTGCCCGACCCGCCCTGCCGCCCGAGGCGTTGCAGGAGCTGTTCGAGAAGACGACCGCCAAGAAGCGTCGCTCGCTTCTGGGCCGCCTGATGCAGCTCGAAGTCGGCGACTCGATTGACATCGTGCGCCTCGCCGGTGAGGCCGGAGTCACCATTCCGACGGCGAAGAAGGCCGCAAAGCTGGGATTTCTGACGCTGGAGACGGTGCCCGACCTGCCGGCGTTAGGCGAGATGCCAGCGTCGCCGACGATAGAGCCACCGCACGCGATGAACGCGGATCAGCAGCGCGTGTTCGATGACGTCGCCCCGCTCGTTCGCGACGGCGGTTTCTCGACGCACCTGTTGCTCGGCGTCACTGGGAGCGGCAAGACCGAGGTCTACCTGCGACTGATGGCAGAGGCCATCGAGCGTGGTCGACAGGCGGTGTTGCTGGTGCCGGAGATCGCGCTGACGCCGCAGACGACGAAGCGGATCAAAGAGCGGTTTCCACGGGTGGCCGTGCTGCACAGCGGCCTGTCGGCGTCGGCTCGACACCGGTACTGGCAACAGATCGCCGCCGGTCAGGCCGAAGTGGTCGTCGGCGCACGGTCGGCCATTTTCGCCCCCGTCCCGCGGCCGGGGTTATTTGTCGTCGATGAGGAGCACGAGTCGTCGTACAAGCAGGACACCGCCCCGCGCTACCACGCGCGGGACGTTGCCATCAAGCGAGCGCAATTGGCGGGTTGCCCGATCGTGCTGGGCAGCGCGACGCCATCGTTGGAGACGTACTGGCGTGCGGTCGGAGGAACGCGAAGTCGCGTAGAGGCGAAGGGAGGAGAAGAGGGTTCAGACGGCGTAGCCGTCGCTACTGGCTCTTCCAGCACTCCTGCACTTTCGCGGCCCTTTGCTCCCTTAGTTCCCTCGCGTTCCTCCGGCTCGGCACACCTGCACCGCCTGCCCACCCGCGTCGCCGATCGGCCGATGCCGACGATCGAGTTGGTCGATCTGAAGCAGGCAGCTCGGATGCGTAAGGGTGTTCACCTGCTGTCTCCGCGGCTCGAGCATCTCATCACGCACACGAAGGAGCAGGGTCAGCAGGCCATTTTGCTGCTCAATCGCCGCGGTTATGCCAACTTCGTCTACAACCCGAGCACCGACGAGCCGGTGACGTGCCGGTTCTGCGATGCGACGATGACGTACCACCGGACGGCCGGCGAAGGGCCGGTCGGAGCCCAATTCAAGAAGGCGTTGCACACTGGCCAGCTTCATTGTCATTACTGCCTGGCGATCGACCCGCTCGACTCGGCCGCCAAGCGGATGGGCGGCAACCTCAACCTCTTCGGGCTCGGGACGCAGCGCATGGAGGAAGAGCTGGCCCGCAAGTTTCCCAACCTTGTCTACGAGCGGGTCGACAGCGACACCATGCGCGGCAGCGGTGACTACGAGCGGGTGCTGAAGCGCTTTGCCGCCGGTGAAATTGATGTCTTGTGTGGCACCCAAATGATCGCCAAAGGGCTCGACTTTCCCAACGTCAGCCTGGTCGGCGTCGTCAGTGGCGATACGAGCCTGAGCCTGCCCGACTTCCGGGCAGCAGAGCGGACCTTCGGACTCATCACGCAGGTTGCCGGTCGTGCCGGTCGCGGTGAGATCCCGGGCCGCGTCGTGCTGCAGACATTCAACCCGTTCGACGACGCTATTCGGGCGGCGATGCGGCAGGATTATGAAGGGTTTGCCAGACGCGAGCTGAAGCTGCGTCAAGAAACCGGGCTCCCGCCGTTCGGGCGGATGGTGCGAATTATTCTTCGTGACCGCGACGAGGAGAAGGTGATTACCCGCGGCGAGACTTTGGCGGGCGTCTTTGCCGACGCCGCAGAAGCGACGGGTGGCGTGAGCGTTGATGGCCCGATGCCAGCCGCGGTGTCGAGAATTGCCGGCTACCACCGTCACCAGATCGTACTACGGGCCGAGACAGCGACGCCCCTGCAGCGGGTGCTGGCGGTCGTGCGGGCTGCGGGTCATCTGTCGCAGAACGATCGGGTGGCGGTCGATGTCGATCCGGTCAACCTGTTGTGACACAAGAAGGGCCCGGCAGGGTTGCTGCCGGGCCCTCGAGTAGAAGGTGTCGTAGCCAAATTCAGTCGACAAGCCGCATGTACGAGACGGCCTGTTCGGTCGCCTCTTCAACATGGGTGGCTGACGCGTCGGCGGGCAGCGGTTGGTCCGCTTCCCGCTCGAAGATCGTCAGCAACCGGTCGGCCACCGTGTCGAGCACGCTGTCGGCCGTTCGCCCCGCGGCCATTTCGGCCGCTTCGGCGATTGCGAGCTTCAGCCCGCCGCCAGGCAGGCCGACCCGAGCTTCTGCCGCCATCGAGCGGACCCGGCTGGCGTAGAAGCTGGCCAACTCAACATCTGCCGACGGCCTCGGACACTCGGCCCGCGTGAGCGTCGTCGATTGTTTCGAATCAAGGTGATCATGTGTCTGCACGTTGTTTAAAAACCCCCAAATGAAAGTAGATGGATTCAGGCCCGCATGCCGCCCCGGTTTCCCCCGGAGTTGGCGACATCCGGTACCAGTGCATCGAACCACAAGCCGCCGTTACATTGCCTCAACCTGCTGCCGCGATGGTCCGAGAAAAACGATCGTCCAGTGACTGCCAGGCGGCTTCCGAGGCAGAAGCCCCACTGTGGCGACGCCAGGTCACTACGACGTTCTGCAGCGACAGGACGTCATTCCGACACCCGTCTCCAGGACCGCCTACACCATCAGAAGAGCCCACCTAATCGTTACAATCAGACCCTGTTCCAGCGCATGATAAAGCCGCGACAGACGTCGCGGCTAAAGCGCCAAATCTTGCCGTCTACTCCTCGTTACGCGCCAGCCCGATGAGTTCGACATCAAAGGTAAGGGTCGCCCCGGGCGGGATGACACCACCGGCACCCTTGTCGCCGTAAGCCAGGTCGGAGGGAATGAGCAGTTCCCGCTTCTCTCCAACCTTCATGCCGCGCAGGCCGATCTCCCAGCCGGGAATAACCTGGCCGTCACCCAGACGGATCATGATCGGGACCGGGAAGGGCTCGCGTTGTCCTTGGCGGATCTGCCGGCTGGTGTCGAAGACGGTGCCGTCCTGGAGCTTGCCGGTGTAGTGAACCATCAAGACGTCACCGTCTTCTGCAACGCGGTCTGCCGGCGCGTCGGCCGTGATGCGGTACTTCAGGCCACGCTCGGCCTCCTTGTAGTCGGTGTCGCTCATGGTGGTCGGTTGCGTCGCTGGGGCGGCGTCCTGCTGAAAGCCGGTGAGGGTCAAGAGGCAAACGCCCACGCCGACGCCTAAGCCGGCGGTGAGCAAAGCGGCACGAAAGCTACGCATCCTCGGCAGGTGGTTCATGGTCCATGCTACGGCCGAGCTTATCGCGGACAAAGACGTGTTCCTCGACCGGCCTGCCCTGCAGCACATGCTCCTCGATCATCCTGCGAATCAAATCAGCGTCGGCCAATTCGTACCAAACGCCTTCCGGGTACACGACAGCAATCGGCCCGCGGTCGCACATCTTCAAGCAGTCGCAGCGTGTGACGAGCACATTGGCCTCACCCGACAGCGTCACGCGAGCGGCATCGCGCTTGAGCTGGCCCCAGGCGATACGGCCGGCTCGCGCGTCGCAGCAGGCGGGGCCGTCGCAGAACAGGACGTGGTGCGTCAAACGCCCGATGCCGAGCTTCGGGGCCAGTTCGCGGGGTGGCGTACGCCTGACGACTGGTGCTTCTTCGGCGATACCGCACCGTAGCAACACAAAGCCGCCGACCGTCGCAGGTGCGACGGTCGGCGGGTGCAATCTCTCCGCCTCGAAAGGGTTACTCAGGCGCGGCGGCGACGCAGTGCGGCGAGGCCGGCGACGCCGACGAGGGCCAGGCTGGTCGGCTCGGGCACGAAGACGTGCGTGCCGGGCGTGGTTAGGCTCAGGATGAGCGCGGTCTCGGTCACGTCGTCGCCGGTCTCGAGCGAGTCGACACCGCCGAAGAAGAACTCGGAGGCGTCAAAGACACCACCGTTGCTGCTGATGGCGGTCGGCAGGCGATACGAGTAGCCGTCGAGGAAGTCCCAGACGGTGCCGGTGCCGTCGACGTCAATCTCGCCGTATATGTCGACGAGGTTGGTCGCGACGCCCATGCCGTCGGTGGCGTCGGCCAGGATGTAACGGTCGTCGCCGTTGCTGAAGAAGGCCGGCGTGTAGAGGTCAGCTGCGAAACCATAGGTGTCTTCGAAGACGGTTTCGCCGTCGTTGCTCGCCGACTGGATGACGTAGGAGTCACCGGCGACGATCGTGATGCCCGTCAGGTCGACATCGATGTCGAGGTCGGTCGAGAGGTTGGACTGGACGATGATGCCGCCGTCGGCGAAGGTGAAGTCGGCGGCGCCGGTGTTCGTGATTTCGACGAACTTGGGGTTGCCACCGGCGAGGGTGCCGTCGATGACTTCGGAGATGATGAGGTCGGCCGAGGCGAACGAAGCAGCAGCGGCAATGGCGGCGGCGGCGGTGAGGGTGGTCTTAAGCATGCGGGTTTCTCCCAATCGAGTCTGAGGGTGGACGAGCGGGAGCGTCCCGCGTCGACGGCCGCACCATACACGAACCGTTCCTTCTCGACTGTAAAGACAGCGCGAAGAACACAACCTTTTTTGTCTGCCCGCCCGCGCATCCACTACAGCCTGACACTTGCTCCTCAACGGCACGACCGGCTGCGAACTATCGTGACCGCATGCATCGCCTGTGCCTCATCACCGCCCTGCTCGTCGTTGGTTGTTCCTCGCCTGCCGAGCCCGACGCTGCGGCATCCAAGCCGCCCGTCGTGCCGATGGTGCTCGACGTGCCGGTCGATGAGCCTGTCGCCCTGCCGACGACGCAGATCTCGCCCACCACCCGCGGCAAGGCCATTGCCGTCGCAACGGTTGCCGATGTGCGGGTGACGCTGAGCGAGGAGGACTACGACGACTTTCTACGGGAGACGCGAGGCCTCGACGCTGCGTTGCAGCTCATGCAACGGGAACTCGCGCGGGAGCAGGCCAAGCAGCTTGGCCTGACGCTGACTGATGAAGACATGCAGAACGAGCGGAATCGCACACTCGCCCAGGCGTTCGGTGACCAGGTTCCGCCCGATCAATATGAGCAGGCGATGACGCAGCTGCTCGCACGGCAAGGCATCAGCCGGGCCGAGTTCGACGTGACGATCGAGACAAACGCCCTGCTTCGCAAAGGTGCCGGGCCGACAGTCGATCGCGGATTGACCGACGAGATGCTGCGTGCAGAGTTCGGCCGCCGGTACGGTGAGCGGGCGTCGATCCGCGTCATCTCGGTACCGACGCTCCGGGAGGCAGCAGAGGTCAGGCAACGGCTCGACGCCGGCGAAGCGTTCGAGACGCTGGCCCGCGAGCTCAACAGCGACCCGGTTTTGTCGTCACAGGCAGGCAAGATCGAGCCGTTCACGCGGGAGTCGTCGGTGCCGTTGCCGTTGAAGCAGGCGATGTTCAACCTGAAGCCGGGCGACGTCAGCGACGCGGTCCAGTCAGAAGGTGCTTTTGTCGTGGCGAAGCTCGAGGAGATCCTGCCACCGACGGCCGTCGAGTACGACAACGTGAAGGACGAACTGCGTGAGCAGATCACGGTCGAGCTGGCCGACCAGATCATGGTCAGGATGCGGCAGACGTACGCCCAGCTGCTTTCGCGAGAGGGCGTCCTTGATCTGCGGGATGAGGTGCTTGCCCGGCAGTTCGCCGACAGGCTGGCCTTGCTCCGTCCGCAACCGACGGAGACGGACGAGCTGAGAGACCAAATGGAGCGTCAGCGACCGACGACGGAGCCTGCGCCTTCGACGCGGTCGGGGTTGATGCCCACGACGGCACCGGCGACGCAACCGACCCTGCCGTAGCATGAGGCGACGTGTCCACAGCCACCCTTGACGAAGCCGCTCAAACCCCCGAAGTGCTGCCGATCGAGGAGGGCGACGTGGCCGAGCGGGACGGGCCAGCGGTGGCCGAGCTGCCGATGAGTTTTGACGTCGCGCCGCGGCTCAAGCGGTTGCCGCCCTACCTCTTTGGTCGCATCAACGCCGCCAAGCTGCGGATGCGGCAGGAAGGCCGCGACGTCATCGATTTGGGCATGGGCAACCCGACCGACCCGACGCCGCAACCGGTGATCGACAAGCTCACCGAAGCGGCGCAGGACAAGGGCAATCACCGCTACCAGATGGCCGCCAGCGGCATCGCCGGTCTGAAGCGGGAGGTGGCCAAGAAGTACCAGAAGGAGCACGGCGTCACGCTCGACCCTGAGACCGAGGTCATCGTCACCATCGGCTCCAAGGAAGGCATCAGTCACCTTTGCCTGGCCCTGCTGGGACCCGGTGATACGGCCGTCGTGCCCGACCCGGCGTTCCCGATTCACCTCTACGGCCCGGCTATGGCGGGGGCGAACGTCATCCGCATCCCGCTCGGCACCGATCAGGCGTTTCTGGATCGCGTCGAGCACTCCATCCGCGACGTGTTCCCGCGGCCCAAGCTGCTCATCCTCAACTACCCGCACAATCCGACGGCTGCGACGGTGGATGCCGACTTCATGCAGGCGGCGGCGGATCTGTGCAACCGGTACGGCGTCATCTGCATGAGCGACTTTGCCTACGGCGACATCGGCTTCGACGGCTACAGGCCGCCGAGCTTCCTGGCGGCAACGGGGGCCAAGCGGGTCGGCGTGGAGTTCACGACGATGAGCAAGGGGTACAACATGGCCGGCTGGCGTGTCGGTTTCTGCTGCGGCAATGCCGAAATGATCGCCGCCCTCAAGACCATCAAGGGCTACTACGACTACGGCAGCTTCAACCCGATCCAAATTGCCGGCGTCATCGCGATGCGCGAGTGTGCAGACACGCCGCGTGATCAGGCGTTGAAGTACGAAGCCAGACGTGACGAAGTCTGCCGCGGCCTCGACAAACTCGGCTGGCAGTACGACAAGCCACGGGCGAGCATGTTCGTCTGGGCCAAAATCGCCGACGAGCACCTGAAGCCGGGTGAAGACGACATCGACTTCAGCATTCGGATGCTCGACGAGGCCGAAGTCGCCTTAGCCCCCGGCAGCGGCTTCGGGGAGCAAGGGCGGCAATGGGTGCGAATTGCCCTCGTCGAGAACGAGCAACGGCTACGTCAGAGCATGAAGAACCTGCAGCGGGCGCTGCTGGGCCGTGACTAAAGCATGTCGATTCGCGCAATGCCGCCCGACGTCATCGCTTACATGCATCACACAAAGCCTGCGGATCAGCTGCGACTTTGTTAAGATGCGGCCGCCTGCCCCGTCACACTTGCATGACCGTCGCCACCAGGCCGAGTATCCGCCTTGAGGTTCTGGAGATTCCAGAGCCGTGCACCGTCGATTGGGGCACAATGAAACGCGTGGCAGGCGAGCGCCACTCGGCGGTCAGGCACTGCGAACTGTGCTCGTTCAACGTCTACGACCTGCGCCACATGCCGCGGGCAGAGGCGGAGTCACTCGTCGCCCGACACGAGGCGGCAGGTGAGCGATTGTGCGTGCGACTGACGAAGCGGGCCGACGGCACCGTCGTCACCGGCGACTGCACGACGCTCCGCCAGGCCGGCCGTCTGCTCTTGTGGAGCGGCAGGAAGCTGACCGCCATGACACTCGCACTCGCCGCCGGCGTGCTGGCGGCCGGTTGCTACGCGATGAGCCCGTTCCATCGGCCCCAGGTGGCGGACAAGGTGCGGGCAGCACTGTGGCTTGATGAGCTGGTGGCGTGGATCGATCCGCCCGAACCTCGACCGAATCTGTACCGCGGCGAACTTCGTCTTGCTGGTAGTATCGCGCCTTTGCCGGCACAACCGTTACCACCCAGGCCTGATGCGGCAAAAGTTCCTGGTTCTTAGACAGTGACCGAACCCGCGGGCGAGACTGTTCGAACATGTTTCACCCTGAGGGCTCGGCCGTGCCTCAGCCGTTGAAGCTGCGACCCTCCTTCCGCACCAGAACGACTTTCTCATGATCGCCAAGCTGTCTCCCGCCATTGCCGCCGTCCTGCTCGCGACGCCCGCCGCCTTTGCCATAAATGCTGGCGATACGACCATCGGCCACGCCCACGACGGCTTCTGCGGGCACGTCAGCTCGTCGACACCAAACGGCTACTTTCTCAACGACACGTGGAACCGCACCGCCACCGACGGCAACGGCATCCAACGCGGTGACGGCATCACCCTCACGTGGGGCTTTGTCGATCAAGGCACCCCGTGGATCGACGGCACAAACGACCTCATCAGCTTCCTCGACGGCATCCGAGGCAGCGGCCCCGGTGGCAGCGACCTGACCCAGCGCCCGTGGTTCGCCCCCTTTGAGCAGGCCTTCGACCGTTGGAGCCAGCTCGGCGGCGTCAGTTACGTCTACGAGGCCAACGACGACGGCTCGGGTCTCTCCAACTCTGTCTTCAACGGGCAGCTCGGCGTCCGCGCAGACGTCCGCATCGGTGGCAGCTTCCGCGACGGCAACAGCGGCGTCCTGGCCAGCAACTTCTTTGCCACGTCGGGTGGCGACATGACGCTCGACACAGGCGACGTCAACTTCTACTCGTCCACCGCGGGCAACTCGCTGGCCCTGCGCAACGTCCTCATGCACGAGCACGGTCACGGCCTGGGTATGAGCCACGTAGAAAGCGACAACGCGTCGTTCCTGATGGAGCCGTTCATCAACCTCAACTTCGACGGCCCGCAGATGGACGACCTGCGCGCCCTGCACCGCGGCTACGGCGACCGCCTCGAAAAGAACGGCGGTAACGACACCTTCGCCACCGCGACATCCCTCGGCGTCGCCACCGACAGCCAGGTTGCCGTCGGTCTTGACGGCAACACCGGCACCCGCATCGAAGCCAACGAAGTCGACTTCGTCAGCATCGACGGCATCACCGACAGCGACGTCTTCGCCTTCGACATCACGAACTCGTCGCTCGTCGACCTCGTCCTCGAGCCGCTGGGACCGACCTACCGCCAAGGTGCGCAAAACTCCGGCAGCCAGTCGTCGTTTGACACCAGCGACGACAACGACCTGGCCCTCGAGCTCTTCGACATCGACGGCAGCACGCTGCTGGCCAGCTTCGACCTCAACGGTAACGGCCTCGGTGAAGTCATCGACGACATCCTGCTCGACACCGTCGGCACCTACTTCGCCCGCGTCACCGGTTCGCAAGACCGGTTGCAGCTCTACTCGCTCAACATCAGCGGCGTGAGCGTGGCCGACCCGGTCTTGCCCGGCGACGCCAACGGCGACGGCACCGTTTCGATCCTCGACTTTGCCATCCTGCGGGCCAACTTCGGTTTGGCCGAGAATGCCACATTCGCCCTGGGCGACTTCAATGGTGACGGCACGGTCAGCATCCTCGACTTTGCCATCCTGCGGGCCAACTTCGGTGCGACGCAGAATGGCCTTGCCGCCCTCGACGCCTTCTACGCCGCCAACGTGCCGGAGCCGACGTCGCTTGCACTGCTGGGCCTCGGCGGATTGGCTATGCTGCGTCGTCGTCGCAGCTGAACGTTTGTGCTTACCCTTAGAAGCCGCGGCCAATCGGTCGCGGCTTTTTTGTGCTCGCCGACGCCCATCGACACACCTTCGTCTTCGGGAGAAGGCGTGGCACCAGATCGCCGATACGCTTGCCGCCCGGCCGGAACTTTCACCCGCTCCTGAACTCTGCCGGCTTGGCGTGCGTAGCATGCGGCGGACACAGGCATTGCCTGCATCCGGACTGTCTTCCCGCACCGTCGATGTCTTCGCTTTCTGCGAGGGGCCCTCGATCGCTACCGATGAGGCCAGTCGTCACGCACGACCTGCCGTTGATCCGACCCGCACCGGGCCGGACGGTGGCGTGCGAACCGACACATCGACCCCCAGACTGCTTTGCAAGAACAACAGAACTCGCCGAAATTCAGCGACCTCCAGCTCGATCAACAACTCCTCGCCAATGTCGCCCGCGAGGGCTACGAAGTGGCAACGCCCGTCCAGGCGATGGCGATTCCGCCCATCCTCGACGGCCGTGACGTCCTGGGCAGCGCGCCCACAGGCACCGGCAAGACCGCTGCCTTCACCCTGCCGATGGTTCAGAACCTCGGCAAGAGTGGCGGCGGACAGTTCCGTCAGGTCCGTGGCCTCGTGCTCTGCCCGACCCGCGAACTCGCCACCCAGATCGCCGACGCCCTCACCGTCTACGGACGCGGCACCGGCATGCGGCACGTCGTCATCTTCGGCGGCGTCGGCCAGCACCGCCAGGTCAAGAGCCTGCGCAGCGGCGTCGACATCATCATCGCCACGCCAGGCCGCCTGATGGACCTCATGGGCCAGGGCCACGTCGATCTGCGTGCCATCGAGATGCTCATCCTCGACGAGGCCGACCGCATGCTCGACATGGGCTTCATCCCGGCGATCCGAAAGATTGCCGAGAAGCTGCCCGAGAAGCGTCAGACGCTGCTCTTCAGTGCGACCATTCCTCCGACGATCAAGAAGCTCATCGCCGAGCTGATGCACGAGCCGGTTCGCGTCGAGATCAAGCAGAAGGAAGCGACCGTCGACACCGTCGAGCAGAGCGTCCTGTTCGTCAAGCGTCACGACAAGCCCGACCTGCTGGCCCACCTCGTCGAGCGCTACCGCATCAACTGCGGCATCGTCTTCTCGCGGACCAAGCACGGCGCCGACCGCGTCGTCAAGCAGCTCGAGCAACGCGGCGTACGCGCAGCCTCGATCCACGGCAACAAGAACCAGAACCAGCGCCAGCGTGCCTTGGACGCGTTCAAGAAGGGCAAGGTCCCGATCCTGGTGGCCACCGACGTCGCCGCCCGCGGCATCGATGTCGACGGCATCACGCACGTCATCAACTACGACCTGACGCACGAGCCCGAGACGTACGTCCACCGCATCGGTCGGACCGGCCGCGCCGGTGCCGACGGCATCGCCCTGTCGTTCTGCGACGGCGAAGAGCGTGCATTCCTGCGGGACATTCAGAAGCTGCTCGGCCGTGAGGTCGACGTCATGACGGACCACCCGTTCCCCGACGGCCGTCAGGGCGAGCGGATGAGCGCCCCGCGTGGCCCCAGCGGTCAAGGCGGCCCGGGCAACTATCCGCCGCGTAACGGCGGTGGCGGTGGCGGTTACGGCGGTGGTGGCGGAGGCGGCCGTAGCCGTGGCAACTTCAGCCGGCCCAAGCACCCGCTTGGTGCCGCCAACGCCCAGGGCCGCCCGAACGGTGCCCCCGGTGGCGGCGGTGCCCCCAGCAACCCCGGCAAGAAGAAGTTCGGCAAGAAGGGCCCCCGCCGCCAGCCGGTCGGTGTGTGAGGCTGACGCTTCGCCTCGCTCGAGGCTGATGAAAACAAGCGACCTCGTCCCTTGGACGAGGTCGTTCTATTTCTTCGTCACCGCACAGCGACACTTCATGCCGGAAAGTCGCCAAAGGTGGAACCGGCGCACCTGCCCCGCCATACTGCGATCGTGGCAGCACCCGAGCGGCGGCATCATCGTGACGATCGACGGCCCGGCAGGCACGGGCAAAAGCTCCGTCGCGCGAGCGGTGGCCGCTCGGCTCGGCTTCGACTTCCTCGACACGGGGGCCATGTACCGGGCGATCGGACTCGAGGCCATCCGCCGGGAGGCTGACCTTGACGATCCACGCGAGTTGGCCTTCGTCGCGCAGCACTGCCGTATCGAGTTCGTGTGGGACAAGGACCCGCCGGGCGTGTTGCTCAACGGCGAGCCGGTCGGTCACCTGCTCCGTGGCGGCGACGCAACGCGGGCCGCCAGCTACGTCGCGACGGTTCCCGAGATCCGCCAGCGGCTCGTCGAACAGCAGCGGGAGATCGGCCACAACTTCCGCAGGGCAGGTTTGGTCACCGAAGGTCGCGATCAGGGCAGCGTCGTTTTTCCTGACGCGGCTGTGAAGGTGTTTCTCACCGCCGACCCGGCCGAACGGGCCAGGCGGCGTGCGCACGCAGCTTCGCGACCGTGGCGAGATCGTCGACGAGCGCGAGATCCTGCGCGAGATGATCGAACGGGACGGCCGCGACGCCAACCGCAAGATCGCCCCGCTCATCCAAGCGACGGGTGCGACGGCGGTCGACACGACGAGCCTGACGCAGGACGAAGTGATCGACCAGATCGTCGATCTTGCCGGCCGGGCGACGTAGCGCCGCGGCGGCCGCGGCGGCGCAGGTGGTTTCGTGCAGCAAAGACCCGCAGTAGCGACGACCCGCCGCGCCCTTTCTTCGTAATCCTGTGCGCACCAGCTACCACACCATCACGGACGGCCGACGACCCGCCGACGCAGTCGAAGACGCGAAATTGTTCCACGTGGAACAGTCTGAAGGTTCTCGCACCCTCGCCACGACCGCCCATCGACGATTTGCCCTCGCGGCGAATGTTCCACGTGGAACATTCGCATTCGCCGACCCGCGTGGCCGCCGCGGCGCAGCGCTAAAGTCGGTCATGCCGACCTCAACCAGCACGCGCATAGCCAGTGGCTTTCTGGTGGTGGGTGGCGTTGCCGTCGCGGTCGGAGGCTTGGCGTTCTCTTGGCTGATACCCGTGGCGGCCGGTTGCCTTGCGATTGGTGCGGGTGTGGGCACGCTCTTCGGCATGAGCGTCCGGCAGCAGGCAACGGCAGCACCCGCGGCAGGTCCGGCGACTCGGTTTCGGCAGCGCGACCTCGACGATCTGGAGATGCGGGCCAAGGTCAAAGGGGCGTTCGTCATTGCGAGCCTTGTCGACCGACTCGGTAAGCTGCGGCCGAAGCTCGATCGGGTGCCCATTGATGATCCGCAGGAGCTGGGGCACAAGCTTCGCGAGCTCTTCGACACGACTGCCTCGTCGCTGCAGGACGCGTTCGACCTGACGCTGGCCGCCCGGGAGCTTGCGACCGACTCGGCCCGCGAGACGATTTATCAGGAGCGGGACACGCTCGTGCTCGATGCCGGACCGGCGGCAGACGCACTGGAGGCAGGCGTCGATCGTGTGCTGACCGCCGCCGCCATGGCCAAGTCGGTGGACCGCAGCCGCTCGCTCGGTGAGCTATCGACGACGCTGGACCGTCAACTCGAAGTCGCCCGTCGGGTGGACGACCGGATGCGTCAGCTCGAGGCGCGTGCCCGCGGCGACCTCTCGCACCACGAGCAGTACATCGCCTCCTGAGTCAACCGCAGTACAGTGCCGGCCATGCCACGCCTGCCGACGCGCCTTCTATGCCTGTGCCTGATCCCGCTGACACTGGTGACAACCGGCTGTTTCACCGGACAGACGGCCAGTTATGCTTACGGCGACGCAGACGTCCTGGGCACGCGGCCGACGGCTCCTGCGTATGTTGTTGAGGCCGAGACGGGGCCGGTGCTTGTCCTACGCCCGCGGCTTGGCAACTTCGACTTCCTCTTCGACGCTCGGCGATGGGTCGTCTTGCCACTAGGAAACGATTTTGCCCCACCGGCCGAGCTCGACGCACAGGCGGTCCTCGACGGCCGCAAGGACATTCGTCAGGCCATTCGTGATCTGGGTGCAGACGAGGTGCAGCGCCTCGACGCCGCCGCGACAAAGCTGAGGCAGACGGCTCGGGCCGTGACGGATGCGGGCATCGTCATCGAGCCGTACACGCGCCCCGACGGCACAGTGCTGCCTCTGACGGACAATGCGTCGGTCGTCCTTTACCGTGTGCCAACCAGCGACGCGACGAGCCAGCCGGCAGTGCCGGCCTTTGCTTACGCGATGATCATTCCGTCGAGCTTTGAGACCACCGGCGGCGACAAGACGTACCGGGCCGTCGTCGGCACCGTCGGCCTGCCGGTTGCGGTTGTCGGTGACGCGGCACTCATCGTCGGAGGCACCGCCGCCGCGGCATTTGCGGCCCCGGTCTTTGGCGTAGCTTTGCTGGTCCGTCCGCTTTTCCGGTAGCCCAAGCAAAAGCCCCGCAAAGTGCGGGGCTTTGTGCGTCTATGGGAGCGGAGGGATTCGAACCCCCGAAGGCGTAGCCATCTGATTTACAGTCAGACCCGTTTGTCCACTTCGGTACACTCCCGTTTGGGGCGGCGACTATAGCGCCGGTGTACGAGTCGGCAACCGACACGTGTCGCAGTTCCAAGGGCGGCGGGATTGCGGGCCTTGCAGTACGCTGCCGCCCATGAGCAACGCACTCCAAAGCCTCGTCGACACCGGCACCAAACTCTGGCTCGACAGCGTCGATCCCGACGAGGTCACGGCCAACATCAAGCGCGGCATCACCGGGGCCACCAGCAATCCCGCTATCATCTCGGCCCTCATCAAGAGTGGCCGCTTCGACGACACCATGAAGTCGATGCTCGAGAACGCCACCGACACGTCGGCAGCGTGGATGATGTGCGACTACCTCGTTTCTAAGGCTCAAGAGCAGTTCCAACCCGTCTGGGAGCGGACCAAATGCAATGACGGTTGGGTCAGCTTCGAGCTGGACCCGCTGATCGAGGACCCCGAAGCGGACATGCCGCACGACGAGCGGGTCAGCCGTTACATCAGCCTCGGCCGATACTGGGGCAGCGGGTACACGAACCGCATGATCAAGGTGCCCGCCACGCCTGCCGGGCTCGAGGCGTTGGAAACGCTCGCCGCCGACGGATTGACGCTGAATGTGACGCTGATCTTCACCGAGCGGCAGTACCAGGCAGCCCGCGATGCCGTCTGGCGCGGGGCTCAGAAGCGAAAGAACGGGCTCGACCGGTTCAAGAGCGTCTACTCCATCTTCATCAGCCGAGTCGACGTTTATACGGAGAAGAAGGTGCCGGGCCTGAGTGACGACGCCCAAGGCATGATGGGCCTCGTCAATGCCAAGCGGTTATGGGCGGACAACGAGAGCTTCTGGAAGGACAAGAACCTTCCGCTTGAGCAGGAGATCATCTTCGCCTCGACGGGCAAGAAGCTCGATTGGCAGGATGACGACTACTACCCGAAGCATGTGGCAGGCGGCGGCATCCAGACGAACCCGCCGGAGACGAATGATGCGATCGCCGACGGGTCCGGGACGTACGCAAAGACGGTCGATCAGCTGCCGAGCGATGAGGTGCTGGCCGAGCTGGACGACGAGGTCGATCTGCAGGCGATGGAGGACTTTCTCATGGAAGAAGGCATCTCCAAGTTCGCCAAGCCGCAGAAAGCCCTCATTGATGCGGTGAAAGAGCAGCGGGCGAAGCTGTAGTGACATCTGTCGAAGTCAGACAGGATCATCCTGCGTCGAACTTATAGCGGCCCTGAACCGTGGTCCGTGAAACCGCGGCTCAGGGGGCCTGCTGCTTCCAATCATCCAACGTCGACAGCGGCAGCAAGTCACCATCGACGCCGGACGCGTTGTCTGCTTGAAACGGGCCGACGTGCGTGCGGCGGAGGCTGGTCAGGTAGCCGACGGTTCCGAGCAGTTCTGCGAAGTCACGGGCGAAGCTGCGGACGTAAAAGCCCTTGCCGACGAGCATTTCGACGCGAACCTTCGGCCACGCCACGTCGAGCACCTTCATCGCGTAGACCTGCACCGCACGCGGCGGCAGCTCGACGGCTGCCCCGTCGCGTGCGAGGTCGTAGGCCCGCCTTCCGCCGACTTTGATCGCGCTGAACGCAGGCGGTCGCTGCATCACCTCACCGACGGCCGCGTCGCAAAGCGCGTCCAGCTTCGCCCGCGACGGCTCAGCGATGGCCGGCCCTTCTGTTTCTTCGGTTTCGGTGTCGAAGGTGGCCGTCGTGACGCCAACTTTAACGTCAGCGATGTAGCCCTTGGACAGCGTCATGACGCGATCGCTGGCCTTGGTACCGCGGCCGACAAGCACGACCAGGCAACCGGTGGCAAAAGGATCAAGCGTCCCGGCGTGTCCGACCTTGACGCCCTTGCCGAAGCGACGTTTGACGTTGTTAAGCGCCTTGGCGGACGAGAGGCCGGCGGGCTTGTCGAGGACCAAAAAGCCGTCGGTCATGCCGATGAAGATAGCGCTAACGCGTGCAGAAGCCTCGCATCTGTGGTAGATTCGCGTCGCTATGAGAATGCGTCACCCCGTTGCCCTCGCAGCCGCGGCCGTGCTTCTGCCGGCTGTCGTGTCCGTCCAAGCTGCTCCTGACATCGTCGCCTCAGGCGGTGTCGACTTCGGCGGATCGTCTGTCAACGGCTCGCTCGGCGGAGTGATCAACGACCTTTCTAGTGACTTTGTCATCGGCACCGGCCCCTCGGGCCGGCTAGAGGTGCTCGACGGTGCGACCGCACGTGTAGAGACGGTGCAGGTCGGCACCTTTGCCGCCCCGGGCGTGCTCGATATCGACGGCTTTGGCAGCAGCGTCGTCGCGAACAGCCTGCTCCTCGGATCGGAACCCTTCGACAATGGCGGCAACAGCGGGTTCGTCAACATCACCAACGGCGGAGAGCTGCGGGTGCTTAACAATGTTCAGTTCTTGGTGCCGTCCTTCAACAGCACCGCGATCGTGCGTGTCGACGGTGCAGGTTCGCTCCTGCAGATGGCGCAGACCCAGCTGGTCGTACCGCCGACGGCGCTGCGTCAATCTATCCTTTGCCGACGGTGCTACGGGCCGGTTCCGCGACTTGACGCTCGGCAACCAGTTCGACAATGGCCCGACCGGTCAGATCGAACTGTCGGCTACGGGTGTGGGCACCACGATCGATGTCTTAGACCTGGGTGGCGCGTCGTTTGGAGAGCTGCGCGTGTTTCAAGGCTCGTCAGCGAGCTTTGCTGACGGTGCCCGCCTCCTCGGCAGCGTCGCCATCGGCGGCCGTTTCAGCCTCGACGGCGGAAGCATCTCGCCACCACCGTTTGGCTCCGGGCGTGCCATTGAGATCATCGATGGAGGCTCGTTTACAGGCGGGGGCATTGTCAACGGCACCATACTGTCGAACTTCGGGTCGACCATCGACATCAACAACGGCCAAACGCTTCGCATCAACAGCGATCAGCAGACCAGCACGTTCAACGGCCAAACCAGCATCAACGGCGGGTCGCTCGTTCTCGATCAGGGTGGCATCGAGCTGGTGGACAGCAGTGCGTCCATCCTCGCCCGCGACGCGACCATTCGCGCCGACTTCCTCTTCAACGGCGGCACGATCGGATTCGTCGGGGGCAACAGCGAGGTGTTGACCCAGAACAACGCCTTCTTCACCAACAACGGCACCGTCGGCGTCAGCGGCGACGCAGACTTGGCCGTACGAGGCAATTTCATCAATCTCGGTGAGGTGCAAGTTGCTGCGGGAAGCAGCGTCACGCTGTTCGACAACGCCAGCGGCGACGGCAATTACACCGGCAGCGGCGACGTCGTCTTCCTCGGCAACTTCCAGCCCGGAAATTCCCCCGCTGCCGTCAACTTCGGCGGCGACGTCACGCTCGGCACAAACAGCACGCTCAATATCGAGCTCGGAGGCCTTCTGAACGGCAGCTTTGATTCGCTGCAAATCGACGGCGCGGTAAACGTTGACGGCGACCTGGTCGTCACTGCAATCGACGGCTTCCAGCCGCTGCCGGGTGATGCGTTCACCATCATTGACGCTGACAATCTGCTCGGCACGTTCGACGGGATCATCGACACGCTCGGACTGACGGGCCTTGCCTTTGACATCACCTACACGGCAGATGCCGCGATTCTCAAGCCTCTTCGGCTCCTGAACGGAGACGCCAACTTCGACGGCACCGTCAGCATTCTCGACTTTGCCGTGCTTCGCAGCGAATTCGGCACAAGCGGCCGAGCGGCGTCGGACTTCAACCTCGACGGCACCGTCTCGATTCTCGATTTTGCAGTCCTGCGAGCTAACTTCGGCGGCAGCCTGCAAGAGTTGGCGGCGATGGACGCTTGGGCCGCGACGGTGCCTGAACCGGCGTCACTGGCCGTCGTGTCGCTCGGCGGACTGCTTTTGCGGCGTCGGCGGTAGAGTCTGGCATGACTTCATTGCTTCGCGACGACATCGGTCAGACCCTCGAGGGCATCAAGAAAGACGGTCTGTTCAAGTCCGAGCGACTTGCTGACCACGCCGCAAGGCGCGACGGCGGGTGTTCACGGTCCCGACATGTCTGAGGTCGGCGACGAGGTGATGGTGCTGTGTGCCAACAACTACCTCGGCCTCGCCCAGCATCCTGAAGTGGCCGCCGCGGCTCATCAGGGGCTCGACGATTACGGCTTCGGGCTGGCCAGCGTCCGTTTCATCTGCGGTACGCAGACGATTCACAAGCAGCTCGAAGCTCAAATCAGCCGGTTTCTTCAGACGGAGGACACCATCCTCTACGGCTCGTGCTTCGACGCCAACGGCGGTCTGTTCGAGACGTTGCTCGGCCCCGAGGACGCCATCGTCAGCGACGCGTTGAACCACGCGAGCATCATCGACGGCATTAGGCTCTGCAAGGCCAAGCGGTACCGGTATGCCAACAACGACATGGCCGACCTGGAGGCGAAGCTCAAAGAGGCCGCCGACAGCGAGGCCCGTCATGTCATGATCGCGACCGACGGCGTCTTCTCCATGGACGGCACGATCGCCCGTCTGGACGCTATCTGCGATCTGGCTGACCAGTACGACGCGATCGTGATGGTCGATGACTGTCACGCGACCGGCTTCGTCGGCGAGAACGGCCGTGGGACGCACGAGCACTGCGGCGTGATGGGCCGGATCGACATCATTACAGGAACGCTTGGCAAAGCGCTCGGCGGTGCTAGCGGCGGGTTCACGAGCGGCCGCAGCGAGATCGTCGAGCTACTCCGCCAGCGTTCACGGCCGTACTTGTTCAGCAACACGATGGCCCCGCCGCTGGTGACTGGGGCGATGAAGGCGATCGAACTGGCAGAGCAAGAGACGTCTTTGCGTCAGCAGCTCAAGGAGAACACGACGTTCTTTCGCAAAGCGATGACGGAGGCTGGTTTCGATCTGGTGCCCGGCGAGCATGCGATCGTGCCGGTCATGTTGTACGACGCCGCCCTTGCGTCTCGATTCGCCGACCGGATGCTGAGTCGCGGCATCTACGTCATCGGATTCAGCTTTCCTGTCGTTCCTAAAGGAAAGGCACGCATCCGTTGCCAGATGAGTGCCGCGCACTCGCGGAAGGATCTAGAGCGTGCAGTGGCCGCATTTGTGGCGACGAAGCAGGAACTTGGCGTCTGATTCGGCTCTTGATTTGGGGAATGCGAGCGATTTATTTCTGTCGCGGGGGCGCAGATTGCATTGAACGGGCGGATTTTCCCGATACTTTCAATATCTAACCCGTCGAGTGCGGCGGGTGGAAACAGCACATCCACCTTTTTCAAGGAAGCCACCATGGCAAAAGTAGTCAAGAAGGTCACCAAGGCGGTCAAGAAGGTCGTCAAGAAGGCCGCTCCGGCCAAGGCACCAAGTCCGAACAAGCCGATGACCAAGAACGAGATTTACGCTTACATGGCCGACAAGGTCGGCATTAGCAAGCAGCAGGCCCGCTCCTTCTTCGAAGAGCAGGCCGACCTGGCCTACCTCCAGGCGAAGAAGAACGAAAAGGGCTTCACGGTCCCCGGAATCGGTAAGCTCATCATCGTCAAGCGTGGCCCGCGCACATTCCGCAACCCGCAGACGGGTGAGCCGGTGAAGAAGCCCGCCAGCAAGGCGCTCAAGTTCCGCATCGCCAAGCCGGCGAAGGACGCGGTGCTACCGGCCAAGTAGGTGCCAAGAGTGGCGCAGCGACGGCCGACAGGCGTCGCAATTGCGACCTGAACCGGCCGATCTTGGCCCGGTAAATCTACAAACGTCGAAGCGAATGCTTTGAGACGCAGCGGGCCCGATCTTATCGGGTCCGCTGCTAATTTAGGAGGTTTGGTAGGCATAGGCAGCCGATGTATTGGAAGTTATGACCATGTCACGCCAGCCCAACGAAGCGATCGGGGACACCTCCGACTACGAAAGCCCGCTCGATGTCGTCGCCGCCGCCGCGGCCGCGACCATCGGTGGCAAGCGGAACGCCGGCCGTTTCTTCAATGTGCAGGAGCAACGTGAGTTCCGTCGTTACGTGCCGAACCGTCGAAAGGGTGATCAGGCACCGGCCGCCGACAACAACTTGTCGCCGCTCGAAGCGCGACGCCTCATGAGTGTCAGTGCCGGCTCGGTCGAGTTCGCAGGTGACACGCTGTCGCTTGACCCGAATCAGATCTCCGCCGCCGGTATGGCCGTCGAGCTCGACCTTGACGGCTCTCACCTTCGTGGTGTCATGGTCGGTCCAAACGGCGAGCGGACTGAGGGCGACTGGGTCAACGTCGAGCGGGTTCGTCGCATCACCGTCAGCGGCACGGAGGGCGTGGACAATGTCCGCCTCGACAGTCGACTGACTAAGACGCGGCCGGAAGTGAACGTGACGAGTGACGTTGAGCGGGTGCAGGTCTTCCACGAGACCGAAGGCTTCAGCGGCCGTCGCGGCCGGTTCGACGCCTTTCGCCTGGCCCGTCAGATCGGACAGAACCACGTCGGCGTGAAGGTCGAAACCTCCGCCGGTCGTATCAGCAAGGTTGACGTCAAGAGTGGCTTTGCAGATCTTCGCGTCCAGAGCGTGACCGTGTTGGCCGATGGTCAGTCGATCAGCGTCGCCAACGGCGGAACGCTCGACGTCGATGCCATCAACAACGGCGGCATCGTGGTCGACGTCGATCGATTCAGCCGGCTTCGAGTTTAAGGGATCAGTCCGCTTCACTCTCCAAGGTCCCGACGGCACCTGGACGCACACCGAGAATTATGCACCCTTTGCCGTTCACGGCGACAGCAACGGCGTGCTCAATGCCTGGTCGGCCAAGCCCGGTAGCTACTCGCTCACCATCGAGACATTCGTCGACAAGGGTGCCAGCGGCGACATCGGCAAGCCCGTCACGTACAACTTCGAGGTCGCCCAGGCCATCAGCCAGCCGAACGCGCCGGTCACGCCTCCCGCGACACCTCAACCGCCGACGAGCGATCCTTTGCCACCGTCGAGCGGCGACGCCGATGCTCCGACGGTTCGCCTGTCGGTCCAGGATCGCACAATCATCGCCGGTCAGAGCGTCCACGTCGATGGTCTGCAGACGAGCTTCAACGCAGGTGACTTCAACGATGCCACCTTCGAGTGGGACTTCGGCGACAACGGCTCTGACTTCAATCGCATCCGTGGCTTCGTCGGCTCACACGTGTATGACGAGCCCGGCACGTACACGATCACGCTCCGCGTCGCTGACGAGAACGGCCGTATCGGCGAGTCACAGACGACCGTCACCGTGGCAGCATCGCAGCGTCGCCTGATCCACGTCGACGCCAACTCCGGCAACGACAACAACGACGGCTCGACCGCCATCGTCTGCCGTCCGCTCTGCCGCCCGCGCACTGGATCTGATGGAGGCCGAGGGCGATCACGTCGAGATCCGCTTCCGTCGCGGCCAGACCCACGCTTTGCACGAAGAGATCCACATCCGCAACGACGACATCACCATCACCGCCTACGGCAGTGGATCGAAGCCGAAGGTCGAATGGCGAGGCGAGCACACCTGGACCAAGTCGATGGTCTTCATGCACGGCAGTGCAGACGGCACCGTCGTCCGTGGCCTGACCCTGACCAATCGCGGCGTCCAGCACACGGGCAAGATGATCGCCAACGGCATCGTGCCGGCCGGCACGAACATCACGATTCAGGACAACACGTTCCTTGATGTCAGCTCCGCGATCCTCGGCTCGTCCAACCCGAGCGGCATGCTGGTCCAAGGCAATGATGCCCCGAGCGAGACCGGCGTTCGTGCCTACTTCATCTGGGGTCAGGGCGACCGCATGACCGTCTTGGGCAACACGGCCGTCAACTCGACCCGAGAACACATCATCCGGCTCGCCCGTGGCATCGAAGGCGTCACGATCAGCGGCAACGACTTCGACAACATCGACCGCCGCAACAAAGGTTCGCAGAGCGACCAGTGGGACACGGCCAAGGGCACACTCGTCGTGCAGCACGGCAGCTACGCCTACGTCGCCAACAACACGCTCCGCGGCGTCAGCGGTGTCGGGCCGCTCGGTGACGCCGACGGTCTGAGCCACAAGCAGGACCGCTGGGAGTACGCCGTCTTCGAGTACAACGACCATCGCGACGACGCCGGCTTCATCGTCGAGCACGGTGCCGAGCACGTCGACGTCCGCTTCAACCGCATCAATGTCGAGAACTACCACGCCATCACCGTCGAAGGCTTCGACTCCGCCTACGGCCGTACCGTGGTCGACCTGACGGTGCACGGCAACCTCATCACCAACACCGGCACCCGCGGCGGCATGATCAAGTCGTGGGGCGGCAGCGAGGGGCTGCGACTGACAGACAACGTCTACGTCGCTCCGAACCTCGAGGTCGGTGCCTACGGGGCCGCCGCCTTCAGCCACCAAGACAACGACCTCAGCGAGTACGAGGCGATCAACGGCAACGTCTGGCCGGCGGCAACGCCCGGTGGCTGGGCCGAGGGCGGCGTCAACTGGATCGGCACGGGCGACTCCCGCTCAAACTTCATGGACGAGAGCGAGTGGGACAACACCTACGGCGTCGGTGACGACGACTTCTACGACGCCAACGCCGACGCGGTCTACACGATCATGCTCGACAACCTGGGCCTCAGCCGCCTCGGTGCCTGATCTGCCGCGGGCAGGTGTCTGCAGCTCACAACACACTGGCGTGCGGCGGGAGTCGAGGACGTTCCTCGGCTCCCGTTGTTTTTGCGCGCTGTCATGCCGATGATCACCAATGTGAAGGATCGAAACAAGCCCAAGGTTCTCGTTATCGCAGAGGCCTGCAACCCGGAGTGGGTTAGTGTGCCACTCGTCGGCTGGTCGCACTACAACGCCCTTCGCGAGGTTGCCGACGTACACCTGGCGACGCAGGTCCGCAACCGCGAGGCTTTGCTTCGCGCTGGACTCGTCGAGGGCGATGATTTTACCGCGATCGACAGCGAAAAGCTCGTCGGCCCGGCATACAAGCTGGCCGTCAAGATCGCAGGTGAGGGCAAGGGCTGGACGATCCTGCAGGCGGCGTCTGCGTTCACTTACGCCTACTTCGAGCGGTTGCTGTGGCAGCACTTTGGCAAAGATTTTGCCGCAGGTCGCTTTGAGGTAGTACATCAGGTGACGCCGCTGTCACCAACGATTGGTCCGAAGACAGCGCGGCGATGTGCGAAATTAGGGGTGCCCTTCGTCTGGGGCCCCCTCAACGGCGGAGCCCCTTGGCCCAAGGCCTTTAAGTCAGCTCAGCGGAAGGAGCGCGAATGGCTCGCCAGCATTCGGTCGGCGTACAAGCTGCTGCCGGGCTACAGCTCTGCCCGCAAGAACGCCTCGGCCATCGTCTGCGGCAGCCGCGAGACGCTCAGGCAGATGCCGGACAGCGTCAACGGCCGCACGATCTACTTGCCGGAAAACGGCATCGACCCTGCCCGCTTCGTCGCCGAGCGGACCCGAACTGCAGGTGACGGGCCGTTGCGACTTGTCAGCATCGGCCGGCTGGTCGCTTATAAAGGCTTCGACATGGCGATTGAGGCGGCGATGCCGTTGCTTAAAGAAGGCCGCGCGACGCTAACGATTTACGGGCAAGGGCCGATGCTCGAGGAGCTCCAACAGCAGACGGCAGGCGTCGAGGGCGTGAGCTTTCCCGGCTGGGTCAAGCACGAAGAGGTGCCGGGCGTGTTAGCCGAGGCCGACCTGATGGTCTTCCCCAGCATCCGCGAATTTGGTGGTGGCGTCGCGCTCGAAGCGATGGCCGTCGGACTGCCGGTTGCATGTGTCGACTACGCGGGACCTCCCGAACTCGTCACCGATGATGTCGGCTGGCTCGTGCCGCTGGGCGATCGGAAGACGATCGTCGATGGCTTCGCAAAGCTGCTCAACAAGCTGGCCGACGACCCATCGTCGATCGAAATTAAGGGAAGGCGGTCGGCGGAGCGGGTGCGATCGCTTTTCACCTGGCCGGCCAAAGCAAAGCAGACGCGGCAGATCTATGACGCTATTATTCGGGGCGGCGAGCTGCCGAACTTCGGCATGCCTCTGTAAGCGGATACGGTTCGGCATGCGTGGCGTCCCGATGTTCGTGCTTGCACTGTGTCTGCTCGGCTGCGGAAACGACGAACGTCCGTCGGTCACGCTCTACACGAGTGTTGACGTCGCCTACGCGCAGCCGATCATTGATGCTTTCGAGGCAGAGTCAGGCGTGGCGGTGCGTGTCGTAACGGATACGGAGGCGACCAAAAGCGTCGGCCTTGCCGAGCGGTTGCGTGCGGAGAAGGACCGGCCGGTGGCTGACGTCTGGTGGGGCAACGAGCCGTTCCGGACGATCCGGCTTGCCGATGAAGATCTCTTCGAGCGGTATGTGCCAGCGACGGCCGACGGCGTCGCGCCGTTGTACCGAGATGCCGACGCGCGTTGGCACGGCACCGGCATTCGCGCCCGCGTGCTTGCCGTCTCAGCCGACGCTGGTCACGTGGCGACGCTGGACGACCTGACGCAGGATGCCTTACGTGGCCGAGCTGTCATTGCGCGGCCGACCGCCGGGACGACGGGCAGCCACGTCGCCGCTTTGTATGTCACGCTGGGCGAGACGGCGTTTGATGACCTGTTCCGTCGCATGCGTGCGAACGACGTGGCGCTCGTCGCCGGTAACAGCTACGCCGCCGAGGCGGTGGCGACGGGTTCGGCCGATGCGGGCCTGACCGACAACGACGACGTCGCCGCCGCTCAAAGGAATCTCGGCAGCGACGTGCAGATGGTGCTCCTCGATCAGGCTGCCGACGGCATCGGCACGCTGACCTTGCCGACGACCGTGGCCCTTGTCCGCAACACGGGTTCCGACCAGGCTTCTGCGAAGTCGCTCATTGATTTTCTTATTCGTGCAAAAACCGAACAGATGCTGCTCGACAGTGGCTTTACCATCGGCTCGGTGCGGGACACCGCCGCCGACGACATCCGCGCGATGCAGGTTGATTACCTTGAGGTAGCCGACGCGCTGCCGGTGGCGGTGGAGCGTGCGACTGCGCTGCTTGAAGGACGTAAACCTTAAGAATTTCAGGGCTGATGCGGAACCATCACCTGTCCGTCGCCGTCGAGGGGCACGTTTCGCCTAATCTCGGCAGCTTCGGGCGAGTTTATCGACACCCATCGAGACATCGTCGGCGTACGAATTTCGGCCGCGACTCCATTGCCCTGCTCCGTCGTCAAGCGCTGGAGGTACCAAAGCACCAACTCCCCGCCGCCGCTCGGTTTCACGCGGTAGGCGATCACCGGGCGGCTGGGATCGAGCGGGTCACTCTCGTAGTAGCTTCGCATGTCGCCGATGACAAAGCGGTTGTCGCCGAGCCAGAAGTAGGCACTTGCCGGCGCCGACGGTTTCCCGAAGAAGCCCAATTGAAACGACATCCACAGGAGAGCCAAAAACAAGATCCCCGCCGTAGCGGCGGTAACAATTGCGGGCTTCTCGTTGATCTGCTCGCGAATGCCCATGGAAGGCGCGGTAGGACGGAGAGCAACGTAGCCGCAGCGTGGCTGAGTGTCGAGAAGAATCGGGGCGGGTAGGCTTATGTGATGCGTCCGCCCACTGCTTCTGTTCCACCCGCTTCAGCATCGGCACATGTCCCACCAGTGGGTGAGCCTGCCGAGCCGTCCGCCGGTGGCAATGCGGCCGACGCGGCCCATGCGGGCCTGCGTCAGGCTCGCAATGTCATCCGCCAGAAGCCGGCAGTCGCACTAGTTGCTGGGTGTGCCGTCGGAGTCGTTGCGGGTTGGCTCATCAAGCGATGAGATTGCCGACAGTCTTACCCTGTGAACCTGCGGCCACTATGAGCGACGCCCGCCCGCCCGAACCTCCGGACCTCAAGCAGCACCTTGCCGCCGCAGCGACGCACGCGCGAGAGCTTCTGGCCTACCTGGGCCAGTATGTGTCTGCCAAGGTCGGCAGCACGACGCTGACGCTCAAGCGGCTTGCGCTGCTGGCCGTGCTGCTGGTCGTGCTTGCTCTCATCGGCTTGACGGTGCTCATAACGATGTGCGTCATGCTTGTCATCGGCCTGGCCGGTGCCATCAGTGCCCTCATGCCGAGCGGGTTCGCGTGGGTTGGCCCGCTTGCGATTGGTTTGATTGGTGCACTCGGCGTGCCGCTGATCGTGTGGTTCGTCATCCGCTCGATCAGCTCGGCCGGTAAGCACACCGCGAGGCATGCGTACGGTGAGCGTTTGCGTCGTCAGCGGGAGTCGTTTGCCGTCGATGCCGCCGACCGTGCCGAGGCTGAGCGACATCGGCGAGAGGAGCAACCATGAGCGACGTCGACCCCGTGCCGGACCCTGAACTGCAAATCAAAGGCGGCGAGCGGGCGGTTTATCGCCTGCAGGCTGATGACGCCAAGCTTGCTATGGCAGCAGCGGCGAGCGATCTGAAGCTGCACCTCAAGGCCGTCGCCGACCCGCGGGTGATTGTCCGCAAGTACCCGCTGGCCGGCTTGGGCGTTGCCGCCGGGGCCGGTTTGATTGCTGCCGTCGCGTTTGTACCGTCGAAGCAGAAGCCGGTCGACGAGCGGATCGAACGGCTGGAGCGGACGCTGAAGGCACAGGCTGCACAAGGCATGCGGCCGCCAATGGCCAAGAAGAAGCCGAGCCTGCTGACTCGGCTGGTTCGGCTGGGCTTCAAGTTCGGCAAGCCGATGCTGATTCGATTCGTCATCTCGTCGCTTGGCGGAGCGACGGGTGCCAAAGCTGCCGAGGCAGCGTCCGATAACATCGCCGACGCAGAGCCCGCGGCCGACGCCGTTGCCCCGCCACCGGCTGGCGACGGCGTTTACGACGAGACGACGTAGCTCTACAGCCGCTCCGACAAGTCGGCGTGTAGCGGGTCGTGACTTGCCCTTGAGACCGAATTGGATTATCTATACGAAGGTCGTGTGACACGCGTTGACACGCCATCCCGCAGGTGGTTGGACCACCGACCCGATTTTATCGGAGACTTTGATGAGCCGTTACCCGACCCTTCTTGCTCTACTCACCGCAACCGCGGCTCTGACGCTCTCTGGCTCGAAGGCTCCGCAGCCCGCAATGCCCGTATTGGTCAATCCCGCAGTAGAGGCGGCTGAGGCACCCGAGGAGGTTGAGGCGACTGAGTCTGCAGAGGTACGCCTCCGCAAGCTCCACCTCGTTCGCCCCGATCTGATTCCCTACCCCTTGGCGGTCGAGACGTTCTGCTGAGTGCGAATGCCCTGCACAAGAAGTACGATTCAGATTCTGACGGTGTATCGGCAAAATTCTGGAGCGAGTTGAGCCCAGAACGATCAGATTTAGACCAGCCGGTCGGCTTAGCCGACCGGCTACTGTTTTACCAGACGTCACAGCAGCCGGTACGGCCCTCTGCTAGGCGCGGCTTGTACTTGAACCCCCCCCGCTTGGCATCCATAGCACGTGCAAGGACCTTCAAATTGCTGTGCTCGCTAAGAATGACGGCCGAGCGATAGAAAGAGCTAGCTCTAGTACGGAGTCGCCGGCGCGAAGGCGTCCAGGACCATCTGCTGTTTTGACGTCTGAAGCCTGTGGCTCGCAAAGCCGCTGCTTAGGCGTCCTTCGATGATCCTGAAGCTCACGCTGCGAAGGCGAGAGTCGGCTCGTCTGCTATGACCGCAAGACGCTGCGGTCTTTGGGCCTTGACCAGACGACCACAACGCAGCTTCGCGTGCTTCCAGGCCCATCGTGTCACCGCGTCAGGTTCGCTAACACCGGTCGTCGGCTCCTCCAGCATCGCGTCTGCCAAGCGGAACTCGGCGTCAGGAAGTCGACCGGCCTCCAGGAGCACCACGGCTGTTGTGGCCGACGCACTGCCCCAGCCGGCGCGGCCTTGCCGCCTTCTCAAGAACGCCAAGCCACCCGCTGCCGCAGCGTCGAGCCCGTGCAGCGCGCGCACCGCAAGTGCAGTCTTGATGAACCAGTTGTCGTCGGTGTCACCTGCCTCGCCCCAGGAACCGTCGCGTGTTTGCGTCCAGAGCAGCCGCTGTCGCATCTCCTCAGCCACGCCGCCAGTCTGATTCAACTCCCGGAGCCGGACGAGGCCGACGGCTGCGGCGACGACTGGCCCGCCCACCGTCTCGTCAAGGCCCAACCGCCCCTCCGGCCGGCCTGCAGTCAATTCACGGATGAGCGCGCGGTACCGGCCTAGCTGCCAGAGTCGACGAATCTTGAGGGTGGTGAGCATAATCCTTTGCCCGCTGCCGTCGGCCGATAAGTCCGCGATGTGCGGTAATGGTTCGGACGGACGTTGTTCGGGTAGTATGCGCACAACGCCCTAACGGATCAAGTGCAAAATTGTTCAGCCGCAGCGGGCGCTATGTTCTGGGATGGTTTGGCTCTGGGCAGGGTTCCTGCTGTTCGTCGTCGCAATGCTCGCCCTGGATCTCGGTGTCTTTCACCGCAAGGCCCACGTGGTCAGCGTGAAAGAGGCGCTGATCTGGTCGGCGATCTGGGTCGGGTTGTCATTGGCGTTTTCAGGCGTGGTCTACTTCGTCTACAACAGCCATTGGGACGGCGTCGGCCTGTACCCTGATGGCAAGCCGGGCCCGGACTACCTGTACCCCGATACAGGCTGGGAGGCGGTCGTCAGCTATATCAGCGGCTACCTCACCGAGAAGTCGCTCAGCATCGACAACGTCTTCGTCATCGCGCTTGTCTTCTCGACGTTCCGGATTCCCGATCAATATCAGCACCGCGTGCTGTTCTGGGGCATTCTCGGAGCGGTCGTCCTGCGAGGCGTGTTCATCCTCATCGGCGCGGAGCTGATCGAGCGATTCGTGTGGATCATCTACGTCTTTGGCATCTTTCTGATTTTCACTGCGATCCGCCTGCTGTTTGCGGGGAGCGAGCACGATCCGAACAAGTCGATGATCGTCCGGCTCAGCTACCGCTTCTTGCCGGTTACCGACACGCTGCACGGGCAGCGGTTCGTCATACGCCGCGAGGAGTTGGCAGCCGGTGAGTCGCTTCACGAGGATCCCGAGGCCGATCCGCCGAAGCCGGTCGATCTCGGAGCACCTAAGCCTTCGACGACATCAGCTGCAAAGACCGCCGGCTGGGTCCTCACGCCACTGGGGTTGACGCTCATCGTGGTCGAGTTTACGGATCTCATCTTTGCCGTTGATTCCATACCAGCGATCTTCGGCATCACGGCGGACACGTTCCTTGTCTTTACGAGCAACATCTTCGCGATTCTCGGCCTGCGGGCGCTCTACTTCGCCCTGGCCGGCGTCATTCGAGAATTTCGATTCCTGCAGCCAGCCTTGGCCTTCGTGCTCGGCTACATCGGCGTCAAGATGCTCGTCGGGCACTCACTCCACGACGCAGCACCGGCCCTTGCGGCTGCGTTGCCTTGGATCACGCTGGGTGTCATCACCCTGGCCGTCAGCGTCGGGATCGGGCTTTCTCTGCTGTTCCCAGGTGAATCGAAGGAACCTGCAGACGCGGCTACGACGACTTGATCGGGCCGAGCAGGATGACGGCTGTCGCCACGATGGCCTCGCCCCGGCCGACTGCGTCGCAGCCCTCGTTGGTGCCTGCTTTGATGTTGATCTGCCCGCGCAGGACTTTGGCAAGGGACGTCTGCATCGCCTCAATGTGCCCTGCCAGCTTCGGTGCTTCGGCGAGGATCGTGACGTCGAGGTTGATGCAGCAGAGCCCTGCAGCTTCAGCTCGATTAGCCGCCTCCTGCAGGAAGAAGTTGCTGTCTGCGTCCTTCCACCGCTCGTCAGTGTTGTCAAAGATGCGACCGATGTCGCCTTGGCCGAGCGCGCCCAGCATCGCGTCGACGATGGCGTGGAGAGCGACATCGCCATCGCTGTGAGCGATGAAGGAGCGGTCTCGGGCGACGGTGACGCCGCACAGCTTCATGAAGCCACCGGCCTGGACGCGGTGGATGTCGTGGCCGTGGCCGATGCGGAAAGCGGTCATGCGTCTTCTAAAGGTCGTCCGCCCGCACAATGTTTGCCTTCGACATGCTCAGCTGCAAGTCGCTCGTAGTGCGGCGGGAGTTTCTGCAGATAGGCCAAGTCACGCGCTGTCACCTCGCGGACGACCTTGGCGGGCACACCTGCCACGAGCGTGCGTTCGGGCACGATCATGTTCGGCGGCACGACGGCACCGGCGGCGACAAGGCATTCGCGTCCGATCTCACTGCCGCCCAGCAGCGTCGCACCCATGCCGATCAGCGACCCGTCGCCGACACGCCTGCCGTGCACGATGGCAGCGTGGCCGATGGTGACGCCGGTGCCGATGTCGTTAGCCACGCCTGCATCGCAATGAATGACAGCATTGTCCTGAACATTGGTGCCTACGCCGATCGTGACGGCTGCCACATCACCACGAATGCTCACACCAAACCAGAGGCTGACGTCGCGGCCGATCCGCACGTCGCCGCTGACGTGGGCGGTCGAGGCGACAAACCAGCCACCGGAGTGACGCGTCATGTGCGGGTGGTCCACCAAGGCGATAGATCGTAGATCACATCTTGCCGAACGTTTACCCGCACCGAGGAGCCGCATGAACCACGCTACCGCACATACCCGTTGCATCGTCCGACCGCAGGCCTCATGCCGGGGCTTTACGCTCATCGAGATCCTCGTCGTGGTCGTTATCCTCGGCATTCTCGCGGCCATCATCATTCCGAAGGTCGCCGACCACGATGACGACGCCCGCCGAACCGTGTTCCAGGCGAATCTTGAGCATTTTCAGCAGGGTTTGTCGCTCTACGCGGCTCAGTTCGCAGGCAATCCAGAGGACTCATCGACCGGCACATGTCCCGTCTCGATGCACGGCATGATCGATTGTGCAGCGTTCGAGAGGCCAACGCCGGTCGGTGGAAGCTGGGACATCGAGTCCGACGACTCGGGGGTCGGCCTGGCTGTCGGCGTCCACTTTGACGGGACAGGACCGACCCGTGACGACGCGTACATGACCAAGATCGACGCTGCCTTGGACGATGGCGATCTGACGCTCGGCAACTTCCGCCGCATCGCAGACAAGCGGTACTACTGGGTACTTGAATAGGACGTCTCCATCGATTTTGAGCGCATGAAGAAGCCCCGCCACAACTGTGGCGGGGCTTTTTGTGTTCGCGGAAGAACCGTCTAAAGCCTTAGAGGCCTTGGTTCGGCGGGCCACCCATGCCGCCCTGGAGCTGCATGGTGGTCACGATGGCGGCGCTGACGAGGTCCTTGGGAACCAGAACGCCGATCATGAGCGAGTCCTCAGCCGGACCGGCGGCGATGCCGATCGGGGGCAGGTTCTGCGGGATCTGGATCGGCGGAGCTTGGCCGAACGCCTGCAGCGCGCCGAGGCCGGCACGGGCCGTCTCGCCGACGTCCCAGAAGACAACCATCGACCGATCCTCGGGCAGGTTGTCTGCCATCAGTTCCATGCCGTTCTTCTCCGTCAGCGGTGACGCGTCGGCCTTGATGGCTTCGACAACGCTGGCGATCTGGTCATCGCTCAGGCCGCTGACCGACAGGAAGCTGTCCTCGACGGTGCCGAGGTAAGCGGTCTGACCTTCGGGGCCGAAGAACAGGTTCGTGATGAGGGCCTGCGTCGCGTCGTTCTGCGGAAGCTCGGTGGTCGACTTGGTGAACGTGACACCGGCGACTTCCTTGGCGTTCTCTTCGAATTTCACGCCGACGTCAGGGGCGTCTGCCTCACCAGCCTGGGCGGCAATGGCTTGCATGAGCTTCGGGCTGATCTCGGCACCCTTGCGGGCGACGTCCATCAGCAGTTCCGGGTCGCCGCTGGTGATCTGGACCTGCTGGAGCAGCGGGGCCTGACCAATGCGACTGACGTCAGGTGCGAACAGGCCGAAGCGGGCACTCTCGGTAGCACCAAGGGCCTTCTCGACCGACGAGACCAGCTCGCCGACGAGCTCTGAAACCTCGCCGTCGAGGCCCTGCAGCTCTTCGAGGACGGGGCCGGCGAGGTCGGTGAACAGCTTCGTCGACTGCTCAGGATCGGCAGCGCTGCCGCCGAAGAACAGGTAGTTGCCCTCGGGCAGGCCGCTCAGGAGCGAGCCATCGCTGGTCTTGAGGTTGCCCATGACGTCGCCGAGGTAGCTGCCCTCGTTGAAGTGAGCGACAACGCTGCCGGCGATGCCGGCCTCAGGGTTGAAGTCGACGCTGACCGTGGCGGCTTTGGCGTCACGCAGGAAGCTCTCGAGCACCATGTACGCCTGACCGGCGGCGGCCTTGGCGACGGGCTGGTACTGCTTGAAGCCCTCGGGAACGTCACCGCTCTCGAACGCCTTTTCGAGCTCCTCGATCATCTTCTCCTTGCCGCCGTTCTCTTCGATCGCCTTGTTCAGGATCGGAGCAAGGCTGACGAAGTTGGCGTAAAGGGTGATGTCCTGCTCATCAAACTGGTCGCCGCTGGGGCCGTCCATCTTCAGGCCGAGTTCTCCGCCCATGCCGAGCAGGTCCATCATCGGGGTCATGGCGGCGTAGTCGCCGACCTTCTTGGCGTAGACGTCTTCACCTTCGGGGCTGGTGACGAGGTCGTAATCGCCTTCCTTACGACGGTCTTCGAAGCTGTCGAGGAACGCGTCGTAGTCGCTGACGGGCACGAGCACGACGAGTGGCGGCTCGTCGCCGTCGAAATCAGCGCCGGCCGGTGCGTAGATGCCCATTTCGCCGTCGAAATCGATGCCCTCGCCCATGCCAGTTTCTCCCTTTATCGCCGCGATGGGATCGGCCATGCCCGGCTCCATCTGGTCAAGGCCCCACTCCTTGGCCAACGCGCCCCAGTCGTCTGAGACGGACTGGATGTCGTTGATCTTGATGGCGAAGAGCGCGTCGCTCGGGATGGCCTCGGCGACGTCGGCGTTGGCGTTGGTGGCGAGCGCGCCGAAGACGACTGCGACCGCGGCTGAAGCGGCGGTGGCGATGCGTCGGGTACCGGTCATGCGAGAATTAAGGAGTGTGTTCATCGAGGGGATGCTGCGTGTCATGTGTGTAAGGGCAGGTGACTTACGCCACCAGCCGGGGCCACGGTACGGGCCGGGGCGCGGGTCCGACAACGTTAGAAACCGTTGCAGACATGCCAGACACCTTGCGAGGCCGACAAAGTTGCAAAAACGACGCCAGGCGCTGCGCCGCGGCGGCCATCGGGGTCGGCGACTCGGCGAATGTTCCACGTGGAACATTGCAAACCCTCGCCACGAGCGGCCACGTACGTTCGTCGCGCCGCCCCGGTCTGTTCCACGTGGAACATCGTCCCGCCGACGGTTGCCGCTGCGTCGGCGGGTCGTGCGCCACACGAGGCGGTACCGCCGTCGATTACGATGTTCCGGCGTCATTCCGCGTCCGCCCTGCAGTCAACTTGTGCAGAATACGACCTGCGCCGCCGCGGCCGCCTTTGCGGCCATCATTGGTCGTTAGCCTGCAGAAGCACCTGCGCCGACAAACACGTTCGCCAACATGCCGACGCCGATCGCGATGCTCCACACGATCATGACGGTGCTCTTGCCGTGCTCGCCCACCTTGATCCAGCCCCAGATGAAGGTGAACAACACACACAAGATGCCGAGGACACCCAACAAGATGCCCTGTTCCTTAAATAGTTCAATCACCATAATGATGAAACAGACGAGCGACGTAATGAATGCCGCAACAGAGAGAATGAGTCCCAAGGTTTCCATAGTTCCCAGGTTCTACCAGCCGCTTAGCAACCAGTAAAGCGTCAGCCATAGAAACAACACTGGCCAGAGAAGGAGCATTCGCTCCACCGCCGCCACACCCCTGGTAAGCGTCGTCACCCAACGTCTCGGCATCGTCGCGGCGGCGAGCAGGCACAGAAGCGGCATGACCAGGAGCAGCACCGTGACGTGATGCACGTTCCACACATCCACCTCGCCACGCACCAACTGTGCCGCCGACCGCGTCAGGCCACAACCGGGGCACGAACCGCCCAACGCGGCAAAGGGACATTGCCACAAAGGCAGGTCCAGAAGAGTCCCGGCAACCAGAAGAGTGACCGTCACCACGATGGTCCCGGCGAACCCTCGGCTCGTCATCAACCAGGCCAGCGGCGATAAGGCCGACAAGCGTGCGTTGTCCGGAGCGGCTTCCACGGTGGCTGAGCCTATTGCTGTCGCGTTGCTTCACCTCGCTACGCTGCGTGCGTGGCAGAGACCGTTCGCGAAAAAAAACGCCGCAAGCGAAAGAAGAAGCCGCAAAGCAAGGCCACCCAGTATGCCGTCTATCTCGGCGTCCGAGCGTTTGCGACCTTGCTCCACTGCATCCCGCTCGAAGCGTGCATGTCGTTGGCCGCAGGCATGGGCGACTTGCTCTACCTCGTCGACAAGCGGCACCGCGTCCGCTCGATGGAGAACCTGCGGGCCAGCTTCCCCGGCCAGCCGGAGAAGGTCTACAAGCGCGTCACACGCGACAGCTTTCGGCTGCTCCCGTTCATTGCGGTGGAGTTCATGCTGACGCCGCGGTACGTCAAGCTCAATCGGCTCGCCAGGCACTTCGTGCTCGGCGACAAACTCGGTGAGGCCCTCAGGCACCTCATCGAACAGGACAGAGGTGCCATTCTCGTTGCCGGTCACTACGGCAACTGGGAAGTCGTCGGCTACATGCTCGCCACGATGGGCTTCGGCACGACCACCGTCGCCCGGCCGCTGAACAACCCGTATCTCTACGATTATGTCCTGGGCGTCCGCGAGGAAAAGGGGCACAAGATCGTCGACAAGATCGGCGCGATGGCCCAGCTGCCCGAGGTGCTAGAGGCCAAAGGGGCGGTCGGATTCACCGCCGACCAGGACGCGGGTAAGAAGGGCATGTTCGTCGACTACTTCGGTCGCCCGGCCTCTACGTACAAGTCGATCGGGCTGCTGGCCATGCGTTACGACGTGCCGGTCATCGTCGGCTTCGGCAGGCGGCTCGGGTACGACTTCCGCTTCCACATCGACTGCCAGGACGTCATTTACCCCGCCGACTGGAAGTCGGCGGACGATCCGCTTCGTTACATCACGCAGCGGTACACGAAGGCGATCGAGAACAACGTTCGCGGCGAGCCGGGGCAGTATCTATGGCTGCACCGCCGATGGAAGACACAGCCGCCCGAGCGGGCGAAGGCGGGTTGAAGTGGGCTGCGGTGTCGTATTACGGTCTTGGTGAAGGCGGTGGTCTTTTGACGTCGAAGCGACCCCGAGCCGCGGTCCCGTGGGACCGCGGCTCTGGGGTGATCTTGTGGACGGAAATTCGACGCTTCGAGCATCGGTCGGGCGCGACGCTACTTGCCGAGGCCGACGGATTCCCGGAGGCCGCGGCGGCGGTCTTCGCCGTGCTGTTTGTCGAACAGGTAAGCGAACCCGGCACCGACGCTCAGCAATGCCAGGCCCATGAAGGCGGCACCGACGGCACTGCTTTGGGGAGCGACAGATCCGCGGCCGTGGCGGAGGACGCGGGCGGCGTCGCGGGTGCGGCCGTACCCGGTTCGTGCGTAGCCGCGGGCTTTATAAGCAGCCGCGGTGCTGCCGAGCGTGGCGATCGGGTGGCGGGCGGCGGCTCGAGCCGATTTGCTGCCTGCTGCAGCGGTGTATTCGGCCAGCTTCTTGGCGGCGATGGCCTTGGCGGCCAAGGCGGCAGCGCCGGTCACGTTCCCGCTGCCGATCGCCCGCAGCACGCCGGCGATACCCGCAGCTTTGGCCCCGTTGCTGATCAGCGACCCGCCGACGTCGGTCAGGCTCGAGAACCAACCGTCGTCGTCCTCTTCGCCGCTGTCGTCGTGACCGTCACGGTCGAGCTTGTTGTGATCCACCGTGGCGGCGCTGGCAACGAGCGCCCCGCCGATGCTCAGCAGCAACGGCAGCGCGGTCGCCAGACCGCCGAACATCGAGTAAGACTCGTCAGACGCCTTGCGATGCACCTCGGCTTTGGGCGTCGGCTTCGTGTCGGCGTCCTGCGTGGCCTGATCTTGCTCGTTGCCCTCGGGCTGGTTGTGTCCGTTCTCGCTCATGTAAAGAGATTATCGACGCGCCGGGCGATGTGTCATGCCGAAAATGAAGCGACCCGCAACACGGTTGTGTTGCGGGTCGCAAAACGGTTGCTTTGATTCAGTTGCGGCGGCGACGCAGACCGGCCAGGCTGGCCAACCCGAGCAGCGCGACGCTCGTCGGCTCGGGCACGACGCCGACCGTCAGGTTGTCGAGGCTGAAGACCTCACCGGGCGACGTGCCGGTGCCGGGGACAAGCGTGACACTCGTGAACGGCGTGTCGCTGGTGAAGCCGGCGAACCCGCTGCCTGTGCCAAGGGGCGTGACGTCGAGGGCGGTCACCCCACCGACCTCGAAGGCGAGGCCCGCACCACTGCCGGGGTCGAGGAAGTCGGCCCCGAACGCAGTGATCGGGCTGTCAAAGGTGAGGGTGACGTCGCGGAATTGAGGCGACGAGGCGACGAAGCCGTCGATGAAATTCGTGCCGTTGACGTTTCCGAACGAACTGTTGGAGACCAAGAATTCAGCGCCGTTGGTGGCCGTCGCGGTGAAGGCACCGAAGTCGAAGAAGCTGATGTTGTCCACACCGGCACCGGGCGTGAAGCTGTCAAAGTCTTCGACCGTCACCACGCCTGCGTTGGCAAGGAAGGCGAGTTCGTCTGCGAATTGCGTGAACTGGCCGAGCGCAGGCATGGCAGCGAGCAGAAGGCTCGCGGAAGCAAGTTTGAGGTTCATATCTCTCCAGAGTCGTGGGTGCCGCTGGTCAGGCGGTACGCGCGGTGGAGTCGGCAGGTTATCAAACGTGCCTTGCCGTGCAAGAGAGATTCAGTGCTTCAAATATGAATGGCGTGACCGTCCGCCGCCATGGCCGCTTCCTTGATGGCCTCCGGGAGCGTCGGGTGGGCGTGGAAGCAACGGGCCAAATCTTCGACACTGCTGGCGAATTCGACGGCGACCACGCATTCGCCGATCATGTCGCTGGCGTGCGGGGCCAGAATGTGAACGCCCAGCAGCCGGTCGGTCTTGGCGTCGCCGATGACCTTGACGCTGCCCTCGTAATCGCCCATGCCGACCGCCCTGCCGTTGGCCAGCAGCGGGAACTTGCCGATCTTGATGCCGTCCTTGCCGAACTTCTCGGTCGCCTCTTCCTGGGTCAGCCCGACGCTGGCCAGCTCCGGGTGCGTGTAGACCACTGCCGGGCAAGCGGGGTAATTGACGTGCGGCGAGCCGCCCTTGGCGAGCATCTCGGCGACGGCTTTGCCTTCCTGCTCGGCATTGTGGGCAAGCATGATCCGGCCGATGACGTCGCCGATCGCGTAGAGGTTCGACTGCCCCTTGACGGCAAAGTCGTCACCGACTTCGATGAAGCCACGCTTGTCGGTCGCGATGCCGAGGTCGGCCAGGCCGAGATTGTCCGTGTTGGGCTTTCGGCCGACGGCGACCATGACCTTATCGACGATAAAGACTTTGGCCTCGCCGCCTGTCTTGGGTTCGACAGTGACCTCGACCTTGCCGTTCTTGACCTCTGCCTTTTTAGCGACGTGTTCGAAGTGGAACGTCAGCCCTGACTTCTTGAGGCTCTTGAGCAGGCCGTTGGCCATCTCCTTGTCGCTGACGGGCAGGATGCGGTCGGCAAACTCGACCACGGTGACTTCGCTGCCGAGACGCGACCAGACGCTTCCGATCTCGACGCCGATGTACCCGCCACCGACGATGAGCAGTTTCTCCGGGACCTTCTCCAACTCGAGGGCCTCGGTACTGGAGAGGATGTGCTGGCCGTCATATTCGAGTCCAGGAATCTGCACAGGCGTTGAGCCTGTGGCGATGATGACGTTCGTGGCCGTGTAGGTCTTGCCTGCGACGTCGACGGCGTGTCCGGCATCGGCCTTGACGAGCTTGCCGTGGCCTTGGAGGTGAGTGATCTTGTTCTTTCGGAACAGCATGCCGATGCCGCCGGTCATCTTCTTCACAACCGAGTCTTTGAACCCCATCATCTTCGACAGGTCGAGCTTGACGCCCTCGACGCTAATCCCGCGGTTGGCAAGTTCGGTCATGTTCGCGTACCGCTCGCTGGAATCGAGCAAGGCTTTCGACGGGATGCAGCCGACGTTGAGGCACGTGCCGCCGAGGTATTGGGCCTCGACGCAGGCGACCTTGAGCCCGAGTTGTGCCGCCTTAATGGCTGCGACGTACCCGCCTGGGCCGGCACCGATGACGATGAGGTCGAACGACGATTCGCTGTCTGGCATGTGGCCTGAGCGTAGACCGCCTAACGCAAACCCGCGGGGCCGGCGAAGTGGTAGTAGCGATCCAGACCCGTCGTCGACCGCGTGTCGAGCGAACGGTCCGCATCGCCCAGCTCGCCGAGCGTGATGCCCTTCGTGGCGGCACTGCCGACTGTCTGCCGAAGCCTTAGTGAACGGGCGCAGCGACAGGTCGTGCTGCGACAAGCCACATGTTGTCGCTGGTCGGTTGCCGCATCCGGAGGCCGAATGCAACGACCTCGAAGCCTGCCTTCTCGACGAGCTGGCGAAACGTAGCGGGTGTGAAGTAGTTGACGTGGTCGGGGAACCGCATGCCGCACCAGCGATGACCAAAGGCAACTCGATTCCAGCTCGCGAAGTTGGGCACCTTGATGATGACGCGCCCGCCCACGCGGACCTTGGTCATTAGCCGCTCCAGCACCGGAAGCGGCCGGGTCTCGTGTTCCAGATAAGCCCGCAGGATGGCGCCGGTGAACATGTTGTCATCAAATGTGGCCAGTCCTTCAAAGGCGGGTGACCGCTCGACCCGTCCGCCACGCCGCCCGAACGCCGCCTGTGCCTCGGCCGCGAGTCCTTCGCTGATCTCGACGCCGAACGGCACGAACGAGTCGCCCAGGTCCACCACCGTGCGGCCGTCACCGCACCCCAAATCGAGGATCGGCCCAGGTGCGACAAAGGCATGGATGAGGCGTCGCTCTTTCAGGCGTGTGCCTTTGCCCCGGATGCTCCTTTTAAATGACTTGCTGGCGTCGCTGATCGCGTACCTAACCGGCCGGCCGTTCCGGCGACGGACGCGTTCGTGGCCGATCGACTTCTCCCATACCAGCTCCGACGCCAGCGCGTCATCCGTCGGCGGGTTCAGCAAAAACATCATGCCGCACGTCGAACACGTCCCTAGCAGCCAAGGACCGGTCGAAAGCGATGCGGCCTGTAGTTCCCGTTGTCGCAGCAGATCGGACATGTTCGCAGAGGGAGTTCTACAACGTCGGCCACACCACGTTGTAGCACGCACTGCCGACGCATAAGCAACACTCGAAGTGCTCCGTCATGCACTTGTCGATCCGACACTGCGGCCCCGATTACGGGATCTGCGTGATGAACCGCCACAGCAAACCCGGTATCCTGCCGTCATCGCCACCGTCACCGACATCAAGCCCCAGCGACGCCGCGAGAATCGGCGAAGCGTCTACATCGACGGCGAGTTCGCGTTCGGCGTGAACACGAATGTCGTCGCTCGCTTCCGCCTCCGCCAAGGCATGGTCATCGACGACAAGCTGCGCAGTGAGATCGAGGCCGGTGAGGTGAAGCAAGAGGCATTTGACCACGCGCTTCGGCTGCTGGGCCAGCGGATGCAGGGCGAGCGGGAGTTGCGGATCAAGCTCGGCCGTAAGGAGTACGGGCCCAAGGTCATTGATGCGGTCGTGGCCGAGTGCCGCCGTCTCGGGTACGTCGACGACGAAAAGTTCGCCGCCGGCAAAGCGTCGGACGCTGCCAAGCTGAAGGGCCACGGCAAACGCCGTGCGGTGCAGGAACTGGTCGCCAAAGGCGTCGACCGGTCGACTGCCGAATCCGCCGCCGAGGAGGCGTACGCCGACATCGACCCGCTGGAGGCTGCGATGGCCTTGGCTGCAAAGAAGCAGGTCAGCCTTCAACGCCTCGACCACCCTGCCGCGGTAAGGCGGCTCAGCGGGTTTCTGCAGAGGCGTGGCTTCGATTACGACGTGATTAGCCGCGTCATTGAGAAGACGTTGCCGGATCGGTAGTCGCTACCAGCCGTCTCAGTGCGGCATCGGGAAGCGGCTGGCAAACTCTGCCACATCTTCTTTGATGCTCGCAAGCGCTGCCGGGTCGGCGCGCTTCGACATGGCGTCATCAATGAAGTCGACGACCGTTCTCAAATCGTCTTCCTTCAGGCCACGCGTCGTCAAAGCTGCAGTACCGAGTCGAATGCCGCTGGTCAGGCGAGGCGGGCGCGGGTCGTTGGGGACGCCGTTCATGTTCGAAATGATGCCCGCCGCCTCGAGCGCGTCTGCGGCGTCGCGGCCGGTGAGCTCCGCGTCGCGGTCACGCAGGTCGACGAGAATGAGGTGCGTGTCCGTGCCACCGCCGACGAGGCGGTAGCCCTTGGCTTGCATCGCCTCGGCCAGCGCCTGGGCGTTCTTGACGACCTGAGCCGCGTAGTCCTTGAACGACGGCTGCAACGCCTCGCCGAACGCGACGGCCTTGGCGGCGACGACGTGCATGAGCGGCCCACCTTGACTGCCAGGGAAGATGCCGCGGTTGACCTTCTTGAGCACCTCGTCGTCGTTGCACAGGATCAGGCCGCCGCGGGGGCCGCGAAGCGTCTTGTGCGTGGTCGTGGTCACGACGTCACAGTGCGGGAACGGCGACGGGTGCACGCCACCAGCAATGAGGCCCGCAATGTGCGCCACATCCGCCCACAGAACGGCCCCGACCTCGTCAGCAATGTCGCGGAACTTGGCAAAGTCGATCGTCCGCGCGTACGCCGAGTAGCCGCACATGATGAACGCCGGCTTGTGTTCCTTGGCCTTAGCCAGCACGTCGTCGAAGTCGATGCGTTCGTTGTCGTCGAGCTCGTAGTGGACGGGATTGAACATCTTGGCCGAGACGTTGAGCTTCATGCCGTGCGACAGGTGCCCGCCGCTGGCGAGGTTGATGCTCAGGAACGTGTCGCCGGGCTTGAAAAGGCCGAGCATGACGCCGAGGTTGGCGTTGGCACCACTGTGCGGCTGCACGTTGGCGTGTTCGCAGTTGAACAGGCGGCAGGCGCGGTCGATGGCGAGCTGCTCGACCTCGTCGTAGATTCCGCAGCCGTTGTAGTACCGGGCGGCGGGATAGCCCTCGGCGTACTTGTTTGTCAGCACACTGCCCTGCGCCGCCCGGACCGCTGCCGAGACGTGATTCTCGCTGGCAATCATCTCCAGCGTCGAGGCCTGACGATCGCCTTCCCGCTCGATGAGGCGGGCGATGTCGGGGTCGGCGTCGTATAGAACATCAAGGCCGGGATCGACTTCGGCGGTGTCTTCGACAGAGTCAACAAGCGTCATGCCGTCACTATATCATGCCGGGTCGTTTCAGATGGATTGACGCCGGGGCCGCTTGCGCAGATGCTGTTGCGGCCATGTTCAGGTGCCTGTTTGCCTTCGTCTTGCTCGCTGTGTTTCCGGTTGCCGCGTCGTCCGATGCGTGGCAGGCGGCCGAGTCGCTGGCGAAGGACATCGAAGCCGCCGCGCCAACGGCCGACGATCCCGACGCCTTCCGCTCGGTCGCCGCCTCGATCTACGCCAACCTGGGCGACCTCGACTCGGGCCGCCGGGTGGCTGACGCGATGGCGGCCGACAATGTCGATCGGGCCGTCGCCCTTGCCGAAGTCGGCGACATCGATGCTGCCATGGAGGCGTTCGATGCGTCGCAGGCCGACGACGACAGCTTCGTCACCAAGCCCTACCTGATCGACACGGCCCTCATCACCATCGCCTCGCGGAAGGACGACGACCTCGCAAAGACCTTGCTCGACCACCCGGAGGCGCTGCTAGACGAAGACGGCTACATCGCCACTTACGTCTACCGCACGCTCCTGGACCTGCCGACGCAGGCGCCCGGCAGTGACGAGGCAGCTTTCGAGTACGGGTTTGCCGCCCAGTTGCTGCTGCTCCGCGGCGACCCGGAAGCGGCCGAGGCCGAGGCAGGTAAGGCCTTGGCCAACGCGATCGTCAACGCCAACAACAACTACGACTTCGAGCAGGTCGCCTGGTACTACACCCTTGCCGGTGAGACCAAGTTGCTGGACCAGGTCATCGACGTGGCCCGCCAGATGCCTGACCCGTCGACGGCGATCCTGCTGCTGCACCGCAGCCGACTGCACCTGCTGGCGGACGAAGAGGCGACGTACCTTGACCTTGTCAACGAGGCGGCCGGTCTGCTCGAGGATGACGCCGACAGCTTCGCCTACTACGTCGGCTACGCCGACAGCGTCAGTGCCGTGAAGGTCGCTGAGGTGCTGGACGACGTCTCAATTCACGACGACCAGTACCTGCTGGGTTTGGGAATCGGCCTCATCGACCTGCACCGCGTAGATTTTTTGGACGACGCGGCGGAATAACCCCGGCGATGGCAACGTTGTAGTTGTCATGCACCCGCGGCCGAAAGCCTTTACCCTCGTCGAGCTCCTCGTCGTCATCGGCATCATCGCCCTGCTCGTCGGCATCCTGATTCCGACGCTGAGTCGGGCCCGGGCCTCGGCCCAGGCGACGGTCTGCCTGAGCAACCTGCGGGAGCTTGGCAACAGCTTCAACCTGTACCTCGAGCAAAGTGGTGGCCGGGTGCCGCGGGTCAATCCGCTGCCCTTCAGCAACCCGCTCTACAACACACAGCCGATCGCCTACGCCAACCCGCCTTACAACGAGTTCCCGTCGCTCCTGGAGACCTTCGAGAAGCAGATCGACCAGGACAGCGGTGCGTGGCAATGCCCCAGCGACACGCTGCTGGACATCAGTGCTGAAGACACCCGAGACGCTGCCGTCGTCGATTACGTCAACAACAACGGCATCACGCGCTACGGCGACGCGTACGGGACGAGCTACGACTACAACCCGTTCGTGAACGCATTCCGCGAGGGCGACAAGTTTCTCGACGTCTTGGCGGATCACAAACAACGCGAAGAAGCTCGCGGCGACGACGGCCGAGCTCGTGGACGCCAGCTGTGGCTCTTCCGTGACCACGCCGCTTTCCACACCCGCGGGAGCGAAGACGGCCGCCAGTACCTCTTTTCCGACTGGTCGGCCGGACCTCGTGAAGACATTGCAAGCCAACTGCGTCGCGACGAGAAGTAAGCCGCTTCGCCCGCCTTTCCCCTGAACTTTTGACCTGTCGGAGAACCACCATGACCCACACCACCACCACCGAGTCTCCCGCCCGCCGCCGTACCGCGCTGCTGGGCCTTGTCGCTCTCCTCGCCGCCGGCGGTGCCGCGTGGGCGCTGTGGGACACCGAGGCCGACCTGAGCCAGGCCGAGCCGAACCAGCTCGCCAAGGACATGCGGGAAAACCGCGAGTCGATGACCGAAGACCAGCGTCGACAGGCGATGGAGCGGATGGCCTCGCTCACCGAAGAGGAGAAGGCCGCCCTCGAGCCCGAGGCACAACGCATCGCCCGCCGGGCCGAGTTCCGGCAAAAGGCCCAGGAGCGGGTCGACAACTACTTCAAGACGCCCATCGAAGAGCGTGACAAGTACCTCGACGAGACGATCGACGAGATGCAGAAAATGATGAAGGAGATGGAGAAGCGTCGGGCCGAGCGTGAAGCCAATGGCGAAGGTCGCGAACGCGGTGATCGTGAAGGCGGCCAAGGCCGTCGCGGCGGTGAAGGTGGCGAAGGTCGCCCGGACCGCGAAGGTCGCGAAGGCGGCGGTGAGCGTGGCGGCCGTGGAGGCCCCGGCGGTCGCGACGGTGGCAACAGTGCCAACCAAGCCCAACGCGTCGAGTTCATGGCCGCACTCATGAAGCGGGCCAAGGAGCGCGGCATCGACATCGACGCCATGCGTCCCGGTCGCGGCGGCCGCGGCGGTGGTGGTGGCGACAGGAAGTAAGCAATACATACAGACCCCCCACCCGCGACGGCCCGGCAACTTTGTTGCCGGGCCGGTGTCGTTGCGTTGCTTGTGCCTGTCGCATCTACACCGCCGTTTGCGGTAAGGTGTGATGGTGCGGAATCTCCTGTGTGTCCTCTTGATCGTCCTCGTCGGCTGCGAGGAACCCGAGCCGCCGGTGCTACCAGAACCGCCACCGACTCCGCCGGCGACACAGCCGACCACCGTCCCGGCGACGCAACCGGCCGGGCCAGCGACGTACATGGACGCCGTCCGCGAGGTGTTGCCTGAGCTGCCGACGGAGGCTTTGCTGGATGAGCCGCTCCCGCTGGCCAACGCGGCTGTGGCGACCTTGCATCGCCCGGTCCTCATCGACGCCGTCGGCTGCCTGTGGGTCACGCACCCCGACGGCCGTTCGTTATCGGACATCGCCACAGATGCCGACGCGTGGATCGCGACCGAGTTCGTCGTCGACGCCCAGGTCCTCTACACCCGCAACGTCCGCCGGGGCGACGAGCGGTTCGTCGAGGCCATCACGACCGACAGCAACGGCTACCGGTGGCACCACGCGACAGGGTCAGCCGCGTTTGCCATTGGTGTTGAGCCCGACTTCTCCCGGGCGGTGCCGTCGGGAGACTCGGTCGTCGTGCCGACAGATGCCGGAGCGACGGTGATCGAGCTGGTCGACGAGCCCGAGGACGTCAAGCAGTATCGCCGCCGATTCGGGCAGGAAGCGAGCAGCCAACGTCCCGACGCCGACGGCCGCGTCATCGTTATGAACTGGTCGGCAGACGACACCGGTCAGACGCAATTGCTCCCGGCGGCGGACGGTGTGCTGGCATGGCGGACAGGCGCGGCCGTCGCCTACTTCGACGGGTCGGCGTGGCAGCCACTCGCAGAAGCGGACGGCTGGTCGTCCGACGCCGTCCACTTTGTGCCGTATGGCGACGGCTCAGTGTTGCAGATCGAGGCCGATGCGACGCTGACGCTGCTCCAACTGGCGACGAAGCCGGCAGACCGCGAGGCGATCGAGCGGCTGGTCGAGGAGTTGTCGCAGATGGACAACACCCGCCGGCTCGCCGCCTCGGCACAGCTCGAGGCGATGGGACCGTCGGCGGTGCCGGTGCTCGAAGTACTTAGGCCAACTGTCAAGCGTCTCGCCGGTCGCGAAATCGACCGCCTCATCGGCGGCACGCTCGACGAGCCGACGCTCGGCGGCATGTACACCATGCCCGGTCCGGTAGAAGTTGCCTCGCGACTCGAGAACGGCGGCGTGATCTTGAGATTCGTCGAAGGCGTTGAGGTGCAGGAAGTCGCGGGCGTGGGTGTCGTTAAAAAGCCCGGCTACGTCGTCATTCAGCCTGGCCAACGCATCGGTCTGCTGCCTGATCGCCTCCGTATCGAGGCCGAGTCGGGTGGCAAGTTACTGTCTTTCGGAGGCGACTTCGTGAGCCTGCAGGACGATCTGCCGCCGAGTCTGTGGGGCGTGAACCACTTTCAGCCGCTGTTGTCAAAGGACGCGGGCGAGATCGACGCGATCATCGGTCGTGACAACCGCGGACGGTGGCTGTTCACAAGGGACGGCCAATCGCTGCTCGTCGACCCGCGCCTGCCGCGAGCCAATGCCGAGCCTGACATCTGGGTCATCAGCACCGGCCCGGCCGGACCGCTGGGCGTGCCGGGCACGGCCGGTCGCGGGCCTGACGGCTATCCGGCGATGCGGCTCGGTGGCGTCTGGCGTCTCGCCGGTGAGGCGTGGGAGACCCTCGACGACGAAGCGGCCATCGCCAACAGGGCCGAGGTGCCGGGCTCTACAGTCTTGTCAGACGGACGCATTGCCCGCGTCGACGGCAGCGACCTTGTGATCGGCGAGATGCGGGTGCCGCTGGAGGGTCGCTCGGGGTCGCAGGACGTGTGGCTGGTGCCCGATGACCAAGGCCGCGTGTTTGTGCTCGATCGGCCGGGGCGTCTGACGCGGTTCAACGCGGACGGATCGGCGACGAATTTTGATGAACTGTTGCCGCCCCGTCCGGCAAGGTTGGCTTGGATGGACCCGGCCGGTCGGCTTTGCGTTGCGTTCGGCGACGACACGGTGGCGGTGCTTTGGGTCGACGGCTTCGTGCCCCCGGCGATCCGCCGCATCATGCCGTCGCAGGGCGTCCGCCAGCCGCCGACACCGCGAGGTGCCTGAACTCCAACGAAAAGCCCCGAGGCCACCAGAAAGGTGAGCCTCGGGGCGAGGGGAGAGATTACAAGGAGTCTACGACACGTCCACGAACAGTCAATGCAGCTTCCCCAGATTAACACGATCAGGGGATCGTCCACCTGTCGCTGCGGCTGATGTCCGCTGCACAAACGAGCCGGGAGCCTGACGCTCCCGGCTCGTTTAATTTAACCCTTACGGTGGGAAGATTTACCGAATGAACAGCATTTCGCGGTACGTCGGTAGCGGCCAGAGATCGTCGGCGACGTAGTCCTCCATCGCGTCTGCGACTTCGCGTAGCTCGTTCATCGAACCGAGCACTTCGTCACGCATAAATTTCGTGGCTGCGGACATGTCGTCCGGGTGCTCGTGCCCAAGGGCGTCGTCAAGCTTCTTGGTGAGCTTGACGAATCTGGTGATGTCATCCTTGAGGTCACTCATGAGCGAACTGGCAACGTCATCACCGAGCACGGCGGCGGCTTTGCCGACCTCTTCGGCATAACGAAGCGCTGCCGGCAGGATCATCGTCTTGGCGATGTGCCCGGCCGTGCCACCTTCGATAGCGATGGTGTTGATGTACTGCTCAGTGAGGACATTGAAGCGGGCCTCGAGCTCGACCTTGGAGTAGATGCCGTACTTCGTCAGCAGGTTGATGCATTTGTCGGTCTTGAGGACGTCCAAAGCATCGGGCGTGTTTTTGAGGTTCGGCAGGCCACGCCGTTCTGCTTCCTGGTGCCACTCGTCGGCGTAGTTGTCACCGTTGAAGATGATGGGTTTGGCTTCCTTGATCATCTCGCTCAAAAGCGACTGGATGGCCTTGTGCAGGTCCTCACCCTTCTCGACCGCCGCCTCGAGCTTCGTGGCGATGTAGTCCATCCGCTCGGCAACCATGCCGTTGAGCACGGTGTTGGGGCCGGCGATGTTGTGGCTGCCACCGACGGCGCGGAGCTCGAACTTGTTACCCGTGAAGGCGAACGGGCTGGTGCGGTTGCGGTCACCGGCTTCCTTGGGAATCTCCGGCAGGATGTCCACGCCGGTGGTGAAGACGCCGCCCTGCTTGCTCGACGGGGCCGAGCCGTTTTCGCCGATCTGACTGAAGACGTCTTCGAGCTGCTCACCGAGGAAGACGCTCAAGATGGCCGGCGGAGCTTCGTTGGCACCGAGGCGATGGTCGTTGGCCGCGGTGGCAATCGCCATGCGGAGCACGTCGCCGTACTTGTAGACAGCACTGATGACGGCGGTGCAGAAGACCAGGAATTGCGCGTTGTCGTGCGGGTTGTCGCTCGGGTCGAGCAGGTTTTCGCCGTCGGTGGTCGACATCGACCAGTTGTTGTGCTTGCCGCTGCCGTTGACGCGGGCGAAGGGCTTTTCATGGAGAATGGCGACCATGCCGTACTTCTCGGCGACCTTCTTGATGACGCTCATGACGACCATCTGGTGGTCGACGGCGATGTTGGTCGTCTCGAAAAGCGGCGCGATCTCGTACTGGCCGGGGGCGACCTCGTTGTGACGCGTCTTGACCGGCACGCCGAGCTTGAACATCTCGGCCTCACTGTCGGCCATAAAGGCCAGCACGCGATCGGGAATGGCACCGAAATAGTGGTCGTCCTGCTCGTGACCCTTGGGCGGCTTGGCACCAAACAGCGTGCGGTCGCAGGTGACCAGGTCAGGCCGGGCGACGAAGAGCGACTTGTCGACGAGGAAGTACTCCTGCTCGGCACCGACGGTCGTGAAGACGCGAGTCGGCGCCTTGCCGAAAAGCTTCAAGATCCGCTTGGCCTGCATGTCGATGACGCTCATCGACCTCAGCAGCGGGGTCTTTTTGTCAAGCGCCTCGCCGGTGTAGCTCAGGAAGGCCGTCGGCACGACCAGCGTCGCCCCGTTGGGGTTCTCCATGATGAACGCCGGGCTCGTCGGGTCCCAGGCGGTGTAGCCACGGGCCTCGAAGGTGGCCCGGAGGCCGCCCGACGGGAAGGAGCTGGCATCGGGCTCGCCCTTGACGAGTTCTTTGCCGCTGAAGGAGCTGATGGCCTTGCCGTCGTTGAGCGGCGACAGGAAGCTGTCGTGCTTCTCTGCCGTCAGCCCGGTCATGGGCTGGAACATGTGGGTGAAGTGCGTCGCACCCTTCTCCATCGCCCAATCCTTCATCGCCGAGGCGATGGTGTCAGCGAACTCCGGCGCGAGGCTGATGCCTTCCTCGACGGTCTTGCGCAGCGCCTTGAAGGCCGGCTTGGGAAGGCGGGCCCGCTGCTCGTCGACGTTGAAGACGTTCGTGCCGAACAATTCCTTGGTCGGATGCTTCTTGTAATCGTACTGGGCGAGGTTACGGGTGGCCGTGGCGATCGATTGGATCGCCTCCTTGCGTGCGTTCGTCATGTGTCGTGGGTGAGTCGTTGGCTGCTGACGCGTTGGTTGGACGCGGTGCGGTGGTGCGCATCATTAGAAGGCAAAGTTGCCGCCGGTCAACCGGCGGCGGATTTCCCGACGCTTCACGCGTAGCAGACAAGTGGTTCACGGCTCGGGGGCTTCCTCAAGAACGAAGGTCCAGCAGATAGCGCTCGAGCTCCTCCGCCCGCTTGGCAGCGGTGTGGTGCGACAACACCTTCGCCCGGGCGGCCTCGCCGATCGCTTTTGCTTCGTCACAAGGCGTGTCGCGGATGATCGACAACGCCTCGTCGGCTGTGTCTGCTACCCGGATCTCGCTGCCGATCTCAAAGAAGTCACACAGGCCGTCCCACCGGTCGCTGACGACCGGCGTGCCGCACGCGGCTGCCTCGAAGAGCCGCACGCTCGGTGACCAGCCGGCGGCGATCATGTCCTGCCGCGTCACATTCAGCGTCCACCGACTGGCATTGTAAAACGCCCGATGCTCGCTCGGTGGCAGGTGATTCACCCGCTCCACGTTATCCGGCCATTGCATCGACTCTGGGTAGAGCGGCCCGGCGACGCAGAATCGTCCGTTGCTCCACGCCCGTGCCGGCTCGATCAGCGACCGCTCCAGCGTCGGCTGACGGTCGTCGCTGTACGTGCCCAGGTACGACAGGTCGTACTTCACCGACGTGTCCTGCGGGTGGTACGCCAGGCGATCGACGTTGCAGAACAACGGCAGGGCCTTCGGGCTGCCGAACTCTTGCTCCAGCACATCCAGCGTCGGCCCGCCTGTGAAGCTGAAATAGGCGTCGAACCGCGGAATATGCTTCGGGTCAAGGTACTCAAAGTCGCCCCGCCGCAGCTTGGCGAGCGTGACCGGCGTGTCGATGTCGTAAAAGCAGACCGGCCCGCTCGCCGTCGCAAACGCCCAGGTGGCGACGGCGACACCCTCCGGCACGTAGCTGCCGACAATCACCGCGTCGGCGTCACGAACCAACGTCGCGTGGTCCGTCAGTTCATCCAGCGAGTCGTACAGCATCGTCGTTCCGAACGGCGGCTTTGGCAGGTCGCGGTTGTCGGCATACCACGGCTTGTCACGCTCCAGGAACGTCACATCGTGCCCACGTTCGCAAAGCTCCCGAACCAGGCCACGAAACGTCGTCGCGTGGCCATTGCCCCAGGAGGACGTGATCGAGAGGCCCAGGAAGACGATCTTCACAGCCGCACCGTAGACGGGCGGTGCTGACGGTCATTAGGCTCGGGGGCTTCTTGACGTCGTGACAACGTTCTTGATCGGACGACGAAGCGGGCTAAACTGGCGTCCGCCGTCGAGAGGCTTGCCGAGGCAAGTGGGTAGACGGGACGGTCTCATCACCCGCGTCGCCGTCGTGCGTCGCCTCTCGCCGCTCGGCACATGTCTGCGACAACCAGCCACTACCCCGTGGTGTAACGGTAGCACAGCTGTTTTTGGTACAGCTAGTTGGGGTTCGAATCCCTGCGGGGTAATCGCCAGAATTGGTGAGCGAGAGAATGATGAGCGATGAATGCCAGAGACGGCACGGCTTTCCTTCGGCATTCATCACTCAGCATTTCTTTATTCAGCACTTCTGCCTTGCCCACGTCAGCCGTCATTCTCGCCGCGGGTAAAAGCACGCGGATGAAATCGGCGTTGCCGAAGCCGCTGCACGAGGTGTGCGGCCGACCGATGCTCGGCTACCTGCTCGACGCCGCCTTCGATGCCGGGGCCGATCGCGTGGTCGTCGTCGTCGGTCATGGCAAAGAACAGGTCATCGACGCCTTCAGAGGTGACGAGCGGATCGTTTTCGTCGAGCAAAAAGAGCAACTTGGCACCGGACACGCGGTCCAGGTGACAACGGACGAGCTGCCCGACGAAGGCGACGTCATCGTGCTCGCCGGTGACTTGCCGCTGATCCGAGGGGCGTCGCTGATTGAGCTGCTCCAGCAACACAGGCAGCATGACGCGGCGCTGTCGCTTGCGACTGCAAAGCTGCCAAACCCGTTCGGATATGGCCGCGTCGTCCGCGACGGCGATGGCGGCTTCTCCCACATCGTCGAAGAACTCGACGCCACGCCCGAGCAGCGGCAGATTCGCGAAGTCTTCCCCAGCGTCACCTGCGGCAACGTGGCGGCCATGAAGGACGCGCTCGGCAAGCTTTCGAACGACAACGCCAAGGGCGAGTACTACTTCACCGACATCTTCCACCTCGCCCGTGAGGCGGGTGGGCTCGTACAGGCAGTGCCCTGCGTCGGGGCGGGCGACATCGTCGCGCCCAACGATCGTCATCAGCTCGCAGAGGCCGGCCGGGTCATGCAGGAGCGGATCCAGGCGGCTGTCATGGCAGAGGGCGTCGGTATCGTCGACCCGCGAACCACTTGGATCGAGCACGGCGTCGTCGTCGGTCGCGACTCGCAGATCCTGCCGTTCAGTCACGTCGGTCGCGGCTCGCGAATCGGTCATAGTTGCACAATCGGCCCGTTTGCCACCGTTGTCCGTAACGGCATTGTTCCCGACGGCGACATCGTTGCCGGTAATGCTCGTCAATCGCTTCAGCCGCTGGAAGGGACCTTGTCATGAGCGTTTCGACGGGTGCCTCCGCCTCTAATTTCTCGCCCAATCTCGAGCCGCCCGAACAGCTCAAGCTCTTTGCCGGGACTGCCAACCCGAAGCTTGCCCGGAGCATCGCGCAGTATCTCAATGTCGAGATGGGCCGGGCGATCGTTCCGAAGTTCCCCGACGGCGAGATGATCGTCAAGATCGATGATGACGTTCGCGGCAAGGACTGCTTCATTGTCCAGCCGACCTGCAACCCGGCTAATGAACACCTCATGGAGCTGTTCATCTGGATCGACACGCTCAAGCGGGCCAGCGCCGGCCGCGTGACGGCCGTCATTCCGTACTTCGGCTACGCCCGTCAAGACCGCAAGGACGAGGGCCGCGTGCCGATCACGGCCAAGCTGGTCGCCAATCTTATCGAGCGGGCAGGCTGCGACCGCGTCGTCAGCGTCGACCTGCATGCGGCCCAGGTGCAGGGCTTTTTCGATATTCCTGTCGACCACCTGACGGCTGGGCCGGTCTTCAGTGGCTGGTTCGACAGCCTCGGCATGAAGGACGACGCCGGATGGGTCTTTGTCAGTCCCGACGTCGGCAACGTCAAGCGGACGCAGATGTACGCCGACCAGAACGGGGCGAAGCTCAGCATCATCGACAAGCGTCGCCACAGCGGCGAAGAGGCAGAAGCCGTCCACATCATCGGTGACGTTCGCGACAAAACTGTCGTGATGGTCGACGACATGATTTCGACGGCCGGCACGGTTGCCAGCGCGATCGACATCCTTCGCCGGAATGGCGCAGGCGATGTCTACATGGCCGCTACCCACGGCGTCTTTGCCGGACCTGCAGTCCAGCGACTGTCCGAGTGCGACTTCACGCAAATTGCCGTCAGCGACACGATTCCACAAGGCAGCCGCCTCGACCCGATCCGCGATCGACTCACGACGCTCAGCGTCGCGCCGCTCCTGGGCGAGGCGATCCGTCGTATCCACCAAAACCGCAGCGTCAGCGCCTTGTTCCAAGGCAGCGACCGCAACCGTTGAACCCATTGACCCTCCGTTAGAGAGACACGCAGATGAGCCACACCCAGATCGAATTGAACGCTGAACTTCGCGAGAAGCTTGGCACCCGCAACAGCCGCCGCATGCGTAAGGAAGGCCACCTTCCGGCCGTGCTGTACGGCCACGGCGAAGAGGTACAAAGCCTGACCCTGCCCACGAAGCAAACCCTCGAAGCCTTCAGCAAGGGCGGCCACGTGCTCGACCTCAAGCTCGAGGGCAAGACGCAGCAGGTCCTCGTCAAGGACGTCCAGTACGACCACCTCGGCATCGAGATCCTTCACGTCGACCTCTTCCGCGTCGACATGAACGAAGAGATCACCAGCGAGGTCGCACTGAAGCTCATCGGCGAGGCCAAGGGAGCCATCGAGGGCGGCATCCTCACGCAGATGCGCGACACGCTCGAGATCGTCTGCAAGGTCAGCGCACTGCCCGACGAGATTACGGCCGACATCAGTGGCCTGGAGATCGGTGACTCGCTGCACATCGGGGACATCAAGCTGCCCGACGGCGTCAGGCTGCCTCCGATGGAGGGCGATTTCACCGTCGCCATGGTGGCCGCCCCGCGTCCCGACAAGGATGAGGAGACGCCTGAGACTGGTGCTCCCGTGCTCAGCGGTGACGAGCCCGAAATCATCGGCGACAAGGCCTCCGCCGACGCCGCCGGTGAAGGTGACACGGCCCAAAGCCCCAACGCCTGAGCAACCTGGTCGAAGCTGTGAGGAACGAGGAACGAGTGCAACATCCTGCACTCCGATCTCGTTCCTCTTTCATTTTCACTCACCTCTATTCAGTCATGCACCTCATCCTCGGCCTCGGCAATCCCGGACGCGAGTACGAAGGTACCCGGCACAACGTCGGGTGGGAGGTGCTCGACGCACTGGCCGAGCGAGTAGGCTGGGCTCCGGTCGGTGACTTCAACCGCCTCAGCCGCACGCGGTTCGAGGCGATGACGTTCGAGGGCGTAGCCGACCTGCCAAACGGCAGCACTGAAAAGCTGTTGCTGGTCAAGCCGATCACATTCATGAACCTCAGCGGCAGGAGCCTGAAGCAAGCGGTGGGCTTCTACAAGGTGCCACCCGAGAAGGTGCTGGTCGTCGTCGACGAGCTGGCCTTGCCGGCGGGCAAGCTCCGTCTCCGCGGCGACGGGAGCGACGGCGGGCACAACGGCCTCAAAGATGTCGCCAGAGCCCTGGGCTCCAAGACCTACGCTCGCCTCCGCGTCGGCATCGATCCGCCTCCCGGCCCCGTCGCCGGCAAGGATTGGGTGCTCGGCCAGTTCACGCCCGAGCAGCGAGGCGACATCGATGCCTCCCTGCCCAAAGCCGCCGCCTGCTGCCTTGCGTGGGTGCAGGACGGCCTGACAAAGGCCATGAACGAGTTCAACGCGTAGCTCGTTCCTCGGGCCTACAGTGCCCGCCCGACTTCGCCGACGCGTGGCGTCGGCAGCGACAACGAACGTCGCTTCCGCGAAGCCTCCCTCACCCAACGCCTCATCATGTCTGCTGACGAATCCCGCGCTTACGAAGGTCTCTTCCTCTTCGGCTCCAGTGCCAGCGCGAATCTGGACGACACCATGTCGTCGGTGCGCACCCTCATCGAAAAGCACGGCGGCACGGCCGATGTGCTCAGGAAGTGGGACGACCGCAAGCTCGCCTACGAGGTCAAGAAGCAGACCCGCGGCGTTTACATTTCGACGTTCTTCCACGCCCCGCCGCCCGCCATCGAGGCGATCAACCGCGAGGTGAACATCACCGACGACATCCTGCGGTGCCTCATCACCGACGCCTCGCACCTGTCGGCCGCCGAAGTCGAAGCGATGCAGCCGCAGAAGCCGGCGCCCCGCAAGAGCCGTGACGACGACGGCCCCCGCCGTCCCGCTGCCGAGCGAGCCGAAGAGGCCGAGGCCTACAGCGACTCTGACGACGAGGGCGGCGACGAAAGCGACAGCGAGTAGTTGACGCGGACGGGCGAGCCGTTTCAGTGGCTCGGCTATCGGAGGCGGTACGACCGCACGCCCGCTGATTTTCCCTTACCCTCACCGCTATGGCCAGCTTCAACAAAGTGCTGCTGATGGGCAACCTGACGCGTGACCCGCAGATGAAGTATCTGCCGAGCCAGACTGCCGTCTGTGAGTTCGGCATCGCCAGCAACCGCAAGTTCCGCACGCAAGGCGGCGAAGATCGCGAAGAAGTGCTCTTCGTCGACTGCACCGCATTCGGCCGCACGGGCGAGGTCATCAACCAGTACTGCACCAAGGGTAAGCCGATCTTCATCGAAGGCCGACTCAAGTTCGACTCCTGGGACGACCGCAACGGCGGCGGTAAGCGGAGCAAGCTCAGCGTCGTCGTCGACAACTTCCAATTCATCGGTGGCCGCGACGACGCGGGTGGTGATGGTGGTGGTGGCGGCAGCTACTCCCGCGGCAGCAGCCGTAGTGGTGGCGGCGACGAGTATGACGATGCCCCACGCGGTGGCGGCGGATCCAGGCGTTCAGCCCCGTCCAGTCGCCAACCCGACAAACAACCCGCCGCCGAGCCGTTTGACGATCAGGAACAGTTCGGCGACGACGACATTCCATTTTGAGTCACGAGTAACGAGGGCAGAATCTGACTTCCCGTCCCCCATCTCTCGGTACTCGTATCTTCCTTCCCCGGCCTAACTGGCATCCCGACCGCCAGGACACGAGCCTTTTCCCCTGCTCCTGACCCCGATCCATTCATGTCACGCCTCTCCCGCAAGAAAAAGAAGGTCGCAGATCGCGACGTCAAGCTGCTCCTCAACGAGACGATCCGCCACCTCGGCAAGGTCGGTGATGTTGTCAAGGTTGCACCCGGTTACGCCCGCAACTACCTCGTCCCGCGTGGCCTGGCCATGACGCCGACGCCTAAGAACCTCGAGCGGATTGAGAGCAAGCGGAAGGACTACGAGAAGTTCGAGGCTGAGCGACGCTCGCAGCAGGAAGCCCTACTGGCCAAGCTCGAAGGGCATGATGTCATGCTGGTCCGCCGAGCTAACGAGCGTGGCGGCCTGTACGGCAGCGTCGGTGCCAGCGACATCGCCCACGCCCTCGGCGAGGCCGGCCTGGCCGAGCACGAACACGCGGTCATCACGGCTGACGAGATCAACCTGCACGGCAAGATCGACTCGGTCGGCCGATTCGAGGCAGATGTCCGCTTCGCCGACGACCTCATCCGCGAGATCGCGGTTGTGGTCAAGCCTGATGAAGAGTCCCGCGACGCCATCGAGGAGTTCGAGATCGAGCAACGCGAGCGTGACGAAGCCCAAGCCGCCCAGGAGGCGGCCGCCCGTGAGGCGGCGCTGAACGACTTCGAGAGCGAGAAGGCTTCGAAGTAGCGTCAGCAATTCCAAAATACTGGAAGCACCCCGCGACGCTGTCGTGGGGTGCTTTTTGTTGTCGGCCGCCGATGCGTACGCCAAGGCAGCGGCTGTGCCGGTCGAAGTTTTTGCTGCACCTGCCTACTTGACAGGCGGCGTAAAACGGTTAACCTTCTCTGATGCCCGTCGTGGCCGCAGTGGTTGCGGTCTGGCGGTAAACTCAGAGGAGACAAGATGAAGTATGCAGTTCTTGCCGCAGCCGCGGCCGTTTCGCTCACTGCGTCGTCCTATGCCGCGACTGTCGTTGACACGACCGCCACGTCGGCTACGAACGACGGCACCATCAACAGCGGCGAGTACGTCGGCGGTGTCGATGGCATCAATGGTGGCTTCGGCGATGTCATTGGCGATGGTGCTCGACTGAACATCGATTCGAGCGTGACCGGCGATCTTAACTTCGGCCTTCAGGTCGGCCCCGGCACCTTTGGTGGTGGCAGCGACACGGCAGTCATCTACATCGACTCGATCGCCGGCGGCTTCGCTTCTACGGCGGACGACGGCTCGAGTTTTGGAACTCAATCTGAGCAAGCGGTAAGTCCCGACCGCGGGTCGCAGATCACGTTCGCCAGCGGCTTCCTGGCTGATTACGCCATTTCGATGGAGTCTGGTTTTGCTGGCCTGTATCAACTGACGGCTGGTGGCCCTGTGTTCGTCACGAGTGCTAACCAGATGGTTATGGGGAAGGATCGTGAATTCGAGATCACGCTCGGGCAGCTTGGACTCGCTGCCGGTGACAGCTTCGACTTCTTTGCCACCTACGGCAACCCCTTCGACGCCGACGGTTTCTTCCGCTCGAACGAGTTCATCGGTGCGAGCTTCAGCGGCGGCAACCCGGGATTGTCCAACGTCACCCTGACAGACTTCAGCACCTTTGTGACCGTCGTCCCCGAGCCCGTCGCCACGCTCGGTGGCTCGGCGATGCTCGGCCTGCTGGCCCTGCGGCGTCGCAAGTAGCGGTCGCTCTTCGGTAACCTGAACAACCTGTCGACCCCGCGGTTTTTGCCGCGGGGTCGTCTCGTTGGCAGGTACCCTTTGGCCGCCCGGTCGGCTTCTTGCCAATGTTTCGCCGGTTCGGGTAATGTTCGTTTTCCGCAGGACGGACCCGCCGCGATTGACCGATCACAGACGCACATGGCTACGCCCCGCCGCTTCGCAGACTCCGACACCTCCAGCCGCGCCAACGGCACCGCCTTTGGCGACAGCGTCGGCGAGCTCATCGCCAACAAGCTGCCGCCCCACTCCATCGAGTCGGAAATGTGTCTGCTGGCGAGTATGACGCTCGATCGCGACGCAATCGGCGAGGTTGTGCAGAAGGTCGATCGCGACGCCTTCTACCTGGCCGACCACCAGATCATCTTCGAGTCGCTCGTCAAGCTCTGGCAGGACAACAAGCCCGTCGATGCCGTCTTGCTACGGGAGGATTTGGCCCGTCGGCAATTGCTCGAAGAGGTCGGTGGCACGACGTATATCGCCGAGATCCTCGGCAGCGTCCCGTCGGCCGCCCATTGCCTGCACTACGCGGCCGTCGTTCGCGAAAAGTCGATGCTGCGCAAGCTCATCGACGCGAGCAACAAGACGCTCCAGGACGCCTACAGCCCGCACGAGTCGGTCGAGCAGGTGATGGACCGGGCCGAGAAGCGGGTGTTCGATCTGCAGCAGCAGAAGGTCAGCGGCGAGGTCGCCGGCATCGGAGAGATCGCCGAGAGCGTGTACGAGATGATCGAGGACAAGGCCCGGGCGGGTCTGATGACTGACTTCGTTGACCTCGACGACATGCTCCACGGCCTGCAGGATGGCGAGATGGTCATCGTCGCCGCACGGCCGTCCATGGGTAAGACGGCCATCGCGATGAACATCGTCGAGGCCATCGCCTCCAAGAAGCAGCCGGTCGGCGTCTTCAGCCTCGAAATGAGCAAGCAGCAGCTCGCCCAGCGGCTGATGTGCAGCCGCGCGTCGATTGACGCGCAGCGGGTGCGTAAGGGCACGCTGCGGGCGGAAGAGTATCAGCGGCTGGCACTGATGGTGGCCGAGCTGAGCAAGTTCCCGATCTGGGTCGACGACACGCCGGGTCTGACGATCATGGACCTGCGGGCCAAGGCTCGCCGCCTGGCACTGCAGCGTGGTGTGAAGATGATCATGATCGACTACATGCAGCTCATGGAAGGCACGAGCGGCGTCGAATCACGCCAGCAGCAGATCACCGAAATCAGCCGCGGCATCAAGGGCATTGCCCGCGAGCTCAACATTCCGGTCATCTGCCTCAGCCAGCTCAACCGCCAAAGCGAAGGCCGCGAGGGCCACAAGCCGCGGATGAGCGATCTGCGTGAGTCCGGCAGCATCGAGCAGGATGCTGACGTGGTGCTGCTTCTGCACCGCGAGGACTATTACCGCCAGACCGATCCCGATTTCGTCCCGACGAATGAGGCAGAGATTATCATCGCCAAGCAGCGGAACGGCCCGACGGGCACGGTGAAGCTGACGTTCGACAACAAGACAACGACGTTCCGCAACCTCGCCGGCGGGTTCGACGGCATCTAGAGCAATTGGCTGCCTGCAGACCTGTGCATCTCCGTCATCCCGGGCGAAGCCGTGGTGCATTGTCCCTGATGCGTCGACGCGGCGAGGTCCGTCGACTCCGCTGCGCTTCGCTCGGGAGTACAAACTGCTATACGAGCTTGGGTTGAATCGCCCGACGGTGAACAGAAAAAGCCGCCCCCGAAGTCCGGGGGCGGCTTCAATGAGGTATACGGCTCACTCAGCGGCTGCGGCGACGCAGCATGGTCATGCCGACGAGGCCGAGGGCGGCGAGGCTGGTCGGCTCGGGGACGGCCGTGCCGCGGATGGAGGCGGTGCCATCGGCGGTGAAGCCGGTGACGAACGTGCCGTCGTCCGTGAGCGAGTCGATCAGACCCGAGAACGTGATGCTGACCGGCTCGTCGTCGTCAAAGTCGACGCCGAACGGCAGGTTGAAGTCGGAGAAGATCGCGGCGGTACCGGTGACGCCGGTGATGCCAATCTCGTTGCCGGAGTAGAAGACCTGGAAGCCTGAGACGTCGAGGAACAGGTTACCGCCGAGACCTTCGTTGATGAACAGGTCGAAGCCGATGTTTGGCGCTCCGACCTGAGAGACCACACCGCCACCGACGGGAATGTTGCTCACGCCGAAGACATTGACATCGATGGCCGCGTTGTCAGCCGCGTCCAGCGAGCCGAGGAGGACGCCATCCTGGTAGAAGTCGACGCTGTCGAGCAGGTCAAGCCCACCGGTCAGACCTGCGCCGCCCTCGTCGCTGATGGTGCTGCCGTCGTAGGTGAAGTCGATGCCGGTGACATCGATCTGAAGGGCAGCGTTGGCAGAGGTCGTTGCGGCAGCGACAAAGCCGGCTGCGGCGAGGGTCTTAAGAGGGTGCATAATCTCTGGGTAGAGTCTCCGATTGATGTGTCCGCACGGTTCCCGCAGGACACCGCAATGATGCAGCGCATCGGGCGCAGAATCAAGCAGATTTACCAGTTGTGACTCTGGGCAATCCGTGCCGTCTGCGTGGCAGAGGGGACGAAACCGCGGGGCCTTCCATAGAGTGGTCTCCGATGCTTGAAGGACTGACAGAAAAGTTTCAAGGTGCCCTCCGCCACCTCTCAGGTCGTGGCCAGATCAGCGAGGAGAATGTCCGCGACGCGATGCGCGAGGTGCGGACGGCTTTGCTCGAGGCCGACGTGAATCAGGAGGTCGTCCGCGAGTTCATGAAGAATGTGACGGACAAGGCGATTGGTGCCGAAGTGACGGCGTCGCTAAAGCCGGCCGACCTGATGGTCAAGATCGTGTACGACGAGCTGGTCAGCTTGCTGGGGCCGGTGGATGCGAAGATTTACACGGTCACGCCCGGTCCGACGATCATCATGATGGCCGGTCTGCAGGGCAGCGGTAAGACGACGACGAGCGGCAAGCTGGCGCGGTACCTGTCGCGCCGCGGGCACAACCCGATGCTCGCAGCGGTCGACTTGCAACGCCCTGCCGCTATCGAGCAGCTCATCGTCATCGGTGAGCAGGCGGGCGTACCGGTGTACGCCGACAAGAGCAAGGCCGCCGAGCACGGCAAGGTGAGCAAGGGCGCTGCCGTCAGCGTCGCCAAGGCGGCGGTCAGGGAGGCCAAGGCACAGAACAAGGACATCCTGATCCTCGACACGGCCGGTCGCCTGAGCATTGACGATGAGCTCATGAGCGAGTTGGCCGACGTGAACAAGGCCGTCGGGGCGCACCAGATCTTCCTCGTCCTGGACTCGATGACCGGCCAGGACGCGGTCGCGACGGCCAAGTCTTTCAATGAACGTCTCGAGCTCGACGGTTTGATCCTTACCAAGTTCGACTCCGACACCCGCGGCGGCTCGTTGCTCAGCGCCAAGTATGTCACCGGCAAGCCGGTCAAATTCCTCGGCACGGGCGAAAAGCTCGACGGCCTCGAGGAGTTCCGCCCCGAAGGCACGGCCCAACGCATCCTCGGAGCGGGCGACCTGATGGGCCTCGTCGAGCAGGTGAAGGACAAGCTCGACGAAGAAGAGCTTCAAAGGCAGCAAGACAAAATGATGAAGGGCGAGCTGACGCTCGATGACTTCATGAGCCAAATGGGTCAGATCCGCAAGCTCGGCAGCATGAGCAAGGTCATGGGCATGATCCCGGGCATGGGTGATCTGGCCAAGGCCAGCAGCATGGCCGGGCCGGAAATGGAAGGCATGATGGGCCGCATGCGGGCGATGTACGACTCGATGACGCCTGCCGAGCGAAGAAAGCCGGCGATCATCGAGCACGGCCGTCGGCGTCGCGTGGCAGGCGGTTCGGGCTCACAACCGGCCGACGTGAACCAGTTTCTCAAGCAGTTCGAGGCGATGCGTGGCCTGACGAAAACCATGAGCGGCGGCGGGATCGGCCGCATGCGGAGCATGGTCGGCGGCCTCATGGGTGGCGGCATCGGTGGCATGGCCCAGGCCGGTGGCGGGCTCAAGACCAAAGGCTCGACCCGCATGGCCAAAAAGGACCGCAACAAGAAGAAGTCGCGTCGCTAGACGTCGAACGCGTTACGATCGTGGCATGAATTTCTCGTCACCGGTCGTGGCCTTCATCGCCTATGGCATGGCAGCCTGGGCCGCTACGGCGCACGCCGAGTCGCTCGATTTGCCGGCTGATGTGGCCGCGGCTCACGGCAAGGCTGCCATACCGGCCGATTCGGTGCTGTATGCCGACGTCACCGTCACGTTCCGCGGTAACACGGTCCTGGACGAGGCGAAGTTCTGGTGGACGCCCAATGTCGGCATGGTGCGGCTGGAAACGGTTGACGGCACCGTCGCTGTCTTCGACGGCTCGACGGCTTGGGTGACGGACGAAGATGCTCTGGCCCGGTCGCGGTTTCATCTCATCACGTGGCCCTACTTCGCGATGATGCCGTTCAAGCTCGACGACGGCGGCACGCGTATCGAGTTAATGGATGATGCCAAACTCGACGTCGACGCCGACGGGCCATTGATGCGACGCGGCAAGCTGACGTTCGACAGCGGCGTCGGGGATTCGCCCGATGACTGGTACAAGCTCTACATCAACACCAACAACCAGCTCGCCGCCGCGGCTTACACCGTCACCTACGGCAAGACGGTCGAAGAGGCCGAAGCCGACCCGCACGCCATCGTCTACAGCAACTTCATCGACGTGCCCGACGCCGACGGCCATAAGACCGGCGTCATCGTCAGCACCGACTGGACCTTCCACCTCTGGAACGAGCAGGACGGAATCAACCCTGACCTCTACGGCGAGGTCGTGCTGACAAACCTCCGCTTCGTCGATGCAGACGAGGCGTCGTTTGACAAGCCCGAAGGCGCGACGCAAGTCCTGCCGCCGACGGCCGAGTAGGCGAACCTGCTGGTGCGACGCTAAGAAGGTGCATGCGCATCCTCCGCTTCCTCCACGACGGCCACCCCGTTCTTGCCATCGAGCATGACGAGGACGTCGAGCTCTGCGACGGCACGTCGCTCGATCCAAAGCCGACCGGCACGCGCGTCGCCAAGCCTTCAACCGACGTGCTGCTGGCGCCGATCATGCCGACGGACATCCTCTGCATCGGCCTGAACTATCGCGACCACGCAGCCGAGACGAACTCGACAACGCCTGACAACCCGATGCTCTTCATCAAGAGCTCCAACAGTCTGGGTCATCCCAAGGACGCGGTCGTGTTGCCGGGCAACAGCGGGCAGGTCGACTACGAGGCCGAGCTGGTCATCGTCATCGGGCGCGACGTGAAAAACGTCAGCGTCGGTCATGCGATGCAGTACGTCTTCGGCTACACGATCGCCAACGACGTGTCGGCCCGCGACTGGCAGAAAGACAAGCGTCTCAACGGTGGCCAGTTCTCACGTGGCAAGAGCTTCGACGGCTTCTGCCCGCTCGGCCCGGCCATCGTGACGGCTGACGAGCTCGACGACGTCAGCGACCTGCCGATCTCGCTGACACTCAACGGCCAGACCATGCAGGCGTCGAGCACGAGTGAGCTCATCTTCGACGTGCCGACGATCGTGTCGTCGCTGAGCCAGACGATGACGGTCCGAGCCGGCAGCGTGATTCTGACAGGCACCCCGGCCGGCGTCGGTGCCGCCCGAATGCCGCCCGTGTTCCTGAAGGACGGCGACGTCACGAGGGCATCCGTCAACGGCATCGGCACGCTGGAGACGCGATTCGTTGCCGCTTGATCAGGTGGCCGGTCGCTTGAGGTGGCGCAGCCTCGACAAGGCGGCGATGCCGCGTGATAGAGGCCGTGGCTTGTCGCTGACGAACAGGCTGTGCCGTTTTCGCCAGCGGCGACCGACGTGCCACCGCCACATCAGGCTCACGACCGCGTAGGTCAGCCCGCCGGTCATGAGGCCCAGGATCGTCCCGCCGATGTACATCGGGTAAAGCTGCGGCAAGTCGTGCAGGAACAGCCGACCGGCCGTCGACCACTCGCCGTCCATGAGCGGGCGGATGAGGGCCTTAATGTCAATTTCTTCGGCGGGCGTGAACGGCAGCCCGACCTTGTACGCAAGCCAGAAACAAGGCAGCCACGTGAGCGGGTTGCTCACCCACGTGAACGCCATCGACAGCGGCACGTTGCCCCGACCGATCCACGCGGTCGTCACGGCACCGAGGGTTTGCACGGGCAGGCAGATCCACGCCCAGAAGACGCCGCTCGCCGCACCCACGGCTGCGCTGTGGCGGTTGAGGTGCCACAGCCGCTTGTTCAGAATCGTCTTGCCGAAGAAGCGCAGCACCGGATTGCCGCTGACAAAGCGTTCCTGCGGCATGAGCTTGCGAAACAGACGGCGTGCCATGCGGATTCAGGTCGAACAGGCGATCCCTTTCCCGAGCATCGGCTGCCACGGGACGTCACGTTACGCCAGCCATCGCACGCGTTGACGAGGCAAAGCTTCTTGTGGCTTCAATCGATTTGACGCACCTTCACCTGCTCAAGCAGTGCCTGAGCCGTCGGGGCGTCCAGGTGTCCGGCGTGCGGCGTCAGGGCATTTGCGGCTCCGCACGCCGAGGCGAAGCGGCAAGCCTCGACCACGCTCGCACCATCACGAAGTCCAGCGGCAAGCCCGGCCGCAAAGGCGTCGCCGCACCCGATCGGGCTCACCGACTCCACTGACGGCGTCGACACGTTCCAGAAGCGGATGTCACCGGCCTCGTCGCGCCCGCACAGGCTCGAGCCGTCTCTGCCGCGGGTGCAGACAACGTGTTGCGCGCCGCGATCAACCAGCATCGCCATCGCATCGTGCATGGCCGATCGAGAGTCGACGCTGCGGCCGACCGTTTCGGCCAGCTCACTTCGGTTGGGCTTGACGATGAACGGCCTGGCTTCGAGTGCTTCGTGCAGCGGCTCTTTCCTCGTGTCGAGCACCGACCGCACGCCACGCTCGTTGGCCGCCTGCACCGCGCGGGCCAGAAAGTTGTCCGGGAGGCCCGGAGCCAATTTACCCGACAACACCAGCATCCTGGCTCCTTGAAGAGCCGCTTCCAGCTCGGCGGCGAGTGCGTCGGCGACGTCGGCATCGAGCGGGCGTGGCTCCTCGACCAGCTCCGTCGAATGCCGTCGTCCCTGATCAATCACGGTCACGCACAGCCGCGTCGGTGTCGTCACCTGCACCGCCCGCACCGCGATGCCCGCGCGATTTAGGTCGGCCAGGAACAATGGCCCTCGATCACCACCGGCAACGGTGACAAGCGTCGCCGGCCGACCCAGCGAGTGAAGCACACGAGCTGCGTTGGTCGCCTTTCCGCTGGCAAAGTCGTGACACTGGTCCGAGCGGTTGACGTCGTCAGCCGTAATCGTGCCGAACACCATTGTGCGTTGAAACGTGGGTGACGTGCCGAGACAAACGATCATGGGCCTGACGCTACCGCCTGTGGCGGGTAGGCACAATGACCGGTCGCAGGAGCGCTACGCTGGGCCTCGATGCTGCGGGCCGATGTTCAACCCGCGGTGCAGGTCTCCAACGACAGCAGCTACCCATACCTGCTCAAGCGGCTGTTCATACTCGGCCTGCCGATTGCGGCCGAGAACTTCCTGCACATCTTCGTCGGCCTCACCGACACGTACTTGGCCAACCAGCTCGACAATGCCGCCGGTGCCGCCGTCGGTGCGACGGCTTACGTGCTCTGGTTCCTGGGCCTGATGACCGGCTCGATCGGCACGGGCTCGACGGCTGTCATCAGCCGTGCGTACGGCGCCCGCGACCGTTCGACGGCCCGGGCGGCGGTCGGTCAATCGTTCCTGCTTGCCGCGGCGGTGGGTGTGGTGCTTGGCACGCTGCTGCTCACCCTCGCCGGCCCGGCCGGTGGTTGGTTCGGACTCGAAGACCCGCAGGCGCAGGCGTACATCACGCAGTTCACCCGCATTGTCGGCATCGGTGTGCCGCTGGCCGTCTTCACCTTCATCGGCAACGCCTGCCTGCGCGGGGCGGGTGACACGATCACGCCCATGCTGGCGATGATCGTCATCGACGTGACGAACGTCCTGCTGTCGTTCGGCCTCGTTTACGGCTGGGGACCGCTGCCTCAGCTGGGCTTCACCGGCATCGCCTGGGGCACGACCATCGCCTACGGCGGCGGCGCGTTCGTCGTCCTGGCAGCATTGCTCTGGGGCAAAGGGCCCAGCAAGCTGCGGCTTTTGCCCCACCGGCTCAGGCCCGACGTTCCGATGATCCGCCGCCTGCTCAAGATCGGCATCCCCAGCGGCGTCGAGGGCTTGAGCTTCTGGGGCGCCAACTTCGTCGTCCTCTGGCTCATCGGCAGACTCGGCACCGTGCCTGCGGCGGCGCACGGCATTGTGGTCCGCGTCGAAGCCTTCAGCTACATGACCGGCTTTGCCGTCTCGACCGCCGCGGCGACGATGGTCGGCATCAGCCTTGGCATGAAGAACCCGCTCCGCGCCAAACGGGCAGGCACATTGGCATTTGGCGTCGGGGCCGTTTTCATGGTCGGTTGCGGCCTGATGTTCTTCATGTTCTCGCGGACCTTGTGCGGCTGGTTTACGAACGAAGAAGCCGTCGCCGCCGCGGCCGGTGATGCGTTGCGGGTTGCCGCCCTGTCGCAATTAGGCTTTGCCGCCATGATGGTTTTCGGCGGTGCCCTTCGCGGCGCGGGCGATACGACGGCCGTGATGGTCCGCAACCTCGGCAGTGCGTTCCTGATCCGCATGACGCTGGCCATCGTCGCTGTGGTGTATCTCGATTGCGGGCTGACGGCGGTGTGGGGTGTGCTGGCGATCGACCTGTATGTCCGCGGCGTGCTGCTGTTCTCGCGGTTCTACCGCGGCAAGTGGACAGAAAATCAGGTTTGATTGGAGCAAGTCTGTACCGTCTGACGGCATGATCTCCGAGCTCCGACTCACGCAGGCGACGAAGGAGCGGGCGCGGGCGCTGGGTTTCAACGCCGTCGGTGTCGCAGCGGCACAGCCATCGGAGCAGGCCGGGGCTCTGCGGCAGTGGCTCGACGAAGGGCAGCACGCCGAAATGCGGTGGCTGGAGAATCGGTTCGACGAGCGGGCCGACGTGCAGAACTACTTGCCCGGGGCGCGATCCGTCGTGGTGGTGGCGTTGAGCTACAACGTGCCGCTCGAACCGGTGCCGGCGGGCGTGCGCGGCAAAGTGGCGCGGTACGCGCTGGGCGGTGACTACCACGACCACATCAAGCGACGGCTGCACACGTTGGCCGATTGGCTGCGGGAAGAATCGGACTGCGAGACACGTGTGTGCGTCGACACGGCCCCCGTCCTCGAACGCGAATGGGCCGCCAGGGCAGGCGTCGGCTGGCAAGGCAAGAACACCATCGCCCTCGACACAAAGCTCGGCAGCTACCTGCTCCTGGGCGAGGTGCTCACGACTGCAGACCTGACGCCCGACGCCGCGGCTGTTGATCGATGCGGAACGTGCACGCGTTGCCTTGACGCGTGTCCCACCGACGCGCTGACGCCCTACCGGCTCGACGCCCGCAAGTGCATCAGCTATTGGACGATCGAGCACCGCGGCGACACGCTTCCGCTGCCGACGCACGGGTGGTTGTTCGGGTGCGACATCTGCCAGGAGGTGTGTCCGTGGAACCGCAAGGCGAGGCTTGCGACGGACGAGCACGTGATGCCGCGACCGGGGCTGCAGAGCGGCACCCTCGACGCAAATGCGGTGGCCGACTGGTCGCCCGAGCAGTATCGCCAGGCGTTGCGTGGCAGCGCGATGAAGCGGACGAAGCTGCCGCAGTGGCAGCGCAACGCGCGGATCGTCCTGGCCGATGCAACATGAAGGCGGCCGCGGCGGCGCAACGGTTTCAGCACCGCACGGCCTCGTAAGCTGTACGACCCACTGCCGTCGAAACCAGCAAAACGTTTGTGAAATTTGTCGTGTAAGCGGCGCACGGCGGACGATCCGCCGACGCACTTTTCGATCGCGAAATGTTCCACGTGGAACATTCTGCGCCTTCGCCGAGCCCGCCGACCGTCTTGAGCGCCTCTGGCGAGGGTTGGCGATGTTCCACGTGGAACATTGAGCTCATTTGCCGCCGCCCCGATCCCAATTCGGCCGCCGCCGCGCAACAAAAATTGCAGTCGCGGGCTTAGACCGGCGTCGTGGCACGGGTTCAGATCACCCGGCTTGCAGGCCGGTATAGAACCCTGCATGCCGCCGCGTGTGCTTGCGATTCTCGGGCCGACCGCGTCGGGGAAGTCGGCGTTAGCACACGAGCTCGCCCGGCGTCTCGACGGCGTGGTGCTGGCCGTCGACTCGATGACCGTCTACCGCGGCATGGACATCGGCACCGCCAAGGCGAGCCATGCCGAGCGGACGGAGGTGACCTACGAAGGGCTGGATCTCGTCGAGCCGACCGAGTCCTTCACCGTCGCCCAATGGCTCAGCGAAGCCAAAAACGTCATCGCCGGCGAGCGACCTGTGATCGCGTGTGGCGGGACGCCTCTGTACTACCAGTCGCTCTTCCGCGGGCTTTTCGACGGTCCGCCTGCGGATGAGATGTTCCGCGTGGAACATCGCGAGGTGCCCGAGGACGAACTGCGACGACGGGTGGCCGAGATCGATCCCGAATCGGCTCAGCGAATCGCCCGCAACGACACGCGTCGACTGATCCGGGCCCTGGAGGTCCATCACCTGACCGGCGTCCCGCTGACGCAGCACCAACAGCAATGGGAACAAGGTCCCGATGTCGTCGACAGTGTGCGCTTCGGCCTGGCGTGGGATCGGCCCACGCTGAATCGACGGATCAACGCGCGGACCAAACTCATGATGGAGGCCGGTTGGCTCGACGAGGTGCAAGCGTTGCTGGAGCGTCACGGCGAGCTGTCACCGACCGCCCGAGACGCCGCCGGCTACCGGTTTCTGACGCAGGTCGTCCGCGGCCGCATGAAGATCACTGACGCGACCGAGCAGATCAAGATCAAGACCCGCCAGCTCGCCAAGAGACAGATGAGCTGGTTCCGCCGTTTCGAGCGGACCACCTGGCTGCCGGGCGAGGCGGAGCTGGAGGCCAATGTGGAGCAAGTGACGAGCGCCTGGTCCGGAGGAGCGCGAAGCAGCGAAGAGACGAAGATCCGCGAAGGAGCAGCGGACGCATGAAGTGTCGGATCGGGTGAAGGTGATCTTTCCTTTCCTTTTGCAACTTCGGCCTTCGCGTCCCTTTGCTCCTTCGCATCTTCGCGATCCTCTGACGCGGACTAAGTTGTTGCCATGAACGAGCTGAATCTAGCAATTATGCCCGGTGACGGCGTGGGACCTGAAGTCACCGCAGAAGCCTTGAAAGTCATCAAAGCTGCCGCTGAGCGGTTCGGCTTTGCCATCAAGACACGCGACTATCCGCACGGTGCCGCCCACTACCTCGAGACCGGCAAGACGCTCAGCGATGCCGACCTCGATGAGATCGGGCAGATGGACGCGGTGCTGTTCGGAGCCGTCGGCGTCGAGCCGGCGGGCATGGCCAGGATCCCGCAGGGGCTTCTCGAAACCGAAATCCTGCTCAAGATGCGGTTCGGGCTCGACCAGTACGTGAACCTGCGGCCGGTGACACTGCTGCCGGGCGTCAAGACGCCGCTCGCCGGTCAGTCGGCAGAGACGATCGACTTCATCGTCGTCCGCGAAAACACCGAAGGGCTCTACTGCGGCCAGGGTGGTTTCCTCTACAAGGGAACGCCCCACGAGGTCGCCAACCAGATCGAAGTGACCACACGGCACGGCGTGGAGCGTGTCATCCGCTACGCCTTCGAGACGGCGGTCAAGACTGGCAGAGACAAGGTCACGCTCGTCGCCAAGACCAACGTGTTGCGGTTTGCTCATGACCTGTGGGCGAGGGCTTATCGCGAGGTCGCTGCCGAGTACCCGCAGATCACAGCCGACTACCAGCACGTCGACGCCTGCTGCATGTACATGGTCACCAACCCCAAGCAGTACGGCGTGATCGTGACGACGAACATGTTCGGCGACATCCTCACCGACCTCGGTGCAGCCATCAGCGGCGGTATGGGCGTGGCGGCGAGCGGAAACCTCGACCCCGAACGTCGCAAGGCCAGCATGTTCGAACCCGTTCACGGCAGTGCTCCCGACATTGCCGGCAAGGGCGTGGCGAACCCCGTGGCGGCTATCCTGTCGGCGGCAATGATGCTCGACCACTGCGGCCAACCGGAAGCGGCCCACCGGGTCAAAGCGGCTGTTCACTCCATCCTCGGTGACGCTTCCAATTACACCGCCGACCTCGGCGGTAATGCCAAGACGCATCAGATTGGCGATGCCGTTGTAAAGGCCATGTCATGACCCTTCCAATCGCTCACGAAGAGTCGCACCGCACCGGCAGAACCGGGTGGCTCCGCGCGGCTGTGCTCGGAGCCAATGACGGCATCGTCAGCGTTGCCAGCGTGGTCGTCGGTGTCGCAGCCAGCGATGTCGGACCCTCTGCGACCCTGATCGCTGGGACGGCGGCACTTGTCGCAGGCGCGATCTCGATGGCGGCAGGCGAGTATGTCTCCGTGCAGTCGCAGGCCGATCTCGAAAGAGCCGACCTGAAGATGGAGGAGCGTGAACTTGAGCGGAATCCGCAAGGCGAACGCGACGAGCTGGCGAGCATCTACATGACCCGTGGCCTCGACGCGGACCTGGCCCGTCAGGTAGCCGACGCGCTGACGGCCCATGACGCGCTGGGCGCGCACGCACGAGACGAGTTGGGCATCAGCGAGCAGCTTGCAGCCCGACCGATCCAAGCGGCGGTGGCATCGGGGGCTGCCTTCACCTGCGGGGCAATTTTGCCGTTGTTGATGGCCATCATCGCCCCGACGAGCCTGACGATCTGGCTTGTGGCGGCGACGACTGTCCTTGTGCTCGGTTTAACAGGTGGACTTGCCGCCTACGCCGGCGGAGCGTCCATAGCCCGCGGGGCAGCCCGGGTCACCTTCTGGGGCATCTTTGCTATGGCACTCACCGCGGGCGTCGGTGCCCTCTTCGGTGTCGCTGCCTGATCGCATCACATGCGGGTGCCGATGATGATCGCCTCGAAGACGATGTTGCCCTTGACCATGCCCTGGATCTTGGCCCGGATGCGTCGGTGCCGCTTGTCGATGAGCTCACACAGGATGTAAAGCGTGTCACCGGGCACGACGGCACTGCGGAACTTGACGTCCTCGAGCCCGCCGAATCCGATGAAGCCGTCCCAGCCGACGTACGTTGCCGTCAGATAGCTGCTGACCTGTGCCGCGGCTTCGAGCATGATGACGCCGGGCAGAATCGGCCGACCCGGGATGTGGCCGGCGACCCAGAACTCGTCGTCGCGGATGAACTTACGACCCAGTATGCGGCCATTGTCTTTCCAGACAATCGCGTCGAGGTGCTCCATGTCGCCCCGTTGGGGGTTGTACTGACGAATGTGTTCCTGATCGTGCAAGGTGGCGTCGAGATCGACGGCGGACAGATCAAAAAGCAGCGCGGGCGGCATGAGCGTGTGTCGGAAAGGGGTGAAGCGTGAAACAAGACCGCCGCCGACGCGAAGTCGGCGGCGGGCCATGTTCTAGGCAATGCGCCTGAAACGCGAATTCAGTCGTCGCTACGCTGCTCCAGGACGAGCTTGCGCATCTCCTGCGAGTGGTTCTTGACGTCCTGCAGACGCTTGCGGACACGCGTGCCGGCCGCCTTGTTGCCGCCTTCGCACTTCTTGACGTCGTCTTCGCCCTCGTTGATGAGTTGACGCAGTTGCTCGTAGCTTTCGCTCAGGGTCATGTCTTGCTTTCTCTTGGTCTGTTGGAGTGAATCGTGCGGCTAGCCACCCGCCGGCCGCAAATTGTCGATTGAGTGTTCTACCGGTTCAAAACCCCTTGTCAACCGTCAGAGGCCCGATTATCAGCCGCGGGCATAACTGTGGAAGGCCTCTTTGAGCCGCTTTGCGACGGGTCCCGGCTTGCCGTCACCCACCGGTCGGCCGTCGATGCTGACCACGCCGATGACCTCCGCCGCCGTGCCGGTCAGGAAGCATTCGTCGGCGACGTACAGGTCGTGACGCACCAGATTTCGCTCGCGCAGCTCGATGCCGTGCTGCTCGCACAGCTTCATGACGACGCCGCGCGTGATGCCTTCGAGAATGCCCGCCTCGGCCGGTGGCGTGCTGACGACGCCGTCCTTGACGATGAAGATGTTATCAGCCGTGCACTCTGCCACGAAGCCCATGTGGTTGAGCATGATCGCCTCAGGACAACCCGCGTCATTGGCCTCGATCTTGCCCAGCACGCTGTTGAGGTAATTCAGGCTCTTCACCCGCGGCGGCGTCGCATTGGGGTGATTTTTGCAATGGCTGGCCGTGATGACCTTCAGGCCGTTCTCGTACAGCGCTTCGGGGTACAGCTTGATCGTCGACGCGATGCAGAAGACGGTCGGCTTCGGACACTTTTTGGGGTCCAAGCCAAGGTCACCGACGCCGCGTGTCACGACCAGCCGCACGTAAGCGTCGGTTAGACCGTTCGTCTCGAAGAGGTCATACATGACCTGTGACAGCTCGTCCTTCGTGTACGGAATCTCCAGGCGGATGCTGCGGGCCGACTCGTAGAGCCGGTCAAGGTGCTGCTGTTCCTCGAAGATCTTGCCGTTGTACGCCCGGATTCCTTCGAAGACGCCGTCGCCGTAGAGCAGGCCGTGATCGAAGACGCTGATTTTGGCGTCGTCGCGGTCGAAGAGCACACCGTCGATCCAGATCTTGAAGGCCATGACTGAGACTACGCCGCGACGAGTTTGCCCTCACGGAGCAAGAGGCGCGGTCGGCGGTCTTGGCGAGGCTGCGATCGTGGGTGACCATCACGATTGTCTGATCCTCGTCGCGATGCAGGGCGGCGATGACGTCCATGATCTGCTTACCGGTGGCTGCGTCGAGGTTGCCCGTCGGTTCGTCGGCGAACAGCACGCGCGGCTTGTTCATCAGAGCTCGCGCGATGGCGACGCGCTGACGTTCGCCGCCCGAAAGTTGGCTGGGTCGGTGGTGCAGGCGGTGGCTCATGCCGAAGGCGTCGAGCAGGCCACGAGCGCGATCGTGCAAATCCTTGCGTCGGCGGCGGTAGCCGAACGGGCCGTTGGCGATGAGAGAACTCGTCAACGTGTTGCCCAGCACATCGAGCTCCGGGAGCAGGTGGTAGAACTGGAAGACAAAGCCGAAGGCGGCGTTGCGTGTCCGGGCGGCGGCGCCGTTGGAAACGCGGCCGAGGTCCGTGTTGTCGAAGTGGATCGTTCCCGAATCGGCCCGGTCGAGCAGGCCCAGCAGGTGCAAGAGCGTCGACTTGCCCTCGCCGCTTCTACCTTCGATGGCCACAAATTCGCCGGCCTCGACGGCAAGATCGAGCCCGTCGAGCACGCGGACGGTCTCCTCGCCCATGCGAAACTGCTTCGTGAGATTGGCGGCTTGGAGGAGCATCGGGCGGCGGAGTCGGAGGAACGCGAAGGGACGAAAAGGCGAAGGACCGCGAAGGCAGAGAAGTGAGGCATTGGATCAAAGAGCTTCGTCCATCGAGAAGTGCCACCCCATCTCCTCTCTGACCTTCGCGGTCCTTCGCCTCTTCGCCCCTTCGCGTTCCTCGGGTAAAACTATTCGAACCTGAGTGAAGTGACCGGCCGTTGCACTGCCGCGAGGATCGCCGGCACGACCGCGCCGATGATGCTGCTGATCACTGCAGCGACGAAGATCAGCGACGCTTCGAGCGGTCGAACGGTGTTGGGGATCTTGTCGAACATATACGTCTCAGCCGACCACATTTCGAAGCCGGTGACGAGTCCGATGGCGTCGTGGACGCCGTTGATGTTCCAGACGAAGATCGAGCCCGCCAGGATGCCCAATGCCCCGCCGAGAACGCCGATGGCAGCCCCGTAGCCGAGGAAGATGCTGGCAATTCCAGCGCTCGTCGCGCCCACGCTTTTGAGAATGCCGATGTCTCGCGTCTTCTCCTTCACGATCATGTAGAAGATGCACAGGATCAGGAAGACGGCCACGACGCTGACGAAGCTGAAGAGAATGACGATCAGCGCCCGCTCCTTCTCGACTGCTGCGAGAAACTGGCCCACGGTCGGCTGATTGTCCCATGTTTCGACGCGAATTCGGGCGACCTCAGATGGCGCTCCACGCTTGTTCAGTACGTCGTAGACCACATCGTCGACGGCTGCGACCATCGTGTCCGGGTCGACGCCGGGGGCGAGTTTAAGGTGCAGCTTGCTCGTGCGGGCGGGAACGGCGACGGGCTCACCGACCGGGTTGCCGTCGGCGTCGAAGCCGTCGGGGTAGGCCTCGCTGGCGGTCATGCGAAGCTGCTGTTGCAGATAGTCGAAGTCGGCGTAGATGGCGTTGGAGTCGGTCCCGAACACGCCGGTGCGGGAATTGTCGACGATCCAGCCGGTGAACTCTGCCTTATCCTGGTCCAGATCAAAGCCGCCGCCCCGTGGGTCGGCCGAGAGCAGGAGCATTTTGACAGGCACCGGGCTGTCTGGCCACAGGCCGGTCCAGCGGGGTGCAGTCTGCCGCATACCGATGACACCGGTACCGACGATGAGGCCGGGGTAGGTCGAGGCGTCCGGCCCACGCCGTGCCCGTGTGCCCTGGCTTGCAAGGCCGTCACGATACGTGTCGGCATCCCAAGGCAGATCAAAGCTCGCTTTTGTGCCCCGCCGCTCGGCCCATCCGCCGAGCGTCGCCATGCGGGCCGCGACGACATCGTCGGCAAGAGCTTGGTCGTACGTGCCAGAGGCGACATTGTCTGCAGCGTCGGCTTCGACTACGTTGCGGAGTGCTGCCGAAAGACTGTCAGTCGTGTTCTGCGGGTTGTTGAGGTAAAGCGAGTCGACGAAGCCGTTGACCTCTCCGATGCGGCCAATCGGCAAGCCGGTGATCTGGACCGCCTCCTGGATAAAGCCGTTCTGAATATTCGCCAATCCAAGCGCCTCGATCGTCGGCACGGCTGCCTCGACGTTCGGCATCGACTCCAGCCGCTCTGCCATCTCCTCGTAGTACGGAAAGCCGACGAGTCCCTGCGAGCGGATTACGACGTCGCCGCTGAGCCCACGGAACGTGCCGCGAAACATGTCGAGCCAGCCGGACATCACGCTGATGACCACAAGTACGAGCGCCGTGCACAGCATTACGGCAATGAGGCTCACCCAAGCGATCCGCCGGCGGGCCAGGTAGCGGAGGATGAGGAGCGGGACGTACATGTGCGAAAGGAGACGAGGAACGAGAGACGAGGAACGAGAACCAGACGCCGACCCACCTCTCGTTACCCCTTGCTCGTCTCTTGATTCGGCTTCATCAACGGGAACGCCAGCACATCTCGGATGCTCGGCTGGCCGAGGAGGAGCATGACGAGCCGGTCGACGCCGAGACCCATGCCGCCGGCCGGGGGCATGCCGACCTTGAGGGCGTGGAGGAAGTCGTGGTCGACCTTCTGCCGTTCGCCCTCGTCCTCGACGGCCTGCTCGCGGAACAGGCGGGCCTGCACGTCGGGGTCGTTGAGCTCCGTGTACCCCGGCGAAATCTCCTGCCCGCCGATGGCGAGCTCGTAGACGTCGGCGAAGTAGTCGTCATCCTCACACGGGCGGGCGAGGGGGATGATGACGGAGGGGACGCGGGTGACGTAGGTGGGCTCGGTCAGCGTGGACTCAATCAGCCTCTCGAAAGCCTCTACAAGCTGCTCGGCCGGCGAGATCTTCCCAAGCTCTTCGAATTCCTCCTGGACCCAGCCGCGGATGAACGGTTCTTTGTCGTTCTCGGGCTTCTCTTCGTTCTTACAGAACTCGATCGCGATTCGACGCGCCTCGTTAGCCACCCACTCCGTCATGTCTGTTCCGTCCTCGCGTGAAACAAGCTGGACGTTCTCGAGGTTGCTGAGCGTGCCTTGAATCCTTCGGTAAATGAGCTCGGCCGCAACACGCGGGGCGTCGACGCGCACATCTATTTTGCGGAACTTCCATTGCTCCTTCTCTTCTACTAAAGATGCGAGAGCAACCCGTCGCCACGGTCGTTTGCCGAGGTCGATGACGCGGGGGTCGGATTCTGATTGCGAGCCCCGACCGTGAGGGAGGGGTTCTGCGTCGTCGGAGGTCGCTGCGCCGTCTCCAGACACCCCTCCCTCACGGTCGGGGCTCGCGTCGGACTTCGCGTCGGACTTCGCGTCGGATCTCGCGTCGGACTTTGCGCCGAGGGTGATCTTCGTGGTCCCCAGCACGTCCATCGCCACCGTGCAGATCATGTCCTCCACCAGTTCCGCCATCGTCTCCCAGTTGCCGTAGGCCTCGTAGGCCTCGAGCATGGTGAACTCCGGGTTGTGCCGCGGGCTCACGCCCTCGTTGCGGAAGTTGCGGTTGATCTCGAACACCTTCGGCATGCCGCCCACGAGCAGTCGCTTCAGGTACAGCTCCGGGGCGATCCGCAGGTACAGCGGGATGTCGTACGCGTTGTGGTGCGTCTCGAAAGGCCTGGCCGCGGCGCCGCCGTGGATCGGCTGGAGCATCGGCGTCTCGACCTCCACGAACCCGCGATCCCGCAGGTACTTCCGCATCGCGTCGATGATCGCGAACCTCTTCTTCATCACGTCCATCGACTCGGGGTTGGCCCACAAGTCGACGTAACGCTGGCGATACCGCAGTTCCGGGTCGGTCATTCCCTTGTGCTTGTCCGGCGGGACGACGAGCGACTTGCTGGCCATGCTCACCGAGTCGGCCCAGATGGTCGGCTGGCCCGTCTTGGTCAGGCCGATGCCGCCCTCGCAGACGATGAGGTCGCCGAGGTCGAGGTTGTTGCGGACGAGCCAGCCTTCCCCCCCACCTTCGCTGAGACGGTTCTTCTGCAAACCGATTTGCACGTCGCCTGTGTCGTCTCGAATCGTAAGAAAGGAGAGCTTGCCCATGTCGCGCTTGAGCACAATGCGGCCGGCGACCTTGACGACCGGCCCGCCCTCGGCCTCGGTCGGGGTCGGGAGCTGGTCTATGGGCTTGATGCCCTCGGTCCTGCGGCCGTAAACGTCCTGACCCGCTTCGACAAGCGTGTCGCGTTTCTTGCGTCGTTCCTGCTCGTACTCGCTGGCGGACGGGGTTTGATCGGCGGCGGGGTCGGACATGGCGGTGATGCGATGCGAGCAAACGGCCGATAACCACAAAGGGCTACAGCCTGGCGGCGGCGACTATAGCGGCCGACCCACCTCCCGATGCTGACGAAGATCCGTCAACTTCCTCACCTCGCACGCGGCCTGCTCGTCACGGCCGCCCTGCTGCTCGTCGCAGCCGGCGCACGCTCCAATGCCACACCGACGGCAACGCCGCCGTTGCTGACCGAGCACTACCGGATCTACAGCGACCTCGACGACGCCACGACAAATGACCTGGCAGGCGAGCTGGAGCGCTGCTGGGCCGAGTACGACCGCCGCCTCGGAGCCCTGGCCCCCGAGCGGCAGACGAAGCAAGGCCGTTACGACGTCCGCTTGTTCCTCAGCGAGTCGGACTACAAAAATGACGGCGGCGAGAACGCTATCGCCAACAGCGCCGGCATGTTCGACAGCCGACGCCGCCTGCTCAGCGGATTCCTCGGCGACCGCGGCCGGGGAGAATTGCGCCGCACCCTTCGGCATGAGGCGTTTCACCAATTTGCCTACGAGACGCTCGGCCCCGGCCTGCCACTGTGGGCGAATGAAGGATTGGCACAGCTGTTCGAACACGCCGTGCCGACCGATGCGGGCCTGGTCATGGGCGAGGTGCCACCGGTGCCGCTGTTGATCGTGCAGCGGGCCGCCCGCGAGGGACGGCTGATCGACTTCGACGCGATGCTGGGGATGAAGCAGCGGGCATGGTCGCGGGTGATGGAGGATCGTCGCGACGGGGCCGAGCTGTACGCCCAGGCGTGGGCGATGGTCCATTTTCTGGCCTACGCCGCCGATGCAAACGGGACGCCGCTGTACCGCGACCGGCTAAACGCATTTCTGACCGACGTCGCTGCCGGCACGCCAGGCGACCCTGCTTGGCGGCGTCACTTCGGGCAGAATCTGGACGGTTTTCGAAAGCGGTTTGAAACGTACGTGCTGGCCCTGGAGCCGACGCAGGCGGCCAAGGAGGTAGACCGCCACGACGTGCTGGCGGGCATGCTGGCGATTCTCAGTGATCGTGGCATGCGGTTCAGTAGTGCGGCAGAGTTTCGGCAATACGTCCTTGCCAACGGCTTTCGCCTGCACCGCGAGCACGAGGGCATCCAGCGGGCCAGTCCTGCCGACCCGACGCCGTTGTTCAACGACGCCCGGGGCCGCCCGCTCGACAACTCGCGTTTGCGCTTCGAGCTCGACGTCGGCGGCGACTTGCCCGCCCTCGTTACCAGGCCCGGTGACGGCTACGTCTACCGCACGCGCTTCTACCGCCACGCGGGCAAGACGATGTTCGAAACGATGCTTTCGACGCGGTGAGGCATGACGCCGCTGTCACGATCGGGTGACACACGTCGACGCATCGGACGCTTGGCCCTAACCTCGCCGCGTCCATGCTTGCCGCCGTCGGCGATCCACTCATCTTCGATCGAACGGCGGCGCAATCAGAAACCTGGCTGCTCCTGCTGGCCGTCTTTGCGCCAGCCATCCTGGGACTCCTGACGCTCGTTCTGCCGCGGGCGGCGACGACGCTGAAAACGCTCGTCTCGCTCGGCGGGCCGGTCGTCTCGCTGATTCTGCTCTTCGTCTACCTCGGCAGCTACGGCGTTGACCACGGCCGTGTGAGTCTGCCGTGGATGCCGGGGCTGAACCTGGACTTGGCTTTGCGGGCGGACGCGCTCGGGGCGTTCTTCGCCCTGCTGGTCGCGGGCATCGGTTGCCTGATCTGCCTCTACGGCCGGGCGTACCTGGGCGATTCGCCGGGCGATGTCGGCAAGTTCTTCCCGCTTATCACCTCGTTCATGACGGCGATGCTGGGCCTCGTGCTTAGCGACGACTTGCTGTTGATGCTCCTGTTCTGGGAGATGACGAGCGTCACGAGCTTCCTGCTCATCGGCTGGGATCCCAACGACAAGAAGAGCGTCAAGAACGCCCTGCAGGCCTTCGCTACGACCGGCTTCGGCGGCTTGGCGTTGCTGGGCGGGCTGGTCTGGCTGGCGGTGTCGACGGATGCGTGGGCGTTCTCGCAGCTCGGACCGGTGGCATCGTCCTCGACAGTGGTGGCTGCGTTTGTGCTTGTTTACGGCGGCATCGCAGCCAAGAGCGCGCAGTGGCCGCTGCACTACTGGCTGCCGGGTGCGATGCTGGCGCCCACACCGATCAGCGCTTACCTGCACAGCGCGGCCATGGTCAAGGCGGGCATCTACCTGCTCGCAAGGTTGTGGCCGAACCTGTCGGGGCTGGAGGCGTGGCCTTGGGTCATCGTCGGTTTTGGCAGCATCACGATGGTCCTCGGGGCCTGGATCGCTCTGCAGCGTGACGTGCTGAAACAGATTCTGGCCTACACAACTATCAGCCAGCTCGGCCTGCTCGCCTGTGCGTTCGGCCTGAGCCACTTCGACTACGAAGGCGAAGCCAACCTCGTCTGGGGCAACGCGCAGATCCTCAACCACGCGCTGTACAAGGCACCGCTGTTCATTCTGGCCGGTGCGTGTGCACATGCACTTGGCATCAAAGCGCTGAGCGGCATGACGGGCGCCTGGCATGCTGGCGGCGAGCGGAAGCTGTACAGCGGCCTCTTCTTGGCGGCAATGGTCGCCTTGGCGGCAGTGCCGGGGACCTTCAGTTTCTTCGCCAAGGAGGCGTTCCTCTACCAGATCTGGCACGGCTTCAAGGAGACGCACTCGATTTGGCTGATCGCCCTGCTGGTCGCGACCGTCTTCGTCAGCGTCTGCAACGTGGCGATCCTGGTGCGGTTCGCTCGCACGTTCTTTGCCAGGAGCGAACAGGAACACGCACCAGACGAGCACCATGATGACGCGCATCACGACGCGGCGATCTGGCACCACATGCTCTGGATGCCGGCCGCTCTGCTCGTCGCGTTGCAGTACATCGGCGGGCTGTTCGGCGTCTTCATCGCCGGTTGGCTGATGCCGCTCGAGGCCACGCCGTTCTACCCGACGGCCTATCCGGAGAAGCTGTTTTCGTTGTGGTACGTCGTCACGCACCCGGGCGTGCCGCTGCTTGCAAGCGTCGTCGGCATCATCATCGGCGTGCTGCTGGGTTGGTCCGACTTCTGGCACGGCTTCCGCGGCGACGTGCACGATCGCGTCTTTCCCGCCGCCTACGGGACGATTGTCGGTGGCGGCAAAGCGACTTTTGGCCTGATGCAGACGGGCCGCTTGCGGTGGTACACCTTCGCGACGCTGCTCGTGCTCGCGGGTTTGTTCCTCTGGACCGCAGGTGGTCGCTGGCTGGCGCTGCCGGTCGAGGCCTGGCAGCACGCGCGAGACAACGGCGACGGCCTGCCATCGCCTTGGAGCCAGCCGCTCGCCTGGCTGTTGCCGACGTTGATCTGCGTCGCAGCTGTCACGATGGTGCTTATCCGCGACCGCGTGACCCGCGTGCTGGTGCTCGGCACCGTGGGGTTTGCTGTCAGCGCGACCTTCTACGTGTACGCGGCTCCGGACCTGGCATTAACGCAGCTCAGCGTCGAGATCGTCAGCCTGATCTTGTTCCTGTTGGTGCTGAACCTGCTGCCGACGGAGAGCCCGGGTGACCGCTCCTTTGTTGCTCCTCGGCTCGTCCTGGCAGTCGTCGTCGGCACCGTGGTCGGTGGTGTGACGCTGGTCGCTTCGACGGGTAATCGGCCGGATCGTGTGGTTGCCCTCTCGGATGAGACGGGCAGCCTTCCGCTCGGTGACTTCTTCCTGCGGAACAGCTACAAGGCCCAGGACCTTAAAGCAGTCGAGGCAGATCGCGTCGGTAGTGGCGTCGTTGACCGGGGAGATTCACACCTCAAGAGTTTCGGCTCCGGCTACGCACACAAAAAGTCACCCGGAGATGAACGCGACGAGGAGACGCTCGCCATCCACAAGGGCGGCGGTGGTGGCAACGTTGTCAACGTGATTCTGGTCGACTTCCGCGGCTTTGACACGTTCGGCGAGATCGGCGTGCTCGGCCTCGCAGCCTTGGGCGTTTGGACGCTTCTCCGCAAGCCGCCGCACGACGGTGACGCCGGGGGCAAAGACAACCGCAGCGACCCGCACGAGGACACCTTCCGCGCGCCCTTCGTCACGCCCGGCCTGCAGGACATTCGCGGCGACCACCCGGTCGGCACCGAGTACATCTCCAGCCCGATCCTGAAGGTCGCCAGCCGCATTCTGCTGCCGCTCGCCCTGATGTTCTCGGCTTACCTCTTCTTCAAAGGTCACCAGACGCCCGGCGGCGGATTTGTCGGTGGCCTGGCGGCGGCGGTGGCGCTCATCGTCTTCCGCATGTGTTTCGGATGCCAGGCTTTGTACAAGCTCCTGCCTGTTCGCGAGCGGACGCTCATTGGTACGGGCCTCTTGCTTGCCATCCTGACAGCCGTCGTGCCGTTGTTGTTGGGGTTGCCTTTGCTGAGCAGCAACAACGGCTACCTGCCGCTCATTAATGGCGGCTCCTATCACTGGGCGACCGTCGCGGTCTTTGATCTCGGCGTCTTCCTCGTCGTCGTCGGCAGCCTCGTCGGTATGGTTGACGCTCTTGCACGGGAGCTCGAATAATGCCCCTGCTCTCTGCCATTACCGTCGGCGTCCTCTTTGCCGCAAGCGTCTATCTGCTGCTGAGCAAAGAGCTCAAAGCCGTCGCCATGGGCGTGTTTCTGCTCGGACACGGTGCCAACCTCGCCATCCTCACCGTCAGCCGCGGTCCAATTGGCAAGCGGCCACCCGTGCTAGGCGAGTCTGGCCTGATTCTCGGCAGCGAGGTTGACCCGCTGCCGCAGGCACTGGTCCTGACGGCCATCGTCATCGGCCTTGCCGTCCAGGCTTTTCTGCTGACCCTGCTCGTCGTGACGTGGCGTCGCACCCGCACGCTCGAAACCGCTGAGCTCACCGACACCCCCACGCCCCGTCCTGCCGCGTAATTCAAAGCACCTTTGCCCGCCACGCTCGTCATCCTCCCGATCCTGCTGCCACTCCTGGCAGGCGTGATCAACTTGCTGATTCACCGTCATCGGCGGGCGACGGCTGCAGTTGCATTGACATCACTCGTGCTTTCGCTGCTGGCCTCGATCTGGATGGTCGGCTCGCTGTACAACGGCCCCGACAACATCGGTGGTGTCATGGCGAGCCAGATCGGCAATTGGCCCGCGCCGTTCGGCATCACCGTCATTGCCGATCTGTTCGCCGCTTGCCTGCTTGCGGTGACGGGCCTCGTCACGAGCGTCGCCTACGCGCACTCGCTGTCGCAGACGCCTGCCCGCTTCGCCGGCGGCTACGTCAACGCGCTGTTGCCCATGATGGTCGCGGGGGTGAATTGGGCGTTTGTGGCCGGTGACCTGTTCAACTTGTTTGTGAGCTTCGAAGTGCTGCTGCTGGCCAGCTACGGCCTGCTCGTCAGCGGCACGACGCCGTGGCAGATGCGTCACGCCGGCAAGTACGTCATCCTCAACCTCGTCGTCAGTGCGATCTTTGTCGCCGGCTGCGGTTGGGTGTACGGCACGCTGGGAACGCTCAACTTCGCCGAGATGGCGGTGATGGCCCGCACCGGCATGGTCGACGACCGGGCTGCCTTGGCCGTCGTGGCAGTCGCCTTCGTCTTTGCCACAAAGGCTGCAGCTTTTCCGCTCTGGTTCTGGCTTCCAGAGAGTTACCCGACCCTGCCGCCGAGCATCGGCGGCTTGTACGCGGGACTCTTGACCAAGGTCGGCGTCTACGCCCTTGTCCGCCTGCTCGTGACAGCATTTGGTGGGGCCGAGGCCGTCTCGTCGGCCGCCGGGCCGTTGCTCGTCATTGCTGCAGCGGGCACGATGTTCCTCGGTGTGCTCGGTGCGGTCGGTAGCGGCACGGTGCGACGCATCTTGAGCGTCCACGTCATCAGCCAGGTCGGCTACATGATCCTCGGCATCGCGCTGGCGGTCGGGCCCTTCGTGTCCCCCGTCGCTTCCGCCTTGGCCATTGCAGCCGTCCTGCTCTACATGATGCAGCACATGGTCGTGAAGTGTGCGCTGTTCTTGTGCTGCGGGACGATGGAGAAATATGCCGGCACCGACGATCTCAGCGGCATGGGTGGGCTGGCCACGCGAGACAAGTGGCTTGCCACGCTGTTCCTGATTGCCGCGCTGTCGCTCGTTGGTCTGCCACCGCTCAGTGGGTTCTTCGGCAAGTACCTGCTGATTGCCCAGAGCTTCACACGCGGCGGCCCGGCGGGCATCTTTCTGGCCATCGTCGCCGTCGCCACCGGCGCGCTGACGCTGCTGAGCATGGCCAAGATCTGGAGCTACGGGTTCTGGTCACCCGCGCCCGAAGGTTCGATGTCGATGACGCGACCCGACGACTTCCGTCCACAGCGGCGTGCCGCCGGCTTGTGGGCGACGACAATCCTGGTCGTCGCTGCTCTATGCATCGGCCTCTTCGCCGGCCCTTTGTTCGAAGTCGCCAAGGTGGCCGGAACAAGTGTCGCAATGCCGAACGAGTACGTTGAAGCAGCGTTAGGCTCGCGTGCAGCTGACCTGCTTCCTGCCCGGGAGGTGATGCCATGAGCCTTTTCGTCGTCAATCTGCTTCTGGCGGTGCTTTGGGTCTTCCTGTGGGGCGACCTGTCGATTTACACATTGGCGCTCGGCTTTGCGTTCGGCTATGCGACGCTGCTGCTGTTCGCCCGCATCCGCGGCCGAGACACGCTGTGGAACGCCTACGGCCGCAGGCTCTTCGCCGTCGCAGGCTTCGCCGTTCACTTCTTTAAGCTGCTCGTCAAGAGCAACCTGGAGATCGCCCGCGAAATCTTGACGCCCGGCATGTCGATCCAGCCGAGTATCCTGCGGTACGACGTCACGGGCCTCGGCGAGACGGCCATCGTCGCGTTTTCCAGCGCCGTCACGCTCACGCCCGGCACGCTGGTCGTCGACGTCAATACGACCAGCGACGGCCGCACGCTGCTCTACATCCACGCCCTGTTTGCGCGGGACCGCGCCGCCGTCGTCGCTGACCTCGACGCGCTGCGCGTTCGCATGGAGCGTGACGTGCTGCTAAGCGGTGGCGACGAGCCCGAGGAGGTGGCTGCATGACGAGTGTCATCACTTTCCTGGCGAGCGTCGTTCAGGTGCTGGCAATCATCGGACTGATTGCGCTGATCATCGGCATCGGTTTGTGCCTGTATCGGCTGGTGCGCGGGCCGACGCTGGCCGATCGTGGTGTGGCCGTCGATGCCATGGGCGTGCAGGTACTCGGTCTCGTCATCATTTTGACGCTCAGAGGCGGAGAAATCCTGTTCATCGACGGCATGCTCGTGCTGGCCCTGCTCAGCTTTGCAGGCACCGTCGCCATCGCCCAGTTCGTCGCACGGCCGTTCGTCCACAACCCAGAGCCCGAGGAGTCTTCCTGATGGAGAGCCTGCTCGTCATCTTTCTGCTGTTGCTGACGATCTTCTGCCTCGTCGGTGGCGTGTTTTTCATGCTCGTCGGCGCAGTCGGCGTCGTTCGCCTGCCAGACGTTTACTGCCGAAGCCACGCGTCGAGCAAGTGTGTCACGCTCGGCATCATCGGGCTGCTGGGGGCGCTCGTGTTCTTCGTCGCGACCATCGGCAACGTCGACCAGATCCAGGCCGCTGATTCTTGGGCGGCTGAGGCGCAACTTGAGATCAAGACCGACTCCAAAGCCTCCGGTGGCGCGCCGGGCATCGTCGCGTTGACCAAGGCGTTGCTGGTCGTGGCCTTCGTGTTCATCGCCGCCCCGATCGGCAGCCACATGCTTGCCCGGGCGGCTCACCGGGCAAAGGTGGCGATGTGGCCTGGCAGCCTCGTAGACGAGCTCAGCGACGACGAGAAGGCGGACCAGCCGCCTTCTGCGTCGCATCGTCAGTAACAAAAGCGGAGAGAGGGAGATTCGAACTCCCGGTACGGTAAACCGCACACAGCATTTCCAGTGCTGCCCCTTCAGCCACTCGGGCATCTCTCCGGGGATCGGCAGCGTAGGCACTCGCATCACCGACGGGCCAACCGAAGCGGCCGCCGACGCAGATGCGTCGACGGCCGCCTGTAAACCGTGATGTTGCTGGCCTCAGGCGCTCGCCGAGAAGTTGCCGCGAAGGACGGCAAAGTCGAGGATCGAGACGAAGCCGTCACCGGTGTAGTCAGTGAAGACGCTGTAGTTCGACTGTACGGGCGTCGTGCTGAACGCGCTGCGGAGAGCGGCAAAATCGAGGATCGACACGACACCGTCGCCGTTGGCATCGCCGGGCAGCACGCGGGCGGACGCAGAGGCCTGCAGCTCGTTGCCTGCAAAGTCTGTCGTTCCGCCGCTGAAGCCGAACGTTGCCTCACCACCGGTAAGTGAGCTGTTGAAGGTGAAGACGGCAGTCTTGGTTTGCGCGTCGTAGCTGTAAGTGCTGGCCACGCCGACCGCGTTGCCGGCGACAGCAGCTTCGAGCGGGGAGGAACCGCTTGCGCCGAAGAGAACCTCTTCGCTGAACTTCACGGTCAGCGTGTCGAGCCCCGACCAAGGCAGGGTCCGGCCGCCGACGTGTTGGCCGTTGCTGACGATGGCGTAGCCGGTGCCGCCGGTCGGATCAACCGAGCTGAGGAAGGACGACGACCAGCTGCTCGACGACAGGAACATGTCCGTCACGACCGGTGCCGTGATGTCGCTGGGTGAGGCGTCGACAAAGATCCTGTACTGGCCGATCGAGCCGTAATCGGTGTAGCCGCTGGGGGAGTTTGCGAAGGGATTGCCTTTGCCCAGGCCGTCAACGCGGGCGAGGTAGGTGCCAGACGTGTAGCTGCCGCTGATTGAGGCGTTGAGGCTGGAGGCCGGGTTGCTGCTGGAGACGGCGGTAAACGACCCGTCGGCATTCTGCCTGAACAGCTGGAGCTGTGCGTCCAGATTGGCGATGGAGCCCGGCACATTGACATTGACCGTCAGCGGTCCGCCGCCGTGGGTAAAGGCGAACGTGTCCTGGTCAAACTCGGTCGTGATGAGGCCGTCACGAGCGAAGTTGCCGTTGACGTCCTGCGTGATGAACCCGCCGCTGGTGTCGATCGGGTCTGAATAATCGTCCGCGATGTAGCCGAAGCCGTTTCCGTTACCGGCGATGATGGCTAAGTCATCCTGAAACGCGGTTGCACCTGTGTATTCGCCCTTGCTCCATTGGGTGAGTTGCTTGCCGTAGCCAATGCCCATGATTGGTGCCCAACCGGTCGCGCCGCTGTCGTGTCCGCGGTAGTAGTCACCGTCACCCGGGCTCTCGCCGTCGTGGAAGAGGCCGAGGGTGTGACCCGCTTCGTGGCTGGTCGCCTCAGCAATGTTCTTGGTGCTGTTGCCGAGCGACGGGCTGAAGACGAAGGCGGGCGTGTCGGTGGTGTCGTTGAACGAGCCGACGTACGCGACGCCGCCGGCTGAGCTAAAGAACGTGTTGGGGCCGATGACCAAACGAACGCCCCATTCCTGGTCGTTGGAGCCGCTACGCCGCAAATAGTCTTGGGTCGGCTCTTGCGTCGTTACGTTGACATCGAAGGGGGCAAAGTCCTCAGCGACCCGCTCCCACACGTTCTGGATCTGCGTCAGCTCATTATTCGTGAACGAGCTGTCGCTGCCCTCGGAGTTGAAGGCCGGCGTGACGATCGTCTGACCATAACCCTGGAAATTCCAGGTGGTGTTCGTCGTTGTGTGGCCGTCGAAGTCGAGGTAGATCACCTGGTTCGCACCCGGGCGGCTGTTGAGCTGGAACGTCTCGCTCAGCGGAGCGGCCTGCGGCTCGACCGTCTGTATCGCTTGCGGGCCGAAAAACTCTGGAACCGGCAACGCGTGAAGCTCGCCATAAGTCGACGGCGTGGCCTGGACCGTTCCTTCCGTTGGAGCACCGTCCGAGTCGTAACCGGCCGGCACCGTCTGACCGACCATGATTGGTGCATCGATCACCCGCGCTGAGACGGCTTCGGAGTCGAAAACCGAGGCAGACAGGAGCCTGCGGCCTTCAAGCGTCTGCAGGACGGCGACATCAACGGCAGTACGGCGGGTCATGGACATAAGCATCTCGAGCGGGAGCAGAAGCAGGTGCCGATGACGCATCAAGTCATTTAGACTCACGCAGCAACATCGACTCAGCATCTACTGGTTGAGTCAGAAGTATGTTCGATAGGCTCTGCCACGGCAGGTCTCTGGGCAACATTAACTCGAGAAACTTGGGTAGTTTGCTACGGTTGCGAGGCCTGCCGACTCAAGAAGTTCGTCATCTGCCTGAATTAGGTGATCCGGCTGTCCGATAGACACACAAAGGCCGTGCAGACGATTCAGGACGAGCATCAGCAGTACCTCGCGACCAGACACTTCGGGTCACTAGACGGCATCCGGTGCTTGGCCATTGTGGCGGTTGTGTGGCACCATGCGGCCGGCACCTTCGCGGACTGGTCGCTGCCGGGCTCAGTTCGCGGCTACCTTGGCGTCGACCTATTCTTCGTCCTTAGCGGCTACCTCATCGCGACGCTGCTGTTGCGCGAGCGCGACCGGATGGGAAAGATCGATCTCACCGCCTTCTACGCAAGGCGGACGTTGCGAATCTTCCCAATCTACTACCTCACCATCGCGCTCACGGCTGTGTACCAGCTTGTCCGTGGCGGCGACGAAGGCATGGCCACGTTCGTCGGTGACCTGCCGTTGCTGCTGACCTTTACGACGAATTGGACTGATGCCCAAGGGCACTTGTTGTTCCACGCTTGGTCGCTGGCCGTTGAAGAGCAGTTTTACCTCGTTTGGCCGCCATTGCTGGTGCTGCTGGCCGGCTTGGCAGTGCGGGCGTTCCTCGTGCCGTTCCTGTTGTTGAACGTTCTTTTTGCGATGGGTGTCTTCGGTATCGCTCACCCGCCGCTGGAGGTGCTGGAAGTTACCTTTGCACCCATTGCCATGGGTGTGTTGCTAGCCCACGTCATGCACCAGCCGAACGGCTACGCGACCGTCAGCAAGGTCACCGGCTTCGCCTGGGCTCGGCCTGTCTGGCTGGCGGCGGTGCTGCTGCCGGTGCTGTTCTGGACCGGCGAAGTGACGGGCTGGCCGCGGATCGTGCTGCACGTCATCATGGTCGGCTTCGTCGCCGCCTGTGTCACCCGCGAAGACGGCGCGCTTGCCAGGCCGCTTCAGTGGGCACCCGTCCGCCGTCTCGGCCTCGTCAGCTACGGCATGTACCTCTACCACATGCTCGCGCTCGTCACGGCCAACCAAGTCGTCACGCGTTTTATCTCGCCCGACGATGCAAAGCCCTTCCGGCTGGTGCTGTTCGTGGTGGCCATGCTCGTCACCTGGCTGGCGGCGGAGGTCAGCTTCCTCGTGCTAGAGCGACCGCTGCTCAAGCTCAAGGACCGCTTCAAGCCCGGCTTCCGCGAAAACAAGCAACTTCAGCCCGCACTGGTGTGACTGCGTGCTGCCGAAGGCCGCTAAGCTGCTTGCGTGACGGACCCTGGCTACGCGTGGTTTACCCATCTTGCCCGCACCCTCAACAGCGGCAGGGCTCGATCGGTCATCTTGCACGGCGGAACGCACGACCTCTACCAAAGAGGTGATCGGTACGTACCGCTGCCGACCTTTCTACTCGGCCGGTGTGGCGTGGCGGGCGTCACGCAACTCGTCTGCGAGCTCAACGGGCCCATTCGCATTCACCCGCCTGAGGCAGCGGATCGACTAAAAATCGCTTGGGCGACGTGGCGCGGTGGTGGTGATCCTGATGAGCTGGCCCTGCAAGCCTTGCTCGACAGGCGAGCGAGCAAAGCCATCGATATCAACGGCACCGAGTTCGACCGACTCGTCCGCGACGCCACCGGTAGCCCGACGGCATCGCTCGAGTTCCTACGCCAGCTTTGCCAGATGCGACGCGCTAAAGACGGGCAAGGCCGCCCAATCTACGGTGACACGTTGCTCATTTGGATCGAGGCGGCAGACCTGCTCGTGCCCAATGGTGGCGAGGATGCGGGTCGCCTCAATGCCGCTGATCGGCACCGCGTGGGAATTTTGCGTGACTGGTTCGGCGACGCAGACTTCCAGGACGCCGCTGATTCGGTAGTGCTCCTCGCCGAAAGCCGGGGCGGTGTGTCCGCGCTCGTCACGTCGCTCCCGCAGGTGCTCGACATCAGTATTGACCCGCCTGACGAATCGCGCAGACGGCACTACCTCACGCAGCACCAGCCTAAAGCAGCCGAAGAGCCGGCGTCGCTGCCCGAGGGCAAGGCTGCACCTCAGAAGCCGTCGTTCGACATCGATGCCCTCGCCGCAGCGACGGCAGGGCTTGGCATCCAGGCACTTCGCCAGCTCATGCGGTTGGCTGACCATGAAGGTCGCCCGCCGACGCCGACCGACGTGACGCAAGCCGTCGAAGCCTTTGTCGCCGGTGAGCTCGGTGAGGATGTGGTCGAGTTCAAGCGACCGACGCACACACTGGAAGATGTTGTCGGCAATTCGAAGCTCAAGCAGTTTCTACGCGACGAGGTCATCCCGCGCATCCAGAGCCGTGGCGAAGATGCCCTGGGAGGCGCGGCCGTGGCGGGTCCGATCGGTGCCGGTAAGACGTTCGTCTTCGAGGCTGTCGCCGGTGAACTGGGCCTGCCGGTGCTGACGCTGAAGAACCTTCGCAGCCAGTGGTTCGGTCAGACCGACGTGCTGTTCGAGAAGCTCCGGCGGACACTCTCAGGGCTGGGGCGGGTCGTAATTTTCGTTGATGAGGCCGACACCGCGTTTGGCGGCGTCGGTGCGGGCAGTCACGAGACGGAGCGTCGCCTAACCGGCAAGGTCCAGCAGATGATGAGCGACCCACAGCTCCGCGGCCGCGTGACGTGGCTGCTGATGACGGCCCGCATTCACCTGCTCAGCCCCGACATCCGTCGGCCGGGTCGTTCGGGTGATCTGATCCTGCCGGTGCTCGACCCGACGGGCGACGACCGGATGGCGTTCGTCGAATGGATGCTCCGTGGCAGCGTCGACGGCGACCTCTCGGCCATCGCCGCCGAGCTGGAACCTGAACTATCGGCCACGAGTGCGGCAGCGTTCGGCTCGCTGCGGTCGCTGCTCAAGGCCCGTCGCCGCAAGGGGTCGCTGAGTGTCGAGGATGTTCGCGTCGTCGCCGCCGATTACCTGCCACCGGCGATCGAAGAGACGCGTCGGTTCCAGACGCTGCAGGCCTTGGTCAACACAACGCGTCGGAGCCTGCTGCCGGAGGGAACAAGCGCAGAGGACCGTCCCGCTTGGCACGCCGAGCTTCGCGACCTGGCGAGTAAGGGAATCGGGTAAGATGGTGAAACCATGGAGACTGTCTTACCCGGCATGAACCCGTACCTGGAGCAGCCGAGCAACTGGCAAGGCTTCCACACGATCTTGGTCGTGGAGATGTGGCGAATGCTCGTCCCGCAGTTGGACGAAAAATACGAGGGGCGGGTCGTAGAGACATTGACCATCCGTGAGCCGCCGGCTGCAGAGCGGCGCGTCAGAGCGGACGGTGCTGTTGTGCTGACCAAAGCAGATGGCCAAGCGACTTCACCGCGGGACACTGCCGCTGCTCTGACAGCGCCTACGGCGCATGCTGCGTTCTTCTACGACACCGACCTTGTCGAAGACCTGCAGCGATCTATCGAGATCCGCTCGGTTGCCGACGAAGCCGTCATTTCGGTCATTGAACTCATCAGCCCAACCAACAAGACGACGGGACGAAGCCAGTACGCAGGCAAACGTCGTCAGCTTGTTGAGGGGGGCGTGAACGTGCTACAAATCGACCTGCTTCGAGCAGGCGGCAACTTACTTCCCACGCATGCTGATTTGCCCGAGTTCGACTACTCGGCCATGTTGGTTCGCTCGCAGACGGTGCGTCAAGCGGCAGGAGGAATGCCGTACTCGGCAAAGGTAGAGGACACGGACATCTGGACGTGGCGACTACGCGACGCGACTCCGACGCTGCCCATCCCACTTTTACCAGGAGATGCAGATGTGCCGCTGCAGGTACAGGAAGCTCTCGACCGCGTCACGGAAGCGGGTGGCGCACCGAAAAGCATCTACCGCTCCGAGCCCCAGCCGCCCTTAGCACCCGACGACCGCGAGTGGGCGCGGGGCTTGCTTGTGGAGCGTGGCCTGGTGCCAGTAGCCTGACGGCCTGCCTGTTCGACAGCCGTCCGTAGCTCCGCCAGCTCGCGCGGCGTCAGCAGACGGCTTGAAGATTCGGGCAACTGCCGCAGCTGGATCGGGCCGAGCCTCGTCCGCTTGAGGTCGCGCACCTTATGACCCAGTGATGCCAACACGCGGCGAATCTGACGGTTGCGGCCTTCCTTGAGGATCATCTCCAGCACGCTGCCCTCGCGATTGGCGCGGATGACTTTGACGTATGCAGGAGCCGTCTTGCTGCCGCCGCCGGTGTCACGATCGACGAGGAAGATGCCGTCGTTGAGCTTCTGGACGATCTCCTTCGTCACCTCGCCGTCGCAGGCGACGCGGTAGGTCTTAGGGACGCCGAACGACGGGTGCGTGAGCTTTTGCGTCAGTTCACCATCATCAGTAAGCAGCAGCAGGCCGCGACTGCTGGAGTCGAGCCTGCCGACCGGCCAGACACGCCTGCGGAATTGTGGCGGCAGCAGGTCGATCGCACGTGTCTGCTGGTATCCACCAGTGTGTTGGGCAACGTTCGTGCAGACGACGCGTTCGGGCTTGTTGAGCAGGATGTAGACGTGCTTGGGCTCGCGACCCTTGCCCACGCCACGCGTGCCGCGCGGTTTGTCGGGGCGGATCAGCTCGCCGTCGACCTCGATGCGGTCGTCGTAGGGATCGACCATGATCGGCAGCCGACGCACGATCTCGCCGTTGACGCGAACGCGACCTGTCAGTACGTACTGCTCACACGTGCGCCTGGCGGCCACACCCGCAGCGGCCATGACCTTCTGGATGCGCAGGCGCCCGTCGTGTTGATCGTCTTGCCCTGGCATGTCGAGCCGCGACACTAGGAGCGTCAGGAACGTCGCTGCTGCAGGAGCCAGCCCACCACGTCATCGAGCGACCGCCGGACGATGCTGACGTGCGCTTCGTCGTCATAGAGCTTGAATTCTGCAGCCAGACCCAGCTTGCGAACCGCCTGCGTCATCGCCTCGAGTCGGTCGGGCTTGAAGATGCGATCGTGACCGGCTGCGGCGACAAACATGGGGACTGCCCGGGTGACGGGCTTGGTCATGCCGCCCCCGGCGATGAGGCCTACGCCTGCCAGGACGTCGTTGGCCGGGCCGTCGGCGTCGGAGAGCGTCCAGCCGGCGATCGTGATCGCCCCTAGCGAATGGCCGATGGCGTAGACGCGATCCTGGTCGAGCTCATACCGATTGCTCATCTCCTCCATCATCGCAGCCAGGAGGTCGCCGCGACCGAGCAGCGGATACGTGTGCGGCGACACCAGGACGAACCCGTGCTTGTCGGCGAGCCCCTTGAGTTTGCCGGCGCCGTAGCCGAGGACAAAAAGGTTCTCGTCGCCGCCTGCACCGTGGAGCGCGAAGATTACCGGCAACGGCCGACCCTTCTTAACAGCCCACTCGGGCACGTGCACGACCGCCGGGATGCCGGCGAGCGTCGTCCAGTACGTGCCGACCTTTCCGGCGTAGGGATCTTCACCCGCCGCCAACGCCGCAACCTCCGTCGTGAGATCTTCGACGAGATCGGCAGCGTTACCGACGAAGGAGCGAGGGCGGGCCGGATCGTCTTGCTCCAGAAGCAGGTTCAGCCGAGCCCGCAGCGCCGAAGCGGCCGGCTGCAGGGCTTCGTCGGGTACGACCGCGTCGAGCTGCTTCAGCAGCGTCTGCCGGACGCTCTTGGGTGCGTCGGCAACAATGCTGATGCTCGCCCGTGTCCAGGCGCTGCTGCCGGGCGTGGCCAAGAGGTCAACTGTATAGAACCCAACGGCTTCTGCAGCAGTCCACGTCAGCGTGTCACCAGCCGGATCGAAGTCGTCGCGAAAGACCACACGCTCGTCATCACGGATCAGCACCTGAAGCGAGCTGGGCCGTTGTTCCACGTGGAACAAAGGGGCGAAGGTCAGCGTCACTTCGCTGCCGGGCGTGGCGACGGCGGGGAACGGGCGGACGGTCGTGCCACGAGCCGACCGCTCGGCGGGCGTCCTGAGCTCGGCCGGTAGCAAGCGATCAGTGAGGGCTGCGACCTCGGAGGCCGCCCGATCCCACCTGCGACGAAAAATCAACCGCGTCACCCAGTCGAACTCGACGTTGAACTCCGCCAGATCGCGCGGCGGTGGGTACTTGTCGACCGACTGCTCGAACAGCAGGTAACTGTGGGCGATGTCCTCACGCGTCGGTGCGACAGGCTCACAACGAGCAACGGCCGTCCACGCCAGCGAGGCGAGCAACGGCAAGACGACGGTGGTACGGCTGATCCCTCGCATACTTCCTGACGCTACGTTGCCGACGGCTAACATGATCGCCTTGTCCCATCGGCCTGAAGATTCCGACGATGTCAGCGACGTCCGGCACGCAGGCGGCGTTGCCCTGCCGGTGGCCGATGAGCCTTGGTACAAGGACGGGCTTAAGTTCCGCTGCTCGACCTGCGGCAACTGCTGCACAGGACCGGCCGGGTACGTCTGGGTCACGGATGACGAGGTTGAAGAGCTCGCGACGCTCCTGAAGATGAGCGAGCCCGACTTCCGCCGCAAGCATGTTCGCAAGATCGGCAAGCGGTTGAGCCTGAAGGAAGTTCGTCAGCCCAACGGCCAATACGACTGCGAGTTCCTCAAGCCGCTCAAAGGTGACAAGCCCGACGCTCGCAAGCGCGGTTGCAAGGTCTACAAGGCCAGGCCGCTGCAGTGTCGGACGTGGCCGTTCTGGCAGGGGCTGCTCCAGAGCGAAGAAGCCTGGAACCACGGCAAGACGATGTGCCCAGGCATGGACAAGCCCGACGGCAAGCTCTACGGCGTCAAGGAGATTCGAGATATCTCCCGCTCCGATGCGTGGCCAGACAAGCCGCCTTCGTCGAAATAGGTCAGCGGATCCCACCTCTTCGAACGTTCACGACGTGCGGCGTGGTCGATACGCTGCGCGCATGCACAAGCCCCTGACACTCACGACATTCGTCGCCCTGCTCTGGATTGTCCTGCCGGCGTTCGGTCAAGGCGGCATGAAGGAAGAGGTCGTCGAATATGAGCTACCGACAGGCGAGATAGCCCAAGGCGTGTTGATCTACGACGAAGACGTGACCGGCATGCGACCCGGCATTCTGGTCGTTCCCGAGTGGTGGGGCCTGACCGAGTATCCCAAGATGCGGGCCCGCGAGTTGGCTGAAGAGGGCTACATCGCCTTCGTCGCAGATATGTACGGCAACGGCGTGACAACCGGTGACCCGGCAGAGGCGGGTAAATGGTCTGGAATGGCCCGAGAGACGGGCTTGGCGGAGCTAGTGATGCCGGCCATGAAGGTACTGGTGGACCAGGAGAATGTGGACGACGAAGCGATCGGCGCGATCGGCTTCTGCTTCGGTGGCAGCACGGTTGTCGACATGGCGACGAGCGATTACGGCAGCAAGCTCAAGGCTGTCGTCAGCTTTCACGGTGGCCTGTCGGCCGATGCCGCACCGCAGGCCGCGTACAACGGCCCTGCCATGCTGATCCTGCACGGCGGTGCCGACCCGATGGTCAAGCCCGACGCCTTTGCCGGTTTCGTCCAGAAGTCGCTCGAAGCGGGCGTGCCGATGACGCTCGTCAACTTTCCGACCGCCCTGCACGCCTTCAGCAACCCCGATGCGACCATGATGGCCGAGAAGAATCCGCAGCTCAAGGGGGCCATCGCCTACGACGAGCAGGCGGCCAAAGCGTCGATCGAGATCATGGACGAATTCTTCGAAATGATCTTCGGCGACATGGATGACGACGACTGAGTGTTGCGCGGCGGCGGCCAAATGGGGTCGGGGCGGCTGGCGCGGGGCGATTGTTCCACGTGGAACATCGGCCGACCGTCGTGGCGGGCTCTGAGACCGGTTTGGCCGTCTGTGCCAATGTTCCACGTGGAACATTTCGGTCCGCAAACGCGTCGGCGGGTCGTTCGTCCTGCGGGGGCAATCGAACGTCGTCAGTCAGAAAGTGCGGGCACGTTCCGAAGGCGGTCCGTCTGTTGTCGTCGTTCGTGAGACACGCCAGCGCGTGCGCCGCCGCGGCCGCCGGGGCGCAAAGACAAACCGGGGGCAGAATGCTCCCGGTTCGCCCACTTCAATTGCACCCGCTTGCACTATCGACGGCGACGGCCCAGCAGCAGGCCGCCGCTCATCAGCACGACGCTGGCCGTCGCAGGCTCGGGAACGATGCGGGTGGCGACAATGTTGCCGGTGATCGTCACGCTCGCGTCATTCGGCGTCAGCACCGTGAAGAACAGCGTCGCATCAACAGGAATGGTGATGAAGTCAAGGCCGAACAGGTCGGTCAGGTCACCCAGGACTGCGTTGTTGCTCGCCGACTCCCCCGTCAGGTCAGCCGATCCGAAGGCCAGGCCCGCGTCGTAGTCGACGCTGCCGTCGAGCAGCTCGAAGTCGATTTGTGACGCGTCGAAGGAGTCGAATCCGCCGAAGGGACCAGGGACCGGCACGATGGGAATCACCCCGCTGGTCAGATCGAAGCTGAAGTCGCGACCGGCCGCCGGGATGGTGCCGAACAAGTCCGTGAAGTTCAGGCCGAAGTCACCGATGGCAGACCCTGGCATACCACCGACATCGGGTGAAACAGGAGCGGCCTGCGGAAGCACATCGACAAGGCTGCCTCCGACGAACTGGATCGTGGTCGCAGTCTGATCGACGAGGATCCCGCCCGAGAGGTTGACCATGTTGCTACCCAGGAACTGTGGTGTGGCGGCGTTGCCACCGAGTTCGGCAGTGACGGTCAGCATGCTGGAAGCTGGATCGATCGCATACCCCTCTAAGGCGGCGGATACGGTCGACGAGGCAACGGTCGCAGCAGCGACGGCAATGGCTAAGTGCATCTTCATGTGAGTCCAACCTACCCCACGCCTGCCAATTTGGTCGACGCACAACTGCCCGATAACGGCCCAGAATCAGTCGAAGCAGGCCGATGGAGACTCGCCTTGCCCGACAGTCGTCAAGGCCAGCCCAGCTTCACAGGGCAACGCTGCGGCGGCGTCGCGGGCGCACTCGTCTCAACGCCCCATCGCCAGGAAGTTGCCGATCATCGTCGCCCCATGCTCGGTCATGAAGCTCTCCGGATGGAACTGCACGCCTTCGAGCGGCCAACGGCGGTGGCGCAGCCCCATGATTTCACCGGCGGCAGTTCTGGCGCTGATCTCGAAATCGGCCTCGGCCAGCGAAGCCTCGCGGACGATCAGCGAGTGGTACCGGGCGGCGGTGAAGGGTGACGGAATGCCGGCAAAGATCGTGCGGCCGTCGTGGTGGACGAGGTCGGTCTTGCCGTGCATGAGCTTGCCCGCCCGCTCGACGACGCCGCCGAAGCGGTCGGCAATGCACTGGTGGCCAAGGCACACGCCCAGCGTCGGGACGCCCGCCGGTGCGAGTCGCTCGATGACGTCCGACGACACACCCGCTTCATTCGGCGAGCAAGGGCCCGGGCTGACGATCAGGTGGCTCGGCGACAACGCCGCTGCGCCCTCTGCTGTAATGGCGTCGTTGCGAACGACCTTCACGTCCAGGTCCGGCATGGCGTCGCGTGCGACCGTCGCCACGAGCTGGACGAGGTTGTACGTGAAGCTGTCGTAGTTATCGATCAGCAATAACATGGCGTGCGTGAGCGTATGACCGGGCGGGCGGCGGACATCGCCAGGATGTGATGCTGGGCGGCTCTTCAGGATCAAGCCGAGGCATCATGGGGTGATTTACACGCGACACCGTGTAACATGAACCGTGGGAGGAAACCCGACCGATTCAGCCACGGAGCGTGTCATGAGCACTTCGCCCAGTCGTCAACCATCGACGCAACGCAGAGACGCGCTCGACCGCGACTCGCTGCTCATCGTCGGCGTCAGCGGGATGCACAGCCACACCTGCGAGACCAAGATCATTCAACGTCTCAATCGCTTCGAGGGTGTTCGCGAGACCGAGGTCGACTTCCCGAGCGGTAACGTATCGGTCATCTTTGATGCTCGTCGAGTGACGGCCCACGAACTGCTCGACGGCATCGTCGAGACCGGCTATCGCGTCGGCGAGTACCACCTGGGCCGCGGCGGGGCCGCGCCTGAATCGATCGATTAGGCGGCCGAAGTTTCGGTAGCACGGGTTGGGCGCTGGCGGAGGCGTGCCACCACGACGCGTAGAGCAAGCCGTTTTTAGCCGACCGCCAGAGCGGGTGCGTCCGGAGCCAGACGCGCCCGCTCCCGCGGGCGGCTACAGTTTCGCTCCCGCCCCACCGCCTATGGCTGATAACAACCCTGCAAGCATTCTGGACGACCCCGAGTTGGCTGCCCAAGAGGCCGAGCGACATGCGCCCGGTGACACGATGAGCATCGCCGGGAGCGGGCACGACCCCGAGCCCGTCGCCCAAGCCAACGGTAAGAAGCGAAGCACCGCCGACGTGCCCAACCTGCGGCAGTTCCTCAAGACCGTGGTCACGGCCGGTGGCAGCGACTTGCACCTGCAGGCAGACTCCACGCCCGTCATCCGCGTCGACGGCAAGCTGAGGTTCCTCGAGTGCGGCAAGCCGGACGACACCCTCATGACCGAGTTCAACCGTGAACTCATCGGCGACGACGACAAGTTTCAGGAGTACCTGCACAAAGGCAGCGTCGACACCAGCTACGCGCTCTACAAAGACGCAGAGGCCAAGGAGGGCGAGCTGATCGCCCGCTTCCGCGTCGCCAGCTTCCACAGCCGCGGCAAGGCGGCGGTCGTCATGCGGCGGATCGTGACGACCATTCCCAAGTTCGGCGACCTCAACCTGCCGCCACAGATCACCAAGCTCGCTGACCTCTACCGCGGCCTCGTGCTCGTCTCAGGCACGACCGGTTCAGGTAAATCAACGACGCTGGCGGCCATCATCGGCAAGATCAATGCGTCCCGCTCCGAGCGGATCATCACCGTCGAAGACCCCATCGAGTTCGAGCACCAGGACAACAAGTCCCTCGTCAGCCAGGTCGAAGTCGGCACCGACTCCGAGAGCTACGACCACGCCCTGCGCGCTGCCATGCGACAGGACCCGGACACGATGCTCATCGGTGAGATTCGCGACGGCTTCAGCCTTATGACCGCCCTGCGGGCCGCCGATACGGGCCACCTGGTCTTTTCGACGGTCCACGCGACGAACGCGTCGATGACGATCGAGCGCGTGGTCGCCCTGTTCGACAAGCAGCAGGCCGACCTGATGAACACGCAGCTAGCGACGAACCTTGCTTGCGTGTTCTGTCAGCGTCTGGCCAAGAAGCGTGACAGCAAAGGTCGCGTGCCGGTGGTCGAGGTGATGTACATGACGCCGCTTGCGCGTCGGTACATCATGGAGAAGGAATACGAGAAGTTAAAGAGCATCGTCGGCAACAAGGAGGCCGGCAACCAGTCGTTCGACCAACACCTGACCGACCTGTTCCAGCGTCAGGTCATCAGCGTCGACGAAGCCAAGCGGCTTGCGAGCAACGTCGATGCACTTAACCTCGCGCTGCGTGGCATCGGCAACAGTGACACGCGGCTCACCTGAGATCTGCATCTGGCCGACGTGGTCAGTAGGGAAATCGTCCCGCTCACGCACTGCTGCGCATGTCGTCTGTCTCGTCCAGCCTCGATGGTTCAACCGCCCCGCGGCCGGCCGAGCGGTACATGCCGCGTCAGCTCGCCGGTGCTGACGATCCGCAGGACCGTCATTGGCGGCCGCGGTTGCGGACGCACAACCTCGTCCTGGGCATCGCATTCGGTGTCTTAGCCGTCTTCGTCGGCTGGTGGGCGTGGGCCGACGCGGCAAGCCTCGTCGACGTCTACGGCCACAACCTGCACGTTTTTCTGGCACCGTTTGCCATCGTGATCTTGTGGTGGCGTCGTCGAAAGCGGCTGCCTTACCTCAGGGTCGGCGGACAGTGGTTCGGCCTGCTCATCGCAAGTCTTGGCTTTGCTTCCATCTTCGTCGGCGGGCAGGCGGGTGTGTCGATGTTGTTCCACCTCGGCGCGTTGCTGCTGGCCGTCGGTGCGATTGTGAGCGTGTGCGGCAGAAACCTGATTTTGCGGATGATGCCGGTATTTTTCGCAGGGTTGTTCTTCCTGCCTTTGCCTGGGCGGGCCCGGGATTGGCTGACGCAGCCGATGATTTCGATCACGCGGTCGAGCGTGCGGGCGATCTTCGACCTGCTCAATCTCACCGACCCTGTCGCTCGTGTCGGTTACGAAGCGACAGCCGACGCTTGCGACGGCCTGCCCCTGGCGATGGCGTTGCTGGTGATCGTCTACACGTTTGCCTTCTCGACGACGCTGCGGAACGGCTACCGGTGGCTGTTGCTCTTGCTCGTGCCGATTTTGGCGATCGTGCTAAACATCGTCAGAGCGGTGCCGGTGTTGTGGCTGGCGTCGCATGCGGTCGACGCCCCGGATGCCGATCGGTGGGATCAGCTTGCGACAAACGTGGGGACGCTGAGTGATTTTCTGCTGCCGGCCATCGGGATCGGGCTCGTGGCAGCCGGCGTTGCGTTCTTTGACTGGGTCGGGTTACACATCTACCGCTACCGTCTGGCCGGATGACGACGCACCCGGGCGGAACTTCGAGGGGACGGTCGCGATCGTTCTGGTCGAAGTTGCGTCCGCACTCGTTGGCCGCGTGGCTTGCGCCGACGCTGACCGCCGCCGTCCTGGCGGTGTCGCTGGTCTACCTGAACCTCACGCACCGTCCGAGCAATTGGGACGACTACCACGCCCTGGCCACGTCGGTCATCAACGAGAACGTCGCCACGAGCCTCGAAGGACCGAGCGGTTTGTGGATCGGTCGCGACCTGCCGATGCGGCAACCCAATGCTGCCTACAGGCCTCCGCTGGCGGCACGTCGGATCGAGTTCATCAACTTTTCGCCGTCAAAGCCCGGCGACCTCAAGGCTGAGCGGGTCGAGGCGGTCATCGTGCTCGTTAGTCGCGACAACGAGATCCGTCGCTACTGGCCTGAATCACCGGCAAGATGGTCGGGGCAAAGCCCGCCCGTGGGTGAGGGTCGGCTGCTGTACCGCTCGGACGACCGCTCCATACGCGTGAACGGCTCGACCTTCGATGGCCGCGACGAGTGGATCGCCGGCACGCTCATCGTGCCGGCACGCCGAGGTGGCGGCACGACGGCCGGCGATTTTGAGGCCTTCTACTACGCCACCCGAGGCGGCGGCGAGTATCAACAACGGCGTCGCGGCGCAGCAGCGGTGACCATTTCTATGTCCGACATCGACGCAGCGCTTCCCGAGCGGGTGAAGCTGCAGGTCGTGACCGATGTGATGCGGGCGCTGGAGCCGACGCTTGAGGTGCTGCTGGGCAACGAAGGTGCATCACCCGAAGCGGGAGTCGGCCAGGCGACTCGACAACTGCCGCAGGACCGATAAAAGTGGGAGCGGGTAACCCGCGTCTGCCGACCGGTGTTGGCGGTCGATAGGTAAATCATCGGCCTGTCCGATCCGATCGCCCTGCCGCGTGTCTGACCCTCGGGGGTCGGCGAGCGTAGAACCGAGCGACGGGTCGCCCGCAGCGCCCGCAACCGGCCCTTCCATGAGCACGAACCGCACTTCGCAGATGAGCATCAAAGCAGTAGACGACGCCGGAGGCCGCTCAGCCGACTTTTGGGCTGATGTGCCCCAGACCTCGACCGAGCTCGTTCGGACGTCGACCACCTCCTCGGCCATGCCGGGCGCCGACGATCCGCTCTACAAGGTGAAGCGACTCTTGCGCGGTCGCTGGCCCCTGCTGATCGGCCTGGCCGCAGGCGGTGGCGTTCTCGGTGCCGCAGCCGGTTACTCTTTGACAAGCCCGACCTACCGCTCCAGCGGCCGCGTCACGATTCAGCCGTCGATCGAAGGCTTCGAAGGGGACCAACGCGTGGTCGAGAGCTACGTCTCGTTCATGCGCAACGAGAGAGAACGCATCACGCAGACGCCCGCCATCGCACAGCAGGCGGTTGAGACCGAGATCTGGAAGTCACTCGACATGGGCTGGGAGCCGGCTGTCTTCCAGAACTTTCTTGAAGCCTCTCGCAATGAAGCCACCTGGGCAATCAGCATCGGCTTTGAGCACCCGAGCCCGACGATTGCCGTCAAGGGAACCTTGGCCGCGTTGGAGGCTTACGAGAACGACTTCCGTAGGCGACAGCTCATCTCGAGCGAGCAGGTCGACGGCTCCCGCAATCGGCAGCGGTCGGCGTACGTGGATCAGCTTAATCGGGTCGAGAGCGAGATCAGCCAGATTGCCAAGGGATATCAAGGCACCGAAAATCTCGGCGGTATCTACGACCGGATGCAGAGCGACCTCGACAGGGACGAAGCGCTGCTCAACAGCCTCGAGCAGGACCTGCGTCGGGCCGAGCAGTACAAGGGCCGAGCGGGCGACCTGACGCCTGAAGCCCTTGCCGACGGTGACGGCGAGCTGCGGAACCTGTTGGCGCTGCGTGCGCAGACGCGGGCGGAGCTTCGCCAACTCAAACGGGGCGGGTTGGGCGACAAGGCCGCCTCCGTCGTTACTGCAACAGAAAATCTGAGCTTCATCGAGGAGTTGATCGAGGCGCAGGCCGACAAGGTTCGCCAGACGTACTACGGCACGATGCCCAATATTGCCGACGGCGGCTCCGATCGTGTCGACGTGACAGCCGACTTCATCGAAGGCCTCCGTGCTCGCATCGAAAACCTTCGCCCCATTGTCGAGAGCGGCGTCGAAGGACTGTCGCTTATCGCCTCGGATCGCGAGGCCCTCGAACGCGCGACCCGCCGTCGCGGCGAACTCGAGGACGACATCAAGGAACTCGACGCCCTGATTCGCGAGGACGATCGCGATATGCAGGTGCGTCAGGCGCTTAAAGAGGCCGACATGGACGCGATCAGCGTCGTCAAGCCAAAGGACCTGCCCAGCTCCGCCAGTGTGGCCAAGGACGCCCGATCGGCCACCGCACTTGGTGGTGCGATTCTCGGTGCCGGCATTCCGGCCGGTCTCGTGCTGCTCTTCGGCCTGTTCGACAAGCGGACGCGTTACAGCGACGACGCCATCGACCTCGCCGCCGAGATGCCGAGCGGACCCAACGGCCGCCACGTACCGATGCTCGGCGTGCTGCCCGATCTGCCCGACCGGCTCAGCGACCCGAACCAGGCCTCCATCGCCGCCCACTGCGTGCACCAGATCCGCACAATCCTGCAGATCCACCACGCAGTCCCGGCGACCGGTGACGCGACGACCGACAAGCCCCGCGCCTTTGCCGTCACCTCCGCCGGTCGCGAGGACGGCAAGACGAGCTTGTGCCTGGCGCTCGGCCTCAGCTACGCGGCCAGTGGTTGCCGTACGCTGCTCGTCGACGCCGACCTTCGCGGCGGTGGCCTGTCCAAGCGGATGAAGGTCAAGGGTGACGAAGGCGTCCTCGACGCCCTGCTCGGCAACGACTTCCTGGGCGTCACCTGCGAAACAGATGTGCCTGACCTGGCCGTGCTGCCTATCGGTAACGCGACCGAGAAGAAGGCCGGCGTTTTCAGCCCGTCGGCCGTCGCCCGGCTCGTCCGCGAAGCCAAGAAGCACTTCGACGTGATTCTGCTCGACTGTGGCCCGATCCTGGGCAGCATCGAGACGACACCCGTCGCCAGCGCTGCCGACGCCACGATCCTGACGGTCAGCCGCAACCAGAACAAGGAAACCATCAACAAAGCCGCCAAACACCTTAATGATGTGGGTGCGACGGTCGCGGGCATCGTCTTCAACCGTGCCGGTTCGGCCGACTTCGATCGCAGCGTCGCAGGAATGAACTATCGGTCATCAGCCGCAGCCATGCCTGACCGCAGCCGCAAGACCAAAAGCCGCTAACCGCTCCTGCTCGCTGCGTGCGACCACGGATCCCGACCTGACACTGCGCCCACCCTTTGAAGGTCGATGCCGACAACCTCGAACCCGTCACGCCGCCCGACCCGGGCGAGGTGTTGGCGGTTTTGTCCAAAGAGCAGCGCGAGCATCGGACGATTTGGGGCCTGACTCCCGTCCAGCTACACGCCCGCTACTGGGCCAGCTTCGGCGTCGGTGTCATCCGTACGGGAGAGTCGGCCAAGATCCCGCCGCAGGCCGAGCTGTTTTTGCTCTTGAGCAGCTACAACCTGCCGCTGTTTCCGCTGCGGGACGTCGTCGAAATGCTCAAGTGGGTCGAGCCGACGGTCCTCTCAGTGCGGCTCTCGGAGAAGCGAAACGACGGCTACCGCGAGAGCGTTCTCTGCGAAGCGACCACCGACGGCCGTGGCGATGCGTTTGTCGGCTTCGACCGCATCTACGATGGGGCCGACCTGCGTCGGTCACGTGTGCTTATCACGCCCGACCGCGAGATCGCAGAACTTTGGCAGCAATCTGACGACCCTAAGACGGCTTGGAAGAAGATCCGCCGCTTCGTCCCGCCCGGCGAGCGGGCGGCAATACGTGTCGATGACGCCCGTGTCTACGACCGCATCGACGATCGCGAAATCGCCCTGATGCTCAAGGACCTTGTCCGGGAATGGCGACGTCCGAATTCCACCATCCGCCGGGCGACCGCTCTCGGCGAGGACGCGACACGTGGCAAGCTGCTCGACCCGGTGTGGCTCGACCCGTCGGCCGACGCAGGCGAGACCAAGTTTCACGGCCCCGTCTGGATCGGCGCCGGTCGCCGATTCGCACCTGGCACCACCGTCGTCGGCCCGCGAGTCGTCTGGGATGCCGCCGAGCATCGTCCTGACACCAGTGCCGAGGAGATCGAGTGGGACGAGCTCGAACCACCCAAGGCCGAGTGGCTCCCCGACGACGCGCGACCGGCCAGCAGGCCCACAGGCTCACGCAACGTCACGCGGCGCGTCGGTCAACTCGGTCGCCCTGATGGCGAGGATGAGAAGCCAGGTCGGCCGGACACGATCATTCCCCACCGCCCACACGCCGCCAGCGACGCGGCCAAGCGGATTTTCGACATCTGCTTCTCCGTCTGCGCGTTGATCGGCACGAGCCCGTTGTGGCTCATCCTGGTGCCCGCCATCGTGATCGAAAGTGGCCGCCCGATCTTCTTCGGCCACGTCCGCGAGGGGCGTGGCGGACGGACGTTCAAGTGCTGGAAGTTCCGGTCGATGCGGCAGGACGCCGAAATCGTCAAGCAACGCCTCATCGCCGAGGGCAAGAACAAGGCCGACGGCAACCAGTTCTTCATGGACAACGACCCGCGCGTGACCCGCGTGGGCAACTTCATGCGGAAGACCAATCTCGACGAGCTGCCACAGTTCTGGAACGTGCTGGCCGGCGACATGAGCATCGTGGGGCCAAGGCCGAGTCCTTACAAGGAGAACCAGAACAACCCGGCGTGGCGTGAGGGCAGGCTCAGCGTCAAGCCCGGCATCACGGGCTTGTGGCAGATCCGCCGCACCCGCGAAGAAGACACCGACTTTCAGGAATGGGTTCGCTTCGACCTCGAGTACGTACGGACAAGATCGTTCTGGGGCGACATCGAGATTATCATCAAAACGGTGACGATGATCTTTAACAAGATCGCTCGCGAGTAGCGATGACATCGTAAGGTATGAACCCGCCTCCGCAGACGGTTGCGTGTGGGTTTACGTCATGACGCATCGCCGTAGAACGATTCTTCGCCTGGCTGTGCCGGCGGCCTTTGCCGCGGTCGGCGTGACAGCACTTGTCACCTGGCGGGCCGGGGCCGTCGAACAACGCGAGGCCTTCATCGAGCAACGCCTGACGTCAGGCGAAGCGGCATTCATCCGTGGTAACTGGCAGGAGGCGGCCCTGCTGCTGGAGGCAAGGCCGGGCGAGCCTGCGACGGTGCGACGGGCGCTGCAGCACGCCGAGGCCGTCGCAAGGTACAACCCGCCAACGGTCGGTGGTCTGCATGCCCTGCAGTTGCTCCGCGACCTGGACCCCACGGATGCCAGCGAGCGGCGACAGTGGTACACGCAACAGATGGCGGCGGGCATGGCAGCCGGGTTGCCGCAACGCACGCTCGACCTCGCCGACGCCGCCCGGGCGGAGAACATCGAGAACCTCGAGGTCCTGCGGCAACGCCGAGACGCGATGGCGGCTTTGGGGCGATTCGACGCCGTTGATGCCGCCGAGCTCGTCCTGCAGACGAGCGACTCGTTTGCCGACGTCGTCGATCTGCTGGCTTATGCAGAACTGCTCGAAGAGGACGACGCACTTGCCTTTGCAACGGATCTGAACGCGACAGCCCAAAGCACAGGCCGCGGGCAGGCCCGCGCGCTGCTTGTTCTGGCGGAAGCGAACCGCCGCGTCGGGCGCGTTGAGCAAGCGGCTGCCTGTCTCGATCAGGCGGCGGCGGTCGTCGTCGGCGAACGCGGCGTGCAACTCGCCACGTCGACGCAGAACGACGACTGGTACACCCCGCCTGCGACGCCCGCACAACCACCCGCCGCACAGCAACCCGACGAGCAGGCGGTCGACGTGCTGAGCGTGGTGGCCGCCCTTGATGCCGAAGGTCGTTTTGTTGAAGCCGACGATGTGCTGCGCACTTGTGCCGAGGCGCCGAGTGCACCGCTGGCTGTCCGGACGGCTGCCAGCGTGCGTGCCGCGCTTGAAGATCACCCTGCCGAGTCGCGGTCGCTCCTGGCCAGTTCGAGCGAGTCGACCGTCGGCCTCTATGGCCCGCTCGTGCTGCTTGGCGACATGGCCGACATGCACCCGTCGCTCGAAACGGAATCGCCGCGGGCGTGGCGGGCCTGGCAGGCCATTGCGACCTGTCGATCGGTCGAGGCAACTGCGGTCCAGCGTCTCGAGGCGTCTTCATCCGGGCTTTCGCGTGTGACGAAGCTGCCGGGGCGTCCGCTCGAGCCGGTCGGAACGCAAGAGGTCGATCTTGTCCCGGCAGCGGTACTGCACGTCGAAGCCGCGACGGCCGCGCAGGCGCTCGAAGAGCCTGACTTGGCCCGGCGTCATCTCGAAGCCGCCGCGACGGCGTCGCCGGCGTGGGCCGAGCCGTGGCTGCTGCGGGCAGAGCTGGCACTCGCACACGATCGACTCGATGTGGCCGGTGAAGCAATCGACCAGGCGACGCTGCGAGAGAACGGCATCGCGTCTGATCGATTGGCAAGAAGCCGGGCGAAGCTGGCATACGAGCGATGGCGGGCCGAACCGACGCCGATCCGGTTATCGACGGCTACAGCGCTTATGCAGACAGTTAACGGCACCGACCTGCCGGGTGAGCGGCTGAGGCTTCTGCACGTCGACGATCCGACGGCTGCGAAGGCTTTGCTTGCATCGATCGACCGCCTGTCACCGTCGGACCAGCTCGCCATCATCCTCGCTGCCGATGCAGTCGGGCTGAAGTGGAAGTCACTCCCGGCCGGGCTGGAGGATTCTGAAGCGTTGTTCCTGGCAGCACAGCTTGTACGGGAGCGTCACGGCGTCGACGCCGCCCTTGCGTGGCTGGAGCAGTCTGGCAACAACAACGCCCTTGCCGCCGCCCGTATGCTGGAGCGGGCAGGTGATTCACGTGCTCTGGAGCGGTGGCAGGCGGTGGTCGAGTCGCCTGATCGGCCGGCGAAAGACTGGCTCGTCATGCTCGACGAGGGCGACTCGCTGCGAGGCACCGTGCAGGGCGCGGCTCTGTTGCAACAGGCGACGCTGGAACTGCAGACGGTGACAGAGCCGGTGGCGCAACTTCTGCATCGGCCGCGGCTGGAGGACGCCCGGCTGTCGCTGGATCTCGCCTTGCTCGCCAGCGGACCCGAACGAGAACGACTGACGCACAATGCTGCGATCAAATTGAAGCGGTTGGCCGCCCGTCGAGACGGCCAACTGGACGCCGACGCTGCACAAATGCTTGCGCGGGCACTGGTCAACCTCGGGCATTTCGACGCCGCTAAGCCGCACGTGCTCGCGGTGTTGTCGGATCCGGCGACAGAGGCCGACCAGGTGCTGGAACTGCTGCAGATGCTCGACCGCATCGGCGACCGTGACGCGATCCGCGACGTGCATGCGCGCTTGGCCGCCGACGGCTTGCCCGCTGCAGAGCCGGCTGTTTGCGTCGAAATTGCGCGTCGACTTGCCGACGGCGGGCAGGCGGATGCAGCGGTTGCGATGTTGCGTAAAGCTGAGCTCGACTCTGCTTCGCACTTGGTGCTCATCGAGAGCCTGCGTCGATCCGGCCGTGCACTGGAAGCCGATGTCTTGTTGGCGACGCTGCTCGATGATGACGCCGTCGATTCGGCGGTGCTGCTCGAAGCTGCAGCAGTCATGCCGTCGATCCGCGACCTGTTGCTGGAACGCGTGCTGAACCGGCTCAGCGAGCCCGCTGACGTAGCGGTAATTCGTGGCACGCTCGCCGGTCGCACCGGCAGGCCCGGAGACGCGGCCGGTCATTTTGCGGCCGTGGCCGGGTTGCAGCCGACATTCGAAGCACCGTGGCGAGAGGCGATCGGCTACTTCCTGTCCCGCGAAGACGCCAGCAGCGCCGCGCGGTTGGCGGCCATGGTCGATGCGGTCGACCTTGCTGAGCCCCGTCTACGTCGCATGGTGGCCGTTGCTTTGGCAGCACCATCGTCGGGAGACGACGCAGACCGTGTCGTTGCGGTGAGTCGCCGGATCAGCGACCGTGAACTGACAAGAGTGGCTTTGCTGCCGATGTCGGATCGCACGGCGGCCGACCTCGGCGTCCTGGAGATGGCCGCCGAGTCGCTGCCGTACTTTCCACCGATTCATCGCCTACTCCACGCCTCGTACGTGCACCTGGGGCGGCCCGACGAAGCCGCCCGCGTTGCCGCCCGGGCAGCGGCCAATGCGCCGCTGTCGCCCGACCTGCAACGGCTCGGCTACGCCGCGACGCGGGCCATCGGCGACACGGCCGGCTCTGCTTTTTTTGCCAACCGCTGGCGGCAGACGCTCGACTTCGAAGACCCGATCGCCATGTACGCCGACACAGCCGTCGCCGATGCGTTGGTGCTACGAGGTCGATACGACGAGGCACTTGCCGTCATCGAGCCGCGCCTCGATGACGCGCTCGCCGATGCTGGCACCTTCGGGCATCTGTTGTCACTTGCCGCCGAATCGTTGGCGGCGGTGGGTATGCCCAACCGGGCACGACAGATCATCGCTCCACAGCTCGGTCGAGACGACGCCGGCGGTGCCGGGTGGCGACGCTTGGCCGCCCGGCTGGCTGCCGACACCATTGGCGACTCCAACGACGCGCGTGGCTGGCTGACCTTGCTCGACTACCACATCGAGCGACTTCCCATTGGACCCGATCGGCTTTCGGATGAAGTCGACGCGGCCGTTGCCTGGGGCCGGCTTGGCGTGCGGCTCGATGATGCCGAGGCCATTCGCACCGCCCGCCGCCGGCTGACGCGACTGACGAGCGGCGGGCTTGCCGGCGCTGATGTCGAATTGCTACGCCGCAGTTGGGCGGCATTGGCGCGCGTCGACGCCAGCGACGGCCGCACCACCGACGCCGAGGCGGCTTGGCGTCGCCTGCTCACGCTGTCGCCGCGTGATCCCGTCGCCGCCAACCAGCTTGCCCACCTGTTGCTGACGCAGCACGTCGAGCCGTTGACGTCCCGCGAGCTCGAGGAAGTCGTCGCTTTTGCTGATCTTGCAGTAGAGCTGCAGCCTGAGACGGCAGCGCATCACGACACGCAGGCGCGAGCACGTCTTGCCGCCGGGCAGCCGATCGAGTCGGCCCGGACCGCCTTCGAGCGGGCGCTTCGGCTGGACGAGAGCTACATCGACGCGATGCTGGGGTTGGCGTCGCTGGAGCTGACGGCTTCGCTGGACGTGCCGCCGCCGGTGCTCGACGACGGGGATTGGCCACTGGACGTGACGACGACGCGTCAAGCAGCGGCGCGGCGAGAGGCGGCCGTTGCGTCGCGTAACAAGGCGCTGGAGCTTTATCGGCAGCTGCGTCCGATCTACCTGACGTCGGCCAGGACGACGCCGCACGAGCCGCACCTGGCCGCAGAATTTCGCCGATTGGCTGCCGCTTTCGACGGCGAGTCGGCAGACGGTCGATAAGCTCCACATGCCTCCTGCCGCCCACGACGCCACAGCCGCGCCCGCGACGCCCGTTCTCATCGTCGGTGATCAAGGCATGCTCGCCGCGGCAGTGCGGCGGTCGCTTGTTCGTCGCGGCGTACGTGCGATCGGAGTCGACCGCGCTCAGTGCGACGTGACGGATGTCGCTCAGGTCGAAGCAACGTTCGCCCGAACCTCACCGGCAACGGTCATCAACTGCTGCGCGTACACCGCCGTCGACAAAGCCGAAGTAGACGAAGCCGCCGCGACCGCCGTCAACGGCACAGCCGTCGGCACGCTCGCCGACGCCTGCAAGCGGCACAAGGCGACCCTGGTTCACTATTCGACCGACTTCGTCTTTGCCGGTGACGCGACTGAGCCCTATCGCGAAGACGACACTGCGGCCCCCGTCAGCGCGTACGGCCGCAGCAAGCTCGCCGGTGAACACGCCTTGCGAGACAGCGGCTTGGAGGAGCACTTGATTCTGCGGACGGCCTGGCTGTACGGCCCGTGGGGCGGGCGGCCGTTCCCCAAGATCATGCTCGACGCCGCCAAGGCCGGTAAGCCGCTGACGGTCATCAACGACCAGCACGGCACACCAACACTCACGATCGACCTCGCTGAAGCGACACTTGATCTGCTCGCCGCCGGTCAGCGTGGCACGTTCCACGTCACCGGTGGCGGACGCACGACGTGGTTCGGCTTTGCTAAGGCCTCGCTCGAAGCCTTCGGCGTCAAGCCCGTGTCGCTCGACCCGATTCAGGCCAGCGACTGGGCGACCATGCGACCCGACGCCGCAAGCCGGCCCGCCTTCAGCGTGCTGGACCTGTCGAAGACCGAGGCCGCTCTTGGGCGCTCGATGCGTGACTGGCAGCGTGGTCTGCTCGACTACCGCGATCTGTCGGCAGGCGACGCTTGACCTCGATGCTGGTGGGGCACGTCAGTTCGTGTCCGCTTCGATGGCAGCCTCGCGTTGTTGCGCCGCGCGGATGCGACGCATACGGTCTTCGTCGAATTTGCTCGAGCGGTCGAAGGCATAGATGCCGTTCTCCTCTTGAAAGACGTCGGTCAGCTGGGTGTAGCAGTAGCCGAACATGTTCGGATCGTCGAGCAGCACGCCGCAGAGCGTTTCGATGCGGCGGAGTACTTCTTCCTCGTCTTGCGGGCGATTGCCGTAGCCCCAGGACTCGCTTTGATTCGTTCCGTCTACGTCGGCGGCGGCCTTGGCGGCATTCCACCAGACACCGCCGAATTCGCTGACGAAATACGGCTGGCCGCCGTACGCGATGCTGCCGGCGTGGCCGCCCGGCTCGTTCACCCTCGGCCGTCCAACTGCAAGGCCGACGTGATTGGCTTTAAATGTCACGTGGTCCTGCTCGTAGTCGTGGCTGTCGTAGATGTCGCTCTCGATGATCCGGTGCGTCCAACCGCTGGCGTCCAGCACCGGCCGCGTCGGATCGAACGCCTTCGTCGCCAGGAACATGCCACGCAGCACGTCGTCGTAGTTGCTGATCTCGTCCGACGGCCGCTCATTGAGCTCGTTGATCGGGCACCAGCCGATGAGCGACGGATGATTGAAGTCGCGTGCCAGGCACTCAAGCCACTGCGTGATGTACGACCCCGTCGGTTCCGGCTCCCAGGCACCGCCCTTGCGGCCGCATCCCCAGTCGGCAAACTCGCCCCAGCACAGGTAGCCGAGCCGGTCGGCGTGATACAGGAATCGCTCCTCGAACACCTTCTGGTGCAGCCGCGCACCGTTGAAGCCTGCCGCCTTGGCCAATTCGATGTCGCGGGCAAGGTGCGCGTCCGTCGGGGCCGTCAAGATGCCGTCGGCGTAGTAGCCTTGGTCGAGGACCAGCCGTTGGAAGACGGTCTTCCCGTTCAGCTTCACGGCTTTGCCTTCAATCGTGACGCTGCGGAGCCCGGCGTATCCGGTCGCCCGATCATGCAGCGTCTCACCTGAAAACAGCTCGAAGGTCAGGTCGTAAAGGTGCGGGTCGTCAAGCGACCACAACCGCAGGCGATCTGCCGGAATCGGCAGCGTGACCATCGGCGACAAATCGCTGACGCGGCTCGACGCAGCGACCACCTCGCCCTGCTCGTCACGCAGCGTGACGCGATATGACAGGTCGCGCGGCAGTCCCATGTGTGGAACTTCGAGCGGCTGGATGATGTGGAAGGCACCGTTGCCGACGTCGGGCGTGACACGTGGTCGGCCGAGCGAAGGTGTCGGCAACGGTTCCATCCAAACCGTCTGCCAGATGCCGGTCGTGCGCGTGTAGCTGCACCCGAAGTTGGCGTAGGCGTCGACTTGCTTGCCGCGGGCGTACGGGCGATCGTGCAGGTCGCGGGCTCGAACGACGATGATGACAGTCTGACCGCCGACGTCGCCGAGGTCGCACACGAATGGCGAGTGACCGCCGCGATGTCGCCTGATCTCGCGGCCGTCGCACCAGACGGTCGCGTCGTAGTCAACCGCCCCAAAATGCAGCAGCACGCGACGGCCCTTCCACTCTGCCGGCACGTCAACCTCACGTCGATACCAGACGACGCGCATGAAGTCGACGTGATTGATGCCCGACAGCGTCGACTCCGGGCAAAACGGCACGTTGATCGCATCCTGGAGCGGACGCTCGATGAGGCCGCGGGCCTTGCCGCTGTCGCCGGCGTCGATTTCGAATTGCCACAGGCCATTAAGACATAGCCAGTCGTCGCGAACGAACTGCGGCCTTGGATACTCCGGGCGTGGGTACGTCTGGCGCTGTGTCATGTCAACGACAGTACCGTCTGGCTGCTCCAGTGTCGTCCGACTGCTTTGCCTCTAACTCGATGTCCGGCAACCGAATCATCGGACTAGTTCGCCATCAGTGGTGCGACGACGCGTCGCGTTAATGACGTGCTGCAGCAAGGTGCAAACCGTTGAGAAACGGCTACAGTGGCCGCCCGCCGCTGGCCCCACCACTGCCATGAACCAGACCATCCAAGACAACGCTTTGTCCGCCCTCGACGCCTTCGAGATCGAAGTGCCGAGCTGGGGCTTTGCCGACACCGGCACGCGCTTCGGTAAGTTTCCACAGGACGCCGCGGCGACGAGCACCGCCGAGAAGTTCCACGACGCCGGTGTCGTCCACAAGCTCACCGGTGCGTGCCCCACGGTGGCGGTTCACGTGCTTTGGGATTTCGACGTCAATCAGTCGGCCGCCGATGCCGCCAAGGAGACGGTCGAGCTCGCAGACAAGAACGGCATCCGTGTCGGCAGCGTCAACCCGAACCTGTTCCAGGATGCCCAGTACAAGCTCGGCAGCTTCTGCTCGCCCGACGCCGACGCCCGTAAGGCGGCAGTCGAGCACTCGCTATACAGCATCGAGCTCATGAAGGCGTGCGGCAGCGACCTGCTGACGCTTTGGCTCGCCGATGGCACGAACTACCCGGGCCAGGACAACCTGCGCAGCCGCAAGGCCCGCCTGCACGACGGCCTCGCCCAGGTGCACAACGGCATGCCGACCGACGCGACGATGCTCGTCGAATACAAGCCGTTCGAGCCGGCGTTCTACAGCACAGACGTCGCCGACTGGGGCATGGCCGCTGCGTTCTCGCGCAAGGCCGGCAATCAGGCCAAGGTGCTCGTCGACACCGGTCACCACCTGCCCGGCTGCAACGTCGAGCACATCGTCGCGTTCCTACTCGACGAGGATATGCTCGGTGGCTTCCACTTCAACGATCGCAAGTATGCCGATGACGACCTGACGCTCGGCAGCATCGACCCGTACGCCGTGTTCCGCATCTTCAACGAGATTGCGCAATACCAGCACGACACCGGCAACACGCCGAAAATCGCTTACATGATCGACCAGTCGCACAACCTCAAGCCCAAGCTCGAGGCGACGGTGCAGACAGTGTGCGAGGCCCAAAAGCTGTACGCCAAGGCAAACCTGGTCGACCGCAAGAAGCTCGCCGACGCCCAGGGCAAGGGCGACATCGTTGCCGCGGAGTTGTGCCTGAAGGACGCGTTCGAGGCTGACGTCTCGAGCCTGCTAGGCGACTGGCGCAAGCAGCGTGGCCTCGAGGCCGACCCGCTGGCGGCGCTGCGGTCGAGCGACCTGATCAAGCGTCTCGGCGACGAACGTCGCGGGCACAAGTCGGGCGGCTCGTCATACGCCTGAGGGCGGATTTGCCCTACTTGGCCGCGTCTTTGACGACGCGGAAACCGAGATGACTCAGGCCCGTGTCGATCGCGCCCGGACTTCGGCCGGCTGGTCGGTAGCGGTGGCAATACGAGTCGGCACACAGAAAGCTGCCGCCCTTGATGACGCGGGCGATGTCGAATTGCGGTGCACCCTCGGCGTGGCTCGGCGACCAGGGCGTGCTCGTCCACTCCCAAACATTCCCGGCCATGTCGTACAGGCCATAGCCGTTGGGTTCGAAGCTGCCGACCGGGGCGACGAGGCGGTATCCGTCTGCCTCGGTATTCTCCGTCGGAAACTCACCCTGCCAGAAGTTGGCCAGCAGCTTGCCTTCGGGACGCGATTCGTCGCCCCACACGTACTTCTGCCCGGCAAGTCCGCCGCGAGCGGCCGCCTCCCACTCGGCCTCGGTCGGTAGCCGTGCCTCCGCCCAATCGGCAAAGGCGACGGCATCCTCGTAGGCGATCTGCACGACGGGCATGTGATCCTTGCCTTGCAAATCGGTGTCGGGCCCGCCCGGGTGCTTCCAGCTCGCTCCAGGCACGTACCTCCACCAGCCCTGCCAATTTGCGGCCTCGACGCCCGGTGGAGGCGGCGTGAAGACGACACTGCCCGGCACCAGCATCGCCGGATCAGCACCGGGAAAGTTGGCCGGATCCAATGGTCGCTCGGCCACCGTCACGTAGCCGGTTGCCTCGACAAAAGCTGCGTACTGAACGTTCGTCACCTCCGTTTTGCCGAACCGCAATGGTTCGACCGTGACCTCGTGCGGCGGCTGTTCCTCGGGCAGCATGTCGGCCTGCCCGATCATCACCGTCCCGCCGGGCACCTCCACCATCTCGATCTCCGCCGGCTCACCGGCGACAAGGGCAGACAGCAACAACAGCGTGGTCGGCAGCATCACACCATTGTAACGCTCCCGCCGCCTATGGGTCGCACTGGCCGCTAGCGGGGCGAGTGAAGTTTCACCGTCACCACCGACGCCCTGGGCAGCACCACCGCGTCACCAGCGACATCTACGGCGGCGAGACTGCGGTCGACGTCGGTCAGCCAAGCCTCCGTCACCCTGCCCGGCGGCAGCGTGACCGTCTGATCGATAGTCGTCAGATTCAGCAGTACGATGACGATGCCGTCGTCGGTGTCAAAGGCGACGACGGTAAGGCCAGCCGTCGTGTCGTAGACGCTCTTGCCACCGACGGTCGATTCGCCGTTGCCGAATGACGCCTCGATGCGCCTGCTACTTGGTGGGATGAAGCGGCTGAACTGACACATGGCTGCGTACTTCTTGCTCGACGCTGGATCGTCGAGGTGCTTCGTGCCGATGAGGTTTGAGCCGCTGAGCTCGTCGTCGCCGTCGCTCATCATCCAGTAGACGTACGCGACGGCGTTGCCGTGAATGAGGGCATTCATGATCTTGGCCGGCAGCTCGACGACACCGCCGCCTTGATCGTTTCGCCACGGCGCGGGCGGATCACCGGTCTCGCTGAACCAGATGGGCTTGCCGTCTCGGGCGACGCCGTCGAAGCTGTAAGTAAAGCCCCAGTTTTTGCCCCACTCGCCCGGCACCGCCGCCGAGCCCTTAAGGTAGCCAGCCGTGGCAAGCGCGCCCGCTTCGCCGGCGGGCATGTAGTAGTTGCTGTTGTAGAAGTCGAGGAAGCCGAGCAGGTCCTTGTCGGCGTGCTTGCGGACGGCCTCAATCATGCCGAGTTGCGGCGAGAGTGTGAACGGGTTCTGCGGCGTCGGCCCGATGCCGGCGACGTGTGGGCCCATGATCTTCGTCGACAAGTTGTACCGCTGCCAGGCGTCTTTGACGGCTTTCAGTGCTGCTGCATATTGCGTGTAGTCGCGTCCACCGTCGGCGGTCTCGGTGAACGTCGCTGAGTCGAAGGGGCTTTCGAAGGTCGACTCGTTCTGCAGGCTGATCACATACAAGGGCACGTCGTGCGCCCGCTCGAAGCCGACGACCCACGCCGCGAGGTAGCGGCCGTACTGCTCGAGGACGTCAGCGTCGTCGGTTCGCAAGCGTCCGCCGATCGAGTCACCTGAGTTACTCGTGCGGCCGTTCATCCAGTGGTTGGCCTGATTGCTCAGCCAAGGCGTCGGCAGCTCCGGGCTGTCGTGCGGCGGGTTGCCGACCCACGTCTGCGTCTTGCCCGTCGGCCCTTTCATCCAATGCGGTGGCGACCAGATGCTGCCGCTGACCCGCACCGGGTGCTGGGAGTTGGCCGTCACCCACCGCGCAAATCGGCGTGCGATTTAAGGTACTTCGCGTCGAAATTCATCAGGCGAAGATTCGCCTCGAGGTCGTCCGCCAAACGCACCGGCGTCGAGAAGTCGCCCGACGGATGGACGAGCACTTCCTTCACCATCGGGATCCGCACGATGTTGAAGCCTGCGTCGACCCATGCCTGGCGAAACCGTGGATCGCCGTAAGTCTCAGCTGCGTCGTCGTTGCCGTAGAGGCACGCTCCCCAGCCTTGCATCGTCTGATACGTCGTGGTGCGGTCGACCGTCACCGTCTCGCTGGCGCGGGCGAACGTGGCAATGAGCAGGCAAAGAAGCAGGACGCGCATGCAGTCATGCTACCGACAACTCAAACAGCTTTGAGCTTGTAGCGGATAAACTCCGCTCTGGCTGCCTTGCGGTTGTCGCCTTCGAGCTTCTTGCCCATGAGTTTCTGCAGGTGAGCCGGCTGCGTCATGAGGACGAGCTCGTTCACCGAGGCGATCTCGATGTCCTTGACGCGGCCGAGGTGGATGCCGAGTCGAAGATGGCTCAGCAGCTTGAGCGCCTCTTCGCTGCTCATGAGCCGTGCAGACGTCAGTAGGCCGAGGGCTCGAAAGACGATGTCGTCGAGGGCCGTCGCCCGCTCGCCGCGGAGGGTGCGGCGGGCCTGCTGCTCGTACTCGATGATCTTGGGGATCGTCACATGCTTGAAGTCTGCGATGATCTCCTGCTCTTCCTTGCCGAGCGTCGTCTGGTTGCTGACCTGGTAGAAGTCGCCGGTTGCTTCGGTTCCTTCGCCGTACAGACCACGGACGGCGAGCTTCATGTCCTTGGCGGCGCGGAAGACCTTTTCAATTTCACCCGTGAGCTTCAGGGCCGGCAGATGGAGCATGACGCTGACGCGGATGCCGGTGCCGACGTTCGTCGGGCAGGCCGTCAGATAGCCGAACCGGGGGTGGAAGGCGAACTCGAGCTGTTCCTCGAGCGCATCATCGACGGCATCGATCTGCTCCCACGCTTCGTCGAGCTGCAGGCCGCTCTTGAGCACCTGCAGACGCAGGTGGTCTTCCTCATTGACCATGATCGACAGGTCTTCATCCTCACCGACCGCCACGCCGCGTGCACCTTCTGCCGAGGCGTGCTGCTTGCTGATGAGATGCCGTTCGACGAGCAGATCGCGATCGACTTCACTGGCCTGTTCGAGGTCGACGTAGAGCGTCTGCCGTGCCAGGTCGGCGTCAAGAATCGTTTCGCGGATGCGCTGCTCGAGTTCCTTCCGCTTGCTCCGGCTGGCGGTCGAGAGGAACTGGTAACCGCTGACGTTCCGGGCCAATCGCACGCGGCTGGAGATGACGGTCTCGCTCATGGGGCCGCTACCGCGGAGCCATTCGCCGGCCTTGCTGGTGAGGTCGCTTAACTTCATGACGCTCCTTCGGAGGTGGCAATCTGGTCGCGAATCTTGGCCGCCGATTCGTAATCTTCGGCCTCGACCGCCCGCTCGAGCTCTCGACGCAGCCGACCCACGCTCGGCTCGCGCTTGCGAACCGCGCCATCGCCCCGCCGCCGGGACGGGACCTTGCCGGTGTGGTGCGTCGCCCCTTCGTGCGCCCGCTTGAGCAAAGGCGTTAGATCTTCCTCAAAGATCGTGTAGTCGATCTCACAGCCGAGCAATCCATTCTGCTTAAACTTCGCCCAGGTAGTCGCACAGGTGTCGCACTCCTTGACGGTCTTGCTGCCAGCGTTTCCGCTGTGGGCCAAAACGAAGTTACTCAGCAGCTCGTTGATCGGCTGGTGCGTCTTTGCATTGCCGGCCATGCCGTCGTTGACGAGGGGACAGTCCTTGCACAGATGCTTCTCGATTTTCGCACCTGCCTTGATCTCGGTGACATGAACCGTCTTGGGCTTGTTGCAATGCTCGCAAGACTCGTTGTTGGGGCCGCTGGGGGTTGCCATGAGATGGTGGGTTTGCGAACGGGAACGCCTACCAAACAGTAGCGCCACCTTGGGCGGCCGGGTTCATTTCTGCCGAAGTGGACGCAGGCCTCACAAGACGCTCCGAGCCTCTTGAAGCCGCGACCTGGCCGCAGACTCGTCGGGCGCTTCGCAGATGAGCCGCAGAATCGGCTCAGTGTTGCTGGCCCGGACGCTCAACCAGCCGTCGGGCCAGTCGATCCGAAGGCCGTCGCTGCTGTCCTGGTTTTCGTTGTCATACTTCGCGCTGATCTTGTCGATGACCGCGGTGGCGTCTTCCTTCTTGGCCAAGGGCAGCTTGTCCTTGACGATCGCGTAGCTGGGCATCTCGGCAACGAGCTCGCTGATCGTCATGCCTGTGTCGGCCATGAGCTGCAGGACGTAAGCCATGCCGACGAGCGAGTCACGGCCTTTGACGATGCGTGGGTCAATGACGCCGCCGTTGCCCTCGCCGCCGATGGTCGCCCCTTCACGGAGCATCGCGTCGATCACATTGGCTTCGCCGACCGGCGTGCGGATGACGCGTCCGCCGAACTTCGCGGCCACATCGTCGACCATGCGGCTCGTCGAGAGATTCGTCACCACCACACCGCCCGGCTTCTTGCTGAGGATGTGACGGGCACACAACGCCAGGCTGTACTCCTCGCCGATGTAGTGGCCGTTCTCATCGACGATGGCCAGGCGATCCGCGTCCGGATCCTGTGCAAAACCGACTGCCGCCTTCTGCTTCCGGACCGCCTCGCACAGCTGCGTCAGGTTCGCCTCCGTCGGCTCCGGCTCGTGCGGGAACTGGCCATCGGACCGATCATTCAGGTGCACGAGTCGGCAGCCGAGCTTGCTGAGCATCGTCGCGCTCGTCACACAGCCGGCCCCGTTGACGCTGTCGACAACGACCTTGAACGCCTTCGTGTAGACGCCAAGGGCGTCGATGCGGTCGATGATCCGCTCGACGTGGTACGGGTGCGTCTGCGGATCACTCCTTGGCATCACGAGTCGATCCACCGTCACGTGCGTGGCTTCATCACGCTCGTAAAGGTCGATGACGCTGGCGACCTCCGCCGGTGGTGGCGCGACGCCGCGATGGTCGAGCAGCTTCAGGCCATTCCATTGGATCGGGTTGTGACTTGCCGTCACGACCATGCCGGCATCGGCTTGTAGCTGTTCGACCCGCATGGCCACACCTGGCGTGGTGACGACGCCGAGATCCGTCACCTCGCAACCGGCTGCAACAAGCGACGCGACGGCGGCATCGCGAACCCACGCGCCACTCGGTCGCGAATCACGCCCCAGCACGACGTGCGGCGGCTTGTCGTTGCTCCGTTCGTGCCGGCTCCACAGGTATGTAGCGTACGCGCCGGCCATCCGAGCGACGATGCGCGGCGTCAGCGTGCCGCCGATCGTGCCACGCATGCCGCTCACCCCGATCATCAAAGCGTCGTCTGCCATGACCCACCTTACAGGCCGAGTTCTTGCCGTAACGCGGCAAACTCGTCTGCCCACTTCGTTGCGTCAACGGCGTCGCCGTTGAGCGCGTCGAGGCGTTGGACGAGCTTCTTCACGTCGTCGCGGTTGGCTTCGTCGGTCCGCAGGCTGGCCTGAGCGTAACGAAGCTGCGCTTCCCAGAAGTCGTCATTGGGCACCTCGCGGGTGACGCCGTCAATGGCTTCGAGGCGCATCGGGTCGCCGAGCGTGCGGTCGCTGAGCAGGCGGCCCAGCACGTTGCGAGTCTGCTCGTACTCGCCGAGTTCGAAGTGGATGCGTGCCTGATTGAGCAACACGTTCGGGTCGTACTGCACCGTCTCACGTTGAGCGTCGGTCAGGCCGTCGATGAGGTTGCGGAACTGGCGGACCTGCTCGGCCTCGGCGAGCTGGCGGTAACGATCCAGCGCGACACGCAGGCGTTCGGTGCGGCGGTCGCCGCCGCTTTCTTCCAGCGCGGCCTGGTATTGCGTCTCGGCGTCAAGCGTGCGGAACGTGTAGGCGTACTTGCGGTACGCCGGGTCGTCGCTGCTTTCGATCCAGTCGACCAGCTTGGGTGTCACAGCGGCTCGGGTGAGGGTCAAGCTCTTGCGTTGCTCCTCGTCGCCACGACGCACGGCTGCGTCGTAGGCTCGGCTGAGCGTGTCACGGAACTGCTCAATGTAGCGGAACCCGCGAACCGGGTCGCTCTGCTCGAGCAACGCAAGCAGGTCGGCCGTCGCGCCGTCGACATCGCCCGACGCCGCTTGAGCTTGGAAGCGAAGCGGCAGCGCGTCTTCCAGCACACCACGGGCGGCGTCGATGCCTTGCAGATCCTGCTCGATGCCGGCGAGGTAACGCGACGCCCGCCCGCTGTCGGCCAGCTCGTTCAACGCTAATCGTGCCAGCGCAACTTTCGTCTCTGCGATTGAAAGCTGATAGGCCTCCTTCACGCTGCCCGAGGCGGCGCTGGCCGCCTGCTCGTTGGCGGTCACGGCAGCTTCGCCCTGGGTGACAGCTTGCGACACGGCCGCAGGATCGGCCTCGCCCTTCGATGCCGACTCGGCCATCGCCAGGAACTGCAACCGCTCGGCAGACGGCTTCCGCGGGTCGTCGGCAGGCACCTGCGCGTAATAGGTCACGGCGTCGGTCAGCTCGCCGGCGCGATGACGGCGGTTCGCCAGGTCGAAGGCAAAGCGGACCTCGTTGAAGTCGTCGACCAAGGCCGGCAGCAGCTTGGCCTCGACGGCGTCGGTACGGACGGCCAGGTCACTGTCGGCTTCCGCCGGGCTTTGGCGGCGTACCTGATCCACGATCGCCATCGCCTGCCGGTAACTGCTCAGGCGGCGGTCGGGCTCTGCTGCCGGCAAGTCGCCGTAGCGGACAAACAGTTCGGCAGCACCAAGATCGTCGCCGAGCGTCCGCGTCATCAACGCGGCCAGGAACGTATTGCGGGCGGCGGCCTGCTGATCAACGCCCTCCGCGCCGGCCTCGGCACGGGCGGCAAGCTCCTCGGCCGCCTCGACACCACGCTCAATGGCGGCCCTGTCACCGTCCTCACCCGCCGCGATTTCTGCCGCCTCGACTCGGCCCTTGTCGACGATCGCGTCGAGCACGAGCGGCGTAAGTTCTCCGATCTCGCCGCCGTCGTCGTCCCCCGTGCGGGCCAGCAGCTGACCGGTCACAATCGGGCGGTAGCCTTCGTGCTGCTCGACGAGCTCCACGAGCAACTGCGTCGCCTGATCGTCGGCTGCCTGCTTGGCGGTGTCGGTCGTGGCAGTTGACGCAGCGGCTTCGGCGACGCGGTAGGCGGCGACGAGCATGAGCGCGTCACGCCCCGGCAGCGCGTCGGCAGGTTGCTGGTCGAACCACCTCTGGAACGTGGCGAGCTGCTGGGCGGCTTCGTCCGCTTGACCCAGCTGTGCCGTGGTGACAGCCCGGCCGAAGTAGGCGTCGAAGAGGCGTGCCGGATTCTGCTCGTTGGTGATCGCCTGCTCAAAGTACTCGACCGCTTGCTCGCGCCCGGTGGCATTGCCGCGGGCCTGATTCACCTTGCCGAGCATGAGCTGGACGAAGCCTCGGCTGGGGTTGCGCGACGTATTCAAACTGGCTAATCGCTGGGCGACGTCTTCGGCCAGATTGATGCGTTGCGGCACGTCGGGATCTGTGCCCAGGACCCGGTAGTAGTCTGCGAAGGTGGCCAGCGACCGTGCCTGCCGAGCCGACCGTTGGGCCTCGGCGGCGAGCGCCTGCTCGGGCTGGCCGGCCCGCACGATGAGGTCGGCCAGCCGCGTCGACTCACCCTCGTACAGATCGGCTGACCGGTTGAGCAGCTTGGCGACGGCCTCGGCAACCGTGCCGACGTACCGGCGGCGGTCGGGGTTGTCGCCGAAGTACTCGAGCAGTCGCACCTCTTCACCGATGCCGCGGTCGATGAGGACGCTGGCCTGGCTGAGCATCTGACCGGCCAGCCGCGTGACCTCGCGCTCGTCGGGCTCGCGGGATATCAATTCGTCGACGCCACCCGCTATGTCGAGGACCAGTGCCTGCCGTTCGGCGGCGGGAACGGGAACGTCGCCGGTCAACCGTGCCAAGGCAAGGTTCGCCAAATACACGTCGGCATCATCGGGCGAGACACCATCGGCCTCGATCGCATGACGCAGCAGGTCGCCCAGGCCCAGGTCGGTGACCTTCGACAGAACGCGACCCTCGTCCAAGGCGTCAAGACCCGTCGGACCTTGGTCGACCTGCGCCGCGGCAGTCATCGTCAACGCAAAGACCACGCCTGCTGTTGCACGCAGAAGGATCAATTGCTTCGTCACAGTGCTTCGAGGCAGAGACATGGTGGAGCTTAGAGGGCGACGGTGTCTGAGGGTGAGGTGCGTGCGGGAGCAAGGCCACTGAAGTGGCTTTGACGGTTACATGCTGCGAACCAAATTTTCAGCGGCCGGGCGTGAACGTGATGTTCGAGAAGCCGGCGAATTGAGCGGCTTGATAAACCGTCAGCAGGTGCTGCCAGACAACTTGCTGCTGCGGGCTGATCTCGACCTGCGTGGCACCGAGGTCGGCGTCGATGCCGGTAAGTGCGTCGGCCCGGGCTTGAAAGATGGCACGGAGCTGAGCGTCATCGCCCGTGCGGTCACCGCCGATGGTGGCGGTGAACTCGCTGGGCGTGGCCGGATCGATGTCGACGCTGACGCGTAGTGGTTCGTCCTCTGCCGTGTAGGACGATTGGCCGCCCTGCTCGAGCAGCGCGACGCGGCTTTGCATGTAGGGTTGGGGCTCGATGAAGCTGGCCGTCAGCATGAAGACGACGAGCACGACCATGGCCACATTGACGACAGGCGTCAGGTTCGGCGGCTCGTCACGACGTTGTTGGCGGACTCGTTTCATGACTCAGATCGGTTGATCGAACGCGTACTGCACGCCGGCGACATCGGCACTGCTGACCGCACGCAGGACGGCCTCGATATCCCGATACGGCGTATTTCGGCCGGCGTGGATGTAGACCTCGAAATCGTCGCGGTCCTTCTTGAAGTCGGAGATAAAACGCTGCAGCGTCGGGCTGTCGGTGCGGGGGTCACGGGTGGTAAATCGCCACTCTTCTCCGGAAACGATGTACTTGCCGTAGACGCTTGGATTTCCCGGCACAGGTGACTCGCGAACGTTGACGACCAGGAAGCTGGTGGCCACCCGCTCTTCGTCGAACTGGTCCTGCGTGATGCCGAGCGTGGCGACCGGCAACGGCAGCTCGCGGTCGGCACCCGTCTCGACACCCGTCTTGCTGACGAGCATGAAGAAGATCAAGAGCGACAACATGATGTCGCTCAGCGGCGTGATGTTGACCGCCTGACCGGGTAGTGGCTTGGAGCGTCGCTTCATGACGAGCTGGTGAGACGGGCGTTATTCCGAAGGAACCGGTGCCGACTGACGGGCAGGGGCTTTGGACGGCGTCGGCTTCGGGGCAGACGAACGTGATGACGACGAGCTCGACGCGCTGCTCTTGTCAGGCTTGATGAGGAGCAGGTACTCCTCGGCGGCGAGGGCGCCTTCGGTGGTGAGTCGGTCGACCTTGTTGCGAAGCATGCCGTAGGCGACGAGCGACGGGATAGCCAGGACGAGGCCGAGCATGGTCGTGCCGAGTGCGGTCGAGATACCGCCGGCGAGCGCGCCGACGTCTGCCGATCCGCCGGCTTTTTGCATGGCGAGAAACGCGTCCATGATGCCGACGACGGTGCCGAGCAGACCCAGAAGCGGGCCGACATTGGCCAGGATGTTGATGTACTCGAGCTTGCGGAACTCTTCTGCCGTCTCGTCGGCGACGCTTGCTTCGAGGCTCTCGCGCATGTCGGTGAAGCTTGGTGCGCGCTTCAAAGCCGGATTGAGCGAACGGCTGACGAAGCTGTCATCTTCTTCGGTGAACTCGATGAGCTCGCGGAACTTGCGCTCCCGGATGAGCTCTTCGATCTGCTCGTCGGCCTCGGCAGGGAGCAACACTTGACGCCTGGCCCGCAGCGTCGCCTGAATAATCAGCGTTACGGCGACGAAGCTCAGCAGAATGATCACGAGCGACACCGGCTCCGGCGGGAACCGCGTCACCGACTCGAACGGCAACAGCCAAGCGCTGGAGGCAACATTGGCCGCCTCGCCGGTCGCTTCGGGCGCGTCCTGAGCCAGGGCAGGCAACACAGCAAAGCAGCCGATGCCAAGACCGGCGACGACGGCGGCAAGTTTGAGGCGGCTCTGGGCGAGCGTCGTCGCAGACGAAAGGGAGGAAGTCGACATGTGCGAGTGCAAACAGCAGATAGGACGAACGCCGTGCAGGATGCAGCGGCCAAAGGCGGGGCAGTCACTCTTGCAGACGAAGCGGCTGGCGTCAAAGCACAAGCGGCGTGGCTTCAACATGACGGGTTAGTTGTCGAAGAAGTTTCGATCGACATACTGGTAGTCGCCACCCGTCATCGAGGCAATACGTTTCAGCACATCCTCGGCGGCCTCGGCCTTGTCGATGAACTGAATCGTGTTGATCATGACCGGTGGCGTTGCGTTGCTGTTGAGCCGCTCAATCGTCGAGACAACGTCCTGATATTGGACGACGCCGTCGAAGTCGCCGTCGCTCAGGAAGAAGATCAACTGCGGCGCGGGCTTCATGGCAAAGGCCGCTTCCAAGGCCGGAATCGGGTTGGTTTGGCCGGTCATGTTGACGGTGTCGAGGAAGTCGCCCGCCTCTTCCATAAACCGAGGACTGGCTGGCTTGAGTTCGCCTGGAAAAGCGACGGAGAAGCCGTCACCGCTGAAAAAGACGATGTTGAACGCCTGCTCGATCTCGAGCGGCGCGATGGCGTTGCGAATCTCCTGAAACAGCAGGAACTGCTTTTCGCCACCCATGGAGCCTGAGGAGTCGCAGACGAAGACGATGTTGGTGACGTTGGAGCCGTCGCCACCCATGCCCATGCCCATGAACCCGTCACCGCCGCCAGGCTCGCCGAACAGCGGGCTGCCTTCGCCCCCGCCGCCGCCCAGTGCGTCGCTGAGCTCACCCATGCCCGTCACGCCGGTCGCGCTGTCGGTCATGGCCCCGCCGCTCGTGGCGGCCAGCAGGTCGTTGGTGCTTTCGCCGTCGCCTTGCGAGCGGAAGTCGGTGCTTTGCTCGACGGGGTTGAGGCTTGCGTTCTGCCGGGTGACGTCGTCGACGTTGCCGACATTCGGCGTCGCGCCGACGTTCGTCTCGGCGAGCTTGGCGCTGGCGATGTTGGCCGGCTCGACCACCGGGCCGCTGTCAACAGCGACCTTGTACGTCACCAGTAACGACAACGCGACGGCCAGCAACGCCACGTGCACGACAAAGCTCGTCGCCCACGGCACCACGCTCTGCAACCAGCTCTTGCGCCAGACGTTTCTGCGATAGCTCTTGTAGTTGCCCGCCTCGTCGGGGGCCTGTGGGGCGGTGTCGGATGGGCCGCGACTGGTGGTCGCGTCGGCGGGTACGTCGCTCATAGCTTCCTTAACGTCGCACGAAGATGGGGGTTTCGCAAGGAACGCCCCCGCTTACGCACCGCCAGCTTCGTCCAGCCGGGCCTGGGCATCGGCGGCGGCGGGCGTGTCGGCGTACTGCTGAACAATCGCCTGGTACACGTCTTTTGCATCGTCAGGCAGGCCCAACTCCCGATGCAGGTCACCGGCGGCAAGCAACGCCTCAGCGGCGATCTTCGGCACGTCCGACCCATGCGTTGCCGCACGGACGTACGCAAGCGCTGCGTCCAGCTTGGAACTGCGGTTGTCACCGGCCTGTGCCTCGGCAGCTTTAGCCAGCATCAGCAATGCCTCTGCCCGGAGCGGAGCTGTCACAAACGTCGGCGACGCCTTGTCAATAAGCGGCTTGACCCCAGCCGGATCATTTGATGACAAGGCAAGCTGCGCCCGACCCAGCGTCACGCGGGCGAAGGTCGGCCACTGCGACGCGTCCGTCGGCACGTCTTCGCCGAGCAGGGTCGACAACTGCTTGATCGTGTTACCCGCCGCCTCGTCGTCACCGACGGCGTTGTCGAGCTGGAGCAGGAACGAGAGCAACTGCTGCCGGGCGGCGGCATTGCTGCCTGTTGCTGAGACGCCGTTGCGAACACGTTCGCGGGCTGCGTTGATTTCAGCCGGTGAGACGCCCGCCGCCGACGGATCGGGTTGCCTGCCGACCGCCTCGCCCGGATCGAGTTCCACGAGCGACACGAACCCGGCAGATGCCTGCGGGAACAGGCCGGCCTTGGCGGCCGACTCGACGAGTCGGAACGTGCCTCGCCGCCTGACCCAGTCCTCACCGCCACGACGCGTCAGCAGCCGGTCGTACTGCTCGGCGGCGACTCGCCAGTTGCCTTCGTGAAACGCAGCCTCGGCGGCATTAAGTTGGTCCTGGCCGTCGATCTCAACGCGAGCGACTTCGTCGAGCGGCGTACGGACTTCTCGGCCGTTGGCAAAGTAGACCACTTCGCCCTCCTCGACGCCTCGCACCGTCACGTCCTGTGCACCCAGGCGGCCGACCCAGATTTGGTCGGCCATGACCAGCGGCGAACACACGAGCAACGAAGCGGCAGCTAACAACAGACGGCTCATGGCCTCATCGTACGCTGTGCCATGAGCGAGCACATCTGCCACACCGCCGCGAGCTTCGACACCCGCAACCTGTGCCGTGCCTTAGGCAAAGACGGCGGGATTGAGCCGGCCTTTGTCGACGTGTGGGACGCCAAGGAGAACGACATCATGGCCCAGATGGGCGGCGTGACCCGCCGGGCCGACAATTTCAGTGCCGACCTCATTGCCTACTGCCGCGGGGAAGCCGACAAGCCCGCCGGTGACGCAGACAACAACTGGCAGAAGAAGCTGGCTTTTGTCCTTTCGGCCCTGGCTCATCGCAGCATCGACCGTCACATGAAGCCGGTTTTCGACCACTTCAAGCAGCAGGACGACTTCCCGGGCTTTAACGAGTGCACGATCTATTGCGACGTCCTGATGCTCAAGAAGCGCTTCGGCAGCGGGACCGTTATGGAGGCTGACATGCTCGACCCGGCTAAGAAGGTCGCCACGCCTCAGCTCGACCGGCTGTTTCGCGAAGTGACCCGCCGCGAGCTCATCCGCATCCACACGCTGAATCCAGATGACGACCACATCCACGCATGGTTCGACGGCCTGATCGACCGCATTCAGACCTTCAAGATCAACGTCGAACACTACGAGCGCGTGCTGACGAAGCCGGACGAGAGCAAGTGGAACCGATACCTCGTTGAGACCAATTTCTACGACGAAAGTGCTCCACTCATCAAGATCACCCAACGGCTGGCCAAGGACGAACAGGTGAGTAGCGACGAGGTTAATGCCGCCCTTGCTTCGACAACGATTGCTCATGGCCGCTACGCCAAGACGCTAAAACGTGCAGTGGAGTACGTCCGGGATGCAGGCCGTTTGTGGCGAGGCGAACTGTCGGTTGACCAGACCAAACCGCTGTTCGACATCGGCATCGAGGAAATGGCGATGGTCTACCCTGAACCCGGCGAAGCGGCGGCATAGCGGGCGAACATGTGCCGGTACTGCTCGGGCGTGAGGCGCTCGGCCCGTTCGTCGCCGGTGACTTGTGCCGCTGCGAGGACGACGTCGAGCGACGGGCCGCACAGGCTGGTCAGGGACTTGCGAATCGTCTTGCGTCGCTGCCCGAAGGCGACGCTCACGAAGCGGCCGAAGCTGGCGAGGTCGCCCGCAACTTTGACGTTCCGACTCAGCCGCACGAGGCTCGATTGAATTTTGGGAGGCGGCCAGAACGCCGTCGGTGGGATCGTGCGAAGCACCTCCACGTCCGCCAGCGACTGCACGACGACACTCAGCGGCCCGTACTGCTTGCCGTCGCTCGGCGAGGCCCTGAGCCGGTCGGCAACCTCTTTCTGCACCGTAAAGACCAGCAGCGGACTGCCGGCGATGAGCAGCTCAATGACGAGCGGCGAGGCGATGTTGTAAGGCAGGTTGGCCACCAGCTTGGCCCCGCTGCTGGCTGCAATATGAACGGCCGGGTGCAGCTCGTGCTTACCGGCCAAGGCGTCTCCTTCGATGACGTCGACACGGTCGCCAAACCGCTCGCGGGCGGCGGCGGCGAGGTCGCGGTCGATCTCGACGGCCGTCACCTTCGCCCCACGCTCCAGTAGTTCGTCCGTCAGCGTTCCGGTACCCGGGCCGACTTCGATCACCTGCTCGCCGGAGCTGATCTCGCCGGCATCGGCAATGAGACGGACGATGGCCGGCTCAACCATGAAGTTCTGCCCGAACCGGTGCCGAGGCCGCATGTCGGCGGCGGTGAGGATCGCGTCGATCTCGCGTTTCGTCTGCGGCAAGGGCTTACGCTACGGTCGCTTCATGTCTGACCGGGCGGCACTTGAGGCCGACTATCTGCGACTGATGAAGGAGACGCTGCCCGCTCTGGCCACGGCGGCAGGCGACTGGCCTATTCGCTTCGACCACTGCTTCATGCGCGTTTGCCTCGATCACGCGTTCGGCGGGTGCTGGTACGACCACGTCGATCGTCGTCGAGGGCCGGCGTACAAGGTCGTCCCGACTGACAAGCTCCAGAAGGCGATCGACATCGCCTGCAACATCGAGCGCGGCGGCAGAGCGACGCTCGTGCCGTTGAATCAGCAGTCGCTGATCTGGCGCGGCAAAGCGGCTTGAAGCGTCGCCTTTGGCCTCCTAACGTGCGGGCCACTCGAAACGAACCCGAACCGGAGAGCCGCTATGAGCATTCACACCAGCCTCAAAGGTGCCAGCAACCTCACGCGGCACCGCAACGTCCTGACCAAGAGCGAACGCCTTGAGCAACTGCTCGGCAACGGCAAGGTGGACAAGGACGAGCCGTACGTTCTGGGCCTGCCCAAGACCAGCAACCGCAAGCTCTCGGTCGGCAAGAAGACCCCCAAGAAGCCCGAGGCTGAGGACGACAAGAAGGGCAAGAAGAAGAAGTAAGACGCTTCTCTTCGCCAAGACCATCGCAAGCCGCGCCCCTTCGGGCGCGGCTTGTGCTTTCGTGGCTCCTGACCGTCCTACAAACGGGCGTGCCTGACCTCTCGACCGATCTCGCCGGCCTCACGCTCTCGAACCCCACCATGACGTGCAGCGGCACCTGCGGGTACGGGCCGGAGTATGCCGACTTCATGGACCTCGCAGCGCTCGGCGCGTTCGTCACCAAAAGCGTGACCCGGCACGAACGCCCCGGCAACGAACCGGCACGCATCGTCGAAACGCGCGGCGGCATGCTCAATGCCATCGGACTGGCCAACGTCGGCCTCGACCGCTTCATGACCGAAAAGCTCCCGCAGATCGACGCCATGCCCTGCCCGGTCGTCGTCAACGTCGCCGGCCACGCCACGGATGACTACGTCGAAGTCGTCGGAGCGATGAACGGCCTCAACGGCGTCGGTGGCGTGGAGCTCAACGTCTCGTGCCCCAACGTCAAGGACGGCCTGACCTTCGGCACTGACGCCAGACTGCTCAAGGAACTGACACGAGCCTGCAAGGACGCCTTACCCGACAAGCCGCTGATGGTGAAGCTGTCGCCGAACGTGCCGGACATCTGTGAGACGGCCGCAGGCGGCGTGTGACGGCGGGGCCGACGTGCTCACGCTCGTCAACACGTTCACCGCCATGACCGTCGACGTTCACACCCGCAAGCCGAGACTGGCCAACGTCACCGGCGGGCTCAGCGGGCCGGCCATCAAGCCGATCGCCCTGCACCTCGTCAGCCGCGTCTATCGCAACGTCACTCGGCACAACGGCGTGCCCATCGTCGGCATGGGCGGCGTACAGACGTGGATGGACGCACTCGAGTTCATCCTCTGCGGAGCCTCGGCCGTTGCCATCGGGACGGCCCTGTTCGTCGATCCGGCCACGCCCAACCACATCTGCGACGGCCTGAGCGACTATTGCACGAAGCACGGGGTCGACAGACTCTCCGAGCTCGTCGGCAGCTTGGAACTGCCCGGCGACCAACCGGCCGAACCACGCAAAACGCCCTACGTCTGACGGGAGGTGTTCCACGTGGAACGCCCGGCGAACTTTACCGGACGGCTCAACGTGGTATAACGCCTGCCTCAACGCCCGCCGCCGGTTCGGCGGGCGACTTCGCATCGTCACACGGAGGTGACATCTATGGCCCTGCTTCGCTCGTCGTCTCGTTCCCGCAGTCGTCTCCTCAGCCGCGGCCTTGTCGCGCTGCTGCTGGTCGGCGTGCTCGTCTTCGGTTTCTACCTGATCGGCCCGTTCGGCTCGGACGACAACGCCGTCGCTCAAGCTGACGAGACACCTGCTGCCGAGCCGCAGCCGACGGGCACGCTCAAGGCCGTCGAGTCGACGCCCACGCAGGAAGATGCCATCCCGTCGAGCGTCGTCCGGACGATGACGCCCTCGCACAAGAAGACGGCCGACGACGACTGGAACCTTGCCGCCGAGGAGCCCAACGAGCCCGACGCTCAGGTCGCAGCGATGGACACCTCCGCCGCCGAGCCCGCTGCCGAAGAGCCCTACCTGCCGCCCACCGCGCCGGCTTCGGGCTTCCTCGAAGAAGCCGACCGGTTGTCCGGCACCGGTGACCTGCTCGCCGCCCGCACGCTGCTCAATGATGCCCTGCAATCCGGCACGCTCGACGAGGAGACCGCCGACGCTGTCAAGAAGCGTTTGCGCGACGTGAACCAGGTGATCGTCTTCACGCCGACCAAGCGGTACAAGGAAGACCCTTTTCAGGGCGAATACACCGTTCAGTCGGGCGACCTGCTGAGCAAGATCGCCCGCCCGCTCGATGTGCCGTATCAGTTCATCGCCCGCATCAACGGGGTCCAGCCCAATCGCATCCGCGTGGGCCAGACGCTTAAGACCATCAAGGGCCCGATCCACGCGACGGTCAGCAAGAGCCGGTTCGAGATCGACCTTTACCTCGGCGGTCTGCCGGGGACGAGCGGGTCGATGTACCTCTGGTCCTACCCCGTGGGCCTTGGTGCCGACAGCTCGACGCCGACGGGTTTGTGGGAAGTGACCCGCGGCAGCAAGCTCGAGAACCCGCAGTGGACCAACCCGCGAACAAGCGAGGTCTACGCAGCCGACAACCCGGAGAACCCGCTGGGCGAACGGTGGATCGGCCTCACCGGCATCGGCGGTGACGCACTCGGGCAGCCTTCCTACGGCATCCACGGCACCATCGAGCCCGACACCATCGGCACCAACGCGAGCATGGGCTGCGTCCGCCTGCTCGACGACGACATCGAGGCCGTCTACGAGATGCTCTACGAGGGCAACAGCCTCGTCAAAATCATCGATTAGCCGTCGGCGAGCTTTAAAATTGGCCAAATGCGTTGCGCCGCGGCGGCCAAATGGCGTTGGCGTGGGCGGCGACGTCGCTTTGTTCCACGTGGAACATCGGCCGACCCTTGCCGGAGCCGCTCAGCCCGTATTCTGGTCCTCGCCGAATGTTCCACGTGGAACATTCGGCTCCGCGGCTGCGTCGGCGGGTCGTCGGCCGTGCATGCGTTTGACGTCGCGTTACAGACTCGGCCGACGGTGCTGCTACGAAGCGGGACGTCGGCCATCGTAGGTGGTGCGTCGCTAAAAGACGTGCGCCGCCGCGGCCGCCGGTGCGCATCGCCGCAGATCGGCCAATGCGTCGGCGGTTGAGCCTGACTATCGTGGCCGTTCCGCTAGACGCCCCGCCCCCAACGGCGGGTCACTGGCGGCACTACTCATGGAAGACACCGCCGCCGTCGCCGAATCTTCAGCTCCTGTGGTCCCCATGACCCCCGCCGCCGGCGCGGGTGAGGCCACCTGGCACGCCGGGCGGTTGTGGCGGTGGACCGAACAGTCCCTGCACGCCGAGCACGTGCTCCACGTCGCAGAGCCCGGACGTGACACGCTTCGCGAGCAACCCGCCGTCGCCGTCAGCGGCAGCGACCTGCTGGCAATGCTCCGCCAGGCAGACGGCCCGGACTCCATGCAGGCGTTCGGCCGCTTGATGCAGTTCGCCGAGGCCGCCGTCGCCCGCGAACAGTTCTACCCCTCGGCCCGTCGCGACCTCAGCGGCGGACCCCACAACGTCGGCAACGAAGGCGTTATCGCCAGCTGGCGGCTGCTCGTCGGGGACGGCCGCGACGTCGAGCGACTCGAGCGCTTCGCCGCCGCCATGCCCGGCGTCTGCTTCTGTGCCGACGAAGGTGCAGGCCGCGTCGCCGATCGACTCGAGCTCGTCGAACAACTCCTCGACACCTGCTGCGACGGCCTCGTCCGCGAAGCCCTGGCCAAGGACGAGTTCTTCAGCAACGTCCACGAACGCGCCGACCGCGAAGACGCCGAGGCCGAGGTGAAGTGGATCAGCACGCTCGTTCGAGACCCCGACGCCATCGCCGCGACACCTTCGCTCCGCTTTGTCGGCGGGCGCGACCGCGAAGTGGCCACGCTGCTCGACAAGGTGCAGACGTGGACCGCCCGCCTCGGCGACGACGGCGGCGAGCCCTGGCGGCTCGGCTTTGAGCTGCTCGAGCCCGACTCGCAGGAGGCCCGCACGTTCCGACGTGAAGAGGCCGCCCTGGCCGAAGACCCGCACGCGGTGCCCCAGGAGCTTGACGACGATCAATGGCCGCTGACGTGGCGTCTACTACCGCCACCGGACATGGCCGATACGCACGCCCCGCTGCCGGCGCGTCAGGTGTGGGACCAGCCGGCCGGCAGCATCGGCTACGTCGGCCGCAACGCCGTGCGTCTGCGTGAGCGTCTCGCCGCCGAGCTGCGGCGTGCGGGCGACTTCCTGCCGCCGCTGGCCCGCGTCCTCGAAGCCGGCGGCGCTGACAAGTCGGCCGCGACCGCGCCCGAGCGTGTCTCGCACCTGTTCCTCACGGGCGAGGAAGCCTTCAAGATGATGCGGGACTGGGGCGAGATTCTGCACGAGTCGGGGTTCGACGCGCGGATGCCGTCGTGGGCCAACAGCCGCGACGCGCGGGTCGAAGTGGTGATGGACCTGCGGCCGGCCGACGACTCGCTGGGCTTCGGCGACGGTTCGTTCGCCAGGGCCACGAGCGCCCGGGCGGGCCTGGAGGCGTTGCTGAAGTTCGACTGGCGGATCGCGGTCGGCGGCGACGAGATCACTGCCGCCGAGTTCCGGGCGCTGGTGCGTGCCGGTCAGCCGCTGGTGCGTCGCGACGGCCGTTGGATCGAAATCGACCCGGACGCCGCCGCCGCTGCGGCCGAGCTGATGGACAAGCGTCCCGCCGGCGAGTTGACGCTGGGAGAAGCCTTCCGCGCCGGCTTCGGCCTGGGCGAGTTCCGCACCGCTGCCGGCACCGCGCCGGCCGTCCGCCTCAGCGGCATGGAGTGGGTCGACGAGCTGCTCGAACAAGTCCCCGGCAAGGCCGAGGCGTTACCGCAACCTGAACTGTTCAAGGGCGAGCTGCGACCGTACCAGCTTCGCGGCTTGCAATGGCTCGCCTTCCTCGACCGCCTCGGCCTCGGTGGCGTTCTGGCCGACGACATGGGTCTGGGCAAGACCGTGCAGATGATCGCCCTCCTGCAGCACGAACGGGCGCAGCACAAGACAGCCGAGATGCCGCCGCCGGATCCGACGTTGCTCTTTGTGCCGACGAGTGTGCTGGGCAACTGGGGCCGCGAGCTGGCGCGTTTCGCGCCGGAGCTGGTCGTCCTGCCCCACCACGGGCCGGGGCGACTTCGTGGCGAGTTCTTCGAGGAAGAGGCCAACAAGGCCGACATCGTCGTCACGAGCTACGCGTTGTCGCACCGGGACAAGGACGACTTCCGCCGCGTCAAGTGGGGCCGCGTCGTGCTCGATGAGGCGCAGAAGGTCAAGAACCCCAACGCCGCCAGCAGCCTGGCGGTGCGCGGCCTCGACGTGCCGCGTCGCGTGGCCTTGACGGGTACGCCGGTCGAGAACCACTTGGGCGAATTGTGGTCGATCATGGACCTGCTCAACCCCGGCCTGCTCGGCAGCCAGGGCGAGTTCCGCGAGCGGTTCGCCATCCCGATCGAGAAGCATGGCGATCGCGGCAGGGCCAGGCGGCTGCGTGAGATGATCCGGCCGTTCATTATGCGGCGGACCAAGGACGAGCCCGAAGTCGCGGCCGACCTGCCCGAGAAGATGGAAATGGCTGTCTTCTGCGGCCTGACGCCGGAACAGGCGGCGGCGTACGAGACGATCACGGGCGACATGATCGGCCGCATCGATACCGCCAGCGGCATCCGCAGGCGCGGACTGATCTTGAGCGTGCTCACCAAGCTCAAGCAGGTCTGCGACCACCCGGCCCTGTTGACGGGTGACCCGATGAACGACACGGTCAAGCTCGAGAAGCAGCTTGCCCGCAGCGGCAAGGCGACCCGGATGGCCGAGATGCTCGAAGAGGTCATGGAAGAAGGCGAAAAGGCCCTTATCTTCACGCAGTACCGCAAGATGGGCGATCTGCTGGTGGCGATGCTCGAGCAGCGACTCGGGCGGCCGATGGCGTTCCTTCACGGCGGAACGCCCCAGCCCAAACGCGAGGACATGATCCTCAACTTCCAGAACACCAGGCACGGCGAAGGGGCCGACATCTTCGTGCTGAGCCTGCGTGCAGGCGGTTTGGGCCTCAACCTGACGGCAGCGACGCACGTGTTCCACTTCGACCGCTGGTGGAACCCGGCCGTCGAAAACCAGGCGACCGACCGGGCCTACCGCATCGGCCAGACGAAACGCGTGCAGGTGCACAAGTTCGTCACGCTTGGCACCGTCGAGGAACGCATCGACAAGATGCTGGCCGAAAAGACGGCCCTTGCCCAGAACATCGTCGGCAGCGGAGACGAATGGCTGACGGAGTTGTCGACAGGCGAGCTGAAAGAGTACCTGTCGCTGAGCCGGGACAGCTTCGGCCCGCAGGCGAGGAAGGGCCAGTCGGCCGCCGATGCCGCCGCGGCCGACTTCGAGGCGTCGATGATGGACGACGACGACGATGACTTGATCCCCGACGCGGAGGCCGCATGAGCGACATGACCGACGACATCGACCTGCACGACCTCGAGGACGAAGACGAGGTCATGATCGACCTGTCGGAAAGTCTCGGCACGCCGTCGACCTTCACGACGGGCGGCAGTGGTTTGTCCGCGCTCGACAACCCGACGCCGCTGGGACGTGACAATGCCTTGCAAAAGCTCGGCCGCCCGCCTTTCGAGCGGAGCGCGCGGACGAAGTTTCGTTTGCTGGGATTCCTGGCGACGGTTTACGAGCACGTGGCCGACGACCTGAAGCACGCCAACCAGGACGACGCGAAGGCCGAGCCGCAGGAGTCAGACGCCGTCGATGCGGCGGTCGAGACTGCTGAAGTGTCACAGAACGTGGTTCAGCCACCGGCGTGATTGGAACGGACGAGGAGCGAGGGGCGAGGGGCGAGGGGCGGATGATGGGTGCCGCATCCGTCGAAGTGTTCAGAGCGGCGAGGTCTAACGCTCCAACAGTTGCAGCACGGCCCGCTCGTCGATGCGCAGGCCCCGCGTCGCCGGTGCGTTGGTAAAGGCGTCCTCCAGCGTGGCATCTTCGAACGCTTCGATGACGCGTGGATCGACGTAGCACTTGCGGCAGACGCTGCGGGTGTTGCCGAGCTGCTCGGCGACCGCGTCGATGGCTGCGACGACCTGCTTGTTGATGGCCGTCTTGCTCGAGGCGAGTTCGACGCCGCGTAGTTCACCGGCGGCGAGGACGGTGGCGTGCCAGGTGCGGAAATCCTTGGCGGTGAAGCCGTCGCCCATGAGATCTCGCAGATGGGCGTTGACGTCGGCGCTGCCGATGTCGTGGACGTTTCCGGCGTCATCGAGGTACTGGAGCAGTTCCTCGCCCGGCAGGTCCTGGCTGGACTTGATGATCTTGGCGAGGCGGCTGTCGCGGACTTCAAGTTCGCGATCGAGCCCGCTCTTTGCGGTGAACTCGAAGCGGACGACGCCTTTCTTGAAGGCGGCGTGGCTGTCCTGGAGCGTCGTCAGGCCGAACGAGCCGTTGCTCTTGGCATAGTCGGCGTTGCCGACGCGGATGAAGGTTTCGTCGAGCAGGCGGACGCACGCGGCCAACACCTTGTCGCGGGGCAGGCCCGGCAGCTTGAGATCTTTGGCGACGCGGCGGCGCAGGCTCGGCAACGCGCGGCCGAAGGCGCAGAGCTTGTGGAACTTGGCCAGATCGCGGACGCGGGCCCATTCCTCGTGGTAGCGGTACTGCTTTCTGCCGCGGTCGTCGATGCCGACGGCTTGCAGGTGGCCGCGAGGATCGGCACAGATCCAGACCTCTGCGTAAGCAGGCGGAATGGCCATGGCGTTGAGGCGGTCGATCTCTGCCTGATCGGAAATCTTTTCGCCGTCCGGCCCGTAGAACGCAAACCCGCGGCCGAACTTGCGGCGGGTGATACCCGGCTGGTCGTGCGTGACGTAGGTCAGGTCGGCCTGCTCGGCCGCACAGGCCGGGTCGGCGGCGGGATGGGCAGAGGTGCCCACGGGATCGAGTCGGTACAGCAACATCGACCTACCTCACAGCAAAGGGCGCGCCCGTCTACCTGGCGTGGCGAGAACAGGCCTTAACGGAAGGGACAGTCGATTGCTATAATCGATCCATGCTTCTTAATCGCCCGCTGTGTGTGCTTTCAATTCTTGCCTTTACGGCGATCGGCCTTACCGGCTGCGCTTCGAGCGGGCCGTCCGAGTCCGAGAAGCAGGCCGCTATGGAACCCAAAGAACCGCCGGTGAACCTGCGTGCAGGTGTGCCGGCCTCGGCCCAGGAGAAGGCCCGCGGCAAGGGTTCGCTCTCTTACGAGGCCACGGGTGACGGCATCGTTTATCTCTACGACCTCAACAACAACTCGGTCGTCGGCCAGTACCACGTCCAGCGTGGTCAGACGCTGCTCGTCAGCGGCCAAAGTGGCCGGGCGACGCTGGCGGGCAACGAGGTGCAAACGGTCGAGACGCTGTCGCCGACGCGGACGTACATCACGTACCTGCTCCCGCTCGACGGCAGCAACGACGCCGCCGGCACCAGCAACAACAACCGCGGCCAACGGTACGACCTGCGGGTCGTCCCGTCGGAGCAGAACAGCGACAACTAAGACTACTTGTCAGCTTCAGTTAGCTACCGGCTCGCCGCGTGATGAACGCGGCGAGCCGGTGTGCTTTTGCCAACACAAAGATTCCAACGCTGATGTTGCCGGCCGGAGCAACATATGCGTACCAAGCAGCGTTGAAGATGTCGCCGGCGTAGCCGAGACTGCTGTTGTTTTTTGGCGTGTACGAGGCAATCCCGATACACATCCCGACGCCAACGACGCTCGAACCGATCCACGGCAGGTACATGTCCCAAACGTCGCTCGTCCCCGTTTTAGAAACGGCGATCGCAACGGAGTAGTCGAAGATCAAGCCGATGTAATAGAAGGCGTACCAAATGCCAAAAATCCTCCGGACGAACGTCCCAAGATCTGCGCTGGCTTCTTGATCTGGGTAGTTGAAGAGAACCGCCTCAATTGGCTGTTCATCCGGATCAGTCTGCGTCATGGCGGCCGTTATACACGGTCTTGCCCTCGGCCTCCGCCCTGCCGCGTGGCTGGTTCCATTGGGCGTAGTCGTCGCCGCCCTTCACCTTTCGGGGGGCGACTTCTTCCAAGAACGTCTCCCGTAGGCGGCGCATCTCGTTGATGACCTGTTCGCCGAAGCCGTCGAGAATCTTGAGCTGCCGACTTGTACGCGGGTTGCGGCCGAGTTGCTCGCGGTGGTCGTCCATGAACGACCAGTACATGAAGTTGAACGGGCACGCCTTCGGGCCGATCCGCTCTTTCGGATTGAATCGGCAACCGCTGCAGTAGTCGCTCATCTTGTTGATGTAGTTGGCACTGCTGACGTAGGGCTTGGTCGCGATGACGCCGTCGTCGCTGTTCATGGCCATGCCGATGACGTTGGGCGTGACGACCCAGTCGTGGCTGTCGACGTACATGGCCAGGAACCAGTCGTTGACCGCCTGAGGCGACAGGCCGGCGAGCGTGGCGAAGTTGCAGATGACCATCAGCCGCTGGATGTGGTGGCTGAAGCCGTCGTCGACCACGTGGCCGATCGACTGCTTCAGGCAGTTCATGTCGGTCTCGGCGTCCCAGAAGAAGCCGGGCAGTGGCCGACTGTCGCCGCGCGGGTTGCGCGTGCGGTACTCGGGCATGAGGGACCAGTAGATGCCGTAGACGAACTCTCGCCAGCCGATGATCTGGCGGATGAACCCCTCGGCCGCGTTCAGAGGCACCTTGCCCTGCCGCCACGCCTTTTCGACCAGCTTGCACAACGCCAGAGGCTCGACCAGCCCGGCGTTGAACAGCGGCGACACGATGCTGTGGTACAGCGTCCGCTCGCCCGTCACCATGGCGTCCTCGTAGTCGCCGAACAGCGGCAACCGCTCCTTCACGAAACGATCGAACGCCGCCTTGGCCGTCTGGCGATCGCAAGGCAGATCAAAGCCTTCGGTGCTGCCCGGGTGCGTGGCAAAGCGTCGCTCGACCTCCTTCATCACCTCGAGCGTGATTTCGTCGGGTTCATAGCTTGGCGACTCCGGAAATACGTGACCCTTCGGGGCCGACTTGCGGTTGAGCTTGTCGTAGTTCCAAGTGCCACCGGCCGGCTTGCCTTCGTCCATGAGCAGGTCGTGCTCGCCGCCGCATCTGGCGGTAGTAGTGCTCCATGACCGGCTTCTTGCGACCGCCCAGCCACGTCGCAAAATGCTGGCGATCGGTCAGGAACAGACGGTTCGGCAGCCATCGGATCGTCACGCCTTCGACACCAAACTCGCTAGCCAGGCGGCTTGGCACAGTCTCGAGCCAATGCCGCGTGTGCCATTCGCTGGGCTCGGTGATCCACAGCTCGCGGTTCTTGCGCTTCTTGAGGTGATGGACCAACGCGGACAACGCGTCGCGGTAGCCGCGAGGCTTGAGCGGGTAGTGGCGGACATCGTGCCCCGCCGTCTCCAGCTCTGCCGCGAAGTGCCGCATCGCGCTGACGAGGAACGTGATCCGCTTCTTGTGAAACGGAAACATGCGGAAGTTCACGTCGCTCTCGACGAGCAATACCGGCGAGTCCTTCGGCGCTTCGGCCAACGCCGTCACCCGCGGATTGAGCTGATCCTCGAACAGCCAGACGGTCGGCAGGTCAGTGGTGGCCATGTCGGCTAGAACGGTGTTTTAATTCCCAGTGCCCGGGCGGCACACCAGCCGTGGTACGACTCGTACAGCCCGAAGAGGCCAACGCCCGCCACCACGGCGACGAGTACCCACGCAAGCACCGCGCCCGACGGCAACGCCCAGGCGAGCAGGACGATCAGCGCGACCACGCAGGCGGCGAGGCCGAGCAGCCCGCGAAAAAGTCGACCTTTAGCATCGATGTTGCAAACGTGTGCCATGATCGTGACGCTACTCTTGCCCGACTGCCCGCCGCGACACAACGCGTGAAATCGGCCGGCACCCTTCTCCTCTCGATCTACGCAAGACTCACGACTTCCTCATGCGATACGGCGTCATCATGGCCGGCGGCAGCGGCAAACGGCTCTGGCCGCTTTCACGGGGCAATACCCCAAAGCAGCTGCTCCCCGTCGCCAAAGGCAAGAGTCTGCTCCGCCTCGCGTTCGAACGGCTGCTGCATTCGATGCCCGCCGAGCGGATCTACGTCTGCACCGGTGAGCAGCACCGCGCAGCCGTCCTGAAGGACTTGCCTGAGCTGCCCGACAACAACCTGCTCGGCGAGCCCGAAGGTCGCGACACCGCCAACGCCGTCGGCTTTCCGGCGGCTGTGCTTGCCAAGAACGATCCCGATGCGACGTTCGCAGTCGTCACCGCAGATCACGTCATCACGCCTGTCGAAACATTCGCCGATCGGCTTAATGCGGGCTTCGACGTCGTCGAGCAGCACCACGACCTGCTCGTGACGTTTGGCGTCGTCCCCACGCACGGCCATACGGGCCTGGGCTACGTCCAACGCTCCAGCGCGATTGACGACGTCGACGGCCAGACGGGCGTCTACTCAGTCCAAGCATTCAAGGAAAAGCCCGACAAGCCGACCGCCGACCGGTACGTCGAAAGCGGCCGATACTACTGGAACAGTGGCATGTTCGTGTGGCGGGCTGCCACCGTGCTCGACGCGCTCAAGGAGTTCCTGCCCGAAAGCCATCGCGGCCTGTCAAAAATCGCCGACGCGTGGGGCACGGATCAGCAGGCCCAGGTCGTCAGCGACGTCTACCCGTCGCTGCCGAAGATCAGCATCGACTACGCGGTCCTAGAGCCGGCAAGTCGTCGCAGTGGTGCAACGGAGGGCGTGGCAGTCGTGGAGCTGCCCGTGAGCTGGCTCGACGTCGGCAGTTGGCCCGCCCTGGCCGAGACGCTCGACACCGACGACGCCGACAACGCGATCGACGCCCCGGCGACGGCGTTGCTCGAGTCGGACGCCAACATCATCCTCAGCCGCGACGAGAAGACGCCCGACCACCTCATCGCCCTCATCGGCGTGAGCGATATGGTGATCGTGCACACAGCCGACTGCACGCTGGTGTGCCCCAAGGCCGACGCTGAGAAGGTGAAGCAGCTCGTCGAAGGGCCGCTCAAGGAGAAGTTCGGCGACCGGTACATCTGAGGAGGCAGCGCATGCGACACCTTGGCATCGACTACGGCACACGCCGCGTCGGATTGGCACTCAGCGACGCCGGTGGCACCTTCGTGTCGCCGCTGGCGGTGCTGGAGGTTACGACGGACGCTGTCGCCCAGGCCGAAATTGTGGCGGTTGTCGAGCGGGAAGGGGCCGAGGTGCTGGTCGTGGGCCTGCCGATCAACATGGACGGTACGGAGGGGCCATCGGCCAAGAACGTGCGGACCTGGGCCCGCAGCGTCGCAGATGCGGTCAAGTTGCCGCTGTGCCTGGTTGACGAGCGTCAAAGCAGTTTGGCGGCAGAGGCGGTGCTGGCGAGTCGGCGTCGCGGGGGCGAGAACCTGACGCGGAAGCGGAAGAAGAAGCGTCTCGACGCCGTCGCCGCCGCCGGCTTTCTTCAGGCGTACCTCAACGGCGAGCTGTCAGCCCTGTCCGGATCTGACATTCCAACTGGCGTGGCACGGGATTAGCATTAGACTCACCTACATGCCCGCCGAATGTCCGGTGGGCCACCAATCAGCCAGGCCGACCGCCTGACCCCGCAGAACCAACGCTATGAACACCAAGCTCCTGAAGCTCCTCGTCGCCCTGACCGCCACCTTCCTCTTCGCTGGTGTCACCGTCGGCTGTGACAGCGACGAGCCCGAACTCAATGACGACGTCGATTCCGTCAATGACGACATGAATGACATGGGCGATGACATGAGCGACGGGATGGACAATCTCGGCGACAACGTGGAAGAGGCCGGCGATGACATGAAGGATTCGATGGAAGACACCGCCGAGGATGTCGAAGACGCCGCTGACGACCTTGTCAACGACTGAGCCGTCGCAACAGATCTCTCTCTCCCTAAGCCTCTGAAGACGGTGACGTCTTCAGAGGCTTTTCGGTGCGCGACATGTCAGACCGTGACGTCGAGCGACAGGTCGAGCGACGGCACAGAGTGCGTGATCGCGCCGACGCTGATCCGCTCGACGCCGCTTCGAGCAATGGAAGCGACGGTGTCGAGCGAAACACCACCGCTGGCTTCGAGAAGAGGCGTCGAGTGGCCGGTCGCGTCGCGCAGGCTGACGCACTGCTGCAGCTGCTGCGGCGTCATGTTGTCCAGCAGAATGACGTCGACACCGTCGACGGACAGCACCTCGCGGAACTGCTCCATCGTGTCGACCTCGACCTCTATAGGCCGCTCGATCGCTTCTTTGTGACTGCGGGCAACGACCTCCTCGATCGCCTTGTGCAGCGGCTGCCCCTCGGCCACGCCTGCGAGTGCGAGGTGATTGTCTTTCACCAGAACCATGTCGTGCAACGCCATGCGGTGGTTGACGCCCCCGCCGCAGGTGACGGCGTACTTCTGCAGCGACCTCAGGCCCGGCATCGTTTTTCGCGTGTCGAATATCTGGGCCGCCGTGCCCTCGCACTGTTTGACGAACTGGTGTGTCATCGTCGCGACGCCGCTGAGGTGGCAGACGAGGTTGAGCATCGTCCGCTCTGCCGCCAGTAGCGACCGAACCGGCCCGCGAAGCCGCAGCAACGGCACCGGCTGGGCAGACGAGGCTTCGAGATAGTCTCCGTCGCGGGCGTGGTCGATGGGGGGATCGACCGTGATGCCGTCGTCGAACAGGTGACAGATCGTCCCCACCGCCGGCAGACCACAGGTTACGCCCCGCGCCTTCTGCACGAGCGTCGCCACGCCTTCGAGTCCTCGCGGAATGATAAGCCGGCCCGTGACATCGGCCTCAATGCCGCCACCGGCAAGATCTTCGTGAATCGCAATCTTGATCGTCGGCAGCCAAGTCTCGGTCGCCGGGAACTCGCTGATGGGCATGCCCGACATTAGTTCCCGACGGACCGCGCACAAAGAAGCCCGGCAGCCATTTGCTGCCGGGCTCGTGATTGGTCTCGCCTGCCTCAGTCCTTGACCGCGGCGAGGTTCGGCTCGGGATCAAGCTCGAATTCGTCGGGATTGAACGTCGGCGGCTCGTCGGCGAAGAGGTCGAACCGCTCGCCACGGGCTTCTGCCTCGATCCGCATGAGGTCGACTTCGAAGCCGCGAAGCTTGAGCGCGTCGCCATCGAACTGCCGTTCACGCGATTCGCTGCGAAGCACGCCTTCTTCCATGAGCTTGCGGATCTTGGCCAGCGCCTTGTTCTGGATCTGGCGCACCCGCTCCTTCGTGACGCCGATGATCTTGCCGACCTGCTCCAGGGTGAGCGGGTTGTTCGTGTCCTGCTCCCAGTTGAAGCGACGCTTGAGCACGGTCTGCTCGACATCGGTCAAATCGGCCATGTTGCGGTCGACGATCGTCTTGAGTTCGACGACACAATCGTCACGAACATCGCCACGCTTGGTTTCGAGCCAGTTCGACTTCTCGAGGTCCGGCTCGAACTCGACGGGGAACCGCTGGCGGTGACGCGAGTGCTTCATGGCCGTCCGGCTGAACGCCTTCAGGATGGCCCGGCAAGCGTACGTGCTGAACTTGAAGCCCTTGTCGACGTTGAACTTATCAACCGCGCGGATGAGGGCCATGTTACCCTCGGAAACCACTTCTGCGAAGTCGACGTCGCCCAGCCGCGTCCGCTTGGCCATGGCCAGGACGAGGGCGAGGTTCGTGCGGACCAGGTACTCGCGAAGGTGCTCGAAGCGGTCGTTCCAGACGACCAGTTCCTGGCCGTCCTTACGCTCGAGGTTCTTGAGGCCCTTCTTCTTGATGCGACGCTGGACGCGGCCGATCTTGAGCTTGGCGTAGTTGAAGCGAGCGAACATCAGCCGCTCTTCCGGCGGCTTCATGAGCGTCGGAGCGCTGACGTTCTCGGTCTTGTCGAACGCATCGTCGCGTGTCGGCTGGTACCAGTCGACAAGCGGCAGCATGGGAATGTCTTCGCCGAAGAGCTCTTTTTCGATGCCCTTGCGTTGGAACTGCTCGGAGTCCATGAAGTCAAACTCCTCGGCCAACAGCGCCTCGACGCGGCGGCGCAGAGGTGCACCGACCTCGCCCTCGCTGTTGCGGGCGGCCTTCTGGGCCTCGACCGTCCGGGAATGGATCACGGGCTTACGCGGAGCCTCGGTGGAGGCATTGGCTTCCGGTGCCGTCTTTGTCGTCTTCGTCATCTCGATCAGTTGGGGGTAGCCCTTCGCACTCGCGTCAGGCGGTTTAGGATCTGGTTGTCGCTGGTGACCGGACGGGTCGCCTAGCATCGTGGCCTACATCCCGCCGGCGCCAGTCGGCGGGGCGGAAGGTTCGTCTGCGGCCGTCGGCAGATTCAGACGGTTATCTGAACATCGCCGGCGTCGCCTCTACCGGTGGCGGTCCAGCGTCCGCTGCAAAGCGGACGCCAAGCCACGTACCATTCCGGCATAGAGGCGGTAAAGCCGTCTCAACAGGTAGTACCCGCGAGTCAGCCCGCGGTCGCACCTGGCAAGCCGCTTCGCCTCTAAAGGGGCAACGGGGTCGTGGCACCGACCCGCCGCCTGTCAAGCATGGGCGATGCCACAAAAGGCCTCACGCATGTTGCCAGCCGGTGTTGACCTGCCTAGCAGCCATCGGGGCCTGGAAGGTACAGCCTTCGATGGTCGTGTCAACACGAAGTTAAATCTACTGCAAACTGGTGACCCCGCAGAGCCCACATCTTGCCGCTGCCAACGAGCTTTGCTTCGGCGGCAGTTTTGATCCCGTTCATCTAGGCCATCTCAATACTGCTCGAAATGCCGCGGAATCGGGTGGTTTCGACGCCGTTCGTCTCGTCGTGGCTGGTCAGTCTCCGTTCAAGGAGGGCGGCAGTGCATCGGCCAAGGACCGTGTGGCAATGTGCCGCGTCGCCGTTGAAGGCGATCCGTTCTTCATTGTGGATAATCGCGAAGTGTTGCGGGCCGGCCCGAGCTTCACCGCCGACACCGCCGCTGAAATTTCTGCAAAAATGGGTCAGCCGACGCCTTGGTTGATCGGCGCGGACCTGCTCGCCGGCCTGCCGCGTTGGCACCGGGCTGCCGACCTGTTGGCAGTGCCGCCCACCATTTTGCAGTTCGTCGTGATGGCCCGGCCGGGTCACGTGATCGACTGGGCCTCGCTACCGGCGCAGGTCCGACATTTGCGCGATCATGTGGTCAAGGTGACGCCGCTCGATGTCAGCTCGACGCTCGTCCGCCGTCGCGTGGCAGCAGGCGAGCCGATCGATGAGCTTGTTTCCGATGGCGTCGCCCGGTACATCAGGCAGAACGACCTGTATCGCAACAACTGAATCGCGGCAAAGGGTCACATGGCCTCGCCCTTCCACCGGACGAAGCCCTCAATCGCCTCGTACTCGGCAAGGCCCAGCGCGTCGTAGCAGGCAGCCGTCTCGCGGGTGCGGTCTTCTGCCCGCTGCCAGAACTCACGAGCGTCGCGGCCCGGGAAGCGGGCCCGGTCCTTCTGGCTCTCGTGCCGGAAGATCGCCGCCCGCTTGCGTGCGACTTCCCCGGGTGACAAAGGCACGGCCATCTCCAGGTCCTGTGGCTCCCACTCCTGCCACGCCCCGCGGTACAGCCAGACCTCCAGCTGCTTGTACCAGTCGTCGCCCTCACACTCGGCCAGCGCCTTGAGCACCGCAGCCAGGCACGTGCGGTGCGTGCCATGCGGGTCGGACAGGTCACCCGCCGCGTAGACCTGGTGCGGCCGAACGTCGCGGAGCAGCTTGACGATGATGTCGACGTCGTCGCTCGTCAGCGGTTTTTTCCGCACGCGGCCGGTTTCGTAGAACGGCATGTCGAGGAAGTGGATGTGGTCGTCTTTGACGCCGCTGTACCTCGCCGCCGCCCGGGCCTCGGTCCGGCGGATCAGCCCCTTCATCGACTTGAGCTCCTCAGAGTCGACGTCGCCGGGCCCTTTACCGGCAATGTCGCGCTCGATTCGGTCTGCCACGTCTCGGGCCTGCTTGGCATCAAGGCCGAAAGCTCCCGCCGCCTCGGCGAGCAGGTCGGCGTGCCGCCGTGCCGAGTCATCCCAGACAGCGATGTTGCCGCTCGTCTGGTATGCAACGTGCACGTCGTGTCCCTGGTCGCACAGCCGAATGAACGTGCCACCCATCGAGATGACGTCGTCGTCGGGGTGCGGGCTGAAGACGACGACACGTTTAGGAAACGCGTCGCTGCCGCGGTAGACGCCGCTGTAGTCGGGCTTGCCCGGCTCTTTGCCCGCCGGCCAACCCGTGATCGTGCGGGTGCGGCCTTTGAAGACCTCAATGTTGATCTCGTACGCGCTGCCACGCGAGGCGACAAGCTCCTGCAACCCGTTCTCGTTGTAGTCGGCGTCCGTGAGTTTCAGCAACGGCTTGTCAAGCTTGCGGGCCAGCCAGATCACTGCCCGGCGGGTCATGGCCTCGTCCCACGCCAGCCCGCTCATGCCCAGCGGGCCGAGCAGCCAAGGCCTGGCCAATCGCGTTAGCTCACCGGCGGCGGCGGGGTCGAGCACGAACTTCGCGTGCTCGTGCCCCTGCAAAAAGCTCGCGCTTACTGCCGCGTCGACTTCGCCCTCGACCGCACGCCAGACGACCGGCGCCTTGTGCTCGCCGAAGGCCAGCAGAATGACCCGGCGAGCGTCCATGATGCTCGCTACGCCCATCGTTATGGCACGGCGCGGCACGTTTTCTTCGCCAAAAAAGTCGGCCGCGGCGTCGGCGCGGGTCACCTTGTCGAGCGTGATCAGTCGCGTCCGGCTGTCACGCGGGCTGCCCGGCTCGTTGAAGCCGACGTGCCCGGTTCTGCCGATGCCGAGAAGCTGGACGTCGATACCGCCGTGCTCGCGGATCTTCTGCTCATATCCACGGCAGAACTCGGCCACACCCTCGATGGCGAGTGTGCCGTCGGGCACATGGACGTTGGCAGGGTCGATGTCGATGTGGTCGAACAGGTGCTCCTTCATGAAGCGGACGTAGCTCTGCAGATCGCCCGGCTGCATCGGCCAGTACTCGTCGAGGTTGAACGTGACGACGTTCTTGAACGACAAGCCTTCGTCCTGGTGCAACCGGATGAGCTCGTCGTAGACGCCGGTCGGCGTCGAGCCGGTCGCCAGGCCGAGCACGGCAGCGCTGCCGGCGTCGTTGCGGGTGCGGATGATGGACGCGATCTCCGCAGCGACCGCTCGACTGGCGGCAGCGGCGTCGGGATGAACGCTCACCGGGATCCGCTCGGCCGGTGAGGCCGACGCCAACGGATCGTCAGACATCGCATCAGAACTGACAGCGTCGCGGGTCAACATGCGGGCATCGTATCTTCTATAAGACCCGCAGCACAAGCTCGCGATGCATTCGCCTTGCAGCCCGCCTCACGCGGCTGCTTTGCGGTAGCGCTCAGAGACCGCAACGCCGCCCAAGTCTTCTGAGCCGACGGCAAAGTCGTCGGCGAGCAGGCCATCCTTCAAGACCACGACGCGGTGGGCGAAAGCAGCGACGCTCGGTTCGTGCGTAACCATCACGATCGTCCGCCCGCCCTCGGCAAGGTCGCGTAGCAGCCGGCAGACGCTTTCGCCGTTGGCACTGTCAAGGTTGCCCGTCGGTTCGTCGGCGAGAATCAAAGCAGGATTGGCTACCAGTGCCCGGGCGATGGCGACGCGTTGTTGCTCGCCGCCACTCATAGCATCGGGCCGATGTTCGCTCCGTGAGGCGATGTCGAGCATCGCCAACAGCTCCTTAGCCCGATCGCCGCCCTCGGACGGTGCTCCGTCGAGCGTCAAAGGCAGCGCGACGTTCTCGCGGGCGGTCAGCGTCGGAATGAGGTTGAAGCTTTGGAAGACGAGCCCGATTCTGCGACGGCGGAACAGCGTCAGCGGCTTGTCGTCGAGCTGAGCCAAGTCGTCACCGGCGACCAGAACGTTGCCGGTGTCGGGCCGGGTCAAACCCGCGGCGAGGTGGAGCAGCGTGCTCTTGCCGCTACCGCTTTTGCCCATGATGGCGGTGAAGGTGCCGGGCTCGACGCGCAAGCTGACACCATTGACGGCAGTGACGCGGGCGCTGCGTGGGCCGAACGTCTTGACGACGTTGACGACCTCGAGCGGCGGCGCAGTGTTGGAAGCTGTAGTCATCATGCGGGCCAGCACGGTAGCGGTCACGCATCGGCGTCACTAGCCATTCCGGGCGTGCTACCTTGCGGCGACCGTGTTCCGTCTTGCCGTCACTGCCGATCTGCACCACGACGTGCCTAAGAGCCGGGCGTCGGCCGAGGCGTTGGCGGCGACGTGGCCCGACACGCAGGCTGAGGGGCTGCTGCTCGTCGGCGACGCGGCCACGAGTGACGGCCATGCCCTCGAGAAAGCGCTGAGCCTCTTCGTCGATGACGGCCGCCCGCGGCTGTTTGTTCCAGGCAATCACGAGATGTGGAGCCGCATCGACAAGACCGATGTTCACGAATTGCTCAAGCGCGAGTTGCCGCGACGCGTGCGCGACTGCGGCTGGCATTGGCTTCCCGGCAACCCGTTTCGCCGCGGGAAGATGGCCGTTGTCGGTAGCCTCGGTTGGTACGACTACGGCTTTGCGTTGAAGCGTCTGGGCCTGCCGCGACGGTTCTACCGGGCGAAGCTCAGCCCAGGAGCCGCAGCGGCGTTGCATGGCGATGACCTTGGGCCTGGAGCCAACGACGTGCCCGAGGGCAGCCGCACGTTTCGTGCCCGCTGGAACGACGGCCGATTTACGGTCGGTCTGACCGACGACGAATTGTTCTGCGGTGACCGGTGCAATGACCTTCGCCGAGACCTGAAACACGTCGCGAATGTCGAGCACGTGGTGGCGGCTGTCCACGTGTGTCCGCACGAGATGCTGCTCCCGCCGATCCCGCCGGGTGACTTGCCGCAGCGGGCGCTCAAATACGCCTTCGCGCGGGCGTATCTCGGCAGCCCGCTCATCGGTCGCATTCTGGGCCGACGGGCCAACGTCCGCCACGTCGTCTGCGGCCATTCGCACGTCCACCGCAAGTTCAAGTCGAAGGGCATCGACTGGCTCAACATCGGCAGCGGCTACACCGAGAAAAGGATGATCGTCATCAAAGTCGGGGCCGAGGCACCTGTCGTTGCCTGAACGGTTCGCTACGCTGCGACCATCGAAGGCCAAGCACCCCATCAGGCCCCGGCACCGCGTCCCCGTCGGTCGTTCGGCAGTGACTTTGCCCGCTTCTTTCTGCGAGGCCTGGGCACGCTGCTGCCGACGATCCTGACGGTGGGCGTACTTTGGTGGATCTTCGACTTTTTGTGGACCAGCATCGGCTGGTACCTCATCGAACTCCTCAAGCGGGCGTGGTTCACGCTCCAGCAGGCCGGTTACGCCGACCCGACGAACGCGATGATGATTCGTGTTCACTTCGAGGATGCCTGGTACACGAAGTTGCTGGGCGTCGGGCTGGCGCTCGTGCTGATCTACATGGTCGGCCTGCTTGTGGGTAACTTTCTCGGCCGCGCCCTGTACGCAGCGGCCGAGCGAATCGTGATGCGGGTGCCGGTGGTTCGGGCGGTGTATCCGACGTTTAAACAGATCACCGATTTTGTTCTAGCCGATCGCGAGAGTCAATTTGCCGGCAGCCGCGTGGTGGCGTTTCGGCCACACAGCAACGAAATCTGGTCGCTCGGCCTCGTGACGGGTAAAGGCTTGCCACCGCTCGACGAGGTGACGGAGGGTGAGACGGTGACGGTCTTCATGCCGAGCAGTCCGACGGCCTTCAGCGGGTACGTGGTGATCGTGCCGCGTCGCGAGGTCATCGAGATGCCGATGACGGTGGAGGAAGCGATGAAGCTGCTGGTCAGTGGCGGCGTGGCGGGTCCGGGCAGCGGGCAGGTGGAAAAGCCGATGAGCCGCAAGCAGGCCAAGGCAGCACTCGCAGCGGCGGACGCAGCTCCGCCTACACTCGCCGCGCCCTCGTCGGACTCATCCGACGAGGCGTCAGAATCAGCATCTTTGGAGTCCTCACATGCACGTCCTGATCACCACCCGTCACGTTGATATCACGCCCGAGCAGAAGGCTCACGCCGACGCCAAGGCCAACAAGCTCGTGACGTTTTACAATCTCATCCAGGAGATCGAGGTCGTGATCGAAGACAACAAGCCGGTCGGCTACCACGTTGAGATGCTCGTCAGCGCAGACCACAACAACAACTTTGTCGCCAACAGCCGGTGCGACACCGTAGATGCCTGCGTCGACGAGTGTTACCAGAAGCTCGAGCGCCAGCTCACCGAGCACAAGGAAAAGCATCGCAACCGCAAGCACCCGCCCGAAGGCGCAGCGGCGTCGATCCGGCACCAGCCTGTGTGACGTTTACCTGAAGCAGCGATGATGCGATTGTCTCAACTATTCGACCGCGATGCGGTCGTGACGGACCTCGAGGCCGCCACGCCAGCCGAGGCGACGGCCGTGTTGCTTTCGAAGCTCGTCGCGAGCGGCAAAGTCGCCGCCGATGTGGAGCAACAGGTGTTGTCGACGCTCGCCGACCGTGAGCGGCAAGGCAGCACCGGCTTTGGCAAAGGCGTTGCCGTGCCGCACGCTAAACACGCAGCCGTCAGCGACATGATGGCCGCGTTCGGACGCTGCAGTAACGGCATCGACTTCAAGAGCGTCGACGGCAAGCCCGTTCACATTGTCGTGCTGCTGCTGAGCCCACCCGATCGCAGCCGCGAGCACCTCGACGCGATGCAGACTATCTTCAAAGTGCTTCACCAGGATCTACTTCGTCGCGACCTTCGGGAGGCCGCAGAGTCCGCTTGCCGTCATGGACGTATTTCAGCGTGTCGACGGTGCTGCTTAAAGGAGATTTGCTTGCAAAGCAGTCGAACTGTCACCGTCTCGAATGAGAACGGCTTGCATGCCAGGCCGGCGATGCAAGTCGTCGAGTGTGCCTCAGCTTTTGAGTGCGAGATCAACCTCTACCGCGTTGACGGCACCGAGGGTCCTGCCGACGCAAAAAGCGTGATGCAGGTCATCACGCTTGCCGCGACAAAGGGCACGGAGATCCGCGTCGATGCCACCGGCGACGATGCCGAGGCGGCGACGGAGGCCATGGAAACCTTGTTCGAAAGCAAGTTCGGCGAAGATGCCTGAGGCGGCTCAGTCGAGTTCTATGTTGTAACGCCGCATGAGGCTGGCGCGACTGATGAGCCCGATGACGCGGCTGGTATCGCCGCGTCCGATACCGACGGGCAAGTGCGACACGTCGAGCCGGGCGAACAGATCGAATGCCGACTGCAAATCGTCACCGGCCGACACGAGCGGCACGTCCGTCCGCATCAGCTCGCCCACGACCACGAGCGGCATCGCCTCGTGGCCCAGGAGCGTGAGGTTGACGTCCTCCTCGACGAGGAAGCCGACGTATTTGCCCGTCGCATCAAGAACTGCAAAGTTGCGGGAACTCCAACGATCCATGAGCTCGATCACCCGCTCGAAGGGCTCGCTCTCGCGGATGGTCGCTGCGGGGTCGAGGTTGACCTGCTCGACGGACAGTCGGCTCAAAACCTGCGGATCGGCGGCGGCGACGCGGACGCCGCGGCGGCGCAAAGCCGAGTCGTAAATTGAATCTCGCGTGATGAGTCGGCTCGAGCCGATGGCCACAACGACAGCGAGCAAGGCCGGCAGGAGAATGGCGTTGTTACTGCCTGTGTCGCCCGTGATTTCAAAGATGATGAGCAAGCTTGCGAGTGGCGCGTGCACGACTGCGGCCAATAACGCAGCCATGCCGACGACGGTGTAAGCGGGCAGCGAGACTTCGCCGAACCAGCCGAGCTGACGAAGGGCAACTGCCGTCGCCCCACCGACGACAGCGCCGAGGAACAGCGACGGAGCAATGACACCACCCGACCCACCACTGCCGAGCGTGAGCACGGTGGCCAGCAGCTTGATGAGGGCCAGCCCGACGAGCAGCGCCAGCAGTGCCCCGGCGTTGTAGCGGTCGTAGAACTCGCCGGTCGGCTGGAGCAGGGTTTCGATAACGCCGTACCCGTCACCGAAGAACGCCGGCATCGGATACTCGCTGAAACCGAAGGGCCCGGTCCTGCCGCCGAGCGATTCGGGCGCGGCCAGCACCGCCGCCAATCCGAGAAGCCCCAGCAGGAATCCACCCGCCGCCGGCCGCATCGCCTTGACCCAAGGCGGCCCAGTCACGACGCGGCGGAACAAGCCTTCACCCGCCTGCATCGACCGCGTCAGACCCGCGCCGATGAGCCCGCACGCCAATCCGAGCAATGCGTAGGCCGGCACCTGCTGCCAACTCAGCAGGCTTTGCCCCGCCAGCTCAAGTGAAGGGTCGGCAAAGACGGTGATATACGCCGCGTTGCCGTGGCCGTGCTCGTAAAGCCATTCGACGATCCCGCGCATGGTGACGTTGGCGATGACGGCGCTGACCACGATCGGCGTGATTGCCCGGGCCCGGAAGTCGTGCAGAATGACCTCCAGCGTGAACAGCAGACCACCGAGCGGTGCGTTGAAGATCGCGCTGATGCCGGCCGCACATCCGCATCCGACGAGGACCGGCATCTGGTGCCGACTAAGTCTGAAGACGTGTGCAACGCCACCACTGACAGCCGCGCCGATCTGCACGATCGGGCCCTCGGCACCCGCGCTACCACCGGTGCCAATGGTGACGGCACTGGTGAAAATCTTTTCGATCGCCGTGCGGGCTTTGACGAAGCCGCGGGTGCGGGCGACGCTCTCCATGACGTCGACGACGCCGTGCCCTTCGCGTTCGCCGCTGACGAGGCGTGTGATGATGCCAACGACGAGCCCGCCGACTGTTGGGATGACGACGAGCAGCCACATGCCGCGGCCGTAGAGGAATTCCGCTCCAGCCCGGCGGTAAAGCGTGTCGCGGATGAGCAGGATGAGCTCGTGAAACGCCACCGCCGCCGTCGCCGTCAGCACGCCGACGAGCACGGCCAGCGGCAACAGCATCGCCCCGTCACCGATACCCAGCCGAACCGCCAGCCGGTTACCGATGATCCGCAACCGCGCGGCAATCTGCGTAATGGCCGGTGGTTCGTGCGGCAATTTGGGCGAACGATCCATCGGACAAACGCAGGCTAGGTGGCACGGTCACGGACGTGTCAGTCGCCGTAGCCGTTGGGGTGCTTCTCGTGCCAGGCCCAAGCTGTTTTGATGATGTCCGTCGGATCCTTGTACTTGGCTTCCCAGCCGAAGGTGTTCTTGGCGTGCGAGGGATCGGCGTACAGGGCTATCGCGTCACCGGCCCGACGGTCGCCATACTCGACGGGGACGTCCTTACCCGTCACCGCCTCGGCGGCTTTGATGATCTCGCGGACGCTGAATCCGCGACCCGTGCCGAGGTTCGCCTTGATCTCGCGATGCTGGTCGAGCGCCGCCGCCGCCTTGATGTGGGCGTCGGCCAGATCAGCCACGTGAATGTAATCCCGCACGCACGTCCCGTCGGCTGTGGGATAGTCGGTCCCGAAGACGGTGAGCTTGTCCCGCTGCCCCATGATCGCCTGGAAAATGACGGGAATGAGGTGCGTCTCGGGATCGTGGTCTTCGCCCAGCGTGCCCTCGGGGTCACAGCCGCACGCATTAAAATAGCGTAAGGCCGCATACTTAAAGTCTTTGTCGCTGGCTGCGTAATCCTCCAAGACGCGCTCGACCATGAGCTTGCTGTGGCCGTACGGGCTGACGGGCGTCTGCGGCTCGCTCTCGGTGATCGGCACCGTGTCCGGGTCGCCGTAGGTGGCGCAGGTGGAGGAGAACACGAACTTCTTGACGCCCGCCTCGCGCATGCACTTCAGCACGTTGACCGTCGTGGCCACGTTGTTGTGGTAGTACATGAGCGGCTCGTGCACACTCTCGCCGACGTACGCGTAGGCCGCAAAGTGCATCACGAGCTCGATGTCGTGCTCACGAAGCGTCTTTGTCAGCGTCTCGGCATCGTCCAGATCTGCCCAGACGTGCGGGACGTTGAGGAGATCAGCGACGACCTTGTGCCCGCGATCGCCGTTGTCGTAGATAATCGGTTCATGCCCCGCCTGCTGGAGGGCTTTGACCGTGTGCGATCCGATATAACCGGCACCGCCGGCGACGAGAACCTTCATGGCCGCAGCATACACATCGTCGCGACAAGCAGCCGTCTCGCCAAGCGCCGAGGGCAGGACGGCTATATAGACGTCAATGATCGACAAATGATTGCAGAATGCTGCTGCTCCGCTACGGTGTTTTTTTGGCGGGGTGGCGTGAGCTGTACGGACGTGGCCTCGGATCCTGTCCCAACGCTTTCCGAAGGGTTCCTCATGTTGCCTCTCGCTCGTCACCCGCGACGGCGGCTTGCCGTCCGGGATCTGGCGGACGTGTGCATTTCGATTTGTCGCGGACCGCATGCCTTGTGGCGGCTCTGCTGCTCGTTGGCTGCTCCAAGCAGCATGCTAACGGTCAAGCCTAGGTCACGGTTGGCCGATCGGAGTGGAACCGTACCATCCGAGCTAATCAGGTCATCCCGATCTATCCGCTCACGGAAGACCTGCGGCCGGGCGACTGTTTCGCTGCGTGAATGTGCGACGGAAGAAGAGCAGAGCTTGTGGTCGACGTCAGATCTGCCGCTGACGGCACCACCTCATGCGGATCAACCTTGGCGGCCCCGACGCACCGGCTCCGACGCGGCCGCTGATCCCGATGCCATGGCCCTCCACCCGGCCAGGCGCGTCTTGGTCCGGCACGTATGTACCCCGAAGAAGCCTTCGGCGTCGGCCTGACCACCTTGCGACCGGCCCGCTTGGCTTTGGCAAGCAAACCTGCAACCCCCCGCCCTACCACCCGGCCGCGACTGAAGCGGGCGACGCTTGCTTCCGTGGTCGCGCCAGCTCGCAGAGGTCGAGATGGCGTCTGATCACCGTGAAGCGACCGGCTGGGCGAAGGTCCCTCGCTCCGCCTTTCCTGTCGGTATTCCGGGTGTAGGCGACCACGTTCAAGCATCCCGTCATGCAGACGCTGTTGATCTCGTCTGCATTTGATCTTCCATGAGTCGGGCCTTCTCCCATGAAGCTGCTGGGTTATCGCAATATGAAGATGCCGTTTCGCCATGCTCGGTGCGGCCGTCAGCGGGTCGAACACACCGGGCGGCTGGAAGCGAGCAATCGTTGCCCTGGCAGGACCGGTGCCGGGAATTGTCGTCGGCTTCGGTCTGGCTCTTGTTGCTGTGCGAACGGGCAATGCCATCGTCCAACAGATCGCATTTCGGTGACGCTGACAACGCCTACACGTTGCGCGTTTCCCGCCGACGGCGGTCGCAGCTTGCCGGTACTCGATGACGACGTGGCCCGACTCGCTCAAGACCCTGGAGCCCTGGCACTGATCGCCACGGGGTTTCTTCTACCGGTTGGTGGCGTGGTGCTGATGCTTCTGGGCGTGTTCATGCTCATCGGCGTCCCCGCGGCGGCAAAACTCGGGCGGATCACCGACGATCTTCGCAACGGTGAGCTTCGTGAATTCGCCCACGCGCCACCGGCAAATGATGTCGACCGCTTCGCCCCAGCCGTCACACACACCATCGCCAAGCGGGTGATCGAAGCGTTCGGCAGGAACAAAGGCGTCGCCGGCAGGACCCTCGGGCAGCCTGCTTTATCAATTTACGAGCCGGTCACAGGCCCGGGACGGCCGAGCCTCACACGCGTCGAAGCAGTACAGCTACGTCCGTGTCGTCTATCGCGTCTCGCTCTGGACGTCGCACGAGTCGATGAGGCCGCTTACGTCATCGGCAATCGACCGGTACGCGAGTTACCACGTGGGCGAGGTCAACATCACGGTGCAAGACTCCCGCCGATCCTCGGCGGCCGTCGCGGCCGTCCGCGAAGCTGAAGCCGATTTCGACGAAGCATTCGGGTCGTCGCTGCCGACAACCAAGCAGGCGTCGGCTCGCGTAAACGAGCTTCAACGCTTCAATACAGCGCTCGAGACGCTGCGTAGCGAGCTTCCCGGCGGATCCATCGCGGTCACCAATCGTACGTCCCGCAGCATCTCGCTCCGCCAAACGTTCGACCGACCGATCGTTGTCGGCTATTTGTCCTTTGACATCCCGATTTTCGAAGGCGGCCAGCTCGGCACTCGGCCAGTCGCTACCACTGTGCGGCTGGACAACCACCGCTGGGGCGATGTTGCCGACTGGCTCGCTTATCACCCGAGCTCGAACTCGATGCTCGAGCGATGGATCGAGTTCCGCAAGGGCCGCGAACGACTTGCCAGTGCCGGCTTTGAAACGTCGCGGGTGAAACAAGATGGCAAGGGTAACTCGACAAACGACGAAGTTTCGTCGGCCGAGATCGCCCAGGAGTTGCGAAGCCGGCTCTCAAGGCCGCTTTACAAACGAGCGATTCAACTTCCGATCGAGTACCTATTCAGACCCACATATTTTAAGAATCTGAGGCGGTGGAACAGCCTGATTCTGAACGACGTCATCCGACGTCCGCCAGGCGACCCGATCCTCACAAAGGGGCTGACGAGCCACGCAGACACTGCCTCGAATGCAACGCCGGCGTCAACGCGGCCAGTCATTGAGCAGACCAAGTCGATCGATCAACCCGCGACGCGTCCGCTCCGCCAACGCACGACGGATTGACCGCGAACCTAGTAGAATGCCCTGACAATGAGAGCTCGCAGTTAGCGAGCTTCGGCTCAGGTCATCTCGCACCTTCTGCAACAACTGCCAGCTACTCTCAGGCTTGAGTCCGCCGGTCACCATTGATGTTCAACACACTGACGGCCACGCCAGGACCGGCGTCGTCGACACACCGCACGGCAGCTTTCCGACGCCGGCGTACATGCCGGTCGGGACGCAGGGGTGCGTCAAAGGTTTGATCCCCGACCAGCTTCGCGACGCGCGGGCCGGGTGCGTGCTTGGCAACACGTACCACCTCATGCTGCGGCCGGGGGAAGAGACCGTCGCGGCGCTTGGCGGGCTGCAGCGGTTCGGCGGGTGGAACGGGCCGATGCTGACCGATTCAGGCGGATTTCAGGTCTTCTCCATGGCAGACACAAACGCGATGGACGAGGATGGCGTCACGTTCAAGAGCCACCTCGACGGCTCGATGATCCGCCTGACGCCGGAGCGGTCGATGCAGGTGCAGAACAAGCTCGGGGCCGACATCATCATGGCCTTCGACCACTGCCCGCCGGGCGACGCGTCGCGAAAGGTGCAGCAGGACGCGATGGAACGAACAAGCCGCTGGATCGAGCGGTGCGTCAACGCCCACGAGCGGCCGGACGAGCAGGCACTGTTCGGCATCGTGCAAGGCGGCGTCGATCTCGAGCTGCGGGCGCAAAGTGCGGCCGAGTTGGCGGCGTACGACCTGCCGGGTTATGCACTGGGTGGCCTGGCCGTAGGCGAGGGATTCGAGGCGATGAAGCGCGTGCTGGGGGCGACGACCTCGCTCCTGCCGACAGACAAGCCGCGGTATCTGATGGGCGTCGGCTATCCGCGGGACATCGTTGAAGCCGTCGCGTGTGGCGTGGACATGTTCGATTGCGTGCTACCGACACGCAACGGCCGCGGCCTCGTTTGCTGGACGACCGATGGCCAGACGCTTCGCCTCAAGAACGCCAAGCACGCCCGCGACCCGTCACCGATCGACGCGGCGTGCGACTGCTATACCTGCCGAACGTACAGCCGCGGGGCCATTCGCCACTTCTATCAGGCCGGTGAGATGCTCGGGCCGATCCTGGCGAGCCTGCATAACGTGGCTTTCTTCGGCCGCCTGATGGCGGATTTGCGGGACGCGATCGCCGATGGGCGACTCGATGCATTCCGTCGAACCGACCCGCGTTGCCAGCTGGCTCCAGCCGCATCCGGCGACCGGCCCCACCGACACCTGCCCACCTGATGGACACGATTCTCATAGTTCTTGCCCAGGCCGCCCCGCAGCCTGCCCCGTCGTGGTATGCGACGATCGACAGATACGCCCCGCTGCTGTTCATCGGCGTGCTGTTCTACCTGATCCTCATCGCCCCGCAGCGAAAGAAGCAGAAGGAGCAGCAGCGAATGATCAACGCTGTAGCCAAGGGCGACAAGGTTGTCACGATCGGCGGCATCCTCGGCACGGTGACGAACGTCAGCGACGATGCGGTCACGGTGAAGGTCGACGAATCGACGAACACGAAGCTCCGCTTTCAGAAGTCGGCCCTGGCCACGATCGAGCCAAAGAGCTCGCTTGCGGCGGATTAGTAGAGAGTTGGGACGTTCGAAATTGTTCGTCGGGCCAAGCCACTGAAGTGGCTTGGCCGAGATTGTGGAGTGACCGGTTGCACTTTAGAACCGAGTTTAATGCACCTGCGTCAGCAAGACGGTTGTGCCCATCATCAGCGTCATACGGCACCGCCGGGTTCTGTGCCCTAAGCTGCCCGTCCCGTGGCCCGGCCATGGGTTGCGCTTAGACCGTCTGCCATGCCCAACGCCTACACCGGCCGCGTCCTGCTCATCCTCGCCGTCCTTTACGGCGCGTTGTGCTGCGTCTACCCCAAGGCGGCGTTCAGCGTCTTTCAGCTCGCCATCGACGAGCCGGTCAGTATGGAGGTCAACCTTCGTCCCGGCATCGACATGGTCGGCGGGACAAGCCTCGTCTACGAGATCGAACGCCCTGCCGACGCCCCGCCTCGTGGCGCGGGTGGTGAATCGCTCTCGCAGCAGGTCGCCAGCGCCCTCAAGCGTCGCGTCGACCCGCAAGGCGTCCTGAACCTCGTTTGGCGGCCACAAGGCGACGAACGGCTCGAAATTCAATTGCCTCTCTCCGGTGATTCGGCTCAAGCGGACGAAGCACGCAGCGCCTATCAGGCCGCCCAGCAGTCGCTGACGGATCTCGTCGTACGGCCCGACCAGGTCGTCGGCGTCATCGAGCAGTACGAAGATGCCGATCGCACTGAACGCTTGTCCGAATTGGCAGGCAGCCAGACGCGACTGGCTACTTACGAGCAGGCTGCGCAAGCTTTCGACGCACTGGAGGCCGCCCGCTCGTCAGGTGTGGTCATTCGTATCGCAGACGCAGAGGCTGCGTACGAGCAGGCCAAGCAGGATCTGCGTGACACGAACATCACGGTGGAGCAGGTCGAGACAGTTTCAACGCTCGAGCCAGATGTTCGCCAAGAGCGGCTCGACGCGATCATGGCGCTGAACGGCGACGATGCCAAGCGTGCCAAAGCCATTGAGGACTACCTCGCCGCAGCCGAGCAATACGCGTCTCTTCGCGACAAGATCGCCGACACTGCCACGCTCAAGCGTCTGCTGCAAGGCAGTGGCGTGTTGCAGTTCAACATCCTGCCGTTCGTCGTGAGCGACAGCGGTGCCTCCGGCTTCGACGACGGCCTGACGCCTGAGATATTCGAGCAGAAAGCTGCCGAGCTCGCCCGCGTCGGTGCACGCCCTGCCGCTGGTGACGATTTTCGCTGGATCGAGGCCGAAGACGGTGCCACGCTCAGCCCGAACATGACACGCGTCGGGCCCGACGGCAAGACCTACGTGCTTGCGTGGAACACGGAACCCAAGACGCTTGACCAACGCGACGGTGAGTGGGGTCTGGAGCAGGCCCGCCGCAGCCAAGACGAACGCGGCGGCAACGCCATCGGCTTCACGCTCGACGCAGCAGGAGCCGCCCTGTTCGGCGACCTCAGCGGCTCAAACATCGGTCGACCTCTGGCCATCGTGCTCGACGACCGCGTGATCAGTGCGCCGACGTTGCAGGGCCGCATCTCCAGCCAGGGCCAGATCACCGGTGGCCGCGGCGGATTTGCCGCTGACGAGCAGGCCTATCTCGTCAACACGCTTAATGCCGGTGCCCTGCCTGCACGCCTGAGCGACGAGCCGATCAGCGAACGGACGATCGGGCCGCAGCTTGGCAAGGACAACCTGCGGGCCGGCTTCAGCGCCAGCATCGCCGGCCTGGTCATCGTCGGTGTGTTCCTCATCGGTTACTACTACCTCGCCGGCACGGTCGCCTTCGGGGCGGTGCTGATGAACATGCTCATCATCCTGGCGAGCATGGCTGCGTTGCAGGCGACGTTCACGCTGCCGAGTGTGGCTGGCATCATTCTGTCGCTCGGCATGAGCGTCGATGCAAACGTCCTCATCTTTGAACGGCTTCGTGAAGAGCAGGCCCGTGGCCTGAGCCTGCGGATGGCCCTGCGGAACGGCTACGACCGCGCGTTGTCGGCCATTCTCGACTCGAACATTACGACCGGCATCACGGCGTTGATCCTCTACGTGTTCGGCTCCGAAGAGGTCAAGGGCTTCGGCCTGACGCTGCTGATCGGCATCTTTGCCTCGCTCTTTACGGCCCTGTTCGTCACGAAGACGATCTTCGGCCTGCTCGTCGACAAGCTCGACCTCAAGGACCTGTCAAGCCTGCCGCGGACCTTCCCGAAGTGGAACAAATTCCTCACGCCCGACATCGACTGGATGAAGCGGGCGTGGCTGTTCGGCGGCGTATCCGGCATCATCATTCTGATCGGCTGCATCCTCTTCGGCGTCTACTTTGCCAAGGGTCGCGTGCTCGACACGGAGTTTGCCGGTGGCACGACGGCGGTCTTCAACCTGAAGGACCCGATGTCGACGGCCGACGTGCGCGAAGCTCTCGGCCGTAGCGAGGCGACCGATGCGTTGACCGGCCTGCAGGTCGTGAGCATCGAGCCCAGCGCAGGCACTGCGGACAACACGAAGTACGAAATCGTCACGAACAATACGGATGACGCCGAAGTCACAGCGGCCATTCTTGCTCGCCTGGGCGAACGAATTGATTCGCGACAACCGAGCACCTTCAACGGCTACGACCAGCCCTACGAGTCAGTGGCCGGCACAGCGGCTGTGCCTGTCGACGACAACGCGGATGTCGCCATCGGCCTACCCGTTGAAGAGCGACTTATCGCTGCCAACGAGGGCGGCATCGCGATCGTGCTGCGGAATCTCGAGCCGATGCCGAGCCAGACCGAGTTGCGCGACCGCATCGTCGGCCAGCGGCTTAAGGGCCAGTACAACGCCCAAGGCTTGCGAGGCGGCGTCAATATCGACGTCGAGACATTCGCCGGTGAAGACGCAGCCGTTGTTTTCGTCGCCAACGAGCGGTATGGCTACGACGAAGACCCCGATCTCGAGCGGGCGTTCAACACAGAGCTTGCTGCCCCGGCGTGGCAGATGGTCGTCGATGCCGTTGCCGAGCCCGAAGAACTCGAACGCGTGACGAAGATCGGCGCACAAGTTGCCGGTGAATTTAAGCGAGATGCCGCCTTGGCCGTCATCCTGAGCGTGCTTGCGATCATGGGCTACATCTGGCTCCGCTTCGGCGACCTCAAGTACTCAACGGCCACCGTCGTCGCCCTCGCCCACGACACGCTGTTCGTCCTCGCCGGCATCGGCTACGCCCACCTGCTGGCCGAAACCTTCATCGGTGATGCCTTCCTGCTCGATCCGTTCAGGCTGAACCTCACTATGGTCGCAGCCATCCTGACGGTGATGGGCTTCAGCATGAACGACACCGTGGTCGTCTTTGACCGCATCCGCGAGAATCGCGGCAAGTACGGAACGCTGACGCACAAGGTGATCAACGACTCGATCAACCAGACGCTGAGCAGAACCCTGCTCACCGGTGGTACGACGCTCGTGACGATCTTCGTCATGTATGCATTCGGCGGCCCGGGTATCCACGGGTTTACCTTTGCCATGCTCGTGGGCATCATCACAGGTACGTACAGCTCGATCGCCATCGCAAGCCCGCTGCTGCTTGTCGGGCCTAGGAACGACGAGGAAGAGTCGCCTGCACCGGCGACCTCGTCCGTGGCAACGGCGTGAGGGTTGGGCCCGCGGCGATTTCTGCCGGCTTCGCCCCTTGTGGCGCGGCGACGTGTCGATAAACTGTCGGTCTATCAGGTGGCAGGACGCCGCCATCACGTTCGAGTTCCCGAGGGAAAGGAAGCCCTAGATCATGGCCTTACTTCGTAAAGACGTTCGTCTAGCCGCTTGGGCGGTTGCCGCTTTGGCCGTCGCCGGCTTCGCCTATGTGGGCGTGCTCGCCTTCTCCGGCGGTGAGGGCGAACCTGAAACCACAGACATTGCCGCCGCCGAGCCGATGGACAATGCTGACCCTCTGGCTGCCTGGTCGCCTCGCGTGACAGAGCCGACGGCGGAGGTCGTGTCGCCCGTGAGCGAGCAGGACGTGCTAGGCGAAGAAGCGTGGCCAGACGAGCTTCAGATTCCCGCTGCCGAACCGACATGGCGTAATGCCGACTACGCCACCGGCCGCGACACGCGCCCCATCGGCGACGTCGCCGCAGACATTGCCGCCGGAAACGCTCCGTCTGCTGACGCCTCGCCTGATCGCGTATTCGACGTCGCTGCCCAAACGCACACCGTCGCCAGCGGCGACAACTTCGTCACTATTGCCAAGCGGTACTACGACAACGGCGACCTCTTCGACATCATCACCCGCGCCAATCCGAAGCTCGACCCCCGCCGTCTGTCTATCGGTGACACCGTCATCGTGCCGGCCCTCGATGCGGCCGGTGACCCCGTTGGCCTGCCCAAGGTCAACGCAGACGCCCGCACGCACACCGTCCGCGGCGGCCAAACGCTCAGCGACATTGCCGCCGAACGTCTCGGCCGTAGTGCGCTGTGGCAAGAGATCTACGACCTCAACCGCGAGGCCATCGGCGACGATCCGGGCACGCTGCAGGTCGGCATGGAACTCAAGCTTCCGCAGTAGCGACTCACGGCATCGGGGTTCCACCGTCGGCTAACAACGCGGTACGGTGCCATCGTCTCATGTCTGCCCCGACCACTCGCGTTGATGTTCGCCCAGCCTCCGGCCCACGCTCAGACTTTGAACGCGATCTAGCCATCGCCGACAAGCTCGGCACGTGGCTCGACAGCAAGTACAGCCTCGGCGGCATCAAGTTCGGCTTCGACTCGATCATCGGACTCGTCCCCGTCGTCGGAGACGTCGCCACGGCGACTCTGTCGCTCTATCCCGTGTACCTCGCCGGGCGCCACAGACTCGGCGCGTGGATCATCGTCCGCATGCTCGGCAACATCGGCCTCGACCTGCTCGTCGGGCTGATCCCGCTGCTGGGCGATCTGGGCGACCTCGCTTTTAAGTCAAATCGTCGCAACTTCGCCCTCCTGCAAAAGGCTGCAGCGAAACGAAAGTAGCCGTTGGCCCGCCTCCTAAACTCGCCGCATGAGCGACGGCCCCTTCCCAAATCTGCGGTCGTTTATCAGCTTCCTGGGCGAGCGGGACGAACTTCGGCGGGTCAAGGTCCCCGTCGATCCGGTGCTGGAGATTGCAGCCGTATCGGATCGCGTGATGAAGTCGCCGGCCCCGACGCCGCACCGCGAGCGGGACAAGCACGTCCACGCCGACAAGGGTGGTCGAGCACTTCTATTCGATCAACCGGTCGGCAGCGACATGCCAGTCGCGATCAACACGATGGGCAGCTACGCCCGCATCTGTTGGGCGCTGGGAACGCCAACGCTCGAGGATCTGGCCGACCGAGTCGAGAAGTTCGTCAAGCCGCAGTTGCCGGCGACGCTGTTCGAAAAGTTCAAGCTTGGCAAGGAGATGGTCGGTGACCTGTCGGCTTTGCTGCCAAAGCGGGTCAAAGACGCCGCTTGTCAGGAGGTCGTGCGAACGGGTGAGCAGATCGACTTGATGCAATTGCCAATCCTGCAGTGCTGGCCCAGCGACGGCGATCTCGACAGCGGGCAGGTCTTCGGTCATCGCACGGCCGAGATTCCGCAGGCCAAGCAGCGGCCTCGCACCGGCCGGTACATCACGCTCGGCGGGATCTACACCACGCACCCCGAAACCGGCGACAAAAACATCGGCATGTACCGCGTGCAGCTCTTCGACAAGAAGACCTGTGCCATGCACTGGCATTTGCACCACGACGGCGCCCGCCATTTCCGCGCCTGGCAGAAGCGCGGTGAGCCGATGCCGGTCGCCGTCGTGCTAGGCGGGCCCAGCGTGATGCCATACGCCGCGACCGCCCCGCTGCCGCCCGGCATCCCGGAGATTGCCTTCGCCTCCTTCATGAACCGCAAGCGGATCGAGATGGTCCAGTGCAAGACGGTCGACCTGCAAGTCCCGGCCGAGGCGGAGCTCGTCATCGAAGCATTCGTCCACCCGACGGAGACGCTGCTCGAAGGTCCATTCGGTGACCACACCGGCTTCTACTCGCTCGCCGATCGATACCCGCGGCTGGACGTGACGGCAGTGACACAAAGGAGCGACGCGATCTACCCGACGACGATCGTTGGCAAGCCGCCCATGGAGGATTACTTCATGGGCAAGGCGACCGAGCGGGTCTTTTTGCCCCTGCTCAAGACGATCGTGCCGGACATCATCGACTACTCGCTGCCGATGGCCGGCTGCTTCCACAACTGCGTCTACGTACAGATCAAGAAGGAGTACGCGTTTCAGGCCCGGCGGGTCATGCACGCCATCTGGGGCGCGGGGCAGATGTCGTTCACGAAGTTCATCGTCGTCGTCGATGAAGACGTCGACGTACACGACGAGCAGGCGGTGCTGTTTCACCTGTTCGCCAATTGCGATCCCAAGCGAGACGCGGAGACCGTCACCGGCCCCGTGGACATTCTCGACCACGCTTCACCCGGCCTCGGCGTCGGTAGCAAGATGGGCTTCGACGCGACGCGAAAGCTTCCCGAAGAAGCCGGCGACAGCGTTGTCCGCCATTGGCCTGACGAGCTGACGTTTGATAAGGTGACCGAGCAACTCATTAATCGTCGATGGCTTCATTATGGTCTTGAATGATGCTCAAGCGAACAGCTCGACATGATGTCGGTGCCAGTCACTCGTGATGAGACCGGACGGATCGTGTGCGAGCTTGTGCTGTAAGAACTCGCCGAACCGCGGATATGCGGCCTCGATTTGCTCTCGCGTCGACCATCGGTGGTAGGTCAAAAAGAAGCTGCCGCCCCACGCAAGAGAGGCATCGTTGAGGGCACGAAACGCTGCCGCCGACCGATCAACTCCAGCGTTATCGTGAGTCGTGTGAAGGTTGAAGATAATGCATGCAAAGTGCTCTCGGGCCCACGGCAGCACCGTCTCCGTGTCAGGCTGAATCGTGCGGATTGTTCCGTAGAAGTCCTCGGCCTGCGTCTTCCGCAGTACGGAGCGAGCATCTTCAAGGAAGTCGAGCAGTGTCTCCGGCGGCACGTACTGCTCGCCGATCATCAACGTTGCTTCCGGACCCTCGTTGTTCCTACGTAAGAATTGGTCGTAGCTCGGCAGGTACGCGCTGAGCTGCATCTCGTCGGACCAGTAGGTCTGTCCGTGTGTCGCGAGGTAATGTTGTGCGTAGGCAGCGAAGGCTTTGGGCTTGTCCGTCGCCGCCAGTGACATCAAGCTCGCCCAATCATCGCCTGTCAGTGACCGCTGTTCAGTCGCGTCGCCGGTCTCGGCAGGCGCGTAGCAGGCGCAGACACCGCGGCGAAGGAAGTCGCGATCATTGGGAGCAATGGCATATTGGAAGTCGCCGTAGATACACCCTTCGTCAGCGCGACGTCGCACAGCAGACAGTGCATCGTCGACATCAAGAACGTCGACCCGCCTTGTCAACAACTGCCGAGCAGCTAGACGGAGCGTCACCTTGAGGATGACACCGAACAGGCCGTAGCCGCCGACGATGAGTGAAAACAGCGTCGCGTTGTCGTTGCGGCTGCAGGTTCGCACCTCGCCGTCCGTGCACAGCACGTCGAGCGACTCGACATCTTCGACAATCGGAGCCATGAGCAGGCCTCGCCCGTGCACGTTGGCTGAGACTGCGCCGCCGAGGGTGAGGTCATCAGCACCTGTTTGCTTCTGGCGAATACTCCAGCGAATCTCCTCCGGCTGGGCGGCATGAAGCTGTCGTATTACCCCGGGCCACTGCGCTCCGGCTTCAAAGGTGGCTGTGCCCTCTGTCGGGTCCAGGAAGTCGAGCCGATCGAGATCCCGCGTGTCGAGCAACAGGTGATCAGAGGCAAACTGCTGCCCACCCATCGCGTGCCGGCCGCCGCTGATGCATAACGACCGTCCGTTTTGCCAGTGCTGCCGGACGCGGTCGATCAGTTCGTCTAACGACGCGGGCCGGAAGATCCCGGCAACGCACGTCTTGTTCAGCCGAGAGTGGACATCGTTGACGGTGGCAGAATGGAGGCTTCCCATAGAACAAGCTCCAGTCGAAGCATCGTCGTTTGTCGCATGCTCATGGAGTCGGCCACGGCGTACCGCCGCTGCCATCGCACGCTTTGCCTACCTTCGCTTGCCCTTCTGGTTGCGGTCCTTCTTCGGCTGACGTTTAGCGCCCGACTCGGGCGATGATTCCTCGGCTGCGGCGGGAGTTGGGGCAGGTTGCGCCGCCGCCTCGGCTTCGCCGAACGCAGCCGCGTTCTCATCGACCTCAGCGTGTACTGCGGTACCTTGGCCGTAGGCGTCTTTGGGTTCCGGAGCACGCTGGCCCTGGACCTGCACGCGGAAGATCAAGTCGGTCACGCGGTCGCGCACCTCCTCCATCATCTGGCGGAAGTAGCGGTAACCCTCACGCTTGTAGGCTATCCGCGGGTCACGCTCTGCAAAAGCCTGCATGCCGATGCCGCCCTTAAGCACGTCCATCGCGTAGAGGTGATCCTTCCACGCCTGGTCGAAGATGTTAATGAGCACGAACTGCTCGAGATCGGTCAGCTCCTTGCGGATCGCGTACCGGCCGCGCCGCATGAGGATGTCACGCTGATCGATCGAGCCGTCGCCGTCGACGTCGCGTTCTTTCGTGCCCTTGACGCTTTCGCTCAGACGGGCCGGGTCAAGCTCAATGGGGTCGATCGGAATGCCGAACCGTTTGGCATACGCGGCGGCGAGCTTGTGCTGATCTTCGCCACCTTCAGCAATGATGGCATCGACGGCCTCGCTGATCTTCGTGTCGTCATCGAGGAATGAAGCCTGGGCAGGCAACAGGCGATCGCGCAGCGTCCGCACCCGCTCGCCCTGCACCTCGCTCATCGGCAGATCCATCGCAAACTTGGCCCGCGCCCACTGCGTGAGGTAGTGGGCCGCCTGCTCGTTGTCCACGACTTCGCTCTGCGGGGCGACGAGGGCCAGCGTGTGGTCGACCGGGAACTCGATCTCACGTTTGCGATAAGCGTCGCGGGCCCGCTTTTCGATGATCTCGATGATCTCGGCCGGCGGGCGGCTGATCGCCCGCTCGACATCCAGCAACAGCTCCGCCGGTTCGAGGCCGATCGCGAACTTCTCGTTGGCCCAATTGCACAGCTCCTGGACCGGATACAACGGCACCAGATACGGCTCGACGTCGTCGGTCGAGATGCGGTCGATCTTCTCGTACGACGACTCGCAAAGGCGCTCTTCGAGTTCGTCGGCGTCGATCTTCTGGATCTCGTCCTGACTCATCTCCACGCCATACCGGCTGCGCGCCCACGACTGCAGGCCGCGAAGGTCCCAACCCTCGGGGTCGCTCGAGTCTTCGCCCATGAACTCACCAAGCGTCGAGTGGATCGTGTCGCGGACGTCGTTCTTGGCCTTCTGACGGTACAAGTCATCCACGTCCTCACGACGCTTGAGGCCGGCGAGGTCATCTGGATCGAGCTGCGTTTGGAACGTGTTGCGGCCCCACTCGGCCAGCACGCTTGAGCGGTAGTCGCTGCCGATATACTTATCGACGGCGTCGTTGATGCTCTCACCAATCATGTCCCAGATGACGCGATCGATGTCCCGACCTTCGAGCACTTTTTGGCGAAGTCCGTAAAACTGCAGCCGCTGAACGTCCATCACCTCGTCGTACTCAAGCAGGTTCTTTCGGCTGAGGAAGTTCCGCTCCTCAACCTTCTTCTGCGCCCCGGCGATTTGGCGTGTGACGAGACGAGATTCGATTGGCTCGCCGTACTCGAGGCCGGCCCTCTTGAGAACGTTCGTCGCCCACTCGGGCATGAACATCTTCATGAGCGGGTCCTGGAGCGAGACGTAGAAGCGGCTCGACCCCGGATCACCCTGCCGCCCTGATCGGCCGCGAAGCTGGTCATCGATACGTCGGGCGGTGTGGCGTTCGGTGGCCACGACGTGCAGGCCGCCGACGACGTCGGTGCCGCTGTCGATCTGGAAGACGTACCGCTTTTCCTCGTCGTTTTCACCGACGGTGACCATCTTGTCCGTGCCGCGCTGCTTCAGCGTGACCTTTTTGCCCTCCCGACTGACGACCTCGTAGTACGCACCTTTGGCAAGCTTGATGTCGGTGCCGCGCCCGGCCATGTTGGTGGCGATCGTCACGTTTCCGACGAGCTGGCCCTGCTTGTTCGTGTGCTGGCCACCAGCGTGCTCGACGATGTGCGCCTCGCGTTCGTGCTGCTTGGCGTTGAGAACCTCGTGCTGGATCGCGTGCTTCTTCTGAAGAATTCGGCTGAGCATTTCGCTCTTCTCCACGCTGGTCGTGCCGACCAGCACCGGCCGACCGGCATCGCTATTTGCCTTGATGTCGTCGAGGATCGCGTCGTACTTCTCCTGCTCCGTGCGGTAGACGAGGTCGGTCTCATCCTGGCGGATGACGGGCCGGTTCGTTGGAATGCTGACGACCTCGAGGTCGTAAATCTTGCTGAACTCCTCAGCCTCGGTTTGGGCGGTGCCGGTCATGCCTGCCAGCGCCTTGTAGAGCTTGAAGAAGTTCTGCAGCGTGATGGTGGCCAGCGTCTGCGTCTCCTTCTTAATGGCGACCCTTTCCTTGGCTTCGCACGCTTGGTGCAGGCCGTCGGACCACTGCCGACCAACCATCTTGCGGCCGGTGTACTCGTCAACGATGACCACGCCCATCTGACCAGTCCGCGGGTCGGGTTCGACGACGTAGTCCTTGTCTTTCTCGTAGACGACATGTGCGCGCATCGCCTGCTCCATGAGGTGCGGCCAATCCATGTTGTCGCCGACGTAAAAGCTTCCGACGCCCGCCTTCTCCTGGGCGGCGGCGATGCCTTCGTGTGTGAGGTGGACGGACTTTTTGTCCATCTCTACTTCGTAGTACTGCGTCGTTCCCGCCTGCTTGGCCTCTGCTGCCACAAGCTTCTGGTTGAGGTCGGCGATCTTCGCCTCGACAGTCTTTCTGCCCTGCTTCGTCACCTTGTCGAGTTCACCCTCAGCGACCTTGGTGAGCTTCTTGATGTCTTCGATTGCGTCCTGAGCCTTCTGCCAAGGCCGGGCCAGGTCCATGATGTACCGCGCAACTTCATCCGCCTCACCGTACTTCGGCGCACCCGTATTGGCCTCGCCGCTGATGATGAGCGGCGTCCGTGCTTCGTCGATCAGAATGGAGTCGACCTCGTCGATGATGGCGTAGTCGAGCGGCCCCTGCACCTGCAGCTGAACCTTCTCCTTCATGTTGTCGCGGAGGTAGTCAAAGCCGAACTCGCTGTTGGTGCCGTAGGTGACGTCGCACGCATACGCCTGCTTGCGTCCCTGGCCACCGGGCATGAGGCTCTGCTGGAGGTAGCCGACGCTGAGGCCAAGCTGGTCAAAAGCCGGCTTGGTCCACGTCGCGTCGCGCTTGACGAGGTAGTCGTTGACGGTGACGACGTGGGTGTGCTGCCCCTGAATAGCACGCATGAACGCTGCCAGCGGCGCGACGAAGGTCTTGCCTTCGCCGGTCTTCATTTCGGCAATCTTACCCTGTCCCAGCACGACGCCACCAATGAGCTGCACGTCAAAGCAGCGTGCGCGGAACGGCGGTCGACTCTCGGGGTACAGCTTGCGGACGGCGTCATACAGCTCGACGGGAATCTCGACCTGCCGAAAATCGACGCCCGTCGCGATCATCTGTTGCTGCACCCGGTCATAGGTGTCGAGCATCGCATCATCGAACTGGTCGGGGTCGAAGTTCTGCTCCGGGTTGAAAACCTCGCGGATGCCGATGTGTCGGTCCATTGCTTCGCGGATGATGGACATCGCCTCGGGCAGAACGTCATCAATCTTGACGGTGCCTGCGACGAGTTGCTTGCGAAGCTCCAGCGTGCGGGCGCGGAGCTCGGCATCGGTCTTGGATCGTGCCGCCGGCTCGGCAGCGTTAATGTCGTCAACGATGCGGCGATACTTCTTGAGGAGCCGGTCGTTGCGACTGCCGAAGACTTTGGTGAGGGATTTGCCAACGAAGTTCATGGGAGGTGCGGAAAGCGATGTGCGGTGCGGACGACAGCGTCCACCCGAAGGCGGCCGCTGCGGAGCGTGATATGGAGACAAGAGGAGACAGACGCCACATCACGCCATCGGCGGCGGCATCCGCAATTCCGCAAACGATAAGGCTGCACCGACCAAAGTCTCAGGCGCAACAGCGTCGACCTCGACCGAGCTTGCGACACACGGCCGTTGATCCGCCCACGCAATCGCGGTCGGGCGAACCGCCTGCCGCGTCGGGCGGGCGTAGCGGCGGACCTCCGCACGCGGACGTTGTTGCTCAGCCGACACCTGCGCCGCCCGCAGGACCACACCCTGCCGAAGCACGCCACCATCGACGCAACAGACCGTCAAAACGACGGCAGCGAAGACGAGCGTCCGCGGGAGCATGGGAACCGAGTGCTTCAAGGGCACCGCAAGTGTTCGAGACGCCGGGAAGCGAATCAAGTGCGTCCGCGTTATGCTCCTGTCGTGCGTCGGCTTGCGTGGATCGTGCTTCTTCTCCTCGCCGCTCCCGCTGCCGGTGGAATCACCGTCGCTGTCGATCTCGGCTGGAACGACCTCATTCGCCCCGGCCTTGCCCATCCGGCTGCGGTGACGATCAAGTCGACGGAGCGACGTGCGGTCAAGCTGGAGTGGGTCGTTCCGCAGCCAAACGAGCCATCCCTCGTTCTCCGAGAGCAGGCGGTTGTCAATCCTGGCCGGCAGACGTTTCTTATGACGTTGCCTTTGGACGTCGACGCGTGGGCTACAAATCTGCGGATCGCCGACGCAGAGACTGATAAGACGCTGGTTCGGTGGCCTGCCGAGCCGGTGCGGCCGAACGTGTTTTCGGTCAACTTGCTGCTGGATGTCGATCCGCTTGCCGTCGTGGTGGGAGGCGAGCTGCCGACGGTTCAGGGGGCGACCACCACGCGGATGCCACCGGACCTGTTGCCGCGTGAGGCAGAGGCCTACGCCGCTCTGGACGAGTTGATCCTGGCTGACATCAATCTGACGCGGCTACCAGTCGATGTGCAGGCCGCCATTGCCGAACGGGTGCGAGGCGGCGGGCAATTGACCCTTTGGCTTTCGGGTGATCCCGTGCCCTCGGCCATCGAGTCGCCGCTGGCGTCGCTGATGAACGATGCCGGGCTGGGGCCGCTTCGCCGTGCCGTCGATGATGAAGGTGGCGGCAGATGGATCATCGAAGGGCAACCCGAAAGCGATGCACCCTGGCATCGCGAGGTAGAACAAGGCAGCCTGAGATTCTTCGAGACGGCACCTGTGAGGCTTGACGCCCCGCCCCGCGTCGTCGTGGCGGCCGCGGACACGGCAGGTGCGACCGAAGGCAGCTCCGACTGGCCAATCAGCCTCGCGCTCGTCGGACTATTCCTGGCAGGACCGGTCGACTGGCTGGCGCTCAAGCAATCCGGCCATTCGACGCGGACGGCTGTCGGCGTGGCGATCGGAGCGTCAACGCTGCTTATTGCCGGGCTGCTGTTTCTGATCTAAACGTGTGACGGCATGTCCTTTGCAAAGGTGCGAGCATCGTCGCCATTCGGTGACAACAGCTCCTCTCACGAAAGACACAACTTGGGCAACCTCATCTACATCGGTATCGCCGTCCTCATCATCTCGATCGTCCTCTACGCCCTCGGGGCCAAGGGCACGGCGGGCATGACCGCAGGCGTCGGCAAGCTGATCCTCATCGTCGGCATCGTCATCTTCGTCATCTCGCTGCTCGTCGGCCTCTTGAACGGTTGATCAGGCCTATCGCCCTACCCTAACCCATGCCCTCAAGCCCTGAGCCGAGCCGCGACCCGACTCAGCGGGGCAAGAGCGGCAAGCCCAAAGCCGTCCGCGAACGTTCCGCGGGCGTGCTTGTGTTTCGGGACACAGACGCAGGACGCGAATTTCTCCTGCTCGACTACGGCCGCCACTGGGATTACCCCAAGGGGCACCTCGAAGCAGGCGAAGACGATCGCACCGCCGCCTTACGCGAGCTGCGCGAAGAAACCGGCCTGAGCAAAGGCGTTGACCTCATTGACGGCTTCGGCAAAGAGATTCTTTACCACTTTCAGAGCAGCCGAAAGGGCTTGGTTCGGAAGGAAGTGATCTTCTTCGTCGGCAGGGCCGACCGTGATGTGGTGGGTGAGGTGTCGCTGAGCGAGGAGCACGTCGGCTACATCTGGCTCAGCCGAGAGGCGGCATTGGAGAAGTTGACCTTTGACAACGCTCGTGCCGTTCTCGCCGCGGCGGACAACTTCCTGAGCGACCTTGACGTGTAGCGCAGCAAGTGAAACGGGACCAGCGCTGGCCGTGCTACGGTGTCGGCGGCCGCCTCGATACTCGGCCGACTCGCGACGTGCATCTGCTTTCTGACCAGCAACGTGACCGGCTCCAGGCGCACCTGAGCCGCCGAACCGCCGAACTTCTCGCTAGTGACGGCGAGGCCGACCGGACCACCGGCGTCTTTGGCGACATGGTTCGTGATTTCGCCCTCGACAGCAGTGGTAAGCGCATCCGGCCGCAACTGGTCCTGTGGGCCCTCGATCTGTGCGGCGGTGACGCATCAAGCGATGTGGCTTATGACGCTGCATGTGGATGGGAGCTGTTCCACGCGTTCCTGCTCGTTCACGATGACATCATCGACGCTGCGACGAGTCGCCGGAGTCGACCAAGCCTCCACCGCCGGCTGGCAACGATCGACAGCAATTCGCTGACGTTCGGTGTGAACCTTGGCATCGTGGCCGGTGATCTGCTGTTTGCGGCTGCCATGCGATTGTGGCACACGGCAGCCGACGACCCGCAAACGCCTGCTGAGACCGCCAGACGCGTATTAAGTCTCACCAGCCGGGTGGCAATGCGGACGGGTGTTGGACAAGCGGCTGACATTGCGATCGGGCATGCACCGCTGTCGGCTGTGACAGAAGGTCAGGTCCTCGATGCCTATCACGCCAAAACGGCCGCCTACACGTTCGAGGGCCCGCTGCTTACAGGTGCGATTATGGCCGATCTGCCGGCCGACGCGTGCGCAGTTGTCACGCGATATGCCGTCGCATTGGGCCAGGCCTACCAAGTGAAAAACGATTTGCTGGACCTTGCTGCCGAACCCCGCATCGGGTGCGATCTTCTGGAGGGCAAGCGGACGTTACCGCTCATTCGAGCCTTCGCGGCTGCCAGCGGGGTCGGTCGCGGTGAGCTTGAAGCCGACCTGCAGCAGGCGTCGACCCCAACGGTGCCTGAGGACGATCGCATCAAGGCGGGAGTGCGGCTTCGATCGCTTTTGATCGCGCTCGGGGGTGTCAGCGAATCGCTCCAGGCGACGGAGCGACTCCTCCACGAAGCCGCCGACGCCGCGGAGGACCCGTTGCTGCCGTCAGCGCTGGCAGAGGGACTGCAAGACCTTCTGGCGATGCTCCGCAAGACGTACTTTGTCAGCGAGACGGCCTTGTCCTTTTAATCCCCGTCTTTGGGCCTTGAGGTGCGGCCCACCCCGGATTGGTTGTGATGTACGTCCGGTAATGCTCTGGGCGCGATAACGCATCACGTCGACCCCTGAGGCGGCCGACGTAAGGGTTGGCCGATCCTCCGTGATCGGTCGACTCTGACGGAGAACACCATGGGAACCATTACCAGCGGCATCGGCCTTGCCAGTGGCATCGACACCGGCAACATCATTGAGCAACTCATCCAGATCGAGCGTCGCCCGATTCAGCAGCTCGAAAGCCGCATCGCCGAAACAGCCTCGACACAGGTCGCTTACGCCGAGCTGTCGACACGGCTCAACGCGCTCAAGGGTTCGGGCACGTCGCTGCGGAAGCCGAGCACCTTCGAGGCCGTCACCGCCAGAAGCGGCAACGAGCAGGTGGCCACAGTCGAGGCCAGCGTCGGTGCTCCGACGGGTCGGTACGAGCTACGCGTCCAGTCCCTCGTCCAGTCACAGCAGGCAACGACTGGTGGCTTTTCTGACAAGGAAGCCGTTGTGCCTGAAGGGACGTTCACGATCGAGGTCGGGGACAACTCTCTGCTTCGCGAGACGCCGCTGAGCGAGATGAATCTTGGTGAGGGCATCTCCAACGGAAAGTTCCGTCTCACGGACCGGACCGGCAACGCAGCCATCTTCGATACCGGTGACTACACGACGCTCGACGAGCTGGTCTCGGCCATCAACTTCAACCTCGACGTGGACGTCACCGCAGGTGTCGAACAAGGGGCGCTGGTGCTCGAAGATCGGACTGGTGGCTCCGGCACACTCCGGGTGCGAGATCTCGGAGACGGCACCGCGGCGGCGGAACTCGGAATCGCCGAGTCGACTCGTGCCTCGTCGACATCGTCGACAATTCGTGGCGCGGGACCTGCCGACATCTCCGTCAGCGACGCCGAGATGCTTGCCGCTGCCCGTGACATCAATCTATCGACGCTTAACGGCGGCGACCCATGGCCGAGCGCGGGTGGGAACGAGTTGCGGGTCCGCACCCGGGATTTCAATCGTCACGACATCAACACAGACGGCCTGACAACGATCGGTGACCTGATCGACCGGTTCAACGACGAGACGAACTCTGCCGCTATTTTGTCGCTCGACACCGACACCGGCAACTTCATCATCACCGACAACACCACGCCGCTCGGCGACGAGCTGGAGATTCAAAGCCGCAATTCGCTCGGTATCGCAGAGCTACTCGGCATCGACATCAAGGCGGACGTCAGTGACGAGTCGGTTGAGTCCACGTCACCTGCCTTCGACGCCAACCAGCTCCGTGGCGAGCTGTACGCGGCCAAGGCTGCTGCCGCGGGAACGCCTGACCGCCCGGGTGGCATCTTGTCGCAAGAGCTTCGCGGAGGGGCCGGTATCAGCACCGGAACCTTCACCATCACCGATCGCAGCGGCAACTCGGCGTCCATCGACGCCAACACGCCCTACCTCGACGATGTGCTGCTCCGCGTCAACACCAGCGGCATCGGTGTGACGGCTCGACTCAACGACGCCGGTAACGGCATCGTGTTCCAGGACACGACCGGCGGTGCGGGCGACCTGATTATCACCGACGACAGTGGCACCGCGGCCAGCGACCTCAACATAGCCGGCACCTACGCCGCGGCCGACGGTGACACCGTCGACAGCGGCAACCTGCAGCGGGCGTTCATCGGCGTCGACTCGTCACTGAAAACCTACGACATCGGCAAACCCATCGGCGAAGGCGTCATCGAATTCACCGACTCCGGTGGCGGAAAGGCCGAACTGGATCTCTCCATCGGCAGCTTCGACACTCTCGGCGACGTCATCAACGGCATCAACGGCCTCGGCATCGGCGTCAGCGCACGCGTCAACGACAACGGCGACGGCCTGCTCATCGAAGACACCGCAGGCGGCACCGGAACGCTCAACATCAGCGACATTGACGGCTCCGCCGCCGAAGCACTTCGTATCGGTGGCGAGTTTGAGGACGGCGTTGCCGACGGCTCGTTCGAGGTCAGTATCGAAGTCGAGGCCGGTGAGACACTCACCGACGTCCGCAACAAGATCAACAGCCTCGGCTTCGGCATCCGTGCAGAAGTCATCAACGATGGCTCACCCGACGCACCGTGGCGGCTGAGCATGACCGCCCGCAACGGCGGTACGGCTGGTGCATTCACAATTGACGCCGGCGAAACGGGCCTCGGTGCCCGCACCATCGCCGGTGCCCGCGATGCCGTCGTACTGCTTGGTGCTCCGGGCCAGGATCCGCTGCGGATCACCTCTTCGACGAACACGATCGAGGATGCGTTGCCAGGCCTGTCGATCGACCTGTTCGGCACCACAGCCGGTACACCGGTCGAGATCACGGTGTCGAGCGATCAGGAGAAGAGCCAGACCGACGTCGAGACGATGATTGCGGCTTTCAATTCGCTGCGGGAATCACTCGATGATCGAACAAGCTACAACGCTGAGACCGGTCGCCGCGGTGCCCTGCTCGGCGAGCAGACGGTGCAGCGGGTCGAGCGCGACGTTTACCGCCTGGTCGATACGGTCTACAACACCGGCAACCCATCGTATCGCATCCTTTCCGACATCGGCATCCGCATCGGCGAAGGGGCGAAGCTGGAGTTCGACGAGGACAAGTTCCGCGCTGCTTGGGCCGACGACGACGATGCCGTCAAGGAGATGTTCACCGCGAGCGTCGATGGTGCAGGCGTCGGATTCGGCCACCGCCTGCAGGACGTAATCACCAAGCTGACGGACCCGGTCGACGGCATCGTCACGCTGACCTCCGATCAGCTTGACGAGCAGACCGCCGCTTTCGAGCAGCGGATCGCCAACATCGAAGAGACGATCGTCACCAAGGAGCAACGGCTGCGCAAGGAATTTCTCGACATGGAACTGGCGCTCAGCAAGCTGCAGTTCCAGCAGCAGCAGATCTCGGCCATTCCGACGTTCAACACCAACGCCAGCCGTGGGTCGGGCTCGTAGCGTCCTGGTATGAGCGAGCGGGCGAGTCTCGAGCCGGAGTGGATGGACGCACCCGACGCCGACGCGGCGTCGCTGGAGCGTTCGCTTCGCTACATTCGCCGAATCAACAAGATGCTCGGTTACAACCGGGCCACCGCCAAAGCAATACGTCGCTTGGCGGGCGACCGGCCGATTCGTGTGCTCGACGTCTGTTGCGGCAGCGGTGACTTTGCCGCCTGGTGCGACGACTATGTCGGCCTCGACGTCCACCAGCGAACGCTTGGCTTAGCCAAGCCGTCGACCCTTGTCCGCGGTAATGCGATGTCGCTTCCGATCGCCGATGGAGCCTTCGATGTCGCCGTCTGCCAAATGGCTTTGCACCATTTCGAAACCAAGGCTGCCTCTGCTTTGCTGGCAGAAATGAGTCGCGTAACGACGATCGGCTGGATTGCTGCCGACCTGCTGCGACGCCGGCGGGCCAGCTTGTGGATCGGCTTGTTCACGCTGACCGCGGGCCCGATGGTTCGCCACGATGCACGCCTCAGCGTCCGCCAAGCCTGGGCACCGGACCAAGCTAAGACGCTTGGGCGGCAGCACGGTGCAACGTATCGCGAAACGTTCGGCCACCGCTTTCTCCTCACGAAGAAGCATGGGGTCGTGTGAGCCCATTCCGATTGCCGTGCCTGGAGGTTCGCAACACACCCGACCGCGGGCGCGGCGTCTTCACGACCACGAAGATCCGGTTCGGCACCGTTCTCGAGCGGGCGCCGGTGCTGCTCATGCCTGCCGATGAAGTGCTCGACACGTCGCCGACGCTTCGTCGCTATGTCTTCGACTGGCGAGAGACCGCAGGCGACGACGTGGTCGGAATCGCACTCGGTTTCGGGTCGCTCTACAACCATGATTGGCCCGCCAACGCGGCGTGGCGGACGGTGGCACCAGATCTGCTCGAGATCATCGCACACCGCGACATTCAGGCAGACTGCGAGATCACGATCAACTATTGCGGCGAACCTGACGATCCGGAGCCGCCTGATTTTGTTCGGAGTCAGTAAGGAACACCCGGTGCCGCGGTGTAGGTCACGGTGGCCGGTGTCGTGTACGGGATCGGCCTTCCGGAGGGATCGACGGAGACCATCGTCAGTGTCGCCGTCGTCACGCCGACGGTGTCGTCGTTGTTGTAGCGCTCGGCCTCGACACGCACCTCGACGGTCACGCTCGTCGTCCCCTTGCGGACGGTGGTGGCCCAGAACGTGACGATGTCGCCGAGCAGGACAGGTGCGTCGAACTTGACGCTCTCCATGGCGGCGGTGACCCAGCGGTGGGCCCCGTGGTTGCGAGCCTCGACGAAACCGGCCTGGTCGATGTGCGAGAGAATGACGCCACCGAAGACGGTGCCGTACGGATTAGTGTCCTTAGGCATCGTCATGATGCGCAGGGCCAGGCGACGTTTGGGTTCGTCTTTGGCTTTGGACACGCAGAAGCTTAGTGCCGTTGATGCTTGCGGCAGGTGCCTGGGTCGCGATGATGGAGCCATGCACGACGAAGCGTTGCCGCCGATGTCCGAGACGGCGCAGTATGGCGTCCTGGAGACGGACCACTTCTGTGACTGCGGGTACAACCTGCACGGCCAGCGGGTCGAGCAAGATGAACGACTCGGCTTCACCGTTGTGCGTTGCACCGAGTGCGGCCGGTGGCACCCAGCTGGACACGGCTCTTCATCAACGCGTGTCTGGCTCAGACGGCTGGCCACGCTGCTGCTGACGCTCTGGATTTTCGTGCTGCTCGGCGTCGGCTTTGCCCTGACAGCAACGACGATGGGCCTCAGCTTCGGCTTCTACAACGAATATACCACCGAGGGCATGTACGACTCGAACACGGGCAGGCAGGTGCATCAGCAATCGGAATACATCAGGAACGACGACGGGTCGGGCTACCGACGCTTTACCTACACGTTTGCCGACACCGGCGAGCCAGTGCCACCGCCCACAGACTCGACTCTGGTTGATGCTGAAGATAATCAGCGATATTACGACGAGCGTCAGATTCCGACCTGGAAGGCACAGAGGCCCTCGGATGCAGACGACGCCAACTCGAGCAGCAAGGCTTACGACCCTTACACCTACTACCCGTACCGCTACCCGACGTGGCGGACCGGCGCGGCCATCGGAGGCTTTACCGCCTTGGGTGCCTTCGTCTTCGGCGTCATCCAAGCGGGCATCATGTGGCACCTGCGTTGGCCGGCCAAGCTGATCCCTGTCTTGCTCGTCTCCAGTGCCGCCTTCGGATGGTTCGTTTTCATGGCCACGGCCGGTAACTGGCAAGAGCCCGTCTGGGAGGTCATCTGGGTCGCCGCCGCGGTGGTGATCGGCGGGTTCTTTGTCGGCTGGACGCTCGGACTCGTCGTCGGTCGGCCGATCATGCGAGGCGTTACCCGCCTCATCATTCCCAGCAAGCCACGCCAGGCGTTCGCCCACCTCTGGCACGTAGACGGCAAAAAATTAGCGGTCGGTTTTGTCGCCCTGCTTGCCGTCACCGGGTGTTCCAGCGCCCCACCCAAGCCGATGCTGGCGGCCCTGTACCAGGACGAGGCACGAAGCGACGTCCACCGCCTTCGGCCCGTCGTCGTCATCCCCGGCATCCTCGGCACGCGGCTCATTGAGCCGGAGACGCAAACCGTTGTCTGGGGTGCATTCTCAGGCGACTTCGCTAATCCCGGCCGAGAAAGCGGGGCCAGGCTCGTCGCCATGCCGATGGAGGAAGGCGTCGAGCTGAGCGAGCTCAGCGACAACGTTGCCATCGACGGCGCGCTGGACGAGGTCGAACTCAAGATCTTCGGCCTCCCGATCCGGCTCAGCGCGTATGCCGACATCATGCGCATCCTCGGCGTCGTCGGGTACCGCGACGCCGACATTCACGATGACAACCTCATCGACTACGGCGACGAGCACTTCACCTGCTTCCAGTTCGACTACGACTGGCGTCGCGACAATGCAGAATCAGCCGCGTTGCTCTACCGCGAGCTGCAGTCGTATCGGCTGTACGTCTTTGACCGGATTGTCGAAGAAGAGGGCGAGGAAACCGGCCTTACGATCAACGACATCAAGTTCGACATCGTCGCCCACTCCATGGGCGGATTGGTCGCACGGTACATGCTCCGTTATGGCGACGCCCCGCTGCCGGCCGACGGATCGTTGCCGGAGCTGACGTGGAAAGGTGCCGAAATGGTCGACCGCCTCATCATGGTCGGCACCCCCAACGCCGGCAGCGTCGACTCGTTCCGCCAGCTCGTCGATGGCAAGGACTTCAATGACGGCAGCCCAGCCTTCTGGCTCCCGAAGGTACCCGCCGCAGTCCTGGGCTCGATGCCGAGCATCTACCAATTGCTCCCACGCGACCGGCACCACGGCATCATCGACGCCAAGAACCGTACCATTCCGCTCTACGACCCGCAGTACTGGATCGACAACGAGATCGGCCTGGCCGACCCGAAGCAGGACAAAACCCTCGGCTGGATCATCGGCGACGACGTGGCGGTCGCCAGGCGGCGTGAGATCGCCGTGGACCACTTGCGAAAAAGCCTCTTCAAGGCCGAACAGTTCCACCGGGCTCTCGACGTCCGCGCAGCGCGGCCAGAGGGCTTGAATATCCACATTTTTGCTGGTGATGCCGTGGAGACGGCCAGTCGACTGCGGCTTCAACCCGACGGCCGTGAGCGAGTCGAGACTGTCTCAAGGGCCGCCGGTGACGGCACCGTGCTTCGCAGCAGCGCATTAATGGACGAGCGGCTGGCGTTGCTGCCGTCGCAGCGACCGATGCTCCCAGTGCAGTCGCCGATTGACTTCACAGGCGTCATGTTCCTGTTCCAGGACCATATCGGCATCACGCGGTCACCCGAGTTCACGGACAACGTGCTGTTCCTCCTGCTCGAGTCGCCGTAGTCGGCTTGATTGTGAAAGCTGCGATACCGTGTCGCGTGACGCCTCCGGACCTTGTCGATGCCTTGCGACGCCCCTCGCCGGGACCCGTGCACCTGTTGCCATTTCTCCCCGGAGGGCATCCGACGTTGGGCGCTTCTGCGGAAACGCTGGCGGCTTTGGCAAAGGCCGGCGCGACGGCTTTGGAGGTTGGCATTCCGTATAGTGACCCCATCGCCGACGGGCCTGCGATTCAAGCCGCATATCACGAGGCACTGCAGGCCGGCGTTACGGTCGAAGCGGCTCTCGAAGCCTGCAGGCCCAACGAAGCCGCCGTGCCGCGACTGACCATGGTGAGCTACAGCATCGTCAGGCGTGTCGGAACGGCATCGTTCATCAAATTGCTGGCGGGTCACGGCTACGCGGGCGTCTTGTGCCCGGACCTGCCACCACCCGAGGCTGCTCCATTCTGCGAGGAGGCCAAGGCGGCAGGTATAGATCCGATTCTGCTGGTCGCGCCATCTACGCCGGCGACGCGGCGTGAGACGATCGGGCGGATCGGTGGGGGCTTCATCTACTACCTCAGCACCGCCGGTACGACCGGCGAACGTGATCGTCTGCCGATGGAACTCGCGGACGGCGTGCGTGATATGCGGACGCACACGGACCTGCCAATCTGCGTCGGGTTCGGCGTAAGCCGGCATGAGCATCTCCAAGCCCTGCAAGGGGTTGCGGACGGTGCTATCGTCGGCACCGCCTTTGTCCGCACTGCCGCCGAGGCGGGTGCCGAAGGGGCGGCAAAGGCGTGCGGCGAGCTTGCACGACGGCTGATCAGGGGCGATAATCCGGCGGCATAGCGACAGCCTCGCACCATCAGGAGCGTTTCCAGCCGGTGCGGGCGGCTCTTATCGGGGTTCGTACACGATTGAAGTTTTTCCACCAACGAGCCTCCAACGTTTGAACCCAGCCCGTGTCAATACAGGCGTGAGCACCACGGCGGTCGTTACCGAAAGGCGACGACCCGTCACCCCCGGTCATGTGGCCGCGGGTCGTTCCAGTTCGGAAGGTGCGGGAGAGGGTGAGAATTTGCAGATCGCAACGCCGATCCCGACGAGCACACCAACGACGCAGGAGCTCGAAGCTGAGGTCGACTTGCAACGCGAGTCTGCCGCTGCTGAAGATGCCAGCTGTGTCGAGCGGTGCCTGTCGGGTGACACAGAAGCCTTCGAGGCGTTGGTCGAGCGGTACAACCGCCGGGCGATCATCGTGAGCTTCCGGCTCCTGGGTAATCAGGATGATGCCCGGGACGTCACGCAGGATGCCTTCATCAAGGCCTATCGCTCGCTCGACACGCTCGAGCGGCCGGCAGCTTTTGGTGGGTGGTTCCTGAGGATCGTGACGAACCTGTCGCTCAACTATCGGCGTGGTCGCAGCTTGCGGGTCGCTGGCATGATCGACAACAGCTTCGGCGAAGCACGTGACGGACGGGTGGCAGACCGCCCCATGCCCGGTCACGGCGGCGAAGACTTTGCTCGCATGGACTGCCCCGAACGGGCGGCCCAGGGCAGAGAGCTTGGAACCGCACTCGGGGAGGCACTTCAAAAGCTCCCCGACAAGCAGCGGAACGCCCTGCTGCTCTTCACGATCGAAGAGCTACCGCAACGCGAGGTCGCCGAGCGGCTGGAGTGCAGCGTGGAAGCCGTCAAATGGCACGTTTTCCAAGCCCGCAAAAAGCTCCGAGAATTGCTCGACCACGACGTCTAGTCACCACACCTTTACCACTCCCAGCACCCTCGGCCGCTTCAGCTCTCGCACCGCCTTCGCGATCTTTTTTCCCCGCCAGTTTCGTGTTCAACGCCTCCACCCAACTTCCTGACGCCGACCTCGACCGTCTATTGACGGCGACGCCGACCGATGCCGAGCTAGACAAGCTGTCGGCTTTGGTCACCGAGGGCGTCATGTTCACCATCCGTGCCGAAGCCGCCGGTGCTGACAGCCCGGTCAAGATGCCCACTGCTGCGTCCAAGCGTGGCGGCTGGCAGATCGGCCTCGTCGCCGCTGCTGCGTTGTCGGCCGGTGTCACGCTCGGCCTGGCAGGCGTTGCCAGCTTCACAGCGGGCGGCTTTGCCACGACGGTCGCCGTCTCCCCCGAGATGGCCGTCGTCGGTCCGGTCGATCTGGTGTCGCCCGAGGCAGGTGCCCCGGCCGTCTCTGTGCAGCTCCCTTTTGCCGCCGCGCCCCGTGACTTCAACGGTGTCGGCATCGTTGCATTCGAAGGCGTTGATCTGCCCGCCGAGACCTCTTTGGCCGGTGTTAATTCCCCGTTCTCCGACAATCCGATGGTATACGAGCATGACAAGGCTGCCCCGCCGCGTCGTCTCGTCGCCGCCGTCGAGCAGGGCGAGATCGCCCCGTCGATCGATGGAGCGACCAAGTAGTCAGCTTCCGTAAGCGAACGATGAATGCCGCGGGCACTGCCCGCGGCTTCTTGATTATGTCGAAGCATCAACGCTACAAAGCGGCTTGCAGCTCATCAGTCATCCCGAACATAGTCGCGGGACCTCGCTAGGGTGACGCACGACCTGCGAGGTCCCCCGACTCGCTTCGCTCCCGCGGGATGACGATGGAGCACCCAGGAGGGTAAGGTGCTCTAGACGCTCTCAATCCAAGCGTCGGGCTCACAAACTACGTTCACCAAGCTGCCTTGGCCGATCTCGCCTTCGCCGAGATCGATCGCATGGTCGTCGGCCGGGAGGTCGACCACCACCGTCGCCCCTGCCTGCAGAACAATGCGACGGTTGACCCCGCCCTCCAGCACGTCAGTCACACGCCCCTGCACGATGCGAGGCGTCCCCATGATCGGCACGACAAAGGACCCACCGCTGGGCACGCTGTAGACCTTGCGGGCCTTGACGCGGAGTACGCCGCTCGTCGGCTTCCCAACAACGCCAGGCCAACCACCCTCTGGCTCTGCCAGGTGAAGTTCGTAGGTCGTGCCGCGAGGCTGGAAGATGACGACGCCACCCTTTACCGAGAGCGTGCGACCCTTTGTCGGCTGAAAGCCTTCGACAACAGGGGCGGTACGGACGGTCTGGCTGACAAGCGCGTCGGCGGTCGTGGAGTCGCTCATGGAGAGGTGCACGATAGCCCGTTCAGGCATAGATGCGACCCTCGCGCATGTACCGGTCAGAGCCACTGGTTCCGTTGCCAAGCGTGTGGTAGCCGTGCCACCCGCCGACGGCTGCCAGGGCTGCGTCGAGGGCGTCACCGCCGGAGTCGTCCATCATCCGCCGACGTGGCGAGTCGCCGATCGTGATGAAGTCGCAGATTCCCTTAAGAATTATCCGCTTCGTTGCCCGCCGAACATCGTCGGGTGGTTTCCCGCTGGGCTGCTTGTACTTCTGGTGAGGCAGGCCCAGCCGCTTCAACGTGCTGCTCGGGCACGCCTCGACGACAATTCGCTCGTCGGAATCATCAACTTTCTCTTGATAGGGCAAGATTTTCGTCTTCGGCTCGTGCTCCAGAGGAGCCAGCACGTCCCGCATGCCGTGAAACGTCTGGTAGATGATGCGATAGTGGTAGCAGTCGAAAGGCGTCTTCGTCTCCACGTCCGTCAGACGTCTGACGTGCCCTACGCCATTGTTAAGCCGCTTCGAGGTGGCTAAGCAGTGATGCCCGAACGAATTGGCATCACCTTCCCATTTGCGGACGAGCTCGAGCTGACGTGACCAGTCACCGAAACGCAACTCGATCGGTAAGCCGAACGGAAAGTCGATAGCCCACAATGCGTTGCGCGAAGCCTTGACCGCCCGCACCAGTCCTGCCAGGGCCTCGGCTCGGTTGGGTGAACCGCTGAAGTGATCGAGACGCTGGACAGATGTGAGCCTCAGGCGGTCGCCGTCGATGACCGTTGTCGCCACCCATGCTGTTTTGCCTGCTTTGGCGGCACCGGAGAAGTCGACGCCGTAGACAGTTTGCAGGTCCTGCAAGTCGGCAGCTTAGGCGACTTTGCCGACGCGCTGATGAGCTCACCCTGCGCCTGGCGGATCGTGCGGCCGAAGGTTTCGCGCGACAATTGTCCCGATCGGGTCCGTGCGCCGTCGGACAAACTGCTGTACTTCTGAGTGTCGTCGTACAGCACGCGGAAGGCACGTGCCATCGCTGCTACAAACGCTTTGGGTCCATCATCCAAAGGCACGCGGATGCCGCACGTCTCGTCGATCATCGACCGCGGCGACAGATGATCGGCGACCACACAGGGCACGCCGACGCTCAGCGCCTCGAACAAGTGGGCCGTCGTGTCGCGCATCGTCGGCAGCGCATAGACATCGGCCGACTTCACCCAGCGCAGGTTGTCCAGGTGCGGCGTGTCGCCCGTCAGGTGCACACGATCTGCCACGCCAAGCTGCTCGGCCTCGCGACGAATCCGCTCCATCTGCTCGCCGCCGCACACGTGGACGTACTCGACATTCGGCTCGTCACCAAACGCTTCGGCAAACGCGCGGACGCTCAGGTGAAACGACTTCCAGTAGACGAGCCCGCCGCCACTGACGATGCGGAACGTGCCCGGCTTCTTCGGCATCGGCTCGATCTGCTGCATCTGCTCCGGGTCGCACGGCAGCGACGCCGCGCGGAGCACGCGCTTGCACCCCAGCGACCGCAGTCGTCGCTCGGTTTCGTCCGTCTCGACAACGCCGGTCGCTAGCTGCGCGTTCCGCTTGAGCATCGGGTCGCACTGAAAAAGTCGACGCGCCAGTGTGCGGCTGATCTCTGTTAAAAACCCGCGCATCCCGATGCCGCGGCGGAACGACCACGGCATGCATTCGCCAGCGCCCACAGGCCCGAACAACAACGGCACGCCCCGTTCGGCCACAGCCGTCGCCGGCGAAGGCATCCACCAACGCGTCAGCGACACGTGTTGTGCGACGGCGAATCCGACCTCTTGGTGCAGCCGCACCGCCACCTTCGCCGCGGCACGGATCCACGCGTAGTAGTAGACGTTGAAGCCGAAGTAGCCCGCACCCTCCAGCGTCTGCATCAAAGGGGAAGCGTCGATGTAAACGGCGTGCATCGGACAACCTTGGCCGCTTCGGTTCCAGTCGGCAATGCCCTTGTCGAGCTCGACGCGGTGGGACGGGTGACAGATGATCCACGTCGGCCGCGCCTTGGCCGTCTCCACCGCGTGGGACCAACCAATGCCAGCTTCACTGCCACGCCCCGGCTCGCAGCCATAAGCGATCAGCAAGACGTTCTGGTGCGCTTCACTCAAAACATCGCCTTTCTGCAGTAAAACCCTTCGGCGTAACCAGTCGGTGACGCACACTCGAGCCCGCGAATACGGGCCAGCCCCGTAAACGCCTCGTCGTCGAACCAGTGCTTGTCGCCCTGACTCGTGAACGTGTCGAGCAGGCGACACTTGGCCTGCAGGTCATCGCGTGTTGCCGATGCAAAAACGTTCGGCCGCCCAAGGTCTCCGTCATATTTCGGAATCTCGTAGCCGTAGACCACGTGATTGCGAAACGACTGATCGACCAGCTCGGCGACGAGTCGGTGGTCCTGATGGTTGTCGCCGTGACGGTGGGCAAAGACAAGGTCTGGCTCGCTCGCCCGCAGATCTCCGACGGCCTGCTTCACGTTCAACCAGTCTCCGGGAAGGTGTGCGTCGCGAAACGTGTGCACGATGACTCGGCAACTCGCCCGATCACCCAGCACCTTGTGTGCTGCTTCGCGCGCTTCGTCACCCCGCACGCCGTCACCACACAAAACGCACCACGTCACCTCGAGCGTCGGCAAGTCACGCATCAATCGAAACATCGTCGCACCGCAGCCGATCTCGATGTCGTCGCTGTGGGCACCGATGCACAGCACACGCTCGAGCTTCGAGATGTCCGTGAGGTTCAGCATAAATGGCCCTGTCACTGCCCTTGACATCAGGCGACGGTGCGAAGCTTGTTCGAATCGGACTGCTGGAATCGACGCATCACCGCCGCGTCACGCTGTCGACGCTTCTCATGCCGCCACACTTCCCAAGGCGCGATGCCTTCGGCGTGCATGTTCGCGAGCTGCTGCTGCTCCTTGAACGTGTCCATCGCCGCAAAGAACCCTTCGTGCCGCCAGCTCGTCAGGCGACCGAACGGAATGAGCTTCGGCAGTGCATCGCCTACAAGATCTTCGCCCTCGTCGAGGTGGTTGAAAAAATCACGGTGCAGGCAGAAGAAACCGCCGTTGATCCAAAGGTCGCGGCCGCCCACTTCGGCGATCGAGCGGACCGTGCCGTCGTCGTCGCTGTTGACGCAGTGGAACGTCTGGCTCGGCCGTACACGGGCAAAGGTCGCCAGCGTGCCGTTCCTGGCGTGCGCCTCTTGCACGTGCTCGATCATCTCCGGCATCGGCACGTCGCTCAGGCCGTCGGCGTAGTTGGCCAGAAACCACTCGTCGTCCCCGAGGTAGGGCCGAACTGCCGTGAGCCGTTCGCCGATGTTGGCGTTCTTGCCCGTGTCGACAAAGCCGATGGACCAGTCGCTCGTGTCGTCGGTGACAAGGTCGACATCGTGCTGACGCGAGGCGTCGACGCTGCGTCGGCCCGACCTGCTACCACTCCGCGGCGAGAGGACGAAGTCGTTCGTCACGCTCTCGTCGTACTCGAGGAAGTACCGCTTGATCGCGTCGGCCCCGTGGCCGAGGCACAGGATGAAGTCGCGATGGCCGTGGTGGGCGTACCACCGCATGATGTGCCAGAGGATCGGCCTGTAGCCGACGGGCACCATGGGCTTGGGCACCTGGTGGTCGTAGTCGCGAATGCGAAGTCCCTGGCCGCCGCAGAAGAGCACGACCTTCATGCCGCGTGTGGGCCGCTCGGGTTGTTGCTGGGTCGCACTCATGCTGCCTGCCTCATCGGGTCTGGCGCGGCCGTACTTAAGCCCACGCCGATGTAGTTCTGTACAGCTTCCGGTAAAATGGCTCGTCTTCCGTCGGCGACCAAGGGCTGCTTGGTCAAACCTGCAAGCCACTGGGGTAGTTGCTGGTACTCTGGCCAAGCTGTGCAGATGATGATGCCATCTGCCGAGCGGCAGGCATCGCGGGCGTCGTTCACCATCGTGATGCGTTCACCAAACCGCTCGCGTGTCGCCTCTGCTGCCGCCGGGTCGTGCGCCTGAACGGTTGCGCCGGCTGCGACCAGCGCGTCGATCACCGGCTCTGCCGGACTCGTCCGCAGGTCGCCCGTACCGGGCTTGAAGGCAGTGCCGAGGACCACGATCTTGCGACCCTTCAGCGAGCCCAACCGCTCGGCCAGTCGCGCCACGAGCGTCGCCCCACGGCCGTCGTTGGTTTTGGCGACGGCGTCGAGCATCGTCGGCTCGACGCCGCGTGTCCGCATGAAGCCCGCCAACGCCGCCACGTCCTTGGGCAGGCACGAGCCGCCATATCCGCAGCCGGGGATGAGGAACGCTGCCAGCGGCGCGGTGTGGCCGTCGGTCGTCAGGTAGCGCGACAGGCTCACGCCACGCATGACGTCCAGCGCGTCGACGTCGCCCGCCACTTCGCAGGCGTTGGCAATTTCGTTCGCAAAGCTGACGCACGTCGCCAGTAACGCGTTGCTGGCGTACTTGATTGCCTCTGCCGTCGAAGGCGTCGTCTCGAGCACGGTCACGTCGGCAAAGCCCGCGTGAAGCTCGCGGAGCATGGCCAGCACGCGCGGATCGTCGCCGCCGATGACAATGCGATCGGGGTTCAGGAAGTCATCGACGGCTGTGCCTTCGCTGAGGAACTCCGGGCACGAGCCGACAGCGAAGTTCTTCCCGCCGCCTCGCGTGATGGCGTCGCAAAACGCTCCGACAGCAGTCCCCGGCACGCACGTGCTTTTGAGCACGACGCTGTGAAACCCTTCCTTGTCAGCCAGCGCCCGACCGACCGCCTCTGCGGCGTTGAGCACGCTGGACAGATCGATCAGCCCGCTCCTTGCATCGAACGGCGTCGGTACGGCGACCATCGTCAGGTCGCTCGCCCGCACCGCCGCCGCCAGGTCATCCGTCGCCCGCAGCCGGCCGGGGACATTGTGCTTGAGCAGGTCTTGAAGTCCCGGCTCGTGCAGGAACGACTCGCCACGATTGACGCTGTCGATCTTGGCCGAATCGATATCGACGCACGTGACGTCATGCCCGTGCTCTGCGTAACAGGCCGCAGAGACGAGCCCGACGTAACCGGTGCCGATGATGGAAATCTTAAGTGTCATTCGTGTCGTGATCGGAGGAACGCGAAGGAGCGAAGGGGCGAAGGACCGCGAAGGCAGAAGCTGGGATTTAGAGGCAGCCTCTACTCCTCCTTCTGAACTTCGCGGCCCTTCGCCCCTTCGTAGCTTCGCGTTCCTCTGGAGCGTGCTAAACCGTTTCTTCGTCCGTTGCCGGGTGGTCGGCGTACCAGGCGAGCAGCTTGCGGAGGCCGTCTTCAAGGCCCACTTGCGGGTCGAAGCCGATCTCCAAGCGCGCCTTCGTCATCACCGGGCAGCGGCGATTCGGGTTGTCGGCGAGGTAATCGGCATCCGGCGGCGGAGCGGTGACGACGCTGCCTTCGTAGCCGCAGACATCACGACCTGCGTCGGCCATCGCACGGGCGAAGTCGGCAACGCTCACTTCCGGATCTTCGATGCCGATGTTGAACGCTTCGCCCGGCTGGCCGTTGACCAGCACTTTGTAGTACCCGACGACCGCGTCGGCGACGTAGCAGAACGTGCGGGTCGCGGTGCCATCGGACAGCATCACAATGTCCTCGCCGTCGAGAACGTTGCGGGCGAAGTCGCTGACGACGCGGCGGTCATCGAGCTTGAGGCCCGGGCCGTAGTTGTTGAACGGACGGGCGATCTTGACGGCAAGATCGTGGTGCTTGGCGAAGACGACGCAGAGCGTCTCGCCGAACCGCTTGGCCTCGTCGTAGCAGGCGCGGGGGCCGGTGCAGCTGACATTGCCGCGGTAGTCTTCGGGCGTGGGAATGACGGCCGGATCGCCGTAGACCTCGCTGGAGCTGTAAAACAGGATGCCGCCGGGCTTCTTGCCCTGCTTGTTGGCGAGGTCGAGAATCTGCCGCAGGCCACCGATGTTGGCGTCGATCGTCTCGACCGGCTTGGCCCGGTAGAACGTCGGCGAAGCGATGCTGGCTGCGTGAATGACCCAGTCGAGGCCGTCGTCGCGAAGCCGCGCCGGAATCTCGTCGCGAACGTCCCACTTGATGAGCTCGACGCCGTCGGCGTCTTCCATCTCTTCAAGCCACGTCGGCTTGCCGCGCATGAAGTTGTCGCTGACTGTGACGGCGATGCGGTCGTTCTTGCTCGCCTCTTCATTCCAGGCGGCAACGGCGTGCGTGAGGTAGTAGCCGAGGAAACCGGCACCGCCCGTGATGAGCAACTTGCCGCCGGCCATCTGGGCGAACTCGCTGCGCAGCCGATCGAGCATGTACGCGCGGTCGGTAGCGACCACATCGGCGGCGGTCATCGTCTTGGGTTCTTCGAGAAGCATGAGGTTCGTTGTTTGGATTAGAAGACGGTGACGGTCGGGATCGGCACGACGAACTGGCCGCCCCATTGGCGGATCTCGTTCATCTGCTGTGCGATCTCGTCCTTGAGGTTCCAAGGCAGAATCAGCACGTAGTCGGGCCTGGCCGCGAGCAGGTCGTCGGGCGACTTGATCGGAATACGGCTTCCGGGCAGGTAGTTGCCTTGCTTCTTGGGGTTGCGATCGACGGTGAAGTCGATCATGTCGGTGCCGATGCCGCAGTAGTTGAGCATCGTGTTGCCCTTACCGGGCGCGCCGTACGCGCAGATCCGCTTTCCGTCGCGCTTGGCGGCGATGAGGAAGCTGAGCAGCTCGCGCTTCGTCTCGCGGACGCGTTCAGCAAAGCGGTCGTAGGTCTCGTCGCACTCGCGACCGGCGTCGGCGTCGAGGCGAAGCTGCTCGGCGACGGCAGGCGCTTCCACGTGCGAAGCATCAGCCCGACAGCAATAGCAGCGGGCGCTGCCGCCGTGCGTTTCGGTGAGCTTGACGTCGAAGACGCGAAGTCCGTGTCGCTCGAAGGCGAGCTTGGCCGTCGAGAACCAGAAGTAGCTCCAGTGCTCGTGGTAGATCGTGTCGAATTGATTCTCATCGAGCTGGCGGCGGACGTGTGGGAACTCGACGGTCAGCACGCCTTCAGGCTTCAGCAGCGTCACCAGACCGGCGACGAAGTCGTTGAGGTTCGGCACGTGGGCCAGCACGTTGTTGGCCGCGACGACGTCGGCCGGGCCATTGCGGAGCACGAACTCTTCAGCGGTCGCTTGGCCGAGAAAGAACGCTTCCGTCGGCACACCCGCTTCATTGGCGGCGTCGGCGACATTCTCGGCCGGCTCGATGCCACGGACGGGAACGCCGCGATCCTGAAACGCCTTGAGCAGCGTGCCGTCGTTGCTAGCGACTTCGACGGCAAGGCTCTTGCCGTCTAGGTCCAGCCGCTTGCCCATCTCGTCGGCGTAAGCACTGACGTGCTGCTTCCACGTGTCGCTGAACCCGCTGAAGAACGCGTAGTCCGCAAAGATCTCGGCAGGGTCAGGGCCGTCGGGTAGTTGCACCAAGCGGCACGCGTCGCAGGCGAAGGCGTGCAACGGATAATTCGGCTCCGCGGCGTAGTACCGGTCGGGCGTGACGTGTCGCTGGCAGAACGGATGAGCGCCGAGGTCGGCAAAGCTGCGACGTACCGCCGCACCACAGAGGCGACATGGGAAGTTGGCGAAGCTGGGGGCACTGGTGGACATGGCGGACGGGTCTGCGGTGTCCGCCTGGCATCGACCGATCCGCCGTCACGCTTAATGATTGCCAGCACTTTCAGCACGGCCGCTACAGACGGTCCGCGCCGTATAGAGCGTTACGACTCTCTTAAAAACTACCTACTCTTGCTCATCCTGTGGCATCCGTAAGGCAGGCCTGACGTAACTTAGAGCAGCATCGTGACGTGGCCCAATAAGTCACAAAGCGGTGTGAGCGGGGGCAGACCGCGAGACTGTACTGGATGATTATGCGGCCTCGTCCGGGGGGACAACGTCGCAGGATCGGCTTGCGGAATGAGGAGGAAACGCCAAGGGAGATACGAGAAGATGCTGCTTAAGAATTTCGATTCTACTGAAGAATCACCCCCCACAAGCACCAGGGATGGTGCCCGCAGTCTGCTCCGACGAATTCGTCGTGTCTGGCTGCGAACCTCAGTCAAGCTCGACCTGCCGACCCGTCGTGACGTGCGTCGTCGCATGCACCGCGACCGGCTGCTGGCCGACCGGACCGGTCGCTCGTTCGCCACCGTGGTCTTCGGCGTCAGTTCCTACAAAGCCGCTGCAGATTTGTCGACGATCGTTCATGTCCGCAAGCGTGAAACCGACGAGCTGGGACCGGCGCCGCGTCAGCTATGCGAGTCGCTCGGCTGTGCGGTCCGGCACTGCTTCGTTGTCCTGCTCCCCGAAACCAGCCGCGACGGTGCCGCCCGATTTGCCGAGGCCGTCGCCAGTCGCATGCCGGTCCGTCCCAAGTTTGTCGTCGCTTCCTACCCGCACGATGCGACTGGCGACACAAGCCGCACCGCCGACGACGAGGCCGCGGCCCTGCGTCGCCACGACGCACCGTCCTGCGACACCACCCACCGCTTTGCCCGAGGCCTGCCTCTTTGGAAGCGTTGCATCGACCTTGCGGTGGCAAGCGTCGGCATGCTGTTGCTCGCCCCGCTCATGCTCCTCGTCGGGCTGCTCGTCCGCATCGATAGCTCCGGCCCGGCCCTCTTCTGGCAGGCCCGCACCGGGCTCGGCGGTCGCACCTTCTACATTGCCAAGTTCCGCACGATGGTCACCGACGCCGAACGCGTCATGGCGGAACTGAACCTTCGGGCTGGCAGCGAACAGGACGGCCCTGCCTTCAAGCTCCGCCATGACCCACGCGTCACGCGGTTCGGCCGCCTGCTTCGTCAGACGAGCCTCGACGAATTGCCCCAGCTTTGGAACATCCTCCGCGGCGACATGACCCTCGTCGGCCCACGCCCGCTGCCCGTCGTCGAAAGCGACGCCTGCCAGCCGTGGCAACGTCGACGCCTCGACGTCACGCCCGGCCTTACCTGCATCTGGCAAGTTCATGGCCGCAGTCGCGTCCTCTTCGACGACTGGATGCGAATGGACCTTCGCTACGTCCGCCAAACGTCCACGTCGTTCGGCGTCGTGCACGACTTCACGCTGCTGGCCAAGACCCTGCCGGCCGTCTTCCTCAAGCGTGGCTTTTGACGCACTTCCCTGCTGCGGACCTTAAGTTGCACCGCCCGATGGGCGACGAGCGGGATGAAGGCCCGCCGTATGAGAAAGCTCCCGACCCATCTGACGCTCACCCTGCTCACCGCCGCATCGGCCGCCGGGACGCTCGCCGGCTGCACAAAGGTGCAAGCCCTGCCGCGTGAAGCCGCCCCTCGGGCTGTCACCACGCGCCCGACGGTTCTGTCGGCCGGTGACGTCATCGAGTTCAAGTTCTACTCCGCCCCGGAGCTGGACGATCAGCAGACGATTCGCCCTGACGGCGTCATTTCGCTGCAGCTTGTCGGCGAAGTCGTCGCCGCCGGTCGTCAGCCCGGTGAGCTCCAGGAGGAACTTGAAAGCCGCTACTCCGCGCACCTCAAGGACCCGACAATCACCGTCATCCTTCGTCAGTCGCTCGAGCGTCGCGTCTTTATCGGCGGTGAAGTTCGCCAGCCCGGAGCCATCGGCCTGCCGGCCGGCCTCGATGTTTTCCAAGCCATCACGCTCGCCGGTGGGCACCTGCCCGTCACCAGTGCGATGGGTCACGTGATCGTGATGCGAATGGTCGAGGGTCAACGGGTCGGCTACCGCGTGGACCTTCGCCCCGTCCTTCGCGGCGAGGCGACTGAGCCGTTCGCCTTGGCCCCCGGTGATCACGTGTACGTCCCACGTGCCGCTATCGCCAACGTCAACACGTTTGTCGAGCAGTACGTCGGTGGCGTGATTCCCAATGGCATTCAGGCAACCCGCACGCTCGGCAACACGACCTACGGCATCGACTCGACCCTGGACTGATGAAGCACACCAACCAGACTCAACCCGTCGCCGCTGCCGAGCTTGATCAGCGCACCCGTAGCGCCTTCTCGCCGCGCGACGTGCTGTACGTGCTGTTCCGCCACAAGCGAAAGGCACTACTCGCATTCGCCGGTGTCTTCGCCCTCACGTCAGCCGCGGCAACGCTGCTGCCGGACAAGTACCAGAGCTCGGCCGAGATGCTCGTCACCCTCGGCCGCGAGTCAGGCGCAATTGATCCAACGGCCACCATCGGCGAGTTCGCTCGCCCGATGCAGAACCGCGACAGCGAACTCAACAGCGAAGTCAATCTGCTCGGCAGTCGCGGCGTCGCAGAAGCCGTCGCACGCCAGGTCGGACCTGACCGCATCATCGGCCGAGGCACTGCCGACGACGTTCGCGCCGTCGCCGAGGCCGCTGACGAACTGCAGAAAGACGTCGCGACGAGCGTGAAGACCGACTCGAACAACCTGACCGTCGCCTATTCCGCCAAGACGCCGCAGCTTGCACAAGACGTGGTCGACGCGTACGTCGACAACTTCCGCCGCATCCGCCGCGACGTCTACCGCAACACGAGCGGCACCGGCTTCTTCGCCGACCAGCAGACGACTGCCGAGGCAGAACTCGCCGCGGTGCGGGCGACGCTTCGCACCTTCAAGGACTCTGCAGGCGTCTCCGACGTCAGCGTGCAGCGGACCAACCTGCTCGGCCGCATCGGCGAACTCGAAGCCGCCTCCGACGCCGCCCACGCTGAACGTGCCGGTGCGCTGGCGACAGCAGAGCGTCTGGAAGCTCGCATCGAGAACATGCCCCGGCAGGTCATTTCTGCCAGCACGACTGGTGCCCCGAACAGCTCCATCGAAACGCTTCGCACACGGCTCAGCGAGCTGCGTCTCGAAGAACAGGATCTGTCGACGCGGTACGTCGAGACGAGTCCGGTGGTCCGAAACGCGCGAGCGCAGATTACAGAGGCCGAGCGGCTGCTGGCCGAGGCCGAAGTCGCCGCCGAGACGACGACAAGCGTCAACCCGGTGCGCGAGCAGCTCAGCATTCGCATCGAGACTGAGCGGGCGACGGCCGACGCACAAGCGGCACGGCTTGAGCGTCTGACGACGGATCTTGACGCCGCCCGCAGCGGGCTCGCCCGACTCAACAAGGCCGAGGTCACGATCGGCGACCTCGAACGTGAAGCGGCCATTCTCGAGAAGAACGTCATCACGTACGCCGAGGCGTACGACGACGCCCGCATCAACACGGAGCTCGACCAGGCGAACATCAGCAACATTCGCGTGACGGAGCCGGCCAACCTGCCGGTGAAGCCGAGCGGGCCCAACCGGCTGCTCCTCTTTGCCGCGGGCTTATTCATGGCGACGCTGGCCGGTGGTGGAGCTGCTTTCGCGGCCGACGCTCTCGACCACACGGTCGCTCGTCCCGATGACCTGCTTCGCCTCAGCGGCAAGTCTGCGGCGGCGGCCGAGGCGTGCGTGAGCATTCCGCGTCTGCGAAGCGGCCAGGCCGTCGCCAAAGGTGCAGCCGACTACTTCGATGACCTCGTCCACTCGATCGGCACCGTCTTCGGTACGGCCGGGCGTCGCGGAACCGATGTCGCCGCCGGTACGCGCAGGCAGGCCCGTGGCTTCTTTGCCGCCGCCCGCTACATCAGCTGGTCCGTCATTCGAGAAGTCGTCACCGGTGTGCCGCGTGCGCTTGTCTGGCTCGGCAACGGCGTGGTCAACGTCGTGACGATGCCCTTCAACCGCAAGCCCGCGCCGATCACCCGCACCGTCGCAGCAACGCCTGCCATCAGCTTCGCAGGTGCAGGCAGCGATGGATCGATCGGCCTGGACGACGACCCGGCCCTTGGTCTTAACGACATCGAACTGCAAGACGAGGACCCCGATGCACGCATCGAGGACGAACCGCTTGCCGCTCCGCCCCGCCGCGTCGGGCGCTCGGTGCGGCTGGTCGTCTGGGCTGTGGTTCGCGACGCCAAGGCGTGGTGGCATCGCGACGAGATGCCCAACCTGCAGCTGTCGGGTCGACACAACCGAACCGCCGCGTCGGCAGCCGTGTGGCGCAACGCCCGTGGGCTCGTGGAGCAGCTGATCCTCGCCGCAGAGCGAAGCGGGCGCGGCGGCCGCGTGCCTCCCACTGTGTGCGTTGTCGCCGCCCGACCCAACAGCGGTACGACCACCGTTGCCGCTCACCTTGCTGGTGTTCTGGCAGAACGCGTGCTCGAAGACGGGGAACGGCGTGACGGTGACGTGGCCGACAAGAAGCCGGCACTGCTCATGCAGCTGCTCGATTCCACCGACAACGCCGAGCCGACCTTTGTCGACGCAAAGGGGGATGAGTGCTTGCCGAACGTGTCCCGCACGCCGGCGGCCGGTCTTGATCGCACGACCATTCCGTCGCTGCGGACTGCTGACGTTCGCAATGCGATCGCCATCGCGCGTCGCCATTACCGCCACGTCGTCGTCGACGTGCCACCGGTGTACGGGCAGTTTGACGGTGAAGGCCGCACGTTCGCCTCGTCGGCAGTTGAAGAGGCCGGTCCACGCTTGGCGGCATTGTGTGAGACGAGCGTGCTCGTCATGCACGCCGATCGGTTGCGTCGCGAGGCGGCCGCCCGTGCGATCGACCGTGTGACGCGGGCCGGTGCGACCATTGACGTCGTCGTGCTGAACAAGCGTCGGTACCCGGTGCCTTCGTGGCTCTATCGCCGAATTTGACGACGCGTGGGGACGCACTCTTTCTGCCGCGGATTACAAGACCGCGGCGGCTGAACCCGCACGCTTTGGAACGGCACCGAGTCTCATGACAGCAGCGACCCCGGTCAACTTCATCCCTGCCACACGCCTTGCCAATACGGCAAGACGTGGCCTGCGGCTCGGCTTGTCGCTGGGCGATCAGGCACTTGTCAGCGCTGCCAACTTCGGCACCACGGTCATCCTCGGCAACTTCGTCTCGCAAGGCGAGCTGGGCCGATACGGCATCGCACTCGCGGGCCTGCTGTTGGCAACAGAGGCGCATCACGCCCTTGTTACGACACCGCACCAGGTGCTGCTGGCCCGTCGCGGACCGCTCGAGCGGGCGAGCTTCAACGGCAGCGCGCTCGTCCACTCGCTGAGCTTCGGCCTCGTCGCCGGTGTCATTGCCGCGATCGTCGGACTGGTCATCGGCAGTGCCACGATACTTGCCTTGGCGGCAGTGCTGTGGGCGGTGCTGGCGAGGCATTTTGCCCGAATCTTCTGCTATACAACGGGGAAGCCCGGCCACGCCTTTGCACTCGACGCCACAGCAGCGATGCTGCAGATCGGTGGATTGCTGGCGTTCTGGCACTACGAGATGCTCTCGGCGACGACGGCATTCGTAGCCATCGGTGGCGGTAACCTGGTCGCACTCGTGGCGGTGCTGCTCGCCAAGCGGACATCGTTTCGCCCGAACCTCTCGCAAGCAGCCGCCGACCTCAAAGCGACTTGGCCGCTGAGCCGCTGGGTCTTTCTCAGCGGCATCGTCTGGACGCTCGGCACGCACGGCTACCCATGGCTGTTGAGCGGCTTACGAACTGACGAAGAAGTCGGCACGTGGACCGCCTGTTTCGGCATCGCGGCACTGGCCAACCCGATTCTCATGGGCGTGCAAAATCTCGTCGGCCCCGCCGTGGCGAATAAGGCGGCGGAGGACGACATGCCAGCGCTACGGCGCTTCATCGGATACGCGTCGATGGTGTTTGCCGTCGCGATGATCCCTTACGTTGCCGTCGCGACCTTCGGTGGTGAGTGGTTTCTGACGATTTACAAGGAGAAATATGCCGGCTTCGGCCACATCGTCGGCATGCTGAGCCTAGCGACGCTGGCGCACGCCTTTGGCTTCGCCGCCAGTCGCGGGCTGTTTGCGATCGGCCGGGCGAGGCACGACTTCTACGCCAACGTGCTGGCGCTGGTCATTATGCTCGGACCGGGTGCCTGGCTCATCAGTGAGCGCGGCGTCGCCGGCGCAGCGGCGGCGATGGTCTTCAGCCTCGTCACAAGCAATCTGTACCGCGTCATTGCGTTCATGCAGCTTGGTGAAGGCGAGGTCCGCACGTGACGTTCGTCGCCCAGCCAATGCTCGACACCGCACCGCCGCCCCGTGGGTGGGCGATTTGGTTGTGGTCGCTGTTCGTGCTCGCGTGCTTCTTCGCCGCAACGCAGAACATGGAATCGCCTTTACTTTGGCAGGACACCGGCGATGCTGACGTGGCCGGACTGGTACAAAAGGTCGCCTCCGGAAATGCCGCCCGGCAGCTCGCGTTTCTTGGTCTGGCTGCCGTCTCGATCGTGCTGCTTGTCGTGCCATCGCATCGCGACGAACCAGTCAGCGTCAACTGGCTCGTTCTATACCCGCTGCTGGCGATCGTCGTGTGGGCGTTCATGTCGCCGCTGTGGTCCGACAACCGCGAGCTGACGCTGAAGCGGCTCGTTGTCTTCACCGCGCTCGTCACTGCCACTGCGGCGACGGTGAAGCACTTCGTCATGCGCGACCTCATCACGATCGTCGTCGTCTACGGCGTCTTGAGTTTATCGGCGGGCATCGTCTCCGAGTGGCAATATCGCGATTTGCTCTCGGCCCCGCTCGCGTGGCGTTTCTCGGGCTCCATGAGCCCCAACCACAGCGGCCTTACGGCGACGCTGCTGGCGATGGCGATGGTGCACGGCCTGAGCTCGTCGTCACGCGGTCGCCCCTGGCGCATCGCACTGCTCGGCATCGCAATGTTGATTCTGTGGTTCACGCGCAGCCGAACCGCACTGGCCATTACGCTCATGGCGCTGGCGTTGCAGGCGACGCTCGTGACGAAGCCTGGTCGTGCCGTTGCCGTCGCAGTCGTCGGCGGGATTGGTGTCAGTGCCGTCATCTTCCTGTTCAACAGCGGACTTCTCGGGCCGATCTGGGAGGCCGCGCTCATGGGCCGCACTGAGAGTGATGTCACCACGCTCACCGGCCGCACCGACATCTGGGCCTATTCCATCGAGACGGCTTCCGTCGACCCGGCACGCATGGTCGTCGGGCACGGCCACGACACGTTCTGGACGGCCGATCGAGCCGGTGCGGTAAGTCGTCGCGTCGGCTTTACGATCAGCGAAGGTCACAACGCGTATCTCGAGGCGTGGCTGAACCTCGGACTCGTCGGCCTCATCGCCTGGCCGCTGACGATCATCGCCTCGGCGTTGGCGTGGCTGTCACGCGGCCGTGAATCGAGCGGCCTCTGGTCGGCCGACGCCGCGTTCGCCATCTCAATCTGCGCCGCCGCCCTTGTGCACGGCGTGGCCGAGTCAGCGTTCACGCACGCGCAGTTCTGCACATTCGTCCTCTTCGCCGTCTGCTCTTTCGCCGCCATTCGTCTGCCGCAGCGGGAGGTCGTTTGACGATGCGTGTGCTGCTTGTCACCAGCGACTTTCCACCCGATCACAACGGCGTGGGTGACTACACGCGCCACCTCGCCGAAGCGCTTGCTGCAGCCGGTGACACGGTCGGCGTCCTCACGCGCAAGCTCGACGTCAGCGACGACTATGCGTTTACAACCCACCGCATCATCGAGGATTGGTCACGGCAAAGCATCGCCGCGGCAGTCGACGTGTGCCGGCAGTACGACCTGGTTCACGTCCAGTATCCCGGTGTCGCCTGCGGCCGTGGCATGCTGCTCAATCGACTACCGGCTGCCATCGGCAAGCAGAAGTCTGTCGTCACGCTTCACGAGATGCAATCGATGCGTACGCGATGGCGGTTGAGGGCATCAACGCTGCTGATGGGTCTTGACGCAGCGGTCGTGGTTGATGAAGCCGACGCCTTGCACGTCCGCCGGTGGTCGCGACTGGTCAGACCCATTCGGCCGGTGTCGCCGGTGACGATCCCGATCGCATCCAACATCGCCCAGGTGCCCGTTACGCCTGAATTACGTCGGGACTGGCGACTGGAGCTCGGCATCGCACCTGACGAGACGGCCCTTTTGTTCTTCGGGATTCTCTATCCGCACAAGGGCATCGTGCCGTTGCTCGATGCGACGTCGCTGCTCCGCCAGGAGGGTCGACGGGTCCGCACCATTGTCGTCGGCGGGTTCGACCGCAACGCCGATTGGCGGCCGCCGATCGAAGTCAGACTGCGTGACGAGGCGATCTGGATCAACGACGCCGATGCTGAGCGGGTGAGCCAGCTCATGCACGCCGCCGATCTTGCGGTGCTGCCGTACGACAGCGGGGCCGGTCCAAATCGCAGCTCGCTCCTCACCGCCCTTACCCACGGCGTGGCGACGGTCACCACCCGTGGCCCGTCCACTCCTGACGATTTCGGCCGCCGCGACGACATTACGTTCGTCCCGCCCGGTGATGCCATCGCGATCAGCACAGCCGTCGCCACACTGATTGATCAGCCTGACGTTGCCCGTGACCGGGCCGATCGCGCCCGCACACACGCCTGCGCCCTCACCTGGTCAGACGTGGCCGCACAACACCGCACGCTCTACCAGGGCCTGCTTGACGGAGAAAAACGATGACGCTTCTGACCGCACCACGACCATCGGGCATTCGTCTGCCACTGCAAACCACCCGCACCGCCTCCTGGGACGCCCCGGAAATCGACACGGTGCTGAACAAGAACGGCGAGCCGCTGCGCGTTCTCAACGTTCACAACACCCACGTCGGGCCCGGCGGCTTCGAAGTCTTCTTCGAAGGCGTCACAGAAATTCTGCGCGACAACGGGCACCACGTCGGGGTCTACGAACGTGACAACGCGACCATCAACACGCTGTCGCAAAAGGTGCGTGCGCTGCAGACTGCCATCGTGTCGCCCCAGGCCAGGCGGGACATGAAGCAGCGGATTGAGTCCGACGCCATCGACCTCGTTCACCTCAACAACATCCTGCCGCTGGTGAGCCCGAGCGTTATCGACGGCTGCGGCGACGCCTACGCAGGTCGCGGCGTGCCGGTGGTCATGAGCATGCAGGATTACAAGCTGACCTGCCCCGCCGGCCAACACGTCCGCGACGGCAAAGTCTGCACCAGGTGCATCGGCGGGCACGAGTACTGGGCCGCCATCCACGGCTGCCGAAACAACCGCGTCTGGAGCACCGCCTACACGATCCGCAATGTCGTCAACCGGTACCGTCGGACCTTCCGCGACGGGATCACCCTGTTCATGCCGTGCAGCAACTTCGTCCGCGACCACCTTGCCGGCGCCGGGTTCGACCGTGATCAAATGCACGTGCTGCCCGACTTCACGGATCTGCCCGAACAGGTTGACATCAATTGTCAGGGGAAGGCGCTAACGAAGTACGCCTGCTTCGTCGGTCGCATCAGTCCGGAGAAAGGCATTCCGACGATGATCGAGGCCGCTCGACTGTCGGGTGTCCCGCTCAAGATCGCAGGCGATGCCAGGCGGATGCCTGAATTGTTGAAGAATCCTCCGCCGAACGTGGAATTCGTCGGCAAGCTCAGCCGGGAGCAGCTACCAGACTTCTACCGCAACGCGCGATTCAGCGTGGTTCCGAGTGAGTGGTTTGAGTGCTTCGGCATCGTCGCCGCAGAGGCACAAGGGTACGGCACGCCCGTCATTGCCACCGCCATGGGCGGGTTGCCCGAAGTCGTCGTGCACGGCGAAACAGGGCTCATAGTTCCGCCAAATGATCCACAAGCCATGGCGGCTGCCATGCAAGCTCTTTGGAACGACGACGCGACGGTTCAACGCATGTGTCAAGCCGGTCGCAAGCGGGCCAAGGCCGAGTTTGCACCGTCTGTCTTCTACCGGCGGATCGCCGCGGCGTATCAACACGCGATCGATCTGCACCGGGAGGCCACCCATGCCTGAGCGACTACGCATCGCCGCCATCGGTGGCCGCGGCATGCCCAGCCACTACAGCGGCGTCGAGCGGATCTGGGAAGAACTCCTGCCGCGCCTCGTCGACATCGGGCACGACGTCACCGCCTACTGCCGACCGGGCGTGACCAATGCGTCGTCGCACAAGGGTGTCCGGCTCGTCACGACGGGCGCTCCCGGTGGAGCGTCCGCCGAAACGCTGTCGCACACGTGGACGGCCGTCCGTCACGCGGCGAAGCAGTCGTTCGACGTCATCGCCCTGCACGCGCTTCCGCCGCAGATGTTCGCGCCGCTGGCCCGTAGATCGGGGGCGACCGTCATCAGCCACGTCCACGGCCTGGACTGGCAACGGGCCAAGTGGCAGCAGACGCCGCTCGGTCTCGGGGCCAAGGTGATCAAGCTGGGCGAGAAACGCATGGTCAAAGCCGCCCACGCGGTGGCCGTGTGTGCGCCATATCTGGCCGACTACTACCGCCAGACGTACGGCATCGGGGCAGCAGTGTTGCCCAACGGCATCGTCCCCGACGACGAGCCGTTCGAACCGGACGCTGTATTGCTGCGGGAGCTGTCGGTAGAGCCGGGGCAATTCGTGGTGAGCGTCGGTCGGTTGGTTCAGGAGAAGCGAACGCAAGACATCGTCTCCGCCGCTGAGCGTGTCGGCTGCCGACTCGTCGTGGTCGGCGAAGGGCCACAGACACCTTGGCTGACGAGCCTGAAGCAGTCAGCGGGCGGCAACATTGTCTTCGCCGGTCACCGCACGGGGCATGAACTCGAGACGCTGTTTCGCTGCGCCGCCGCCTACGTGACGGCGAGCGAGCTGGAGGGCTTGCCCAGCAGCGTGCTGGAGGCGATGGAACGGCAGTCGTGCGTGATCGCCAGCGACATCCCGCCTCACCGACTACTGCTCGATGGTGCGGGAACCGGACACCTGCTGTTCGACGTGCAAGATGTCGACGGCTTGACGATGCGATTGCGGCAAGTGATGACCGACGCGGCGACGCGGCAGGACGCTGCCGACCGGCAACGCGCCCACGTGCGGGCCAACTATGCGTGGGACGTCCTGGCCGGGCGGGTCAGCGACTTCTATCTGAAGGTGGCTAAGGCCCGGGCAACGCCTGTCTCGGCAGCCTGAGCGAATGCCGACATTCCGATCGGCGACTATCGTGGCGGCCCATGCACGCCATCAACGAGCGGACGCCCGCGATCGAAACTGAAACAAGCTACCGGAGTAAGGGATTCGCCACCAAGTGCGTTCACGCCGGCGTCGATCAGGACGACAGCTACAAGAGCGCGACGACGCCCATCTACCCGACCAGTACGTTCGGGTGGCACGGCCTCAACCAGCCGGCGACGTACGACTACACGCGCAGCGGCAACCCGACACGGCGGGCACTCGAAGAGAACCTCGCCGCCCTGGACGGTGGCGTCGACTGCCGATGCACCTCGACGGGCATGAGTGCGGTAACGGCGGCGATGCACCTGTTCAAGAACGGTGACCACGTCATCGCCGGCCATGACATTTACGGCGGCACGTACAGACTCTTTGCCGATGTCATGCCCGACCTTGGCATCGAGGTCAGCTTCATCGACATGAGCGACGCCGCCAACGTTGCCGCTGCGTGCAAGAGCAACACGAAGGGCGTTTGGATCGAAACGCCCAGCAACCCGCTGCTGAACATCATCGACGTGCGGGCGGTCGTCGAAGTGGCCAAGAGCAAAAGTCTCGTGACGATTGCCGACAACACGTTCCTGTCGCCAGCGCTTATGCGGCCCATTGAAATGGGCGTCGATGTCGTCGTGCACTCGGCGACGAAGTACATCAATGGCCACAGCGACGTTGTCGGCGGCGCGGTCGTCTGCGCCAAGGAAGAACACGCCAAGCGCATCGGCTACGTCGTCAACGCCATGGGCCTGGCACAAAGTCCATTCGACGCCTGGCTGACGCTGCGCGGTGTCAAGACGCTGGGGCCGCGGGTCCGACAGCACTGCGAGAACGCGATGAGGATCGCGACGTTCCTGAATGGTCACGCCGAAGTTGGTCGCGTTTACTACCCCGGCCTTGAAGATCACCCGGGCCACGCGTTGGCCAAGCGTCAGCAGGACGGCTTCGGCGGCATGGTCAGCTTCGACCTCAAGGGTGGACTCGCCAAGGCGGAGAAGGTCATGCCGAACGCGCAGCTGATTCTGCTGGCCGAGAGTCTGGGCGGGATCGAGAGTCTTTGGGAGCACCCGTGGTCGATGAGCCACGTCAGCATGAGCGAAGCCGCCCGCCGCACGGCCGGCATCGGGGACGGGCTCGTACGGCTGAGCGTCGGCATCGAAGATGCAGACGACCTCATCGCCGACCTGGATCGCGCGTTATCGATGTGAAGAAAATCGTCAAGCCACCGAATCGTCCGGCATCGGCGGCGTCTGGTAGGTGATGTGGGCCCTGCCGCTGCACAAATCTTCGAGACGATCTACCGCGACCACGCCGCCGCGTGCCGCCGTTATGCCGCCGCCTTGCCAGGCGACGCCGACGACGTGGTACACGATGTCTTCGTCAAGCTCGTACGCCACCTCGCCGGCGGCGGCACCGTCGAGACGCCGCGAGCGTGGCTGCTGTCGGCTGTTCGCTCGACCGCGCTCGATCATCGCCGCTCCCAGCGTCGGCGGCGTCACCGGGAGTCGCACATTGCCGGCCGCATCGGCATGCCCGACACGCCGCCGGAACAGCCGGAGATTGAGCACGCCCTGTTGCAGCTCGACTCGGCGGAGCGTGAGGCGGTCATTCTGCACCTTTGGTGCGACGCGAAATTCACCGAAGTCGCCACGCTGCTCGGCGTCGCGACGAGCACTGCCCACGCTACCTACCGCCGCGGCCTCGACAAGCTGCGGCCACTGCTCGCAGAGGACTCACCATGAGTGACTTCGAAGCCAGGTTCAAAGCCGCCGCCCCCGCCGGACCGGACGCCGCCGATGCAATCGCCGCCGCGTATGAAGCTGGTCAGCTTGACGGCCGGCAAAGCCTGAACGCCAGCGTCTGGCGCTGGCGTGCCGCAGCGGCGGTGCTGCTGTGCGGAACGCTCGGCGTCTCGCTGATCAACCAGCGTGCGCCGACACAGATCGCCGAAGAGACGTCGGAGCGAGAGGTCCAGGAAACGCTGCCTCAACGTACAGGGCCGCCTCGCCGCCTGCCGCCGACGTCGATGCTGGCACTCCGCAACGCCGTCCTGACCGACGACGGCATCGACCTGCGCCAACTGCCGCAAATCAGCAGTTCCTATCGCCAGGCCCAGCTTTACCGGATTCGCAGCGTCTTCCCTCGCGACGCCGGCTAACCCGCACGATCATGAAGCACGTACTCCTATACCCGCTGCTCACTCTCGCGTTGCTCGCCGCCCCCGCGTCGGGTCAGGACGATCGGACCTTTTCCATCACGCCCGCCGCCGCCGAGGGCAAGGACGCGGCCGACCCGTTGGCGTTGCGATTCACGCTCGTCGAGCAGACGCCGGGCGACGGAACGGCGGCCTACTTTACCGCGTTTGCCCAGCTCAATGCCGAGGAATGGCCCGACGCAGCGATGCGGGTCGAGTCCGCCGCAGAGCTGGACACGCCGGAGGTCCGTCAGGCCTTAGTCACCTTTGCCGATGCTCGTAGCTCTATCGAGATTGCCGCGACTCGCACGCGGGCCAGCTTCGAGTTCCCCCTTCGCGAGCAAGGCTTCCTGACCTTGCTGCCTCACCTGAACGACGCGCGGTTGAGCACTAACCTGTTGGCGACGTCGGCCAAGCTCAATCTTCTCGATGGCGATGTTGACGCCATGCTCGAGGACGTTCGCCTGATGCTCAAGCTCGCCGAGGACGTCTCGACGCACGATCAGCCAGTGCTGATTGAAGGCTTAGTCGGCGTCGGCATCTACGCGTCGGGTCAAGACGTGCTCCGCGAGGCCCACGATTTCAATGGCGTGCCGAACCTCTATTGGCCGCTCATGACCGCGCCGAAGCTCGACAACTTCGCACAGCAGATGGAAGTCGAGCGGCTCGGCATCTACTCGACCTTTCCCGCCCTGCAACAACCTGACCGCTTCGACGCCGAGGCGTTCGCCCGCCTGATCAGCTTAGTGACGGTCGTCGATCCGGAGCCGGACGCGGCGACGCCGGTGCAGCAGCTCGCCGACGGTGCCGGGCAGACGGCGGCGGCCATGCTGATGCTCGCCGAGGCGCGGCCGTATCTTACCAACAATGGCTACTTCACGGCTAAAGAGCTCGATTCGATGGGCCAGTTCCCGACGATCGCTCACTACATGGCCCGTAGCTACGACGACGCCTTCGCGCAGCTCACTAAGTTTGCGGTGCTGCCGCTGCCCGAGGCGACGTACGCCGCGGCAGACTTTGAGATCAACCTGCGCAACGGCACGTGGGGCAAGACGTTCGTTAGCGTCATCATGCCGTCGCTGAGTCGGCCGCGTGAATCGTATGGCAAGCTCCACCGCAAGCACGCCGCGCTCATCATCGTCGAGGCTCTCCGCGACCACGCGGCCAAGCACGGCACGCTCCCGGCAACGCTCGATGCCGTTGAGCTCTACCTGCCGCCGGACCCGTTTACGAACGAGCCGTTCGAGTACACGCTCGACGGCGACACGGCCACGCTGCTCGGCGTCGCCTACGCCAAGCCCGACACGGCCATGAAGTGGACGATCACGTTGCGGGCCGCGTCTTGATTTGCCGACCGTTGTCATCAAGCGGCAGGTCCAGACGGATCTAAATCAGGCGCAGGTGCATTGCGCTTTCTCATGCCGCTCATCGACTGGAGCATGTCGATCTGGATCTGCTGAATCTTGAGCAGGCGGCCCCAGTGGTGCTGGAGCATTTCATCGACCTTGCTGTGCAAGAGGCGAATCTCAAGCTCGCTCTTGAGATTGACGCGGTAGTTCTGCTCGGCCGTGAGTCGGTCGCGGTCGCCCTTGCGGTTCTGGCTCATCATGATGACCGGTGCCTGCAGGGCGGCCAGTGACGAGAGCACGAGGTTGAGCAGGATGAACGGATACGGATCGAACGGCCTGGACAAGAAGAGCCCAAGGTTCACAGCCATCCAGATGATGACGATGCCACTGAAGAGCCCGATGAAGCTCCAACTGCCTCCAAATGCCGCGACGCGGTCGGCTACGCGATCACCGAAGTTCATCGCCTCGCCGACAGTCGAGTTGACGTTGGTGGCGATCGGGCGGTTGTCCTGCATCGCCTGCACAACGTCCCGTTCGAGCCGCGATAGTTCGCCGCGATCCTCTTCGAGCATCATGCGAATCTGCTCTGCTTGAGACAAAGCATCAGTCGTGTCGGAGGCCTCAGCAGTGGTATTGCTTATCATGGTGAGGGTGTTCTTGTCGGTGACAGTAGACGCCTCTGTCACGTCTACCGTGCGGCCATGCCACGCCGCCTGCTCATCGCGATCGACTTCGACGGCACGCTGCTCGGCCCCGACGGGCAAGTCAGTGCAGCGACCAAGGCTTCGGTGAGACAGGTGATCGACGCCGGCCACGAGGTGGTCTTTGCCACCGGCCGCACGTGGCACGAATGTCACGACATCATCGAGCAAGTCGATCATCGCGGGAAGGCGGTATTCGTCGGCGGCGCGTTCATCGTCGACACGCAAGTCGGTAAGGTGCTGCACCGCCAAGGCATGGCTGTCGACATTGCTCGTGAGTTGTGCCGCATCATGCAGGACAACGACGTGAGGCCGCTCGTGTTGCTTGATCGCGAAGGGACGGGCTTTGACTATGCGATCAACACGCAGCCGCTGCCGCCGCTTGTGGCCGAGTGGCACGAGCGACACGCGATGAAGCACCTCGTCGTCGAGGATCTTGTGGCGTACGACCACAAACACACAATGCGGCTTGGCACTTTCGGCCCGCCCGACAACGTCACCGCTGTCGAACAGCAGATCGAAGCAACCTTCGGCGAGCGCGTGCTGGCTTACAAGATCGACCTGGCCAATGTCGGCGTTGAGTTGCTCGAGGTCTTCGATCCGTCGGTGAACAAGTGGGCCGGCGTCGAACGCGTCGCGGCCCTGCACGATATCGATGCGGCAGACGTTGTGGGCATCGGGGACGACATGAACGATCTGCACCTGCTCGAGGGCGCGGGCATCGGCGTTGCCATGGGCAACGCCAAGCCGCCGGTAAAGGCAATTGCAGACAAGGTCATCGGCAAGAACGCCGATGACGGCCTGGCGATCTTCCTGAGTGACATCGCACGCGCCACCAGCGACGAGGCGCTAGCGCAGGTGCTGTCGGCCTAAAGCGATTCCGGCACTTGCATGACAGACCGCGCCAATGGGATACTGACAGTTCGTGAGCCAGAAAGCACTGGATCAGCCGGCACCGGCCAAGCCCGCGCATGGGGGCAAGTCGACGGTGCAGCCAAAGCGGCCGGGCCGCAAGCCGCTGGACCCGTGGCACGTCGTGCTCATCGACGACGACCTGCACACATACGCCTACGTCATCGAGATGCTGGGCCGCGTCTGCGGGCACGCGACACCAAAGGCCATGCGGATGGCTCGCGAAGTCGACACGAAAGGTCGCGTCATCGTCTTCACGGGTCATAAGGAACTGGCCGAGCTGAAGCGCGAGCAGATCATCGGCTTCGGCCAGGACTTTCGCATCGCCAGCAGCAAGTGCGGTATGGCGGCGGTGCTGCAGAAGTCAGCCTGATCGCTTACCGTGTCGGCATGTCGCGCCGATGGTTGAACGTGTTGCTGCTGATCGCCCTGCCGCTGACAGGCTGTGCCGCCTACGAAGTCGACGGCTTCGGCGGCTACGCCAACGTCAACGCCGAGGGTGGCGGAGCGTTCATCGACGACACCGACGGCTACCGCCTTGCCGGCAACATCAGCAGAAGCTTCGTCGTGCCGGGCCTGCTCCGCGGCAAAGGCGGCAACGGGCCGCGGCTTGGCCTTGGCCTCAGCTCCACGTCCGCCGACCGCGATCTGGCGGGCGTCAGCGTCGGTGAGCCGGCTCAAACCGCCAGCAGCGGCGACGCGGATCTCTGGTTGCTCAGTCCGCAGGCCAGCGCGAGCGTGCGGCTGTCAGCCTTCAAGTGGTTCGTGGAACCCGGCATCGCAGGTGGCGGCACGTATGGAGAACTCAACGCCGACTACGTCAACAACAGCGGCAACAACGTCTCGGCCGACGACACCGCCTTCAGCTACAGCTACCGGCCCTACGTCCGACTCGGCCGCGTCGGGCCTCGGCTCATCCTCGCCGTCGAAGGTGGCTACGAGCAGACCGGCCTCGACTTCGACGTCGGCACCGGTGACGACTACAGCCAGTGGTACGTCGGCGGCGTCGTCGGCCTGCGGCTGACGCGGTAGCGCCTCGTCTACGCTGCCGCGTGGATCATTTTCAGCACAAGAACGGCGAACTCTATTGCGAAGACGTACCGGCGTCGGCTCTGGCCGACGAGTACGGCACTCCGCTCTACGTCTACTCGAAGGCGACATTGCTACGGCACTACCGGCAGGTCGCCGACGCCTTTGCAGAGCTATCGCCGACGATTTGCTACAGCATCAAGAGCAACGCGAGTCTCGGCGTCTGTCGGACACTCATTGCCGAGGGGTGCGGCATGGACGTCACCAGCGGCGGTGAGCTGTACAAGGCGCTGCTTGCCGGCGTTGATCCGACGCAAAGTCATCTTCGCAGGCGTCGGTAAGACGGATGACGAAATCCGCTACGGCCTCGACGCCGGCATTGCCGCGTTCAACGTCGAAAGCGAGGCCGAGATCGAGAACCTCGCCCGCGTCGCGACCGCGGCCGGCAAGACCGCGACCGCCGCCCTGCGGGTGAATCCAGACGTCGATCCCGACACCCACGCCTACACGACGACCGGGAAAAAAGAGAGCAAGTTCGGCGTCGATCTCGAGCGGGCCGAAAGCGTCTTCGACAAGTACCGCGACCTGCCGGGCGTGCGGCTGGCGGGGCTGCACATGCACCTGGGCTCGCCGATCTACAAGGTCGAGCCGTACGTGCTGGCGACCAACAAGATCAACGCGACGATCGACCGTTTGCGCGGCAACGGTCACGCAATCGAGTGGTTCGACATCGGCGGCGGCTTCGGCGTCAACTATGAGCACCCCGACCAGGCCTTGCCCGTCGAGGCCTTTGCCGAAGCGCTCGTGCCGTTGCTCAAAGACCGCGGGTACAAGGTCGCCATCGAGCCCGGCCGTTACATCGCCGGCAATGCGGGCGTTCTGCTCGGCCGCGTCACGTATCGCAAGACCAGCGGCAACAAAAAGTTCGTCATCACCGACATCGGCATGAACGACCTGCTCCGGCCGAGCCTGTACGGCGCTTACCACTTCGTCTGGCCGGCCACCGGACAAGGCCCGGCATCGCGGGATCGTGATCTCGACATCCCCGATGGCGAAACCGTCGATGTCGTCGGCCCCGTCTGCGAGAGCGGCGACTTCGTCGCTAAGGATCGCCTCCTACCCGTGACCGAACGTGGCGACCTGCTGTCCGTCTACACCGCCGGTGCGTACGGCTTTGTCGATGAGCTCCAATTACAACGGCCGGCCGCGGGCGGCAGAGGTCATGGTCGACGGCAGCGAACATCAACTCATCCGTCGTCGGGAGACGTTCGAAGACCTCGTCGCGCTCGAAGCCGACGCGTGACTAGCGCGGCAGCGGGCCGCCGTCGGTCAGGCGACGCATCGTCTCGGCGTCGACTTCCGTCTCGACGTACTTCTTAATGGCATCAATGCGACTTTCGGGATGCGGGTGCGTCTGCATGAATTCGGGTGTGCCACCCCTACCGCCGCCGCTGGCGTCGCGAAGGATCTCCATGACGCGGATCATCTCACTTGGATCAAGTTCTGCCGCCACGAGGTAATTCAGGCCATAGCTGTCGCTTTCGAGCTCCTGCTCGCGCCCATATTTCATGCCGATGAACTGCCCCGCCGCTTGGGCTGCCTGAGCGGCGGACATGTCACCCGTTCCGACCGCTGCCGCACCGGCTAGGCCCTGCCACATCTGTGACTGCGACATCCGCTCTGCTCCGTGTCGCTCGACGACGTGCCCGATCTCATGTCCAATGACTCCGGCCAGCTGTGCCACATTCTCTAAACGGTCGTAGAGCGCTTCCGTGATGAAGACCGGGCCGCCGGGCAAGGCGAAGGCATTAACAGTCTGATCGTCGTTGATGAGCGTGAACGTGAACTCCCAAGGCACGCCTTTCTCAGCCAGTGTCTGGCGAAGCCCGCTCTCTGCAAGAAGGAGTTCGCCAACCGCTTCAACAGCCTGAGCTTTGGGTGATGAGCGTGGAACTTGGCCACCCATTTGTTGCACCATCTCGGGGCGCTCTGCAGGCCGAGGGCGACTTCCTGCTCGAGCGACATGTTCACCCGTTCGTCCTTGCCCGTGATCGGGTTCTCACTGGTTGTGAGGAAGTAGCTGCCGACCGAGACGAGGGCGATGACGACGCCGATGATGAGGCGCATCTTCATGGATCCGCCACCACCGCGACCGCGACCAAAGCCGCCGAACGCCGAACGGCTTGTGCCGCCAAAACCACGTTGACCGAATGAAATTCGAGGCATGACGATGTTGTAGCTCCTTGAACCCGATCCGGGGACGTGCAGGTTTCAGGCCGTCGCGACGTGCAGTGCTTCGATGTCGTCGGCGGCAGCGGCGAGGCCGTCGGTCTCGGCCACACGCGTCGCGAAACGGCGACAGGCGTCCGCTACCTTCGGATCACCGAGCAGCCGGGCCAGTACCTTGGCGACGCGACGCCCGGTGAACCGACGCGGCGCAATCGCGTCACCGACACCGAGCTCCAGGACGCGGCGGGCGTTGTCCGGCTGGTCGTGCGCCATCGGCATGATCACCTGCGGCAGCCCCGCAGCCAAGCCTTGCGACAGCGTCCCGACGCCTCCGTGATGCACCACCGCGCAACACCGTGGCAGCAACGCCGAGAACGGTGCAAACGGCACATGAAGCACATCCGCCGGCAGATCACGCGGCAGATGGGCGGCGTGCCGACTCAGCAGCAACCCGCGACGACCCAGCCGCTGACAAGCGTCTGCCGCGGCAGCAAAAAACGTCTCGCCGAAGAACATCGCACTGCCCGGCGTGAACGCGACCGGTGGCTCGCCCTCGTCTAGAAACGCTGCTACTTCCGGCGGCAGGCTGGTCGTCTCCCGCTCGTCATACAGCGGAAAGCCCGGCAGCCGCGCCTGCTCCGGCCAGTCGGCCGGCGGTGGCGCGTACCAGTCGGGCCACATGGCCAGCACACGATCGGGCGAATGCTGCCAATTGCCGAGGTAGCTGGTAGTCGCCTCGAGCCCGAGCGTCGCCCGGTAGTCGGCCAGCTGCTTCACCATCGGGTCCAGCACATACCGGTCTGCCCCGTTCCAGAAATGTGGGAGCAGGATCTTCTTCAGCCAAAGCGGCAACTTGTGCAGCGGCGGTAACCCCGGCAGGTGCGGCGGATCGATGTTGCTCCGCAACGCTGTGGGTTGCAAGTGAACCGTCACGAGCGGCACCGCCGGATGCGTCTCGCGAAACACGCGTGCCCCTGCAGCAAGCGTGCTGGCGATGACAACGTCCGGCGCAAGCTCTTGCAACGCCTCGTGCGTCGGTTGTGCGAGTTCCGACATGGCTCCGAAGACGAGCTTGACCGCCTTCTTGCTGTCCCACATGTCGGGGCTGCCGGTGAAGCGGTTGAAGTCGTCGACACTGCCGACGGCCTTGAAGTCGAAGCCGTGGTCGGTTGTTTCCCGCTCGTACCTCGCGTTAGCGATGAGCGTCACCTGCCAGCCGCGTCGCAGCAACGCGAGGCCGATACCGAGAAAAGGATGCAGGTCGCCGTGACTACCAAAGGAGACGAGGACGGCGTGGCGGCCCGGTTGCCGATCAGAAGTACTCTCGTCCGTCATGGTCGGGCGACCGTAGACACAGCAGGTTGACGTTCGTGATCAAACTGACGACTCAGCTGGCCGGGCGGACGTTCATGTGCACGGCCGACCCGTCGGCTGACAAGAAACCGTCGACCGTCCCCAATTGCCCACCCAGCTCGAAAGCGAGCGTGAAATGCGAATCGTCCAGATCGTCCGGCTGTCCGGCGAACCACCGCAAATCGGCTTCGACCACCGCTGCGTAAGGATCAAACACAGCCGGCAACAGTTCGCTCGTGCTCGCATCGATCAGGATCGGAGATCGGCTCGTCCCGACAAGCTGCGGTCGAGCCAGGAGATGCCCCGGATCAAAGACATGTGCGACAAGCCCGGCAGGCATGTCGGGCCGCCACTTGGCGTCTTCGGGAAGCACCCAGGGCAGAAACCGGATGGCCACAATCCGCCTGGCACCGGAAGCGGACGTGAGCTCGTGAAGAAACAGCAATGCCCCTTGTCGATCAGTCGATTCAGCGGCTTCACCTAGCGCTTCGTCGAACGTGGCGACATGGCCAGCCTCGACCCGGACAGCAGGCGCTTCGGCCACCGTCACGCCTGTAACGGCCATCGGCTCGTAGTCTTCCGATTCCAGCAGATCAGCGGCACGCTCCCGATCCGGCTCGAACATCACCTGCTCGGCGGGCTCGACACGATCGGCCGCCTGCCTGACATACAAATAATTCTGGACATGATCCCGTGCCCTCGCCCCGGCGACCCAGGACGCTCCGAGGCAGGCCGCGAGAATGCAAGCGACGACGAACCCGCGACGACGGATCTGACGCGGAGCCGGCTGACTCGAATACGACAGCGGCGTGACCGGCAGCGTCCGGTCTGGCAGCGACGGCGTTGAGTGGTCCCCTTCCCGCACGACAGCATCTTAAGGAACAAGGCCCAAGCTGGCAAGGCCTGCCCGCTCGAACTTGCTCGGCCATACCCGTGTAAACCGCCCTCTGCACATTTAGACGGCGCTGAGACGTGAAGGTGATGAAGTTTTACGCACCCCTTTTTCGGTGATCGGCTTGACTTCGTGCTGCTGCTGCTGCGGGTCAAAATTTTTCTCTGCCGCACGTAATCTACGAAGTTCCGCATTTTCAACGCGTTACTGAGGCTGAAGACAATGATCAATGTGCAAATCCGACGGCATTTTCAGATCCCGGCACCGACTTCGCGAAGTGGGTGGCGGCCGCTGTGGTGGCGGCTGACGGGTTGCCTGCGTTGGGTGACCCGTGTGATTGGAGCGCGGTTGGTTCCTACGGGCAGTCACCCCCGACCGGCGGTCGGTCGGGGGTGACGCTAGCCCGGGGATTTTGGCCCGAGCTAATCTGACGATCGGATGAACCCGCGACGATGTCGCGGGTTTTGTCGTTGGTGGTGTTGCACTTCATGCCGGCTTACGCAGCCAGCGGATGGATGCTGAGGTACAGCCCGAGCATGCCGCGGTCGACGGGCGTCATGTTGAGCAGCGTGCCGCCGAGGTCAAACGTCCCGTCGGTTCGTTCGACGCGGCGAGCAACTTCGAAGGTGCCACTCCACTCGCAGGACGGCTCTGGCTGAGCACCGGCGAGGCGGACGAACGGGCTGATGCCGGCGTGCTGGGGCAAGCTGAGGCGGACCTCAACGTTGGTGCCAGGACGAATGGTGTCATCTGCTGTGCGAATCCGGACGCCACCTGCGCTGAGATCTACAACGCCACCGGTGATGTTGTCACCAAAGTCGCACTGGATGCCGCTGAGGTTCGTCGGATGCGACAGCTCGTGTCGGCGGTGCCGACGGCGGTCCTGGGCACGGGTGCTGGTCGAAATCGTGGTGGTAGCGGCTTGGGCGGGCATGGCAACGTGGTCGACGGGCTGTGGAATCCGCATCAACGGATGCGGGGTCAGTCCATGTATCGACCATCGGCCGCCTGAGTTGAGACGCCGCGAGAAAGTTTGGTTGCCGTACTTCAAGGTCCCATCCCGACCCCCGCCTTGGCAACACGTTGGCCGGTTTTGATGAATCCGTCGCTCAAACCTCATCAACAACATTTTTCAGATAACCCGCCAGCGTGGTGACGCCTGTCCAGCCGGGCGTCATGATGGTCGGCTCGGTCGCGATGATCACCTTCTCCCAAGCCGGCACCGCAGCAGACGGCAGGCGACGCCACGCGGCCTCCGCCCGCTGCAGCGTGGCATCGTTGGCGTTCGGCAAGAGCAACACGACGGCATCAGGCCGCAGCGATGCCAGCAACTCCGCATCGATAGAAGGCCAATCCGTCATCTCCGCCGGGATGACGTTCCTGCCACCAACGTGCGTGATGAGGTCGTCGATGTAGTTTCGCCGCCCCGCCGCCAGGTGCAGGTCGGCGTCGAGGAGCACAAGCACCGACCGATCTGTCTGCGGCCTCGCCGGGCCGAGTTGTGCGAGAAACCGCTCTGCTGCGTCATTTGTCCCGACAGCCTTGCCCACGCGTGCGACGACCACGGCCACGTCGTCCAGCCGAACCACGTGGGCGTTCAACAACGTCACACTTAGCTCTTCTGCCCGCTCGTGATCACCGTCTGATAACCGTGCCGGATCAACGCCGACCGCGACCGTTGCCGGCCGCAGGGCTGCGAGTTGTTCCCAATCGAGTCCGTTGGCGTCACCAACGCGTGGCAGCTCATCGGCGGCGTCTGGTTCATCGAATCGGCTGATTCCGACAAGGCGATCTGCCGCGCCCAGCCGCCTGACGATGTCCGTCGCCGCCGGGGTAGCCGAGGCGATGGTGCCTTTCTGCGGCGTCACGTGCTGGTCGCACCCGACGATTGCCAACAGCATCACGAGGAGAATGGTTGGTCGAAAGGCCGTCACGGGGTATGTTGAGGGTAAGTGTCGAGAACCGGAGCCAAACGCGAAAGTCGGCGTCAACGCCGCGACCGATCCCGTCAGGTCGAGGCGACCGTGATGCGCCAAACGCCAGGCGAACCTACCGAAGACGTCATGCAGGTGCCCGAAGAAGAAACTGTTGTCGAAGACACGCCACAGGCTGAAGCGACCGGCATCGTCACGCGACTGGTCGGAAGCGGCCAGCCCAGCATCGACGAATCCGGCCTGCAGCACTATCAAAAGCCGCCGGGGCTTCTGCGGCCGTTTGCCCGTCGTGCGTATCAGCGTGACCTTGCGATGAACTCGATTCGTCGCGGGTTTGAGGATTTATCCGGCCTGATGAGCGACATCCGAGACGGCCTCGATGCCAGCGTCGACCGCCAAGGCGAGTTGCTCGACCAGCTCAAGTGGCTACCGACGGTCGCCAAGCAGAATGCCGACAGTGCCGAACAGCTCGAAAAGCAATTTACGCGAAGCAACGACATTGCTGGCGAGAACTTGAAGCTGCAGAGCGAGTCACTTCGCACGCAGGCCGAAAGCGTGCGAGCGCTCCGCGACCAAATCCTGGGCCAGCGGGACCAGAACAACAAGCTCAACGACGTGCTGGGCAAGATGGGTCGCGAGTCGCGAGACGCCAAGCGCGAGGTCGACGACATGCAGTCGCGCCTCGACAAGATGCGTGAGAGCGATCAAAGCATTGCCGACAACCTCGGCGGCGTGGCGTCGGCCATCCGCAACGTCAGCCAACAGACGGCCGTCCAGGGCGAGGTCGTGGCCAAGCTGCAGTCGGTGATGGATGAACGGACTGCGAGGCTGGTCGAAGACGCTGCTCGTCGGAACAAGGGACAGACCATTCTGCTGGTGCTCAGCCTGTTCCTGGCGATGGCAGCCCTTGGCGCGGTTCTAGCCATCGGGACGATTTACCTGCGGAACGAGGGGCTAATCAGCTTCTGACGCTCGCTTACTCGACGTTCTGGACCTGCTCCTTGATGCGGTCGATGAGGCCCTTCATCTCGATCACCCGGCCGGCGATGTCGCCGTCCTGGGCTTTGCTACCGATCGTGTTGGCCTCGCGCAGCATTTCCTGGGCCACGAAGTCGAGCTTCCGACCGACGTGCATCGCCGCGTTCAAGTCGATGGCCTCTTCGAACTGCTCGATGTGGTGCGACAGGCGTGCGAGCTCCTCGCTGATGTCGCTCCGCTCGGCAAAGACGGCCACTTCGCGCATGAGATCCGTCTTGTCGAGACTCAGCTCCGCCTTGGCAATCAGCTCGTTGACGCGTGAGACGAGCTTGTCGTGGTACCGCTCGATGACGCTGGAAGCTTTCTCCCTCACCGCCGCCAAGTGCGACGCCATCTGGCCCAGGTGCAGCTTCAGGTCGCAGGCCAGCGACTCGCCCTCGACCTTCCGGGCAGCAATAAGCCGATCGATCGCTCCTTCTGTCAGCGTCGCCGCCACCTCTTTGTGGATTGCCAGCCGATCGGCATCGGGCAGCTGCTCGTCGGCCGCCTCCGCCTGCGGCACCTTGACCACGCCCGGCAACCCCAGCAAACGATCGGCAGCAGGTGGCTCCAGACCGGCGGCGGCAAGCTGGCTGACGTAGCTCCTGAGCACGTCGACATCAATGGTCGGTAGCGCCCGCTCGTCCGTCTCGGCAGGTCGAAGCTTCAGCGTGTAGTAGACTGTCCCGCGCCCCAGGCGGTTCCGCAGCGTCGATTCGATCCTGGGCTCGACCGACGACAACACATCGGGCAGCCGAATAACGGGCTTGAAGTATCGGTTGTTGAGACTCTTGATCTCGACGGCGTAGGCGGTGCCGTCACGTTCGGTCGAAGCGTCGCCGAAGCCCGTCATGCTTTGAATCATGGTGGCGGACCTGCGGCCTAATCGATGAGCGTGTCGTCACCGTCATCAACGACAGGTGGCTGACCGTCCGTCGTTTCAAGCGTCCCGTTGCCCGACTGATCAGCCGCCGTGTCGGCAGGCAGATCGTCGTTGTCGACAACACCAGCGGCAGGGGCTGCTGGACGGAGCCGCGTGTTGTCGGCAACCACGGCGTCGGCGGTCCAGATGAGCGCCATCGCCAGGAGCACGAAGAGTCCGAACGCGATACTCGTGACCCAGGTCAGGACATCGCCGGTCTTGGAGCCGAAGGCGGTGTTGCCGCCGGCGCCACCGAAAGCGCCACTGAGTCCGCCGCCGCGACCCTTCTGGATGAGGATCAGCAGGATCAGGAAGACGCAGGTTGCGGCGAAAGCAACCGTAAAGAGCGAGTAGAGAAAAGTTGCCATAACGCGAAGGGCAGCGACGGTAGGCGCGGGGCTACTTGGCAGCCTCGACAATGGGTCCAAAGGCCTCCACCGACAGGCTGGCCCCGCCGACCAGGGCTCCGTCGACGTCCGGCTGGGCCATCAGCTCGGTGGCGTTGTCTGCTTTGACACTGCCGCCGTAGATGATGCGGACCTTGCTCGCAAAGTCCTCGCCGAAGTCCTCGGCAAGTTGGCTGCGGATGTAGGCGTGTACTTCCTGGGCCTGCTCCTTCGAGGCCACCTTGCCGGTGCCGATCGCCCAGACGGGTTCGTAGGCGATGACGAGGCGCGCCGGGTCATCGATTTTCGGCGACAACTCGCTGAGCTGGCCGTCGATGACGCCAAACGTCTTGTTGGCCTCGCGCTGGTCGAGCGTCTCACCGACGCAGTGCACGAGCGTCATGCCGCTGTTGAAAACCGCGGCCGCCTTTTCAGCGAGCAACTCGGTCGGCTCCATGAGGACGTGACGCCGCTCGCTGTGACCGACGATGACAAAGGAGCAGCCGACGTCCTTGAGCATATTAGTCGAAATCTCGCCGGTAAATGCACCCTTGGCCTCTTGGTACACGTCTTGAGCGCCAAGCAGTACGCTGTCGCCGAGCTTGGCCTTGACGGCGTCGAGGTAGACGAATGCAGGCGCACACCCGACACCAACGCCGTCGGCGGCCAGTCCCGCCAAGCCCTCGGCCAGCGAGATGGCCTCGCTCTTGGACAGGTTCATCTTCCAGTTACCGGCAACAAAGGGCGTGCGACTTGACATGATGCCACGTTATAGCCCCGCCGCCGACTTCACTCGCGGGCGAAGCTGAAGTCGACGCTGGCGACCTCGTCCCCGGCGACAACGACCGCCTCGCGACGCTCACCAAGCAGCTCGTGCCACGCGACCACCTCGTAGCTGCCAGCCGGGACTTGTTCGATGGCGTACTGCCCTTTCTCATCGGTCGTGGCGAAGAACGGATGATCAAACACGCCCACGCTGGCGGCCATCCACGGATGAATGTCGCACTTGACGGTGAAGGGCATGGCTTCGGGACGATCGAAAACGACTGTCTCACGGTCGCCGCCCTTGGCGAAAATAAGGTTCTGTCGTTCGTTACGGGCGGGTGCGAAGCGGACGTTGTGCCGCGTCGGGTCGCCGTTGACGATCTGTAGCTCCTGACCGACCTGGACGGCCAGCGTCCGCGGGACGAATCGGCAGCCGCTTTGATCCAGCTGGGCAGCCTCGCGGCCTTCGCCTGTGCTGGCGTCGGCACCGTCGAGGTAAACGAGCACGTTCGCCAAGCCGCCGTCGGTGGCGACGACAAGCGTTTCGTCCATCACGACGCCGCAAGTTTCGCTTTCTTCGAGCACGCGAGGCTCGGGCGTGGTGCCGGCGAAGGTGACGCTACCACCGATGCTCGCGCTGCCGAAGGTCGTGACGGGCAAGGTCGCCGCGGGCAGGCCGCTGGAGTTGTCGGTGCGGCAACCCTTGGTGTCACAGCCGGCGACAAGGAACATCACGCTGCACGCGAGCAGGCGACCGGCAACACGACGGCTGGGGAGCTTCATGGCCGCACATTACGGCTTTGCGGCGGCCGTTGCACTGCGTCAGTTCTACCGTGACGCCGGTGCCCGATCGATCGCCAATCCGCATCGTCCTCACCGGCGGCCCCGGGGCAGGTAAGACGAGCATCGTCTCGGCCCTGACCGCATCGCCGGCCTGGCACGCTTGGCGCGACACAGTGGGCGGCGTCGAGGCTGTCAGCGAAGCGGCGACCAGCGTTTACGGCCGCAGAGGCGTGCGGTGGGACACCATCGACGACGACGCCCGCCGCGACGTCCAACGCGAGATCTACCGGCACCAGCTTGAACAGGAAGCCGCCGCCGATGAGGCAGCCACGAAGGCCGGAGCAAGGCTCGTCCTGCTCGACCGCGGCACCGTCGACGGCAGCGCGTACTGGCCGGGCGGGCCGGTCGACTACTGGCATGCCGTGGACTCGTCGCCTGCCGACGAATTCGCCCGCTACGACGCCGTCGTCCTGCTCGAGACGGCGGCAACGCTCGGCCACTACGACGGCGACGCCAGCAACGCCGTTCGGTTTGAATCCTCCGACGCGGCCATTGAAAGCGGAAAACTGCTGGCTCAGCTCTGGGGCCACCATCCGCTCACGCGACACCTTCCCGCGTCTCAGACGTTCGCCCAGAAACTTCATGAGGCCGCAACGCTCATCACGCAGCTTGTCGGAGCATCAGCGTGACGCGTGGGCGGAGCCACGTCAGTGGCTTCGTCACTCGATCACGACACCGGTCTTGCCCAGTACCGTCCCCGTCGCTTCGGCCAGATCGACCCGCGCCACCTCGTATCCCGCAACCGCCTCGGCATACGCCAGTTCCGCCGACGCCAAGGCCGTCTGAGCCTCCAGCAGCTCTGCGTTCGATGCAGCCCCGGCGTCGAACCTTCGCGTCTCGGCGTCAACCAGACGCCTCGCCGCGGTGACCCGCTGGGCGGCTGTTTCGATCCGTCGATAGCCGTCGTTGATCGAACCGACCGCGTCGTAGACCTGTTGCCTGACCAACAGCTCGCGCTGCCGCACGTCGGCCAGACGCACGGCCCGGCGGAGCAAGGCCGACCGCTGCTGCGCACGCCTTTGCCTGTTGCCAAGAGGCTGCTCGAAGCGCAGCCCGACGACGTGGTCCTGGAAGTTGCCGTCTCCAAGCGTGTCGACGGCATCGCCGTAGTCACCGCCGAGGCCGTTGATGCCGATCTCGTACGTCACATCGAGCCGCGGCCGAAAGGCGGCGTTGCGGGAGGCCAACTCATCCGCCCGCGCCTCGGCGACACGCAGTTCGGCCTCCAGCAGATCACCTCGCCGTGCCAGTGCGACGTCGGCCAAACGATCCGCATCAAGGTCATACGCCACCGGCACGGGTGGCGACGCCGGCTCGACCCGAGACGGATCGGCCACGTTCAATGGCGAGTCAAGATCGGCATTCAGCAACACCTTGAGCTGTCGCGATTGCCGCTCGGCCTGCGTCTCAGCACGCACCAGCAGATCTCTCGCGTCCGCTGCCGCGCTGTCGGCGCGGACAGCATCGACCTCGGGCAGATCACCCGCTTCGAAGCGACGCCTCGCCCGGTCGGCCTGCTGCTGAGCAAGGTCGAGCTGCATCTGCCGAACATCGACGGCACTTCGCCCGGCCCACAGATTCCAGTACGCACGGTCGACGGCGGCGAGCGTCTGCACGACGCCAAGCTTCTGCCGTGCCCGCGCCTGGCCGACCCGCGCCGCCGCGACGCGGATGCCGCGCTCCGTCGCGTCGCTGCCGAACCCGCGTAGCAACGGCTGACTGATCGACACGCGCACGTCCTGCTCGTACTGCGGGTTGAGCACGCGGCCGGTGTCGGTCGTGATGCGGTCGAACGGCGTCGACAGCCGGATCTGCCCGCCGCTGCGGAGCGGCTGGACGATGGCCGGGTCAATGCTGATGGCGTCGCTCTGGCCGCCGAGCACGCGCAGCACCGCCGGCTCACCACCGCCACCGTCGGCCGGAAAGACCGTCTGGTTCACGATCGGCGAGTCGAGCTTGGCGTAGCGGGCGTCGACCTCGAAGAAGGCCTCGAAAGTCGCCTGCTCTGCGTTGAGGTCGCTGCCCGCTACGGCGATATCAAGACGATCGACCTCTAGGTCGAGGTTGTTCGCCAGCGCCAGCGACCTCGCATCGCCAAGGGTGAGGGTGAGGGAGTCGGCGGCAGGCTGCGTCGTCGGCCTTGTTGCTGGTTCGAGGTCGAGCGGCTCGACCGTCTTAACCGCCCGCGGCGGAAGCGAGTATGAGTCAAGGCTGCCGGCACAACCGGCGAGCAGTGGGCAACACGTTGCGATGAGGAGCTTGCACTTCATTCGTGACGCAACGCGACAATAGGATCGAGCCGGCTGGCCTTGATGGCCGGGAACATGCCGAAGATGAGACCGACGGCAGCGGAGAAGCCGAAGGCAAGCGCGATGGCCCAAGGCGGGATGGCGGCTTCGGCGAGCGGCGAGTCGGGCAGCGACCGCAGCGTGAAGGTGGCCGCCTGACCAATGCCTAGGCCGATGAGTCCGCCGACGAGACACAGCACAATGGCCTCGACAAGGAACTGAATCAGGATGACGGCCGGTCGGGCACCGACGGCTTTCCGCAGGCCGATCTCGCGGGTGCGTTCGCTGACGCTGACGAGCATGATGTTCATGATGCCGATTCCGCCGACAACCAGCGAGATGCCGACGACACCGGCGGCGGCAAACGTGATGATTCGGCCGATGTTGCGGATCTGATCGATCGCCGCCTCGACGCGTTTCACCTGAAACGTGTCCTGCTCACCCGGACCAATGCCGCGACGGTTCCGCAGGTAAAACGTCACTTGGCCCGCAGCCTCCTCGACACTCTGGGCATCGACCGCCGACGCAGCGACGTAGACGAACTGCCACGGATTCGGGTCCATGGCATTGAGCGTGTCGAACGGCACGTAGACCTGCGTCTCAGGTGGGCCGCCACCAAAGTTGGGCCGACGGTCTTCTTCGACGACGCCGACCACGCGGAACCGCCTGCCGCCGATGAGCACGTCCTGGCCCGTCGGATCGGTCGGTAATTTCAGCTCGTCACGGGTCTCTTCATCGATCAGGCACACGGAGGCCCCGCGTTCACGGTCGAGCAGCGTGAATGGCCGACCGATGATGACCTGGCGACTCTCTACGTCGTGCCAGGCGGCGTCGATGCCGGTGACCTGCTTCGTGAACTGCTCGTCGCCGTTGCGGACGCCGAGTCGGCGGTTCGTCACCCGGGTAAATCCGCTGATGCTCGGGGCAACCTCTGCCAACCCTTCAAACTCGTCAGGCTTGAAGTTGAACAGCCGAAACGGCAGCTCGGAGTCCGGCCCTTCGTCAGGCCGATCGGGCAGGATGAACAGGTTGTTGGCCCCGAACTTGCCGACCTCGCTCAGCACCGCCCGCTCGAGGCCGACGACGCTGGCGATGACGAGCGTGACGCTGGCGACGCCGATGATGATGCCCAACGTGGTCAGCGCCGCCCGGACCTTGTTGGCCCAAACCTGCGACAACGCCAGCCGAATGCTGACGAGCACGACGACGACGTATCTGATCACGCCGCCACCTTGGCCTGGGCCGGCACGTTGGCTTCGTCGGCGATGATTTTGCCGTCGCTCATGCGGATGATCCGACCAGCCCGGGCGGCCACGTCGGCCTCGTGCGTCACGACGATAATCGTCTGTCCACTCGTGTGCAGGTCGGCAAACAGCTGCAGAATATCGTCGGTCGTCTTCGAATCGAGTGCTCCCGTCGGCTCGTCGGCGAGCAGGATGGCCGGCTTGTTGACGAGGGCCCGGGCGATCGCGACGCGTTGCCGCTGACCCCCTGAAAGCTGGCTTGGACGGTGCGTCATGCGGTCACCGAGCCCGACGATCCGCAAGGCTGCCTCGGCCAGGGTGCGGCGGTCGCGGTAGGCGTCGTCGCTGTACAGCAACGGCAGCTCGACGTTGCGAAGCGCCGTCTGCCGGGCGAGCAACTCGAAACTTTGGAACACAAAGCCGATCTCTCGATTCCGCACACCCGCCAGCTCGGCGGCGGGCATGGCGTCGACGCGTTTTCCCGCCAGCTCGTACGTGCCGTCCGTCGGCCGATCGAGGCAGCCGAGCAGGTTCATGAGCGTCGACTTGCCGCTACCGCTGGCGCCCATGATGGCGACGTACTCACCGCGGGTGATGTCGAGGTCGACGCCGTCGAGGGCTCGGACGATCTCGCCACCGACTTCGTACCGCTTTTTGATGCCGCGCAGCTGGAGAAGCACACCTGTGGACGCGGCCGGCTGCTGGTACGAATGCGTCTGCGGCATCATTCGTTCTTCCTCAGCTTGGTGCCGGCTGTGAGGCCGTCGAGGGTCTGGAACGGGCCGATCACGACCTCGTCACCCTCTTCGATGCCGACGTCGATGCTCGTCTGCAGCAGGTCGCTTTCGCCGATCCTGACCGGCACTGCCACTGCGACGCCGCCTTCGATGCGGTAGACAACGGGGGCAAACGCCAGCCCCTTGTCGAGGGCTTCGCTATCTCGAACATCGTCCGGCAGACTGTCGACGCGGCGGCCGACCACCGATTGGCTTGGCACACGCAGCACGTTGTCGAGCTTCTGCGTCTCGATCTCGACATCGCTCGTCAGCCCGCTGAGCCTGCGGAAGCTGTCGCCGAATTTATCGAGCTCAAGGACGATTTCGACTTCGTAGTAGCCGGTGTCGTCGCTGCGAAGGTCCGTGGTCTTGGCCAGCGCGACGCTGCGGACGACGCCGGGCAACGGCATGTCGTCGTAAGCCGCTGATCGCACCGTCGCCGCCTGACCGACCGACACGCTGGCGACGCTCGCCTCGTCGACTTCTGCCACGCAGATCATCGTCTGCAGGTCCGCCACCTCGAGGATGACCGTGCCCGCGTTATTCATCGTGCCGACGACGACAACCTCGCCGACCTCAGCGTTGAGTCGCGTCACGACGCCAGCAATCGGGCTGGTGATGATGGTGTCGTCAAGCGTCTGTCGGGCCCGCTCGACGCCCGCCCCGGCGGCATCGACGGCGGCGGCCAGCGCTTCTAAGTTGGCCTCGTCGGCGGCAAGCTGCAGCTCGTCCGTTTCGACCTGAGCCTTGAGCCGTTCAACGGCGGCGGCGGCGGACTCGACGGCGCGACGGCTCGTGTCGTTCGACGCCGACAGGCTTTGCTGACGCTCGAGCTCGAGCGTCGCTTCGTTCAGGTTGGCACCGTTGACTGCCAAGGCCGCACCGGCGGCCTGAAGACGTGCCTTGGCGACCACCAGAATCGCCTCCGCCTGCCGCTTATTAGCCTCTGCCGACCGCACGCTCGCCTTGGCATCGACGTCGTCGAGCCGTACCAGCACGTCACCTTCGCCGACGACGTCGCCCTCTTCGAACGGCAACTCGATGATGCGAGCACTGGTTCTGGCCGACAGACTGACCCGCGTGTCGGCTCGAATCTCACCAGGTGCTGTGATGCTGACGACGAGCGGACCGCGTGTCGCGGCCTCGACCTGGACGACCGTGCCCTCGTCGTCGCCGCCCCGAGACGCCACACCCGCCGCAATGGCGGCAATGACGACACACACGATGACGATGGCGACGATCTTCTTCAAAACAGGTGCCCGCGACATGCGCAGCGGGCAAGGAGGTTACGCCTGGCAATGCGACTAACGAAAGGAGCCGCGTCGCATCGCGACGCGGCTCCATCTGTTGCTGTTGAGCGACGTGCTCAAGCGGCCTGGGCGGTCGCCTGCGGCACGTGCACGTGCGGGCGGACAAGGTCGACAATGGCCTTGAATGCATCGGGATCGGCAATGGCGATCTCGCTGAGCATCTTGCGGTTGAGCTCGACGCCGGCCAATTGGGCGGCGGGAATAAAGCGGCTGTAGCTGATGTCGTGCATCGACAAGGCAGCGGACAAACGCGTGATCCACAGCTGGCGGAACATGCGCTTCTTCTGGCGGCGGTGCTCGGTCGCGTAGGCACCGGCGCGGCGGACCGCGTCCTTGGCCAGACGATAGTTGGTTCCGCGGGGGCCGACAAAGCCCTTGGCTTTCTTGAGAAGCCGTTTGCGTTTCTGGGCCTGCTTGGGGCCGCCTGTTACTCTTGGCATCGGGTTGGGGTGAGGAGTCTTGTGGGGCTAGAGGCGTGAACGCGTAGCCGTGCCGACGACATGTCGACAACTTGAAGGGGGTGACGCAGGCGAGGCTTTAGGCCTCTGCCTTGGCGTCGGCAATCGCCTTGAGGCGACGCTTGTGCTGGGTCCGCTTGGGATTCAGGCCCGAGATGCCCATCGCCACACGCAGCGGGCCGGCATGGGTCTCGCTGAGCACGTCAGGCCGGGCCAACGCACGCTTCTTGTCGCCGCTGCGGTTGCTCAGCAGGTGGCGACGCAGCGTCCGCTCGTGCTTGAGCTTGCCGGTGGCAGTGACGCGAAAACGCTTCTTTACGGCCTTGCGGGGCTTGTACTTGTAGGCCATGGGGTGCTTGGGTCTTGAGAGCGGCGGACGCTGTCGGGCGGGAAGGGTAGGCAGCGTAGCCGCCGGAGAAAAGGTGCACGCTGCCGGTCAGTCAGCTTCGGCCCGCAGCGCTGCCATCCTTGACTTGATGCTGTCGACGACTTCGTCACCCAACCGCTCGGGCTCGTCGGCGGCAAAGGCAGCGTCAAGGTTCAGAGCAGTGCTCAGTTGCTCCGCGGCATCGGCCGGTCGCCCTGCCGCTTCGTAAGCGTCTGCCAGCCGGAGTCGCAGAGCGACTTCGCTCGGGTTGAGTTCGATCATCTGCTCGCGGAGGATGACCACCGCCGCCCGGTCGCCGCGACGCTCTGCGAACGTGGCCAGCGCACTCAGATACTTGATGTTGGCCGGAGCGGTCGCGGCGGCGGCCTCGTACGCCTCCTCGGCGGCGATGGCGTCATCAGCAAACAGCAACGCATCTCCCTTGCGGGCGAGGTAGTCACCGTTGATCATCGGCGACCGCTCGAAGGCGGCCTCGTATGCCCGAACCGCCTCCTGCGGACGATTCTGCCGAACGAGCAGGTCGCCCTGCTGTGCAGAGGACTCGGCCAAGACCACGGGCAATGCGAAAAGGCCTGCGTAGACCACCGCCGAGATGGCTGCTACGCCCGTTGTCACCAAGAACAGCGACCGCCTGCGCGGGCCGACGACGACTTGCCGCGTGCCGAGCACCGGGCCGACGACGAGGACGGCAATGAACAGCACGCTCTCCGAGAAGAGGACGACATCGAGCATTGTGTGAATCAACAGTGCACCGGCCGCGGCGAGCAGCGATGCCACGACTGCCGGCGCGGGTGAAACCTCGATGTCGGTCGCCTCCGTCGATCGAGCCACGGCAAAGATGACGCACGCGGCCATCGCCAGCGTGACGACGATCGCCTGCATGACCTCGAGCGCGACGAAGCCCGGATCGGCAGCAAAGTCGAGCGTTGCTGCTGTCGCAAGCACACCGGCGAGGACAGCCACCCACGCCGCCAACTTGGCCGAGGCCACGTTGCCGATGACCGCCGCCCCCGATGCTTTGGCCACGTCGCGACCCAGGGTCAGCAGCCAGGCGATGGCAAGGCCGAGGCCGATGAGGCCGGTTTCTGCCAGGAACCGCATCGGCAGGCTGTGCGGGTCTTTGACCTCTTCGGCCGCGGCGAGGGGCCGGTGGAGCAGGTAGGCATCGCCGAAGTTGCCGAAGCCGACGCCTAGCAGCGGCGACTCGCCAGTCATGCCAAGCGCGCCGAGCCAGTAGTACAGTCGAAACCGCAGCGACACGTGCGGCATGTCACCTGTCGCAATGCCCCACAGCAGCAACACGCCCGCGCCGGCCAGCACCGCCGCGACGACGGCCGCGCCCATCCACGACCTCAGGCGGCTGCGAACGAGCCACAGCAATGCCATCGCGCCGCCGGCTATGACCATCGCCAGCAATGCTGTCCTGCCGCCCGTGCGGAGGAACAAATACATCGCCCCGGCGACCACCACAAGGTTCGGCACCGCCAGCCGCGTCGGATCGCGTGACAGTGCGAAGATGGCCCCACCCGCCGCAATCACGGTCCCGAGGTTGAGCAGGAGATAGCTGTCGGCGATCCCACCGGCGGCGGCCACGGCACAGCCGACGCCGGCCAGGCCGAAGACGACGGCGAACATGCTCCAAGGCGGACACTTTTCTCGCAGCGACGACCAGACGAGGCCGATCGAGACAAGCGACAGGCTGCCGAGCGTGGCGGCAAAGGAGTTGACGCTGGAGGTGTTGCCGAAGTATTCGCCGCGTTTCATGCGGCCCATGAACAAGTCGGCCGACGTGCTGCCCGGCGTCATGCCACGGGCGCGAAGGTTGGCCTCGATGTTCGACTCAAACTGCTCGATCGTCGCCGGCAGCTCACTGGTGAGGAACCACAGTCCGGTCAGCACATTCGCGGCAAGGATGCCGACGAGCAGGCCCGCACAAACTCGGGTGTCGCCCCACGACCGGACGCTGCCGGCGATGGCGAACAGCAACGCCGCCGCCGCGAGCCATGTCGATGCCGCCAACGCCTGCCGCAAACGCGTCGCTGGCCCAGCCCATGCTGGTGAACGCCCATACCGACAGCAGCACCATGCAAAGCCGATGCCAGCCACGGGCGGCAGGCGGAACGAGTCGTCGACCGCCCGCCTGAGCAGCACCAGGATCGCCGGAAGCAAGCAGAGCAGGTCGAGCACCACCGACACCGACGGCCCGGCAAACGTCGCGGGCATGGCGTCCGTCGGTGCCAGGGGCAGCACCGGCTCGAGTGTCCCGCAGGTAGATCAGCGACAACGCCCGCGCCGCCGCCAACGGCACCGCCAGCCAGAAAGCCATCCTCGTCAATGGGTGCGGCTCAACTGCAGACACAGACTGAACATAGAACCCGACAGCCGCCGCAAAGCCGCTTACGTGGCTTTGCCTTGAGCTTCGTCAGGTGCCAACGTGTTCGGCCCCCGCTCCAGAATCAGGATCACGCCGAGAATCAGCAGCGTCTGGGCGAAGATCAGCCACGCCGCCAGCGGTGAGTCGACGAGCGGCAGGAGCAATGCCGCCAGACCCGTCGCGGCCGTGATGAGCCAGATGCACAGCACCGCCCCGCGTTTGGTCATGCCGCGGCGGACGAGGCGGTGCGAAAAGTGGTTCGTGTCGCCCACGAACGGACTCTTGCCGCGGCTGAGGCGGATGACGCTCACCACCGTCATGTCGTACAGCGGCACGGCCAGGACGACCAGCGGCGTGAACACCCCGTACCACCCGCCGGCCAGCGTCTGCCCCGGCAGCAAATACGTCGTCCGCACCGTCATCACGCCCAGCACCAGGCCGACGAACAGCGACCCCGAGTCGCCCATGAAGATCTTCGCCGGCGGGAAGTTGAACCACAGAAACCCCACGCACGCCCCGACGAACAACGCCAGCGTCGCCGGCACGAAGACCTGCCCGGCCAGGACGCTCGTCGCGAGCAGGACGGTCCCGCAGATCGCCGCGACGCCGCCGGCCAGGCCATCCATGTTGTCGAGGAAGTTGAGCGCGTTGGTGACGCCGGCGATCCAGAGCGTCGTGATGACCACGCTCGGCACGAGGCCCAGGACGGTCAGCAGGCGGACCTCCTCGAAGCTCGCGACGAGGCCGATGGTGATCGCGAGCTGCACGCCGAGCTTGACGAACGGCCCGAGGGCCCGGCGGTCGTCGACGAGGCCGAGCAGGAACATCCCGAGGCCGGCGCCGAGGAAGGCGAGGAGGAGGGGGATCTGGTCAACGACGCCTTCGAGCAGGTTCGGATCGACGCCGGGCAGCAGTGCAACGTCGACTGTGAAGTAGGTGTCGTGAATGTGCACATTGCCGCCGCCGACGGTTGTTGTCGTACCGCTAACGCTGGTGCTCGAAATGAGGACTAGGACGACGCCAAGTAGCAACGGCAGCGCCGTCCCGAGGAAGATCCCCGCCCCGCCGCCCAGCGGCTTGGGGGCGGCGTGGATCTTGCGGTGCCCCGGCTGGTCGACGAGGCCGATCCGCGGGGCCAGGCGGATCATCGCCCACGTCCCGATCAGGCTCACGACGAACCCGCCCACGGCAAGCAAGGACAACAGGAAGATGAGCGTGCCGGTCGTCAAGGCGAGTCAAGGGTAGCGGCAGGTAGGCTCAGACCGCTCACGACGTTGCCACCTGCCCCTGTGGCACCGTGACGCGGCGACAAGTTTGGGCGTGGCGGCCGACTCGCATAAGCTGCTTGCCCGTGTTTCCCGCCGTGCCCTTTTCATCGGCCGACCCGCATGCGACCGCCGCAGAGGGGGTTTGTCTTTGAACAAGCTTCGCGTCGCAGGTGTCAGCCACCGCACCGCAGCCGTCGAGGTTCGCGAGCGGCTGGCCGTCCCCCGCTCCAAACTCGATGCCGCCCTCGAAGCGGTGCGTCAGGCCGCCTGCTGCGACGAAGCGGTGCTGCTGAGCACGTGCAACCGCGTCGAGCTGTATGTCGCAGGCGAAGACGCCGATCCCGTTGCGGGCCTGCTCGCCGCCAGCGGTGCGGCCGGCATCGGTGACGAGCACCTCTACCAGTACAGCGGCGTCGACTCGGTCCGGCACCTTTTCCGCGTCGGGGCCTCCCTCGACTCCATGGTGCCGGGTGAGGCACAGATCATCGGCCAGGTGCGAAACGCCTACGACGCCGCCCACGCCGTCGGCATGTCGGGTCGCAAGCTGCACGGCCTGTTCCAGCGGGCCGTTCGCGTCGGTCGCGAGGTGCGGACGCAAACCGGCTTGTCTGCCGCACGACTGGGCGTGGCAGAGACCGCCGCCGAGTATGCCCAGGACGTGCTTGGCAACTTGGCCGACAAACGCGTCCTCTGCGTCGGCACGGGCAAGATGACGGCCTTGATCTTGCGGCACCTGCACGGCCTGGCCCCGACGAAACGGCCACGCTCCATCGTCGTCGTCGGTCGCGACCGTGAACGGGCGATCAAGTTCGCCGCCAAATTCGGCGGCCGCGGCGGAGCACTGGCTGACCTTGATGCATTTCTGGGTGACACTGACTTGCTCGTCTGCGGCACCGGGCACACCGGCAATGTGGTCCACGAGTCGACGGTGCGACGGGTCATGGCGACGCGGCCGGATCGGCCGTTGTTCGCCATGGACCTCGCCCTGCCGCGGGACATTGACGCGGCGTGTGGCGTGCTCGAGGGCGTGCACCTCTACGACCTCGACGACCTGCAGCAGGCCGCCGCCGAGCGGTCGGAAGATCATGGCGGCGAGCTGCGAAAGGCCGAGGCGCTCGTCGAGACGGCCGTCGGTCAGTACGTCGCCTGGCACCGCGGTCGCGACCTCGGGCCGACGATCGACCGGTTGTACGGCCGCAGCCACGCGACCGCCGCCGCCGAAATCGATCGCCTCATGGGCAAGCTGCCCAGCGACCTGACGCCTGAGCAAAAGGCGGCAGTGGAGCTGCACGCCACCGACGCCGCCCGTCGGCTCGTCAACAAACTGCTCCACGGCCCGGTCGCTGCCATGCGGCACATGCCCGACCCTGACCGCCACGCCGCCTATCGACATGCGGTCGAGAAACTCTTCTCGCTCGACGAAGAACTCAAGACGTAGGCGACAAAGCCACTTCAGTGACTTTGCGGAAGCGGCGCGACCTCAAACCCGTGGTGGGCGTCGGCGTCCTGCGCCACCCAAGGCAGCGCCCGCTTGAGCTGCAACGCCAGGATGATGCATGCCGTCGCCCACAGACCGCACTCGACGATGAGCATGCCTGACGTGCCGAGGCCGCTGACGAAGTTGCCGACGGCCAGTGCGATGGCGAGCATTGCCTGCCCGACGGCCGCGACGATGCCGACAATCACCGCCCACGTTCGCCCGGATTTCAGGCCCCACCACGCCAGGCCGTACGCGACGCCAGGCAGGTAGAACGCGCCGGCACCAAGCATGAGCCAGAAGAGCTGAAACTGCGGCAGACTCACCATCAGGCCGTCATAGATCATGATGCCGAGCCCGAGTACGGTCGAGATGATGGCCATACAGATGGCCGTGGCGCGGGCGCGGACGATCGGAGTCAGGCTGCCGGAGGTGATGGCCATAAAACCATCATGCGCGGCACGCTTGCGGGTCGCGACGTCGCCCGCTAATGATGCAGCCACTTGATGCCAGGCAACACGAGATTGCGGCGGGCGACGCTGGCTTATGCCAGGCCCGAGTCGGCTCGGCCGATCGCGTCGCTGCCGCTGGAACTGCTGCAGCCGGCCAGCGGCATCACGCTCGGTGTCTGCCTGTTTCTCGCCGCAGGGTTGCACGTTCTGCTGCTGGGCGTCGTCGGTGGTGGCGTGCCGTTGGTCGTCGTCGTGCTCGCGTTGAAGCTGGTCCTTGTCAGTCACTATGTAAATGTGCTCGACGACTTTGGCCCGCGTGGCTTTGATGTGGTGCCGCCGGTGCTGCGGAACGGCGAGCTTGGCGAAGACGTCTTCGTCCCCGCACGACGCGGCGGGCTGTCGTTGCTGCTGTGCCTGGGCCCGGCGTTCTTGCTCGCGTGGCTCGGATTGCCGGTCGTGCTTTGGCTGACGGTCGGCATGATCGGTTTTGCCTTTTTGCCGGCGGTGTTGCTGACGGTGGTGGAGGCGTCGACGCCGTTGAACCTGATGCCGCATCGGCTTGTCGGCCTCATTCGGGTCTGCGGCCGGGACTACGCGCTCGCTCTCGCCCTGCTCGTGGCGGCAGTTGTTGCCCATGTCGTTGCCGCGGTTGCGATGGCCGAGTCGATTCAGTCAATCTTCGGCCGCAGTCTCATCCGGCCCGCCGCTCCACTGCCGGTAAGCACTGCGCAAGCTTTGACGTATGGCGTTGTGGCGGTGGCGATCTTCGTCGGCCACTTGGCCTTGGCCGCGATCGGCCGCCTGCATCGTCTGCACAGCGAGCGCTTCCCGTGGCTGATGCAGGTGCACGTCAAGCAAAAGCGGCCGGCCCGGTCGAACTCACGCTCGACCAGGCCGGTCACCTTGTGAAACTGTCGCCAGGCCAACCGACGCCTCATCGGGCCGCGATGGTCTCATCACTCGGTGCCCCCGCACCCGACGCGGCCTGACCGGCGGCGGTCTTGAACCTCGTGATAAGCCGGCCGGTTAGTTCCTCAACCGTTTCGTCGCGAAGGTGCCGCATCTGGTCGACGCCCTTGCCACGCAGGGCAACCGTGGACGACCACGTGGAGTCGCTGGAGGCGGCGCTGGTTGTGCCGACAAGTCGCCCGCTGCTCGTTTCGAGAATAAACGCACTAGACCGTGCGTCGGCGGTGAGTTTGTTGCTCGGCAACACGAACGCGGGCAGGATCGCCAGGTCCAGCACCCGCCACGGCTCTCTGCGGTCGTACTGATCGATCGTGCCGCCGTAGACGACGAGGTAATCGGCCCCGACGTTGCGGGCGAGACCGACCATCTTGTCAAGGTGGTTTCCGACGACGTCGCTGCTCCTGTACTGCTGCAGCGGCGTGGTGCCGCCGATCGGCTGGACGTTGCTGAACAAGGCCGGCTCGTTCTCGAGCGCCTCGAGCATCTCGTCCGACGGTGCGACTTCACCCACTTGCGCGACGGCGATCGACGCAGGAAGTTGGATCGGCTTGGCCGACGACCTGTCACCGCTGGCGGTCAAGTCGTTCATCACGTTCGACTGCGGGCGAAGCTCGACGGCGCTCATGTAGGCGGTGACGTCGCGGCCGCTCGACTCGCGGGGTGAGAAGCCACTCGAAGCGCAACCGCCCGCGACAAGAGCGACGGCAGTGACGGCGGGAAGTAGACATTTGTGCATGATGATCGGGGTGAAGGGTCAAGATCGCGACACCGGTCGGCGACGCTGCTTGCCTCAACGAGAAACGCATGCCGGGACGCTGCCGCTTGCCAAATTTTTCCTTAGGCGTTGTTTCGCAATTGCTTAGAGGCAGGCGGGCTGTTCATCCTGGGCGTTTCTTCAACGGCAGGCGTGCATTTCCTGCATTTCGCACAGACACTGGATGTACACCTTCAGCAAGGTGCCACCTGATGACCAAGCCACTCTCCGATGCCGATCAGCGGATGTGCGATGCCTTTGCGACACTCGTCTTCGGCAATCCGTTTCTGCCGGAACGGGTGGAGGCCGAACGCGTCATCGGTGACGTGTGCGGCCACACGATCGAACGGGTAGCGGCGGTGTGGCATCGGCCGCTGGACCTGGACACGCAGCACAATCGCCTGACCTGGATCAGCCGCGTCGCAGCGGAGCTTGCAGAGCGGGTTGCAGCGTGCGGGCCCATGAAGCACGAACGGCGGGCTGCAATGTCGGCACCGGGCCTCTACGCCGCGTTCTACACCGCAGCACCAGTGCTTCAGCAGATTGTCCGAAACGATGCCGCCGGACGCGACCACGACCCTGCACTCATCCGCGACGCATGGCGGAGCTTTCGCCAGACGTACCGCCGCTTGCTCGTCGTGGACGGTCAGTCGCTCTTGCCGATCGACGGCGTGGACGAAGGCCATCTGTTCGCGATCGCCTACCAGACCTTCAGGACCTTTCACGCGATCTTTCACCAGCTTTTCGGCGGGAATACAGCGGCGGCGACATTGCGGGCGAGCGTCTGGCAAAGCTGCTTTACCCGCGACAGACTTCGCCACGCAGCCGGTGCGTACGCGACCATGCAGAGCCTGCCGACGCTCGTCCTTGGCGAAAGCGGGACCGGCAAAGAAGTCGTCGCCCGGTGCATCGCCGCCGGTGCCTACCGCCGATTTGACGAGACATCCAAAACATTCGCCCCGCGCGGCGGCTTCGAGGCCGTCACGCTTGCGGCCATGCCGGCGACGCTTGTCGAAAGCGAATTGTTCGGCCACCGGCGCGGCAGCTTCACCGGCGCAGCCGCCGATCGACCAGGCCGTCTCGAACGCGTCGGCCATGCCGGCATCGCCTTTCTCGACGAGATCGGCGACGTCGAGCCGGCCGTCCAGGTCAAGGTGTTGCGCGTGATCCAGGAGCGGACCTTTACCCGCATCGGCGACACGACGCCGCGGAGCTTTGACGGCAGGATCATCGCCGCCACGCACCGCGACCTGCCGACGCTTCTGGCGAGCGGCGCGTTCAGGACCGACTTGTACTACCGCCTCGCCGCCGACGTCATCACGACTCCGCCGCTACGCGATCTCATCGGTGGTGACGAGGCGGAACTGTCGCAACTCGTCGCCCTCGCATGCCGGCGGCTGTCGCCCATCGACAGCGACCGCCTCACGAGTGAAGTGCTCGCCGCCATCACCGATGGCGTCGGCCTCGACCACACGTGGCCGGGCAACTTCCGGGAACTCGAACAGTGCTGCCGATCTGTGCTGGTCGGCGGCAGTTACACGCCACCGGCAACGCCTCGTGACGATGCCGCGGCGCTAGCCGATGAACTTCGCAAGGCCACGCTGTCGGCCGACGAGGTTACAACCCGCTACTGCCGACTCGCCGTGGCCAGGCACGGCACACCCACCGCCGCCGCCCGGGTCATCGGCCTCGACCGTCGAACGGTGCAGTCGCGCCTCAAGTCGTGAGGCGCTCAGCCCTGTAACCGCCGCGCGACTTGAAGTAGAACAACAGTCCAAGATAGCAGGCGAGCATCAGCATCGGCAGAATCGCAACCTCGAGCAGGGCCGTCCGCTTGGCGATATTGCGGGCGTCGGTGAGGCGGCCGGTCGAGGTCGTGTCGAGCGTCTTTTCTGCGTCGGCATCGATTCGCCGAACGGGGCCGAGCACACTCGTCATCGGGTCGCCCAGCACCGTGGCGGCCAACTCCGCGTCATCATTTACAAGGCGGTTTTCGATCTCGCGGTCCTGGATCGCACCGATGAGCGGCGTGCCGACGATGCCGACGCCGAGCATGCCGACGGCTGCCATCGCGTTGAGCGTCAGCGCTCCGCCGCGTGGGAACTGCTCTGCCACGAGTCCGAGCGTGGTCGGCCAGAAGAACGCCTGACCGATGCCGTAGATCGTCGCCGCCACGACGATCGCCAGCCCCGCCGCCGTCGACAGGAAGACGAGCCCGATCGCCACGAAGACGCAGCTGACGGCCAACATGCCCAGCGGATTGAGCCGCTTGACGATTGGCCCCGAACCCAGTCGCAGGAGCAACATGAGGGTGGCCGTGTAGACCAGCACCCAGCCGCCGTCGAGGCCGAAGTCGCGCTCGGTGACGGGGCCCATAAGCTCCTTAATCCAGCCGTCCGTGCCGAGCTCGGTGGTGGCCAGCAGGATCATTACGAGCAACAGGAAGACGAACAGCGGCCTTCCGAGGCTCTTGCCGACCGCACCAAACGCAGCGGCGACGCCGAATGCCACGACGCCCGCCGCCGACATCCAGAGCCACGGCTCGATCTCGAAGTTCCGCCCGAGCACGCGGCCCACCTCCCACGCGACCAAGCCGGCAGCGATGAGCGCGCCGAGTGCTCCCATTTCGCCGATCATCACGCGGTACGGCACGCCCGCCGCCACACGTTCATTGACCGGGAACGTCGTCCGCAGCAACATCACGCCGTACGCCAGCGTCGGCACGAGCAGCAGCCCGACCTTCCACTGCCAGCTCACGTCGCCGACGAGTCCGCCGAAGTTGCCCGGCGACAGCGACAGCGTCAGCAGGCCGCCCAGTACGAACCCGCCCGCCCAGCCGGCGTGGAGGATGTTGAGCCACTTCGTCTTGTTCCTGAAGAAAACGGTGGCGATGACAGGGTTGATGACCGCCTCGACCGTGCCGTTACCCAAAGCCGCAATGAAGTTGCCGACGTAGAGCTGGTTGTAGCCGTCGGCCGTGATGGTGACGACGACGCTGACGACGTGGCACGCAAAGGCGAACCACAGGGCAAGGCCGTAGCCGACACGGTCGATGATGAGGCTGAAGACGACGATGCTGATGGCAAACGGCCACAGCCCGGCCCCGAACAGTTCGCCCTTCTGCGTCTCACTGAAGCCGAACTCGACCGCGAGATCATCAAGGATGAACGCGCGGATGATGAACGCAAAGCTGGTTGCCACCAGGGCGACGAAGCAGGTGGCAAAGAGAAAGCCGCGCCCGGCGACGGGCGGCGGCGAAGCGATGGCAGCGGTATCGGCAGTGGTCATGAAGCTCCTCCAAGCGACCGCCACCCTACCGGCAGCGGCGGGATAGGCCAATTGAACCGACCAACTGCGGCAACCGCCGCCCTCCCACCCGCCGCAATCGGACCGCCGGATACTCACCCTGCCGGCACCGCTGCCGATGCACAGTGTCGCCCGTTGATCGGCCCCGCTGGACAACACGCTTCTTCTGACGTCGAAACCAATGACCGCCGGTTCATGTCCAGACAGGCAGCCCTCAACCCCCCGGCGCGAGACCCCAACGCCTCGACACGAGACCCCTTACCCGCCGAGCCAACGTGGTGAAACGACACCTTAAGGAGGTGAAAGCTCGCCCCAATAGCTTGATGCGTTGCGACGCGTCGCAGTGGTGATACAGAAGGGACCCGATCCCATGCCTGCACCCCGGCAGCAAGCCGACCGGTCTCGCGACCCCTGTCTCTGCCTCGCGAGCGGGGTTGCACCTGACTCAGTTCGCCCACCGGTATGTCAACGTGCTCGTCGTCACAGACCGTTTGGGCAGCGACTAGCATCCTGCCCACCCGCCCATTGCTCGCTCTGAGATTTTATTCGACGGCCAGGTGCGGCGTTGCTGTTGCTGATGTACCACGCGACAAGTGGCGACTTTTACGACTTCTTCCGTAGAATCGAATTTTCATAGTTTTACTCGCTGAAATTTACATTTATCTATTAAATATCAATCAATGTTCTGATCGCGCTCACCATGCTTATAGGCTTGACCCCAGAACATCCTCTCGTATGATCAGGCAGCCAGAGGCAAACACAAGGCCACACTCCTCTATCCACTTGGACACCCTACACATGCACTACCAATACCCAAGAAGTATCGACCAGATTGCCCCCCTTGTCTTCATCGACGCAACGCGAGCCGTCAAGATCTACAACAGCATCACCGGCGATGTCTGCGCCCGCTTCTGTGAACGCGTTCGCGTCTTTTTCTCCCGATATGCCACCGATCATGGTTGGGATGCGGCCATTGATGTACCAGTTGCTGGAGGCTCGGGACGCGGCATCCTGCTCATTTTGACCAGCGCAAATGGAAGCACCGCTTCACGTCTCAGCAAACTCATGGACAACTGAAGCGATCCCCTTCAAAAATACTGGATTGAGATCCACCGAACCTAATGAAACAGATTAACCTTGTTATCGTGGGCGTTCTCCGACGCCGCTTCTTTGAGTATGTTCGAGTTGTCGAATTGCTCTCTCCGGACGTTCGGCTGGTTTACGGTGGCCACATTGGCGACGGCTCCAACTCGCAACAGCGGGCTGAACGACTTCTGCGAACTGCAGATGGTGCGATTTGGAACGAACGTCAGTCTCGTCACCTCAAGAACGGTTTGTCCGGTCTGCCTTTCGAGCGTTTCAGCGGACGAGGCAGCTTTGAGCGTGCATTGCGACGCGTGCTCAGCAAGCTGACCGACGCGGCGTGATACGGGGACGGCGTGGTAAGGGGTTGCGAGGGCGTCTCTTCTGCCTTCGCGACCCCTTAATCTGCCTCTAGACGCAATCGTCGTTGTGTGCTGATTATTAATCGCCAAGCCACGAAACCACGCCTAACGGATCATGAACAATTAGCAGAGTGTTGGCCAGAGCTACGGAGATTGCAGCAACCAGCCCAGCAGACACCCTTCGGCGGAGTGAATGCTGACTTCGCCAGACTATCAAAGCAATACCACAAAGGATCGGCGTCAATCAAAAGCTCGTAGCAGCGAAGACGTGGCCTAATTCGCGGAAGATGTTACCGGCTGACGGAGCATATGGGGCCGGTTTGTGCCCATATTGGAGCAGAACTGCCGAACCAAAGGCGAGATAGGCGAATAGGTGTGAAATGCTGGTGAAGATCAGCGAAAAGACTATCGCATGTTTCGCTGATCTTGTCCGGTAAGTTAGCTGAATCGGGATAGGGGCGTCGCGAGCGTTAGAAGCATGCTCCCGCGTTCTCTCCTCAATTGGGATTGACTTTTGTCTTCTGACCCACACGTTAGCCGACTCCCGCGCGGCCGTCCTTCCGCGGGTCGCTGGCGGCTTCGTAGGTGCCGTCGGGCAATCGGCGGGCGAGTTGGGCGCCGCCGAAATGCGGGGCGTCGGCCGTCTCTACGGCATAACCACGACTTTGTAGAGCCGCATTGTCCACGCCCTGCTCCACGAGGACTTTCAGGCCTTCCATCACCTGCCAGCGTGGGGCGTCGACCGCTTGTTGCACGCCTTCGCCACCGGCGAAGAGGCGGAGCATCAGTTGCAGATGCCCTTGGGCCTGCATCGGGCCGCCCATCAAGCCCATTGGCATCAGCGGGCGGCCGTCCTGCTTGACGAAGCCGGGGATAATCGTGTGGAACGGCCGCTTGCTCGGGCCGACCTGGTTCGGGTGGCCGGGCGTGGTGACGAAGCCGGCTCCGCGGTTCTGCATGGCGATGCCGGTGCCGGGGACGACGATGCCGCTGCCGAAGCCCATGTAGTTGCTCTGGATGAGCGAGACCATCATGCCGCTCTCGTCGCAGGCGACGAGGTTGACGGTGCCACCTGCCGTCGGCACGCCGGCGGCATAGGTCGCGGCCCGCTCCATATCGACCAGCTTCGCCCGCTCCGCGAGGTACGTCGGCTCGACGAGCTTCCTGTAATCGAACGCCATCGCATCCGCGTCGGCGACGTGGGCGTGCAGGTCGGCGAACGCGAGCTTCATCGCCTCGATCTGCAGGTGCATCCCACGGTCGCTTTGCCAGTCGTCGCAGTTGAGATTCGCCGCGATGCCGAGCGCCATGCAGGCGGCGATGCCCTGGCCGTTGGGCGGGATCTCGTAGAGGCTGACGCCGAACGCGTCGACGCGGACAAGGTCGCGTTCGTCGTACCAGAGGTTCTCGTGCGTCGACAGATCGTCGAGCGTCATCGCCCCGCCGGCGGCATCGCTGGCGGCGATGATGTGGCGAGCGAGGTCGCCTCGGTAGAAGGCGTCGCCTTGCGTCTCGGCGATGGATTCGAGGGTCGTCGCGTGGGCCCGGCTCTGCCAGACGTCGCCGGCGGCGGGTGCGGGCAGAAAGGTGTCGGCAAAGGCGGGTTCGTCGTAAACCTTTGCCGCCCGCTGCCAGGCGGCGGCGGTGATCGGTCCGACCGGAAGGCCTTCACGGGCGTGACGGACGGCCGGCTCGAACAGCGTGGCGAACGGCAGCTTGCCGAACCGCTCGTTGAGATCGCGCCAGCCGGCGACGCAGCCGGGCACGGTGACGCTGTCCCAGCCGCGGGTCGGCATGGCGTCGAGCCCTGCGAAGCGGTCGGCGGACCATGCCGCGGGCGAGCGGCCACTGGCGTTGAGGCCGACGAGTCGTTCGCCATCGTTGAGGACGGCAAAGAGGTCGCCGCCGATGCCGTTGCTGGTCGGCTCGGTCACGGTCAGGCAAATCGCCGCCGCGACGGCAGCGTCGATCGCGTTGCCGCCTCGGCCGAGCATGTCGAGCCCCGCTGTGGTGGCCAGCGGCTGACTGGTGGCGACGACGTCGCGGCCGTGAACAGGTTGACGGTGCGACGCGGGCATGGGCGAGGCTAGAGGAACAGGCACCACGCTTCCCGGTTCGTCCAGGCACAGCCGGCGGGTTCGCCCCAGGGCAGCGAGCGAAATGCCTCATGGCGGCGTACCCCATGCGCCGCCACCGGTGCGGTGTCTGCAATATTTTGCGCACGACGTTCGCACCAGCACCGGCCACGGACCACCCGCCGACGTAGTCAAAACAGCTAAATGTTCCACGTGGAACAATGGCGGGGCGTCGGCGAGCGTCGGAAACCCTTGCCGTTGCCTCTGGCGAGGGTTGCAAGGGTCGGCGAATGTTCCACGTGGAACATTTGACCCCCGCCACCCGGCCGCGGCCCGATTTGGCCGCCGCGGCGCAGCGCGCGGGCGACCCGGACGGCGGCCGAACATCCAGGCGGGTGGGCCGCCGCTATGCTGGCGGCGATGAGTGCCCTGCCACGGATGGAGTCGGACGACCTGCTGGAAGGAATGACGCCCGAACAACGCCGGGCGGTGACGACGACGGAGGGGCCATTGCTCATCCTGGCGGCTGCCGGTTCAGGAAAAACGCGGGTTTTAACACGACGCGTCGCTCACCTCGTTCGCCTGGGCGTCGAGCCGTCGAGCGTGCTGGCGATCACCTTCACCAACAAGGCCGCCGGTGAGATGCGCGAACGCGTCCGCCCGCTCATCGATGCCATTGTCCGCGGCGGCCGCGACTTCGGTCAGCTCGACCAGCGTGGGCCGACGCTGTGCACGTTCCACTCGCTGTGCCTGCGCGTCCTGCGGCACTACGGAGAAGCGCTCGGTGCTCCCAAAAACTTCACCATCTACGACACGGCCGACCAGACGCGGGCGATGAAGCAGGCGCTCAAGGAGCTGGAGACGAGCAGTTCCAACTTCCCACCGGCCAAGGTGCTCAGCGCGATCAGCAACGCCAAGAACGCCCTCATGAACGCCCGCGAGTTTGCCGCGGTGGCCGACGACTTCTACCAGCGAACGGTCGCCAAAGCCTATCTCAAGTACGAGTCGCTGCTCGTGCAGAACAACGCCGTCGACTTCGACGACCTCATCCTGCGTGTCGTCGTCGGGCTGCGGGATCGGCCCGAGATTCTCAAGGAACTTCAGCAAAAGTTCCAATACCTGCACATCGACGAGTATCAGGACACTAACCGGGCGCAGTACGTCCTGGCACACATTCTGGCCGATCGGCACAAGAACATCTGCGTCGTCGGCGACCCGGACCAGTCGATTTATGCCTGGCGAGGTGCGGATCTGCGGAACATCCTCGACTTCGAAAACGACTACCCAAATGCCACGGTCGTGAAGCTGGAGGTCAACTACCGCAGCACCGCCACCATTCTGGCCGTCGCTGACAAGCTCATCAAGCACAACACCGAGCGACGCGACAAGGCGCTTGTGCCCAACATTCCCGGCGGCGAGAAGGTCATCGCCCTCGCCTGCCAGGACGAGAACGACGAGGCCCGCGAGGTCGCTGAGCGGCTCCGCAAGTACAACGAGGACGGCATCGCCTGGAGCGACATGGCTGTCTTTTACCGGATGAACAGCCTGTCGCGCGTCATCGAGACGGCTCTGCGGCGGGACAACATTCCTTACCAGATCGCAAAGGGAACCGAGTTCTACAGCAGGCGTGAGATCAAGGACGTGTTGGCCTACCTGCGGGCCATCGCCAACTCGGCCGATGAGGTGAGCCTGACCCGCATCGTCAACACGCCCACCCGCGGCATCGGCGACGCGAGCATCAAAGCCGCCACCGCCTGGGCGACGGCTAGCGGCATCGGGCTCTGGGAAGCAATGACCCGCATCGACGAAGTGGTCGGCGTCAGCACGCGGGCCCAGGGCTCGATGAAGAAGTTCGTCGAGAAGATCGAGGCCTGGCGACTCCACGCCGATGCCGCCGCAACGGGTCCCGCGGAACTCAGTGACGACAACCCATTCACCGACGATCTGGCAGACGAAGACGGCAGCCTCTTCGCCGACAGCACCGTCGTTCCCGAAGGCGGAGATGACGCGACCCTGGCCGGCCTGATCACTCGGCTGATCCGCGAAAGCGGGCTCGAGCAGCACCACACGCAAGCGGGCGAGACCGAGCAGCCGCAGCTGGAGAACATGAACGAGCTCGTCAGCGCAGCGGCCGAGTACGAAGAAGGTCGCCGGGAGGAGAATGCGCCGGCTTCCTTAGGGGACTTCCTTCAGCAGATCAGCCTTGTCAGCGACACCGACCGCTTTGAAGGCAACGGCGGCGCCGTCACGCTCATGACGCTTCACGCAGCCAAGGGCCTCGAATTCCCGGTCGTTGCGATGGTCGGGCTTGAAGAAGGCTGCCTGCCGCACAGCCGCGCCCGCGACAGCATCAGCGAACTCGAAGAAGAACGACGCCTCGCCTTCGTCGGCATCACGAGGGCCCAGTCGAACCTCATCCTCAGCCGTGCCCAATACCGCACGCAACGCGGCGTCCGCGAACGAACCGTCCCGAGCCCGTTTCTCAAGGAAATGCCGAGTGAATGCCTCGAAGAGATCGACCGCACCGGCATCCCCGGTGCAAGCGGCGAGCGGTGGTCGAGTGTGCCGACCAGCGACATCAGCAACCGGTATAAAGCAGGGCAAAAGCTCCGCCATACGACGTTCGGTGTCGGCAAGGTGCTCGACGTCTCGCCCGGCACGAACGCCCGCATCACGATCGACTTCGGCAAGCTCGGCAAGAAAACCCTGATGCTCGACATCGCCGCCAGTAAGCTCGCCCCCGCCGGGTGAGGCTGACGTGATGCCGCCACGTGCCACCGTCGTAGCATGGGGCGACCTGCTGTTTCTACAAGAGGAGTCTGCATGAACCCCCTGCACGCAAGCGTTTTCTCCGTCCTGTTGGCTGTCGTCCCCGCGCTTGCACAGGAGCAGGCGCTGCCGGCCGACGGAGACGGAGCTGCCGCCGCCTTGGCCGCGTCGCCGCGTCACGGCGAGTCGGTCGACGTTCCATTTGACGACGGCGCTCCGATCGTCAGCTACGTCGTCTACCCCGAGCGGCCGGACAAGGCGCCCGTCGTCATCGTCATTCACGAGATTTTCGGGCAAAGCGACTGGATTCGCGGCGTCGCCGATCAACTCGCAGCCGAGGGATTCATCGCGATCGCCCCCGACATGCTCAGCGGCATGGGCCCAGACGACGGCGGCACCGACAGCTTTCCCGAGGGCCAAGTACGGCAGGCGATCCGGCAGCTCGACGACGACGCCGTCGAAGATCGCCTCGATGCCGTCCGCGAGTACGCAGTCGCCCTACCCGCCGCCAGCGGCACGACCGGCGTCGTCGGTTTCTGCTGGGGCGGTTCGCAAAGCTTCGCCTACGCCACCGAGGTCGACGCCGACGAGGTCCAAGCGGCAGTGGTCTACTACGGCACCGCGCCTGACGACGACCTTGACGAAATCGAGATCCCTGTCCTGGGCCTTTACGGCAGCGACGACACCCGCGTTACCAGCACCGTCGAACCGACCGCCAAAGCTATGACCGACGCAGGCAAGAGCTACGAGCCTGTCATCTACGACGGCGCCGGTCACGGCTTCCTGCGTCAACAGAGCGCCCGCGACGGCGCCAACGCCAAGGCCGCCCAAGCCGCGTGGACTCGGACGATCGCTTTCTTCAAGGAGCACCTCGAAACTGCCGCCGACGGCGACTGATGCCCGAAGGTCGCGACTTGTTCAGCCCTGTTGCTCCAGTGCCTCCGTCAGCACGAACGCCAGTCGATTGATCGTCGTCTTCGATTCGTCGGTGAGCAGTGTCTCTTTCATGTGCCCGGGCACGTCGACCCACAGCCCCCGCCCGTATCGATTCGCCCGCAAGGCCGCCACACTCGCCCGCGGCCAGTCGTGCCGTGTCAGCTGCCCCGACTCGGAATCCCGCAGAAGCAGCGTCACGCGATCCGCATCGACCTCAAACACCGCCCGCGGCGGCTTCTCAAGCCCGCGCAACGCCCGCACCACCAAGGTTCCCACGACCCACACCGGGACGACCATGAGTGCTAACAGGCCGATGGAAGCCAACCACGACGGCACCGGTGCGTACAGCCCGGTCATTGCCACGACCACGCGCGTGATGTCCCCGTCCCGCTCGACGGTCACCCGCCGCGCGTGCTCATCCCGTTCGTAGGGTCGCTAAATCTTTGGCGTCTTGTTAGAGCGCTAAGAACCGGGGTGTCGATCGCTCGCCCTATCAGCCCCACAGCCGTTGCTTTGGCGTGCGTTGCAGCGTGGCTGCTGACGCTGGCCATCGGCGGCGTCTCGATGGCTCAGGGCGCGTCGCAGCCGGGCAATGTGCTGTCCGGTTCGCGGTCGGCCTTCCTTGCCACCAGCGTGACCACGCTCAGTGGCTTTCGAGTCGACTGGGCAACGCCGACGTCCGCCAGCACCGTCGTGGCGCTGCTGGCTGCAACGAGCATCGCGACGTTCGGCGTCGCAGCCCTGATGCATCTGGCGGGGAAGACGGCTCGACTGCACACCTGGCTCGCCGTCGCGGCTTTACCTGGGACCTTGTGGGCTGTGCTTGTCCTCGTTGACGGGGGTGCAGCGACGAAGGCATCATCGCTCGGCGGGAGCGGTTGGCTACCCGAAGCCGCCTCGGCCACCGGTGCGGCCTTCTGGTTGACGCTCGTGCCCCTGTCCCTCGTTGGCCTCGTCGGCCCGACGCTCGTCGCACGCTTCATCGGCGGCAAGGTTCTCGACCCGCAGGTTCGCCTGACCTGTGTCGGCGTTGCGATCGCCTTTGCCGTCGGGCTGCCAATCGCTTTTGCCCTGGGTGTTCCTGCGTTGGCGGCAGACGGTTGGGCGGGCGGATTCATCGATGAGCCGTCGTCCGAGCCAGGTCGCCTGGCGATGTTGCCACTGGTGCTGATCGGGTCGACCGCCGGTGGCGTCGGTGGCGGCTTGAAGATGACGACGCTGATCGTGCTGGCCGTTGCAGTATGTCGACTGCTCCGCGGCACGCTTGTCGACCGCTCCGTCGGCGTTGCGATCGCGTGGGTTGGTGTCTTTGTGCTGCTCTACACAGCGGCGGTCATCAGCCTTCGCCTTGCGTGGCCACAGGCGGCATTGGATGTCGTGCTCTTCACGTCGGCGTCAGCCTTGGCCAACCACGCCGCCGGCTCGCCCGATGCGGCCGGGGCAGACGGTTGGGTGCTGGCGGCAACGATGGTCGTCGGTCGACTAGCTTCCATGAGCGTGCTGTGGTGGGCCGTCTCGCGGCCTGGGGTGAATGTCGCCGTCGGCTAGACTTCTGCATGGCAAAGCGGCTGAGTCGTGACGCATTGGCTGCTTTTCAAGACAAAACGGTGCCCGACATCATCGGGCCAAACCTTCGGGCGATCTTCTGCGGAATCAATCCGTCGCTTTCAAGTGCGGCCGACCGGGCACACTTTGCGACTCCCGGTAACCGCTTCTGGCCGTCCCTGGCGCGGGCGGGCTTCACTCCTCAGCAGCTGTCACCGGGACAGAATGTAGAGCTGTTGAAGCATGGCCTTGGCGTCACGAACCTCGTCGCCCGCGCAACGGCCAGTGCCGCGGAGCTGAACAATGAGGAGTACCCCGCAGGCGTGGAACTGCTGGAAAAGAAGTGTCGCAGATATAAGCCGCAGGCGATCGCCATGCTCGGCATCGGCGCGTTTCGCACCGGGTTTGGGATGAAGAAGGCCAAGCTCGGGCCGCAGGACGTCACGCTCGGCCCGACGCGTCTGTACGTGCTGCCTAATCCCAGCGGCCTCAACGCCCATTACTCGCCCGACGCGATGGCCAAGCTCTTTATCGACTTCAAGTACTGGCTCGAGACGCTGTAAACTCAAGCCATGCTTCGACTGCTCGCATTCGCGTTGACGTTGCTCGTGTTCGCCCTGCCGGCTTCGGCGTGGTCGTACAAGGAGCACATCCTCATGACCCGCTTGGCTGCCCAGCGGATCCTGGCGGACGACGAAGCGCCGGCCGGGCTCAAGGACTTCGTCCGCAAGCACTGCCCCGAGGCAGAGGACTTCCACCTGCACGACTTCGTCATGAACACGCACGTCGGCCCCAATCCTGAGGGTTACGAGGGGCTGGCTTACTGGGCGATGCACCCGGATTTCAATCGCTCGACCTACGTGCCTGCCTTCGACACTGTTGAAGCCAAGATGCACTTCATCGACCTGGAGCTGTTCAACAAGGACCCTGAGAAGCGTCGCTACTTCGACGACCTCAGCGGCCTGCCGGGCTTGGGCGACATTCCGCGGGACCCTGACGACGAGCGGTTCAAGGAGGCCGGCTTCCTGCCGTTCCGGGTGGAGCAGTGTTACAACGAACTGGTAAAGGCCTTTGCCACCGGCGACGACGAATCAGCCATGATTTGGGCCGGCTATTTGGCCCACTACCTGCAAGACAACACGCAGCCGCACCACGCGACGGTGGATTTCCGCAGCCACAGCTACTTCGAGCACCTGCCCAGGAACGAGCGGCCCAACGTGCACGGGTGGATGGAGTACGGCTTCATCGACGACGGCCAGCCGCCGAAGTGGCCAGAGCTGCGGGAGGACCTTGTGCAGTCATACCTAAACGCGGAAGCTGAAGGAGCTGCAATGCGACAGGAGATGGAGAATGAAATTCCGTATTTGAGTCTGCGTGACCCCTTCGAATCGACGTTGACGACGAGCCTCTACATCTATCGCTTTCTACCCTTGCTTGGGGAGGCTGCGCTCGCAGCTCTTGCCGCACCTGACGCGATAGAGACCTTCGCGACTTATCAGAAAGAGGGAATTCGGCCGAGCGTCCTTCGCGTGAAGGTCGGTGGAGTACTGGATGGTGTTGCGACTGTCGAAACCGCCTGGCGGCAGGCGTGGGCCGAATCGCAGGGCGAGTACGAGCGGCCGCCGGAGCACGTCACGCAGAAGCTGACCACCCGCCCCGCCTCGCGGCCGTCACGCTGAGGCCGAGAAGGTGCCACGGTTTGAGCCGCATTCCGATGCGGGCAAACCGTGTCGGTGACGCCACGAGGCCCGACACGGTCTGCCCGCCGCAGACGGCGTCTGAGACCGTGGCACCAACTTCTCTGGCGGATCGAATGGGCTCAGGCGTCGCCCGCGGCAGCATGCGTCCGCACATCGAAAGCGGTCCGAGCGGGCGACTCCTGACCCCCTGCTCCCGGTACCGAAAGATTGGCGTCCCTAGCGTGCGGGGCCAGTTCGCACCCGCTCAGCCGCCACCATGCCGATTCGCCGCGTTGATTTAAACGACTACACGATCGACCCCCGCCAGGCCGCCACCGATGCGGCTGGTGTGCTACGCGAGGGCGGCGTCGTCGCCCTGCCGACCGAAACCGTCTACGGCCTGGCCGCCAAGCCCGACGTCGCCGTCGCCCGTGACGCGCTAGCCACGCTGCGTGGCGGTGCAACGGGTCCGCTGACGCCCCACCTGGCCGAACCGACTGACCTGTCGTTATTCGACATCGATCCAGGCGAAGCGGGCAGCAAGCTCGTCCAGAAGCTGTGGCCGGGACCGGTCGCCCTGGTGTTCGAGCAGCCGGACGAAGCCAAACGTCAGGCCGCCGCGAAGTCACTGGGGCTTGCGGAGGGCGAGCTGTTTGCCGACGACGGCCGCATCACGCTGCGATGTCCGGATGATCCGTTCGCGCGTGAGGTGCTTCGGGGTGCGGGGCAGCCGACCATCTTGACGCGTGCGGGGCTGCCGAAGGGGCCTGCGACGAAGCCACCAACGGTGGAAGAGCTCGAGCCGTTGGGCGTTAACCTGCTGATCGATGCCGGCCCAACGCGTTATGCGCGGCCGAGCACTGTTATTCGTGTTGGTGCCGATGGCTCGTCCTGGGACGTGGTGCGTGAGGGAATCTACGACCGACGCATCGTCGAGCGGCTGCTGCGAACGACCGTGCTTTTCGTCTGCAGCGGCAACACGTGCCGCAGCCCGATGGCCATGGCGATGGGTCGCAAGATTCTCGCCAAGAAACTCGGCGTGACCGTCGAAACGCTCGGCGATAAGGGTTTTGAAGTCATTTCAGCAGGCACCGGTGCCATGCCGGGCATGCGGGCCACCCCGGCCGCGGCGGACGCGGTGGCTGACCTGGGCGGTGACCTCAGCTCCCACCGCAGCCAGCCGGTCGATGTCGCCCTTATCAACCGGGCAGACCTCATCATCACGATGGGGCGTGGGCACCGTGACATGGTCGAGGCGATGGTGCCGTCGGCGGCAGACAAGACGATGATGCTCGACCCTCAGGGCGATATCGAAGACCCGATCGGCAGCGACGCGGCGACATACCGTCGCATGGCCGGTCGCCTTGAAGGTCTTGTTCAGAAGCGGCTTGACGATGCTGCCGCGCTTGCGGGCTGACATCCGCTGTGGTGTCGGGACAACTTGCATGAATGCCAGAACGGACAAGGCCACGCCCGCCGATGCGGGGAAGGGTGTCTGTACAGGCAGAACGGCTTGACCATCTATCCACAAGCAGCCCGTCGCAGATGCAGCGGCGACAGCATCGGTGACCTTGTGGTATGGTGAAGCCCCCGCCTATGGGCGGCGAGCGAAATCGACAGCACAGACGTCCGCTGCGAAGGCCGATATAGGGGTGAGATGCAGAAGATTCAGTGGAACAACACGCGGCCAAGGAAAGGACCACGATGAGCGAGACGACAACGTCGGCAACCAAAAGTGCTATGGCCTACTCGGCGGCGGCAACGGATGCCCCAGCTTTGCCAACTTCACGCTCCAAGAGCAACGGCGGTGCCCTGGCTGCCTTTGCCGATAACGGCATCGACGGCTCCGGAAGCGTGCTAACCCGCGTCATTGTCGCCAGCGATCACCGCGGCTTCAGAGCCAAGTGTCGATTACTCGACCGGCTTCGTTGCGACATGCCCGACCGCGTCATCCTCGACTTCGGCTGCGAGGATGACACAAGAGCTTGTGACTACCCGGATTACGCCATTCCCGCGGCGGTGCGGGTGGCAGAAGGTGACTACGACGCCGCTATTCTGCTCGACGGCAGTGGTATCGGCATGGGCATCGCCGCCAACAAGGTGCGTGGCATTCGAGCCGCTACCTGCCACGACGAGATCACCGCTCGCATCGCCCGGGAGCACAACCACTGCAACGCCCTTTGCGTCGGCGTTGACCTTATTGGAGAAAAGACGCTCTATCGCGTGGTCGAAACGTTCTTGGAGACCGCCTTCAGCGGCGGGCGACACGTGCGGCGGGTGGCCAAGCTGTGTGCCCACGAAGACGGAGCGTTCAACACCGACGACCGGGCGGCGATGCAGCGGCTGGCCTCAAGCTGATCCGCTTACGCCACTACCGCCGATCGGCCTTAGCCGGCGTAACGTGCGCGCGTGACGACGCCGCTTTCCCATGAGCTGTCCCCGCCGCTCGGACGCGGCGGCCTTTCGCATCGACGACCGTCGGCGTTCGATCGCTTCCACTACGGCGTCTGCTACTACCCCGAGCACTGGGACGCCGACACCCGCGCCCGCGACGCCGACCGCATGGCCGCGGCGGGGATGAACGTCGTCCGCATGGGCGAATTCGCGTGGAGCGTCATGGAGCCGACACCCGGCTCCTACGACTTTTCGCTCTTCGACGAGACGCTGAAACTGCTGTCGCGGGTCGGCATTTCTGCGATCCTTTGCACCCCTACCGCGACGCCGCCTAGACGCTTGCTCAATGAGTTTCCGGACATGGTGCGTACGAATGCGACAGGCCTCGCCTTCGTCCACGGCAGTCGGCAGCACGCGTCCCATTTTCACGAAGGCTTCCGCCGCGAAAGTCGCCGGATCACGAGGGCGATGGCCGAGCACTTCGACGGTCATGAAAGCGTCGTCGGATGGCAGACCGACAACGAGTTCCACTGCGGCTTCAGCGAGGACTACTCCGCCGCTGCGGCGAACGCGTTCTGCCGCTGGTGCGAGCGGACGTACGGCGACATCGACACCCTCAACCGCACGTGGGGCACCGCCTTCTGGAGCCAGCAGTTCGACACGTTCGACGACGTCACGCTGCCCAAGCCTGACGCGCCGACGTACCCCAACCCCGCCCACGCGGCCGCCTACTTCCGCTTCCTCAGCGACGGCGTGTCGCGCTTCCAGCGGGACCAGGTTGAAATCCTGCGGGAGATCAACCCCTCCTGGTGGATCACGCACAACGGCGTCTTCGGCCACCTCGACTACCGCGGCCCCTTCACCGCAGACCTCGACGTACTCGGGTTCGACACCTATCCCATGTTCAGCGGCCCCGACGGCCGGGCGGCGGGTCACGCATTCAATATTGACCGCGTCCGCGCGTCGAGCGGCAACTTCATTGTCCTTGAACATCAGGCCGGGGCCGGCGGGCAAAACGACTACATGCTCGAGCAACCGCTGCCCGGTGAGATGCGGCAGCAGTGCTACCGCTCCATCGCACGCGGAGCCGACAGCTTGCTCTTCTTTCGCTGGCGAACGTGTCGCTTCGGAGCAGAACAAGCGTGGCTTGGCCTCATCGACCACGACAACGTCGGACGCCGACGCTTCGAGGAAGCGACCACCCTCGGCGGCGAACTGCAACGCGTCGGTCCGGCCGTCCTGGACACGAGCGTTGCAATTGACGCCGCCGTCGCGTCTGCAGGAACGGCGGCGACCGATGCGTACCTGGCCTACACGCTGGGCCTGCCGTCTCCGGACAACATGGCCGAAACCACGCATGCCGCCATGCTGCGGCTGGGCCTGACCCCGGGCTGCGTCCACCCGGCAGACGACCTCACCGGCGTCGGGCTCTACGTCCTTCCCCACTGGACGACGTTCGATCCGGCATGGGTCGAGCCGCTCCGCACATGGGTCGAGCAAGGTGGCACGCTCGTCGTCGGGGCCCGCACCGCCAGCCGCGATGTCGACAACAATCTCACCGGCGCGTCCAGACCGGGCGTGCTGAGCGACCTGTGCGGCATGACCGTCAGTGAGTACGGCCGCCTCAACACCGGCGGACGCGGCATGACCATCCGCGTCGGAGATACGCCCGTCGCCGCGGAGCATTGGTACGAATTGCTGCAACCCACGACCGCCGACGTCGTCGCCACGTGGCTCGGCGGCCCGTTCGCCGGACAGGCGGCCGTCACGCGACACACCGTGGGCCAGGGCCGAGTCGTCTACGTCGGCACCTACCTCACCGCCGACGTTGCAGACGCCCTGCTGCCGGCGATGGCCTCATCCGTCGAGCGACTGAGGCCCGATCGCCTCGACGCCCGCGTCGGTTACACCCGTCGCGTCGGACAAGGCGGCCGCGTGCTGCACTTCTTCCTCAACGAAGGCATTGACGCGGTCGACGTCGACCTGCCACCGGGACGCGAACTCACCCGCGACATCGACGCGGGCCAGCGGTGCACCCTCGAAGCGTTCGGCGTCGCCATCGTCTCAGCGACTGCATGATGGCGCGGAGCTAAGTCATCCGATAGCAGATGCCTCCTATATCTGTCACCTAATGACGCGTGGCATGATTCGAATCATCAGCCTGAAAACCGCCTGTTCTACGCTTCACCAGTGAAGCCGCTTCAAGCTCAGTTGTCGACGCACCTGCCGTTCGTCTGGCGGCTGGCGATGAGTTTGTCCGCGTCGCAAAGCGTGGGGCACAAGGTGGTCGATGTCGTCGTCGATCATGCCCAGAGTGCCGCTGAAACCTGGACGGACGACGCCCAGGCGGACCGGTGGTTTCCAAGGCACACGGTGCAAACGCTGCGTGACCAGCCGCTGCCGAGCGCGACGCTGTCGCCCGCCGACCCGTTGGCGTCTGACGCCGACGTGCCAACGAACGCCGCCGTCGCCGCCCTTCGCAAGCTCAACCGCCAGCAGCAGGAAGCGTTGCTCTTGTCCCGCGGGGCGGGCCTGACGGATCGGCAGCTTGGCATCGCAATGGACTGCAGCATGACCGCTGCAACGACGCACCGAGAAGGCGCGCTGCGGGCACTCCGCGAGGTGGCGGACAATGATGTCGGCCAGTGGCTGCAACGCATCGCCGCCGCCTACAGCCGCATCGACTTACCTGCCGATTACGCGGTTCGCCTGAAGAAACGCACCGTTCGGCGGCGTTGGGTCGCAACCACCTTGCAGTGGATCGGCCTCGGGTTGCTGCTCTGCCTCATTGCGGCAGTGATGTGGCTGCTGCTGGCGCGGGTAGAGGTTTGACGGCCATCCGCATGCGGTGCCCGGTCAGGTGGACGACGACGTCGAGCCCGGTCTTGAGCATCACGAGCAGAATCAGGAGTGCCGCCGGCTGTCCCAGCGCCATGACAAAGAACGCGCCAATGACGATGGCGACGTGCAGGATGATCATGCGCGGATACGGCTTGCCCATTTCTAAAGTGATATTGCTCGTCCGCCATTCGCCACCGATGAGAAAGTTGACGACGAAGGAGACGCCGTGACTGGCAAGGAGGCCCAACACCGCCAGCCACGGCATTGAGTCGGCGGTGACGGCCGCACCGCCCAGCGGGCCGTTGGGTGCGGTGAGCGTGAAGACAAAGACGCCGTGCACGACGGTGAAGATGCCGAAGTGGATGCAGAAGAACGCCGCCGTCGGCAGTGCGACAAGGCCACCGACCTTGACCATCCGCAGGACCGCGTAGAACGCGACCACGATGTTCTCCGCCCAGTAAAGAAGCATGAGCGATCGGACGCTCCAGCCGAACGCTGCGACACCGACGAGCGGGATGAGATTCGACGCGATAAGCGCGACCAGCGCCAGACGACTCGGCCGCTGCGCAGGATCAGGCGGGGTCATCAGCCTGCTGCTGTGAAAGTGAGCGGCTGATCCTGGTCGGTCACCGGCTCGGTGAAGTCGCCAAGCCGACGGAACCGCTGGTACCGCTGCTCGAGCAACGCGTCCATGTCCTTCTTGCCCTGCCGCTCGAGATCACGCAGCGAGCGGGTGACGAAGTGCTCCAACTGGTGGGCCGCGGCGAGCGGGTCACGGTGTGCCCCGCCGATGGGCTCGGGCACGATCGCGTCGATGACGCCCAGCCGCATGAGGTCGCGGCTGACGAGCTTCAGACTCTCTGCCATCCGCGGTGCCTGGCTTGCATCCTTGAATAGGATGCTGCTGCAGGCTTCGGGGCTGATGACGCTGTACCAGGCGTACTGGCTCATGGCCACAACGTCGGCGACGGCAAGACCAAGCGCCCCGCCGCTGCCACCTTCGCCGATGACGACGCTGACAATCGGCGTCCGCAGCCGAGCCATCTCCATCAGGTTGACCGCGATGCTCTCGGCTTGGCCACGCTCCTCGGCACCGACGCCCGGATACGCACCGGGCGTGTCGACGAGCGTGACGACCGGCAGCTTGAACTTCTCGGCCAGCTTCATCGCCCGCAGAGCCTTGCGGTAGCCCTCAGGGTTGGCACAGCCGAACATGCACTCGATACGCTCTTTGGTGTCGCGGCCTTTGTGATGGCCGATGAGCACGACCTTCCGCCCACCGATGCGGGCCAGGCCGCAGCGGATCGCACGGTCGTCGCCGTACCGACGGTCGCCGTGAATTTCCTTGAACTCGCGGCAGAGCATCGACACGTAGTCGAGGAACAGCGGCCTTTGCGGGTGTCTTGCGACCTGGACCGTTTGCCAGGCGCTGAGGTTGTCGTAGGTCTTGCGGAGCAGCCGGGCGTAGGTGTCGCGGAGTTCGCTGAGCTCGGCAGAGACATCGACGCCGCCCTCGAGGCGTTGGCGGCGATCGAGGTCGAGAATCTTTGTTTCGAGATCGGCGACCGGTTCTTCAAAAGGCAACACGTGCCGATCGGCAGCGTGCGACTGGCTTTGCCCGTTGCTCGACGGCGCGGCAGACGACATCGGCTCGGTAAGGGTGGCAGTCATGCGTTCAATGCCCGCTGGCGTAGCGGGCTCAACCCGCCCGCGGGCACCGACACGTTAGAACCGGCCGACCGACGCGGCAACACGGGCAGGCGTCGGACACAACGCAGCCCGGTACAAGGCACCGTCTCTAGGGTGATGCGTGGTCCTGCCCAGCTCCGTCTTCGTCATCGGCACCGGCCTGCTCGGCACGAGCGTGGGGTTGGCGGCACGCCGGGCGGGCGTGGGGCACGTCGTCGGGTATGACCGCGACCACAGCGTCGCAGAGGCCGCGCGAGATTTCGGCGGGTTCCATGAAGCGGCGGCGTCACTGGACGGCGTCGCAGAGGCCGATGTGGTCGTCGTGGCGACGCCGGTGGGTGCCGCGGCCGAGGTGCTCAGGCAGGTGGCCCCACGTGTGTCGTCCGACGCTATCGTGACCGACACGCTCAGCACGAAGTCGTCTGTCCTGCACGCAGCGGTAGACGTTGGCTTAGCCGGCCGCTTCGTCGCCGCCCACCCGATGGCCGGTTCGCATCAAGGCGGGCCGTCGGCAGCGCGGGTCGACCTCTTCGACGACGCGACGTGCTACGTCATAAATGACACCACCGGACGCGGCGGTGACTTCTGGCGACAGCTCGGTTGCCGGGTCGATGCGACGCTGACGGCAGAGGCGCACGACGACCTGATGGCGACGGTCAGTCACCTGCCCCACCTGGCGGCTGTCGCGCTGCGGCTGACGGCAGGCACGCGAGCCACGCGCGGCGGTCCGGGATTCCGCGACACGACACGCGTGGCGGGCGGAAGTGCAGACCTATGGGCCGACATCCTGCTCGACAACCGCGGCTCCATCGCGCAGGCGGCAGAAGCCATGCAGGCCGAGCTTGGCAGGCTGGTCGAGGCGATCGGTGCCGGGGACCGCGCGATGCTTGTGAAGCTGCTGGGCGAGGCCAAGGCACACGCAGGCGCGTAACGCACAGCACCCGCGGCGTGATGCCGCGGGTGCTGGTTTTCGTGGATACCGGGCCTGTCGAACTCTTGCAGAGTCGACACGCCGCCCGGTCTCACGCGTTGGCGAATTGGGGTGGCTTGCTGCCACCGCTCTTGGTGGGACGGGTGGGTGGATCGGCCTCTTTCGGCAGCCGAACCGCTTCACTCAGTCACCGACTTCGAGGCTGGCGCCGTCGCCGTCGACATCACCTTCGCAACCGGAGGTGAGGGCAATCGGGCTGACGAGGGCGCCGACGAGCAGCAGCAGGCCGAAACGCTTGATGATCTTCTTCATAGTTGTTTGTCTCCGTTCACGGGGAAACGTCTGGCGGTGGGGTGTGATCGGCCGCACAAGCGGCCACACCCGCCAAGGATGCGGTTATAGTCGCAAACGGTCCCGAAGCGAAATGGCCTTTCTGCTCCAACAATCGCCCTGCTTCGCTTCTGCCGCCCGTTGACTTTCTGATGGCCAAGAACCTGCCCGTCGTCGATGCCCTGCTCCGCCACTTCGGCCGCCTGCCCGGCATCGGCCCGAGGTCGGCAGAACGGATCGTTTTTCAGCTACTTCGCGACGACAAGGAAGACGTGCTCGCCTTTGCCGAGGCCCTCAGCGACATCAAGACACGTGTCCGGCACTGCCCGATCACCTTCAACCTGACCGACGGCGAGCGGTGCATCATCTACGACGACCCACGGCGGGATCGGCAGGTCGTTCTCGTCGTCGAGCAGCCCAAAGATGTCATCGCCCTCGAAGATGTCGGTGCTTTTCGCGGGACGTACCACGTCCTACTCGGCCGACTCGCACCGCTTGAAGGCATCGAGCCTGAGGATCTGACGGTCGACGCATTGCTCAAGCGGGTGGCCGATGACGACGTTCAGGAAGTCATCCTCGGCACAAATCCGACGCTCGAAGGCGATGCGACGAGCCTATTCCTGCGGGACGAGATCGTCCGCCGATTCAAAGGCGTCAAGATCACGCGGCTGGCCCGCGGACTGCCTGCGGGTGGGGCCATCGAATATGCGAACCGGAACATGCTGGCTGACGCTTTACAAGGCCGCCGAGCTGTGGATGAGGCCGACGCCGAGGTGCCGACATGAACAAGCCGACGATTCTGGTGACCGAAGGCGGCGACGCCAAGCCGATGGCGTGGCTGCGCGAGCGGGCCGACGTGCTGGACGTCGGCCCGGATGACGAAGGCTTTGAAGCGGCCGTCGCCAGGGCGGACGGCATGGTCGTTCGGTCGTACACGAACGTCACGGCCGAGCTGCTCGCCCACGCCAAGCACTTGAAAGTCGTCGGTCGCGGCGGCGTCGGGCTCGAGTCGATTGACGTAGCTGCCTGTCAGACGCGTGGCATCGAGGTCGTCTATACGCCCGACGCCAACACGCGTGCCGTCGCAGAATTCGTCAGCGGGCTGGCGGTCAAGCTCGTGCGGCCTTGGCACGCCAACGCACTCGACTTCACCAACGATGGCTTCAAAATCCTCAGACAAGACGCAGGCGAACACTTAGCCGACCTGACGATCGGCATCCTCGGCATGGGCCGGGTCGGCCGGGCCGTCACCCGCGTTTTCGAGCAGGCGCATGGGGCTAGCGTTGTCTACTACGATGTCGCTGACGTCTCTGCCGCGGTGCGGGACGACGGCCTCGCGGCGACGCCCATCGACTTTGAGCGGCTGCTGACGACGTGTGACCTCTTGTCGATCCACGTCGACGGCCGGGCCGGGAATCGGCACCTCATCGACGGCGGTGCGATCGTGCGGGGGTCGTTCCGCTACCTCATCAACACCAGCCGCGGCCTCGTCCTTGACGCCGCCGCGTTGCCAAGCGCACTGGCGAGCGGCCGGCTATCGGGCGTGGCCATCGACGTCTATGACCCGGAGCCCCCGACGCCTGATTCGCCTTACGCGACACTGCAACGCGAGCACGCAGACCGTGTCATCCTCACGCCGCACATGGCCAGCCGGACGAAGGTCGCAACGGAGAACATGTCGTGGGTTGTGCGTGACGTGCTGGCCGTGTGTCTGGGCCAGACGCCGACGTATCCGGCGCCGCCTGCTTCAACATGATCACTCGGCCGGTCGTGTGGTCGTCCCGCCGTCAGCCGGTCGCCGCGGCAGCCGTCGCTCGAACTTTGCCAGCAGCTCGGCCTCGAGTTCTTCCGCACGAGCACGGTCTTTCTCGAGCCGCTTCGTCTCGATTTCGATCCGCTTTTGCATCCGCTCGATAGACTCTTTGCGGACGGCCATGGCACGCTCGACGTACGTCGCCGACAACTTTTCGGCCACCTTCCGCGCCTTGGCCTCTGCCGCTTCGTCACCCTCCGTAGCGGCACGCCGGGCGTTGCTCAGCTGGAGAAGAATGTGGTCCTCCGTCTCGTACTGCATCAGCGCGTGCTCATACTGCCGCGGGTCCCGCACCTCCAGCTTCTGAAGCTCGGCGACTTGCCCGTGGATTCGTGCCCGGATTCGCATCACGAGTCGGCCGTTGCGGGACATGTCATCGAAATCGACGCCCAGCCGACTGACGAAACTGTCGTACATGTCGAGCCGCTTGGGCGAGTGCTGGGTGAGGAATTGCCGCGACTGCTCCCATTGCTCGTCGGTCGGCGGGCTGACACGTGCAGGCCGTCGCTCCTGTTGCTCACCCCGGTCAGCCGGCGCTTTGCCGTCCACCGGCTGTGCCGAAGCGGGCATGACAGCGGCCCCGGCAAGTGCCAGCATCACGATCATCGGGTACACATGTCGCATCGTCATCACATGTCGCATCGTCATCACAGGGAACCTTCGTCGGACCAATCGATCAACTCGAAAACTGCCTCTTCCTCGTAGATCGGTGAGTCGATGTCAATCCACGCAAGGGCGGCGGACAATTCATCCTGGCGATCCGACAACGCGGGTGAGTCAAACAGCTCGTCAAAGCGATCTACGTGATCGTCAGGCCTCGGCGGGCGGCGGCCGTCGATCTCGGTTCCAAGACCGCTCGTGTCGGTCCCGTTTACCGCCAGGCCTGGGTCGGTGGCCGATCCGGAATTGGCCAGGAATGTGAGCGTGACCAGCCCTGCCACAAGCAGTGCCGCCGCGGCCAAAGGCCAGCGCACCCAGCGACCCAGCGCCGATCCACCGGCCGTGTCACCCGGCCCTATGCGACCAGCGACGACCGGACGATTCACCCAATTCCGCACAAGCGCCTGCGTCTGCCTGATCGCTAGTCGCTCGTCACGATCGGGTAGCGGCTGCATCGCACAGGTCGCCAACTGGTTCAGCTCGCGACGCAGCTCGGCCGCCTCGGCGTCGGCCGGGCCGTCGACATCGGCTCGCAGATAAACGTCTGCCTGGGCGGCGGTGATGGAATCGTCGTGAGGGTGCATGAAAGTCGGGGTCTGGTCTATCCGTCTAACGCAGCGACGGCTCGTTTATTGTCGCCGGTAGCGCGTGTCGCAGCTTTTTGAGCGCTTTATGCATGCGGCCCAATGCCGTATTAAGCGGGCAACCGACGACCTCGGCAATCTCCGTGAACTTCAGGCCGCCCCAGAAGCGGAGCTCGACGACCATCCGCTGCGGCTCGGGCAGCGTCGCAACAGCCGCCCGCAGTGAATCGGCGGCTTCGGCGTCGTCTACCGCTTCACCGACGACCGGCTCGGCACGATGCGGACCGGGACCACTTGCAAACAGGTCCAGCCGCCTCGCCTCCCGCCCGCGGCGACGAAAATGATCGTTCGCCTTGTTCGTCGCGATCCGGAACAGCCAAGGCTTAAAGCCCGGCCCACGGCCGCGAACGTCGAAGCTGTCCAGGTGTTCCAAAGCCGACGACCACGTCGCCTGATGCAAGTCCTCGGCCAACGACACGTCGCCCCGGGTGATGCGACGCAGATATCCGAGCAACGGCCGCGTGTGGCGGATCACAAGCTCGTCACCCGCCGCCACGTCACCCGACTGCAGACGGACCACCAGATCGCTATCGTCGGGCGTCGGGCTCGGATCGTCAGTCGCCATACGCGTTGCGACGGTAGAACGCCGTGGCTGGGGACACTATTGCACCCAACGAAACATTGGGCCGGTTTGGCGGTACCATAAGTACGGATGCCCGAGTTTGCCTGCTCCACGTGTGACACCAAGCTACGTGCCCCGGCCGATGCCACGGGTCGGCTGGTGCGGTGTCCCAAGTGCAAGGAGACGATGCCCGTCCCGGCCGACGACGATATCGCAACGGCTGAAGTCATCGAGCCCGTCCGACCGAGCCGCCCCGTCGTCACGCCCTCGGCGTCGCCGATGCCGGGCAGGCGTTACGGCTTCAACTGTCAGTATTGCTCGAGTCGCCTCGAGGCCAACAGTGCGATGGCCGGACAGGAAGGGCATTGCCCGACGTGCAGCAACACGATCATTATTCCGATCCTCGACCGCAGCGGACGGCTGATCGACCCGATGACGGGCAAGGTCATCAAGCAGGACCCGCACCCGGTCCACGCCTACGCCGCCGCGGGTGAGCGAGCACCGCTGATCGAACGCGGCGACGACGGCCACCAGTACATCCGCTGCCCGCGGTGCAGCACGAGTTCGCCGATCCAGGCCAACAACTGCCGCAACTGCGGAATGCCTTTCACGATGGAAGGCACCACGCTTGAAGCTGCCGGCGGGAGCAACGGGATGGCAACAGCGTCGCTCGTGCTGGGCATCGTCGGGCTGCCGACCTTCTGCACAATCATCGTCCCGCTCTTGGCGGTGATCTTCGGCGTCATCGCCCTGCGTCAACCCGAAGGCGCAGGCAAGGGCATGGCCATCGCCGGCATCTCCTGCGGCAGCGTCGGGCTCTTGCTCTCGCTCACCATCTACGGGTGAGTTGACCTTGACTCGTCAACGTCACCGTTTTCACCGCCCGCGGGAGCGAGCGCGTCTCGCTCCGAACGCGCCCGCTCCCGCTGTCGGCTAAAACAGTGAGCAGTGCGTAAATCGACCAATGCGTTAATCGACCTAGACGACCGCTGCTTCGCGCTCTTTCTTCTCGACCTTCGGCGCGTCGTCCTTCTTGTCCTCCTTGGCCTCGACCTTGCCGTAGGTCCGAAGCCGCGGCGGAATGAGCGACGTGTCGACCGGGCCCCACTCGACGAATGCTTCGTCCTTGGCAGCGTCATACGTGACGACCGTGCTCTTGAGGAAGTTGGCGTCGTCACGCTCTGGAAACTCGGGCTTGTAGTGCGCACCACGCGACTCGTCCCGCATGCGGGCGGCCTTGGCGATGCCCTCGGCCATCGCGATCATGTCTCGCACCGCGCGGGCGAACGACAGGTTCTGGTTCGTCCACATGCCGGTGTCGCTGAGCTTGACCCGCTTGTACCGCTCCTTGTACTCACGCATGTTGGCGATGAGCATGTCGAGCTTGTCGTTGTAGCGGACGACCGTGCAGTGGTTGGTCATCTCGCGGCCCATCTCCTGCCACAGCTCGTACGGGTTGACGTCGCCGTCGGAGTTGATGAGCGTGTCCATGCGGTCCTGCTCCTGCTTGGCTGCTGCGTCGTAGGTGCTCTGGCTGATCGAGTCGCGCTCGGGGGCGACGTCCTTGACGTAGTTGGCGACCGACTGGCCGCTGAACAGGCCGTCGAAGATGCACGACAGCAGCGAATTCGCCCCGAGGCGATTGGCTCCGTGGTAGTGCACGACGGCCTCACCCATGGCGTAGAGGCCCTTGATGTTGGTCATCATGTTGGCCGGGTCGCCGTGGACCATGCCGCCGGTCTTGTCGTCCTTTTTGTAGCCGGTCCACAGTCCGCCCATGGAGTAATGGATGGCGGGGAAGATCTTCATCGGCTCGCTGAGCGGGTCGACGCCGACGAACTTTTCATAGATCTCGAGGATGCCCGCCAGCTTCTTCATCACACCGTCGCGGCCGATCTTGTTGACCTGGTCGCGGAGGTCGAGGTAGACCATGTTGCCACCACCGACGCCGTAGCCGTCGAGGCAGGTTTGGAAGATCTCGCGGGTTGCGATATCGCGTGGGACGAGGTTGCCGTACTTGGGGTACTTTTCTTCGAGGAAGTACCACCGCTCATCCTCGGGAATGTCGTTGGGATGTCGCTCGTCCTTTGGCGTCTTGGGCACCCAGACGCGGCCGCCCTCGCCGCGGGCGCTTTCGCTGATAAGCCTGCACTTGTCCTCGCCGGGAATGGCCGATGGGTGGACCTGCATCATCTCCGGGTTGGCGTACTTGGCGCCGGCCTGCATGCAGCGGCTGGCAGCACCGCCGGTGCAGATGACGCTCATCGTGCTCTTGCCGAAGATCAGGCCGTTCCCACCGGTGGCCATGACGACGGCCTCACCCTTGAAGACGCGGATCTCCATCGTCCGCATGTCCTGGGCGACGATGCCGACGACGGTTTTCTCGCCGTCGATCTCTTCGGTGATGGGCCAGAGGAACTCCCAGAACTCGTACTTGTTGACTTTACCTTCTGCCTCAAAGCGGCGCGTCTGCTCGTCGAGGGCGTAGAGAAGCTGCTGACCGGTCGTCGCGCCGCTGTAGAACGTCCGCTTAAAGAGCGAGCCGCCGAACATGCGGAGCGACCGCTGGCCCTCGGCCGTCCGGTTGAACGGCACGCCCATGCGGTCGAGCAGGTCGATGATTTTCGGAGCCGCGTTGGCCATCTCCAGCACAGGCGGCTGGTCGGCCAGGAAGTCGCCACCGAGAATCGTCTCGTCGAAGTGCAGCCACTCGCTGTACCCCTGCTGGCGGGCAATGTCGTTCGTCGCGTTGATGCCGCCCTGGGCGCAGACGCTGTGCGAACGCTTGACCGGAACCATCGAGATGAGGTCGACCGCCACGCCCTGCTCGGCGAGCTTCACCGTGCAGGCCAGACCGGCCAAACCACCACCGACGACGATCGCACGCTTTTCAGTAGGAGCTGCCATGCCCACACTTTAGCGGCGACTGAAACCCTGTGCCGCGGCGAGTGCGTCTTTCGAACGATTTGACGGTTGAGCATTTTCACCCGACGCTGGATGGCATGGTGGACGTCTTCGCAGGCATCGGGCCGCTCGTGGTCGTGCTGTTCATCGTGGTCGCGACGGTGAAGATCGTCCGTACGCGTCAGCAAAGGCATGACGAGGTCGAAGCCATGGGTGAGCCGTTTTCATCGGAAGATTCGGACGTTCTCGCTTATGAGCAAATCGAGCCGCCACAGGAGCCGGACGACCTTCATGACCAAGATGGCGTTCCATCGCGGGACATTGCACCTGGTGAGCGGACGGTTGAGGTCTTCAGCAGTCAGCAGGCACTCGAGTCGGATCTGGTCGCAGCCGTACTGCGGGATGCCGGGCTGCCGACGCTGGTCACGGGCGGTGCGACGACAACGAACCTCGGCTTTATGGGCCTGGCTCACACGACGGTTCGGGTAAGCGAGCAGGACGAAGCCGAGGCCAGGACGATCATCGGCGAAGCCCGCGAGGCCGCACGACAGGAGCGCGTCGCTTCTGGCGACGCGCTGCCGTGTCCTGCGTGTGGTTATGACGTCCGCGCGACGCCCGACCGGTGCCCGGAATGTGGCATCGCCCTCAGCTGAATCACCGGCGGCGACGCAACAGGAGTCCGCCGAGGAGACTCAGGCTGGCGACCGTCGCCGGCTCCGGGACGAGAATCTCGAGCCGGAGGTTGTCCATCGCCCCGGTAAAGACGCTGCCGACCTCGCTCGAGCCGCCGTTGTGGAGTGTGAAGCTGAAATAACGGCCGAGATCATTGAGGCTGATGACTTCATCTTGCAGCACAGCGATGTCATTGACGAGCACCGTCATCGTCGGATCGACGCCTGTCTCATCAACAATGAACGACAGGTCGAACGGGCCACTGCCGACGTTGGCGGAAGCGCCGTCGGTGCCATTTTCGCGGACGGTGACACGGCCGTCCTCGCGGATGAGCATGCTCATCTCGGCCGAGGCCAGAAACGGAATGCCGATCGGCGTCTGGTCGTTGAACGTCACGCCGAACCAGCCGTCGCTGACGTTGCCCTGACTCGACAGATCAAGTTCGAATGACGCCTGCCACCGCTGGCCTTCGACTTCGGGCAAGACGTTGCGGAGGACGTCGAGCGTCTGGTTGCTCGCTCCGTCGCCGTCACCAGTGGCGGTGAAGGTGAGCTTGTCGTTCACGATCGAGACGGTGGTGTTGGCATCGTCGCTCGTCGACTCGCCGAAGGCTGATTCAATCACGCCTGAAGCTTGCCGGCCGGAGGCAAGCCGGAAGCTGTTGGCGCCGTTGGCCGACGCGCTGCCGGGAAGGTCGAAGTTGTCAACGAGCAGCAGATTTGCATCGTTCGCGGCGGCGGTTGCGTTGACAGCGACGTCGAGCTGATAGAACTGCGACTGGTCGTCGGTCGAGCGAACGCGGACGTAGTAATCTCCCGCCGCCGGGGCACGGAAGCCGAGGTAGGTCTCGTTGCCGCCGATGTCGCTGCGGTCGCTCGACAGGATCAGGACATTGTCGGCGTTGTAGATGTCGTACGCCAGGTTCGCCTGTTGCTTGCCGTTGATGGTTTCCGGGGGACGGCCTTCGTAGTCAATTGTGTAGGTCGGGCCGACCGGGCTGAGAATGATGTTCGCCTGCGAACGGCCGTCGACGGTGAAGCGGTAGACGTCGTTATCGCTCGTGCCGTCGATGCTGACGATGTCGGTGGCGTTGAGGCCGATCGCGAACTCGGTTGCGTCACTTCCGCGGCTGGTGCTGGTGCCGACGGCGAGGTTGCCGAGCGATGTCGCAGTGCTGATGGTGTCGTTACCGCCGTCGAGTTCGAGGGCGTCGCCGTACAAACGGTGCAGGCCCAGCAGGTCGTCGTACTGCGGCCCGTTGCCGTTGAAGCCTGAACCCTGCACAACCGTCGGCGGCAGATCGCCACGCGGGTTGGAGTGGCTTAGCCCGAGGCCGTGAGCGTGCTCGTGCATCGTGATGCCACGCAGCGGCGACGGGTCGCTGAAGAAGGCGGCACCCGTGTTGAGCACCGTGTCCCCGCCGCCAAGCGGTGACTGGTTGAAGCCGAGCGCCGGGAACGGGAACGGGTTACCGAGGCCGGCCACGCGGATATCGCCGCGAACACCTAGCTCGCCACCGTTGGCCCCGCTGATGCTCGCACCGTCGTCGCCGCCCGCGTAGACGTAACGGATGCCGACCTTGCCCTCGTAGCGGGCGTAGGCACTTTCGAACGTGTTGAACCAAGGCCTTTGGGTCAGGTCGTCACCACCCGGCCCCGAGCCGTAAACCGCGTCGAGTCGACCGAGCAGGTTGCTGCTGCGACCGCCAAAGGTCGGTGTGCCATCGGGGACGATGCCCCAGGTGAGCGTCATCGCGTCGCCACGGGCCATGCCACCACCGTCGGTGGCAGTACGGGTCCAGCGGTTGCCGACGTTGAAGTCGGCAGCGTCGGCAGTGTGCGGTGCCAAACACAGGCCACCCAAAACGGCGGCGGCGGCAAGCCGGACGGCAGCAGGAACAGTTCGATCAGGCATAACTTCCTCCTCAGGAACATCGTTGAACAGCCCGCCATGGTCTATACCAAGAAGGTCGGGGATTATTCAACTTTACAACGCTTCTCGTGACGCGGCAACGTCCGACTCAATCTACCGTCACACCAGCTGATCAGGCGGACTATTCCATAAGCGTTGCTGTCGCCGCAAACGCGGGTTTCGTTAGTTGCCACATTCCATCGGCAGCTTCGCCGCCGTCGACCTCGACGCCGTTGCTCCCAGAAGGCAACTCCAGCGTCACGTTCATATCGGCAGGAACATCTCCGTGTACGCGAAATGCATTGCCCTCTCGCTCCCATCGCACCCTTAGCGTTCCCTCGGGCATGTCGCGGCTGATTTCGACGTGCTCCAGATCCCCGAACGGACGCGGCCGCAGCGTGATTGCCAGCCGTCCGTCGTTGCCACGCTGCATCGTGACGCCGGCAAGGTGCTCGTAGAACCAGCGGCTCATCGACCCGAACGCAAAGTGATTCCGCGAATTCATGTCAGGCGGCGACGTGTCGCTGTCCCAACGTTCCCAGATCGTCGTCCCGCCGGCCTTAATCATGTAACCGAGCGACGGCTTTTGATCGGTCGACACGATGCCGTACGCAAGGTCGTCGTAACCGTTCTCGCTGAGCACATGGCACAGCAGCGGCGCGCCGCAGAACCCGACGGTCAGGCGGCCGTCGTGCTCCCGCACATTGGTGGCGAGTGCTTTGGCGACGGCTTCGACCTGCTCGGCGGGAACGATCCCAAATGCCAACGGCAGCACCTGCGCCGTCTGCGTGTTCGGCTCGTATCGGCCGTCGGCGGCGTTGAAGTACTTGTCGTGGAAGTAGCTCGCCCGCCGCTTCGCGGCGGCGGCGTAAGTCTTGGCGTCGGCGTCATGGCCGAGTGCGGTAGCGATCTTCTGGGCCAGCTGCGCCGCTTGAACGCTCCAAGCTTGGGCGACGAGCTTCGTCGGCGTCTCGACGACCGGCACCCAGTCGCCGAACGTCTCGACATCGCAGCGGCCGTCGACCTCATGCCGCTCGAGATAGTCGAGCCACTTCTTCACCGACGGATAGGCAACTTCCATCGCCTCACGGTCGCCGTACTGCTGCCAAAGCGTCCAAGGCAGCACCGCGATGACGTCCGCCCAGGCCATGGATACTTCATCGACCACGGTCTGCGGCGCGACGTGCGGCACGCCGCCGTCGTCGTGCTGGGCGTCTATGAGGTCGAGCAGGTACTTGCGGTACATGCCGTGCATGTCGAAGTACCACGGCGCGGTGTCGGCGATGATCTGAGCGTCGCCTGTCCAGCCGAGCCGCTCGTCACGCTGCGGACAATCGGTGATTGTCGAGTGCAGGTTCGATCGAATGCCCCAGCTGACGGCATCATTGATCTTGTTCAGCAGCGAGTTGGATGTGCTGAATGTGCCGATCTTCTTGACGTCAGAGTGCAAGACGAGGCTGACGACGCGTTGCTTCACGTCGTCGGCGGTCCAGCCGCTCGGCAAGCCGTCAAGCTCGGCGAAGCGATAGCCGTGATAGGTCATCCCCGGCGTCCAGGTCGACTCGCCGCTCGTCGTCAACCGGTCGGCGGCGCGGGCGGTCCGTAGGTAGATCACGTTCAGCTCGCCGTCGTCGGTCAGCAATTCGGCGTGCCGAAGCCGCAGCTTTGACCCGCTCGGCACGTTGGTCAGCGTCACACTGCAGACGCCCGTGTGATTCTGGCCGAAGTCGAGGATGAAGCGGCCGTCACCTTTAGCCTCGGCGTGTTGCACGGCCAGCGTCTCGATGTGAGCGATCGGCGGTGCCATCGTCTTGCCGACGAGCGTGTCGCCGTTGATGTCGACGCTGACCACGCTCTGCCACGCCGCCTCGTCGGCAACGGGTTCGCGGTGCTCGCCGTCGTAGATCGAGTCAAAAACGATACTCGAGCGACGCCATTGCCATGACGTGTCGGTGACGTGCCTGGTGGTCGTGCCGTCGTCGTGTTCGAGCGTCAGCTCGCCCATGATCCAGAGCGGCGTGTCGGGTGAGGTGAAGCGACCCTTGTGCTGCCAGCCCATGCCGCTCGTGTACCAGCCGTTACCGAGCGTCATGTTCCACGCGATCGCGTCGCCCTCGGCATCGATGAGGTCGGTGACGTCGTAGGTCGTCGTGGTCAGCCGCTTGCGGTAATCGGTCCAACCCGGCTCGAGCGCCAGCTGCGTGACAGCTTTGTCGTTAAGGCGTACGTCTCGCGCCGTCGGGCCGACCAGCGTCAGCGAGGCGCTGCGGATCGGCTTGTCGTGCGGAACACGCTTGCACAGCTCGACGCTGCGACGCGGCCGATCGAACAGCTCGGTGTCGTCAGAGTCGCCGACCTTCTCGATCGCACCGTCACTGACGGTCCACCCGTCGCTATCGAAGTCGATGATCGTCGCATCGCCGTTGGCGTCGACGTCACGCATTTGCAGCGCGTACTCAAAAGTCTCGCCGACCGGCACCTCGAGTTCGAGCGTGTTGTCCCCGCTGACGAGATGCGCCCAAAGGTGCCCCCAGACGTCAAAGGGTTCATCCTGACCGGCGACAAGATCGACGGGTTGGCCGTTGATGCGCAGCTTCGCCTTCGTCGTGCTGCCGACGATGAAGTAGCCCGACGACACCGGAAACGCGTTCGTCAACGGCACGACGCACAGCAACCGGGCGACATCGCTGCCCTCGGCCGCGACGGCCTTGAAGCGCCCGCCGAACCGGATCGGTGGGCCGACCTTCTCATTCAGCGACGGAGCAACGGCAGCGGCTGACCAAGGTAGATCATCGAGGCGAACCGACTGAGACATAGGGCGTGACGCCTGAAGATTCATTGGCCGCGAATATAGCCCGTGAAGCGCAAAAAGCACGGCCGAACCCGAAGGTTCGGCCGTGTTTCGTCTCAAATGCGAAGGAGTGTTTTAGAAGGTCCACTCCTCGAGCTTCGTGCCGCTGGCGTCGTAAATGCCGATCGACTTGATCGACGCCTTGCCGGGCGAACGGCCCGGGTCGATACGCACGCCGGTCAGCTCGTCATCGATGTCGATTTCGACGACGTAGTCGTGCTCGTCGTCTCCCTTCTTCATGTCGAATTCGACGGATCGTGCTGCCTGGAATGCCTTGAGCTTGCCGCTCGTCCAGAAGAGTTGGCCCGAGCCGGTGATATTCGAGGACATGGTGAAGCGGACCTCCAGCTTGCCGGTCGCGCTGGGCACACCTTCACGGCAAGAGAGGTACGGGTCGTTGCCCTTGGACGTCAGGACGAGCATGCCGTCGACGACTTCGAGGTCACAGGTTCCACCGGGAATCCAGCCGGCGACAGGGTCACGCTCGCCGCGGGGCGGGCCGTTGGCTTGGCCACCACCCCTGACAGCAGGCGGTGCGGCAGCGTCAAAATTGGGGTTGGGGACCGGCGAGACGGCACCGGTTTCCTCCAGATAATCCTCGATCATCGCGTCCATGACCTTCACCATGTCAGCTTGATCGGCGGCGAGGTTCTTGCTCTCGCCGATGTCGCTCGACAGGTCGTAGAGCTCGTAGCGGTGCTCAGGCTTGGCACCGGTCGGAATCTTGGCATCCCAGTAGTAGCGGATGAGCTTCATGTCGCCCTTGCGGACAGCGATCGACGAGCGATTTTCCGTCGCAACGACATTGTGCGGGAAATCGATGATGAACGAGTCGCGATCCAGCGACTCACCACGCAGTAGAACCGGTGCGATGCTGATGCCGTCGATCACCTGGTTCGAAGGCGGTTCGAGGTCGAGCAGATCAAGGAACGTCGGGTAGATGTCGGTCGAGATGGCAAGGGTGTCACTGACCTTGCCTTGGGCGATCTTGCCGGGCCAGGCTGCAATAAGCGGCACGCGGATGCCACCCTCGAGAATGTTGCCCTTACCGTTCTGAAGCGGCGCGTTGTTCGTCGGCGTGGTGCTGTCCACCTCGTCGTACATGTTGCCGCCGTTGTCACTGAAGAAGACGACGAGGGTGTCATCCGTGAGCCCAAGTTCCTCGACGTGGGCCATGAGCTGGCCGACGTTCTGATCAAGCGTCTCGACCATCGCGCCCATGGTTGGGCTCTTCTGCTTCAGGTTCGGATTGGCATCGAGCTTCGCCTGGTACTTGGCGATGAGGTCGTCCTTGCCTTGGAACGGTGCGTGAACGTCCCAGCTCCAGAAATTGACGAGGAACGGCTTGCCGTCCGAAGCGGCTTCGTCCATGAACTTGATGGCCTCGGCCACCATGCGGTCATCGATGTGCTCGCCTGCGGGCCCGTCGGGAACTTCGGGCATGTTGTAAGGCGAGAAGAAGCTCCGCGGCCCCGGGTATCCGCCGCCACCGACAACGGTGTCAAAGCCTTGGTTCTCCGGGATGTAGGGATCGAAGCCGAGGTGCCACTTGCCGAAGAAGCCGGTGGCGTAGCCGGCGTTTTTGAGATCTTCGGCGTAGGTTTGGTAGCTGTTTTTCAACCGAGAAACCGACACATTGGCCGTGGCGCGGTAGGAAGGTGTCGCCGGCCTGACCGGCGGACGATTCGAGCACGACTTGCGGCAGGTGGCCGTGCGGCGCCGTCATGCCAATACGACCGGGGTACTGCCCGGTCAGCACTGACGCTCGCGTCGGCGAGCAGAGCGGGCTGGCCGAGTAGGCGTTGGTGAACCGCATGCCACGTGCGGCAAGGGCGTCGATGTGCGGCGTGTCGTAGAAGTCGCTGCCGTACACGCCCGTATCCATCCAGCCGAGATCGTCGGCCATAATGAAGACGATGTTCGGCCGAGCAGGCTCGGCGGCAGGGGCGGCGGCGGGCGACAGCCCGGCCAGCCAGCCAAAGGCGGCGAGGGCGACAACCCAATAAGGCTTTGGAGTCATGATTTGGTTCCTAATGAACTCGTGATTAAAGACCACGAGCATGAAATCAAGCGGTGCCCGGATGGCACGGGCGCCACAGGTTAGAGAGGCTGCGGATCAGAAGAAGAAACGCACGTTACCCTGCGGGGCGCTGTAACGCAGCTCCAGATCTGGGAAGTATTCGAAGATAACAGAGCCGTCCGCTCGCCCGATTCGACCGCCCAGCGGCTTAGCTTGGAATGTGTTGCCCGTCACAGAGTCCACATAGGCCCCGTCCTCCACATGATTCGTCCAGGGGTCGTATCCATCTGTCGTGTGTACGGCAACGGCATCTGAAACGATGATATTCGCACCGCTTTGGTTGTTGCGGTCCGAAATGAGTTCGCCACGCTCGATGAGTACGTTGTTCTCCGGCGAGAACTGGGCCGCACGATAGTTGGACCACATCGGGTAATTGACAAACAGATTTCGGTAGTCCGCGTTCTCGAACTTTTCGCGGTAGACAGGAATCTGGTCTCTCCTGATGACGCCTGCGGCCTTATCAGGACAGTAAAACAAATCTACCTCATCGATGTACTCACCGACGTACAGCAATGCCTGGGCAGCCGGCTCCTTGAAGCGTACTGGCAGCGGATCAGTGATTGGCGAAGAACTCATGCCGCCTAACGCCCAACGGCCCTTAGCGGTCGACTGCGGGAACCAGCCATCTTCATCGAGAGCGTACTGGTGCATGCTTAACGCCTGCTGACGTAAATTGTTGGCACACCTCACGCCTCGTGCGCTACTCATCGCACTCGACAACGTCGGCAGCAGAATCGAGATCAGCAAAGCAATGATGCCGATGACGACCAACAACTCGACCAGCGTGAAGCCGGTTCGAGGAGTTCTCGTGGACTTCTTCATGGGATGCTCCTCCAGATGGAATTGAGCAACGTCGCGGGGTGCCCACGCTGTCACCCGGCAAATTTACTTCACCTCGTTCTTCAACTCTTCGAGCCGAAGTCGCATAGCTTTAGCCACTTCGGCATGGGCCGGATCGTTTATAAGGTTGTTCAACTGCATCGGATCCGCATGCAGGTCAAAGAGCTGCTCGACGATCGGCGTCTCACTCTCGTAGGCCGTATAGCTGTACTGCTCGCTTCGGACGCCCGTCGTGTAGGGCAACCGGCCGTTGGCCAGGAACGGCTGGTGGTAGTAGAAGTCGTCACGCCACCCGGTCAACTCGCCGTCGATCGCAGACATGAAGCTCACGCCCGTCATGTTCGACGGCACGTCCAGGCCGGCGGCATCAAGAACGCTCGCACCGAAGTCAACCGTCGTTACCAGTTCCTGCACACGCTTGGGGCCTTGTGTCCGCGGCTGACGCATGTCGGTGACGAAGCCAGGAACCCGCAGCGACGGCTCGTACATGAGCCACTTCTCGATCGACCCGTGATCGCCGTTCATAAAGCCGTTGTCACTCGTGAAGAAGATAACGGTGTTGTCGAGTTCGCCACGAGCTTCGAGCTCGTCGATGATCTTGCCGAAGCCGGCATCCATGCTACTGACAAGGCGGTAGTAGTTCTGCAGGTGCTTTTGCATCTCCTCTTCACTCCCGGCGAGGCGACGACCTCCACCGCCGCCGAGAGACTTCTTGACCACCTGCGGTTCGGCATCGGCGACTTGCATCGTCGCCGTCGGCGGGTGCGGCAGGAACAGGCCTTTGTACCTGTCTTTCATCTCCAAGTCCCAATCACCAAACGGCGAGTGCGGGGCCTTGAATTGCACCAGCAACGCAAACGGCTTGTTCTTACCCGCTTCGTCACGGGCATCGAGAAAGTCCTTCGCTTTCATCGGTGCCACGTCCATGTCAACCTGCAGGACCTCGCCCTGCAGGTTGGCACGGCCAATGCGCACGTGCGGCCCCTTGACGCCGCGACTATCTGCCGGGCAGTCGCAGACATCGTTGATCGGCTTGCTGACGCCGTCGTACAGCACGTACGTGCAGTCGGCCTCGTGAAGGAAGTTCGTCTGGTGCGACGCGCCGCCCCAGTAGTCGAAGAAGGTGGCTGCGCGGTGCGTTGACTCGATCGAGTCGCCGATACCCCACTTGCCGATCTGCCCGGTGAAATACCCGGCTTCTCGGAGACGCACGGGGAAGGTCGCCTGCATCTGCTCGTCGTCGAGGACTTTGAAAAAGTCCGTCACGCCATGCCGATCGGGGTATTGGCCGGTGATGAGGTTTGCCCGGCTGACGGCGCAGATACTGGTGTTGACGAAGCAGTTGTCGAAGATCACGCCCTGCCGAGCGACGCGGTCGAGGTTCGGCGTGTAAATGGCCGTGTTGCCCGAAAAACCGGCTGCGTCAAACCGCTGATCATCCGTGAAGACGACAAGCACGTTGGGCCGCTCGTCCATAGCCTGTTCGGCATCGGCGGCAGCGGGCAGGGCAACGAGCGCCGCTTGAGCAGCGACGGACATGCCGACGAACGACAGTAATAACTTCATCAAAACGCTCCTCCAGCGTTAGTAGGACCCGACTCGACTTTCACCTGATGGTCTAGTCCAGAGCGGACGGGTTGAACCTGATACACCGACAGTAATCGGTAGGTTCTTCGGTGTCAAGATAGATCACTGCCGGCCCCGCGCCCTTATGGACTACTCCGGCGACCAGTTTTCTTCATCGAATGCGTGGTAGGATCGACCGCATGTCTCGCCTTCTGCCCGCTGTGGCCGCGCTTGCTGCGGCCTTACTCTCAACCTGCCTGCCAAACGCTTCGGCGTCGGCGGCTGAGCGGACCAACGTCATCGTCATTCTCGCCGACGATCTTGGGTATTCCGATCTAGGCGTCTACGGCGGTGAGATCGACACGCCTGTTCTCGACGACCTCGCCGCAGAAGGACTGCAGTTTTCCCACTACCGCACGACGACCATGTGCGTCACCAGCCGCGTTGCCCTGCTCAGCGGCATGGAGTACCACCTCGCCGGGAAGCAGGCGATGACGCAAGCTCGCCCGCTGGCCAATGTGCTCAATCAATCCGGTTACCGCACCATCGCCGTCGGCAAGTGGCACCTTGCCGGCACGCCCACCGACGAGCACAACGGCTTCGACCGCTTCTTCGGCTTCCTCGGCGGGCAAACCAACTGCTTCGAGGCCGGACCCGATTGGATCAAAGACGGCAAGCCCTTCGTCGACGTGCCGAGCGACTTCTACTCCACCGACGCCTTCACCGACTACGCCATCGAAGAGATTGACTCGGCACTCGATGCCGACGAACCGTTCTTCGTCTACCTCGCGCACAACGCTCCGCACGTGCCGTTGCAGGCCCCGGAGGCCAACATTCGAAAGTACCTCGACCGCGGCGTCTACAACGACGGCTGGCTGCCGATCCGCACACAGCGAATCGAGCGCCTCATCAAGCTCGGCCTGATCGGCCCGGACAACACGTTCCCACCGCCGACCTCGGACGTCGAACCTTGGCACCTGTTGACGCAGCAGGAGCAAAAGCTCGAGACTCTCAAGCAGGCCGCCTACGCAGGCATGATCGACAGGCTTGACGAGAAGACCGGCGACCTGCTCGACCACCTTGAAGCCAAGGGCATACTCGACGAGACGCTGATCATCTTCGCAAGCGACAACGGCGCAGATTTTGTCGGCATTGACACCAATTTTGACGCCCTGCCGTGGGATCGCTCGACAAGCCACGCGTACGAGCGGTTCACCGGCAGCAACGGCTGGGCGTACGCGAATAACGCCCCCTTCAAGTGGTACAAGCACGCAGGCCACGAGGGCGGCATCGCGGCCCCGCTCATCGTCCGCTGGCCCGCCGGCATCGAGACGGCAGCGGGAACGTTGCTCCACCAGAACGTTCGGGTCTGGGATCTGTATCCCACAATCCTGCAGGCGGCAGGCGTGACGCACGAACCGACCGGTCAGGAGCGACCCGTCGCGGGCAAGCCGCTGCAGCCGATGTTTGTTGACGCCGATGCGCCTGGGTATGACCGGTTCATTTCCAGCTTCTCCTACACGCGCGGCATCGTCGACGGCCGGTGGAAGCTGGCGAGCATGTTCACCAACCCGTGGGAGCTGTACGACCTTGAAACCGACCGCACCGAGACGAAGAACCTCGCGGCATCCAACCCACAAAAGCTCGCGGAGATGATCGCGATCTGGGACGCCTTCGTCGAGGAAGCAGGCAACGTGCCGGCCGACTGGAATCAGCCGCGGGGCGAGACCTTCTACTGGATGCACCAACGCATGCCACCCGGCTTGGCCAGCGTGTCACCCAAGATGAGCGAACCAGACGCTCCGCTCGACGCCAAGTTGACGATGACCTTTATTGGTGACATCGAGTTCAAGGACGAGAAAGGCGTCGGTATGGACGGCACCATCAGACTCATGAAATACGGACAGGTCGAGCCGGTCTGGGTGGTCGATCCGACACCTGCCCACCTGAGCGGCCCACGAACGCTGGTCTTCGACCAGACGCCTTTGCTCGAGCCGGAGTCGATGTATTACCTGCTGTGGGACAACGACGTGCTGCGGGTGCAAGGGCCAGACGGCCGAATGAACCGCCTGCACCAGGAGCGTAACGCTGCCTACGGCTGGCGGTTCACGACCAGCCATACCGAAGCGGCGGACACCAAGAACTAGCCCATACACGCAGCACGTTCTTCGTGTTCTGCCGCAGATCGTCGAGAAAGTGGTTGACCAACGTGGCTGGGCGCAGTAGATTCCACACTGGCGCACGTTTGGCCGGGCGACATCTTGCCCTACCGAATGGAAGCAGAGCTAGTTGGACTAGCCCCTGCAGTGCGTCAGACCGATCTCCAGGAGGATTTGTAATGAAGACCACTCTCTCAATGTTCGCTGCCGGTGCCGTTGCACTGTCTGCCGCTCAGGCCGCGCAGGCAGCTCACCTCGTCGAATTCGATACCCCCGGCGACACCGAAGGCTTTATTGACTTCATGGACCGCGTTGCAGGTGACACCGTTGCCGGTGGCGTCTACTCAGGCACCACCACCAGCGGTGACGCTCAGCTTCGTCGCTTCCGCGACGGTAACGGCGATAACTTCAGCTTCGAAGTCGGCGAGTACGACACCCTCGAGTTCCGCCTGCTTGTCGACTTTGTAAACGACGACCCGACCACCTACACCGTCGTGTTCTACGAGTCCGAAGGCGATGCCAATGGTGCCGTCAGCGGCAACATCGTCTCCGTCACTGGTGACCTTGGCCCCGACAACACGTTCGTCGACTACTCGATCGACCTGAACGCGCTCGATTTCAGCCCCATCGGCACCGGCGTCATCGAAGGTTACCGCATCGATCCGGGCAACCTGCCCGCCTCGATCGGCAACACCTTCCAGCTCGACTACGTTCGCCTGACGAACGTGCCGGAGCCGACATCGCTGGCCGCACTCGGGCTCGGTGGCCTGGCCATGCTGCGTCGCCGTCGCTGATCGACAACTCACAGCCTAGCCAAAGAACGCCCCCGGCATTCATCTGCCGGGGGCGTTTCGTTGCGCCTGGCTGTTGCGTCGTGCCGGCCGTCACACCGTGGTGGCGGTAGACGAGCCTCCTCGACGAGCTCGCAACTTGGCGGCGGTCTCTTCTGCCCTGGCCCGGGTGATCGGGAAGAACAGGAAGCCGATGATCGCCAGCACGAGGCCGCCGCCTTGGCAAAAGATCAGGACGAGCAGCATCCGCTGGTTGACCTCCGGCGACACCCCACCGGCCAGCTCCGCCTTGGCGGCGTCGAAGCCAACGAATTCCAACAGGTATCCGCCGAACAACACCGTCAGCGCGACCGCCATCTTGCGGGCGAAGCCTTGCACAGCGCTGAACATGCCCTCACGCCGCCGACCGCTGATCAGTTCGTCCTCGTCGCACACGTCAGCTGTCATCGAGTCGATCATCAGCCAGCACCCCTGCCCGCCGAGTGCCCCGACAAAGACAGCGACCAGCACGCCCCACTTGAACGTCTCGGGGGCGATGCCGGTCCTGTCGCTGAGCCACTGGCTCGGCCCGAATCCGGGTTCGTTGAAAGTCAGGTTCGGGTTGTAAAGCCACCAGACCGCGATCGTACCGACGAGCATGAAGCAGAGGCCCATCAGCATGCCCGCTTTTTTGCCGGTAACGCGGGAGAGTCGGCTTGCAAGAAACATCGAGCCGTATGCCGTCAGCGCCGCGAGGATGCCCGCGATGAGGCCGAGCAGCGAGGCATGATCCTTGGCGAGGTCGACGGTCGGGACGTTCTGGTAGACGTAGTAGATGAGGGCAAAGGTGCCAATTGTCCCGGCGGTCATCAGGCCCATGATGACCGCGAGGTACGCGACGAGCAGGATGGCGAAGGCCTTATTCTGCACCGTGTAGCCGATCGCCGGCAGGATGCCGAGTGCCGCCTGCTCCTTATTCCTGTAGTCGAGCGCGTTCGACTCGTACTCGATCGAGTCGGACGCCTCCAGCGCAAAGGCCGGCTTCTCCTCGGTCGCGGGACGATCAACGAGAAACGAACTCTCTCCCGCGTGGTGAAGACCGGGGCCAGCCCTGTAGCCAGGATCACGAAGCTGAGGATGACGCTGACCCCGATCGCGCCGTTGACTTCGCCGCCCCAGACCGGCTGCCGGCACGCCCAGTAGAGCGCGGGAACCGTCATGCTCGCGAAGAGGCCAAGGTACATCCGCCAAGCCAGGACCTTCGTCCGTTCGTCGTAGTCGTCTGTCAGCTCGAAGCCCAGCGCCGTGTAGGGCACCATGAACAGCGTGTAGAACAGGAAGTAGAGCGACCCGAGGATTGCCATCCACCAGAACGGCACGTTGCTGTACCACGGGTTCTGCACCGTGCTCAGCATCGGCGGAAACCAGAACATCGGCAGCAGGATCGCCGACCCGATCGCCCCGACGACCATGAGCGGGCGACGTCGGCCCCAGCGGCTTTTGAAGTTGTCGCTGAAGTTGCCGATGAGCGGGTCGGTGATCGCGTCGGCGAACCGCGGGATCGACAGCGCCAGCCCCGCGAGGCCGGCCGGCATGTTGAAGGCCGTGACGTAGATGATCATGCCGAGCACGAACAGCGTGTTGGCCATAAAGTTGTCGGCCACGCCGCCGAATCCCCAGCCGATGCGCGTCGTCAGCGAGACGCGTGACGATGACATTGCAGTCTGCGGGATTTTGTACGGAAGCGGACTCATTGCCCGCCCCCTTCGCCGCGGATGATGCGCGGGTCGATCATGAGCGCGCCGTCGTACCGCTCGTTAGCGTTCTTGGAGACGCGGAACACGAGGGTCAACGACTGGCCCACCATCGACGACAGGTCGATGACGTGATCAACCATTGCCTGATCGGGCTGGTTGTGCGTCAGCAGCGACTGGCCGTTGGCGAGGATCTCGACGGTGTAGCCGTCACCACCTGCCGCCTGTTTGCCGGTGGTTAGGAGCAGCGTCAGCTTGTTCGCCTGGGGAAGCGTCAGCTCGAAGGTGGCCTCGGCCGGTTCGTCAGACTGCGTCGGGTGAAGCAGGATTGACTCCCGCACCCCGCCATCCGGCAGGTCAGACATTCGCCGGCCCCAGGCGAGATGGTTCTGCACCGTCGCCTTGCCTGCCACGGTCGGCAGACTGACGACCACGTCTTCGCTTCGCTTCTTGCCCATGTCGACCGGTGCCGACTCGGGAATATACGTTGGAGCACGAGCCTTGAGCAGATTTTCGCGGCCGATCTGCGCCAGGTAAGGCAGCGCGGCTTTGTTGAAATCTTCGGTTCCCGCCGCCTGAAACAAGTGCCAGGCCGGGCGACGGCTCCACAGCGACTTGTCCATCATCTTTGTCTCGTCGTTGCTGTCGAGCTTGAGCAGCCCGAGCCGTAGCCCGCCCTCCTTGGGGTGGTCGAGATGGCGGTGCAGGATGAAAGCGTCGACGCTCTCCATCGCCTCGATCTTCCGCCAGGCCAGTGCCAGCGCTGCCGCCTGAAGCTCTTCACTTTCGGCAGTTTTTCCGGCGTCGAGGCCCTGCTCGCTGAAGATGATGCGCCGCGTCTTACCCTCGTATTGCTGGGCCGGCTGATTCAGATAATCGCCGAGCACCTCGACGTTCTTGAACGTGATCTGCGGCGTGTCGTGACCGAAGACGGCGATACGGTCGTTCCAGAAGGCCGGCTTGAACAGGTTCGACGGGTACGGGTGGTACGCCAGATGCCAGTTGAAGTCTCCGCCTGCTTTGCCGATCGACATGAGCTTGTCGAAAAGCTCTTTACCCGCGACGTTGCGTTCGAGGTCGAGCGAATTGGGCCACGTCCACGAGTGGGTCAGCGACGCGAAGATCGGCAGTTCAGCGTGGGCCGACCGCACCGCAAGTTGCACCAGGCGAAGCTCGCGGCCGTAATGCTCGGCGACGGTGTCCACATCGGTACGGCCCATGTTGTGCCACGTCCAGTGCGAATCGACTTCGTTGCCGACGATGATCCCACCGACCTTGCCGTGCGGGAAGCCCGGTTTCGTGTAGCGGTCTGCAAAGAACTCGAAGAATGCCGCGAATCGGGCGACCGACTCCGGATTGTCGATGCGATAGGCGCTGTAGTAGCCCGATTCGTCGGCCTCGGGATGCGTCAGCAGCTCGGTCAAGCCCGCGTCCTTGACGAACGGGTTGAGCATGACCGTGACGACGTTGATGTTCGCAGCGGTCAGCTCCTGAATCTCGCGATCAGTTGCGACCCAGAAGCTCTTGTTGAAGTGGAACGTGTAGCCGTCGTGCTCGACGCGAAACGCCTCATCCGCGGCTTGCGTGCCCTCTGGCAGGAACGCTTTGCTGATGCTGACGTTCGTGTGGATGTGCTCGATGCCGAGCTCGACCAAATCGCTCACGTCGACGGGACACGAAACGCCCTTAATGCCCTTGGGCCACGTCAGGTCGCTGTCGTTGGTAGCAAGGGCCGACGTGTCGGTTACGAACTGTGGGTCGAATGCATTGACGCCGTCCTGTCGCAGCACGAAGCGGCGGTACAGGCGATCGCTGCCGTCGGGCGCGATGCGGTCGAGGCTGAGACGCGTTGTGCCAGCCGGGACGATCATGTCCAGCAGGCCGGCTGCGTCATCGGCTTCGTAAAGGCCGAGCGACACCAGTTGCTGGTCGACCTCCGTCTTGTCGAATTCGATCTCGATGGCGTCCTGCGTCACGCGAACGATTGGCAGACCTTGCGCACGAGATGTGGCAGCAAGCAAGAAGACGGCGCAGCAGCACCACAGGAAGATGGATTTCATGTTCAAACTCTTCAAACAACGTTTGTTAGCGGGCGGCTAGGTGCCGCGTCGCACTCCTGCGGATGTCACTTGCCGCGTTATCGTTTGCTCCGGCTCGACTGTCACCCAGTCCGCCGTGACCACGGGGGGTTTCTGCGACCTCAGCCACGCTGCTTCGCTCGATGATCGTCGGCGTGATCCGCTGGCGAAGCGGCGGAAGATCGTCGGAATCGAGCTTTAGTTCGTGTGCCTTGATCCAAGCCAAGGCCGCCTGCATGTGCCCCTTGATGCCGATGTCGATGATCGTGTGCGGCGGGATGGCATAGGCCGATAGAGGCGTGCCGGCGTAGCCGAGCAGCGAGACATCTTGGGGCACGCGGAGGCCGAGCTGATGCAGGGCCGACGCGGTACCGTGGGTTGCGTCTTCGGAGAGCCCGATGAAGGCGGTGGCCGGTCTGCGGCTGCGTTTGCAGTAGGCCTCCACCGCCGCCGCCGCCGCCGGAATGGTGCCCCGCTTGAAGATCTCAGGGTCGAGGCGCAACACCTCCCGCGGCCGGGCGTCACCGCTGCCGACCACGTGGACGGCGTGGCGGAACTGCTGAACCTGCACTTCCATGAGCGGATTGTGCTCACCCGGCAGCGAGCAGACGAGTGCGATCCGCTCGTGCCCCTTGCCGTGCAGATACTCGACGGCCAGTCGTAGGCCCATCTCGTCGTCACCGACCACCGACGCGATGCCAGCGTCGTCCATTCGACTGCCGATGACGACGGTGCGGTCACGGGCCCGTTTGGCCTCACGGAGCAATGGACCGCGACGATCCATCTCAAGTCCGATCAGAAGGGTCGGATCACTCGAGGCCATCGCCTCTACGGCCAGATGCTCGTCGCCTGGGTACAAGCGAAGCACGCGGGCCGTTCGATCGTCGGCTTCGCTTTGCACGATGCCCTCGGCGATGAAGGCGCTGGCCTGGGCGAGGTCTCCGGCCGGGCAAACGATGTTGAGTCGTCGCTTGGCGGCTACGTCTGCGTCGGTACGAACGAAGACACCGGCCGGGAGACGCTTGACGACGAGCCCGTTCGTAACGAGCGTGGTCGTCGCCTGCCGCACAGTCATGCGGTGAACGCCGAACCTTTCGGCCAGTTCACGCTCGGCCGGTAACTTGTCGCCTGGAGCCAACTCGCCGCTGCGGATGGCTTGCGTCAGGGTTTCGCTGATGTCGCGGTGTTTCGACAAAGGTCCTCCTCGATGGACTAATCCGATCGCCGAAACGACCGAGCGAAAACGTGCCACTCCTCCTCGAGCAGACGGCCGAGGATACTAACAGATGGACGCGCGGTCCGCCAGTTCGCTACAAAGGTGCTCGCAAACAAGCAGTAGCGCCTTGACCTATCGGTGTTGCTCAGGGCTAGCCCTTAAATGCGTCAGGGCTATTCGACAAAGACTTCACCAGCAACGTCCATCGGGCGATACGCGGGTTCGGGCGTCGAATTCTTGACGCCCGGTTGCGGCGTCACGGCTGCCCAGCCTTCGTACAGCTTCTTGAGCCGATCAACCTCATCTTCCCGCTCGGCGGCAAGGTCATTCGCCTCGGCTGGGTCGGCCTTCAGGTCGAACAACATCCACGGCCGACCCCAGTTGGAGACAAGCTTCATGTCGCTGTCGATGACGGCCCGGTGGTCGACGAACTGGAAGAACAGCGGACGCTCCGGCGGCCAAACCTCGCCCGCCAGCATCGGTCGCAGGCTCACACCGTCCGACGCGACCGCTGTCTCGACCCCGGCCAGATCGAGCAGTGTCGGGGCGATGTCGATGATGTGTCCGGAGCCGTCGATGATGTTGCCGCCGGTGGTGATGACCGCGGGCCAGTGGGCGATGAGCGGCGATGCGTGGCCGCCGTTGGTCATGTTCCGCTTGTAGTCGCGAAACGGCGTGTTGGTCGCCCAGGCCCAGCCCAGACCCACATTGTGCGGCACCCTCTCGAGCGGATTCTGAGGGCGCGGCGTCCGGTCGTACGGCGACGCACCGTTGTCGCTGAGGAACAGGATCAGCGTGTTATCGAGTTGGTCTGTCGCTTCGAGGTGCTCGACGATTTGGCCGATCGCTTGATCCATGCGATCTACCAATGCCGCGTACGCCGCCATGCGGTTGGCTTCGAAGGCCTGTTCCTCATCGCTCAGCGTCTCCCAGGCCGGAATCGTCGCCGGACGCGGCGGAATTGGTGCGGCAGCATCGACGACGCCGAGCTTTATCTGCCGCTCATGCCGTTGCTCGCGAAGTGTGTCCCAGCCCATCGCGTAGCGACCGTCGTATTTGGCCTTGTCCTCGGGCAAAGCCTGCAGCGGACTGTGCGGTGCGTTGAATGCGAGATACAGAAAAAACGGCTGATCTTCGTTGGCTTCGAGGGCCTCGATGGCGTACTCGGCAAAGGCCGTCGTCGTGTAGAAGCCTTCGGCAGGTACGTTGAATTCCTCACCGTCGCGGCGGAAGCTGCCGTCGCCTCGGAAGTATGACGTCGCCCCGCTGAGGTGGCCAAAGTACCGGTCGAAGCCCCGCTCGGTCGGCTCTCCTTGAAGGTGCCATTTGCCGGCAGCGATGGTGTGGTAGCCGCCCTCTTGAAGGTGCTCGGCGACCGTTTTGCCCTTCTGAATGCCCGGGCCGACCGTTTGCCAATGACGTCCCGACAGCAAGGACGAGCGAGTCTCGACGCACTTGGCTGAGTTGTAGAAACGGCGGACACGCAAGCCTTTGTCGGCCAAGCGATCGAGCGTCGGCGTCGAGATTTCTGAGCCGAACGAGCCGACATCGGAGTACCCCATGTCGTCGGCCAGGATCACGATCACGTTAGGAGGCGTGGCCAGCACTGGACTTGCAGCAATGGCCAGGATGGCACAGGTGAGGAGACGGCGCATCAAAACAAGCTAACGGCCGATGTGCTTGCTGTCAGGTGAATAAGCCACTTGGCGACGACCCTCCTTTGTGTTACTACAGTCGCTTGAACCTGTCCGTTGCCATGGGGTGCCTGCCTCGGAAGCAACGGTCGACGTGGAGCAGAGGAGCTTCCCATGACCGCAAAGAGCCTGCTAATGGCATCCATCGCCGCTGCCTTGTCGTGTGGTTCGGCCACAGCCGATCCCGTTGTCGCTGAGCTTGGAACACCGCATCCGGTAAATCCGGGCATCTTCGGCATCAACAACAACAACGCCGCCGCCGACTCGGATCCGAGCGATCCGGCCTACATCGCCCTCATCGACGCCCTTGGTGCAACCCAGGCCAGATACGTCGGCGGTTCGTCCATCTCGTTCTGGGATTGGCGAACGGGCAAATATATCCCGGAGGACGAGATCACCCGCATCTGGCCGGCAGAACACGGCAACTGGATGTTGCCGCTTGTCCGCGACGTCGCCGCCTTGCCCGACGGAAAGCTGGGCCCGCTGAACTATGCCTCGTTTGCCGACGCCGCAGGTGTCGACGTGCAGTGGCTGTTCAACCTCACCACACGGGCCGAGGATCAGCACGCCTTCATCGACTTTCTGAAGGAAAACGGCATTGACGTGAAGTTCGTCGAGCTCGACAACGAGACGTACTTCTGGGGTGCCGAGTTCGGCGGCGGTCGCGACCGGGCGATCAACTACGTCAAGCGCGTTGCCGACCTGTCGCCGCACATCCGGAAGGTCTTTCCCGACGCTGAGATCGGCATCGTCGCCTCCGAGAACGGCATCTTTGTCGATGACATGCACGACGAGAAGAACGACGCCTTCAAGGTCTGGAATGACGTCATCACGAGCGAGCCGTACCGCGAGATGTTCGACGCCTTCATCCTGCACCATTACGTCATGAACAGCGGCACGCTTGACGGTATCGAAGGCGAAGATGCGCTCGCCCGCGCTTTCCTGACATGCCCGCAGATCACACTCGACCGCGGCGTAAAGATGCTCGACGACCAATTCGGCGGCGTGCCGATGTGGATCACCGAGTTCAACGTCATCGGCTACTACCGCATCGGCGACGACGCCGGACCGGCCGACGCGTTCATCAAGTCGACGGCCAACACGCCTTGGAACGCGCTCTACCAGGCCGGCTTCTGGCTGACGGCTATGCACCACCCTAAAGGCGTCGGCGTGCTCAATCACCACAGCATCACCAACGTCGGGCTGGGTTGGGGCATGGGCCTACCCGTGAGCGAAACCGAGGCCACCGTGACCGGAACCGGCCAGGTCTTTGCACACCTTTCAGCCATTGCAGAGCAGGCAGAGACGATGCATGCGATCGACTTCAAGAACAACCCGGAGCTCGCCAATGCATTCGCTGACGCCTCGGCTGGTGCTCTTCACGGTGCGGCCCTTGCCGGTGACAAAGGAGCAACGCTCGTCGTCATCAACCGCAGTGAGTCAGCCGTTGAATTGCAACTCCCAGGTGCATCGACATACGCGATGTGCTCGTACCTCACCACGGATGACGCGCCGGCTACGGCAACCATCAAGCTCGGTGGCGAGGAGGCGTCCTACACCCAAGGCCCGCTAACGCCCGCCGAGTCGACCACCGACGCCGGCAAGCCGGTAACGCTTCCAGCCTTCTCCCTCACCATCCTGACGCCGCAATAACGGCATCACCGACGCTTCGGCGAGAGCCGAAGATTCGTCGGTTTCATTTCGTACGAAAAGGTCGCAACTAAGGCGACTCGGGCGTGACTTGCCGTCGATAATCGACCAAAGCGAGCCCTCATGCCCACCGCCGTAGACACAACCGATCGAACCGCCCAGCACCGCGCACCAGGCGGCAATGCGTCGGCGGCGATGGCGCATCTCATGCACGACCTTCTCGGCAGTGACTTGAAGCGGGTCGAAGAAGCCTTTGACGCAGAACTTGACTGCGACCTGCCCAGTGTGAACACGCTCGTCCGCCACGTCCGCCGATTCCGGGGCAAAATGCTTCGGCCGACGTTGCTTCTGCTGACCGGCAAGGCCGTTTCTCCTGACGCTGCGACAGACGATGCTCGCATAAAGCTTGCAGCCGTCGTTGAGATGGTCCACATGAGCACGCTCGTCCACGACGACGTGCTCGACGAGGCCGAACTGCGTCGCAAGGGCGCGACGATCAATCACCTCAAGGGCAATGAGGCGGCAGTGCTGCTGGGCGACTTCCTTATCAGCCACAGCTACCACCTCTGCAGCGGCGTCGAGAACCCGCAGGGCCTGCCCGCCCAGTGGGCGGCACGCGTCATTGCCGACACGACGAATCGGCTTTGCGAAGGCGAGCTACTGCAGGTCAGCAATCGCGGCAATCTTGATCTAGGCGAGCCGACATATTACGAAATCGTTCGCAGAAAGACCGGCGCTCTCACAGGTGCAAGCTGCCAGCTCGGTGCCCGCTTTTCCGGCGCGAGTGAGGAGACGAGCCAAGCACTCTACCGCTACGGCGAGCTGCTGGGGATGGCGTTCCAGGTGCAGGACGACGTGCTCGACCTCGAGGGTGACGTTCGTGAAGTCGGTAAGACGCTCGGCATCGATGCCGAGAAGCAAAAGCTCACGCTGCCGCTGATTCACTTCCTGAAGACTGCCCCAAGCGAGCATGCGACGCTGCTTCGCCGATTGCTCACCGGCAGCGAAGTCGATCGGGCAGAGCAGGTTCGCCAACTGGTTCGGCCGAGCCGGTCCATCGAGTACGCTCGAGGCGAGGCCCGCCGCCTGACGACCGAGGCGGCGACCTGTCTGCAGCACCTTCCCAGGGGCGTCGGCCGCGATGCCCTCGAGCAGATTTGCGGCTTCGTCGTGGCTCGTTCTGCGTGAGCTTCAGGAAGCAGCTGCGGGCCCACATACCGAGGCTCCGGAAGCACCCGTCGTACAGTGGGCAATGAAGGTTTGGTCGATCCCGATTGTCGGCGTGATCCTGTACGCAGTCGTTGCCGGCTGCGCGATGAATGGTGGGCGATCGGGCTTGCTCCCACCGGCCCCTTACGAAGTCGCCACAGAGGCTGAAACGCCAGTCGCGCCTGCCGTCGAGCAACGAGACGTCGATCCAGCTTTGCTTCCGATCCTGGCCGTTGGCATGCAGGTGCAGCGAACCGACTGGATCGACCGGTACAAGACGAGCATCGACGAGGCGGCAGCCCTGGGCGCAACGGCGGTTAAGATTGTCTGCGACGCCCGCCAGGAAGATGGGACAAGCAACGCAATCTATCTCGACATGCGTCGCACACCGACGGCCAATCAGCTCGGCGAGCTGTTTCGGCACGCCGACGCCGCCGGACTGGACGTCATTTTCATGCCGATCGTGCTGATCGATGATCCTAAGGGCGACGAATGGCGTGGCACGATCAATCCGCAGTCATGGGACAAATGGTTCGACTCTTATCGCGAGATGCTCGGACACTTCCTGTGGATTGCCGAGGGCAATGGCGTGGACGTGTTCGTCATCGGCAGCGAACTGCTCAGCAGCGAGAAGCAAGACGCGCAGTGGAAGAAGACGATCGACTTCGCCCGCGGCCGATTCGGCGGACTGCTCACCTACAGCAGCAACTGGGATCACTACCAGAACATCCCGTTCTGGCAGCAGCTCGACCTGATCGGCATGAACAGCTACTGGAAGCTCGGCGACGGCCCCGAGGCCACCGTGGAAGAGATTGTCGGTAACTGGCAGCCGATCCAGCGGAACCTGAAGCAGTTCGTCGAAGGCCAAGGCAAGCCGCTCATCTTCCTCGAGGTCGGCTGGTGCAGCCTTGGAAATGCCGCGACGGAACCTTGGGACTACACGCAGAACGTGCCGATTGATCTGGCCCTGCAGAAGCGTCTGTGGCAGGGCTTCTGGCAGACGTGGCACGGGACGCCATGGCTCGGCGGGATGAGCGTCTGGGAATGGCCGCCCGGCGACGGCGGGCCCGACGACCGCGGCTACACCCCCGAGGGCAAACCGGCAGCGGGCGTCATTCGTGAGTGGTTCACGAAAGACCGGTGGAGCGTGGACAGCTTCGACAGCGACTAAGTCAAAAAGCGTCAGTCGTCGCGGCTTTGGACCGGAAACCCATCAACACGTTCATATCAGCCGGTTGGCGGAGAACTTGAACCCAAAGAAAAACGGGCTGCGTCCGACGACGCAGCCCGTTCGTGTGTCTCTGGAACACCGTTCTCAACGACGGCGACGCAGCATGGCCATTCCGCCCAGACCGATGACCGCAGCGGTCGTCGGCTCAGGCACGCTCGTGTACGTCAGCGTGGCCGAAACGAAATCGTCGGGCTGATCGGTGAAGAAGCCGACAGAACTGGCGGCGTCGAGCGTGATCGTCACGGTGCCGTCAGCGGTGATAGCCGATAGGTCGGAGCCGCTGATCGTGTAGGTCTGCGTAGCGGCGTTCTGGAACAGATCGGAGCCGATGATGGCGCCGCGGGACGGGTCGAACGCAAAGTCGGTGAAGATGCCATCGACGTCGATATCGAGGATCTCGCTGCTCGGTGGCGTCGCGCTGAAATCGCCCAAGGCGTCAATGACGAGCGTGCCGGCCATGCCGTCGCTGACATCGACGTCAAAGAAGTCGAAGACGAACGTTTGGCCAGCCTCGGTGATGCTGGCGCTGTCAAAGAGCACGGTTTGGCCGAACGACGAGGCGGCAAAGGCGCACGAAAGGACCGCGGTGGCGGCAAGGGTCTTGATGTTCATGATCTCTCCGAAAATGCTGCAGTGCTGGTCAGGCCTGCGGTCGGTCGGGAGCAGGTTAACAGTTGCATCTCGGTCGGCAAGCACATTCTGCTTCCGTTCCGCAATGCCCGGCGGACTATCGTGCCCGTCCCATGTCCCAGGCCCTTTCGCCGTCCTTCCGCTCCCACACCTGCGGCCAGCTCCGCGTCGACGATGTCGGCACCAGCGTTAAGCTCGCCGGATGGGTCGGCAAATACCGTGACCACGGCAACCTCGTCTTCATCGACCTCCGAGATCGCGAAGGCATTACGCAGATCACCTTCGACGTCGAACTGTGCGGTGAAGCCATGCTTGAAGAGGCTCGCCGGCTCCGCACCGAATGGTGCATCGGCGTCGAAGGGAAGGTCATCAAGCGGGCCGGCAAGGCAGACGAAGATAAGAAGAACGAGAAGCTTGCGACCGGCGACATCGAGATCATGGCCAAGAGCCTGACCGTCTACAGCGAGTCACCGACGCCGCCGTTCCAGGTCGGCGATACGAAGGTCAACGAAGAACGTCGCCTGGAGAGCCGCTTCATCGATATGCGTCGTCCGACGATGCAGGAAACGCTGCGCGTTCGGAGCAAGGCGTTGCAGGTCATCCGCCGCGTTCTCGACGAAGAAGGTTTCCTCGAGGTCGAGACGCCGTGCCTGACGCGTGCAACGCCCGAAGGCTCGCGCGACTTCCTCGTGCCCAGCCGCCTGGTGCCGGGCAGCTTCTACGCGTTGCCGCAAAGTCCTCAGATTTTTAAACAGATCCTGATGGTCGGTGGCTGTGACAAGTACATGCAGATTGCCCGCTGCTTCCGCGACGAAGACCCGCGGGCCGACCGGCAGGCAGAGTTCACGCAGCTCGACCTGGAGATGTCGTTTGTGACGCAGGAAGACGTCATGCGTGTGACCGAGGCAGTCGTGCGGAGCGTCTGGAAGGAAACAATCGGCGTCGAAGTGCCGGCGGAGATTCCGCACATGACGTATCACGAAGCCGTTACCAAGTACGGCAGCGACCGGCCGGACCTGCGGTTCGATATGCCGCTGTTCGACCTGACGGACCTGGGGCAGAAGACCGATTTTAAGGTGTTCTCGACGGCAGGCATGGTCAAGGCCCTTTGCGTGCCCGGCGGCGCTGCGATGACCCGCAAGGAAACGGACGCGCTGGCCGAGTGGGCCAAGGGCTTCGGGGCAAAAGGTCTTGCGGTCACCAAGGTCGTCGGCGGCAAGCTCGAGAGCGGCGTCGCCAAGTTCCTTGAGCCTGTGGCCGCGGACGTCATCGAGCGAACCGGTGCCAGCGACGGTGACCTGCTGTGCTTTGCCGCAGATCGCCCGCGCATCGTGCACAAGGTCCTTGGCGAGCTTCGCCTCAAGATGGCAGAAGATCGCGCCATGGCGCCCAAGACCGACTTCGCGTGGGTCTGGGTCGTCGATTTCCCGGCCTTCGAAGAGGACGAAAAGACCGGTAAGCTCACCTACACCCACCACCCGTTCACGGCCTTGGCGAGCGACGAAGACGTCGACAAGCTCAGCAGCACGGACAAGCAGACGCTGCTCAGCGCTATGAGCCGCGGTTACGACATCGTCGTCAACGGCAGCGAGCTTGGAGGCGGTTCGATCCGTATCCACCGCTACGACGTGCAGAAGAAGGTGCTTTCCGCGCTCGGAATCGATGAAGAGCGGCAGGAGCAGAACTTCGGATTTCTCCTGAACGCCCTGCAGTTCGGTGCCCCGCCGCATGGCGGCATCGCGTTAGGCGTCGACCGGATGATCATGCTCCTGCGTGGCCTCGACAACATTCGTGACGTCATCGCTTTTCCAAAGACCCAGAGCGGCACCGACCTGCTCTGCAAAGCTCCGGCCCCAGTCGACGACAAGTCATTGGCAGAGGTCCACGTCAAGAGCATTGCCGAGGTCGAAGACGCGACCCATCTCGCCGCCATGCAGCAAAAAGTACAGCACCCGTAAGCGGCGAGAGTTCCACGTGGAACAGCCTGGGCACGACCGGTGCGGAAGCTCCGAAGTCTTTGCTCTGCAGTGCTCCTCAGACAGCTCGCAGCATCTGGGCCAGATCCTCGAAGGCGACGCACGCGTCGGTGACACTCACGCCATAACGAAGATCACCACGACCGTCGGGATCGTCGGGTAGATCCTGGCGGCCTTCGTGCAGGTTGGCCTCGATCATGACGCCGACGATCGCGTCACTGCCGGCGTTGCGTTGAGCGATGACGCTGTTGAACGCCACCTCCTGCTTCTCATGCTTTTTGAAGCTGTTGGCGTGTGAGCAGTCGACCATCAACCGCGGCGGCAGACCGGCATCTGCCAGACGCTTGGCCGCGTCTTTGACGTCTTTTTCAGCGTAATTCGACCTTTCATTGCCGCCGCGGAGAATGGCGTGGCTCGTCGGATTGCCTCGCGTCGTCACGATGCTCGCCCGGCCGTCGTCATCGATGCCGAGGAAATGGTGTGACCCGCCTGCCGCTTTCATCGCGTCAAGGGCGACCTGCACGTCACCCGTCGTCGCATTTTTGAAGCCGACCGGCATGGAGAGTCCGCTGGCCATCTGGCGGTGCGTCTGGCTCTCCGTCGTCCGGGCACCGATGGCCGCCCAGCTGACGAGGTCGTCGAGGTACTGCGGCGTGAAGGGGTCGAGAAACTCGGTCCCGGCGGGCAAGCCCATCTCCGCCACGCGGGCCAGCAACTTGCGGGCGACACGTAAGCCGGTCTCCAGATCAAACTCGCGATCGCTGTACAGAAACGGGTCATTGATCAGCCCCTTCCAGCCCGTCGTCGTGCGAGGCTTCTCGAAGTAGACACGCATCACGACCAGCACTTTTTCCTTCACTTCTTCAGCCAAATCGGCCAGTTTTGCAGCAAAGGCCTCGGCAGCGTCGACATCGTGAATGCTGCACGGACCCACGACCGCCAGCAACCGCTTGTCCTCACCGGCGAGCACGCGCGAGATGTCCCGCCGGGCGGTGACGACCGTTCGCTTGGCCGCGTCGGTGAACGGCACCTCGGCCGACAGTGACGCCGGGCTGAGCAACGGCTGGAAGCCGGCGACATTCACGTTTTCGGTCTCGGCTGGCATATCGGGTCTCGCAGGGGCCGGCACCCTACGCGCTGCGCCGCGGCGGCCACATCCGGCGGGCGTGGAGGCGGCGAATCAGGGCAATGTTCCACGTGGAACATTCGCCAACCCTCGCCACGCTCGGCGGCGGGAGATTTTTGACGCCGCCGACGACTCAAATTGTTCCACGTGGAACATTTTGAGCCCGCCAGTGCGTCGGCGGGTCGTCGGCCGTGCTGACTTTTAAGCAAGCTTCCTGCGGCAAAACCCGTTGAATCTCACGATGCGGTACTGGCCACTGCGACGCCGTACGCACGTTCTTCGCCGACTCACGACACCACGTTCCGCGGCGAGCCGTCGAGGAACGCCTTGAAGTTTCCGGCCACGATGTCGATCAACCGCCGCCTCGCCGCCGTCGTCGCCCATGCCACGTGCGGCGTCACGAGCACACCGTCTGCGCCGAGCAACGGGTCGCCGTCTCGCGGCGGTTCCTGCCGTAGCACGTCGACCGCCGCCCCTCCGAGCTTGCCGCTCTGCAACGCTTTGACCACCGCCGCAGAATCGACAAGTTGACCGCGGCCGGTGTTGACGAGCAACGCTCCGTCCTTCATTCGCCTCAGGTTCGCCTCGCCGATCAGATTCTCCGTCGCCGGCGTCAGCGGGCAGTGCAGGCTCACGACATCACTCTGTGCCAGAAGCTCATGCAATGCGCAGAATCGCACACCAAGCTCGTCCGCCGCCTGGCGGTGCTTGTCGGGATTGGCCGTCGTGGCCAGAACGTTCATGCCGAACGCAACCGCCCGTCGTGCAAACGCCTTGCCGATCGCTCCGAACCCGATCACCCCGCACGTCTTGCCGTCAAGCTCCATCAGCGGCTTGTCGACCACGCTGAAGTCCTTGTTCGTCGGCCACCGGTCTGCTGCCGTGCGTGCCTGTTCGCCCACACGGTTCGTCAACTCCAACAGCAACGCAAAGGCGTGCTGCGCGGTCGATTCGGTCGAGTACCCCGGGATGTTGGTCACCGTCACGCCCCGCCGGCGACACGCATCGAGGTCGACGACGTTGAACCCCGTCGCCAGCACGCCCGCGTAGACCACGCTCGGCGACGCCGCCAGCAGGTTATCGTCGATCGGCACCTTGTTCGTCAGAATCGCCGTCGCCGGGGCCGCCCGCGTGATCGCTTCGTCAGGCGTCGACCGGTCATAGACCTCAAGATCCCCCAGCTTCGCCAACGGTTCCCAAGAAAGGTCGCCCGGATTGCTGCAGTACGCATCGAGAATCACGATCTTCGGGGTGGCCTCGGTCATGCTGAGAGCTTAGGAAAGTTCAACCTTCAACCAGAGAAACGCGAAGGAGCGAAGAAGCAAAGGCCCGCGAAGGTACAGACCTGCTCAAAGACGCCGCCTCTCGAAGCGACACGTGCAACCTTCCCGGTCCCATTCTCTCACCTCCTCCGCCCTTTGCGCGCCTCTTCGCCTCTTCGCGTTCCTCCGACCAGGCGATCATCTGACAGGCGGCAGATTACCCTGTTAAGCTACTGGCATGGCAAGCCCCGGCGACGTCTTTGACGGTAACGACTTCCTTCTGCCTGACCTGGGCGAAGGACTCGAGGAATGCGAGATCGTCGAGTGGATCGTCGAGCCCGGGGCAGCCGTCGAGGAAGGCGATCCACTGGCCCTTGTCGAGACCGGCAAGGCTCAGACCGAACTCATGGCTCCGCGCGACGGCGTCATCGACAAGCTGCTCGTCGAGCCAGGCACCATGGTCTCCGTCGGCAAACCCGTCGTCACCTACGCAGACACCTCCGTTGATGCACCAGCCAAGGCCGATGCGGACGCTTCGCGTTCCGGGGCTGCCAGTGAGCGGTCCGAACCCGAGACGGCCGTCGCGACGACAACGGAAGCGCCTGCCGCCAAACGCGAAGACGGCGGCACCGTCGTCGGTGCCCTTTCCGAAGCCGCCAACCACGGCGACAAGCCACAGGCCACGCCAGCCGTCCGCAAGCTCGCCCGAGACCGCGGCGTCGATCTGAGCCTCATCCGCGGCACAGGCGTCGGCGGACGCATCGTCGCCCGCGACGTCGAAGCCGCCGCACCACAGCCCTACATGCCGCAGCCCGTCAGCAAAACCGGCGGCAACGGCTCCAAGCACAAGCCCGGCGCCCTGCACGGCAACGGTAAAAGCGACCTCGCCGGCTCGCCCCGCATGGCCGCCGACGACAGCGACACCATCCACGTCCCGTTCCGCGGGTTGCGACGTGTCATCGCCGACCGGTTGCGGGAAAGCGTCGACCGCGCGGTTCACTTCACCGTCATGGACGAGGCCGACGTGACGCTGCTCGAGTCGCAGCGTCGCCGCCTCGTCGCAGCCACGGGCATCAAGGTGTCGCTGCTGCCGTTTGTATGTGCTGCCGTCGCCCGCGTGCTGTCGGGCGAGATGGGGCCCGACCTCGTGCGGCTCAATTCGACCGTCGACGACGAGCAACACGACATTCTCAGGCACAAAACGGTCCACCTTGGACTGGCCGTCGACACGAGCGACGGGCTGATGGTGCCGGTCATTCGAGACGCGCGGAAGCTTGGCGTGATGGAACTGGGCCGCCGCATCGCCGAGACGGCGGCGGCGTGCCGGAGCCGCTCGATCCCCGCCGGCGAACTCCGCGGCAGCACGTTCACGATCAGCAACTTCGGCTCCTACCCCGGCGGCCGATTCGCCACGCCGATCCTGAATTATCCGGAGGCGGCCATCCTCGCCGTCGGCCGAGCCCGCGAAGGCGTCGTCGTCAAAGGCGGCCTGATGGGCGTCGGCAAGCTCTTGCCGCTGAGCCTGACCTGCGACCACCGCGTCATCGACGGCGGCACCGCCGTCGGCGGGCTCAACGCGATTCTGCAGTTGCTGCAGAACCCCGACAGCCTGATGCCCGAGTCGTGATGGCCGCGAGGTGTCAATCCCGATGCCGAATCCACATCAGACACAGCCCGTGCGCGGGCGCGGTTGGGCCGGCGATCTGACGATCTTGTGACGCCAGCACGTCGTCGACATCGCTCGGCGGCCGTTTGCCGAGGCCGATGCGGAGCAACGTCCCGGCCATGATGCGGACCTGGTTCCAAAGGAACCCGGTGCCGCTGACATTGAACGTCACGAGATCGCCGTTGCGTTCGACCATTGCGGAAGTAATGGTGCGGACGGTCGACTCGCGGCCGTGACCCGGTTTGGCAAAGGCGGCAAAGTCGTGCGATCCGACGAGCCGCGAGGCGGCATCTTGCATGGCTTCGGCGTCGAGCATCGGCCGCGCGACGTGCAGCGACAGGTCACCGCCGAACACGTCCTTGTCGTGGCCGTTGTGGACGGAGTAGCGATACCCCTTCTCGATCGTGTCGCCGATGACGGAGAAGTCGCCGGGAACGGCTTCGATGCCCGTCACCGCCACGTCGGCCGGCAGCTTTGCGTTCGTCGCCAACTGCAGCTTTTCCGGCAGAATCTGATGTCTGATCGTGTCGAACATCGCCTTCTGCCCGATGGCATGGACGCCCGCATCCGTCCGGCTGGCCCCCGTGAGCGTCACCGGGTGCCCGACGACACGTTGCAACGCCAGCCGCAGCGTGTTCTGCACGGTCGGCAGCTCCATCGCCCCCGTGTCGTCGCCCGGAATGATCTGCCGCTGCCAGCCGTGGTACGCAGTGCCGCGATAGCTGACGGTGAGCTTGTAACGGATGGGCTCCTGCGGCAACTGCTCGGACACGCCGAACCGTAGCGGGTCGATGATTCTCTTCTGGAGACCACGTCTCAAGGCGCACCTCAACGGGCGTTGTGGTCTTTCGGCAAACCGCTATGCTGTCAACATGGGTAGAGATGCATTTACGGGATCGTTGCTTACCACCTTCGCGCTCCTGACGCTCGCGACGACCAGCCATGTGGTCCACGCGCAAGACCAGTCGCTCACGATTTATGTCGAGCCGGAGACCGGCAGGACGTACTTCGACGGCACGGGGGCCATGTTCATCGTTGATTTCTATTCGGATGCCGGTGCCATCCGGCGTGACGCGCTGCCTCGCGACTTAGGGATCGTCACGGGGTTCGACGCGTCGGGAGACGTTATCCCGTTCTCGGTATCACCGACGCAGGGCTCATTAAGATTCTCCGAGGTTCTGGGATCGCCCGGCACCGGCGTGACGGCAATCGGCACGTCCGGAACCGCCTACGACTTTTCGATGCTCGGGCCTGTCGACATCGGCCTGTTCTACGACCCTAATGCCTTTGACGGCACAATTGAGCAGGCCGAACTCGAGGCTGACCTCGTTCGACCGGGCTCCTCCGTCACCTACCCGGGAGCGGCCTTCAACGCGGTCGGGACGGAGCCCGGCAACGGCTTCGTCATCGTCGATCCGATCGTCATTGTTGGCATCCCACCGTTTGTGCCGGAGCCGGGCGCGGCCAGCCTGCTGCTGATTACGTCGTCCTGTCTGCTCCGACGACGCAGCTAGACCGCGTTGATGGTTTCACTCTGATATTTAAGAAGAACGGCGATGCCTTCGTCTGCCAACTTGAGCATGCTCGCCAACTGGTCCGGCGTGAAGCCCAAGCCGCTTTCGGCGGTTCCTTGGATCTCGACGTACGTGCCCTTATCGGTCTTGACGACGTTCAAGTCCGTCTCGGCGGCGCTGTCGAGGACGTAGTCGAGGTCCAGCGTCGGCGTGCCGTTGCAGATGCCGACGCTGACGGCGGCGACCTGGGCGACGATGGCTTCTTCGGGCTTGTACAGACGCGGGTCCAGGGCCGGTGGCGGCTCTTCAGTGTGGCTCTCGGAGTCGTAGCCGCCGCGAAGGCTGCGGACGGTGTGGGGCGTGCCGGGCATGTCTTTCGGCAGCGTCTTGAGGGCGTCGGCGAGGGCGACCATGCCGCCGCAGATGCTGGCGGTGCGGGTGCCGCCGTCGGCTTCGAGGACGGTGCAGTCGATCGTGATCGTGTGCGGGCCGATCTTGGTGGCATCGACGGCAGCGCGGAGGCTTCGGCCGATCAGGCGGCCGATCTCGATGCCACGCTTATCGGCCTTCAGACCCGGCCAATCCTTGCGACCCTTCACGCTCGCCGGGTGCATGACGTACTCGGCCGACACCCAGCCGCCTGCCTGGCTGTCGCGGAAGAAGCCGGGCCGTTTCTGTTCTACGGCCGCGGTGCAGAGCACGAGGGTGCCGCCCTGCCGCCACAAGACGCTGCCGGCGGCGGTGCGGGTGAAGCCGCGTTCGACGGTCACGGTGCGGAGTTGGTCGGCGGGACGGTCGGTGGGCATGAACGAGCGTAGCTGCGGGCACGGTGCCCGCAGCTACGTCGATGTCACCGACTGATTCGGCCGCTACAGCGACGCGGTCATGACGCGGACGGCCTGTTCGTTCTCGCTCGCCTTGGCGGCGAGGGCGCGGGCTCGGCCTTCAAGCTCGCCTGCCTTCTGATCGAGGTCTTGCGATCGATCCAGTCGGGCCACACGCGATTCGAGCAGATCGGCGGCGGCTTCGCGGTTGGCGGCGGCTTTGGCAAGACGCGTCTCGCCTCGCTGCGACACGGTTTCGAAGGCATTACGGTCAAGGAAATCGTCGTAGGCACCGGCCGCCATCAGGGCTGACTCGCCGTTGCTCTCGTAGACATCGGCGGCGATCATGAGACGGTTGGCGTTGAACTTCTCCTGACCGGCGAGCGAGCGTTCACGCTCAGCGGCGAGTCGCAACGCGGCCGCTTCATTCGCGGCGGCTTTGGCGTCGGCCCGTAACTCGGCGGCAACTTTGGCCTGCTGCTGGGCCTTCGTCACGACGGCCGACCGCGCTTCGGTGTCGACCGGTTGCGGCTTGGAAGAAGCACAGCCTTGCAAAGCAATGGCGGTGGCGGCAACGACGGAGGCAACAAGCAGGCGGCGGTTCATGGCGAGGTCCTTTCGCGGGGAGGCGTGCGGGGTTGCCACTGATCTACGATTCACCCAACGCTGCTCCAAATGACTCGCCGATCGCCGCCCCGGAATCCTCAGAATCGCCCCGCTCCCGCTCGCGAGCACAAGCCGCCGGTCCGCCCGCACGTCACGACGCTGTGGGATTACCCGAGCCAGAACTACGGCACAGGCCGCCAGGGCGACGAGAAGTATCCAGGGGTCACGCCCAGCCACGTCGTCTGGAATCTCGTCGAGCGCTACTGCCCGACGACCGGCCTCGTCGTCGACCCTTTTTGCGGCAGCGGAACGACGCTCGACGTGTGTCGCGACCTGGGCCGCAAGAGTCGCGGCTTTGATTTGGCACCGACCCGGCCCGACATAGAGCGGGCGGACGCGCGGAAGCTGCCGATCGACAACGCCAAGGCGTCGCTGGTGTTCATGGATCCGCCCTACGGAACTCACATCGACTACAGCGACGACCCGCGGTGCATCGGCAAGCTACCGGCGAGCGAGGACGCGTACTACGAGGCGATGGACGAAACGTTTGCCGAAGCGGCCCGAATCCTGCGGCCGGGTGGCACGTTGGGCGTCTACGTCTGCGACAGCTTCGTCAATCGCGGCCAAGGCAAAGGGTTCTGGCCGATCGGATACGAACTGTTCGGCCTGCTGCTCAACGGCGGCTTCGAGCCGGTCGACTGGGTCGCGGTCGTGCGTAGGAACAAGACGCTGGAGATGGGCAATTATCGCAAGGCCGCCGACGAGGGAGGGTTCTACCTGCGTGGGTTCAACCACCTGCTCATCGTGCGGGCCCCGGAGTAGGGTTTACTTCCGCATCGCACCCAAGCGGTCGCGGACGTCCCCGATGCCGGTGACGCGAAGGCCGAAATGCTCACCGACCTTGACGGCCTCGCCTTCGCCGATGACGCGGTCGTTGATCATGAGGTGCATCGGCTCTTCGCTGCCGCGATCAAGCTCCAGGATACTGCCGTGGGCCAAGCGCAGCACGTCCTTCAACGGCAACTGCCGTCTGGCCAGGCGAACGATGACGGGCACCTCGAGCTTCAGGATGCGTGAGACGTCCTGCGTCTCGCCATTTGTGTGATCGGTGGGCAGGACGGGCATAGCGACTTCCGTGTCAGCAGTCTTGTCGGGTCCGCATCCGTGCGGCCCCGTCTTCATCATCGTCAATCGACCTTGGCCAGCAAGAGCGACGCGTTGTGGCCGCCGAAGCCGAAGGAGTTGTTGAGGGCCTTCTTCACAGGCGTCTCTCGCGCGGTCTTGGGGCAGTAATCGAGGTCGCAACCGGCCTCGATATCTGGCTCCTCGAGGTTGATCGTCGGCGGAATGATGCCGTGCTTGAGCGTGAGCGCGGTCAGGATCGTCTCGACACCGCCGGTCGCACCGAGGCTGTGACCGAGCATCGACTTCGTACTCGAGAGCATGAGCTTCTTGGCGTGGTCGCCGAAGCTGATCTTGACGGCCTTGGTCTCGGCCGGGTCACCGATGGGCGTGCTCGTGCCGTGGGCGTTGAGGTATTGGACGTCTTCAGGCGCGGTATTGCCGTCGGCGAGGGCGAGGTTCATTGCCTTGCTCGGGCCGCTGCCGTCCTCGATGGTGGCAGTGATGTGGTACGCGTCGGCCGTCATGCCGTAGCCGGCAACTTCCGCATAAATCGTCGCGCCGCGTTTCTTGGCCGCTTCGTACTCCTCGAGCACGACAACGCCCGCGCCTTCGCCCATGACAAAGCCGTCCCGGCCTTTGTCCCACGGCCGACTGGCGTGCTCCGGGTCGTCGTTCCGTGTCGTCATGGCCCGGGCGGCACAAAAGCTGCCCATGCCCAGCGGCGACAAAGCTGCCTCGCTGCCACCGGCAATCATCGCGTCGGCCTGGCCGTTGCGGATGAAGTTGACCGCATCGCCGATCGCATTACCGGCCGTCGCACATGCGGTCACGACGGCTGTCGTGGGTCCGCGAAGGCCGTACAGAATCGACACGTTCCCGCTGGCGGCGTTGACCATCAGCCGCGGCACCGTGAACGGGCTCATGCGACTCGGGCCCTTGGCGACCAGGATCCGCGCCTGCTCTTCGAGCGTTTCGATGCCACCGATGCCGCTACCGATGAGGACACCAACGCGGTCGACGTCGATGTCGCCACCCTTGAAATCAAGGCCGCTGTCTTCAACGGCTTCCTTACTGGCAGCGATTGCGAACTGGGCGAAGCGGTCAAGCCGCTTGGCCTGCAGTTTGTCGATGCCGTGCGCACCGGGATCAAACCCGGAGCATTCACCGCCGATGCGGGTAGTAAATTCGCTGGCGTCCCACCGGGTGATGGGCCCGATGCCGCTCTTACCGGCAAGCACGTTGTCCCACAACGCGTCGACGGTTTCGCCCAGTGGCGTGATGACACCCATTCCCGTGATGACGACGCGTCTGCGCATGGCTGATGGTTCGCTCGAGAGCGCAATAGATGATTGAAAGGCAAGGGGCGGCTTGCTGCCTACGCCCCTTATGGGTCGCCGTGCAGCAAACCGCCCCTGGCACTCGGGCTTACTTGCCCTGGTTTTCCTTGATGTAGTCAATCGCCTGACCGACCGTCTGGATCTTCTCGGCGGCGTCGTCGGGGATCGACAACTCGAACTCGTCCTCGAACTCCATGACAAGCTCGACGGTGTCGAGACTGTCGGCGTTGAGGTCGTTGATGAAGTGCGTCTCGCGGCTGATTTCGGCCTTGTCACGGCCCATCTGCTCGCTGACGATCTCGGTCACTTTTGTCTCAATCTGAGCTTCGTCCATGGCGTGTTCTAGGAGGGTGGTTGCGTTCTGGGGGCCGCGCGACCAAATGGTCGCAGGCAGAGGCCGCGACTATAGCCGGATGCGGCGAAAGGGCCAGTCCGGGCGGTTGAGACCAGAAGGCACGGAGGAGCAGTGATTGCGATGCGCGAACCTACATCGCCATGCCGCCGTCGACGCACAGGACTTGGCCCGTCACATAACCTGCCGCCGGGGAGGCGAGGAAGGCCACCGCCGCGGCGATGTCATCGACCTGGCCAAATCGTGCCAGCGGAATGAGCTTGACCACTTCGTCCTTAATTTTGTCGGGTAGCGCGTCGGTCATGTCGGTCGTGACGAAGCCGGGCGCGATCACGTTGGCCGTGACGGCCTTTGCAGCCAGTTCCCGGGCGACCGTCTTGGTAAAGCCGTGCAACCCCGACTTGCTGGCGGCGTAGTTGGCCTGGCCCTTGTTGCCGATGACGCCGCTGACCGAGCCGATGTTGATGATGCGGCCTTGCTTGCTCCGCATGAGATAACGGGCGGCCGCCTTGGTGGCGACGAAGACGCTCTTGAGGTTCGTCTTGATGACCTCGTCGAACTGCTCGTCGTCCATGCGGAGCAGCAGCGTGTCGCGCGTGATGCCGGCGTTGTTGACGAGCACGTCGAGCCGCCCGAGCTTGTCAGCCACGGCATCTATACCGGCCCGGATGTTCTCGGCGTCGCCGACGTCCATGGCCAGCGCTTCGCCGCTTCCACCGGCCGCTTCGATCTCGCTTACCAGCTCAGCCAGCTTGTCGGCAGAGCGGGCGCAACAGACGACATGCATGCCGTCGGCGGCGAGCTTGGTGGCGATGCCGCGGCCGATGCCGCGGGACGCGCCGGTGACGATGGCTACGGGTTTGTCGGCTATGTCAGTCATGACGGCAGGTTAGACGGGCTGCTGACGCCTCGTCTGCAACACGCTCTGCCCGAAGCTCCGAGAGAACATGATCGTGACGGTGTTCGAAGCCAAACGACCCGGAGCCGCGGTCCAACGGATTGCCGGTCTGACGATGCAGAAAGCAACACGCTCGCCACTTCCAGCAGGGGACGACCCGCATCGCGCAGTCACTTCGGGGAAGACGCACAGGTAGCGCGTTCTGTCTCGTCAGACCGGCGGTCCCCCGGACCGCGGCTCCGGGCAACCTCGTGTCGTACATCGCTCGCTTCAGCGACAGGTCGCTACGCTGAGCCCATGCTTGCTACTAGCACGAATGTTGAAGTCAAAGCCGCTACAAGCCTGCCGAAGTCGGCGGCGGTGATCGTGCCACTCGTGATGGGCGACGATGTGGTCACCTTTGCCGGTGACGCGGCCATGTTGCCCGACGACGTACAGGATGCCGTCACAGGACTCGTGGCCGACGGCTCGGCATTGGGCAAAGTAGGCGAAACCGCGACGCTCGTGATCGACAAGCAACGCGTCATCACCGTGGGCGTGGGCAAGCTGATCGACGTCGAGTCGACCCACAAAGCCGCCGCCGCCGCCGCCAAGGCGGTCAAGCGGTTCAAGGCGACGAAGGTCGCCTTCCTGCCACCGGCCGATGATCTGGCTGAGGCGACGGCAACCGGCTTCCTCATCGGCGCCTTCGAGTACCGCGAGCACAAAGGCACCGCCACCAAGAGTGACGCACCGGCAGCCGTAACGCTGACGGTGCTGTCGAGCGACAAGAAGAGCGTCGACCGCGGCTACAAGATCGGCCTCGCCCAGAACTACGCCCGCACCATCGCGTTCAGGCCCGGCAACGACATCGCTCCGCCCTCGCTGGCCAAGGAAGCCAAATCGATGGCCAAAGAGCTAGGCCTGTCGTGCCGGATCGTCGACATGAAGGAGGCCGACAAGTTGGGCATGGGCGGCCTCATCGCCGTCGGCAAAGGCAGCGACAGCCCGCCGTGCATGATCGTGTTCGGCCACAATGTCGATGTCGCAACCGGTGGCAAGAAGAAGGCCAAGAAGCCCAAGCTCGCCCCGCTGCTGGCGATCGGTAAGGCCATCACCTTCGACACCGGTGGCATCAGCATCAAGCCGTCGGGTGGCATGCAGTCGATGGTCTTCGACAAGTGCGGCGGCATGGCGGTGCTCGGCTTCATGGCAGCCTGTGCGATGCTCAAGATCGATCGTCCTGTCGTCGGCATCCTTGCCGCGGCAGAAAACATGCCCAGCGGCACCGCCTACAGGCCTGGTGACATCCTGCACATGCACAATGGCGTCACGGTCGAAGTCACCAACACCGACGCCGAAGGACGACTGGTGTTGGCCGATGCTCTGAGTTGGGGCATCGAGACGTACAAGCCGTCGGCGTGCGTGGATCTGGCGACGCTGACGGGTGCGGTCGTCGTGGCTCTTGGCACCTCGCGGGCCGGTGCGTGGAGCAATGACGAAACGCTGTGGCAGTCGCTCGACGACGCCTCGAAGTCGACGGGCGAGCGGTTGTGGCGGATGCCTTTAGGCGACGACTACCGGGAGATGCTGTCGAGCAACGTGGCCGACGTGGTCAACAGCCCGGGTCGCTGGGGCGGCTGCGACACGGCGGCCGAGTTCCTGCACCACTTTGTGCCGGGGAACGTGACCGAGGGCGACGAGGTGCCTTGGTGCCACCTCGACATCGCGCCGACCGCCGACGCCGAAAAGGCCAGCCCGCCCTACGACCGCGGCGCGACGGGCTTTGGCGTGCGGACGCTGGTCGAGTGGGCGACGCGCAGCTAGTAAGAGGTCACGCCGCGTGTGGCCGCACGACCTCTGCAATAGCCGGTTGCAAATCACGCCGAGCGACGCGTGTGTCGTGCTGCGCTTGCAGGTTGATCCAAAAGTCGACGCTTGTGCCGAAATAGATGGCGAGGCGGACGGCGGTATCCGGCGTAATCGAGCGGCGGCCGTGGACGATGTCGTTGACCCGGCCCGGCGGAATATCGAGTGCGCGTGCCAAACCGTTCTGGCTCACGTCCAGTGGAACCATAAAGTCCTCCGCCAGCACCTCGCCCGGCGGGATCAATGGCAGCGGTCCGTCCTGTGGCATTTGGTTAGGCTTCATGAGATCAGTGGTAGTCAACAATTTCGACATCGTGTGCGTCACCACTCTCCCAGCGGAAGCAGATCCGCCACTGACCGTTGATGCGGATGCTGTGCTGACCTGCGCGATCCCCTTTAAGCAACTCCAAACGGTTTCCCGGCGGCACCCGCAGGTCGCTGATCTGAGCCGCGGCATCAAGGATCAAGAGCTTTCGCCGCGCGACTCGCTCGATCGCCTTGAACCGACGAACGCTGTGCCCGGCGTGCAACCGCTGCGTGTCGCGACAGCGGAACCTTCGGATCACTTTCGAGACTGTAGATCGAATAGACCATTACGTCAAACAGAATAGCTGAGGCACGACTGGCATGAGCATCAGCAGCCGCCTGCTCGGTATCCTCCTGACGGCGATCGCCGTCCAGCTCATGATCGGCGGGCTGACCGAGGCATTTCCGATGCTCAACGGGACGATATGACCAGCGACACAACCTTGGCCGTCTAATGCGCGTTAACCGTGCCGCTGCCGCCATTCGTCGAAGCGGCTGATCGCCTCCGGCCGCACGCTCGGCGGTGTGGCGGCCACCACCTGCTCGAGGACGTCGCCGCCGATGGTCGCGTCGTCGTCACCGCCGCCTGCACCGACGGCCGCGAGAAACGGAATCGTCGCCGCCCGGTCGCAAAGGTACTTGATGTCGGCACCGCTGTAGCCGTCGAGCCGTTCGGCATAGGCATCGAGATCTACATCTTCGGCGACTGGTCGATCGCCCAGATGGATGTCGAGCAGCCGACGTCGCGCGGGCAGGTCAGGCAGGCCGACGTAGACCTTTTCGTCGAACCGTCCCGGCCTGAGCACCGCCGGGTCGAGTTGCCACGGCACGTTCGTCGCTCCCATGAAGAGGACAGGCTGGCCCTTCTTCTTCGAAAAGCCCTCCATGCCCTGTAACAGCTGCGGCACAACACGTTGCATCACGCCGCTGCCAGCATCGTCGCGGCGGGCCGGCACGAGCGATTCGATCTCGTCGATGAAGATAACCGACCGCTCCGCCGACGTGGCCGCGTCGAAGAGGGCTTTGACGTTCTGCTCGGCCTCGCCGACCCATTTGCTGAGGAGGTCGGCAGCGCTGACGGTGAAGAAGGTCGCGTCGAGTTCGCCCGCCGTCGCGCGGGCGAGCATGGTTTTGCCGGTCCCCGGCGGCCCGTACAGCAGCACGCCGCCGCCGGGGCTGATGCCGAATCGCTCTGCCAGTTCCGGGTGCCGGAACGGATAGAGCATTTTCAGCCGGATCTCGTCCTTGACGTCTTCGAGGCCGGCGATGTCGTCGAACCGCAGGTCCGGCCGCTCCTTCACGGCCCACGCATCGGCATCGGGTGCCTTGTCGTCGGCTCCTTCGCGGCCGACGGACTGTTGCGGCTTTGAAGGCGACGTTTTGCCCGCCGGCCGCTTCTGGTCGTCGGCCTCCTTGCAGTCACGGGCGAGCTCCAGCAACCGCTCGGCGACTTGCTGCCGTGCGTCGCGCAGCCCGTCTGTCTTGGCCTCGCGGGCCAGATCGGTCATCACGCGTGCTGCATTGAGCAGATACGTTCTCGCCGCCGCCCACCGTCCGGCCCGGCGGGCGTCGAGGCCTTGGCGTTTGTACCGGTCGAAGGTTTCGAGCTGACTTCCGGCCGGCATGCGAGCAGCTTAAGCCTGCCACGGCCGTTCGACGTCACGGGTTCACTTCTGCCGCCGTCGGTGACTCGGCCTTTTCGGTCAGGATCGTGAGCTTGTTGTCCTTCATCTGTGCGACGCCACCAGAGATGGTGTAGGTCTCCTGGCCGCCGGTGGTCAGGTCGGCGGTGAGCTTGCCGGTACCGAGGCGGACGAGCATGGGGGCGCGGCCGGTCAGGATACCGACGAGGCCGTCGTGGGCGGGCAGGACGACGCCCTTGACCTCGCCGCTGAAGGTTTCGCGGTCAGGCGTCACGATGTCACAGTGGAAGGCCACGGCAGACTGTAGCCCCTGCTGCGGGACGCCGCCGCCTTGCCATCACGCGCGGCTTGTCCTAAAACTTCCCCTACGCCACCGCGACACCGGCACGGGCCGGACGCGGTGGCTTGTCGTTCACCCGATCATCCTGCGACTCTGATGGCGGGCCACACCAAATGCCCGCGGAGACACGCCATGCAATACCTCAGCACCGAAGAAAAGGCCACGCTTGATGCCCGGCTTGCCGACCTCCACAAGAGCAAGGTCGACGTCCAGGGGCGAATCACCACCGCCGCCGCGCTCGGTGATTTGAGCGAGAACGCCGAATACCACTTCGCCAAGGAAGAGAATCGCAAGATCGAAAAGGAGATCAGCGACCTGACAAAGAAGCTCAAAGACGTGGTCGTGGCCGATGCCGACGACGTGCCGGACGACATGGTCTTCCTGGGCAGCACGGTGAAGGTCAAGGATCTGCGAGACGACGAAGAGATGACCTTCCGCATCGTCGGCGAAGCCGCCGCCCCGGCCGTCGACAGCGAGGTCCAGGACGTCAGCGCCGCCAGCCCGCTCGGCGATGCCCTCATGAAGGCCCGCGTCGGCGACACCGTCACCGTCAAGGCCCCGCGCGGCTCGATGAAGCTGGAGATCCTGGGTCTGGTCTGAGGAACCGCAGGTGGATAAACTGCCCGCGTTCGCCGCCATAGCTCAATTGGCAGAGCACCGCTTTTGTAAAGCGAAGGTTCTCGGTTCAAGTCCGAGTGGCGGCTTGGCAGGTGCTGCTTCTAAAAACGATCTGCTGAGTTGATCATTCGGCCTTAGCGTCGGCCGAATGAAGCTCCGCACGCACACGCTCATCCGCCTCGACGTCGAACAACCGACGCCGATGATGCTCATCCTCAGGCCACGCTCCGGGGCCGGTCAATGGGTACACGCCACCCGCTTCGACCTCCGGCCGTTCGCACCTGCCACCGAGTTCTCCGACACCAACGGCAACCTCTGCCAGCGACTGACGGCACCACAGGGAACCTTCGAGATCGAGGTCGAAACGGAGGTCACCGTTGCCGAAGAAATTGATACGGCTCCGGGTGCCTGGGCGACATACCCGCAGGACCTGCCCGATTACACCCTGCCGCTGACGCTGCCGAGTCGGTACTGCGAGTCAGACGAACTCCGTGGAGCCGCCTTGGACGTCGCCAGCGGCAAAGCACCTGGCTACGACCAGGCAGAGGCCATCCGGGCGTGGATCCACGCCAACTTCAAGTACGAGTACGGCACGAGCGACGCCACCACCTCGGCCGCCGAAACCATCAAGCAGAAGCAAGGCGTTTGCCGCGACTTTTCGCACGTCGGCATCGCGCTGAGCCGTGCGCTCAACATGCCGGCCCGCATGGTCGTCGGCTATCTGCACGAGCTGGACCCGATGGACCAGCACGCTTGGTACGAGGTCTACATCAACGGCCGCTGGTACACCTTCGACGCGACGCAAAGCCGGCCCAGAGGCGGCCGCGTCGTCGTCGCCTACGGCCGCGACGCCGCCGACGTCGCCCTCATCAGCCAATGGGGCCCGGCTTCGATGCAGCAGATGGACGTCAGCGTCGAACGGCTCGACGACGCGGCGTGATCAGGCCAGTAGACATTGCTCGGCGGCGCAGTCGCATCCAAGCTCCGCATCCAGCAACTCAGTCATTGATCTTGAAGATGACGTCGCTCAAGTTGGCGTTGCCGAACTCAGCATAACCGAGCTCGCTCATCGCCTTGCCCGCAGCCTCGTGCCAAAGGAGAACTTCGAAGTTGTTAGGCCGCTTCCTGCCACGCCCTGAGCACTTCGGTCACCGGCGGCTGGTTGACGAACCACACCACATCGAACCACAAGCCGCTCACGCTTCGTGAGCGGATGATCTGGCGGTCGCCCTCGAAGTCGGGGAGGAACGGGCGGTACTTGCCGTCGACCAGTTCGAAGTAGTCGTTGGCGATCGTGTTGAGCGGGTCGAGGATCCAATATTCGCGACAGCCGGCGGCTTGGTACTCGCGGAGCTTTGGGCCGTAGTCGTCGGAGTACGTTGATGGGCTGAGAATCTCGATGACGAGGTCGACCGGGCCCTCGACCACGTGGTCGACCGCCTTCTTGTCCTGTTCGTGGTTCCAGAAGAAGACATCGGGAGCGCGGGCATTGCCTGCTGGCGTGCGAACCTTGTAGGGCTCGCCGTCGCATCCTGCATAGGTATTCATGCCTTTGAACAGGCCGCCACACATGAGAAGCCAAGAGCGTAACGACGTGTGATTCTTCGTGACCATCGGCATCTCGACGGCATGGCCTTCGACGTACTCGTAGTGATGATGCGGCAGGTTCGCATCCGTGATGAACTCTTCCCACGTCATGGCTTGGCGATGCAACGATTCCGTCGCGACCGCGTCAGCCTCTTCGGGCGAGGCAACTACTACCTTCTCTGGCATCAACGTTGCGGACATCGCACCATCTTACCAGACGGCAGCCCGCTACATCCACCAGTTCAGGTCGATCTCCTGGAAGATCACGTCGTGCGCATCGGCGTTGGCGACCTCGACCTTGTCGAGCTCGCTCATCGGCGTGCCGCCTGCCACGGAGCCCGCGATACGGCACATGCGGCCGAAATTCGTGGCGTGGTCGGCTAAACGCTGGATGCCGTAGTCGACTGCGCCGCCGGTATGGATCACGAAAGCCCAGTCGCTGGCCTGTAAGAGCAGCAACTGGCGGCCGGCTCGTTCGAGCAGGCCGCGGACCTCGGCGTTGTCCTGCCACGGCAAGGTGTGCAGGAGCTTCAGGAACTCGCCCTCAGCGCGGTACTCGATCTCCCACCACCACTTCGTCTCATCGTTTGACCAGACCGTGTGGTCGCCATTCTCGCCCCACGAGCCCTCGGGCAGCCGCATGACCTTGTCGGGGCGGTCGCTTTCGAGCACCTCGCTCGTCGTCGCCAGTCGCACGCCGTCGTCGCCGGCGAGGTTGAGGATCACGTCCCGCAGGAAGCGTGGCCCCTCGAACCACCAGTGCCCGAACAGCTCGGCGTCGAAGCTCGCCACCACCGTGCCCCGCCGACCCGTTGCGCGGTTGTAGTCCCAGAGCGTCGACCGCACCGTGTCGCAGAAGTGGCTGGCGTGCTCGTGAATGAGCGACGAAATGTCGTCGGGGTGGTACGGCTCTTTCTCGCTGAGCGGCGTCTTGGTGCTGGTAATCTTGTGATAGCGGAGGCCGCGTTCACCGCGTTTGCGGTGGAACTCGAGGTACTTGCCGTTGGCCGGGTAGCCGATGGAGCCGCTCCAGACTTGCTCGCTGACCTTGGGGTGGCGGGCAAAGGCGTGGACGCTCGTATCGGTCGGGCTGCTGGCGACGCCGACGGGCTCGAGGGTGTCGTTGCCCCCGACGCGTCCGCCGGGACCGGGGTAGAAGGTGCCGTCGTGACGATGCCCGAGGGGCGTTGCGTTCTGGACGAGATGGCTTTCGACGAAGAAGTGCGTGACGCCTTCATCGGCCATGAACTTTTCGACACCCGGTCGATCGCGGGCGTTGTCGTACAAGACGCTCGGCATCCAGTGCGGCCAGTGCGGGCGGTAAGCGCACTCGGGCAGCCACATGCCGCTGGGCTTCTTACCCAGGTGCTTTTCGCTCGTGGCGACGCCGCACTTCATCTGGGCGGCCAACATCTGATCGTTGAGGATCAGCGGCATGTAACCGTGCGTGGCATTGCTCGTCAGCAGCTCGACGTGCCCTTCCTGGTACCGCTTGGCGAATTCACCCGGAATGTCGCGGCCGATGCGTTCGAACTGCTCGAGGCGGTCCGTGTACCAGTGCTGCCACCGCTGGGCAAGGTAGACGCCATGCTTGTCGCCTTCAGCGTCGAGCTCTTTTTCGTCGTCTTCGGCTTTATTGATGCGGCCGTTGAGATACTCGACGAAGCCGGTCTTGAAGCGATCGTGGGCGAGTTGCTCGAGGAGCACCGGCATGAGACCGATCGTGATGGCCGGCCGTTTCTGCATGAGGGCGACCTCGCCGATCATGTCGAGAATGGGCAGGTGCGTCTCGGCGGCGGCCTCGAAGAGCCACGCCTCTCCGTGCGGGTAGCTGCCGTGATGCAGGACGTACGGCATGTGGCCGTGGAGGACGAGGCAAAGGTTGCCGATCGGGCCGCTCATGCCCGCACTCTACCGGCGACTGATGCTCAGAAGCGGAGGCGTCCGATAAGCACATCATGTTCACCGCCTCCAAGCAGCCGACGTCACGCCGTCTAAAGATCCTGGCTTTGGCCTGGGACGCCTATCCACCGGCAGCTTTGCTCGTCGCGGCCGGCGTTATGGCCGGTGGTTGCTCGATGAAGGTTGGCGAGTTCGACATGGCCGGCAATGAGCCCGAAGCGGCCCAGCTCGCCGCCGCCGAGGTCCAACAGCCTCCGGCCGAGTATCCGGTCGAGCTCGACGTCGTCGGCAATGCCGCCGCCCGGGCCGTCGCCCTGCACGGCAAAGATCGGCTCGACCTCATCAACCTCAGCGGCATGACCTGGCAGGCCGGCGGCCGTGTCTGGGTCAACGGCCGCTACGCCTGTCGTCTCAACGACGCCGACCCGGGCGTGATTCTCAAGATCGAGTTCGCCAAGCTGCTCGACGCCGACGGCCGGGCGTTTCCAAGCGACAATCGCGAGATCATGGTCGAGCGGGTCGAGCTCGAACTCGCCGGCGAGCTGGCCAATGTCCGGTACGACTTGAGCTACTGAGTCACAGGTGGGACGACGCGTTATGCTGCCGTCGTGCCGACAGATGAACCTGCCGCGACTGATGCCATTATCCGCATCGTCGCGGCGTTGTTGTTGGAAGGGCTGCCGGTTGCCATTGCGCTTGCGTGCCTGACAGCGGCGGGTGCAGCGCTCCTGAAGCCGCTTGCCCCGAGAACGCCTCGATCGCTGCTGATCGCAAGCGGGCTGGGTGTCGGCGTCGGGCTGTTCGTTTCGGCGTCGCTTCTACTCGGCCTTGCGGGCTGGCTCAACACCATCAGCGTGCTGGCGATCCTGGCTACAGCTGGCGTGGCGGGCGGCGGCGTCCTTTGGCGGCAGAGTGATTTCTGGCAGCGACCGGTCAAAAAGGTCACCGGCGTCGCCCGCATGCTGTGGGCGCTGCCGGTCCTCGCCCTGCTCATCGCCCTCGTTGCCGCCTGCATGCCACCGGGCGTGTTGTGGGGCGGCGAGCCCAACGCGTATGACGTCCTGAGCTACCACCTGCAGATCCCACGCGAGTGGTACGAGGTCGGCCAGATCGTGCCGCTCGGGCACAACGTGTTTTCGCGAATGCCGTTGGCGAGCGAGACGCTGTTCCTGGCGTCGATGCACGCAGCCGGTGGCCCGTTCGAGGCAACGTTCGCCCCGCACTTCATCAACGTCGGTCTCGGTGTCGGCCTCGTCCTGGCGTGCTACGGCGCGATTCGCGGCGTCGGCGGATCGCCGCTCGCCGCGACCTGTGCTGCGACAGTTTCCGCGTGCACGCCCTGGACGATCATGTTGTCGAGCATCGCGTACAACGAGCCGCTCTACCTGTTGGCAACGGCCCTGGTCGTCGCGTGGTTGCTGCGGGCAGTCGCAACGCCGAAGGATTTGAGCAGCGTCGCCCTTGCAGGCCTCTTCGCCGGGCTTGGCGTGGCAACGAAGTACACAGCCGTCCCGATGCTCGTCGGAGCCGGAGGCGTTGCATTGTGCGTCGTCTTCGTCAGCCGTCTGAACCTTCGACAACTGTCCATTGCAGCGGCATGCTTCGGTTTGGCGTCTCTCGTGTTCGCGCTGCCTTGGCTGGCGCGAAACGTCGTGTGGTACGGCAACCCATTTTCGCCACTCGTCGGCGACGTCGCGGGTTGGTCGGGTGAGCAGATGTTCCGCTTCAGCGACGCCCACGACCAGCCGCTGTCGAATCTGCCGCGGGCGGTTTGGGTTGAAGTACTCGGAAACGCTCGCTTCGGGTGGCTGCTCGTACCGGCCGGCATTGCCGCGTTGGCTGTTCTGCTCCTTCGCAGGCGGAAATTCGCAAAGACCGACTTGCACCTTGCCGCCCCGCAGCTGTTGGCGGCCCTGATGATCGTGATGCTCGTAATCTGGTCGCTGGCGACGCACCAGATCGGACGGTTTTTGGTCGTGCTGATTCCGGTCCTTGCCCTCGCCGTTACATGGTGGGTGCGCGAACGATCGGCGGCCGTTGCAGCTGTCGCCGGCGTTGTTGGCATTGTCGGGCTCGGGACAACCTTGTTCCTGCACGAAGAAACCGGCCTCGTCGGCAAGCTGCGGCAGACCCACATCCTGCTCGGCGTCGGTGGCCCTGCCTCGTACCTGACACCGCTCATCAATGAGACCAACACGAAGAGCATCTATCTCGTCGGCGACGCCACGGCCTTTGCCTATCCGGCGGCTGACCTGCACTACAAGGTCGTGTTCGACGTTCCACCGGCCGACGACGCGTTGGCGGCCTGGCTTGGTGACGCATTGCTAGACGCAGCCGACGACGCCATCGTCGTCGTGAATCGCGGCGAGATCGATCGGCTGGCGCGGACGTATGGCACGCCGACGCTGGAGGATGACCTTGATCTGCCGCCCGTGCTGACGATGGGCGAGTTGCGTCGACGGCTGGCTGCGTCGCGATAGTCGCCAACAATTCCTCCCCACCGGCCGCGCCTACGCTGCCCGTCCGTATGTCGCGAAGAACTGAACGTCTCGGCAGCGCCATCCGACAAGAGATCATGGAGGCGGTCCAGCGCGACCTGAACGACCCGCGTCTGGTCGGCACTCTGCCCAGCGTCAACCGCGTCAAAGTCGCCGAAGATATGGCGACGGCTGATGTCTACCTCGTGCTCATGGGCACGCCCGGCAAGCAGTCGGCGGCGTTGCAGGCGTTTAAGAGTGCTGCCGGCATGCTCCGCGGACGGCTCGGCAAGGCCATGGCCACCCGTACCGTGCCGCTGCTCCGCTTCCACATTGACGAGCAGTACCGCCGCGAGGTGGCGGTGCTGGAGTTGATCCAGAAGGCGTCCGACGAGATGGTCGACCCGCCTGCCGAGAATGTCAACGACGAGCCGCCGGCTCCGGAGAAACCAGCCACCGACGCCGCACCGGAGGCGGGGGACGCATGAAGAACGCAGCCAAGTTTGCCCCCGTGCTCAAGGCCCTCGCCGCCAAGCTCGGAAAGAATCACCCCATCGAGCCGTACTTCGGCGACGACGTCAAGCCCAAGCCACTGGCGGCCGTCGTGCTCGGTGCCCTTCGCTACGACGCCGCCGAGTCTAAAGCCGCCGCATCGATGGCCGCCATCGAGGACGAGTTTGTCGATCTCAACGACCTGCGGGCGTGCACCGATCTCGAACTCGTCGACCTGCTCTCGGACCAGTACACCGAGGCCGAGTCGGATCAGCGGGCGTCGCTCATACACGACGCCTTGTCCCAGATCTTCGACATCGAGGGTCGGCTGACGCTCGACCGCGTCGTCGGCCTGAGCCGCAGAGAGATCCGACCGGCGATGCGGCGTGCCATCATCGGCGACCACGACGAGCCGGCCGCAGATCTGGCGTACGTCGAAGCACATGTTGCCCTCTTCGCCAGTGACTTTGGCGTGCTTCCGATCGACGAGGCGGCGCGGCAGTTGCTGCTCAAGCACAAGGCCATCGATGCCGACGCGACGCTGGCCGAGACGGCGAAGTTTTGCGAGCAGAATCTAAAGGTGGACGACTGTCGCACGATCTTTGCCGCCGTGCGCGCGTCATCCTGAATCGCTGATGGCCTACCTTCGCTCGTGAGCGTTTTACCCCTCAATACCCTCCGCCTCGGCCTGCCATCAGGCTCGATGCAGAAGTCGACGTACGAGCTTTTTGACCGGGCCGGCTACCACATTCGTGCCCGCGACCGCAGCGTCTTTCCCACCATCGACGACGAGAAGATGTCGTGCGTCCTCTTCCGTGCCCAGGAGATGAGCCGTTACGTCGTCGACGGCCTCGTCGACTGCGGTCTGACCGGCCACGACTGGATCGTCGAAAACGGCAACGCCGACGACGTCGTCGAAGTTTGCGAGCTCACCTACAGCCGTGCCACGCGTCAGCCCGCCCGTTGGGTGCTCGCCGTGCCGCAGGAGTCGCCGATCGAGAAGCCCGAAGACCTCGCCGGCAAGCTCGTGGCGACCGAGATCGTCAACACGACCCGCCGCTACTTCGAGAGCAAGGGCATCGACCCGCTGCCGCGCACCGAATTCTCGTGGGGCACGACCGAGATCAAAGCCCGCATCTGCGACGCGATCGTCGATCTGACCGAAACCGGCAGCAGCATCCGGGCCAACAACCTGCGGATCATCGACACGCTGCTGACGAGCACGATCCGCTTCATCGCCAGCAAAGCCGCCTGGGAGATCGACTGGAAACGCGAAAAGATGGAGAACATCGCGATGCTCCTCACCGGCGCCATCGCCGCCCGCGGCAAGGTGGGGCTCAAGCTCAATGTGACGAAGGAAGCCCTCGGCGCCGTCGTCGCCATGCTGCCGGCCTTGAAAAGCCCCACCGTCAACGAAACCCACGACGGCGGCTACGCGGTCGAGGTCATCATCGACGAACACCTCGAACGCGATCTCATCCCGCAACTCAAGCGGACCGGCGCGACGGAGATCTTCAGCTATCCGCTGAACAAGGTCATTCCATAAGTCTGTACAGTGGTCGCCATGCTGTTGCGAGACTGGTGATCAATGAACAGCCGACGCGTTCATGCGTCGCTACGAGCAGATGCCCCACACGCGGGCGCAGCTCCTCAACGGCACGGTCGTCATCCGCAGCGACGTTCCGTTCACGCACGGCGAGTCACACGCCAGTATGACCGCTACCTCGCCATAACGCCCGACGCCGACGGCCTTGTCGAAAGCAACCTCTTCCCCGGCCTGATCCTCGACCCCGCCGCCCTGCTCCGCGGGGATCTGGCGACGGTGCTGGGCCGCGTCACGCCCTGACGCCGTGGCGCGGTGGTTCTTGAGCCGTTGGGTGTCACTGCACGTCGTGTCGTGGCACCCGGCTCCATCTACTCCGAATGGGCCCTGAGCCGTCACGGCCGAAACACGTTTCAATGCAAGCTTTACTTTCAGCGTGTGGCATTCTGGTAGTCGCCGTTGCGACCCTACCCTGCCTCGTGTGGTCCGCCATGGAGGTGTCGGACCCGTCGCGGGATGTCGTCCGCTGGCACATCACTGACGAACGGCACCCGCGGGAGGTCGGGGTTCCGGTCCGCCCGCACCAGCCGGGGCAGGGGCCGACGTACCTCGAACCCGACCGGGTGGAGCTCATCTTGCCGAGCGGCGAGACGCACCTGATCGAGCCGGATCTGGTTCAGGTCCGGCAGACCGACGACGGCGAGATTCTCGCTCTCAAGTTCCTGATGCACGGCAGCGATGCCGAGGAGAACGCGGTCCGGGTGAAGGCCGCGATGAACCAGTGGGGATGCTGGAGCGTCGAGAACCAGGACAAGGTCGACCGCTGGCTGCGTCTCGCCACGAGCGACCGAAATTTCGACATCAACATGTCGACGAACATGGTGCGCCTTGAGTCGGCCGTGGTCAACGGCTTCTCGAGATCTATCATCATCTACAACGCTACCGGCGAAGGGCAGTACACCTACAGCGTCGGGGTTGGGTTGCAGGAGCCGCCGAAGGAAAAGAAGGGCTGGTGGCAGATGAGCGAAGACAAGTGGGCAGAGGAGAAAGCTAAGGACAGATGAGGGGTCAAGGGCCTGGTGCCACGGCTTGAGCCGCCGTCTGCGGCGGGCAAGCCGTGTCGGTGACGTCGTGCGCCGCAACACGGTTCCGGACACGGGTTGCCCGCATCGGAATGCGGCTCAAACCGTGGCACCAAGCTGCATTCTCTTATTGTTCCCGCGCAAGTCTGGTTCGTGGTCGCGCAAGGTTGGCTCCTGATCGCGCAGAATGAGATGTGGGTCGCGCAAGATGCCTGGTGCCACGGCTTGAGCCGCCGTCTGCGGCGGGCAAGCCGTGTCGGTGACGTAGTGCGCCGCAACACGGTCCCGGACACGGTTTGCCCGCATCGGAATGCGGCTCAAACCGTGGCACCAAGCTGCATTCTCTTATTGTTCCCGCGCAAGTCTGGTTCGTGGTCGCGCAAGGTTGGCTCCTGATCGCGCAGAATGAGATGTGGGTCGTGCAAGATGCCTGGTGCCACGGCTTGAGCCGCCGTCTGCGGCGGGCAAGCCGTGTCGGCGACGCCAGTCAGCGCAACACGGTCTTCGACACGGTTTGCCCGCATCGGAATGCGGCTCAGACCGTAGCACCAGAGCTCGGCGAATCTCGCGCTTGCTCACACGCGGTCCACCGATCAAGGTAGTTTGACTTAATGAGGGGAGCGAGTGCGACCGGTTCGCATCCGCTGATGCTCATCACGAGAACGAGAAAATGCACATGATCCACCGAATGATCCTTGCTACCGCTGCCGTGGCTGCTTTGTCCTCCGCTGCCTCCGCCGACTTTGCGTACCTCGTCGACCAGGTCGGCGACGACGTTGTCATCACCGGCTCCGGCAGCATCGACCTGACCGGTCTGACGCCGGACAGCCTCGCCTTCGGCCCGCCGGACCTGACGGTCATTCCCGACGCACCTGCGATCATGACGGGTGCCGAAGACCCGAACGCGCTGCTCTTCATCGAAAATACCATGAATGCGACTGCGTTCGGCGACGGCTTCCTCGCTACTGCCTCCCCCGACGGCGTTGTCGGCCCGACGCGAAGCGATTACGTCGGCTTCGCCCAACGCATCCCCTTCTTCGGCGGCGGCGTCAGCGTCTACGTGCCAGCGGGTTTTGTCTCTGGCGATCCGCTCGCGAGCTCCTCGATCTACACCGACACGACGATCGGCGAGCTGGGCTTCTTCGACAGCGGCTCCTATACCACGACGCTCTCGAACGGCACGGACCTGACGGTCACAATCGTCCCCGAACCCGCCTCCGCCGCCGTCGCGACACTCGCCGCCACCTGCCTGCTCCGTCGGCTCGCTGAGCTCACCACGTCGTCACGGTTCGGGTGCCGTGGAGCAGATAAAGGGTCGGACCCCTTTGCTAAGCCACGTCGGCCTCGGCATCCTCGCCGGTGTTCCGGTGCTGATCCTCCTATCCGTCTACACCGTCGTTGCCCACGCCGTCATCAACCGCCGCGAGCGCCTTGTCGGTTTCGAACTCATCATGACGTAGGACCCCAAGCAAAGTGCTGGCTCGGGAGTAGCTCGGTGACGAGACGAGCGATGTTCCCGTTTCTGACCCGGGTCGTGGCCACGCCGTCGGCCGCGGCCGCGAGGGCGTGGTGGTGAAGAACCGCATGTTAGGCGTCGGCAAGCTGCTGCCCCTGAGCCTGACCTGCGACCACCGCGTCGTCGACGGCGGCACGGCCGTCGGCGGCCTCAACGCGATCCTGCAGCTCCTGCAAACGCCGGAGAAGCTGCTGCCGGAGGCGTGATAGATGTACGCTCGTCAAGACGACCTAACGGTGCGGCTTCAGGATGCCGGCTCTTCGGCCGCGACGACTTCGCTTGACGCTTCACTTGTTGCGGATGCGTCATCTAGCTTGCCATCGTAGCGAAGAACCGTCGTGTGTAGCTCCTCAGCGTGCTTGAAGATGTCAGTCGGCTGATCGATTGGAACTCGCTGCTCCTGTTTCTGCGCGTCGAAAAGCGACAGATACTTTTGGCCGTGGTTGAAGCGCAGGCGGCAGATCGGTTTGCGGTTGTTGTCATCGAGCAGCACGCCGCAGTAGCTCTTGGTATCGCGCATCACAACCCGTGACGGACTTACATCGCGGGCCAGGATCGCGCGAACGATGTGGAAGGCTTCCAATTCCTCCGCCGTCGTCATGATCCCGTCTGCTGATTCGTCAGCATTGCTCTCGTCCCTACCGTTCAATTCGGCCGGCTCATCTTGGACGGTCGCACTTCCGTCGATTGCCTGCTTCAAGCGACTGTTGACTCGATCACGCACAAACTCGCGGATTGCACGCGTCACGAGAGCCGTGAACTGATCCTTCACTGATGAACGAAACTGCCCTTCATAGACACGGGAGGTCAAAAGCTTAACGAAGTCCTCCGACGGCGAGTCGTACTCGTCATCAAGGCACCGCTTCAACTGCTTGAGGTACTTCAGTTCGCTTGCATCACTAAGAATCGAATCGAGGTTGAAGGTGGCGCGTGAGAATTTCTTCAGCTCGCTCACGGAGCGCTCGGAAACATCGAGCATCGAGAACTCGAAGAACGGCTTTGCGTCCATCTTGTTCGGAGCGTCAATGTCTGTGTAGAACCAATACTCGACACCATTCGTGAGCATCGCAAACCGCGCTTCCGTCGTGGAAAAATATCGATAAAGCTGCGAAGCGTGTTTGAGGTCGAGCGGCGTCCCGATCGTCTTGCACTCGACAAGGATCATCGGCTTTGCGTCGATGAAGATCGCGTAGTCGACCTTCTCGCCCTTCTTGATGCCGACATCGGCCGTGAACTCCGGCACGACTTCCGAGGGATCAAAGACGTTGTAGCCGAGCGGCGTTGATGAGCGGCATGACGAGAGCATTCTTCGTCGCCTCCTCCGTTGTGAGCAGGGGCATCTGCTGCGGCAGACGAGCGGCAAGACGTGTAACGGCGTCGATGAGGTCCATGTTCTGTGAGCGAGAAGAAGGCTCGTCAGTGGGCCGCGGCCCACCACCCGGAAATCTAACAAACACAGATCGTGTGGGTAAGCGGTCTCAGTTGCAAGCGAGACGATCAGCCACGTCGCCAAATCTTTGTTGGGTATTTGCGTTCGCCCCTGGGCGACGGGTCGGGCGAGTTCGCGAGCGTCGCCCAAGGGCGACCGCGAACTCGTGCTTCCTGGTGGGTCGTGCCGTTCCACGACGGGATCGGGAGCGGATGGGCCTCGCGTCGTGCTGAAGCACGACCTACGTCTGCTGCGTCTTTGAGAACGCGTGCTACGTCGCGAAGCACGGGTTCTGCGTCATTCGAGACACGCCTGCTGTGCCACGTAGCAAGCGTTCTAAGCCCTCGTTCTCGGGCGTCGGACGCGTGGCAGTCGCCAACACGCCATATTTTACGGGCCGGCACGAGAATCGGCGGGCGGGCTCGGTCGGGGCGGGCGGCGGACGAAGCAGTCGGCAGCCCCGCGAGCCTTAACGGGGACATCGTTTGTTTGGCGGCGTCGCCTCCGTATGTCCTGTGGCTCACCCCACCACCGCCGCGTCGCGGGCGGAGAGGTCGGGGTGGGCGGGGTCGCTGCCGACGTCCGGCGTGCGCTTGCGGCTGCGGGCGCACAGGCCCCAGCCGGCGGCGTCGCGGTGTACGAGGGGAAGCAGGAAGGGGTCGGACCCCCCTTGGGGAAGACGGTCACGCGTTGGAAGCCGGCGTTTGGACGGTGGAAGTTGCCGGTCGGGCGTTGGAGCGAGAGGGTTAGACGTTGCAAGGCGGAGGTTTGACGCCTGGGCGTTAAGGTTCGGCGCATCGGTGCGGGATGTCGACGTCTGAATGGGGTGTGCGGAGGTCGGAGTGCCGGGTTCCCGACGATCGCGGTGTTTCGGGCGGCGCATTCGGACAGCCCCTACATTCCCCGTCTATGGCAGGTCACTCCAAATGGGCGAACATCAAGCACAAGAAGGCCGCGATCGATAAGAAGCGGGCCAAGGTCTGGGGCAAGATCGCCAAGAAGATGATGGTCGCGGCCAAGGCGGGTGCCGATCCGCGGGACAACCTCTCGCTCCGCTACGTCATCGACGAGGCCAAGGCGGCCAACATGCCCAAGCACACGATCGAAAACGCCATCGCCAAGGGCAGTGGCGAAGCCGGTGGTGAAAACTACGAAGATGTGGTCTACGAGGGCTACGGCCCGGCCGGTGTGGCGGTGCTCGTCGACGTGCTCACCGACAATCGTGCCCGCACAGCACCGGAGATGCGCGTTATCTTCGGCCGGTCGGGTGGCAGTCTCGGCACAAGCGGAAGCGTCGCGTATCAGTTCGACCTGATGGGCGTGTTTGCCGTCGACGCCGGCGCGATGAGTGAGGAGAAGCTGATGGACGTCGCCCTCGAAGCCGGCGCGAGCGATGTACAAAACGAAGGCGAGGGTTTCGTCATTTACTGCGAGGCGACGAACTACGCACAAGTGAAGGACGCGCTCGAAGCGGCCGAGGTGCCTTTGGAGTCGAGCGAGCTGACGAACATCGCGCAGAACCTGATCGAGCTCGACGTCGAGACGGCCCGCAAGGTGCTGACGCTGATCGACAACCTCGAGGACAACGACGACGTGCAAAGCGTCAGCCACAACGCCGACATTCCCGACGAGGCGTTGACCGAGTAAGCCTGCTCCTGGTGGCATGGGCGCAGGCAGCTTGTCGTGCAGGAACGCCGGCAAAAAGACGGAGATTGTTACTGCTGGCGGTCGTCTTAGGGTGGCGTCGTGTCCATTCGTTTGCCGTACCGACGAGATGATTTTGCTGCTGCCAGACGCGTGCTGGTGTGCCTCCGCTGGGGCATCGGTGACCTCGTGATGCAGCTGCCCGCTCTTGGCGCTTTGCGTCGCGTGACGCCGGGGGCACATGTCGTTGCCGTCGGTGCGTCGCCGGCAACTCAGTTGCTCGAAGCGGGTGACATTGTCGATGAGGTTGTGGACGTCCGGTCAAAGGGCGTCGACCACATCGGCATCAACGAGGCACCGGAATTTGCGGCGTGGCTGGACGGGCAGCGGCGGTTCGATCTTGTCCTCGACACGCTGCACGCTGCAGCCGCGGTCCGAGAGATCATCTGGTCGCTCGGCTACGTTAGCGTGGAGTGCGACCAAGCGGTGCAGGACGCAGCCACCCGACGCGGTGAGGGCTTGACCCGTGCCTCCACCTTGGCCGCAGCGTCGGGCTGGGGCGTGGATATTGACGAAGACGCAAGTCCGGCGCTGACGCTTCGTGACGAAGACGAGGCGTGGGCCGATGACATGGTCGGCAACGACGTGCCTGCGGCGGTCGCACCGGTCGCGTCGCTCGACCTCAAGCGGTGGCCGGCCCAGCGGTTCGAGGCCGTACTGGAGCAACTTGCCACGGAGCACGGCCGCGTATTCGTCTTTTGCGGCGACGATACATCGGCGGCAGAGCAGTTCTCCGAACAAAGGCAGGCGACGGTCGTGGGGCCTGAGCCGTTGCTCCACCAGGCGGCGTTGCTGAAGCGGTGCGGCCTGTACGTCGGGAATGACACGGGCTTGATGCACATCGCTGCTGCGGTCGGCCTGCCGGTGGTTGGGCTGTTCGGGCCGAGCAGTGCCAACGTGATCCTGCCGCGACACGTCGAAGCTCGCGGGCTTGGTAGGGCGTGCGACTGCCCGTACCGCGACGACGCGACGCTGAAGATGCCCGACTGCTGGCAGACGGGTACGTGCCTGCACGACGACGCCAGAAGTTGCATCGACCGCGTCGGCGTCGATGCGGTGCTTTCGGCTGTTACATCTATCAACGTCAAGGGTCGGCGGCCTACACTGCCGCCCGCCCCGGCCTCGACAACGCCTGTTGTTGCCTCCCGCGGGACGCCCTCCTCTGAGCCACCTCTTCCGCGCCGGTTCGTCTCATGCGTCTGACCGACCTCCTCAAGCCCGAAAATGTCAAGCTTCCCGTGGTCGCCGAAGACAAGGTCGGCGTCATTGGTGAGCTCATCGACCTGCTCGACACCAACGGCGACCTCGCCGACGCCGCCAAAGTGCGGACGGCTGTGCTCGAGCGGGAAAAGACCCGCACGACCGGCATTGGTGACGGCCTGGCCATCCCGCACGGCAAGACAGACGGCGTCAAGCAGCTCGTCATGGCGCTGGGCCGCCTCGACAAGCCCGTCGACTTCGAGTCAATCGACGGCAAGCCCGTCTCGCTCGTCTGGCTGCTGTCGAGCCCGATCGACAAGACAGGCCCGCACATCAACGCGCTGGCCCGCGTCAGCAAGATCATGGCCAAGGCAGACGTGCGAAAAGAACTGCTCGCCGCCAAGACCGCCCGGCAGATGTACGACCTTATCGCTGAAGAAGACGAAAAGCTGTAATTCGTAGGGCCGGGCCTACCCTTAGCACCCATGTATTCCGACGTCGGCTTCGAGCCCCGCAACATCGGCGACGTCGACGTCGTTTATCACGAGGGGACGTTTCACCTCTTTCATCTGGTTCTGCCGAACCACGACTACATCGCCCATGCCGTCAGCGACGACGGGCTCAACTGGCGACGCATCGACAATGCACTGTTCATCGGTAATCCCGGCGCCTGGGACGACGACGCGCTGTGGACGATGAACGTCAGTGCTGACCCGGATCTTCCGGGAAAATGGCGGATGTTCTACACGGGGTTGAGTCGGCACGAACGCGGTCGTATCCAGCGAATCGGTCTCGCCGTCAGTGATGACCTGATTCACTGGACGAAGGTCAACGACAACACGTACCCGCTCGAAGTCGCCCGCGGCGGTGAGACGTTTTACGAGAGCGGGCTCAACGAAGGCCGCAAATGGGTCAGTTTCCGCGACCCGCTGTTTTTTTGTGACGGTGGCAAGCGGATGTTGTTGGCGAGCGGGCGTGTGAAATATGGTCCCGTGATCCGCCGCGGCTGCGTGGCCGTCGCCGAAGAAGTCGAACGGGACAAATGGGAGTTTCGCCCGCCTTTGTACCACCCGAGGCGGTACGACGATGTCGAGGTGCCGGGCCTGTTCAAGCTCGGCGGGACGTACTTCCTGATCGGCTCGATCCGTGAGGACGTGAAGGTGCGGTACTGGTACGCCGACACGCTCAAGGGACCTTGGCGGAACTACTTCGACAACGTGCTCTTGCCGCAAGGCAATTACGCCGCTCGCACGTGTGTGTATCCGGTCGAGGCCCAGGAGGTCGACGACGATGGTCGCCTTCGCGGCGAAGCACCCAGCAGCAACGACGTCTGCGACTTGGACGGCATGGGTCGCCTGATCTTCAACTTTTACTTCACCGGTTCATCACCCGCCGCCAGCAAGTGGGGCCAAGCCCGCAACCTCATGCCCCCGCCTAAGCGGCTGGTCATGCACGAGGACGGCCGCCTGATGCTCAAGAGCTTTGACGGCTTCAATCGAGCCGTCCGACGCAGCCTCCACGCCGCCGACCTCGCACCGCTGCGACCCATCGCCGGCAACCCGGATAGCAAGGTCGGCTCCAACGACCTCGATTGCTGGTTCGGCAGCGACGCCGGCTTCGAGACTTTCCTGCTCCAGGGCACCCACCGCGACTTCCGCCTCCGCGGCAAGCTCAGCCTCGAAGGTCGCGGCAAGTGCGGCTTCGTCTTCCGCCTCAACGAACCGACCACCAGCGGCTACTACCTGTCGCTCGATTTGCAAAAGGGTCTCGCCCAACTGCGTGCCTGGAAGAGCAACTACCACGACGCCCCTGAAGCCAGCGGCACTGACGCTATCCTGCCCGGCGTCACGCCCACCAACGACGACGGCGTCGGTGAGCACGCCTTCAGCTTCAACGCGATTCAGAACTCCAACTTCCTCAGCGACCGCGCCGGCCCCTGGGAGTTCGAGCTCGTCGCTTACGGCAGGTACATCGAACTCAGCATCGACGGCTACGTGCGGCTGAGCCTCGTTGATGACACCTTCCGCGACGGCAGACTCGGCTTCTACGCAGAGACGGCCCAGATACGTGTCGACAACCTCGAGCTCGACCACCTCTACGCGCCCCACGACGAGGCCGCTTTGCTAAGCTCATAGCGAGCGACGCCCCTGTAGCTCAATGGTCAGAGCAGGCGACTCATAATCGCTTGGTTGCTGGTTCGAATCCAGCCGGGGGTACTGATCTTCAGCCGAAGGTACTGATCTTCAGCCGGGGGTACGCATCGGCCTACGACGCATCAATCCGTCCGACGACGCAGATGCCCGCCGCGTCTGCGGCGGCGAGAATCTTGTCTTTCTCCAGGAAGATCACCTGCTTCGCCTCGACACAGAGGCACGTTGCGCCCGACGACTTCAGCAGCTCGATCGTGTTCATGCCGATCGTCGGAACGTCCATCCGCGGGTCGGCCCGGGTGTTGCCACGTTTGATGAGCGTCCAGCCGCCGTCACGGCAGTGCTCGCCCGCCCGGCGGATCATGGCGTCGGTACCTTCCGTCGCCTCGACCGCCAGCACATCGTTGTTCCGCACAGCCACGCTCTGACCGATGTCTTCGCGCGTGATAAGACCTGCCACGTGCCAGCCGCGGTCGACGGCCTGCTGCTCGAGCGGCGTCGGTTGGCGGGTCGACATCACGCCGACCGTCGCCATCTGATCGGTCGTGTAGCGGGTCGAGTCGATGAGCGTGATTCCTCGTTCCTGAAGCAGTCGTGCCGTCGTGAGTAACACGGTATCGCTCGTGCGGTCGTGACGCAGCTTTGTCCACCACGCCCAGAACGTCGTCCAGTCTGGCACCTGCCGAACCGCCCACATCAGGCCGCTGGAGCGGTGCAACTCCTGCTTCTTGACGCGGCCCACCATGATGGCCTCGCTGCAGCCGTGACGCCTCAAGAAGCGAGCCCAACTCGCCAGACGCGTCAGGCTCACCCGGCGGTATGCGTCGACTTCGCCCACGAGCGACGGGTCGGCCACTCCTTCGAACCCGACGCAAATGACGCGTCGCCCCGCCGCCCTTGCACCGCGAGCGACGAGGTGCGGAAACACACCTTCGCCCGCGATGAGTCCTAGTGGTGCGTCAGCGGGCAACGACGGAGCCTACGACGTCGCGGACGAGTTGCGGGTCGATATCGTCGCGCACCGTCGCGTTGCCGAGACCGACGGGCAAGACGAATCGCACCTTGCCGCCGCGCACCTTCTTGTCAGTGAGCATGACCGCCAGGATCGCCTCGACCTCCGCCGCGACGCCACCGATCGGCAGGCCGCATGCGACGACGAGCCGCTCGACACGAGTCAGCGCTTCGTCGTTCATCAGCCCGACCTGCTTCGCCAACCGGCAGGCGCACACCACGCCGACACCGACCGCCTCGCCGTGGCTCATCGTGTAGTCGGTCGTCTTCTCGAACGCGTGCCCGAACGTGTGCCCGAGGTTCAGATGTGCCCGCTCGCCCTGCTCAAACGGGTCTGCCGCAACGACACCTGCCTTGATGCGGACATTGTGTGCCACAAGTCGGCCGAGCGTGCCGATGTCGCCGCTGCGATACGACGCGGCCTCGGCCTCCATGATTGCCAAGTGCTCGGCGTCGCGGATGATGTCGTGCTTGAAGCATTCCGCCAAGCCGCCGCGCAGCTCGCGGTCGGGCAGGGTGCGGAGCGTCGTCGGGTCGATGACCACCGCCGACGCCGGGTAGAAGGCACCGACGAGATTCTTGCCTGCTGCGTGGTTGACGCCCGTCTTGCCGCCGACGCTGGCATCGACCATCGCCAGCAGGCTTGTCGGCACCGCGACGTATGGCAAACCGCGTAGCAGCGTCGCCGCGGCGAACCCCGCCAGATCGGTCATCACGCCACCGCCGAGGCCAATCAGTGGCGTCGACCGCTCGATGTGCCTCGGCAGCACCGCGTCGTAGACAGCTTGCAACGCTTCCGTCGTCTTGTGCCTCTCGCCGTCCGGCAGCACCACGACAATCGGCTCGAAACCTGCCGATTGCATCGACTTTTCGACGCTCGGCAGGTAAAGCGGCCCGACAGCGTCGTTCGTCACCACCACCGCCGACTTGGCCGACGGGCACGCCGACCTTGCGACGTCGCCGATGGTGTGCAGCAGCCCGTCGGCGACCGAAACGTCGTAGCCGTCGCCGATGCCTGTGATGCGGATGGTCTCGACTTGCACGCTGCAGGATAGAGCCGACGCACTACCTTGTAGATGTGAGCCGCCACCGCCCTAAGCCGACGGATGCAACCGCGCCGCCCGATGTGCGGGTGCTGGTGCTGACGACCCGCTGGAATCGGCACGTCGTCGATCGCATTGCAGAGGGCATCCGAGCGGTTCTGCCCGACGCCCGCTGCCGCGACGTGCCCGGCGCGTACGAGCTACCGACCGCGGCCAAGTGGGCGGCAATGTCGGGTGACTACGACGCAATCATTGCCGTCGGTTGTGTCATCCGCGGAGAAACGCCGCACTTCGAGTACGTGGCCGGCAATTGCGCCCGCGGCTTGATGGATGCGTCGCTTCAAACCGGCGTGCCGTGCATTTTCGGTGTATTGACTGTGGAAACCGAGCAGCAGGCGCTGGACCGCTCCGGCGGAGCGCATGGCGACGCCGGCGGCGAGGCGGCCCGAGCAGCCTTGGAGATGATCGCCCTACGACGCGACCTGACTGCCGACGTATCACCCCTACGCTCACCAGCCCGTGACTGAAACGCCTGACATCACCAAGACCGGCCTGCGTTCCCGCCTCGCCCGAGAGATGGCGATGCAGCTTGTCTTTGTGTGTGACGCCGAAGGTCGCCTTCGAGACGAAGACGCCGAGGCCGTGACGGGTCATACCGCTCTTGAATTCAAGGGGGGCCCGAAGGAGTTGCACGACGCCCGACGCCGTGCCGTGGCCGCTGCCAAGGGTGTTTGGGAGCAATGGGACCAGATCAATGACATGTTGACGCGACTGGCACCGCAATGGCCGCCGCACCGCATGGCCGCCAGTGACCGGGCCGTCCTGCGGCTGGCCGTCTGGGAGCTCAACAACACGCCCACACCCGGCAAAGCCGTCATCGACGAAGCCATTGAAGTTGCTAAGAAGTTCGGGACGAAAGACAGCTTTCGCTTCGTGAACGGCATGCTCGACACCGTGCTCAAGGAACGAGACGCGCTGCTGGCGGGCGTGTGAGTCGGCATCTGGTGCAGCATCCCGAGCAGACGCCGACGGCAATTTTTATCGGCCCACCCTTTGACCTCGCCGGTCAATTCCGGCATGATCTGACCCCAGTGTCGGCGGAGTCCGACACGTTCGATTCAAGCGCAAGGAACGTGCACCATGGCCGGCAACGCCACCCAATACCGCAATTCTGATCGTCACGCTGTCCAGCGACAGGTCCGCCTCTTCCGCGGCAGGCGGTCGAAGCTCGCCGTTCGCCTGGCCGCCTGCGCCTTTGCGACCGGCGTCTTCGCCTACGCCACACCAGCCTCGGCACAAACGGACGACGACACCGCGACCGTCGGCGAAAGCTTCCTGGCACCGCGGCAGTTCATGGGCGTCGCCCGCGAAGGCGGCGCAATCGTCCGGGGCGGCCCGTCGTCCGGTGAGTTGGCCGTCGCCACCCTGCCGGCCGGTGCCGAAGTCGTCGTCATCGCCCGACAAGACGACTTCCTACGCATCTTGCCACCCGAAGATGCCTTCTGCCTCGTACCGAAGAGCCGCGTCAACGTCCGCGGCACCATCGGCGAAGGTGCACAAACCGGCCGCGTCAGTGACGGTCTCAGCGTCCGCGTCGGCAGCCTGCTCAGCGAGGGCATCGGATCCACAGCCCAACGGCTTCGGGCTGGTGACATTGTTCGCGTCGTTGGCGAGCAGGGAAACCACTACCGCATCGAGCCGCCGAAGATGGTCTTCTTCTACGTGCCGATCACGGAAATGGGCAAAGGCCGTGAGGTCCGCGTGACCGAGACGCCGACCGGCTGGAACGTCAGCGAGCTGCCCAAGGAAGCCGTCCCGGCCATCGCCGAAACGACCGTCGAGCCCGAGCCGCAAGCCGTCGTCGCCGACGAGCCGGAGGTTGAGGCCGAGCCGGAGATCGTCATCGACGACACGCCGGAGGTTGCGATTGACGATCAGCCGATGGACGTCGAGCTGCCCGAAGAGCCGACCGTTGTCATCGAGCCGCCGGCGATTGCGACGAGTGAAGTCATGGCCCGTTTCGAGGCAATCGACGCGCGGTACAAAGAGGTGGCCGAGCTGCCCTTGCACGAGCAACCGCTCGCCGAACTCGAGGCCGATTACGCCGAGCTGATCGCCCTCGCGGGTGAAGCCGGCGACCCGGCGTCGCTGAACCTGGTGCCATTGCTCGAAGCCCGACTACGGACCGTCACCATCCGTCGTGAGGCACTCGCCGATCTTGAAGAGATCCGCCGCATGCGGGCTGGCGTCGATGACCGTCGCACCGCCCTCGAGGCCGAGCGGGCCGAGCTGGCAGAGCGTGTCGAGATGGGCCGCGTCACCGTTTACGAAGCTGTCGGCGAACTCCAGACGAGCAGCCTGCAGACCCGTGGCGGCGACACGCTGTTCCGCCTCGTCGATCCGATCAGCAAACGCACGGTCATCTACGTTCGCGCCAGCGGTGACGAGGCCGTGGCTCTGGCCGGTCGCATTACCAAGTTCGTCGGCGTCCGTGGCACCGTCTCGACTGACGACGTCATGAAGCTGAAGTACGTTCAGGTAAAAGCGAGCGATCTCGTCAACCCCGACGACGTCTTCGGCAGCGTCGCCTCCAAGCTCATACCGCCGAGCATGGTTCGGCCGGACCTGACGGAGCCGGCCGTCGTCTCGGCTCAATAGCCGCGTGACGGGAAGACAGTCAGCAAGCCGGCCGCTTCCTTGCGGCCGGCTGCTTTTATTCTGAGAGGAGGCCCGATAATTGGCGACGACTCGCGAGCTACGACAAAGCATCCGATGAATGAAAGCGGTGGACGGCTTACCGATCAACTTCAACGTCGTAGCGGCGAACGCTTCGCGGAGCGGGCTCACCGGTGCCGCGGCATCGACGCAGGTGGCCAAGCGTGATCAGACGGCCAAGACCGAGCAACGTCGCCGAGCCGAAAACGTTGCCGAAGAGACTACCGCGTCCGACGCCCCTCTCGTCGAGACTGACGCAGCCTCGAAGCTCTCTCCCGATCTGCCGCGAGAGGAACCGCGCGACAAGGCGGGTTTGCTCAAGCACGTGGACGTGCGGGCGTAGGCGACGTGCTCGCAAAGACGTGCGCAACGGCAAAATCGGCTTTACCTGACGCACGCGAATTGGCCCGGCCGTCCGTCGCTGCTACGCTGCTGCCGTGACCGGAACTTCTATCATTTCGCACCTTGCCGTCACCGGCGGCGACCCGCGGCTGGGCTGGTTGCCGGTCGCTTTGCTGCTCGTCATCGCCGTTGGCTTTGCCGTCACGAATCTGGCTATCAGCCTCTTCATCGGCCCCAGCCGCACTGGCCCTGGTAAGGAGACGACGTACGAAAGCGGCATGGCCCCGGTCGGCAGCACCCGCCGACGGTTTAACGTCCGCTTCTACCTCGTGGCCATCCTGTTTGTTGCCTTCGACGTCGAGATCGTCGTGCTGTACCCCTGGGCCAGCAGCTTCGCCGAGGCCGTTGCCAGCAACGAGTACAACAACGGGCTGGGCACCGTCATGCTCAGCGGCATGCTCATCTTCACTCTGCTGATTATCGTCGGCTACGCCTACGACATCGGCAAGGGCGTCCTGAAGTTCGAGTAACACTCATCCGGCGTACGCCTGAGACGACGCGGCCTCACCTGTCGCGTTTATAGATCGCACCGCTCATGGACGCACCCCTCGACGAAGCCAACACCACGTCGAGCTCTGTCGATTCGGCTCCGTCTCGCGTCGCCATGCGACCCGCCGACGCGGCCCGACTGGCGCACAAGCTGCGTGACAACATCGCCGACGTGTTTCTCGGTCAAAGCGAAGCGGTCAACCTGCTCATCATCGCCTTGCTCGCCAGGGGCCACGCGCTGGTCGAAGACGTGCCGGGTGTTGGCAAGACGACGCTCGCCAAAGCACTCGCGCAGAGCATTCACGGCGTCTTCAGCCGCGTTCAACTCACGCCCGATCTACTGCCGGCCGACCTGCTGGGCGTTGGCGTTTACAACCAGTCAACGGGTGAGTTCGATTTCAAGCCGGGCCCGATTTTCGCCAACATCGTCGTGGCCGACGAGGTCAATCGCACGACGCCGCGAACGCAGTCGGCCCTGCTCGAGGCGATGGCCGAGGGGCAAGTGAGCGTCGAGAATGCGACGCGTCCACTGCCGCCGCCCTTCATGGTCATCGCGACGCAGAACCCGTTCGAGTTCGAGGGCACATACGTCTTGCCGGAGAACCAACTCGACCGGTTCCTCGTCAAGATTGCCGTCGGCTATCCTGGACGCGAAACAGAACGACGGATCCTCATTCAGCGGCCGGGCGACGACGCACTCGACAACTTGCGGCCGGTGCTGTCGACGCAGGACGTCGTGGCAATGCAGCAGGCGACGCTCGCCGTCCGCACCGAAGGCGGCGTTCTCGATTACCTGCTCGACCTCGTTGCCCGCACCCGCGAGGACGAACGGTTCCACCTCGGCGTCAGCCCGCGGGGTTCGCTGGCCCTGCTCAGCGGCAGCCGGGCGGCGGCTTTGATGGACGGCCGAGACTACGTGGTCCCCGACGACATCAAGGCGATGTTCCTGGCGACCTGCGGACACCGCGTCATCACACGGACGTACCTGCACAACGGCGACGCCGAGGCAGGGAGACAAGTGCTTCAGGAAATACTCGACGCCACGCCCTCACCGGGCTGACGCCGCGGTCGCTCAATTGTGGCTCGTCGTATCAGCACCCGGCTCGACGATCTGCACTGCAAAGCCTTCACCGATGATCTGCATGCCGGTGGCATCGACGTGCCGCTTGGAGTGGTCAGGTACAAGGTCTTCGCCGCCCTTGGACTTGGCGAGCACGTCGTTCGTCGGCAGCGCCGCGGGTGAAATGCGGCCGTTCAGGCGGTAAAACACCTGCTTACCAGCTCGGCGGTTGTCGATCAGGCCGCTCACGCGAAGCAGGCCCAGATGGTGGCTGACCGTCGGCTGTGGCAGCTTGAGCAGCTTGCACAAGGCTCCGACATTGGTCTCGCCACCGCTGAGTACCTGAAGAATACTGAGCCGCGTCCGATCGCCGAGAAGGCGGAACAAGTCTCCAAGTCGGCCGAGCTCTTCTTGGCGAAGATCGAGCAGCGGACCCTTGAGTTCGCCACCTGTAGTCGAGGCAAATGCCTCGCCGTTGGCAGCGTGAGCCGACATCATATTATTAGCGCGTCCCATGAGGCGACCCTACCAATTGGTGAAGCAGAATCAACCCCAATCACATAATATTGCACCCATATGTCGTCGCAAGATGTCTTCACCGGCCGTGGGGCACGACTTGATCGTCGTACGTGGCTGGCTAAGCTAGTAGCCCCCTGGGGCTATAGTCTAATGGGAGGACATCTCGGTCGCATCGAGAAAGTCCGAGTTCGAATCTCGGTAGCTCCACTTTCAGCTCCATCTCAACCCGCAAAGACGGCCGGTTTGGGTCGTGGGCGCGGTGCTTCCAAGCCTCGGGTGATTCGTGAGGCTTCGTCGTACATTTGAGTCATTTGCGGCAGGATGGCCGACATGGCATATCTGCCTCGCACGAGTTCGACGGCGTTGCTGCCAAGCCGTCTTGCTGCCGTCGTGTCCTCAAGCAATCGCAGCGTCTCCTCCGCCATCGCCGCCGGGTCGAAGAAGTCGACGAGCCGTCCTGTCTCATCGTGAGTTACAACATCGCGGACCGGTGCCGTGTCGCTCGCAACAACGGCCGCGCCGCAGGCCATCGCGTTGATGAGACTCCAGCTCAACACGAACGGCACCGTGAGATAAAGGTGCACGTCCGCTGAGGCAAACGCCTGTGCCAGATCACTCGGCGGTCGTCGATCAAGGAAGTGCACACGTTGCGCGTCGTAGCCGCGCACGTCGTCGAGATCGAGCGTCCAGTTTTTGAAGCTCTTACCGCCGGTGTGCTGCTCGTCGCCGCCGTAGGCGATGCGGTCCGTGCCGAAGATCAAGACGTGAACGTCGTCCCGTTGCTCGGTGATCCGCCGAACAGCCTTCATGAACAAGTCGAAGCCGCGCATCGATTCGAACCCTCGAGCGCAGTAGGTAACGATTTTCGCCCCAGCCGGCAGGTTGATGCCACACACGGTTCTCGCACCGTCGTGCCGCAGGTTACCGCCTGCGTCGTTCCAAAGCGTCGTGTCGATGCCGTCGAACAGCACGCGAAGCTTGCCGGCATACTCCTCAGGAAATCGCGACTGCTGGAACGGCGTCGGGCAGTAGCCGAGCTGGCAGTTGTCCAGATCCAGGAGAATCATCGCGTTCCGGCATCGGCTGCGCAGAAACTTCTCCGGCTCTACCGGCCAGCCCAGGTCGTGCCGAAACGTCATGTCGCTCTCGACGTCGTGACCTCTATAGAAGTACTCGAAGAGGTTCACCACCGGCACCTGCGGGAAGATTTCTCGCAAGAACAGCGTGCTGCCGAACCCGCTGTGGCCGACGATGAGGTCCGGCTCGATGTCTGGGCGGGCGAGCAACGCGTGATAGACGCCGTCAGTCTGCCAGACGCTGTTCTCGAACGTTCGCGTGCAAAAATGATTGGAACGCGTCGCGCCGCTACGCGTCTTGTATTGGAGCTTTTCCAGGACGCCTCCGCGATCGCCCAGCTGCGTCGTGCCGGCTGGGGTTTCGCTGACAAAGGTGCATCGCCATCCTTCTGCCCTGGCGAGGTGTGTGGCCACGTGGCCGAACTGGGCAGGAAAATTGGGGTGAACGAACAGGACGTGCATGATCGGCAAGTTGGGTAAGGCGGTGTCGGCAAAGGTTAGCTTGTAACGGTGCTATCGGACCTTGCGACGCTCCGCACGACCGTGAGGCATGTCGTAGCTTCCGGCCGTAACGAGCCTGCCGCCCGACGCGGCATCAACGAAAATGCCGGAAGAAATGCCTAAGCCGAATCCACTGAAGCCCCGCCGCGAAGCGGTGAGGCGGTCGGTGGGGCGGGAGACCACGATGCAAGAACTTAAAGCCAAAGACGTCCTGACGACCGGAGAAGTCGCCAAAATTTGCAATGTCGCACCACGCACCGTCAGCAAGTGGTTCGACACCGGCAGCCTCAAGGGCTACCGAATCCCCGGCTCCAAGGACCGTCGCATCCCGCTCAACGGGCTCGTCCGCTTCATGAAGGAGCACAACATCCCGCTCAACGGGCTGCGGACCGGCAACACACGGGTCCTCATCGTTGACGACGAGCCGGACATCACCGACGTGCTGGAGAAAATTCTCGAAGACGAGGCCCGGTATGAGGTCGAAGTCGCCGCCACCGGCTTTGCAGCGGGTGTTATGGCAGCCCAGTTCAGGCCGCACGTGCTGTTTCTCAATGTGCATCTGGCCGACGTTTTGCCTGAGACGGTGGTCAGTCTCGTCAAGAGCCAGCCCGATCTGCAGCTGACGAAGCTCGTGGCCATGAGCGATCGGCTTGACGAAGCCTCTGCCGACAAGCTCACACGTCAGGGTTTTGACGCGTTTCTGCTGAAACCATTCCACGTCCGTCGGGTCATCGACGCCGTCGAGCGGGCGACGCGGGTGAGCTACTGAGCACGGCATTGATGCTGTAGAGGAGCGGCATCTGCGGGGCGTGTTCCGACACGCCCCGCTTGCTTGCGCCCTGCTGCGCTTACGCTGCGGCATGTCCGACGCGTCTTCGTCTCATAGCGGCTCGCACAGCTACTACGACTGGCAGATCAGCACGCTGATGCTCGCGCATGACGCCATCAATCCGATCGGCCGCGACGACCTGGCGGGCCAGCAAGAACGTCAGCAGTCCGTCGAACTCGAAGTACGTGACCTTGCGCTGAGCGTCATCCCGGCCGAGTACCAGACGGACGAGGCCAAAGAGCTGCCACCCGAAGTCGTCGTGCGTATGACTCGCGCAACGTTGCGACGGGCCGCGGAGATTGTCGGGCTGCTTTAGTCAGGCCTGTCGCGACGAATCGCACAATCTGTCGATCGTCTGGCCCCGCCTGCGTCGCGCTGACGCATGTGGGGGACGATGACCTCACGCAACGCCCGAACCTTGCTCATCGCTGGCGCAGCATCGCTGCTGCTCGGCCTTTTGGCAATCGCCGCCTGGATCGTCGCCGCTCCATCGGGTGGCAAGCTCAACTACCGACTCGATCTCAAGCCGACCGTCATGACCGTCGCCTACAAGGCGTACGGCAACAAGGAAGCGGCCGACGGCAAGTACTGGCTCGGCAAGCTACGTCTCACCAACGACGGCGACGCACCGCTCGACGATCTGCAAATCAGCTATCGCATTCCGGGACACCTCGACACCTGGACCACGCCCGAGGCGGCGGAACAACTGCTGCCGGGTCAGACCGCGGGTGTCGTCTTTTACCCGAGACTGCCTCGCAGCGTGACGACCATTCGCACCCGCACGCCCGCCAGCCTCGAGGTCAAGCTCGCCTGGAACGACGACGGCGAACCCAAAGAGCAGATTGAGCGACGCGACTTCGAGTTCCGCGGCGTCACCGAAATCGAGTACACAAGCCTGCCCGCCGACGAGGTGCTCGGCTGGTACGACATGTTCGACAACGCCGAGCTGACGGCCGCATTCGTCACGCACGAGGACGAAGTGGTGCGTCAATATCTCGGCAAGATCAGTGAAACCAAGGGAGGCCTGCCCATCACCAGCGACGCCAAGGAGCTGGCCAAGGTGATGCGGAGCATCTACGACTTCATGGCCGACACCGGCATGACCTATGCCGGCAACGCGGGCGTGCCCGAGCAGCTCGGCGACACGACGAGCATGGTCCAAAGCGTCCGCCTGCCACGCGACGTCGTCTATCAGAACAGCGGACTCTGCATCGAGCTGGCGATGCTTTGGGCAGCGCTGGGCAAGGGTGCCGGAGCTGACGCTTACCTGATTCTCGTGCCCGGTCACTGCTACCCGGTGCTCAAGGCGGCAGACGGGACGATGATCGCCATCGAGTCGACCGGCGTCGGTGGCAGCAACCTCGGCGGGACGATGACCTTCGAACAGGCGGTCGAAGCAGGCAACAAGCAGCTCGGCGAGCTCATGGCAGGCAAGCTGCCGGGCCGACTGGTCGATGTCACCGCAGAGCAAGGGCGCGGCATCCGTCCGCCCGAGTTTCAGCAGGCTGACTTGGCCGGCTTGAGCGACATGCTCGCTCAGCGGGTAAAAGACAGCCGGTCCGGCGCGACCAATACGCCCGATGCGACCACCTCGACAGACGCCACCTTGTCTGTCAATCCGACGGGCCTTCCCGCGCCGCAACCGACGGTCAGCAACTGGCCCTCGACCATGGTCGCTGGCCTGACTGTCCGCTACCCGCTCGATTATCAACCCAACGGCCTGATCGTTCAGCAGGTCAAACCTTACTTGCCCAGCTATGCCTTCAATGCCGTCGACGGCACGGGCATGCGGTCGATCGAGGCGTACGACTTCGGCCCCGTCAATCAGCAGCAGGCGATCGGACAACTCGCCGACTTTGCCTCACAGATGGGCGCCGGCATTCAGTTCGGTGGTAGCCAGGAAACCCAGTTCACCGGGAAGCCGGCGAACCTCGTGATGGTCCAGATGGCCGCCAACGGCATGATCCTGGAGGGCGGTATGTACTTCGTCCCGACCAACGGCCGCCTCATCGGTGTGGCTGTCATGTCGCCCCAAGGCGACACCTCGTGGCAGCAGGTCGCCACCACCATCGCCGCCGGCCAGTGAAAACCTTCGACTTCAACGATATGAACAAGATCACCTTCGCGTTTCTCGCCGTCCTCGCCTTTGCCCTGCCGGCCTCTGCACAGGTCGCCCCGCAGGTCGACGTCATGCCGGTCGACATCTCGATCGAACTCGACGAACTTGGCGACGCCGCCATCTCCTTCGAGATGAAGATGTCGGCCAAAGGCTGGGCCGCTTGGAAGCAGCAGTACGGCGACAACCCGTCTCTGCTCCGCCGCGACATGGGCCAGTTCGTCAGCCAATATGTGGTCGACGACTTCGATCTCGAGCAGGACGAGATGGACCGCACGATGAAGATGTCCGTCGCCGCCAGAGGCGTGGCCAGGCATCGGGGTGACGGCAGGTACGAGTTCGAACTCGAGCCGGAGATGGGCGACGGCGAACCCGACGATGCGGCCCGCGTCTTTCGCTACAACTACACGCAGTCCGAGGGGCCTACAGCGGTCATGCTGATGAACCTCAAGGTCGCGCTGCCCGACGGGGCCGAGGCTGCGACCCAGCGGACCGACAGCGCCGGCCGGCCGGTGCTGGCCTACGCCGTTGACGTCGACACCGGGGGCGGCAGGACGATGCTGCTGATCGGTGGCATCGTCCTGACGGTCGTCGGCCTGGGCATTCTGCCAGCGGCATTCATGGGGAGCAAGCGGGTTCCGGTGACCGAAGCGGCTTGAGCGAAGCCTGTCTTTCACTTTCACCCGGCCAAACACCCGCCGTCGCGGTCGCGTAGTATGGGATCTATGGACGTCACGACTCTGCCGGACAACGTGCTGACGACGAACCTGAAGCGGGTCGTCAACTGGGCCCGCCGCAGCAGCTTGTGGCCGATGCCGTTTGCGACGGCGTGCTGCGGCATCGAGCTCATGGCCACCGCCAGCTCCCGCTACGACCTCGCCCGCTTCGGTGCCGAGGCCATGCGGTTCTCGCCCCGCCAGAGCGATCTCATGATCGTCGCCGGCCGCGTGACCATCAAGATGATGCCCGTCCTCCAGCACATCTATCAGCAGATGACCGAGCCCAAGTGGGTCATCTCCATGGGAGCGTGTGCTTCGACGGGCGGCGTCTTCGACGCCTACGCGACGGTCCAGGGCATCGACCAGTTCATGCCCGTCGACGTCTACGTCCCCGGCTGCCCGCCGCGACCCGAGACGCTCATCGAGGGCATTATGGCCATCCAGCGTAAGATCGATGAGGACGGCTTGCCTCCCGAGGGCAAGCGTCGGCCGCTCAACCTCGTCGTCGAGCCCAGCTACGTCCCGGCACCGCAGCCCGTCCCGCTGGGCCTGGGCGGCACGGTGCTCAACCGCAAGTAGCACAACCTCAAGCTGTGACGAGAGCGACGCCCGATCGGGCGTCGCTCTTCTGTTGCGCCGCGGCGGCCAAATCGGCGCACGGGGGCGGCGAAGGCTCGGTGACCTCCAAATGTTCCACGTGGAACATCGGCCGACCCCGTTGGCGTGCTGCGGCGGGGGTTTTTACCTCCGCCGGAATGTTCCACGTGGAACATTTTGCTCCGCCGAGTGCGTCGGCGGGTCGTCGGCCGTCGTTTGCGTTTCTGTCCCGCTGCGACACCGTTTGCGGGGCTGGTGACGTGCGGGTGCGTCACGCCGAGTCAGATTACGGTCTCCCGTACCACGCCTGCAGCCGCGTCGACCGCAGCATGATCAACACCGCGACCGGATACGCCGCCGCCCAGGCGAATGCGAGGACGCCAGAAAAAACTGTCTTCAGCGCCTCGGCAGTATTGGCCGGCAAGCCACTACCCAAGACCAAGCCGGCGAACGGGTTCCACGTCATCTTCATCATTAAGACGGCACCGACGACTCCGACGGCCAGACGAGACCAGGCCCATTAACGGTGCCATGTGAGCGAGCTGCGGTGACCCGTCGCGCCGCGAATTCCTGCAATGAGCAGCCAGCCCGATAAGAGCAGTTCCAGCACCTCCACGCCGAGCGTTGCCATTACCTTGAAGCGGCCACCTGCCCCCACCATGGGAGCTCCGGCCGGAGTAATCCCGCCGACTGTCACCGTGCCGTCGTTGCTTACCATCGTCATGTTGACCTGCCCTCTCGGCGTGATGGCAATGAACTTAATGACATTGGGATCGATGCTCACGCTTCCGCCGTTGCTCATCGTGTAGGTGCTCACCGCGCCACCGGATAGAGCCTGCGCGCTTCCGCCTTCAATCTGCGTTTCAACCCAGCCGACCGACCATTGGCTTCCCGCTGGCGGGGCCAGTGGCACTTCAGCCATAGGCAATGCCGTGATCAACCGGGCACGGTCGGCAGCTGACAGGGGCAAATGCTGCTCAAACGCATCGGCAATGATGGCGGCGTCAACAGGGTTGATGGACCCGGCCGGGGTCGAAACCACGGACCCGAAGGCCTGTCGCCCACCAGGCGCAGGCGCAACGGCGATGAAGAACATGAGGACTGCCGCTCTAACGACGCCACACGCGTTGGCCAGCAGGCCGAGCGACCCGATGACGATGCTCAGCACCGACAACGTCGTTACGATGGCTGGCTTCGCGGCGAAATTTGCATACCCCAGCGTCCCCACCTGCTGCGGCATGCCGGTGGACCAATTCTCAGCAGGTGCAGGAACAGGCGGCGGCTGGGACACGCCAGAGAGCGTAACGGTTCAAGCACGACGAAGCACGATGACCGGCCTGCCGCTTCGTCGGCTTCGGCATCACTCGTACGACTCGCCCGGCTTCACCGGCGGTGGCGTCAGGTCAGGGTCGAGCGTGATGAGGAAGCGGCCCGATTGCCAGATGACGCCGAGGCGCTCGTCGTGCCGTTTGACGGCAGCATCGAGCGTGTCGAGCACGTCGTCACCGGCGGCGGCAGTGAACTTCGCATCGGTCGAGCCGTGATCGCGGATCCCCGCGCCGCGGAGCAGGTAGGTGTCGATGCCGACGGGCAGGCCGATCGCCTCTTGCGTCCGCAGTGCGAAGAAGGACCAACTAAAATATTCGACGTCGACCTCGACCGCCTGCTCGAACTTGGGCCGACCGCCTTCGGGCCACGCTGACTCAGGGCGCGTCGCCGCTTCGTCGACTTCGGCCAGCGGTTCGCTCTCCACGTCCGGCCGAGCCGCCAGCCCGCTCAGCGACACGCCGCCTTTGGGTCGGCCCATCAGCTCGAAGAACTCGACCGCCGCCCGGTGATGGCCCTTCAGCGTCGAGACGCCGATGTGCCCGCCGGAGCCGGAGTAGCTGACTTCGCCCATGTCGACCATCGTGCCGTCACTCAGGCGGGCGCGGGTGTCGAGCTGCCAGGCTTCTGCGTCGGCGAGGAACCACCGCGTCTGTAACATCGGCGAGCCATCGTCATCTGCCATGTCACTCGCGAAGGTGCCGACGGCGGCGGGCGTCGCAATGCCGCCGGCCTCGCGTGCACTGGCGTCCATGTTGCCGCTGATGCCGATGTTGTTCCATCGATGCAGCACCTGCCATTCGCCCAGCGGCACAGTGGTGTTGATAGCGACCGTTTCAGTGTCTGCCGCGGGATCGACAACGACGAGGTCGAAGCCGCGATCGCGCAGCGGCTGGCGTTGCTGACGCACTGCCTCGTTGACGCCCCACCGCCAGTTCTCGATGGCATCGACGCCGGCTTCGGTCGGTTGCGTCGTGTATGTGAAGAACGGCTGACCCGCCGGCGTTGTGACACGAACGGCGACTTCTAAAAGGCCGCCTTTCTCGATCACGTCGTCATCGGCGAACAGCCGCTCGCGGTCGCTCGGCGAGCCGTCCGGGTTCCAGACGCGGCCGCCGGGTTTGTGCTCGGCGACGTAGAGCACCTCGAGCCTTCCGCCGCCGCCGAGGTCGACGACGAACGGCTTTGACGAGGCGATTGGCTGCGTCGCGGCGGGCGGCGGACTGTCCGGAGCTAGCGCGTAGACGCTGGCGGCAAGGCCGAGCGTGGCTGCGGTGGCGAGAGCGGCGGTTGAAAGAGCCTTGATCTTCATGGTGAGTAAAACGGAGGAGGCCAGCGACGCGGCGGTCGCAGGCGGTACGGGTAAAGCCGCCGCGGATCGAGCGAGTGCGGCAACGACGGCCGCCGTTCCGGTGACCACGCCGCGTTGGTCGAGCACTTCACGGAGTCGAACCAGCGCCCGCGACGTCGCCTTGCGGGCGGCGTCGGGTGAGGTGCCGGCCTCGCGGGCGACCTGGTCCCAGCTCATCTGCGACACGTGCCGAAGCTCGACGAGTCTGCGGTCCCGGCGTGGCAGGCAGGCGAGGGCAGACCGAATTGCGTCGGCCAGATCGTGCCCGGCCGTCGGGTCGGGGTAGACGTCGGCACGGGCGACGACCTGTTCGCGGCGGCTTCGGCGACGCTCGCTGCGCCGCCAGTTCCCGGCGGCGTATCGGCAGACTTTGGCCAGCCAAGGCAACGCCGTCCGGCGACGCCTGGCCGACCGCATGGCTGCCCTGGGCCGACGGGCCAGGACGATGAAGGCCGCCTGCGTGACATCGTCGGCGGCGTGGTTGTCGTGCGTGTGCCGGTAGGCAATGTGCCGCACCGCCCGCGTGTGCCGAGCGACGACGCGGGCAAACGCGACGTCGTCACGATCCCGTGCGTACTGCCTTAACAGGTCCGCGTCGTCAGACTGTTCGGGAAGGTTCCGCACGTACAGGGTTCATGTCCGCCCGGCCCGTCGAGCGGACGTCGGCTGCACATTTTAATGCCGGTGACGTACAAAAGGGCATGCCCATGACCTGGCAACGACCGCTGCCGTCGATTTACAACGAGCTTACCGATCCGGAGCTGCGATTCCGCATCACCGAAGCCAAGGAACAGCTGGGCGATGACCTGGTCATTCTCGGGCACCATTATCAGCATGACGACGTCATCGAATTTGCCGACAAGCAAGGCGATTCGTTCGAGCTGTCGCGGTTCGCGGCGGATCTGAAGGAGGCGAAGTACGTCATCTTCTGCGGCGTGCACTTCATGGCCGAGACGGCCGACATTCTCACCGGGCCGGACGTGGCGGTGCTTCTGCCGGACCTCGGGGCCGGGTGTTCGATGGCCGACATGGCCGATCTGGATCAGACCGAGGAATGCTGGGAGCAACTGACGGAGGTGTTCGGCGGCGAGCCGCCCGTCGTTCCGGTGACGTACATGAACTCGTCGGCCGACATCAAGGCGTTCGTCGGCGAACACGGCGGCGCGGTGTGCACGAGCTCGAACGCGCGAACCGTGCTTGATTGGGCACTGACGAAGGGGCAGAAAGTCCTGTTCTTCCCCGACCAGCACCTCGGCCGCAATACGGCCGCGTCGATGGGGTTCGACCCGGAGCGCGACATGGTCCTGTGGGACCCGCGGAAAGATTTAGGCGGCAATACGGCCGAAGATTTGAAGCGGGCGACGTTCCTGCTTTGGAAAGGCCACTGCAGCGTGCACGCCCTGTTTCGCCCGGAACACGTCGATCAGGCTCGCGAGCAGTATCCGGAGGTGAAGGTACTTGTTCACCCGGAGTGCAAGAAGGAGGTCGTCGACAAGGCAGACATGGCCGGCAGCACGGCGTACATCGTCGATCAGGTACGGGCCGCCCCGCCCGGAACCGTGTGGGCGATCGGCACCGAAGTGCATCTCGTCCACCGGCTCAAGCAGCAGCACCCGGAGCAGACGATCTTTGTCCTCAGCGAGTGCCAGTGTCTGTGCACGACGATGACGCGCATCGACTTGCCGCACCTGTGTTACGTGCTTGAAGAGCTGGTAGCCGGAAATGTGGTGAACCAGATCAGCGTCGACACGGCGACACGCAAGTGGTCGATGGTGGCCCTTGATCGCATGCTGGAGCTCCGCGGAAACGGCAACCCGGTCGGCAAGAGTCAACCGGCGGCAGCGGTGACCGTGGTTGACTAGCGCTACAGGCGAAGTCTCTACAAAAGGAACGACTCCGCCGTCGGGCGGAGTCGTTTCATTAATGGGTCTCGAGTGTCGCCTGAGGCTCAGAAGGGAAGCGTGGAGGCACTGGCGTCGACCATGAGGTAGTTGCCCGTGCCGTCACGTTGCTGATTGGTTGTACCGACCTCGTTACCGCCATGCGGAGCACGACCAGCGAAGAAGGTCGAGGTGTAGTTGCCGACGGCGGCTTCGCCCATCAGTGGCAGCAATTCGCTGCCCCAATCAGCATTGATGATCTTCTTTTCGCTGCCCGCGAACGGGAAGAGCGCGATGGAATTGAGTTGGCCGGTGGATCGAACGCCGTACCACAAGCGGTTGCTGGCATTCGAGGAATCGAGCCCCGGCTGCCTGACCCCTTGGTGCGGGAAGCGGTCGAGTAGTTCCTTGGAGACAACCTTTTCGACCCAGGCGCTGTTGGTCGTGCCGGGGCCCAGGTACATGTACTCGCCGCGGCTGCGGTGTGCGATGCCGCCCGGGCCGCCCTGGGCGAAGGCGGGCGTCCAGTGGAACAACGGCTTATCGACAGGCGTCGGGCCGGTGTGCTTGAATTCGAACTGATCGGGGCCGATCTCGACGTACTCGAACTCCTGCTCCCAGGCGTTGGGGCAGAAGGCGACCTCGAAGTCGAGGAGGAACCCTTCCTCCCGAAGCTTGGGCAGGAACTTCATTCTGCCTGACCATCCGCCGAGCGTGTTCGGATCGATCTTCGTCCGCTTCGCCAGCGAGAGTTTAGGATCGATGCCGAACGCCTCATACATCGGGAAGTCCCTCGACGAATCTTCGCTGGCGTACTGGTGCAGCACCATGCCCATCTGGCGCATGTTTGACAGGCACTTGACGTTGACGGCCGACTCTTTGGCCTTTGTGAGCGTCGGAATCAGGATGGACAAGAGCAACCCGATGATCCCGATGACCACGAGGAGTTCGATCAGCGTGAATCCGCGAGCGCGGGTTAGATAGGACAGTCGAGACATGAGCTTCCTCCTCAGGATCTTCTTAAAGGCCGTCCGCAGCGAGCTACCCGAGCGTTCAGGTCGTTGCGTGTGGTCGGACCGGTTAAAGCTAACATAGAACGAGCAAGCATGCAATAGCATTGGGCACAATGTATGTCAGCTGCACGTTATGTGCCCGCTTTGGTTCCAACGGCATTCGTGGCTTCGGCTCTTTTCAGCCTTACTTCCGCAGCGTGAATCGGACACCCAAGGCCGGGTTGTTGACCGAGCCGAAACTTGCGATCTGCTTGTAAGCGGCGTCGCCTACGTCACCGTCGTCGAGGTCTTGCACCTCTAGATTGAGCCGGAACGGCGACGCTGCCATCGTGCTTCGCGAGATCGGCAGGTGGTAGATCAGGCTGTTCTTCTCGGTGCGGAGCACGTCGAGGGCCTCGTCGACCAGCGTCTCACCTGCGTCGCTGATGATGACCACACGCACCGCGTCTCCCGCGCTTGCGACGTCATCGCGGACTTCGACGAAGACATGGGTCGCGTCTGCTTCCTCATCATCGAGCAGCCAGACGTCGGCCGACAAGTCATCCGAGCCGCTGTACCAACGGGTGGCGTCCGGGTGCTTCAAGTGCGGGTTGGACACAGCCTCGTCCGTCAGAACAGCGACGGGTTCCATGTTGCGCCAGGCTTCGACGTCTTGAGGCTGAACGCCCTGCAGGTCGGCCACGTCGGCTGCGAGCTCCAGCGGCACGTACACCTTGGTCAGCAGCGACCCCGACTCGTCAAGAACGTCCACGGCCACCGTGTCGGGCGCCAGCTCGCCCCGGGCCAAAGCGAGATCTCCTTCATCGGCAAGGGTGAAGTTGAAGCCGCTCATGCCGCTCTTGACCATCACGGCGATGACGTTGCGGCCGGCCTTCAGCTTCAGGTCGAAGGTGTGGTCGATCACCGTCCCGTGCTGATTGCCTCGATCGAACGTGTCGTAGACGACTTCGCCGTTGAGGTACCACTTCATCCACCAGTCGGCCCGTGCTCCGACCTTCACCGTGGCGTCTGCTGCCGAGTCGAGAATTGCGTACGACACTGCCGGGCGCTTCTCCTTGCGACCGGTGGAGATGGTATCGAAGTCGACGAGATTGGACTCGTCACCCTTGATATGTGAGCCGCTCACCTGCCCGCCATCGAGCTTCGGCAGCGTGTTCGGGATGGTGGCCAGCAACGACGGCTGGGCCTCGAGTTGTTCGAGGTCGACATCGACGAACGACTTCCACCACGTCGGCACGTTCAGCGGCGCCTCCGACGTGCCCGGTCGCACGACCAGCTCGATCTCGCCAGCTTGGCCCAGATCAATCTGCTGCGTCTCGGGCGTGACCGACATGGCAATGCGGCCCGTGGCCGTCGTGGACAGGGTCGCCTTACCGACTGTCGTGGCGTTACCGCCCACGAGTAGCTTGATCACGTTGTCCTCGCCGAGCAGCACGCGTGGCTGGCTTGCATCGGCCAGCGTCAGCAGCGGCGACAGGGCTTGCACCTCATCGACCGCGCCGTCGCCGGCCCAAGTCAAATAGACCGGATCCGGCCCGACATCCAGTTCGCGGACATTGTCGACACCGGCCTTGAGTTCGAAGCCGTTGCCGTACATGTCGTACGCATTGGGCTCGTTCCTCATCGACGCGCCCGCTTCCTGGAGCTGGAACGTCAGCGTCGTCTGCTGCGGATCGGTGTTGAACGCGACGAGCGTCTTGGTGCCGTCGTCGCGGCCGGCTTCGTCGACATGTGCGAATAGAAATGCGACGATGCCGTCGGACTCGACCGGAAGTTGGCTGACGAATCGCGTGTGCCGAAGCCGCCGCACGAGTTGGCGGTAGGTCAAAACGCTGGGCAGCGGTTGATTGAAGTCGCCTCTACCAATGCGGCGGGTCATGCCGTAACCCGCATCGCCACCACCTTCCATGTACAGGCGGAAGTAGTACAAGCTCGGCATGTCGACGCTCATGGCGTACAGCTGCTTCTCTACCGCTGTCCGCGCCTGCTCGGCCATACCTGCCGCGTTAGTCTGATTGACGCCGCTTTCGGTCTCCAGGAACGGCTTGGCCAAATTAGTGTTGGTGTCGCCTTGGGCCTCGCTTCGGACCGCCTCGACATGCCGCTCGTAGGCCTCTCTTTCAGATTCGAGGCCCGGACCGTGGCCATGAAACGCCCAGACATCGACCTTGTCCGGATCCGTCAGGCGGATAATCTCGCGCGCCCGGCGGTCACCGTCACTCCCGTGGAAGCACAGGCCGCCGTGCATCACCATTGCCTTGTGCTCCGGGTCCGCGTCGCGGATCGCGTCGTAGGCCATGTGGTAGCTCTCGACGTAGTCCTTTGCAGGTCGGCCGTAGAAGAAGGTCAGGTCCGGCTCGTTGCCGATCTCGAAGTATGGAATCTTGCCGGGTTCCCGGCCGCCGTAGGCAGCGGCTAAGGCGGCGAGGGCTCCGACCCGCTTCTCACGATCCTTCTCGTACTCCGACCCATTCTTCTGCCACGCGTCGGGCCAAGCGATGTAGGCGCTGCGCATGTCGTGGTCGGCCAGCTTGCCCATCATGTCCGAGATGTGACTGACCGATGACACCTTGCCCTTGCTGGCATGCGGGACGCCTCGCAGAATGTCGACGCCCAGCAGGTCGTAGTAGGCAAACGACTGGTCGGTGCCGGTCTTGAATATTTCGTTGTTGGCCGCATCGAGGCCGAACCAGTAGCTCGCGTTGCCGCGGGCGCGTTCGAGACGTCGCGTCTCGCCGTCGATGACGCCCAGCGTCAACGGCAGCGAAAGCATCGGCTCACTTGCGTCGCTGTCATTGACCACGATCGACCCGACGTACGGGCCCAGCTTCCAGTCCGAGGCGTCGAAGGACATGTCGATCGACTCCGTCGACGCCCCGCCGATCGTCACCTTCCCGCTCGACTGGTGCACGACCGATTCGTCGCCGAGCGTCGAAATGCTGAAGGTGTAGTCAAGGTCCTTGTCTTGCGTCGCCAGATTCTCGACAGCCAGACGCGCTTGTCCCTCACCAGGCGCAAAAGCGAAAATGCCGTCGCTCGTACCGGCCTCGAGTGACCGTGGCCGCAACAGGCGATCCCAACGCACGTCCGGGCCGCTGCGCTTGTAGCCGATGAGTCGGACACGTTTGATGTAGAGGGTTCCGTTTGCCCCGGCGACCCGCAGGTGAGGCCCATCTGCGGTGAAGTCGACATCGTCCGCCGCAGTGAATTCTGTCCGCCAGTTCGACGTGTTGCCCCACCCGTTGTCGACCACCTTCAAGCCCTCGGACGTTGATGCCTCGACCTGCAGTCCGGACCAGGCGGCCAAGTGGTAAGTCACGTAGATGTCGACGGCTGCGTGATCGGCATCGCGAAACGCTTCATCGGTGATGTCGAGCGGAAAGTGTCGCATCCACGGCCGGTCGTCAGCACTGGCCTGCGTGCCCCAAGCAATCTCCGTCCCGGACTTTGGGAAGCTGACTTTGAGCGGCTTGGGCAGCGACCCGTGAACAGCCAAGCCATGTTCCTGCGGCTCGCGACCGTCAAAGGTCACCTCCACCACATCGATGCCCGGAATCGCGCGTAGCTCATCGAGCGGCGTATCTCGCCAGTCACGGGATGGCGCCCCCGCCGCCGGTAAGACAAGAAGCAGGACAGCGCCGAGAACGACGGCGAGCAGCGGGCGGTGGTGGTTCGAAAACATTGGTTCACTCAAAATCGGGCACTCATACAGCGGCAAGGGCACGTTGCGGGTTCATTGACGCCATCAGGCAAACAAGGCCCACGGCTCGTCCAGAACCGCCTCATCGGTAAAACCTGGGAAAAGGGGGCTGGCTCCATCGGCAAAGAGGCGAGTTGCCGCTACGCCGGGTCGAACGATGTGGCCGGAGCTGACCGGTTGCAATTCGCGGCCGACATCTGTCTCACGGGCTTGGCCGAACCTTCCTGCAGGTGAGGCAGCGACCGCGTTTCCGGAGATCTCGACCTCGTCGACGTGACCCCAGTCCTGACCGGTCGCCTCGAGTCGGACCGTGTTGTTACCGGCTGGAAGATCGAGCGTCGCAGAAACGGTTGACCAGTTGTTCCAGCTACCCGTCGGAGACGCAGTGATGGTGCCGACGACGGACCCGTTGACCTTCAAGTCGGCGGTGCGACTAGCGACCGAGCCGTTGGTGTACCGGAAGGTGAACGTGCGTTGCAGGCCGCCGACGACGTCGGTGAAGTCGATGTAGGAGCCGGCTGCACCGGGATTGGCATAGCCCGTGCCGCGGAAGCCGACCGAGGTCGTCGCCACCACAGTCCCGCCGCCCAGCACGGCATCTTCGGCCTGGCGTAGTTCGGGCAGCACACTGGGCACACGGTCACTCTCGGCCGGCCCGACGCCGCTGGGCGTGTAGCTCGAGGACTTCGTCAAGACGATCTTGTCGAAGTCAAAGCCGTCCTCACGCATCCAGACGTTCAGCGTCTGAATGCCGGTGCTCGTGATGTTGATCGTCGCACGGCTCGAGCCGTCCATGGTCTGGCTGATCCAGTTGAAGGCGTTGGCTCCAAACCCGGAGATGCGGTCGGCTGAAGCGACGGCACTGCCATTGAGACCGACGTGCACCGAATCGCCCCCGCCGCTGTTGGTCGCCGGAGCTGCGCCTCGAATCCAGACGTAGTGGGTTCCGGTCGTCTTGAAGTTGATGTCGAAGTCGAGCCGCGGACTGTCGGAGACGAAGTTGGAATTGTTGGTCGTGCCGTCGTCCGGCCCGGCGAACATGGAGGCGTTTCCGGACCCGCTGCCGGTCTGTTGTACCCAGAAATCGGTAGTTCCGTCGACGTTGGACCTGTAGTGCTCGGCCTCCATACTGACGAGGTTGCTGCCCGATTCATCCTGCAGGAAAGCGCCCGCCGCCCCGCCGAGGTCGGCAAGATTGGTTTCGTAGCGCAGGAACGGCCGATCCTGAATCGACGATGCTTCGTTGCTGAGCACTTTCAGGATGCGGTCATTGGGCAGGTTCGAGCCCGATGCGTCGGGGCTCAGACGCAGAAACACGTACTTACCCGCGTTGTCGCCACCGGCGTACTGCGTGTTGAGGTAGTCGGCGATGGTCGAACCGAGCGACGGCGATGTCTCGACTGCAGGAAGACCCGTGGTGTACCTGGCGATGAAGTTGTCGCTGAGCTTGACGGCATCGGTGGTGTCGTCGGAGCCGTTGTAGTAGTCGCTGCCGAGAATATCGGCACTTGCGCGGGCACCGAGCCCGTAGAGGTCAAGGTTCCACGAGTTCAAGCCGCCGAAGTTCTCGGCGACTTTCACGCCGAAGGACCCGGAAGTGAAGAGTTCTCCGGGGGCAAGCGTTGGCAGCTGGAAGACGAGCACAGCGTTGGCATCAATGCTCTGGTAGGTGCCTGCCAGGATGCTCGACGAGGTGACGCTGGACGTTGACAGGCCGCCGCCGTTGTCGCTCCGCGAGATTCGGCCGTCCTCGCCCTGCGGGACCAGCGCCCGTTGCCCGTCGTCGCCGCGAACGAAGACTTCGACGCCGTTGATCAGGGCCTTGCCGGCGTCGCCATCGAAGAGCTGAACGCTGATGGCACCACCCGGATGCCCGCCGACAAAGAAGTCCCGTGAGACCGCCTTGTTCGCCCCGTTGGCGTCGGCATAAATGTCGTAGTTCTCCAGAACCTGCTCGCCGTTGATCCAGACGTGGAACGTGCGTTGTCCCGCCGCCGTCACGGCGGCCGAGTCTTCGGCAAAGTGGAGTCGAACCTTGTACGTCTCACCCGATCTCAGACCATCAATGCTGACGGTCGAAGTTCCTTCGCGGCCCGACTGGAAGATCGAAGCCGGCGTGCCGCTTGCGACGCCGGACATGTTGATTGCTCTCGACCTTGAGACGACGCCACCCGGAGTTGATGGGGTCACGTAGGTGTAAGCGTTCGCAGGCGCGTCGGCAGCGAAAGCGCCGTTTTGTGCTCCGCCGACGTTGACGGCGGCAAGCTGGGCACCGAATTCTGCGCCCCCCAACGTCGCCGCTAATCCACCGCTCGGCGTCAACTTCACGAGCGTGACCGCATCACCGACAGGAAGCGTCACCGACTGACTTCCGGCAGCTCCACTGGCAGACAAAGCACTCGTGGTGTAGCTGCCGTCTGCATTCTGACGGTAGCTCGTCACGCTTGAATTGATCGCCGTGTCGAGGTTGATCGTGACGTTGACGTCGGGGTTGTTGATGACATTCTTCGAGTCGCTGGCATTGGGGTCTGTCACCCGCTTGTTTTGCCAGAGCATCAAGTAAAAGTCACCGTCGGACTGCTGGAGCAAGAGCTGCTCGACGGCTCCGCCGGTGACTTCGTAGTCGAGATACCCCGGATCAAAGACGCGGCCGGCAGGGGAACCGTTGGGCAGTTCCCATCGCTTTTGCCCCACGTCCCATGTTTCCTCCGAAAGCGTCGAAATCAGGTTCTTGACAGCTGAGTAAGACGGCTTGAGCGACCCGTCATCGCGCTTGAGGCCGTAACCTTCCAAGTTGCCGAAGGAGAAGAGAAAGGTCCGGGCCACGCCCTTCTTGAAGTACGACGCAAACAGACGCGGCGTGTACTTGGACTGAGCGACTTCCGGGACCTGCCGCGTCGCGTTATAATTCGTCGTGTAGCCGGTCTCGGTGATAACGATCGGCTTTTTGGCCAGCCCGTCCGGCTCGACGTCACGGGCATCGTCATACCAGTTGCCAAGATTCGTACTTTCAGGCTTTTCACGCCCCTGATAGCTGTGCTCGTTGAGCAGGTCGTAGTCGTAGAACGGCGCCGCCTGACTGCGGTCGAAGATCATCGTGAAGTTCGCCAGCATCACGTTGTCCCAGTCGGGATCTGACCGAATGGCTTCGTACACCTGTCGCTGCGATTCTTTGACTGAGTCGACACCCTGATCGAAACCGGCCATCTGGTAGTAGAACGACGTCGGGACAAAGCTGTTGTCGACCTCGTTCATCCCCTCAATCAAGCTGACCCCTTGCGGGTCGAAGCGATTGATCTCGTTGATCATCGTCTGCGGAGACTTGTTGTACTCGCCGGTGATCAGGATGGTCGACTTGATGCCATTGTCGTCGTAGATCCGCTTCGCAACATCCTCCGAAGGCGACGAGCCTTGGGTGAAACCGATCAGCGAACCCCGCAGGTGGCGGATGCCGACGTCACTGATGTCGGCCTCTGTTACGCCATACTGCCGGTTAATGCCGATCGAATCGATGAAGTCCCACGTCCTCTCGGCTAGAACCGGCTCTGCGGCGAGCAGTTGGCGCGGCTCGAGAGGTTCGCAGATGTTGCGCGACGCGACGGCTTTAGGAGAAGCACGGTTGATAATCTGGTCGGCGGCCATCGATCCTCCTCAGGATACAGGTTGTTCCTGAGGTGACACCGCTCGCACGGAACGACTACGGACACATCACGCCAGGAAGTTGTCGACTGTACCCGATTTGGGCACAACTCACAATGCTGCCGCCACCACGCCCGTTGGCAGACAATGTCGGGTTTCAGTCAGCCGCCGGGCGTAGCAGCGTGGGCTCGACGAGTCGCAGCTGCGGTTCCGGCGGCAACTTGCCGTCGACCCGGTCGCGAAGCAGTTCGAGCATCTGCCGTCCCATGGTTTCGTTGTGTTTGTCGACCGTGAAGTGCGGCGTGAACGACTCGAATTGCCGCTCTTCGCACAGCGAGTAGATGTTGTCGAAGCCGCAAATCGCGATGTCGCGGCCGGGGACTTTGCCGAACAAATTCACCGCCGCCGCGACGGCGTAGCTTTCGCGATCGCTCGCCACCATCAGTGCGTCGACGTCGAGCTGCGGGCCCAGGTGAGACACGAGGTGACCGGCAATGAGCTTGACGTGGGCGTCGAACGAGTCCTGTGTTCGCAATGCAAAGACAGGCGGGACGATGATCCGCCGCGGTTCGGCCACACCTGCCGCCGCACAGGCGTCGGCAGCGCCTTCGGCACGGGCCTTCATCCAGTACGTGTCGAAGGAACCGGCCGCAACGTGAGCCAGGCGGGTGCGATGTTCCCCGATAAGAGCTTCTGCGAGAATTTTTCCGCCATAGACGTGATCAGACGCGACCCGGTCATACTTGCCAAACAAAGGGTCGCCGCCGCTGACAACGACGCGAAGATCGTGGGCGACCACCGCATCGCAGAGCTCGATGACGGCTGCGGTATTGAGCCCAAAGACCTCTGGCACCAGCACCCCCAGTGGCCGCATCTGAGCCAGCCGAACGAGCGTGTCCGCCGTCAATTGGTCAGGGTGCAGCGACAGCAGATTCAGCCCGGCCTCGCTGATGCCGCGTGACAGGTTGAGCGTAATGTACTCTGACCAGCTCCGCCAAACCTCCGGCTCGTGGTCCTTGACAGGCGGCGGAACGAGCAGCGCAGCGGTGCCACTGAGGCACCCTTTCGTACGGCCGGTGATCATGATCCGCCTGCCCTCGCGGCGCAGCACACCCTCGTCAATCAACTGCTTCAGCGCCCGTCGCACTGTGGTGCGGTGGCTGGAAAAGCGGTCACTGAGGACGCGCTCGGACGGCAGCGGGAACGACTCGGCGAATTCGCCCGAGTCAACGTGTGCCCGCAACCGGGTCACCATCTCGCTCCGACTGAGCTTTCCCGGTGCAGATGAGGCGGCGTTGGACGCGGTCGGCATGATGAAAGACTAACCGATTTCTACCCGACAAGCTTAAAGCTGCGACAGAACCTGACTGCCGATACACGTCCGCCGTGCCCGGATTGGGTCTAGTATACACGATGACCACGCTGACTCGCGCCGCATTCGCAGCCTTTCTGCTGACCGCTGCCACTATTGCCAGCTCAGCGACGGCTGAAGTTGAAGATGTCCTACGCGCCCGCCTCGGTGAACCCGATGCGGACAACATCTGGCGAGTTACCGGTGAGCCCAAAACGTCCGACTCAGCGCCCATTATGGCATCCGACAATGCCTTTGCGTTTGACGGAGAGGCCGGACTGGAAATGCTAGAGATGCCCGCAAATCCGGCTAAGCACGTCGGCATAGAGGCGTGGGTCCGCCCAAGCGCCTCCAATGGCGCCCGACTCATCGTCCGATGCGGCGGCGACGGTGGGTTCGGGATCGAGCAATTTAACGAAGGTGTTTGGGGCGTGATCTACGGCCGGGCCACCGTCGGCTTCCACAAACTTCCACTCGATACCTGGTCGCATGTGGCTCTCGTCATTCATGAAGATCGATCGGTTCTCTACGTCAACGGTCGCGACGCCGGCTCCGCCGATTCAGTGCCTTGGGGCTACAAGGCCGGCGAGGGCGCGGCCATCGCCCTCAACCAGGGCAAGGAGACAGGCGGCTTCGAAGGTTCAATCGACGAGGTCCGCCTGTTCACCTTCGAACCGGACGCCTTCAAGCCTGCCGACTTGCAACGCGACTGATGCCACGAAACACGTCGTGATGCTCAAATTGGGTTCGCCTGCCAGGCATCTTGACCAATATGGGTCCATGAAGTAGGTTGTTTGCTCTTGCACGAAGCCTCGGAACCAGCCAACCGGCAGGTGTGAGCCCATGGGACATGGCCGCGTCGGCAGCCGGGGCAGTACCAATCTTCCTGACCACAAGGTCTCTCCGCAGCCTGCCGACGAGGTGCCGCGGAAGGTGCTGCACCGCCTTCAAGACGCCCCGACGCACTCGACACTCAGCCTAAAGCCACATGAGCATCATGATCCACCAGCAGGAAGGGGTTCGCTGGGTCTCACCCGTGGGCGAAGAGTCTGCTTCAGATGCTATCGAACGCACTCTGACCGCTCTAGCCGAACGGACAAGTCGCGTCATCGGCATCGGACCCGACGGACCTGGCGACAACGGCTCGTGGGTGCTGGATCGTCCAATCGTCCTGCCGAGCCACACCACCCTGCTGCTCCGCGGGGCACGGGTCGTAGCGGCTGACACCATGCGCGGGTGCATTCTCAGAAACTCGGCTTCATTCGAGCCTGAAGGCCGTGATGATCAGATCAGCATCATCGGCGACGGCCGATCGAGTTTTGACGGTGTCGCCACCGAAGGTCTCGGCAAAGGTGCGGGTGGCGTTTTAATTCGCGGGGTCAACGGCTTGTGGATCACAGGTTGCCGCATCGGCCGCACCGCCGGGTGGGGCCTGCGCGTCGAAGACGCGCAAGACGTCCACATCCGCGACATCAACTTCTTCCAGGACGGTAAGCACCCGTGGCAGGATGGCGTGCACATCGTCGGACCCGCAGAACGCGTCGTCATCAACGGCATCACCGGCGACTTCGGCGACGACGCCATCGCCATCGACTCGTCCCTCACCAGCGCACGCCCGGGCGGTTTGATCCGCGGCGTCGAGGTCTCCAACGTCACCGCCCGCAACCTGCACGGTAGCGGAATCATCCGCACCATCGCCAGCAAAGGTCGCCCGCTCGAAGGGCTCCACTTCTCCAACCTCACGATCATCAATTCGCCCGGCAAGGGTTCCGACGCCGCCATCAAAATTGGCTGGGACGGCGGCACCCAGATTCGCCCCGACTGGGAGTGGCCTTCACCGGACGAGCATCGCGACATCACGATCGAGAACGTGCACATCGTCGACTGGAAAGGCCCGGTCATCTGCGTCTACCACGCGGTGAAGAACTTGTCACTGCGGAACATCAACGCGACTCACCGCGGGCCATTCTTCTTCAACATCGAGCATGACATCATCGGCCTGACGATGAGCTGCATCCGTTCGACGCTCCTGGCACAAGATGCCGACGATCTCAACACGACCTTCCTAGCAAAGCTCGTCACCGGCGACGTCTACACCCTCGGCGGTTCGTACGCGCAAACATTCACGCAGACCGATCTGGGCGCACTCACCTTCAATTTCGGGCGCTGCGAGTCGGTGCGTCTGCAGGACGTTGAGCTCAACTACGTCGGCGACAACGCCACCGCCGACTGGCCGGCGGCGTTGCGGCTGAGCTGCGGCGTTTCGATCGACGACATGCGTCTCGACGATGTTCGCTCGAACGGATTCGCCCGCGACGTGTGGATGGACGATGACGTCACCATCACACAAGGCAACAGTCGGCAGATCAAGCTCCCTGGCTGATCCAGGCGCTTTGACGTGCCATACTTCTGACAGTTGGCCGATGTACGGGTCGTCGCGTAGTGTTCAAGCTGTGCCAGGTGCTCTTGACGTAACGGACCTCCCGCGGCTTCTGGTCGCGATCCCGGTGCATAACGAGGTCGGTCATGCCGCCAAGTTGTTGCCGCGGCTGTTGGAGGAGGTGCCGTACGACACGCTGATGGTCGACGACGCTTCAACCGACGGCACCACGGCTTTGCTCGAGTCGGCAGCAGAGACAGGTGACATCCACCACGTCCGTCACGACAACAACCGCGGGTACGGCGGCGCGCTCATGACGGCATTCGACTGGGCACACGCCCGCGGGTACGACTGGGTTATCACGATGGACTGCGACGAGCAGCACGACCCGGCCAACCTCCCGGGCTTCGTCGAGGCGATTCAGGACGACGATGCCGACATCATCAGCGGCACGCGGTACTGCCCCGAGGCGGCCGGTGGTGATCTTCCGCCACCGGAACGAAGGCTCGTCAATCTAATCCTCACCGCGACCGTCAACGATTTGTTCGGCTGGACGCTGAGCGACACGTTCTGCGGATTTAAAGCCCACCGCGTCGGTCCCACTTGTGCGCTGGACCTTGACGAAGCGGGTTACGCGTTCCCGATGCAGCTGTGGCCGCGCGCGTACGCCGACGGGCTGCGGATTCGCGAGATTCCGGTGCGACGCATCTACAACGACGCCGATCGCTCGTTTGGGCAGACGAAAGACGGTGACGACCTGGACGATTCGCGGGTTCGGCTTCGGCACTATCTCAACGTGCTGCGCGACGAGCTGTGTCGCCTCGACCTGCCGCCTTTGCGAGACGCGGTGTCGGCGGTGGCGCGGGACGTGATTGACCAGCTTGATGACCGACCCGGCCGCACGCGACTACGCGACGCGATGCGCGACGGTTTTGCCGAAGCCGCCGCTGTTCCCTGCCCGTAAGCTGTCGCCGTGGTCGACGACGTTGTATCAAGCGACCACGGGCAGGCGTACGGCCAGTGGATCGCACCCAAGTCTGACGGCGACCTGCTGGTCTGGCCCGACGCCGCATCGCTGGCCGACACAGCCAAAGAGACTCGACGTGCTCTCGACGCAGCACTCGTCGCGCTGCTCGACCGCCCGCTGGGCGAGTGGCGTACGGAGATGCGTAGTTTCCTCGGTGCCGGCGACGGTCCGGTCGTGATGACGGGACACCAGAGTGAGCTGCACCACCCGGGCGTTTGGGTGAAGAATGCGGTCATCCATGCCGTCGCCGAGGCCGCCGGTGGCAGCGCGTGGCATGTCGCGGTCGACACGGACGCGCCGAAGCATCTCAAGCTCAGGTGGCCCGGATTTGTTGGCAAGATCAGCGACGACCCGCGGCTGCACGGGGCGGCATGGACGGGACAGCTCGAACCGCCAACGCCTGCCCATCTGGACGAGCTGCTCGCGGCAGATGGCTTGCCGAAGAACGTCGAGTCGTTTCTGCTCGACATTCGGCGTTACCTCATCGACCAACGGGACGGCCCGTCGCCGATGAACCTGCCGGCGGCGATGGCAGACGCGTTCCACAAGCTCGACTGGTCGCTGGGGCTGCGATATTCGACGGTCATGGCTTCGGGCTTATTTGAGTCGCCCGGCTGGGCGGCCACGGTGCTGCACGTGGCAGGCGACGCCGAGCGGTTTGCGCAGCACTACAACGCGGCGCTTGCCGGGCATCGCAGCGACCGCGGCATCACAGACGCCGATCGGCCAATGCCGGATCTGACGACGGGCGAATTGCCATTCTGGTTCGACGACCTCGACACCGGCGTCCGCGAGCGGGCCACCGTGAAACGCGACGGCGACACGCTCGTCATCAACGATCGACTGACGCTGCCCGATTCGCCGATGCTGCTGCTCATGGCGATGCGTCGCCAGCGCGTCCGCCTCGCGTCGCGGGCGTTGTCGCTGACGATGTTCGCGCGGTTGATGTGCAGCGACCTGTTCATCCACGGCATCGGTGGCGGGCACTACGACGACGTGCTCGATCGCCTGATCCGCAGCTACTTTGGCATGGAGCCACCGCAGTTCGTGGTAGCCACGGCGACGCTGGTGCACCCCGACGCGGCCTCCGCCGACCGGGTCTGCCCGCCGTGCATCGAGCAGGAGGGCCACCGTCTTCGCCATGTCGTGCTCGGTGACGATAAAGCAGCCTGGCTCAAAAGCATCATCGCCGCCGACACCTTCCGCGCCCGCCGCGAGATCTTCGACGCCATGCACGCCGAACGCCACAGGCGACTCGCGACCGACGACCGCTATCAGCAATGGCTCCGCCGCCGCGATGAACTGGAGCAGCAACGCGAGCGAGAGGCGGTGCTCTTCGATCGCGAACTGTTCTACGGCGTGCAGACGGACGAACGGCTGCTCGACCTGATCGACCGCGTCGCCTCAGCCGTCAACGTCGTCGAATAGTTGTCGCAGCCACTACAAAAGCGCGGGCGGTCTGCTGCGCGTCAGCTTCGACGCGGCAACGTCCGCTTCGATCATCGCCACCTCCTACAACTCCAGCGGCAGTTCCGGCAGATCGCTGTAGCCCATCAGCCATTCGTCGCAGCTCCGTGCTGCTTGGCGTCCTTCGCTGATCGCCCAGACGACGAGGCTTTGACCGCGCCTTGCGTCGCCGGCGGCGAAAACGCCTTCGCAGCTGGTCATGTAATCCTGACCGACGTCGACCGCACCGCGTTTGGTGAGCTTCAGGTCAAGGTCGCTGATCGGGCCGACCGGATCGGGGCCGGTGAAACCGATGGCCAGCAGGCACAGATCGCACGGCAACTCAAATGCGCCGTCCGGCAACTCGCTCACGTGCCGAACGCCCTGCTCGTCCTTGTGGCTCTCGATGCGCACGCCCTCGATCGCGCGGACGTTGCCCTCGCCGTCACCGAGGAACGACTTGGTCAGAACGGCAAAGTCCCGTAAGTCGCGGCCGTACACGTCGACGCCTTCCTCGTGGGCAGCACTAGTTCGCAGCACCATTGGCCAATTCGGCCAGGTGGTCATTGGATCCCGTTCACCGGGCGGCTGGGCGTTGATGTCGAACTGGCGGATGCTCTTGGCACCTTGACGAAGCGCGGTGCCGAGGCAGTCGGCCGCTGTGTCACCGCCACCGATGATGACGACGTGCTTGTCCTTGGCATCGATCTGCTGCTCGGCGAAGATCTGCTCGCCCACGGTGTTACCGAGTCGCCCGATTGCCGCCCCGTCACCGTCTTCGTCGGCAACCGCGTTGATCGCGTCCATGTTCAACCGCGTCTGCTGCGGCAGGTACGTCATCGCGTAGTGGATGCCGTTGAGATCGCGGCCGGGAGTGTTGACGTCGCGTGCTTTCGTCGCGCCGTTGCACAGGATGATTGCGTCGAACTCCTCGCGAAGCTCTTCGGTCGTGACGTCCAGGCCGACGTTGACGCCGCACCGGAACTCGATGCCTTCTTCTTCGAGGATGCGAACGCGACGGTCGACGACGCTTTTGTTGATCTTGAAATCGGGGATGCCGTAGATCATCAGCCCGCCTGCGCGGTCGTCGCGTTCGAAGACGACGACCTCGTGACCGGCACGATTCAGTTGCTGCGCCGCCGCCATACCTGCCGGGCCGCTACCGACGACGGCGACCTTCTTGCCCGTCCGCTCGCTGGGCGGTTCTGCGACGACCCAGCCTTCTTCGAACGCCCGGTCGGCAATGGCCTGCTCAATGCTCTTGATCGTGACCGGCCGGTCGTTGAGGCTGAGCACGCACGCTTCTTCGCATGGTGCCGGACAGATGCGGCCGGTGAACTCCGGAAAGTTGTTCGTGCGGATGAGCGACTGGTACGCCTCGAACCACCTGCCGCGGTAGACGAGGTCGTTCCAGTCAGGTATCTGATTGCCCAGCGGACAGCCGTGGTTGCAGAACGGCACGCCGCAGTCCATACAACGTGCGCCCTGATTCCGAAGTTTTTCCTCCGAGAGCGGCAAATAGATCTCCTGCCAGTCGCTGACGCGCAGGTTCACCTCGCGGCGTGGCCGGGTCTCTCGCGCAATTTCCTTGAATCCTGTCGGCTTACCCATCGACGCACCATAGGGCGACGGCAACTCACTGTTTGACGATCATCGCCTGACCCGACCAGAGCGTGATCGGCGACTCGGGCTTGCCCGCAAAGAACTCGTCGACCGCCTTGCGGGCACCGGGCGTGTACGGCTGGCCGTAGTCGTCGTAAATGATAAATCCGCCCGGCACCAGCCTGTCGTAGGCGAATGCCGTTGCGTCGAGCACGCCCTGATAGATGTCGAGATCAATGTGAATCATCGCAACTTTCGACGCCTCCAGCCCCGAGAACGTGTCGGGCACGAAGCCTTTGTGCAGCGACACGAAATCCTGCGGCACCAGCGCACCCACGGCCTCGGCAGAGGTGTCGGCAAAATCGCCGGCCTTGTGCAGGTCACGCTGCGCGTCCGTCTCCGGCATGCCCTCATACGTGTCGAACAGCCGAAGCGTGACCGGCGACCCTGACGCGGCAATGGTCTCGGCGAGCAGCTTGCCCGTCCCACCGCGGTAGACGCCGCGCTCCCAGATCTCGCCGTCGGTGCCGCCCGCCAGCACCTGCTCACACAACGACGCCAGCAAATAGCACCGGTCGATGCTGACGATCGTGTGCTGGTTGATGCCCGCGTAGATGTCCTGAAAAACGTCCGACAGCCACGGCTGAAAGTGCGGCTGATACATGTCCGCATCCGGCACCCTTGCCGGATCGAGTTGCCGCATCACCGGCCCTGACTCCTGATACCGCTTCACGTCGACGCCAAGCGATCGGAGGCCCTGGCGGACAGGCAACAGCATCTGCTTCAGCAGCCCAGGGCCTGCTTCGTCAACGGCAGCGGAGCGGGTGACGGGGCGGCGGATGCCTGTGGCTGATGGCTGAGTCATAGTGGTGCAATCGCTTGCCACCCTAACTCTTTGCAAGGTCACATCCGAGACAATCTACATCAACGGCGAGATTGAGGCACGGGTGTGGCTGGCGTTGCTGACCGCTTCGCTTACCACGACAATCATTTACAATGGCTGCATGCTTCTCGCTGCCCTCCTCGCGGTCTGCCTGCTCACCCCGTCACCACAGCCGGCCGCCGGCCCGTCTCGAGTAGTCGCCACCGCGGCTACTTACCTCACCGGCGACTTCACGAGCAGTGCCCAGGCTGAGGCTGACGACCGGTATTTCGCCATCGAGTTGCACGTTCGCCCAATCTGGCAGGGACGCGACGATGGCCCGTGGCTGTACGTCGAGCAGGCAGCCGCCCGTGCTGTAGAGCGGCCGTACCGCCAGCGGATCTACCGCGTCGCTGCCACCGAGGACGGCCGGGTCGTGAGCTATGTCTACACATTGCCCGGAGACCCGCTCGCCTATGCCGGTGCTTACCGCGCTGTGGAGAAGTTTGATGAGCTGTCGCCTGACGACCTGACGCTCCGCGACGGGTGCGGCGTCTACCTGACACAAGAGGGCCAGTCGTTCGTCGGCGGTACCGAGGGTAAGGGCTGCGCCTCGACCCTCGGCGGCGCTTCGTACGCCACCAGCGAGGTCACGCTGAATCGCGATCAACTCCAAAGCTGGGACCGCGGATTCAGCGCGGACGGCGAGCAGGTCTGGGGCGCAGAGGCCGGGCCGTACCTGTTCGAGCGGATGGTCGAGCAGCCATGAGCGATCTAGAGCCTAAACCTCAGGCACCTAGCCGCCTCGTGTCGCTCGACGTGCTGCGCGGGGCGACGATCGCGCTGATGGTTTGGGTCAACCACACCTTCGACCCGAAGCTGTTCAACGACACGTCGCTCGAGGGGTTGCACAAGCAGTGGTTTCACGTGCCGTTCAACGACCCGTTGCAAGGGGCGACGGCGGCCGACCTGGTGTTTCCGCTGTTCCTGTTTGCCGCCGGGGCGAGTGTGCCGCTGTCGCTGCGGTTTGGTCGCGGCCGGGATCGCCCGGCTTGGCGGACAATGCTATCGGCGTTGCGACGCGGCACGATCATCTACCTGCTCGGTGTCCTCCTGACTGTCGCCGGCTCGGCCCACACCCGGCCGCTCGTTTGGGCCGATCTGTTGAGCTGGAACATCCTGCAGCTCATCGGGGCGGCGTATGTCGTTTGCGTTGCTCTGTTCCTGCTGCCGCGATGGGCGCAGGTGACGGGCGTCAGCGTCACTTTGCTGGTGAAATGGGGCTTGATGACGCTCGTGCCATACGACACGGTGGCCGAGCTCGGAGCCGCCGGCGCTGCCGCCGAGTCGGTCGGTGGCGTCGGAACCTGGCAGCACTTCCACGGCGTCAAGGGATGGCTCAACAGCGGGCTCGGCTGGTTCGGCGGATTTCAACAGGCGCTGCCTGCTGCCGGCATTGCCATGGCCGGCGGGTGGGCGAGCCTCTTCCTTGCCGGTGGAGGCTCGACCGGCCGCAAACTCGGCGGACTCTTGGCGATAGGCGTCCTACTCGTCGCACTGAGCCAGGCGATGTCGTGGGGCTATGGCCCGGCCGGTGGCGGACTGCTGAGCCGCCTGACCGTACCGGCCAGCAAGTGGTTCTTCAGCGTGCCCTACTGCCTGCTCAGCGCCGGCGTCGGTCTGATCTGCCTGGCGACGCTCTGGTTCATCTGCGACGCCAAAAGGCTGACGTCGCTCGACTTCCTGCGCGTCTTCGGCCTCAACGCGATCGTGCTCTACGTCGGCAGCGAGCTCGTCTTCAAGACGATCATCTCACGCTGGAGCATCCACACGCCCACGGGCGACACGGCCAATCTCGCCAGCGGCTTCATCGCGTGGGTGGCATACGGATCAAGCTCCTCCATCGTCGGCGGCCTCGCTTGGCCGGTGCTTTGGCTCACGCTTTGGTGGCTCCTGCTCCTCTGGATGCACCGGCGGAAGCTCTACATCCGGATTTGACGCGCACTGCACAGCTATCGCCGGTCGCGGGCGCGCTGCTCCCTACGATGTATGATGTCGCAGGATCTTCTGACATCGTTGGATCACTCGTTTTGAGCAGCTTTCTCGGCAAAATTCGTTCAGCGACCGCCCTCGCTCGCCAGCGACTCGAGGCCAAAGATACAGGGCAGACGCTCTACGAGGTGGCCATGCTCCGCCGCGAGGTCGAGGTGTTGCGTGAAGCGATCGGTCGCGTCGAAGCGCGGCAGCTCGCAGCCGTCCCTCAAGATCAACCCATAGCCGACTATGGCTTCCGCGCGTTCAGTCAGTACGGCGAAGACGGAATCCTGCGGCATCTGCTCCGCCACGTACCGGTTCAGACGCGTCGCTTTGTCGAGTTCGGCGTCGAGAGCTTTCACGAGGCCAACTGCAGATGGCTCGCCGCCGGCAGTGACGTCGGGCCGTGGTCCGGCCTCGTCATTGATGGCAGCAAACAGCACATCGAATCGATCAGGGCCAGGCGGCCGCACTACGTCTTCGACCTGACGGCTGTGCAATCCTTCGTCACGGCCGAGAACATCAACAAGCTCATTACCGACAACGGCTTTGCGGGCGACCTCGGCTTGCTCAGCATCGACGTTGACGGCGTCGACTGGTGGATCTGGCGGGCGATCGACTGCGTTCAGCCGGCCATCGTCGTGGCTGAATACAACGCGCGATTCGGCCCCACGGCGGCGGTGACGGTGCCGTACGACCCGACGTTCCACAGAGCAGAGGCCGACGCGTCTCTCTTTTACTTCGGAGCGTCGTTGGCCGCGCTGGAGCGACTGGGATCCGCAAAGGGATACGACCTCGTCGGCTGCGGACATGCCGGGCTCAACGCGTTTTTCGTGCGGCGAGATCTTCGCCCCGCTGTTCTGCCGCGACTGAGCACCGCTGATGCCTGGCGGCCCAATGTGTCGAACGAGTGGCACAGCGCCGACGGCCATCGCCTCGACCTGCCTGCCGATCCGCAGGCGCGACTCGACGTGCAACAGCACATCGCCTTCAGCAAGCCGCTCATCGAGATTAGCGACGACGGCACGCCGGGCGACCGCTTTGACGCAATGCCGTATCAGCCGAAGCGGCCGGTGACGTAGTCCTCGGTCTCGCGTAGGTGCGGGTTTTGGAAAATGGTCGCCGTCGGCCCATACTCGATGAGGCGGCCGAGGTACATGAAGGCGGTGTAGTCGCTGCAGCGGGTCGCCTGCTGCATGTTGTGCGTGACGATGATGACGGTGTACCGGCCTCGCAAGTTGGCAATGAGTTCTTCGATCTTGCCGGTGGCGATCGGGTCAAGCGCGCTGCACGGCTCGTCCATCAGCAGCACCTCCGGCTCGGCAGCGATGGCCCGGGCGATGCACAGTCGTTGCTGCTGACCACCCGACAGGCCAAGGGCCGATTCGTCGAGCCGGTCCTTGACCTCGTCCCACAGCGCCGCCCCGCGGAGTGATTGCTCGCAGGCGGCGCGGAGGACCTTCTTGTTCCGTTCGCCATCGATGCGGAGGGAGAAGACGACGTTCTCGAAGATGCTCATCGGGAACGGGTTGGACTTCTGGAAGACCATGCCCATGCGTTTGCGCAGCTCGATGACGTCGACATTCTTGGCATAGATGGGGTCGCCGTTAATGAGCATGTTGCCATCGATCTTGACCGTATCGATGAGGTCGTTGAGGCGGTTGATGCTGCGGAGGAGCGTCGATTTGCCGCAACCCGAAGGGCCGATGAGTGCGGTGACTTTGCCTCGTGGGAACTTCATGTTGATGTCCCACAACGCCTGCTTCTGACCGTAGTGGAGCTTGAAGTCGGTCACGTCGACAACGCTGTCCTCGCTGGCGAGCTCAGGGTGCACGTTCGTCGCGTAGTTGCCTCCGGCGGCGATAGCGTCCTGCACCGTCGGGCCTTTATCCGCCGGTTGCGGCCAGACCCGGTTGGATCGGAACTGCCCGTTGCTGGGGCGAAGCTGAACGTCTGCGGACATGAGTTGAGTCATACGGATCTCCTTCAAAAAGCACCACCGGCGAACGCGCGACGCAGGCGGCTACGCAGCCAGATCGCAGTCAGATTCAGCATCAGCACAATCACGATGAGCAGCAGCGTCGTCGTGTAGACCATCGACCGGGCGGCCTCGGCATCAGGACTCTGGAAGCCCAGGTCGAAGATGTGAAAGCCCAGGTGCATGAACGCCTGATCCAGGTGCACGTACGGCGCCTCAGTGTTCAACGGCAGGTCGCCGACGTTCTTGAGCGCGCCGACCAGCATGATCGGCGCGACCTCGCCGGCCCCGCGGGCAATGGCCAGAATGGCACCCGTCATAATCCCCGGCATCGCCCGCGGCAGGACGATGCGAAAGATCGTTTGCCACTTGCTCGCCCCGCACGCGTAGCTGCCCTCACGCATCGAACGCGGCACGGCGGCGAGGGCTTCTTCGGTAGCGACGATCACAACCGGCAGCGTGAGCAACGCGAGCGTCAACGACGCCCACAGCAAGGCCTGGCCCTTCCATTCGCTCGATCCGCTGGCGACCGTGTCGGGGAAGAACCCGCCGAACAAGTCCGTCGGGATGCTGGCAATGACGTAGTAGAAGACGATGGCAGCGCTGGCAGCCCAGGCCGCGGCGGCGGCGAAACGGAACAGCTTCGGCAGCGTCGATTCGTCGCTGGCTGCACCTTTGTCGGCCCGGGCGGCCAGGCTGCCCAGACCGATTGCGATGGCCGTCGCCACAACGGCAATGCCGAGCCAGAGCACCCACGTCTCAACCGCCAGCGGTGAGACACCCGCGCCCGCCGCACCGCCGTCGATCCAACCGCCCACGCCGTAGCAGAAGAAGCCCAGTCCAAACACGCCGTAGACGATGCTCGGCACACCTGCCAGGTTGTTGACGCAGATTCGCACGAGGCTTACCAGCGGCCCCTGCCTCGCGTACTCACGCAGGTAGATCGCGGCGATCACGCCGATCGGGACGACGAACACGATCATGATGAACGTCAGCAGCACGGTGCCGACGATGTGCGGCCAGACGCCGCCCTCCATGTTGGCGTCGCGCGGGTTGTCCGTAAGAAACTCCCACCACCGCGAGCCATAGACGCCGAGCTTGCCGAAGAAGCCGAGCTGATTGGGCGGGTAAGCGTGGACGACTTGACCGATGGTCATCGCCAACGGCTCGATCGCGACCCGCTTTCCGGCGGCGACTGCTTCACCGTCGGTGACAACGACGATCGCGCGCGGGGCAAGCAGGTACGGTTCTCCGACGTCGTTGCCGGACGCATCGACGAACTGCAACGCCGGCCGTGTGTCGCCTTTGGGCTTGATGACGACGGCACCCGGCTTCTGGGCCTGCGACGCCATCGACTCGAGCCCCATGATCGGCGTCGTCGGGTCGGCGGGCGTGGTGTTGCCGTCGAAGTCGATGAGCTTCACGCCGACGACGTTGCTAGCCACGTCGGCAGGCAGGACGGTTCGGGCCGACACATTGAACGTCCGCCCCGTCCGACTGGCGCTGAGAATCTGCCCTGATTCGTCGCGAAGGAACAAGCGGTATCGGCTGACCTCGGCCTCGAGTGTCGTCTGCTCGGCGACAAGATTGCGGTCACGCTCTTGCAGCTCTGCCGTCTCCGTGATAGATCGTTCGACAGCCCTGGCAACATCTTCCTGACTCACGTCCGGCCGCTCGGCGTCATTGTCAAGATCTTCACCCGTCGCGGCAGCAAGGCGGTCTTCAATGACCTTCCGATCCTCGCCGATGTTGCCGCGCTCCGACTTGATAGCCTCGATGCGGCGGCCCAGCTCACGGACATCGCCGAGCACGCTCTGCATCGCAGGCCAGGCCGCGTCGAAGCCTTCGTACAAACGCCCGTCGATGGCAACAGCGTCGAGCCGACCGATCGCCCGGCCGTCGACTTGTCGCTCGACGATGAGCACGTCGTTCGGCAATTCCTTGCCGCTCACCGCGTAGTCGGGGACCCAGGCGAAGTTGCTCGTGCCGGTGTCAAGGTCGCGATTACCTGTACGCCAAAGCGTCAGGTCGATGGCGGCCTGTGGTTCGATGAGGCCGTCGTCGTTGATATCGAGTGGCGTCGGCTGACCGTCGCTGTCGTTCGGGCCGGCAAGTTCTTCGTTGACGAACTGCACGTCGTGACGGAACGCCTCGCCGACGATGGTGGCCGGGCCGTTCATGCCTTTGGCCTCATACGTAACGCGTTCGACCGGCTGCGGCCAGAACGTGCCGAAGCCGTAGACGCCGACCAGGACGAACAGGCCGACGATCATGAGCACAGACAATGCTGCCGCCCCGCCGGTGAGCCAGACGGCCGGCTGACCACGCGCCGCGAGTGACGTCCGACGACGCCTGCCACCCAAAGCGGCGGCGGTAGACGCACCCGAAGTTTGCTGATCTTGCCTGGCCATCGGTTACAGCTGAAACGCCCTCTTTCTGAAGCGGATGCGAACGAATTCCGCGGCCGTGTTCACGAGGAACGTCATCGCGAACAGCACGACGCCGCTGAGAAACAGGATGCGATAGTGCGTGCCGCCCTGCGGCGCTTCGGGCATTTCCGTCGCCACGTTGGCGGCGAGGGTTCGCATGCCGTCGAAGACGTTGAGGTTCATGGTGGCCGTATTACCGGCAGCCATCAGGACGATCATCGTCTCACCGACCGCGCGGCCGAGGCCGATCATGCAGGCCGAGAAAATGCCGCTGATCGCCACCGGCAGCACGACGCGAATGGCCGTCTGCCACGGCGTCGCGCCGGCACCGAGGCTCGCCGACCGCAACGTGTTGGGCACGGCCGTCAAGGCGTCTTCGCTGACGGTGTAGATGATCGGGATGATAGCAAATCCCATGATCATGCCGACGTTGAGCGCGTTGCGCGGGTCGAAGCTGCCGAAGACGCCGTTGGAGTCGACGACGCCGCCCGTGAGCGGGTCGAGCGGATCACTTCGAAGGTCGAAGCGGTAACCGGTCCACTCGCCGATGAGGCTGAACAGGCTGCCAACCGCGGCGGCGGCGAGCAGGCCGACGATGCCGATGACGACGAAGCGAATGAGATCAATGACGGCGATTTGCGTCCGCGACCGGTTCACGCCGTCGAACAGCTTCATGTTCGGACGGACGTAGAGGTTGAAGACGAGCACGAGCGTTACCGTCAGGATCGGCGTCAGCAGCAACGTCCAGCCGGGAACGGCCTGGAACCACAAAGGCATCTGTGCGACCCAGCCGCTCGGGTCGCCCCGCAGCCAGCCACGCAGGTCGCCACCGAAGAGGATCGCCTCAAACGCCGGGCCGAGCGCCAGACCGAGGAGGATGCTCGCCAACACCAGCTCGGCCATCACGATGAACGGCATGAACGGCCCAACGTCTTCGCCCATACCGAAGACAAAGCCGGCCAGAATCGCCGCGAGTACAACGAAGACAATCACGACTGGCATCGGCACCGTACCGCCGAAGAAGAAAAGGCCGGCCAAGCCGACGAGCCCGAGGCCGCCCAGCGCCCAGAAGCCGCCCTGCCTGTTCACCTCGCTCGGTGGCACGAGCTGCCAGAGGAAGCCAAATACCATCACGCCCACCGGCACTGCCGCGAACGTCACCAGCAAGCCGCCCAGCACGTCTTCGGCGAACGGCGCGAGCACCTGAGCTGCGATGTATCCGAGCACGACCGACGGCAAGCCGGCCATCATCTCGATGCCCGGTTTCACCACGCTCCGCACGCCCGGCTGCATGAACTCGCTGGAGTAGATCGCCGCCAGGATCGCGATCGGCGTTGCGAACAACATCGCGTAGATGGTCGCCTTCATCGTGCCCCACACGAGCGGGACGAGGCTGTACTTGGGCTCGGCGTCGTCACCGGCACTGCTCGACTGGTACACAAAGCTCTCAGCCGCCCGACCTTCGTAGTGCACCGGCAGAAACAGCTGACGCAGCTTGCCGTCGGCGTGCGGATTGTCGAGCTGCCACATCGCGAGCTGACCGTCGGCCGTAATGACTGCGGCTGCGTCCATCGACGGAGCCGTTGCCGAGACCACGATGTTGCCGCGAGCCCCATCGAGCTTCGCCTGCGTCGTATTGCTCGTCATGTGACGCAGCCACACGTTGCCATCGGCGTCGCCGGTGAGGAACTGCCGGTCGCGCTGGCTGACGCTGATCGACGTGATCGGCGCCGGCTGAGGTTCAAGGACGTGCACCTGCTCGACCGACCAGCTGCCACCCTCCTCGGCAGGCGCAGCTGGGAACCAGCCGCTGACGCCGCCTTCGGAGTCGGCCACAATCAGCGTGTAGTCACCGGCCAACATCTCGGCGGCGGAGACGCTCAAGTTTGCGTCGAGCGTGTCGAGCTCCTGGGCGATGATCGCTTGCGGCTCGACCCCGCGTCGCACCTTCTTGAGGGCCGTCGCGTCGTACCAGACAAGGTGACCGTCGGCGAAAAGCAGGAAGACAAAGTCACCCTCGCGGCCGAGCATGAGGCCGGCGACTTCGGCGTCGGCGTCGTGACGCTGAGGCGACGGCAGCTCATAGCGACGCAGCGTCGTCCGCGGCTCACCCGTCCGCATGTCCCGCTTGGTCGTCGACTGCGCCCAGAACAGTCGGCCGTCCTGCAGGCGTGCGGCGAGCACCGCGGTCCCGCCGCCGTAGCCGGCTCCGCCCGCGTAGTCGATGTGCGTGATGGGCTGCTGCTCTACCAGGCCACCTTCGAGCAGATCAATCGGGTCGGCCAGCTGTGCGTCGAGCTTGGTCAGGCGGACCGTGCCTTGCCGCGTCAGGTCGGCCACGCCACCGTCGTAGCTGACCGCCTGGCCGTACTCCAGATGGCGCAGCTCCGTCGGCCGCTCGTTGAGGTAGTCCAGCGAAAAGCCGATCGTGCCGAGCATCACTTTGCCCGAGGCAAAGCCCAGGGCGATCGCGTCCTTGTCTACGGACTTGGCGGTGATCGTCCCGTCGCCACCGAGCATTTGCGTGGCGACCGGTGTCACGCGACCCGGTGCATCCTCGTCGTCGGCAGGTTCGACCATGAGCGATTGCAAGCTCCCCTCGGCGCTGAGCGTCCAGGCCGCCCGGAGGTTGCGATCGAGCGCCATGGCGACGGGTCTGCCATCGCTCGGCGGCAGGTCCGTCGCGAGTTGTCCTTCCACCTCGGCGTCGCCGAACAACGGCACGACAACCGACACGAGAAAGACCATGATGAGCGCGAGCGCGCCGATGACGCCGAGCCCGCCTGCCGTGATGCCGTACTTGGCGACGGCGTCGATGACCTTGACACTGGTGCGCGTCGTTCGCCTGCGCGGCCGCCCGGTGAAGGCGCCGCCGTAGCCGCTGGTCTGTTCGTCTTGATTCGTGTCGGCCATAGACGGCAGCAGGTCATTCCCAGAAGGCGTGGCAACGGCATTAACCGTCGCCACGCTCAGGTACAAAGAGCAACATCTACTTCAGCCCGAGCTTGGCCAGCTCTTCCTCGGCGATAAAGGCCGAGAGCGGGTAGAAGTTCTCCTGTGCGACGACTTCCTGGCCCTCCTGGGAGAGGATGAGTTTCATGAACTCGCCGACGTTGCGGTCGAGCGGCTGGTTCGGGGCCTTGTTGACGTAGATGTACAGGAACCGTGCCAGCGGGTAGTTGTCGCTGTAGACGTCGTCCTCGCTGAGCGGGTCGTAGGCGTTGCCGTCGGCACCGATGATTGGAACGGCCTTGACGTTCGGCGTCGCATAGCCGACACCCGAATAACCGACTCCGAAGCGGTCGCTACCGGTGCCTTGCACGACGGCGGAGCTGCCGGGCTGCTCTTTAACGGTCGGCTTGAAGTCGATCTTGCCGAGGGCCGCTTCCTTGAAGTAGCCGTAGGTGCCACTGGCGGCGTTGCGGCCGTAGAGGCTGATCGGTTGGTCCTTGAAGGCGGCGTCGGTCACACCGACGTCGCCCCACGTGATGCCCTCTGCGCCTTCGACGCTGTAGATGCTCTTGAGGTCTTCGACAGTAAGGCTCTCGACCGGATTGTCCTTGTGGACGAAGACGGCGATGGCATCGATGCCGGTGCGGACAAGCGTCGGCTCGTACCCGAACTCGTCGCGGAACTTGTCTTCCTCTTCGCCCTTCATCCGCCGGCTCATCGGACCCATCTCGGCAATGCCTTCGATGAGTGCGGGCGGTGCGGTGCTGGAGCCCTTAGACTCGGCCTCGAAGCTGATCTGCGGGTAATAGCCGTAGAACTTTTCGCCCCACCGCGTCATGAGGTTGGACAGCGTGTCGCTACCGACGCTGCGGAGGTCACCGCTGACGCCGCTGGCTTGTTCGTACTTGGGCAGGTTGGGATCGATCTCGCTGGCGGCGTGGGCGCCGACGGCGAGGGTGGCCACAGCCGTCAGGGCGGCGGTGGTGATGCGCTTAAACGTGGTGGTGTTGGTCATAATCTGCGTAACGAGGGTCGGCCTAGGCGTCGCGGCGACAGGTGCCGCAACCTTGGACGTTCGCAGAGTAGAAGCAGGCCCGTTAGGGTTTGATGAGCGTTGGAGCTGAGGCTTGTTTAGGTCGAAGCGTGAATTGGTCGGCCCGATTGCCGGATTCACGGAACATTAACATCGCGTGCTGGCGAGCGAGCGACGACCTGACAACACTGGCCGCGACGGACGCTTGTCCAACGATTCCGTCGCCAAGCACCTGCACCACCAGCACATGAACCACCGCCTCACCACCGCCGCCCTCTTTGCCGCCGCTCTCGTCACCGCCGGCTGTTCGTCCAACTCATCCAACGACAATGACGACCTGATCGTCGTCGACGGCGAGGAGATGGAATTGAGCGAGGGCAAGATGGCCGTCGACATGCAGATGGGCAAGCCCAGCGACTTTACTGACGCAGAGGCCGGGGCGGTCGTCTACGAGACGCCTGGCTACGCCGAGGTCAAGAGCACGGAGGGCAACCGCCTGCTCGTCGTCATCCCCGAGGACCAGGACCTCGCCGCCGTCGCCGACAGCGGCAAGATCAGCGGCGAAGACTTTAAGATTATGGGCAGCAAGAGCCCGATCCCCGGCATCACGGTCCTGGGTGACAACGCGTTGAAGGACGCCTTCTACGCCCGTTGGGGCTTGCAGAAGTAGCTTGAGCTTCGCTGATCAAGTCGCGCGCCCCGCTTGCCGATGCAGCGGGGCGCGTGTTCTTGTTGCCGGACCCATTCGACGTTTTGTCTGCCAGTCGTCCCGAACGACGGCGGCGGGTGCGTGCGACACTCGACCGACAGCGTTGGCAGGTGTTTCGTCGCCGGGCGACGGACGACCTACGGTGCTGGCGACCTGCCGCGTGTCTTTCCACCACCGACGCGCCCCGCTGTATGCCGCTGCCGACGCCCCTGCCGAGTCATGTTCCCGAGTCGGTCCGTGCACACCTGAAGGCCGACGTCGGCCGCAGACACCACGGCTGCTCGGGTGCCGACGTCTTTCACATCGAAGGCGAGAGCGGGCCCGTATTTCTCAAGGTGTTTTTCGCGGCCGAGGGCAGAGACTGTCCGTTGTGCGACGAACGTGACCGCATCGGCTGGCTCGTGAGCCGGACGGATCCGGACATTGACCCGAACGTGCCGTCGATCCTTGCCTTCGAACAACGCCGTGTAGAGGCTGGCAAAGCCGGCTTGGTGGCCGGAACGTGGTCGTATCTGCTGACCACGGCTGTTCCCGGGCGACCGTTGCACGAGGCGATGGCCGAGACGCCGATCCGTGTTGGTCGCCTCATGGGCAACGCGCTCCGCTGGCTGCACGGCCGCCCGACCGACGGTCTGGCGAAGCAATCACCTGATGATCTCATTGCAACCGCCGAAAAGCGTGTCGCCAACGGGTCTGTCAACTCCAGCAACCTTCGTGTCGGTGGCGATCCCAAGGCGGCGGCCAAGCTGCTTGCGAAGCTGCAGAAACGTGTGCCGACCGACGCCGACTACGTTGTCAGTCATGCCGATTACTGTCTGCCCAACGTGTTGGCCGACTTAGGCGACCGCACGGGGCTTATCGATCTGGGCGAGCTTTGCGTCGCCGACCGACACCTGGATCTGGCGACGGCCAACCGCTCGCTCCGCTTCAACGGTGGCCGCGAAGACGTCATCCGTGTCTTTGGAAACTGGTACGGCCCCGACACAGTCGACCTCGACCGGCTCGACTTCTACGCAGGCCTCGCCGAACTGCTGTAAATTGATCGATCACGGCCACAGCGGCAGTGTCGCAAGACCTGCCGCGGCGTCGAGGCCGAACATCAGGTTGAGATTCTGCACCGCCTGACCGGCCGCGCCCTTGCCAAGATTGTCGATCGCGCACGTCGCCACAATCAACCGGCGCGACTCGTCAGCCGCGTAGTGGACGAACGCGAAGTTCGACCCGCTCGCCCACTTCGTCAACGGCGGCCGATCGCTAATCACGACAAACGGCGACGCCGCATACGTCTTACGTGCCGCCTCCGCACACGCCGCTGCGCCAGCCGCGGATCGAACGTAACACGTCGCCAACAACCCCCGCGTCATCGGCACCAAATGCGGCACGAACGCCACGCCCGCGTCACTTCCCGCCGCGGCGAGACCGCTCGCCATCTCCGGCTCGTGCCCATGAACCAGCGGCTTGTAAGCGTGCATCGACTCGTTCGTGTCGGCGTAGCCGAGCTGCTCCCCGCCGCCACGCCCGGCGCCGCTGACGCCGCTCTTGGCATCGACGATGACCGGCCCGCTCTCGATCAATTTCGCCGCGGCCAAAGGTGCCAGTGCCAGCAGCGTCGCCGTCGGGTAGCAGCCAGGATTGCTGATCCGTGTCGCGGTCGCGACCTGCTCCGGCCACAGATCAGCCATGCCGTAGGTCCAGCCGTCGACGAAGCGATGGTCGCCGCCGACATCGACGATCTTCACGCCCGACGGCACCGCGGCCAAGGCTTCCCGGCTTTTGCCGGTCGGCATTGAAGCCACGAGTGCATCGACATCACACGCCTCCGGCTCGAACGCCTCGATCTGTAGCTTCGCCACCTCGGGCGCGACGCTCGCCAACGCCGGGTGCAATTCGCCGACCCGCTTGCCCGTCGAGCCGCTGCCGTAGACGCGCGTGATCTCGAACTGCGGGTGATGTGCCAACAGCCGAAGCGCTTCGCCCCCGCCGTAGCCGCTGACGCCGATGATGCCGACGGAGTGCGAAGTGGCCATGCCGCGAGGTTACGAGGCATGACACCGGAGGCGAGGGTCGCTGCCATTGCGTGACGCTTCGTAGGGTGAAACACCTTTGAACGCATTTCCTCCACCAACGCCGCTGGACTACGCCAAGCGAACGGGCATCCGCGAGCGCATCGGTGACGTCACCGCCTCGGCCGTGGGTGGTCGCGGCGTGAAGTCGGCCGACATTGCGCAGTTTTACCGCCTGTTGGCCACGCAGCTCGACGCTGGCATCGACATGCGGCGTTCGATCGCCACGCTCGCCGGTCAGGTTACCGGTCGATTCGCCGACGTGCTGTCGGACCTGCTTCGACGGGTTCGCGAAGGTGATTCTCTGGCCGACGCATTGGCCGATCATGAGGCGCTGTTCGGCGTCGCAGACGTCGCGGCGCTACGCGCCGCCGAGCGGGCGGGCGTCATGGAAGAGGCGCTGGGCCAGCTCGCAGATCGCCGCGAGTCGGCTGCGCGGCTGCGGAAGGCGGCCACGTCGGCTTTGGCCTACCCGGCGGTGGTGCTGTCAATCGCGCTGGTCGTCACGCTCTTGCTGTTCGCCTTCGTGGTGCCGACGATTCTGGGCCCGATCCGCGAGGCGAACCGGGCATTGCCGCTGCCGACCGTAATCGTCAGTGGCATCAGCACGCTGCTGATCAGCTACGGCTGGCTGTTGATACTGCTCGCGGTTGCCGGCTTCTTCCTCGGCCGGTACTGGCTGCGGAAGGCCTCGGGCAAGCGCTCTTTCGACATCATCACAGGCAGCATCCCCGTGGTCGGGCCGTTGCTACAAAAACACGCGCTGGCTCAGTCGCTGGTGTTGCTGGCGACGTGCGTGCGGTGCGGCCTGAACCTCATTGAGTCGATCGGTCTAGCGGCCGAGGCGTGTCGCAACACGCAGATTGCCGACGCGCTTGCTCGTTGGCACGCCAGTGTCGACGCAGGCGACGACCCAGCCGAAGCGATCCGCCACGCCGGCACGCTGCCGCCGTTGATGATTGAGACCGTCGACGTCGGCACCACGACCGGCACGCTCGACACCGCCCTGCTACGACTCGCCAAACGCTACGAGGCCGACGTCGACGACACGGCCAAACGACTCGGCTCGCTGATCGAGCCGGCGATCGTCGTCATCCTCGGCGGCGTCGTGTTGCTCATCGCCCTGGCGGTGCTGCTGCCCGTGTTGCAGCTTGGCGACGTGTTCTCGTCCTGAGCCACAAGCGGTGAGCTCTGTGCTCCAACATCTATGCCAGTTTGGCAGCCCGCAATTCGACCCATCGGTGTTAGCTGGCCTGAATCAAGGTTCCATCCCGGCACGCTGGTTGTTTCTGAATTGGTATGAGTGTCAACATCAACCAATTCACCATCAAGGCTCAGGAAGCCGTTATGCGGGCGCAGGAGATTGCAGCCGAGCGTGGCAACCCTGAGATTCTGCCGGTTCACGTCGTGTCGTCCCTGCTGGCCGAAACTGAAGGCGTCGTGCGGCCGACGTTGCAGAAGGTCGGCGTTGATCTGCAGTCGCTGACGTCAGCCGTTGATCGCAAGATCGCGTCGCTGCCGTCCTCCACAGGCTCGAGCCCGGGCGTCGGAAGCAAGGCTCAGGAAGTCTTTCGCGTCGCCCACCAGGAAGCGGAAAAGCTCAAGGACGAGTACGTCTCGACCGAGCACATCCTGCTTGCGCTCCTGAAAAAGGACGAAGACGTCGGCACCCTGCTCAAGCAAAGCGGCGTCACACAGGACAAGCTCATGGCTGCCCTGCAAGACGTGCGCGGCAATCAACGCGTGACCGACCAGGCCCCAGAGGGCAAGTACCAGTCGCTCGAAAAGTACGGCAAAGACCTGTGTGCCCTTGCCAAGCAAGGCAAGATCGACCCGGTCATCGGACGCGACGAAGAGATCCGTCGCACCATGCAGGTCCTCGCACGGCGGACGAAGAACAACCCCGTGCTCATCGGCGAACCCGGCGTCGGTAAGACGGCCATCGTCGAAGGGCTGGCCGTCCGCATCGTCAACGGCGACGTGCCCGACACGCTCAAGAACAAGACCGTCGTCGCCCTCGACATGGGCGCGTTGCTCGCCGGTGCGAAGTACCGCGGCGAGTTCGAAGAACGACTCAAAGCCGTCATTCAGGAAGTCACCAAGAGCGACGGCCGCGTCATCCTGTTCATCGACGAGCTGCACACAATCGTCGGCGCTGGCAAGACCGAAGGCTCGCCGGACGCGGGCAACCTGCTCAAGCCTGCCCTGGCCCGTGGCGAGTTGCGGTGCATCGGTGCGACGACGCTGGCCGAGCATCGCAAGCACATCGAAAAGGACAGCGCGCTCGAGCGCCGCTTCCAGCCGGTGCTCGTCGGCGAGCCGAGTGTCGAAGACACGCTGGCCATCCTGCGTGGCATCAAGGATCGCTACCAGGCGCACCACGGCATCCGCATCACCGACGGCGCCCTTGTGGCCGCGGCGAAGCTGAGCGATCGGTACATCAGCGACCGGTTCCTGCCGGACAAGGCGATCGACCTCATCGACGAGGCGGCCAGCCGCCTGCGGATCGAGAACGACTCGATGCCGCAGGAGATCGACGAGATCCGCCGCGAGATCATGCAGAAGCAGATCGCGGTCGAAGCCCTGAAGAACGAAGACAAACCTGCCGCCGAGCGGACGCAGAAGGAGCTGGCCGATCTGCAAGAACGTGACCGCGAACTCACCACGCGTTGGCAGAACGAAAAGAGCGTCCTTGAAACGGTAAAGACCGCCCAGGAGCAGCTAGACGCCAAGCAGGTCGAACTCGAGCAAGCCCAGCGGGCCGGTGACTTCGAGAAGGCGGCCCGTATCCAGTACGGCGAGCTGCCGGAGCTTCGCAAGAAGATCGAGGCGGCCGACGCTCGGTTCCGCGAGCTCGCCGCGAGCGGCGAAGCGCTGGTGAAAGAAGAGATCGACGCCGAAGCCGTCGCGGCGATTGTCAGCCGGTGGACCGGCATTCCCGTCAGCCGCATGCTCGAGGGCGAGCGGGACAAGCTTGTGAAGATGGAAGACCGTCTGCACCAGCGCGTCATCGGCCAGGACGAAGCGGTCACCGCCGTCGCGGATGCCGTTCGGCGCAACCGTGCCGGGCTCGGCGATCCGGATCGGCCCATCGGCTCGTTCCTGTTCCTCGGCCCGACGGGCGTGGGCAAAACGGAGCTCTCGAAGGCACTGGCCGAGTTCCTGTTCGATGACGACGACGCGGTCGTCCGCATTGACATGAGCGAGTTCATGGAGCAGCACAGCGTCGCCCGTCTCATCGGCGCGCCGCCCGGATACGTCGGCTACGAAGAAGGCGGCCGACTCACCGAAGCCGTCCGCCGGCGGCAGTACGCCGTCGTCCTGTTCGACGAAGTCGAGAAGGCCCACCGCGACGTCTTCAACGTGCTGCTGCAAGTGCTCGACGACGGCCGATTGACCGACGGCCAAGGCCGCACGGTTGACTTCAAGAACACGGTCATCGTCATGACGAGCAACCTCGGCAGCGACAGGATTCAGTCGCTTACGGCAGCCGGTGCGCCCGACGTCGAAATCGAAGCCGCCGTCCGCGAGGTGCTCAAAGGCCACTTCCGGCCCGAGTTCCTCAACCGCATCGACGACACGATTGTCTTCAGCCCGCTCGGCCGCGACCAGATCGGCCGCATCGTCGACCTGCAGCTGGCCCGCCTCAAGACACGCCTGGCCGACCGCGGCCTGTCGCTGGAGCTGACCGACGCCGCCCTCAAGCAGATCGGCGACGAAGGCTACGACCCGCTCTTCGGTGCCCGCCCGCTCAAGCGTGTCATCCAGCAGCGGATCGAAAACCCGCTGGCGACGAAGCTGCTCAGCGGCGACTTCGAGCCGGGGGCGACGATCATCGTCGACGTGGACGCGGCGAGCGGGAGCCTGACGTTCGCGACGGCTGCTCTTCATGACGCATTAGTCGACGCGTAGACGACTGTCATGCCCCATCGCCGTCGGCCAATTGTGGTCGGCGGCGTTCTGCCAGATCCAACGGCGGTTCGACCACCGGCTGACGAATGGCCAGACCACTCATCAGCTTCTCGAGGAACTCTGGCAAGAATCAGCTTGACATCAAGACAGCGACCGCTATCTTGCCGGCCCGCCGGAGCTTGTCATGCGGAGTCATCTGCATTCATCTTGACCCACGTTGAGCCGTCCTGCGGCTTTGCGTTCTGATCAACCTGAATAACCGCCATCATGGCGGTGACGAGATTCGACATGACTGCGTTAAAGACAAAACAGAAGAAGAAGGCGCCCGTCGGCGTGAGCCGGCTCATCGGTCCTGAAGACATTCGTCCCGGCATCTGGGTCACCGTCTCCGAGACAACCTACCGAGGCCCGGCTGAAGAACGGCCGTACGACGGTGGTTCCATTGCCACGGTGACCTGGACGACGCTCAGCTGCATGGCAGGTGTTCCGTACAAGGTGCGCGCCGTCGCGTTGCCGTTCGTCTACGTGACAGATGCCGCAGGTGGCGTCGAGACGCTCGACCTTCGGCGAGAGCGATTGGCGCGTCTGCCCAGCAACTACGGCCGTCTCGCGATGAAGCTCGCTAGAGAGCTAAACAGCTCGAGTTGATTTGGAGCTGCCCCGCACTTCGGTGCGGTGGACGCTCCGGCTTGATGATCCGGCCCACAAACTTCACCCGCTGCGGCGGCGTGAGGTTCGTGACATGCTGTCCCGTCATGAACGCACACGCACGATTGACCGTTGTTGTCGCCGCCGCCGCCGCTCTGGCCTGTGGTGGCTTTTTCGCTTCCGCTCAGAACGCCGATCAGTCGTCCGGCAAGGTCGCCCCGCTCGAGACGATGGACATGAGTCTGGCCCAGGCCCAGGCCGCCGTCGATGCTGCGGTCGCCGCCTGTGAGGACAACGATCTCAAGATGAACATCGCCGTCGTCGACGCCGGTGGCAACCTCAAGGCCTTTGCCCGCATGGACGGCGCGTGGCTCGGTTCGATCGACATCGCCATCAAGAAGGCCAAGACCGCCCGCTACTTCGACATGCCCACCGGCAACATCGGCGAGCTCAGCCAGCCCGGCCAGCCGCTCTACATGATCGAGGCCAGCAACGACGGCCTCATCACCTTCCCCGGCGGCATCCCGATCAAGGCAGCCGACGGCACCGTCGTCGGCGCGATCGGCGTCAGCGGATCGACCGTCGAGAACGACCACATGATTGCTGAAGCCGGCCTCGAGAAGCTCAAGTAGCACGAAGGACGCAGTTCGTCATTTGACGGAGCAGATGGACTTGTAACCATCTGCTCCGTTTTGTAATGTCGCCTGCGACCGCGCTCAGAAACTTCCCGCCGGCCACAGCGGGGGATAGAGAATCCATGCAGACAACTCAATTCGGACTCGCGGCCACTGCCGTTGTACTTGGTCTGTCCGCCGCGGCTTCGGCCGTTGTGACACAGACGTTTGATCCGGCCGACGTTTCCGTCGACTTCTTCCAGGACTTTGCCGGGTTCGCCGATGTCGACTACACGGCGGCCGTGAGTGCGGGACCTGTCGATCTGAACCCGGCGCTGCCGGCAACGGCAACGGCGGTCGGCTCCTCCACGTTCAGCGGTGACTTTGCCATCGACGACGAGGCGCTCGACCTGTTCCTCACCGGCAGCGACATTTCAGCCATCACGCTGACGTTCGACTCGCCGCTGCTTGCTTACGGGGCGGAGACCGTCGCGGCCAATCCGGCGCCGAGCATCTTCGTTGAAATCGATGGAACCACCTTCAATCTGGTCAACGGCTTCCAAGGCTTCGTGAGCGATACACCCTTCACCGAGGTCACGTATCTCGTAGCCACTCCGGCCATCGTTGATTTCTTCACGGTGGACAACATCGTTGCCACCTACGTCCCCGAGCCGGCTTCGGCCTCGGTACTGGGACTGGTTGGCTTGGCCATGCTGCGGCGTCGTCGCTGAACGTATCGGCTGCACACCTTCTGACAACCGGCCGTCGCTTCGAGTCATCGGAGCGACGGTTTTTCGTCAGGCGTCTTTGGCTTCATACCCTCGCCCATGCCAACCGACCGCATTGTTCAGATTGGCCTGACGCAGATGTCATGCGGCGATGACGTCGCGGCCAATGTCGATGCGCAGATCAAGCTGCTCCACGACGCCGCCGACGCGGGGGCCAAGATCGTCTGCACGCAGGAGCTGTTTCCGAGCAAGTACTTTTGCCAGGGCGAAGACCATCGCTTCTTCGATCTGGCCGAGCCGGTGCCGGACGGCCCGACGACGCGGCGGCTGATCGAGGTGGCAAAGGAACGCGATGTCGTCGTGATCGGCAGCCTCTTCGAGCGGCGGGCGGCAGGCTTGTACCACAACACGGCCGTCGTCATCGACGCCGGTGGTGAAGTGCTGGGGCTGTACCGCAAGATGCACATTCCCGATGACCCGCTCTACTACGAGAAGTTCTACTTCACGCCCGGCGATCTTGGGTTCAAGACGTTTCGCACGAAGTTCGCCAAGATTGGTGTGCTGATCTGTTGGGACCAGTGGTTCCCCGAGGCCGCCCGTCTGACGGCCATGGGCGGGGCCGAGATTCTGTTTTACCCGACGGCTATCGGCTGGCACCCGAGCGAACGCGAGGAGTTCGGTGTTGCCCAGCACGCCTCGTGGCAGACGATGATGAAGTCACACGCCATTGCCAACGGCTGTTGGGTTGTTGCGCCCAATCGTATCGGTCACGAGCACGTGCTCGACGCTGCGGGCAAGCCGTTCGGGGAAGAAGGCATCAAGTTCTGGGGCCAATCGTTCGTCGCCAGCCCCGACGGCCAAGTCGCCTCGGAGGCGGCCGTCGACGAGCCGGGGGCGTTGGTGGTGCCTTGTGATTTGACGCGTGTCGAGTTCAGCCGCACACACTGGCCTTTCCTGCGGGACCGCCGGATCGACGCGTACGGCGACCTGACGAGGCGGTTCATTGACGGGTAGTCGCGCGGGATGATCTGCTGCTGACGCCATAGGAACGCGGTTGATCGGCTACCCTCACGACCCCGATGACTGCCGCCTGCAGAGAGCCGAAGCACGCACACACGTTCGAAAGCAACGAGGCGCTCACGCTGGATCTCGGGGGCACGATCGAGCGCCTTGTCGTGCGGTACGAGACCTGGGGCACCCTTCGCCATTTCGACGACGGCCGCACGAATGCCGTCCTGATCTGCCACGCCCTTACCGGCGACTCACACGCGGCCAGACATGGCCCAGACGATCAGGCCGGTTGGTGGGATCTGGTCATCGGGCCGGGCAAGTTTCTCGACACGGACAAGCTCTTTGTCCTCTGCTCCAACACGCTCGGCGGTTGCAGCGGCACGACCGGCCCGGGCGACGTCGACCCGGCAACAGGCAAGCGCTACGGCGCGATGTTCCCCGACATCCTGCAGCGCGACGCCGTCGCGGTTCAGCGAAAACTCGTCGAACATCTCGGCATCCGACGCCTCGCCGGCGTCGTCGGCGGATCCATGGGCGGCCAGCAGGCGCTGCAGTGGGCGGTCGATCACGGCGACATGCTCGACGCCTGCTGCCTGGTCGCCACCGGGCCACGCCTGACAGCTCAAGCCCTTGCCTTCGACGTCGTCGGCCGAAATGCCATTCTTCGCGACCCGCATTTTAACGGTGGCGACTACCACGATTGCCCGGAGCAGCCACGCGTCGGCCTGGCGCTGGCCCGCATGCTCGCCCACGTGACTTACCTGTCACGCGACGGCATGACCGCCAAGTTTGATCCGCAACGCGACCAACCGCGAGACCTCGACGGCGACTTTGCCCGATCCTTCGAGGCCAACTTCGGCGTCGGCAGCTACCTCGCCCATCAGGGCGACAAATTCGTCGAACGCTTCGACGCCAACAGCTACCTGACCCTCACCCGCGCCATGGACCGCTTCGACATCGGCGGCAGTGCCGACGAACTGGCCAACGTCTTTGCCGAGAAAACGAGTCACCGCACGCGATTCGGCGTCGTCAGTTTCAGTAGCGACTGGCTGTTTCCGCCGGAAGGCTCGCGCCAGATGGTCGAAGGTCTCAGCCGCGCGGGTCGGCGTGTGAGCTACCTCGAAATCGCCAGCGACGGCGGGCACGACGCGTTCCTTTTACCGGCCGAGGCCGACCAATATGGGCGGTTCGTGCAGTCCATCTGCAGTGTCGACGAGAACACAGAGGCGTCTAAAACTTCCGAGAAGGGTTCATCTCTCGAACACGCCAGCACGAGCATCTTCCACGCCGGCCGGCTTGATCATGATGTGATTCTGTCGCTCATCGATCCGGCGGCGAGTGTTCTCGATCTGGGCTGCGGCGACGGCGGACTGCTCGACCGGCTTCGACATCGCGGCCATGCCAAGATCGCGGGCGTCGACGTGCGGACGGCCAATGTCCTTGCCGCAGCACAACGCGGGCTCGACGTCATCGACGCCGACCTCAACAAGCCTCTGACCTTTTTCGCCGACGATCAATTCGACGTCGTCGTGCTCAGCCAGGCGTTGCAGAGCGTCGAACGTACGGCCGACGTGATGCGTGAAGTCCTTCGCGTCGGCCGCATCGGCATTGTCAGCTTTCCCAACTTTGCCTGGCAGCCGTTGCGCGACATGCTCGCGACCGAGGGACGAAGCCCCAAGGCCCCGGGCCCCTTCAGCCACGAGTGGTACGACTCGCCCAACCGCAGATATCCGAGCATCGACGACTTCCTCGACCTGTGCCGAGTGCTCGGCATTGCGGTTCGGGAAGCGGTTTATCTCGATTCTGCGACGGGCCAGCGCGTGACGGACGAACCCAATCGACACGCCGATCTGGCGGTGGTCGCCATCACGCGGTAACGCTACCGCAGCAACTCGCCAGCCCCGCTGCGGCTGGCAGGAAGTCGGGTGCTGGCACCCTTCCTCGGCGCACCGGTCGGCAGCTTGCGGTTGAGCACGTCGTCGCGGCTGAAGACATCAAGCTGCTGCCGGGCAATGCCCCGCCAGGCGAAGTTCTTGCGGGCCCACTTGCTGCCCTCTTCTTCGAGCGTGTCGCGGATCGGCTGATACAAAAGCGGCAGCGCCAGGCAGTAGGCCAGCTCGCCCTCGCGTTCGGGGTCGGCCCACAAGGCGTGCTGGCCGAACTCAACGCTTTCTTTGAGGCCGCCTCGGGTCGTGATGACGCTGGCGGTGCCGCAGGCCATCGCCTCGACGGCCGTCATGCCGAACGGTTCATACCGGCTCGGCAGTGCGTAGACGGCCGCGGCGCGATAGACATCGGGCAGGTCTTCATCGGCCACGTAGCCGTAGAACACGATGGATTGCGTCACGCCCAGCGTCGCCGCCAAACGACGCAGCTCGTCGATTTGCTTTTGATCCTGCTTTGAGTCGTTGTGCCCGACGGCCAGCACGAGCCGCGCGTCCGGCACAAGCTCCAACAGCCGCGGCATTGCTCCGATCAGCAGGTCGTAGCCCTTGTTCCGGGCCATGCGACCCAGCGCGATGATGTCTTTCTCCTTGAAGCCGAACTTCTCGCGGATCGCCGGGATCTTCTCGTCGGCCAGCGGCTTGAACCGCGTCTCGTCGAGACCGGCAGGAATGACCGTAATCTTCTCGTCGGCCACCCCGTAGTACTCCATGAAGCGGTCCTCCTGCTGGTGCGTCGTCGCAATCAGGTGCGCGCACTGCTCGAACATCCGCTGCTCGGCGGCGATCCGCTCCTCGAAGCGGTATTCCTTGATCTTCTCGGGCGGCGTGTTGTCGCCGTTCATCTGCTCCTGCTTCCAGGCGCCGATGCTGTGCGGCGTGTGGACGTGCGGAATGTCCATCGCCTCGGCAACCTTCTGGCCGATCACGCCCGCGTCCCAGTAGTGGCTGCTGACGAGGTCATACTCGATGCCGTCGGCCTTGATCTTCTTCAGGAAGTTGGTCGCCCCTTCATCGACGATGTCGTGGAAGTTTTCCTTGATGACAAAATCGTCGCCGCCGAAGCGGATCCGCAGCACGCGCAAGCCGTGGCCCATGTCATCGACTTCCGGCTGGTCGGCAAAGCCACGCGTGACGACGTCGACCTGGTAACCGAGCATGCGCAAGGCCTTGGCACATTCCAGCACGTACACCACCTGACCGCCCGTATCGGGCTGGCCCAGCTGCGGCTGCGAGGCCACGTAGCCGTGCGTGCTGAGCATGCAGATGTACCCGCGATAACCGTCGGCCGGCGCATCAGCGAAAGGCGGCGTCTCGATGATCTGCGGGATCGGGTCGCTCTTGCGACGCAGAGGCGTGTTGGTAGATATAGAAGCTTGAGACATGGAAGCGTCGCGCACCATACGCATGGCCGGCTTGCGGCCGGCGGTGTCGGGTGTCTTGATGTCGTTCTCTCGGGAAAGGATGTTTGTCGTCATACGAACTCCGCCGTTTGGGCGGTGGTTGTACGAACCCTAACAGGTTCCAGCCTGTTTGACAGTCCGATCGCGACCAAAATCGAACTTAACGCAGGCTGAACGGATCGACATCCGACACCGCCCGTTCGATCGACACGCCAGGCAACGCCTCACTCAGCTTGTAACGCAGCACCTCCAGCGTCGGCCGCTCGCTGTTGGAGTGCAGCACGCAGCAGGCCGTTACGCCCATGCGAGCCGCCCGCACCGCGTCGTGATGCCGAAGCTCACCCGTCAGGTAAAACTCCGCCCCCAGCCTGGCCGCATCGTCGAGCAATTCACCGCACGAGCCGGCACACAAAGCAACGCGCTTCACCTCACCCTCCAACGGACCGGCGACGAGCAGATCACTCACGCCCAGCTCCCGGCGGATTCGGCCGAACAGTACGTCTCGCGGCACCGGCTCTTCGAACTCGCCGATGCGACCTAAACCGATCTCGTCCTCCGGATCGTCGGCCACGCGCAGCAGATCAAAAGCCACTTCTTCGTAGGGATGTGCCGACCGCAAGGCTGCCACGACATTGCCTGCGACAGACTTGGGCACAACGACTTCGAGCTTCGTCTCGCCGACGCGCTCTTCGCGTCCCGGCTCACCGACGGCCGGATTGGTGCCTTCACCGCCTCGAAAGGTTCCGGTGCCGGTCGAACGGAAGCTGCACCGGTCGTAGCCACCGGTATGTCCCGCGCCGGCTTCAAATAGTGCGTCGGCGACGGTCTCGACGCTATCGCCGGGAACGTACGTCACGAGCTTGTAGACGTCGGCCAGCGACGCCGACTTCGGCTTGAGCGGGCGGCGGTCGGTCAGGTAAATCAGGTCGGCCAGCACGTCGTTCGTGCCGCCGGGTACGACGTCGAGCGCGGTGTGCGGCGAATAAACAGCCAGTCCCGCGACCATAGCTTCGTACGCGACCGACTCGGGCCGGCCGGGCGTGAGTCGCTTGACGTCCTTGAAAATCGGCGGGTGGTACGCCACCACCGCCGACGCCCCGGCGGCGACGGCTTCATCAATCACCGGCACCGTCAGATCGATGCACAACATCACGCCCGTCAAAGGCTGATGCTCGTCGCCGATCAGCAACCCAACGTTGTCCCAAGGCTCGGCCAACCGCTCGGGGGCGATGGCCTGCATCGCCTGCACGAGGTGGGCGATCGAGTTGTTCATGACGGCAGCCACGATCCAGATTTTAGGCGGGTACAGAGGCGGAGGAACGCGAAGAAGCGAAGAGACGAAGGTGCGCGAAGGCAAAGAGATGACCGTTTGTGGCGGAAGTGCGTGATCCGCGGGTCAAACCCCCGTCGCAGGACCTGGATAAGGCGTGGCCGGTCATCATATTCCACGCCGCCCTTTCTTCTTTCTCTGACCTTCGCGGCTCTTCGCCTCTTCGCTCCTTTGCGTTCCTCCGGCTCTCCGCTCTTCCTGAAACGTGATGGGCAGGCCTTCACTACCCTCGCCCGATGACGCGGCCGGATGCGACGACTTATCAGCGGATCAGGCTCTGGTGCGGCATCACGGGCATCGGCTTGATCCTGGTGCTTCTGTGGGTGGCCGTCGGCCTCGGGCTGCCGCGGGCGGCAGACGGACTCTTCGAAAAGCTCCCGACGGTGCTCGCCGGCTTCTTCACCGCGCTGCTGCTCGGCATTGGGGCAGCGTTGCTGCAGGCCGGGCCTGACTACTACGCCGCCAGAACCGAACTCGCCTACGGCCAGCGACAGTCCGGCGGCCTGATCGGTCGCTACCTCACGCACGTCATGCAGTGGCTCGGCGGGATCGCCTCGGCAGGCCTGCTCGTCGGCATCGCCGTCGCACTCGCCGGCGCGTGGTGGTGGCTCCCGGCGGTGGTGTTGCTGCTGGGGCTGTCGTTCTTCCACGTCGTCTACCCGCTGTCACCGACGAAGCGGGCACCCGCGCCCGATGCCGACTGGTGGCAACGGGTCGAGGCGGAGCTTGGAGCGATGAACCTGCCGGTGCCGGCGGTGAGCTGGTACGACCACGGCGAGCGGTCGCTGGCCGGTGGGTGGAACGGCGTCGGGCCGTTTCGGCGGTTGTTCCTGGCGACGTCGCTGGCGCAGGTCGAACCACGCGTCGCAGCCGGCCTGATCGCCCGCGAGGTCGGGCACCTGCGGCTGAGGCATCGCCTCGTGACGATGCTGTGCACGGCCGGCTGGATCGTGGGTGGCATCGTGCTGGCAGGCTGGCTTGCGGCCGACGACCTTGGCGCGGCCGGCGTGGTCGTCGTGCTGGCGGCGACGATGAGCACGTGGTGCTGGCTGGGCTTGCTGGGGCTTTGGCCGTCGCTGGGCAAGTGGCAGATCTACGCCGCCGACGCCTTTGCCGCCGACAAGCTCGGCCGTGACGACGCCGTCGCCATGCTCGACGAGCTGGCCACCCGCAACCTGCCCGACCCGTCGCTGGCGGCGGGCGTGGAGTTTGTATTTCACCCGATTCCGCCGATGAACAAGCGTCGGCAACGCCTGCTTGAAGGAGCCGCTCAATGAGCCTGATGCCACGACTGTTGTTCGCCCTGGGGCCTTGGGTGTTGAACCTGGTGGGGCGCAGTCTGCACTGTCAGGCGGCACGGCCGCACACCTGGCGTCAACCGCCGGGCTGGGCGTAACGATCGGTCAAAGCTGATTTGATAAAGAAGCTTGTCCGTGCCAATTAAGCCGCCGAAACGGCTGGGCGGATCGTGCTTCGATAGATCATTCTTGAATTGCAGGAGGCGACGCGTCACACTCGCGGCCGATTATGGCTGACGACTCTGCTGACCTGTACGACTTTGCAGAAGACGACGCGCCTGCGCCGAAACCGAAACCGAAACCGCGTCGCAGGGTCGTTGCGTCGGCCGATGCTGGTGCGTCTGCCGTGGGTGCACCGACGCTCAACTACAGGAACGCCAAGAGTCCCGCATCGAAACGTGACCGTTTGGCGGCGGCACGGGACAAGCAGCAGTGGGAGCAGGACGTCGCCGCCGACGTTGCACGAAAGGAGTGGCTTGTCCCGGTCATCGGTATCGGCGTCAGTGCGGTGTTGTTCCTGCTGATGGGCTTGACGACGGACGGCCCGGCGGGAATGGCTTTGTTCGCGGTCGTTTTTCTCGTTCTGACCGTCGTCTATACCGTCGTGGCTGTTATTGCCGCATTCATTGCCGCGTCGATCGGTGTCGGGGTCGGTGGGACGATCTGGATGTCGATCCTGCAGCTCTGCGCCGCCAGCACGATGGCGTTGACGGCCGAGTGGACGGTGGAATGGATTGTCGGGATCGGCGGCATCTTCAGCTTTGCGATCTACGTCCTGGTGCTCATGGTCAGCCTGAACGTCATGCTCGACATGGACGGCAACGACGCTCAGATCTTTGCGATCATCTTCATCGCACTGCAGTGGATCGCGACCTTCGGCGTCATCATGGTGATCCTGTCGCTGGGCTTCGAGTTCGGATTGTGACGACGCCAAAGGCGGCCGCCGCGGCGCAGCGCGTACGGCGACGGAAACGTCAGCACGAGCGACGACACGTGTTTAAATAGAGACGCGTTTCATCTCGTGCTGCCATTTGAGTTGTCATGAAGGCCGACGGACCGCCGACGTGATTGGGAGCTGCAAAATGTTCCACGTGGAACATTCTGAGGTCTCGCCAACGTCGCCGACCCTCGCCACGACGCGTGGCGAGGGTCGGCGAATGTTCCACGTGGAACAATGGTCGATCGGCCCCACCGCCGCCCCCCACTTGGCCGCCGCGGCGCAACAGATGAAGCTCACGCGGCCGCGCAAACCTGGGCTCGGCCGCCTTCTTTGGCGCGGTAAAGGGCGCGGTCGCAGGCGACCATGAGCGCTTCCACGTTGGCCGGTTCGGGATCGGTGGCGTGAAGCTCTGCAACGCCGAGGCTCATCGTCTTTCGTTCACCGGTGCCGAGCAACTGCATGGAGGCGGTGCCGAAGTCGTCAGCGATGCGGGAGGCAACGGCGGTGGCTTGCGTAGTGCTGGTCTTAGGTAGCAGCAGAATGAACTCGTCACCGCCGTACCGGCAGGCAACGTCCATCGCCCGCAGGTTCGCCTGAATGCTCTTGGCTGCACAGCGGATGAGGTCGTCACCCACGGCATGGCCCAACGTGTCGTTGACCTGCTTGAACTTGTCGAGGTCGATCATGACCAGCGACAGTTCGCCACCGGTGCGGTACGCCTCGGAGAAAAGCTGATCGCCGATCCGCTCGAACGCACGACGGTTGTAGCAGCCGGTCATCGCATCGAGGCTCGCTTCACGTTCGGCCTCCTTGCGGGCGATCTCGGTGGCGGAGAGCGTTTGCGTGAGGTGCTTGTTCTCGTCCTGCAACCGGACGGCCTCGGCCTCGTGTTGCTGCCGGGCCACGCTCGCCTCGGCATCGGCGGCAAGGTTCTTCTCGACCGTCAGCGGCATCGTGTCCAGGTACGCGCCGGCCTTAACCGCATAGTCACACGCACCACGCTTAATTGCCTCACGGGCAATCGTCGAGTCATTCTCACCCGTCAGCATCATCACCGGCAGACACGGAGCCCGCATGCGGATCCGCTTGAGCACGTCGAGCCCGCTGCCGTCGGGCAGGTTCACGTCGCACAGCACGAGCGCGTACGGCCCGGGCAGCTCGACTTCATCGGCCTGCCTGCAGGTTGCGGCGTAGTCGACGCAGCCGACCCCGAAGTGGTCTTCGAGCATCTCGCTGATGAGCTCGCGCTGATCCGGATCATCCTCCACCAAAAGCAGGCGGAGGCTGACAGTTGTGGGCTGCTTTTCAGACTGCTGGCTCATAACGTCCCCCGTTGAAGCGGTAGCGTGCGGCATGGGTGTGTCGTGACCAAATGAATACGATTGAAATGCGGACGGGTCAGGCGAAGTGGGCGTTGTCATCGGCGGCACTCCTCTTGGGGCCGATGGTGCGTCGGGGTCTGGTGAACGTTGAGCCAGTAGTCCGTGCTCGAGAGGACCGTTTTGGCCAATTGCTCTGCGTCGGTGGGTTTGACGTTGTAGCTGTTGGCGCCGTATTGGCTGGCCCGGCCGATGGCACCGGCGTCGCTGAGGCCGCTGAGCACGACGATGGGAATGTCACGCCAGCGTGGGTCGCTTTTGACCTGCCGAACCGCCTCGAGCCCGCCGATACCGGGCATCTCGACGTCCATGTAGATCAGGCTCGGCAGCTTGGGCGCGTCAACTTCGCCGCTACTGGCCCGGATCATGTAGTCGGTCGCCTCTTCGCCGCTGCAGAGTTCGACGACGTCGAGCGTCGTCCCGCCACCGCGATGGGCTTCGGCCTCTTCGATGGCGTCGCGGATGAGCATGCGCAAATCCGGATCGTCATCAACGACCAGCACGGTCGGCCTGAGAGCAAGATGAGGTCCAGGGGCAGACATTGATACTGCAGTAGAAAGTTCAGGCGGCGTGGCTAATCGGAGTCAGCGACTCGTTGACGAGGTCGCCGCCGTAGAGCGCGTCACCGTCGGCCGAGATGGTGCCGGCGGGGATGTCTTCGGCCATGAGCGGCTTACGGAACACGCCCGCTCCGCCACCAGCAAGGTGCCTGGCGTGCATCGTGAAACGGAAGGTGGTGCCCTTTTCCGGGGTCGGGTTGGGCTCACAGCGGATCGCGCCGTCGTAGGTCTCGATGATGGCCTTGACCCCCGCCAGCCCCACGCCTTTACCGGCCACGCCCGTGTGATTCGTCCCGCGGCGGAAGGCGTAGAAGACCTTCTCCGCCTCGTCCTGCGAGATGCCGATTCCGGTGTCTTTGACGTAGAAGTCGGCTACGTCGCGACGGACAAGACATCCGATGCGGATCTCGCGGATAGGTCCGTCGCCCATGTACTTGATCGCGTTGTCGATGAGGTTCTGGAAGACCTGCCGAAGCCGGGCACGCTCGCCCATGATCGTCGGCAGCTGCGTCTCGACGAGCACCTCGATACCCCGCTGCTGCAGGTCGTTGTCGAAGACGCCGCGCAGGTCGTAAACGATCTCACCGAGGTTCACCGGCTCGCGCTCACCTTGACGGCTCTTGATGCGGCTCAGCTCCAGCACCTCACCGATGAGCTCGCTCTCGACGGCCACGTTGTGACGCACCCGCTCGAGTCGGCGGACAGCTTCTTCGGGTAGATCGTGCTTGCGCAAGACGCTGGCGACCATGCCGTCGATGTTGCGAAGCGGTGCTGCCAGATCGTGGCTCACCGCGCGGAAGAAGTCGCCGCGTTCGTCGATCTCGCGGGCCAATCGGTCGCTCGTCGCCTCAGCATCGCGGGTGCGATCGGCGACGAGCTTTTCGAGGTTCAGGTTTGTCGCCAGCAGTCGGGCGTTGGCGTCGTCGGCGATCTTTTTCTGCTCGCGGAGTCGCGTCACCATCGCGTTGAAGGTGTCGGCAAGCTTGCCGACAGCTTCGCCGGGACGACAGATGTCGACGGTCGCGTAATGCCCTTCCGCCACTGCCGCCGCTGCGGCGTGGAGTCGCGTGATCGGCTCGAACGCCCTTGCGATCAGCAGGTACACGACCGGCAAGATGAACGCGAGGCTTGCCAACGCGGCGGCACCGACGGCCCGGGCGACGGCGTCCATTGCTTGCTCCCACCGGTCGGGGTCCATTGAACCGGCTGAGGCGTCGGCGAGTGTGTTGGCCGTGTGCGTCGCCACCGCCGCGGCCGTCAGCAGCACCGCCGCGATGACGATCGTGCAGACGCTGGCCAGCAGCTTGTCCCGCAGCGACACCCGGAACGGCCGCGCCTTCAACACGGGCGCCGCGGTGGCGTTGGGTCGATTTGTGTCGGAAGGCACCGTCATGCGTCTACCGCGGTATCGTCCTGCCCGTGAGCCGGCTTTATCCCGATCAGCCGTCACGCCATGTCAGCTTTCATGCAGAGCGGGTTTGGCTGCTCGTCAACCCACGTGCAGGACGCGGCACCGCGCTCCACGTGGAACGCCAACTAACGAAGCGGCTTCGCCGGCTCGACATCGACGTCACCGTCTCACACGAGCACGCCACCCACGCCACCCCGCCCTGGCGACCACACTGCGTCATCGTGATCGGTGGCGACGGGACGCTGCGGGTGGCTGTCGACCGACTCGTCGAGCTGTACGGCCTTGATGTCCCGCCCGTGTTGCCGGTCCCGATGGGCACCGCCAACCTCATGGGCCAGCACCTCGGGCTGCGTCGCACACTGGCCCACATTGCACTCGACGGTGCTCGGGAGGTCGTCGGGGCCCGTCGCGACACGATGGAGCGGACGACGGTCAGAGCTGCGTCACTGCTCGGCAGCACGGCTAGGCGTGTGGCGTTTCGTGCAGTGCGGTTTGGTCGTCAAGGGCTGCCGACTCGGCAAGGCCAGGCACGGCAGGTCGCCGCCTCAGCGGTCGCATCGCTTCTTCGCGGCAACGCAAGACGGCTTGACGTCGGGCGGACGAAGAATGGTCTGTTCCTACTGATGGCGGGCGTCGGCTTCGACGCTCACGTCGTAGCAGAGCTCGATCGCCGGCGGGCGTCGGGAAGTGGCGCGATCGGCCTGACGAGCTACGCCCTCCCGACGGCCGCTGCCATGATGAGTGGCCGGTTCCCCCTGATCGACGTGCATGTCGATGGCCGACACGTGTTCGGCCCAGCACCGGCACTCGTTATGATTGCCAACGTCAGCGAGTACGGGACAGGCATTCCAATCGTCCCGCACGCCCGCAGCGACGATGGCAGGCTCGACGTCGTCTGCCTGCCCTGCCGACATGCCGGGGACCTGCTGAAGCTGCTCGTCACCACGACAGCAGGCTGGCACGTCAACGGCCCCGGCGTCGTCAGCGTCAGCGGCACCCGCGTCGCCGTCACCACGCCCCAGAGCAAGCCAGTCGATGTGCAGATAGACGGCGACCCAGGTGGCACGCTGCCTCTGGAGGTCGAACTGGTCCCGGCAGCAGTGCCCTTCGTTGACCTGCAATAACCCTCGGCCAAGGCCGCAGCTTTCACAGCCCGATAACGCTGCGGACCCGCGCCAACCGATCTACGGTCAGACACCCGACCGCGATGACGCAGCCGACCGCCCAACCCGCGACCGCAACGGTCGATCCAGCCCAAGCCAAGCCGGGGGTACGCCCTTCGCCGACCGCCGCAGCGTCGATGGCCACCCGTAATGCGTCCCGCGAAACCAGCCCCAGCTCCGGCGGGTACGACACCTTCGATCGTGATGAGCTGGCCCGCGTGCTAAGCCACTTCGACCTCGGCGTCATCGACGCTCTTGACGATTTTCACCGCGGCAGTCGCAAGGCACCCAAACTCGTCATCAAGACGGCCAATGGTCGGTTCCTGCTCAAACGCCGCGCTCGCGGGCGCGGTGGCGAAGACCAGAACAAGGTCGCCTTCTGCCACGACCTGCAGAACCACTTGGCCGCCAAACAGTTTCCGCTGCCGCACCTCATTCCCGAGCGTGTCAGCGGCAGCACGATGCTCGTCCTCGACGGCCGCATCTACGAGCTGTTCGAGTACATCCCCGGCGAGCCCTACGGTCAAAGCCTCGACTCGACCTTCGACGCAGGCCGCATTCTGGCTCTGTACCACAAGCTGCTCGAAGACCTCGATTCTCCCTACGAAACACCGAGCGGCAGCTTCCATGGCGCAGCCGCCGTCGAGCAGGGCTTTGAGCGCATCATCGCCCATTTCGTCGGCAACAAGAAGGTCGCCAACCTCTGCCGCTTCCTGCGCGACAGCTACCTGCACGCCCGTGACAGCGCCGACGACGCTGGCCTCGGTGACTGGCCGCCGCAAATCGTGCACGGCGACTGGCACCCGGGCAACATGCTCTTCCGTCAAGGTCGTGTCGTGGCCGTCATCGACTACGACTCGGCCCGACGCTTACCTCGCATTATCGATTCGGCTAACGGTGCGCTGCAATTCTCCATCCTCGGCGGTGGCGAAGACGTCGCCTCTTGGCCTGACTATCTCGACGAGTCGCGCTTCAAGCGATTCCTGCGAGGCTACGACGATGTTCAGCTCCTGAGCGATGCGGAGCTGAAGGCGACGCCTTGGCTGATGGTCGAGGCGCTCATCGCGGAGGCCGTCTACCCGATCGCCGCGACCGGCCAATTCGGCAAGCTCGAGGGACACGGCTTTTTGAACATGGTGCAGCGCAAAGTTGTCTGGCTGCAGAAAAACGCCGACCGCCTGGTCGAGCTACTTGGCGACTGAGCCGTTGCGCAGCTTGTCGATCTGCCGCACGTACGACGTCATGTCGAACTTGCGTTCGAGTCCCTTGGCATTCATGTACCGCACCTTGCCGAAGACGCTTCGCTCGGTCCACGGCCGGTCGTGCAGGCCAAAGATCCAAGCGACATTGGAGTAGCTGTTGGGATCCCGACCGTCGATGAAGTACTTGTTGTTCAGGTACAAAAGCGTGTCGTAGCCGTACTCAGGCGTGTTGGTCCACTCCAGGACCTTCTTGCCCCAGTACATCCGCATGTAGTTGTGCATGAACCCGGTCAGCCGAAGCTGATCCATCGCGGCATTCCAGTACGGGTCGTCGGTCTTGGCCTTCTCAAGATCATCGCGGGTGTAGACCGTCGGCCGCTCGTCATTGCGGTGCTCGGCGAGCGTTTTCTTGGCCCAGTCTGGCAGGCACTTGTAGCTGTCGTAGTCCGGCTCGAACCAGACGAAGTTCTTCGCCAGCTCGCGGCGGATGATGAGTTCTTCGAGGTAACTCTTCGTGTCTTCGCCCGCCTTGGCGTCTCGCACCTCCAGCGCGATCTCGAGCGGCGAGATCTGCCCGAAGTGCAGGTACATGCTCATGTAGCTGTGTTTGTCAGATGAAGGCTCGTTGCGACCATCTGCGTAACCGTCGAGCTTGTGCTTCATGAACGAGTCGAGCATCGCCCGCGCCTTGTTCTCGCCGCCTTCGTATTGCTCGCTGCCGGGGACACTGTCGTCGACGTCCAGCGACGCCAGCAGCGTCGCCGGATCGCTTGCGTCCAGTTCGCCCTTAGCCAGTCGACCGTCGCACTTGTGCTTGGCCTCGAGCTCCTGCATCGGCTCGAGATACTCGTCCCACAGCTTGTGCAGCTTGGGCCGAATTGTGCGGGCGGCGTACTCACGTTTATCACTGACGGTCTCGACAGGCACCACGACGCCGCTTTCGACTTGCGTCAGCCGACAGTCGATCCCATCGCTCGCCTCGTCCCGCCAACGCCTGCAGGGCCGAACGTATCCCATGTCGACCACCACTTCTGCCGCTTCCCTGGCCCACTTGATAGCGACCTTGCTCGGCTCGTTCTTGTCGAACACAAAGGCGATGCCCCGCTTCTTAAGATTGGCCCCGACGTCGCGAAGGCCTTCGAGCATGAACTGATAGTGCCGGGCGTTGGCTTCGGGATAGCCATCGGTCAGTCCAAAGCAGCACACCACCGGCAGGTTAAGTACATTGGCCCTGTCGATGGCATGTTCGAGCGCGTGGTTGTAACGCGTCCGCTGAGCGGCTTGCATCCAGTAAAGAACGTACTTGCCGTTCTCGCGAATGTCACCGTCGTTCAGATGCCGAATGCGGGTGCTCTGGATCATTCCGGAGTCACCTTATCGCACTGGCCATCGTCGCTTAGCTGTGTCGGCGACTTAGCACCAGCAGACCTCCAGTCGCAAGCGACAGGAGGGCTGACGGCTCTGGGATCGACACGCCACCGATGCGGATCTGCTGAACGTTGACGAGGCCGGGCGTCGTCGTCAGCGCGACGCTCGCCAGCGGATCGATCGACATGGCCTCGATGGTAAAGAAGTTCTGCCCGGAGCCGCCGAGCGCAAACGACTGCATGAAGACGCCGCCGTCTGCTTCGGTCACGGTGCGGTTGGCGTACCGGTCGCGAGCCCGCCAATGTCACTCAACCGTCACGCTCTTAGCCAGGTTCCGCGGCTTGTCGACGTTGCACCCCCGAAGCACAGCCGCGTGATACGCCAAAAGTTGCAACGGCACCACCGTCAATAGCGGCTGCAACGGCTCGGGAACATCGGGCACCCGGATGACGTGGTCGCTATACCGGTCGATATCGGTGTCACCCTCGGTGGCGACGGCGATGATCCTGCCACCGCGGGCTCGCACCTCTTCGATGTTGCTGATGACCTTCTCGTATTGGCTGCCCTTGGTCGCAATGAAGACAACGGGCATGCCTTGGCTGATGAGGGCGATCGGCCCGTGCTTCATCTCGGCGGCCGGCATGCCCTCGGCATGAATATAGCTGATCTCTTTGAGCTTCAACGCACCTTCGAGCGCGATCGGATAGTTGTAACCGCGCCCGAGGAACAACCAGTTTTCCCTGTTGCAGAACTCATCGGCAACCGTTCTGATGAAGTCGCTCTCCTTCAGGATCGTCCGCATCTGATCCGGAATGTTGTTCAACGCCTCGATGAGGTGCGAGTGCTCCTCCTGCCCCATAAACCGCCGACGGCCGATATAGAGGCTCAGCATCGTCAACACGCAGCACTGACAGGTAAAAGCCTTCGTGCTGGCGACGCCGATTTCTGGACCGGCGTGTAGATAGACGCCGCAGTCGGTTTCACGGGCGATCGAGCTGCCGACCGCATTGACGAGGCCCATAGCAGTCGCACCCTTGATACGAGCCTCACGCAGCGCGCTGAGCGTGTCGGCCGTCTCGCCGCTCTGGCTGATGGCCACGACCACCGTGTCGTCCTCGACGAGCGGGTTGCGATACCGGAACTCGCTGGCGTAGGTGCATTCGGTGACGACCTTGGCCAGGTCTTCCATGAGATAGTCGCCGATGAGGCCTGCGTGCCAGGCGGTGCCTTGGCCGGTCAGAATGTAACGCTTAGCTCGCGTCAGCACGCGCTCGTACTGTGTCAGGCCGCCGAGGACGATGCGGCCTTCGCGACCGTCTGCCCTGCCGCGTAGACAGTTCTGCACGCTGTCGGGCTGCTCGAAAATCTCCTTGAGCATGTAGTGCGGGTACTCGCCCAGCTCGTACTCCTCAAGGCTCGTTTCGAGCTCTTCGATGACCGGTGAGACCGGCACGTCGTCGATTGTGAATGTTCGGAACGCGCCCGGCCTGAGCAACGCCATCTCGTTGTCGTTGAGGTAGATCACCCGCGACGTGTGCTCCACGATGGCCGCTGCGTCGCTGGCGACGACGTACTCGTCGTCGCCCACACCGATGATGAGCGGCGAACCCTTGCGGGCGACAACCAGCGTGTCGGGCTCGTCGCCGCAGACGACGGCAATGCCGTACGTGCCGTCGACTTCACCGAGCGCGATCTGGACGGCCTTCCGGATAAGTGAGCCGTCGTCATTGGACTTGGTCGGCGTGCCGTTGCCTGAGGCCTGCTCGGCCTTGAGTTCGTCGTACACGTGCCCGATGAGGACAGCGAGCACTTCGGTATCCGTCTCGCTGCCGAACGAGTGGCCGCGTTGGGCCAGGTACTTCTTCAACGCCGCGTAGTTCTCGATGATGCCGTTGTGAACGACGGCGATTTTGCCCGCAGAGTCTGTATGCGGATGAGCATTGTCTCGGGTGGCGGCACCGTGGGTCGCCCAGCGTGTGTGGGCCATGCCGACGTTGGCTGTTTCGGGCAGCGGCTCGCCGATGTCGCGTCGGCGATCGACTTCTGCTTCCAGAACGCTGATTCGTCCGACCGTGCGGCGGATATGAAGCTGCCCGTCCGTTCCGACGACGGCCACGCCCGCCGAGTCGTAGCCGCGATACTCGAGGCGTTTAAGTCCCTCAATCAGAACAGGCTGGGCAATCGAGCGGCCGACGTAGGCAACAATTCCGCACATGATGACACCTTCGGCATCTGACTGCCGCTTGTCCAATGAGGCAGGCAGATCTCGCGGGTAGACGTGGCTAATTTACGAGCTTCGTACCTAAAAATGTCGTTCTTCTATAAGACGAGCCCTGAGATGCTGTGCCACGGCAAGCTCGCAACAAGTAGACGCCCCGGCTCACTGGCCGAGGCGTCCGTGGAAAACAGCCAATTCGACCTGACTTAGCGAATCCGTACGGCGTAAGGCATCATCAGGATGACGGGACGATCCTCCAGCAGTTCACTCGTCACGATCAGCCGCCCGACGTTGTCGCGGATGCCGGCCGGTAGCAGGCGCATGAGCTCGTTGAGCGGGCTGACGGCCGATCCGAGCGGGAAGCCGCCACCTGCACCGGCGAACGGGTTCGACTGCTCGCCCGGTAGGACGATCACCTCATAGTCGTCACCGAGATCCGCCCGCTTGGCGGCGGCGGCGAGGGCGTCGTCGATGCCGCCGAGGTGGTCGACCATGCCCAGCTTCTTGCCCTCTTCGGCCAGGAAGATGCGGCCACGGGCGATGTCGTCCACGTCCGCAACAGCGTCGCCGCGACCGGTGGCGACGCGATCTGTAAATTGGTCGTAGGTGCTCTTCATCCAGTTTCGAACAAGGCGACGCTGACGATCGTCCCACGGCTCGGTTTGGCTAAACAGTCCGGCGTTCTCACCACGCTTGAACATGGTTGTGCTCAGGCCGACCTTCTCGTAGAGGCCGTCGAGCACGAGCTTGCCACCGACGACGCCGATCGAGCCAATAATGGCCGCCGGATCGGCATAAATCTCGTCACCGGCCACGGCGATGTAGTAGCCACCGCTGGCGGCGATCCCACCGATGCTGACGATCACGGGCTTGTCCTCGGCCACACGCTTGATTGCCTGGTACATCGCCTCGCTGGCCAGCGCGCTGCCGCCCGGTGAGTCGATACGGAGCACGACGGCCTTGACCTCATCGTCCCGTGCCGCCAGACGCATCGCGCGGCGGATGTACTCCGTGTTGACGCTGTCACCGCCGCCCAGCAGCCCACCCGCACCACCAGTGCCGTCAACGATCGCACCTTGTGCATAGACGATCGCGACGCTCGGTTTGTCAGCATCGATGTTCTGCGGCTTGAGCAGCTGGAAGATCGCAAAGGGGTTATCAGGATCAAATGACGGCGCGTCACCCGTCGCGTAGGCGGCGTTGATGCGGGGCTCAGCACCAAGCTCTTCTTCGAAAAGCTCCCGCAGGCCGTCGGCGTCGGCGAGGTGGTCGACGAAGCCCTGCTGCAATGCCTGACCGGCAGGTGTCATGGCACGGTCAATAGCTTCCTCGACCTTGCTCTTGGCCATCGAGCGTCCCCCGCTGATCTCATCGATGACTTGGCTGTACATCGACTCGACGAGCTTCTCCATCTCCTTCGTCAGCTCAGGCGACGGCGTGCTCCGCGTGTAAGGCTCTTCGGCCCCCTTGTACTCGCCAACCTGGACGTAGTCGGGCTTGACCCCGAGCTTGTCGAGCGCGCCGCGGTAGAACATGGGCTCGATGGCGATGCCGGGCATGAACATTTCACCGCCGTCCATGAGGACGACGTCGGTGCAGGCACTGGCAACAAGGTAGCTCGTCGTGTCGTACGTGTCGGCGTAGGCAAAGGTCCGCTTGCCGGCGCGGCGGAGCGCGTCGAGCTTGTCGCGGATCTCCTGGGCTTGGGAAAGGTTCATCATGCCGCCGTTGAAGAACGTCAGCAGAACGGCTTTGACTTCCGGATCCTTTTCGGCGGCGTCGAGTCGACCCAGGACGCTTCGCAGGTCCATGCCACCGCCACCGAACAGGCTGAACCCGACAGGCCGCTCACTCAGCGGGACGCTCAGGTCGATCTGCGCGACGAGCGGCATCGCCTTCTCGGCGTCGGCCTTTTCACGCATCTGCTTGATGAGCTCGCCAGGCGTGAGGTTCGCCGTCGCCTCGGCGGCCTCGTCCCCAGACGGCTTTGTCGTCGGCTCGGCCTCAACGGCCTCCTTCATCTTGCTCAGGATGCCCGACAGCCGGCCAGAGTCGCCTTCGTTCTCCTTCTCCTCCGACGGCTGCGTCGACGGTGCATCGGCCAGTGCAATCGGGGCGATCAGGCCAGCAGACAGAACTGCCGCAAAGGCGGCGTGAGACAAGGACGAGCGTTCGAACATCGACATGAGCTGTGTGGTAAGTAAGGACTGAAACGGCGGGCGCGGCCACGCGGCGGTCGGGGATACTGTACCGCCTCCTTCGCGGATACCTACGCGCAGTGCCACGCGTTGTTGCAGCCACCGCCAAACCTTCGACAATCGCCCCACGTTGCCGACGGTCGCCCCTCTTATCAGTCATCGCCCGCCCCGCCGTCGGCTGGTAAGCCTCGCGCTGGCCGCCTGTCTGGCACTCTGCTCCATCACGCGGGCTGACGACACACTGCGGCCGGCCTTTGACGTCGCCGCCACCGCCGCATCGGCGGCACTCGATCGTGACGGCGACGCGTCCATCCTGCTCCTGCAAGGCGACGCAGACACGCCGCAGGTCCTCATCACCGCCGGCGAGGCGACACTTCGGGCCGACGCGATGATCGTCCGGTCAAGGAAAGTACCGGGCTCGAACCGTCGCCGACTCGACATCGTGATGCTCGGCAACGCACGCTGGGACGCGGCCGGCGCCTCGAGTGAGGGCGACTCGCTCGTCGTCAACGTTGTCGCCGACGGCCCGCTCGATCTTGACGCCGACCGTCGGCGACCACGCGGCGTGGCCGATCAGCCACTGCTAGACCGTGGCGCGGCCGCTTTAGAATGGGCCGAGATCGAGCCGCTCGCTCTCGACGGTGACAACAAACCACCGGCCACGACGCAAGCACGCGACGCCACGCCACAGGGTTCGGCCGTCGCACCCACGCTGCCACCAACCGCTCTAGCAGCGCTGCAGGCGAGCGAACTCAAGACGACCATCGACGACCGCGGCAAGCTCGCCGTCGAAGCAACCGGCGGCGTATTTGTCATCCGCGAGACGCCCGACGGCGGCATGATCGAGCTGTCAGCCGACCGGGCGGTACTTTTCACGGCGCTCGAGCGACTCGACGACGCCGCAGACCTGGCCGATCCTGCCGACTTCGTCCGGAACCTCGACGGCATCTATCTGGAGGGCGACGTCCGCGTCACGCAAACGCCTAAGGACGCCGACCGGATTCTGCCGGTCCTCGACCGTCGGCTGCGGGCCAAGCAGGCGTACTACGACTTTGGCACCGGCCGGGCCACGTTGGGTGAGGCCGTCTTGCACGCCCGCAGCTCGGGCCTGCTCACAGTGCCGCTGACCGTGCGGGCCAAGACCATTCGCCGCGTGTCGGATGATCTGTATGAGGCCCGCAACGCGCAGCTGTCGACGAGTTCGTTCCGCACGCCGATGCTGTCGATCAACGCAGGTCGCGTGTACGTGCGTGACCGGGGCGACGCGCTGATTCAGCAGACCTTTGGGGCCGACAACGTCACGCCGCGGGTGTTCGGCGTGCCGGTCTTCTACCTTCCGATCGTGCGAGGCGGCACGGCGGAGAACCGCCTGCCGTTGCGCGACATCAACTTCGGCGACGACTCGACCCGCGGCACCTTCATCAGCACGACGTGGGGCTTGCGCGAGACGCTCGGCCTTGAGCCGATCGACGCCTTCGACGCCACCTACACCGTCGCCTACTACGGCGACCGCGGGCTCTACGGTGGGGCCGACTTCAACTACGGCTCGGACCTGTTCCTCAACGTCGGCGGCGGGCGGCCGACGCTCTTTTCCGGCGACGCCAAGCTCGAAATCCTCGACGATGAAGGTCGCGACAACCTGCCGGGCCGACGCGTCGACGAAGATCGTGACCTGCTCCGCGGGCGGTTCTTCTACGAGCACGAGCAGTTCTTCCCCGGCGGCGCGACCTACGGCGGTGAGGACTACGCCCTCTTCGCCCGGTACGGCGTCCTGAGTGATCCGACATACCTCGAAATCTTCGACCGAAACGCCTTCTATCGCGGGCCGGCGCATGACCTGAGCCTTGCCGTCGCGCGACGCGGCAGCAACACGTATGGCACGCTGCGGCTCAACGTGTCGACCGAGGACTTTGCCACCGTCGCCGACCAGATCCAGGAAAACGCCGCCGTCGAGCGACTGCCCGAACTCACCGGCGGCACCTATGGCCAGCGGATCGGGGCCTTCACGTTCAACAGCGAAGCCCGCCTCGGCGCGATGGCGTTCGACCGGCTCAGCGACGACATTAACGACGACTTCAATTTCCGCTCCGGCGAACGCGGCTATCGCGGCGTGCAGAGCTACGGGTACACGGGCCAAAGCGAGCAGGTCGTGCCGCGGCTTGACTTGCGTCAGGAACTGGCATTTGCCGGCATGCTCGGGCCGGTTCGGGCACGGCCGTTTGTCGTGGCACGGGCGACGGGTTGGGGTGAAACGCCGCTCGGTGATGCCGCCGCCCGCGTCCTCGGCGGCGTGGGCGTGAGCTTGTCGTCGGTGTTCGCCCGCATTGATGATCGGCCGTTCAGTCGCATTCTCGGCGTTGACCGATTGCGCCATCTCATCGAGCCGTACGCCGACGCCTTCGCCGGCGTGTCCGCGGGACGCGAGGTCGCCGAAACGTACATCTTCGATGAAGATGTCGACGTCTACGGCACGATGGTCGGTGGACGCGTCGGACTGAGGCAACGCTGGCAAACCTACCGCGGCCCACCTGGTGGCAAGCGAAGCGTCGACCTCTTCGTCGTCGACGTCTCGACCAGCCTCTTCAGTGCCGGCAGCGACCTCGAAGCCGCGACGGAAGACCGCTTCGACGGCGGGTTCGACGATCTCGATCGGCCTTTCCGCGGCGTCTACTACGCGACGCGGCCCGAGGCATCGATTCCGACCGACGTCGCCGAAGCCAGCGTCGGCTGGGCCGTCAGTGACGCGGTCGCACTCGAAGGTTCAGCCACCTACGGCCTGAATCCGGAACAGCTTCTTTACACTGAAACAGCGGTCAACCTGAACCGCGGCGGACGGTTGTCGATGCGATTCGACGCAAGCTACATCGCCCCGTTCGACGCAACGCTCATCGGCGGACGGGCCGACTACAACGTCAGCGACCGCTACGCCTTTCGTGGCAGCTCGCGGTTCGACCTCGACACGGGTCGCCTTCGCAGCAGTTTTGTCAACGTCACGCGTCGCTTCGAGAAGGCCGTCCTGAACGTCGGCGTCTACCTCGACCGCATCGATGAGGAACGCGGCATCCGCTTCACGTTCGCCCCGACGGACGTGCCTCTGTTCAGGTTCGACTCGAACTCGCTCTACGAGGACTAGGCGGCCACAAGTTGCCGTTCGTAGAGCTGGCGGTAGACGTCGCTGGTGGCGAGCAACTCGTCGTGTGTGCCGACGGCTTCAAGCTTTCCGGCCTCCATGAGGGCGATGCGGTCGCAATCGAGGATCGTGCTGAAGCGGTGGGCGATGACGAACGTCGTGCGGCCCTTCATCAGGCGGCTGATCGCGTTCTGGATCAAATGTTCGCTTTCTGCGTCGACCTGGCTGGTGGCCTCGTCGAGGATGAGGATTGGCGGGTCGCGGAGGATGGCGCGGGCGATGTTGAGGCGCTGGCGTTGCCCGCCCGACAGGCCGCCGCCGAGGCCAGTCAGGACGGTGTCGTAGCCGTCGGGCTTGGCAAGGATGAACTCGTGGGCTTCGGCTTGCTTGGCGGCGGCTTCGACTTCGGCACGCGTCGCCTCCGGGCGGCCGTAGGCGATATTGTGGGCGATCGTGCCGGGGAAGACGTGGGCGTCCTGCGTGACAACGCCGATGAGCGACCGCAGGCCGTGCAACGGCAAGTCGCGGATGTCTTTGCCGTCGATCGTCACGCGGCCCGAGCTCGGTTTGAAGAAGAGCGGCAGGAGCGACAGCAACGTCGTCTTACCACTGCCGTTCCGCCCGACAACAGCAATCGATTCGCCGGCGGCAACCGTCAGCGACACGTCCTGAAGCGCTGGCGGCAGGTCGTCTGCGTAGGAGAAGGTCACATCCTCAAAGGCGACGGAATCTGAAACGCGAAGGGGCGAAGGAGCGAAGTCAGAGCGAAGAGCAGAAGAGGGAGATGGCTCGAATTTGGAGCTTTCTCTCTCCCTTGGCTCTGACTTCGCCTCTTCGCCGCTTCGCGTTTCTGTCTCGGCATCTATTGCCTCAAACACGCGCTGCCCGGCCGCGTTGGTGCGCTGGAGGACGATGTTGAGCTTGCTGATCTTCCGCAATGACTCGGCGATCTGGACGAGGGCGACGAGGACCAGAATGCCCTCCGTCGCTGACAGCGATTCATCGACACGGACGAAGTATGTCGCAACCGCCAGGATGAGGCCCAGCGCCAGCACCGCCAGCGTTTCGAGGACCGGCGTGCTCATCGCGTCGTATTTCGCCAGCCGCAACTGGTGGCCCAGCAGTCGATCGAGCACGCCGTGCAGCCGCCCGACCTCTGCGGCCTCGGCGTTGTTGGCCTTGACGACGCGCACGCCAGACAGCGTGCCCTCGATCTGTCCGAGCAGCTCCGCGTTCTCCGCCAGCGTCGCCCGGCCGGCCCGGCGCATCTTTTTGCCGAACCGCCGCAGGATGACGACCATGAATGGGGCCATCACGATGATGAACAGCGTCAGCCGCCAGTCGATCCACAGGGCGAACATGAACGCGAAGAACGCCAGGATCGGCTCCTGCACCGCCCTGCCGAGCAGCGTGCGGAAGCCTTCTTGCAACTGCCCGCAGTCGCCGACGATGCGGCTGGTGATGTCGCCGGTGCCGGTCTTGCCGAAGTAGGACAGCGGCGCCCGCAGCGCATGGCCGTACAAGTCGCGGCGGATGTCGTTGACGGCCGACAGGCTGGCCTTGTTGCTGAGGAATTCTTGGACAAAACGGATCGTGTTGGCGAGGGCGCTCAAAAGGAAGATGACGCCCATGATGCCGAGGACGGCCCCGACCGGATGCGATGGCAGGAGGTAGGCCCCGCGGCGAAGCAGGCGGAGATGAAGTGCCACATCTCGCGGCGTCGGCTCCATCCGGAGCCAACCCACCGTTATCGCCCCTTGAACTGGTTCACGCCCAGAATCGGGCTGCAGGTCGGCTCGCTCTGCATCAGCAAGGTACCGCAGTTGATCGGCAACACCTGTGTTTGGAAGATTCGGCCACGAGAAGACAACGGGTTCAGCTGCACCCACCTGAGGACTGACGTGATCCGCCTTCGGCCACTCCGTCGCTTCGACAACTTTAACCTCATCCGGATCGTCCGCCAGGTCGATGCCCCACCGCTCCTCCGCCACCATCCGGTTGACCCACATCTGCGGCGTATCACCTTCGAGCAGCACCTTCATCACCGGCAGCACCGCCCCGAGGCCGCCGAAGAAGATGCCGCCGGCGAAGATCGCGCAGACGATGCTCGCCACCACCAGCCGCTTGTACGGCTTGAGGTACCGCGCCGCCCGCCAGACGTACTGCGTCTTGTTCTTCTTGCGCTTGCGGGCGAATTGGTAGTCGAGGGTCTCGGGCATCCGGTGGTTTGGTCTCTGGTGAGCCGGGGACCACCCTACGGCACCTCAAGCGTCGCTCTGGTTGTGTCCGATACAGTTATCGGACCCGCAGCCCTTTCGCATGAGTGCCACCCACCCGCCCAAAACCACGCCCAATCTCGTTCCGCTGTCGAACCCTGACATCACGCAGGCCGAGATCGATGCGGTCGTGGCCGTCATGCAGTCGGGCACGCTGTCGCTGGGCCCGAAGGTCGAGGAGTTTGAGGAGAAGTGTGCCGCCGTCGCCGGTCGCAAATTCGGGATCGCCGTCTCCAGCGGGACGGCCGGCCTGCACTGCTGCATGATTGCAGCCGGCGTCGACGCGGGTGACGAAGTGGTCACGACGCCCTTCTCCTTCGTCGCCAGTGCGAACGCCGCATTGTTTGTGGACGCCAAGCCGGTCTTCGCCGACATTGACCCCCAAACGCTGAACATGGACCCGGCCTTGGCCGAAGCGGCCATCACGAATAAGACAAAGGCGATGGTCGCCGTTGAAACCTTCGGCCATCCGGGTGGCATGGACGACCTCGAGCGCGTTTGCCGACGCAACGAAGTCACGCTCATCGAAGACTGCTGCGAAGGCTTTGGTGGACGTCTCGGCGACCGCCCGATCGGCTCATTCGGCCGCGCGGGCGTCTTCGGCTTCTATCCCAACAAACAGATCACCACCGGCGAGGGCGGCATGATCGTCACCGATGACGACCGCTTCGCAGACATGTGCCGGAGCCTGCGGAACCAGGGCCGCGACGGCATGGGCTGGTTGGCCCACGCGAGGCTCGGGTACAACTACCGGCTCAGCGAGATCAACTCGGCCATGGGCTGCGTCCAGGTCGACCGGCTACCCGAGATCCTCGAAGGCAGGCGGAACGCTGCCGCGATGTACACCGAGCGGCTGATGGACAACCGCTTCCTGATCCTTCCGACGCTCGACGAGGACGAGGCGGCCAGCTGGTTCGTCTTCGTCGTACGGCTGAATGAACTGTTCGAGCCAGGTGACCGCGACGAGGTCATCCGCCGCCTGCGGCTCCGTGGCATCGGCTGCAACAACTACTTCCCGCCGATCCACTTGCAGCCGTTCATGGTTGAGCGTCTGGGCCACAAAGTCGGCGACTTCCCGGTGTGCGAGCGGGTCAGCGACCGGACGCTGGCGTTGCCATTCTTCAGCACGATTACACCCGACCAGGTCGAGCGATCGTGCAACGCGTTGAACGAGGCGCTCGAAGACGTGCTGCTGAACAGCAGTCGTTCTTAGGGCCAGCTACAGCCGGATTTGACACGTCGCGCAGGACGCGTGACGCTCCCCACAGTCACAGGACGTGACGCCATGACCACCGCCTTTCTACTAGCTCAGTCCGACTCGTCGCTCGACACGAGCGACCCTTACGCCGTCGCGGCACTAGCGATTGGTGCGCTGACGCTGATTTACCTGCTGCTCATCCGGCCGGCCAAGGAGCGACGCAAGCAGCGTCGTGACCCGCTGAACAAGCCGGCGACGCAGGGCCGAAGCCTGGCCGCCGAACGCTCGACGGAGCGGGCGATGCAGTCGCTTGTCCTCGACCTCGAGTCGCTGTCGCGTCGCATGGGCGGCGAGCTCGATGCCAAGGCGGCCAAGCTCGAGGCATTGCTGGCCGAGGCTGATGTGGCGATTCAGCAGTTGTCACGGGCGACCCAGTCAGCGGCACCGGTGTCGCAAGTCGACGCCGCCAAGGCCAAGGCGGCCGAGTTGGTCAAAGCCGTATCAGCCGGTAAGAGCGGCCCGGCCGACAGCGGGCTGGCCGGCATCGCCGCCCACCGCGACATCTACGACTTGGCCGACGCAGGTGAACCACTCGACCAGATCGCCCGCAAGGTCAAGCGGCCTGCTGGTGAAATCGAGCTGATCCTCGCTCTCCGCGGTTCGTGATTCACGCCGCCCGGCGTGTCGGCACGATCGACGCCTCCAATGCCGACGCCAGTGCCTCGACCGGCTCACGCAGGTCGACGAGTTCACCTGCCAGAAGTCGATCCGCCTCCGCCTCTGCCGTGCCGGCTATGGGACCGATGGCGGCGAAGCCGAATGAGGCGGCGGACTTGAGGTCGTGCGCAATCTTACGGACTGCGGCCGTTTCACCGGCCGATCCCGCCCGTCGCAGGTCGACCGCCGTCTGCTCGAACTTGGCTGCGTAACTCGCCGACAATTCCGCCATGGCGGCATTGCCTTCGTCAGCTTCGACAGCCGACACGGTTGCTCTGACGGCCGCATTGGCGTCATGCCAAGCAGACGCTTTGCGCGTGACTGCGTCGCGAAGTTCCGAACGGTCGACCGGCTTCGTCAGAATGGTGTCGCATCCGACCTCTGCAAACTGCTTAGCGGCCTGGTGACCGGCGGCCGTAAGAGCGATGAACTGCATCGACGGGTCCATCACGCGGAGGCGTTGGCACACTTCGAGGCCGTCGTAGACCGGCATGTGCAGGTCAATGAGCGCGACGCCAAAGGGTTGATTCGCCGCGTTGGCCGCTTGTGCAAGCTCCAATGCTTCGCCGCCGTCACTGGCGGCCGTGATGTCGAAGTTGCTGCCTTTCAACATCAGCATCGCAAGTCGACGCAGGTCGTCATTGTCCTCTGCCAGCAACACGCGTGTGTGCGGGCACGTGGCGGCCGGTGCGGCATCTCGCACGGGTTCAGCAGTAACGAGATCGACTGCCGGTGCTGCCAGCGTGACGCGGAACACGGAGCCGACGCCGTGCGTGCTGTCGACGGTGATTGAGCCACCAAGCAATTCTGCAAGTTGGAGGCTGATCGACAAGCCAAGCCCGGTGCCACCAAATTGGCGTTCCACTGTTCTGTCGGCCTGGTCGTAGCGACCGAACAGCAGATGAAGTTTGTCGGCCGGCACACCAACGCCGGTGTCAGTGACTGCAACGTCGAGTCGCTCGTCCTTCCACGCCACGTCGATCTTAACTGAACCCTGACGCGTGAACTTGACGGCATTGCCGGCAAGGTTAAAGAGAATCTGGCGAAGGCGTCGGCCATCCGTTCGCACTGCGGCAGGAACCTCTGCGTCGACTTTCGTCTCGAAAACGATGTTCTTACTCGCGCACGTGTCGCCCATTGCGACGGCAACGTCTTCGACAATCGTGCGGATATCGGACGGCGCAAGCTCAGGCTTGGCCATGCCGGCTTCGAGCTTGCTGGCGTCGAGGACGTCATTTAGCAGCGCGAGAAGGTGTCGGCCGTTGCGACCAATCGCTTGTGCAGCGGCCCGGGCGGCCGCGGGATCGTCCGTCGCCAGACCCTCGGCGTAGCCCATGATGGCCGCCATCGGGGTGCGAATTTCATGACTCACATCGGCGATGAAGTCGCCCTTGGCACGGCTGGCATGTTCAGCGCGGTCCTTGAGTTCCAGCGCGTCCTTCCGCAGGCGATCCGACTCTGCAGCAATTGCCGTGAGCTGTTCGCCGCGCTCCTCGAGTTCACCCGTCAGATGGAACATCCGCTGATTCGTGTCGAGCAACTCGACTTCGGCAAGCCGGCGTTCGGTGACGTCTTCAAACACACCGACCACGCCAACCGTGTTGCCTTCTGCGTCAGAAATTGCAATCCGCGAGGCATTCCAGGTGCGGACTGCGCCAGATCCGTCCGGGCCGATGAGCGGTACGTCGTGCTCGGAGGTGACCACCTTGCCGCCGGCGGCGACGGCTTCACGCTCGCCTGCGGCAAACTCTTCACTGCTAGCGGCCAGTGGCGTCTGCGCGTCAGTGCGGCCGATGAGTTCGACGGGGTCGTTGAGGTTCAACGCCTTCAGCATGGCCTCGCTCGCGCCCTCGTAGCGGCCTTGGGCATTCTTCCAGTACAGCATGTTCGGCACCGCCGACAACACGGCAGACAGCAACGCCTGCTGCCGGGCCATTGCCGCTTCGGCCTCGTATCGCTCGGTGATGACCTCGGTGAACATGAGCATGCCGCCCACACTGCCGTCGTCGTTGAAGAATGGATGCAGCTTGTATCGAAGGTGGACGTCCGGCCCGTCTTCGCGCTCGAAGATGTCGTGATCGCTCTCGAGGTGCTCGCCGGCCAACACGCGCTTGTGGTGTTCCTTCCAACGGTCGGGAATGTCCGGGAAAACGTCGTAGTGACATTGACCAACCAGCTCGTCCGCTTCGAATCGACCCGAAAGGCCGTAGTCGGTTAGCCAGCGATTGCTGACCGCGAGGTAGCACATGTGCTTGTCGAGCATCGCCACCGCAGCCGGCGTGTGGGTGACGAACTGACCCAGGATGCGGCCCTGTTCGCGCAGTCGCCTTTGTCGCTCACGCTCGTCGGTCACATCACGATTAGAGCCGGCAAAACGGATAAGCTCGCCCTTGTCGTTCCGCGCGGCCTGACCCTGGGCTTCCATCCAGCGCCACCCACCGAACCGATGCTTGAGCCGGAAGGTCGCACGGTAAGCGACGCTCGGATCCATGAGATGTGCCTGCATAGCAGCCATCGTCGATTCGAGGTCGTCAGGGTGGCAGATTTCGTTCCAAATCTCGAAGCTCGCCTCGAGTTCTCCTTGTTCGTATCCGAGTTGTCGCCCGTACGCCGGTGAGAAGTAAAGTTGATTGGTGCGGAGGTCCCAGTCCCAGAAGCCATCATTCGTCCCATTGACGGCAAGGTCGTAGCGGACCTCCATGTCCCGCCGTTTATCGTCTTCTTCCCTGGCCCGTTTTTCGGCGGCGGCATAACGATCAACCGCCTTTTGCAACGAAGCCCGGACCGCATCGACCGCACGGCGTTCTCCCATCTCTGCCAACGCCCACCGACGTGATCCAAGTCCAACCTCTCGCTCGGCATCAAGCCCGCGACGCACCCGACGCTGTGCGGGCAGGTACACGAATCGAACTTGTGCGGCTAACACCACCAGACTCGCGCAGAGCAGGATCACGATGCGTTGCTCACCCGCACTTAAGCGTGCGGTCGCCTGCCGCTCCGCTTCGGCAACGGCTTGCTCCATCGCGGGTAGAAACTCGTCGCTGGCAGCCAGAACAGCACGAGCCACCGACATCGACTCGCCGGGTGTCGCTTCGGCAAGGTCGCGAGCGACGTGTACGAGTCGATCTGCCTTCGCCGGCACGTTGGCCGAGACTTCAGGATCAAAGACGCCGTTGGCTTTGAGCCAACTTCCGTTCTGCTCAAAAACATCCGTCACCTGCCGTAAGGCATCCCGCGTTACCGTACCGGCTTGAGGACCAGACGCGACAGCAACCTCCAGACCAAGGCGTGCCACCCGCTGGCTGAGCATCCGCTGGCGGCCAGCGCGATTGACCAATTCACCGTCCGGCTTCGCAGCAGCAATGACCTCCCAAAGCGTGTACCCACCGATCAGCATCAGGCCGATCATCAACAACAGGCTCGTCGCATGCAGCCAGCGCAGCCACGTCAGGATGCCGGTTGTTTGCGGCGCGGGCTGTTGGAGTACCGCACACGCCAGAGCCTCCGTCTGATCGGACGGTTCAGTCAGATTGGCTGCAGCTCTGCGAGTTTCGGCAGGTTTAGTGGGCACAACACCCGTGCATCGGGTGCCAGCAGGCGTCGATGAAGCTCGATGCGTCAGCTAAATGTCAAGTCGCATCTACATCTTGAAAGTCTCAGGCGTCCAGCGGCGGATGTGCTCAAACAGACGAAGGCTCGTTTGGCGGCTGTCGAAGTGCTCGACCGCGTGACGCCGAGCCGCCTCACCCAGACGCTGCCGGACCGCCGGGTCACTCGACAGTTGTCCGAGCGCAGCTGCCAGCCCGTCGACGTCCTGCTGATCACAGAGAAAGCCGGTGTTGCCATCTTGGATCATGGTTGTCGTCGCTCCAATCTTGCTGGCAACGACCGGTAATCCGCAGGCCATGGCTTCCATGACGCTGATCGGCCCCGCCTCGCCGAGTCCGACGCTCGGCAGGACGAAAGCGTCGTGCTCGACTAGCTGCCGTCGCACGTCACCTTCGCCCAACGTGCCGAAGAAGTGCACCCGGTCGGCCACACCGGCGGCCTTGGCTTCTTCACGGATGCTGTTCCGCTCCTCGCCCTCACCGACGAGGCTGTACGTGATGTCGTGACCCTCGCTCACCAGCTTGCCGACCGCCTGCACGGCATAACGGTGGCCCTTGCTCGGGCCAAGTCGGGCCACCGTGATCAGCCGGAGTCGCTTAGGCGTGGGATCGGGCGGAGTCGGCTGGAAGTCGTCTGTGTTGACGCCCATCCAGTTTGGAAGCACCCGCTCCTTCGGGTAGCCGAGCCCGACAAGCTGCTCGACGAGGTGCGGCCCGTCGCATCCGACGGCGGAGCATTCGGCAATCTTCTTCTTATGATCGGTGCCGTAGACCGGCAGGTCGCCGTGAAGTGTCAGCGAGTAGGTCGGCCCGCCGAACAACCGGGCGATGCGGCAGACATGGGCGGCATCGGCGAAGCTGTGACAATGGACATGCCGGACGTTGCGATTGCGAGCCCAAGCGACCAGGTCGGCCGCCGAGGCGAGCAAAAAACTTACCTTCAGGCGGCCCTTCAAAGACGATTCTGACAGCGAGGCGACATATTTCAGCCCGAGCTTCCAACGCTTGGGCGACACGAGAAGCCCGGCAAAGACGTCGCGCTTGGCAGGTGGCCACAGATAGTGCGTCTGCCGACGAGCCTCGTCGGCAAACTCGTGGCGGCAGGCGTCGTCGGGCGGACGACGCGTGCTGAGCAGGTCCACCGTCGCCCCCGCACCCCGCCAGCCCAGAATCTCACGCCAGAAGAAGACGTGCGTCTGCGACGGGAACTCGGGCACCAACACCGCCACCGCCGGCACCGACGGCAGCTGTTGCGGGACACTGACAGAAGTAGGCGAAGCAGGGTCTGCGAGCGTCATGACATCTAAAGGCGGTGAGAGCGACCTGAACGAGCGGAGCAGGAACCTACGCGTCGGCCTGAACGTGCCTGCAGCTTAAACCCGTCGATGATCGTTCCTCCATAGCTGCGCTCGCAGCCACATGCGGCAGGGGCTCCGTGCTCATCGGGCCGATCTTCTGTCAGACCTCTTAAACCGTCCCCTTGAGTCGGTCGACAAAGTAGGCGTGGGCGGGGGTTCCAACACCGGCTGCGATGCAGGCACGACGCCTTCGTCCACCAGCAACACCACACCTGACGACGTCACCCAACGCCTCATCATGCAATCGCGATCGCTCAAGCAGCCAGGCAAGGCCGTCATGCAGCCAAAAAGCGGCAACGGCAAGCAGGAGGAGCAGCTTCAAGCACTCCTCGACCGTCTTGATGCCAAAGACGCTGCCGACAACGGCAAAAGCGGTCGCCGCAGCGCCCGAATCACCTACCGACGTAGCGGCGTCGGACTCCTGGTCCACCACCCCGGCGGCTCCATCACCGAACGCACCGTTCTGACCCGTGACCTCTCCGCTGGTGGCCTGAGCTTCATCCACGGCGGCTACCTGCACGTTGGAACCCGCTGCGACGTCACCCTCAACCGCTACATCGGTGGCGAAGACACCGTCCGCGGACAGGTACAGCATTGCGACCACATCGCTGGCTCGTGGCACACCGTCGGCGTCAAGTTTGACCGGCGCATCTTTCCCAAGCTTTACCTCGATCCCGAGAACGCAAACGTGCTCGAGGTTGATGCCCGCAACCCGCAGACGGTCAGCGGCCGCGTGCTCCTGCTCGACGACAATGAGCTTGATCGACGTCTCATGCAGCACCACCTGCGTCGGACCAAAATCGAACTGACCGGCGTCTCCAAGCTCAGCGAGGCCTGCGAGGCCCTTGCCAACCAGTCGGCGAAGAACCCGTTCGTGCTGGCCATCGTCGACTTGAACCTTGCCGGTGACGAAGCAGACGTTCCGGCCGAAGAGGTCGTGCGGCGTGTCCTGGACGTAGCCGTCCCGCGGGTCGCCGCCTGCACCGCCGAGTCGAACCAGGAGACGCTTCGCAGAGTTCGCGAGGCCGGTGCGTGTGGCATCCTCAGCAAGCCCTACGACGCAGAGAAGCTCATCGCCAGCGTCGCAGGCTGGCTCGCCAATTCAGGTGGAGCAAGCAGCGACGGAGAGAAGATTCACAGCACCGTCAGCAGTCAAGCGGAAATGAGGCCGATGGTCGTCGACTTCGTCAACAACGCAGCCAGCCTGTGCAGCGACCTGCAGTCGGCCGTCACGAGTGATAATCTCGCCAAGTGCCGGGCCCTGTGCGTGAGCCTGCGTGGCGGCGGGACGAGCTTCGGCTTCACGCCCGTCACTGAAGCCGCCGCCGAGGCGGTGGTAAGCCTCGACGCGACAATGAGCGTTGCAGAAGCCGCTGTTGCCATTCAGCGACTCCAAGACATCTGCTCCCGTCTCAGTGGCGATCCTGAGGGCGAGACTGAGGACGATGTCGCCATGGCCGCATGAGCAAGATGCGGCCCTGCCTCGCTCGTCAGTCGCTTACTCCTAGTCAGTCGCTTACTCTTTGTCGGCAGCTTCGAGCTGCTGACGAAGGGCTTGCACCTGGCGGCGAAGGGCTTCGTTCTCACGACGCAGTCCGTCAAGCTCGGCCTTCATCGCCGCCGCTGCCGCGCCACCTTCTGCCGCGCCACCCGCATTCTCGATTATGGCCTGACGCGTCAGTTCCTGCATCTCGCGACGCCCGCGGTTGTCGAGCGTCATGTCCCAAGCCACGAGATATTCCGGCTGGCCCTGGCGGCGGAAGCCACGCTCTTCAAGCAGTTCGGCGATGCCCTTCATGTGAGCGGCCCCGTAAAAGATGCCGATCTCGTCGATGCCGGCCCTGGCCAGCTCGCTGTCGAGCACTTCGACCGCCTTCTCGTTTCGCACATCGAGGATGACCGAACCCTCTTCGCCTGAGTTGAAGACGGCCGACAGGTCGTCCATGCGTGACAGCTCACGGGCGAACAACAGCTTGAGTCGACGGGCACGGTCGGGCGCGTTCATTGCATCCATGATCTCCAGCAGCGACACCTGCGGCTGAGCCCGCCCGTTGGCCTCGGCCGGTCGCATGATGTCGTTGACCATCTGCTTGATCATGAGGTCAAGGAAGCTTTCGCCACGCTCCTCCTGGAGCTGCATGAATGTTTCAAGGTCAAGATCGGCGTGGACAAAATTAGCAGCAGAGTAGTTGATTTCCTCGGTTTGGAAGTCGAGTTCGAGCGCGAGCTGCATGCCCTTCTGCAGCCCGCCGATGAGCTTCATCGCAAATGGCGGCTCCTCCGTCGCCCGGTTGCGGGCGGCCATGTCGACGTTCTTGGGCTTGACCATCTCGTACAGCAGCACGTCATACCCGGCAAAGCGCTCGTCGAGCAGATCGTAATACGCCTCGTCACCGACATGGACGGCACCGATGAGGTCGACCTCCTGGCCTGCGTCGTTGACGTAGGTGACGATGCTGGTTTCGAGGACGCCGCCATTGCGAAGGTCACGAAAACGGATGAACAGGGTGCTTTCGTCCTGCTCGGCGTTGACACCAACGGCTTGAGGCTCGGCCTGGACCGGCGCGACAGCAAAGGCAGAGACCACCGCCGCCGCCGCCAAGGCAGACAGTGCTACACGGCGGACGGAACGGGTAATCGATCGGGCGGCTCGGTTTGTCATGGCAGGCTGTGACAGGGTTATGGCGTGCGATTGTGGCGATGCGTTGGCAAGTCGTACGGCATCGCTTGACATACAGATCGTATTCCTTTGTCGCAGCGGTCGGATCAGGCCGACGTTGGTCGCCCACGGATGAAGTCCTGCGCCGCTTCGCATTGCGCCTGCACCTGCTGCTGCTATGGCAAAACGATCCCCTGTTTCAGCCATCACGAACGAATTATCGATAGTAAACGAATTACCTCCGTACTGTGTCGCCCCAGTCAGACGCAGCTTTAGAAGGCGGGAACTCAAGACGGTGCAGCGGAGACATCTTGTTCAGATTCGGCCGAGGGATGCCCCCTCGCTGGTCGGAATTTCCCCTTTCCGTCCAGCGCCCTCGGCCTACCGCCGCCCGGGTTTTTCCCCCACCCGGGCGGCACTTTTTTTGACCGGCACCAGCAGAAGAATGATCGACTGCAATAGCTCGTGCCGCTTCGGCGTTGTGCGTTGTGGCCCTTCTCCTCAAGCTCATGACACGCAACCTGCTTTTACCGCTCACCCTCGCTGCCACGCTCGTTGCCGGAAGCGTCGCGTCAGCCCAGACGACGAAACCGGCAACACGGCCCGCAGCCGAGCAGCGTCGTTCCAACCTTCAGGGCCAAGGCGGCAGGTATCTGCGACAAGTGATCGAGCTGGTGCAAGGCCTTGACCTCACGGAGGACCAGCAAGTCGAGCTTCGCGGCAAGGTTAAGGATCTTCAGGCCGACCTCAAGAACATCAACGACACGCACGGCGACGACCGCCGAGCCCGCACCAAGGCCGCCCGCGAGCGGTTCGTCCGCTTTCGCACCGATTTGGGCGACATCCTGACGCCCAACCAGCAGAAGGCGCTGCAAGCCAAGATGCAGGCCGCCCGCAAGCAAGGCGACAGGCGGGACCCCAACCGCCGGCAGAACATGCCCGAGGGCAACGAAGCCAAGATGCCCGAGAACGTCCGTGGCAGCGGTGGCTTCGGCGATAAGGCAGCGTCGGTGGACGAGGCACCCATGCCGTCCCGCTTTGCCGACCGACTCCGTGGCGGCGTGATGAAGCCGCTACCGGCCGACATGGCGCTTCTGACCGGAACAGGTAACGACGTCACGCTCGGTGACCTGTTGGCCGAGCATCGGCCGACGATCTTTGTCTTGGGGTCCTGGTCGGCCCCGTCGTTCCGCGATCGGGTGGCCGACCTGCCTTGGCTGATCGATCAACTTCGCGATTCGACTGATCGGCAGGCAGACCTCGTGGTCGTCTACACCCGCGAGCGCCACCCCGACGGCGGTGTTGCCCGAAACGAAGAGGAGAATATTTCAATCCCGCAGCACGCCTCCGCCGATGATCGCGTCGCCGCCGCCCGGGTGGTTCGCGAGCGGCTTCCGACGAATCGCCCGGGCGTGACGGTGGTACTCGACACGATGGACGATGTTTTGCTGGAGCACATCGCCGACGGTCAGGCGGGTGATTTTGCCATCGTCGTCAAGCCCGACGGCACCATCGTCGCACGGCAACGCTGGTTCGACCCGACGGCCATACCCGCCCTCGTGGATCAGGCCAACACCGAGACGGAGTAGCGACGGGGCTGCAAGCAGACGAGAGACGCGGCGCGTTCCACGTGGAACGCGTCGTTGTTTTGGTGCTTGAAGAGGTTCGAGGAGCGGCGAGGGGAACTCGCGTTGCCGCTCCTGAAACTCGGCAGGAAGGATTCGAACCTTCGACCGGTCGGTTAACAGCCGACTGCTCTACCGCTGAGCTACTGCCGATTCGCGGTGGCAAGGCTAGCGGCCTCTTCGGGCGAATCAAGCGCAGCTATCGGTCGTGCTGCAGGCACGACGGCCCAAACGCCGATGGCGTGTGGAGACGGCCATGTGTGTGGCCGGCCGCCCGCCCAAACGACCGCCGCTTATGCCCCGCCGCAAGCCAGCCGATACCGCCGCTGCCGACACCGCTGCCTCGACGACCGCCGACCAACCGGCCAAGCCGGCGCGTCGCAAGTCGTCCGCCCGCTCCAAGTCCAACGCGCCTTTCGCACCCACGTGCTGCGCGCCCGACGCCTTCGACCTCATGGCCGCCCAAGCGTGCGGCGGTGACAAGGACCGTCGCCCGCTCGACAGCGACGACGGCTTGCTCGCCGCCATGAACGCCGTCGCGCTGCACCTTCGACCTGGTGCCGACATCGCCTCATCCGAAGAGATGCTCGCAACCCTTTGCCGCGACGCCGCCGAGCCGTTCGGCGGGATCGACGCCACCCGCAAGCGTGCCGCCATCAACCCGCAGGCCGTCGCCGCCCACGTTCACCGGGCGCTCTTCGATGTCGCCGGTTTCCGTGGTAATCCCGGAGATTACTACCACCTGGACAACTCGTGCCTGCCTGCCGTGTTGGAGTCGCGTCGCGGCCTGCCGATCACGCTGGCGTTGGTCTACAAGCTCGTGGCCGGTCGGCTCGGCCTCGACGCCTGGGGCGTTGGACTACCAGGCCACTTCGTCGCCGGCCTGGACATCGGCGGCCGGACGATGGTCGACTGCTACGACGGCGGCCGACTGCTCGACGACCGCGATGCGATGGAACGTGTCGCCGCCTGTGCCGGCCCCGAGACGGGCTTCGACGAGGACATGCTCCGACCCGTCACGCACCGCCACTGGGTCACGCGACTCATCCAGAACCTCCTGCAGACCTTCACCGCTGACGGTCGGCACGAAGACGTCGCCGCAATGCTCGAACTCGAGCTGCTCCTGTGGCCCGATCAGCCGCACCTGTGCCGCGATCTCGGCCTCGTCCTCGCCCGCATCGGTCAGCAACGCCAAGCCGCCCGGTGGCTGACGGCCTATCTCGAGCGTGAGCCCCACGATCCACAACGTCGCGATCTGGAAGAACTTGTCGCCGTGCTCGCTTAAGCGCTGCGCCGCGGCGGCCACATGAGGTTTGGCAAGGGGCAAATGTTCCACGTGGAACATTCTCGACCCGGTTTGCCGTTCGTGGCGAAGGTTTCTGCTCTCCCGACACCTCGAAATGTTCCACGTGGAACAGCTTTACGACCCGCCGACTCCGTTGGCGGGTCGTCGGCGTTGCGGGTGAAAGCAACGCCACTGAACCTGATCCTGCATGCGCCGCACGCGGCGGGTCGTCAGTGAAGCGAGCCTTTGCGGTATCAGATCGCATGCGCCGCCGCGGCCGCCATATCGTGCGGCCGCATGTCCCGCGTCAAAGAAACCGCCGCCGATTTTGGTCCGCCGTCCCCCCTGCCGCCACGCTCGGAGCTGCTCGCCCGGCCGATCAAGCACTTCGACATGAAGACGGTCGACATCCGGCCCGTCGTCGACCAGATGGCCGACACCGCCTTCAGCGGCCGTGACCTTGCCCGGGCCGCACGCATCCTCGATGACATGACCGGCGACGCGGAGTGCGCCTGCATCCTCACGCTCGCCGGCAGCCTCATCTCGGCCGGAATGAAGCACGTCATCGTCGACCTGCTCGAGGCCAACATGGTCGATGCCATCGTCTCGACCGGCGCCAACATCGTCGACCAGGACTTCTTCGAGGCCCTCGGCTTCAAGCACTACGTCGCCGACGATCGCTACAAGTCGGGCGTCTGGGACGACCAGCTCCGAGAGCTGATGATCGACCGCATCTACGACACCTTCATCGACGAGGAAGAACTCCGCGTCTGCGACGACCTGTGCGGCGAGATCTGCGACGAACTCGAGCCACGCCCCTACTCCTCACGCGAATACCTCGGCGAACTCGGCAAACACCTCGACAAGGTCGGCGTCAAGGGCGACGGCCGATCGATCGTCCACACCGCCTACAAGAGAGGCGTGCCGATCTTCCTGCCCGCCGGTGCCGACTGCTCGGCCGGCTTCGGCATGATCCAGCACCAGATGCGTCGCATGAAAGCGGGCGAAAGCTCCATGTTCACCCTCGACGCCGTCCGCGACTTCTACGAGCTGTGCCTCGTCAAGGACAAGAACCCCTCGACCGGCCTCTTCATGATCGGCGGAGGCGTGCCCAAGAACTACGCCCAGGACATCGCCGTCGCGGCCGACATTTTCGGCAAGGAGCCGACGATGCACAAATACGCCGTCCAGATCACCGTCGCCGACGTGCGCGACGGTGCCCTGTCGTCGTCAACGCTCAAGGAGGCCTGCAGCTGGGGCAAGGTCGACGTGGCAGAAGAGCAAATGGTCTTCAGTGAGGCGACGGTTGCGATGCCGCTCGTTGCCGGCTACGCCTGGCACGGCAAACGGTGGCAGGACCGCCCCGAAAAGCGGCTCGTCGACGTCATCGAAACTGCGACCGCCTGACCCACCGGACGGCTTGCAGACGCCCGGATCCTGCCGGGGTGCCCCGGTTTGAGCCGCCTTGGTGCCACGGATGGAGCCGCCCCGGTGACCCGGTTTGGGCCGCCTTGGTGCCACGGATTGAGCCGCCGTCTGCGGCGGGCAACCCGTGTCCGAGACCGTGTTCGGCCAACGCCCTCCCCGACACCGGTCGGCCGCGTCAGAACGCGGCACGAGCCGTGGCACCTTGTGGGCCGTGGCACCTTCTAGGCCGTGGCACCTTGTGGGGCGTGGCATCTTGGGCACGGCTGGCGGCCCGTTTGGCCGTTTGCATATCGGGCAGATTGGGATTAGGTTAAAGCTGCTGCACCCACTCGGGCGTGGCATTCCTGACGTGGTGCCGGCGGCCCGGCCGGCTGTGCCCTGTTTTGCTGTGTCTGAAGCCAAACTTGATCCTCGCCCATCCGACGTCTCATCGCCCAGCGATGCGAGCATGGAACGTGTGGCCGACCGACTCCGCAGCGTGCGCTCACGACACCGCCGCGGCAGGCACGAAGAAGCCCACAGCAACCCGGCTGACGAACTCAAACGGCGTGGCGTCAAGAAGCAACTCGGCGAAAACAGACTCGTTCCGACCGGCAAGGCCAGCCTGATCAGCGACACTGAGGCCCTTTCGGCCGTGCTCGAAGACCTCGCCAGACCCGGTGACGACGGCAGCCCGGCCCGCTTCGCCTTCGACACCGAATTCATCGGTGAGTCGACCTACGACCCCAAGCTCTGCCTGATACAGGTCGCCACGCCTCGGCAGGTCGCACTCATCGATCCGCTTGCCGAAATCGACCTGACGCCGTTCTGGCAGCTCATGGTCGATCCGGCGATCGAAAAGATCGTTCATGCCGGCGAGCAGGATCTGGGTCCCGTCGCACGGCTGACCGGCAAAGCCCCGGCCAACGTCTGGGACACGCAGATCGCTGCCGGCTTCTGCGGCCTGCCCTTCCCGGCGAGCCTCGGCAAGCTCGTCGAGTACGTCTCGACCGTCGCCATCGATGGCATCGATCCGGACGGCGGACTCAAGCTGGGCAAGGGCTACACGTTCACCCAGTGGGACGAGCGGCCGCTCAGCGGCAAGCAGCTCAGCTACGCCGCCGACGACGTGCGGTATTTGCCGCTCATCTTGAGCTGGATCGAGAGCCAGCTTGATGACGAGCGACACGACTGGGCGGTCGCCGAGTGTGAGCGTCGGTGCCGCAAGGCGCTTCACGACGTCAACGAGGCACCGTGGGCGCGGCTCAAGGGGTACAGCGGGCTGAACGGTCACGGGCGGCCGATCGTTCGAGAACTGGCGACGTGGCGAGACACGACCGCCCGCGCGATGGACCTGCCGCCGCGGGCGGTGGTCAAGGACGAAGTGCTGGTCGGCATCGCCCGTCACCCGCCCAAGTCGATCAAGTCGCTGGCCGAAATTCGGCACATGCCACGCCCGATTGCCGAGGAGTACGGGCAGATGATGCTCGATGCGGTGGCTCGCGGATTGGACGCCGACCGCGAGGACCACGAGAATGAGCCTTACGAGCCGACGCTGCGGGACAAGTTCGACACGGACGCCGCGTGGGCGATCTTACAAAGCATCGCGTACGCCAAAGGGCTCGACCCGAACCTGCTCGCCAGCCGCCGAGACGTCGAGACGGTCGTGCGGCAGATGAGCCGGGGCGAGGCGATGGAGGACCTTCCGGTCCTGAGCGGTTGGCGAGCCGCCGCCGCGGGTCAGGCGTTGTTGGAGCAATTGCGACGCTGAGGGCTCGTCAGTCTCGACGGTGCTCCGGGTCGGTGATCGGCGTGCGCACCCGCCCGGGACACACCGCGAAGTAACTATCGGCCATCCCGGGCGCAGCCGAGGCACCTTGCCCACTGGCGCAGTTCATGCCCAACGCCCCGTCGTGCGTCGCCGACGAAGTCGATCGGCTTCGCTGCCCTGTTAATGACGAAGAGGAGCATTGCGGGCGCGCTATCGTGAAGGCGATGTCGACGCAGCACGAAGAAGGCGCACCCGTTCCGCCGCCACCGGGTGCGGGGCAACCACCGGTTGATCCGCGTGGGGCGTTGCGTCCACCGGGCTCACCACCGATGCCACCGATTACAGGCCAGGCCCCACCGCCGCGCGGTGCACCGACACCACCTCAGGCGGGTCAGATGCCACCGCGTCCACCAGGATTTCCGCCACCGCCCCCACCCGGGTTTCCGCCGATGGGGTTTGCCCCGATGCCCGGCGGGTACGGCATGCCGCCCAAGAAGCCGAACAAGTGGCGACCCATCCTGCTGACGCTCCTGGCGGTCGGAACGTTCGTGGGCATCGTGCTCGTCGGGCTGTTTCTGATCGCCGCCGTCGTCGGCGCGGCCAGCTCGAGCAGCACGGACGCGGTGGTGCAAAACGTCGTGTCCACCGGTGACCGCGCCGAAACCGTGGCCGTCATTCCCGTGCGTGGCCTCATCGTCGACGAGACGGAAAAGCTGTTTCGCCGCCACCTGGCGACGGCGGCAAAGGACAACAACGTCAAGGCGATCGTCATCGACGTCAGCAGCCCGGGCGGCACCGTGACCGACAGCAACCAGATGTACCAGGCGTTGCTCGACTTCAAGGCTGACAAACAAGTGCCGGTCATCGTCCACTTCGACGACGTTGCCGCCAGCGGCGGGTACTACATCGCCTGCGCCGCCGACACCATCTTTGCCGAGGAGACGACCATCACCGGCAGCATCGGCGTGTTGATCCAGTACCCGCAGTTGAGCGGTTTTGCGGAGAAAACGGGCATCAAGCTGCAGACGATCGTCGCCGACGGCTCGCCGCGGAAGGACTTCCTCGACACCTTCGCCGAGCCCGACGAACAGGATTTGAGCGACGTCAAAGCATTGTTGAACGAGCAGTACGACCTGTTCCGCGCTGTCGTCGAAGCGGGTCGCGGCGGGCAGATCACGTCGGCAGGCGCGACACTTGACGAAGTCGCCAGCGGCGCTGTCTTCGTCGGCCAGCGGGCGGTTGATCTAGGGTTGGTCGACCAGTTGGGCTTTCTTGATGACGCGACAGGATTTGCCGCCACAACGGCCGGTTTGACCAAGCCGCACATCGTCCGCTACGACCGCCAACCGACGGCTTTGGAGGCACTTGGCCTGGCGACGGCACCGGAGCTGAAGCTCGACGCCGAGTCGGCCAAGTCGCTGGCCGTGGAGTTGCTGCACGAGGCGTCGTCGCCACGGATGCTGTTCCTGTACAACGGCGTGCGGTGAGTGTCGCCCAGAGGAACGCGAAAGCGCGAAGGAGCGAAGGTCCGCAAAGAATGCCAGAAGGATCAGAGAGAGAAACTCTGACCCCTTCTTCTCCTGCTTTGCGGACCTTCGCTCCTCCTTGCCTTCGCGTTCCTCTGGATTTCCGCCCGATAGATTTTCTTCTTGCGTTCGGTCGATCTTCCCCCTAACCTCCGCCGTACAGAGATGGCCGGGCGATGGCGGACGTGACTTCCGCCCAGCTCGGCATCGGTATGGGCCATCGTCGGCAGAGGCGTCTCGCGCGTCCTCGCCCGGCGACCGCCCCGTGCAACCGGATGCACAGCCGATCCCCCACAGTCACGACATCCTGCCGGCTGACCCGACGCGGCTCCCATGCCGACGCGAGCGGGTAGAGACCCGGCACGAAAGATTCCCAAGACATGGCCAAATCCTCAGGTAAGTCGACCGCTCGTATGTCGGTCGAAGACGTCGCAACCCTCCGCGCAGACGCAGGTGCCAAATCAACCGCCCTCTCGCGGGCGATGCAGCAGATCGAACGCCAGTTCGGTAAGGGCTCTGTCATGAAGCTCGACGGCGATCCGCAGCCGATCGACGGCATTCCCACCGGTTCGCTCAGCCTCGACATCGCCTTGGGCGGTGCGGGCATGCCCAAGGGACGCATCATCGAAATTTACGGCCCAGAGTCGTCAGGTAAGACGACGCTGGCCCTGCACACCATCGCCAGCGCCCAGAAGACCGGCGGCGTGTGTGCGTTCATCGACGCCGAGCACGCGTTGGACCCGACCTGGGCCAAGCGGCTCGGTGTCAAGCTCGACGAACTCATGGTCAGCCAGCCCGACACCGGCGAGCAGGCCCTCGAGATCTGCGAGCTGCTCGTCCGCTCGAACGCCGTCGATGTCATTGTCGTTGACTCGGTCGCTGCCCTTATTCCGCGGGCAGAAATCGAAGGCGAAATGGGCGACAGCCACGTCGGCCTGCAGGCCCGGCTCATGAGCCAGGCCCTGCGCAAGCTGACGGGTGCGATCAACCGCAGCAAGACGATGGTGATCTTCATCAACCAGATCCGCGAGAAGATCGGCGTGATGTTCGGCAGCCCCGAGACCACCCCCGGCGGACGGGCACTCAAGTTCTACAGCTCGATCCGCATCGACGTCCGCCGCACCGGCAGCATCAAGGACGGCGACGTCGCCGTCGGTAACCGGACCCGCACCCGCGTCGTCAAGAACAAGATCGCCCCGCCGTTCCGCGACGCCGAGTTCGACATCATGTTCGATCGTGGCATCAGCTACGAGGGCGACCTGCTGGACCTGGCCGTTAACGAAGACATCGTCAACAAGAGCGGTGCGTGGTTCAACTACGGCCCGACCCGCCTGGGCCAGGGCCGCGAGAACTCGAAGAACTTCCTGCAGGAAAACCCGGACCTGTGTGCCGAGATCCGCGTGAAGGTGCTCGAGAAGAAGGGCATGACGAAGCGGCTCGAAGAAGAGGCCGAGGGCTACGACGAAGACCCGATCGAAGAGCCCGAGGGCGAACTCGTCGAAGCCGAGTGAGCCGCCGATAGAAAGTGCCGCTGCACGAATACCGGCCCGGACGCGACGCGTTCGGGCCGGTGTCTTGCGTTGATGAAGGCCTTAAACGCCCAGCATGTCGGCCACTTTGCCGACAAGCTGTTCGATGTCGAACGGCTTACGGACGAAGTCGTTGGCACCGGCAGCGAGCAGATCTTCGATCTCGGCCGACTCGATCGCGCCGCTGACGACGATGATCTTGGTTTCGCTCAGTTCCGGCTTGCTGCGAATTGCGGCACAGACGGCATTGCCGTTGATGTCGGGCAAGAGGTAGTCGAGCAGAATCAGGTCAGGCTTGAGCTCGCTGGTGAGCAGGCCTGCTTCGTACCCGGTGCCAGCCGAGTGCACTTCAAAGCGGCCGTCCCGGTCGAGGACGTCGCAGAAAAGCTCGACGATTTCGGGGTCGTCGTCGACGACGAGCACGCGTTGTTTACCGCCGTTGAGATTATCTTCAGGGATGCCGTTGGTCCGCATGAACTCGACGAGGGCGTCGTGCGGGATGCGGCGGAACTTACTACCCGGAACGCGAAACCCTTTGAGGCGGCCTGCATCGAAGCAGCGGATGATGGTTTGCTGACTGACCTTGCAGACGTCGGCGGCTTCACCAGTCGTGTAGATCTGTTTCATCGAAGCTGCCTCGCCTGCTGCTGATCCGTGCTGACGCTCATGGGCTCTTTGATCCGTGAAATTAGGCCGACTGGTGAACGTGGGAAACGTCGGCTGCGGCCGATGCGTGGGGTTCGAGCGTCGACCGTCTGCGGATTCGGCCGAGCCGAAGAGCCTATCGCGGCACAACGTGCGCCGCCAAGTCGCCCAGACAACATCGGCCACCTGAACCGCCCAGCTTAACCTTCACGCAGCACGTTCCTGTGACGATCGCATGCCGGCTTGTTTAAGCTCTCGTCAGACGATGCCGATCCTCGACCTCACCGCCGCCACCTGGACCGTCCGCCCGACGGACAATCTGCACGACGTTCCAGAGGCCGTCCGTGACGCGGGCGACATTCCGGCCACGGTGCCCGGCTGCGTCCACACAGATCTCATGGCCGCCGGTCTGTTGGAGGATCCGTATTCCAGCGACAACGAGCTGCACCAGTTCTGGATCGGCCGTACGAATTGGCGGTACACCTGCTCCTTCGAGCTGCCGGCCGACTTCACCGCCCAGCACGTCGATCTCGCCTGCGACGGCCTTGACACGCTGGCGACGCTCACGCTCAACGGCACACACATCGGCACGAGCGACAACATGCACGTCGCCCACCGCTTCGATGCCAAAGCCGCCCTGCGGCCCGGCAGCAACGACCTCGTGATCGACTTCCTCGCCCCCGTGCCCGAGGCCGAGCGGCTGGCGCGGGACGTCTATCCGGGATATCCGGTGGACGGCGGGCAGCGTGGCACGCCGTTGCCTCACAACATGTTGCGGAAGATGGCGTGCAACATGGGCTGGGACTGGGGGCCGACGGTCGTCACCAGCGGCGTCTGGCGATCGATCCGGCTGGAGGCGTGGGACAAGACCCGCATCGACTTCGTCCGCCCGATCGTCCGACAGGCCACTGCCGAGCGGGCGGTGCTCGACGTGCTTGTCGACGCCGAGGGTGAGCGACTTGCGATCACGGCAAGACTTTACGGCCATGGCTTCGACCAGTCGCTCGAGTTTGAAGGCAGCAGCCCGATCACGTTCACCATCGACCGCCCCGCCCGCTGGTTCCCGCGCGGCTACGGCAATTCCAACCTCTACACGCTCGACGTCTCGCTGCCCGACGGCACCACGACAAGCCACCGCGTCGGCCTACGCACCGTCCGCATCGACACCACACCCGATGCCGGACCCGTCGGCGAACCCATCGCCGACAAGATGGGCGAGCAGATGGCGATCTACGTCAACGAACGTCGCGTCTTTGCCAAGGGTGCTAACTGGATCCCCGACGACTGCTTCCCGCATCGTGTCACGGCAGAACGGTACCGCCATCGCATCGAGACGGCGTGCGAGGTTCACATGAACCTGCTCCGCGTCTGGGGCGGTGGGTTGTACGAAGACGATGCTTTCTACGAGACCTGCGACGAACTGGGCGTGATGGTCTGGCAGGACTTCCTGTTCGCCTGCTCGACCTACCCAGAGCTCGAGCCGTACCGCAGCAACGTGGAACGGGAGGCCCGGCACAATGTCAGCCGGCTCTGCAGGCACCCGAGCGTCGTCGTCTGGAACGGCAACAACGAGAACTTGTGGTTCCACGCTGACAAGCCTGAGTACCAAAAGCTCAGCGGGCAAGGCATCGGCTGGGGCGATGGGTACTACTTCGACCTGCTGCCAAAAATCGTCGCCGAACTCGACCCGGCCACGCCCTACTGGCCCGGCAGCCCGTACAGCGGCACGCCCCAACGGCACCCTAATGCCAACGAGTTCGGTAACCGGCACATCTGGGACGTCTGGCATGGCCCGGGCGAGTACCGCAACTACCTCGCCCACTACCCGCGGATGGCGACCGAGTTCGGCTACCACGGGCCGCCGACCTGGCCGACGCTCAGCGAGGCCATCCCGCCCGAGGAACGGCATTGGCACAGCGTCGTCATGACCCTGCACAACAAGAACGGCCGTGACGGTCAGGTGCAGACGCGGCACCGGATGGCCGACGACTTCGTGCCACCTGACCACGACTTCGACGCGTTCTGCTACCTCGCCCAGGTCATGCAGGCGCGGGCGCTGTCGTTGGGCATCGAGTGGTTCCGGGCATTGTCGCCCTGGTGCAGCGGCGCGGTCTACTGGCAGTACAACGACTGCTACCCCGTCAGCTCCTGGTCAGCCCTCGACTCAAAAGGTGGCAAGAAGCCGCTCTACCACGCGACGCGGCGGTTCTTTGCCCCGCGCATCGTCACGATCAAGCCGCGTCGGGTCGGGAGCACCGACGCGCTGGCGGTCTACGGCGTCAACGACACCGACGACCTCTGGAGCGGCGAGTGCGTGCTGAAACAGGTCGATGTGCGGGGCGAGCCGATCGCGGTGCACAAGGAGACGATGACGATCGAGCCACGCGGCGTCGGGCGGTTCCTCGTGCCCCGCGACATGCACGGCCGTCGCGACACGGCCCTTGTGGCAAGCCTGCCGGGTGGCGAGCGTGGCTGGTGGTGGTTTGCCCCTGATAAGGAGCTCGACTACGCGCCGCCTGCCTTTGCTTACGACGGTTACGAGAAGGACGGCCACTACATTTTCGCCGTCACCGCCGGGACGCTGGTCCGCGACTTGTGCGTGTTCGCCGACCGGCTGGACAAGGACGTGGAAGTAAGCGACGCGTGCGTGACGCTACTACCTGGCGAAACGGCCAAGTTCCGCATCACGGGTGAAGCGTTCTTGAGCGTCGACGACCTGGCGAGGCCGCCGGTGCTGTGGACGGCCAACAGCTTTGGTAAAAGCAGCAAACGCTGAACTGCTGCTACAGACTATCTCACTGAGGCTGCGTCGTCGCCTCGACCGGCTCGGCCTCGACCGCTACCTGCGGCTGGCTGAGCAGGAGCAACCGGCCCGAGCCCGGCTTGAAGCGGGCGCGGCCGTCATCGTAGGTGACCACGCCTTGATCGAGCACCCACAGGCCACCGAGGCCGAAGTGAACAGCAACGGGTCGGTCGAGCGTGTCGGTCGGCAGTTCGCCCTTGCCGTCGACGGCCGTGTTGTAGATGAGCGGGCGCTGCTGCCCGCCGTTGACGTCGACGGCCGTTACCTGGCGGCCGAGCTTGCCGCGGATCGGCAGATAGTCGCTGTTGGCGAACGGCGTCCTGTCCCCTCGCAGGGCCACGACCAATTCACCGGCAAAGGCTTCGAATCCCGGCACGTCTTCGGGAACGAAGGCGGTTCCCGACGCGCCGCTCAGCGGTGGGAATCTGGCGGTCAGCAGCGTCTCGGGGTCCGGCTCTGCCAAGCCGCCGTCGTCGCTGCCGCTGGCGGCATGGTCGATGAGGAAGCTCAATTCCGCGTAGCCGGTCCGCGCGAGTAATTGACGCGGCGGCTGGAATCGACGCATCGTCACCGGCAGCAGATCGGCTGAATAGTCGGGCCACCCATACCACGTCGCCGACCCGCTGCCGTCGGCGGCGAACAGGCGGACCACCACGTCCGGATCGTCCCGCACCGGCCGCGTGCCCCGCAGCTCCATGCCCTGATTCGTCACGTACAACGCAGCAAAGTCATTGAACGCCAAACCCGTCGGATGCCGCAGACCATGCGCTTCGACACGCAGATCACCACCCCGCGGATCGACGCTGTAGACGGCGGCGGTCGGCTTCGAGTTGTCTGCCGCATCGACCCGCTGGCCACTTGCGCCGAACGCGTGGAACGGTGCCGTGTTGACCTTGTCGGGCGTGAGCAGGCCGCCGAATGGATCCTCGGTGTCAAAGCGATAACCGAAGAGTTTGAGCGGAACGAGCGGTTTGTCGTGGAAGGTGCGGTGCCCTTTGAGCCAGCCGCCGGCCGCGTTGTCGAGGCCGACGACGCCGCTGTTGGTGGCGCTGCCGAGTCCGAAGTAGAGACGGCCGGTGAGCGGATGCCGGGCAAGCGACGTGACGCTGTGATCTCCCCGGGCCGGAAGTTCACCGACGACAGTGCGAACGGGTGGCCTGTTGTCGCTGGGCTGCCACGTCCGCAAGTCGAAGGCGACGATGACGCCCAGGCCGTCTTCGTCGCGCGCGGTGACGTAGAGCTCGCCCTTGTCGTAGAGCAGGCCACCGACGGGTGCGTAGAGCCGGTCGCGTTTGTCGAACCAGCTCACGACGGCATCGCGAGCCGGATAGATCTCGGCTTCCTGGCCCGACTGCGGGTCGAAGCGGACGACGCGAATCTCTTCGCCGCGGACGCTGCGGTCACCGACGAAGACGTAACCACCAACCTCGTCGACGGCGAGAGCGGTGGCGGCAGTGAGGCCACGGGCGGCGACTTCGAGCTGCAGGCCGGCCGGGAAGTCGATGCCGCGGCGGTCGATGATCGGGCGATCCGTGGCCGCGTAGGCCGAGTGCGACGGCGTGCAGCCGGCTGCCAGGAGCAGCAAGGTCGCCAACATCGGCAGGAGTCGGTTGAAGTGGCGCACGTCGGGTCTGCTGACCGTATCGGCGTCGGGCAAAGGCGACAAGGTGCCGACTCGCCGAAGACGCCGACGAATCGTCGAGCTTCTTGAAACAGAAGCGGGTCGAAGCACCTGCCGCATCACACAAGGTGGCAACGACATGCTTCGACCCGCTTCGAGACGGTTCAGCATCGCGATGGAATCACGGCACGTCGGCCGTCCGCGTGCTTTCGATGATCAGGCGGCGGGCCTGATCGACCGGCAGCGACAAGGCACCGACGGCCTTGGCGGCGGCGGCGCGAACCTCGGGCGACTCGGTCTCTGCCGCGGCGGTCAGCAGCGTGTCGACCTCAGCCTGACCGAGCAGGTTGCCGTACCGCTTGGCACTCGAGGCCAGCCCGTCGAAGGCCGACACGCGCACCTCGTCCGGGGCCGACGCGTCATCACCGAGTGACAGCAACGCTTGCTGCGGCTCGGCACCGCTGAGCTGGGCAACAATCTTGGTCGCCATCTGGCGGATCTCGGGACGTTCGTCATCGAGGCTCGCCAGCAAAGGCTGCCGGGCAGTTTCGAGCGAGTAGACGCTGCTGTCGAGGCCGATATCCATCAGCAGATCGGCAGCCCGGGTGGCGAGGGCGGTTGCGCCCTCTTCGTCGAGCGGCAGGCCGCCGGCATCGACGCGAGCCTTCTCAATGGCGTCGACCAGCGCCTGACTGGCGCGGGCGGTCGTGATGGCGGCGGTCGGGTCACTTTCACTGAGACGGCCGAACTCGCTCGATGCCGTCTCGACCAGGAACAGCTTGGCGCTGCTTCGAAGCTTGGGCGTGCCACGAGCGGCCTCCAGAATGGCCCTCGGGTTCGACAGCTTGCCGTCGATGACAAGCACGTCGACGCCTGCCAGCACGTCGGCCTTGGCGACGACGTCCTGAACGCTCGTTGCGTCCTGCACGCGATAACCGGCTTCGGTCAACGCTTCATTGGCGGCGTTGCGTTCGTCGCCGTTGTCCATGACCAGCAGCACCGTCGGCTCGCCGGTCTGGCTCAACGCGTCGGCGAGCAGCGGAACGACATTTTCACCGCCCTCTACCGCCTTGGTGGGCAGCGCCTGGGCCAGGGCCAACGCGGCTTCCATCGCGACGCGGCGGTCGGGGAATTGCATCGCGCGGGTCAGTGGGGTCGCACCGGCTTCGAGTGTGCTCTCGCCGACGACGTCCTGCATCGATTGCACTGCCGCCAAGGCGACGGCGGCCGAGTCGTACCGGCTCTCGGGCGGAAGCGTCCGCTCGTTGGCGGCGCGTTCGATGACCTGTTGCAGGTACTTCACACCCGCCTGCGTGCCATAGTAACCGGCGGTGGCGTCGCTGTCGGGACGGCTGTTGTCGGTCGCCCCTTCGGGCAGCTCGATCTCGCGGCGGTAGTTGCTGGCGAGCCAGAGCGACAGCGCGTCGTCCTGCACCTGCTGCGGGGCGGCGTTGGCGCCTTGGCTTAGCGCGAGCGTGTTACCAGCCGCGCGCATGGCCATGAGTTCGTTGAAGATCTCGGCCGGTACTGTCGTGGCGGCGAGGCTGCCTTGGTCCCAACGCCAAAGGTTGGCCCCTTCGAAGCCGCTGTCGGGCTGAATGGGCGACCGGTTGAGCCAGAACGACTCGGCGACGGTGTAATACTCGCTGGCGGCGGTGCTGCCGCCTGCGTAGCCGAGGCGGCCCAGGGCTTGGGTGCCGACCTGCTGGACGAGCTGCCCCTGGTTCGTCTCGACCTGCTCGAGGACGTAGGGAATCGCCTCGCTGTAGCCGAGCTCGCCGAGGGCTTGCATGACCTCTGCCTTGACCTGAGGATCTTCTGCGTTGAGCGCTGCCAGCAGCGGGCTGACCATCGGCAGGCCCAGATCGACCAGCGCCCGACGGATCGGGTTCTGCAGTTCCTGGCGGTTGGGGTCGAACAGGTTCGACAGCAGGACCGGCGTCGCGTACTCGCCGCTGCTGCGAAGGTTCTCGATTGCGTTGCCGTAGGCGATGCCGCCGTTACCGAGACGCTCGACCTGGCTTTGTAGGAAACTGAGCCGCGTGGCCCGGGCCTGTCGACCTTCGTTGACGAGGTCGACGACCGCCCCACTGACTTCGGCAATTTCGGGAATGCCTTGGAACCGGATGAGCTGTTCATCGAGCCCGACGAGCGGGTCGGGGCGGCGGTCGTAGACCTGCTGGAAGGCTTCGAGCACCGCTTCGGGCTCTTCGGCAGTGTCGAGCACCTGCTGGCCGTACGCCCGGGCGGCCGGGTAGTTGGCGAGCGTGGCGGTGTGGTAGAAGTCGTCAACGAGGTCGAGCAGTTCTTCAGACGGCTGGGCCGAGGGCTCCTCGGTGACCTGCTGCGCCGCGGCGGGTGCGACGAGTCCGAGGCCTGGAGAGGCGACGGTCAGTGCCGACAACGCGGCGGCTGAGAGGGCCAGCCTGGCGGCAAGCGAGGGGCGACATCCAGCCGGAGCTGGCCGACGGTCGGCGGACAAGGTGCGGGTCGCGTGGCTCATGTGATGCGGCGCTTGACAGGTGAAACGAATCGACGGATGGCGGTGCGACCGTAACGGCATCTGCCGATGTAACGATCACAGGCTCGACTCCTCGGAAGACGCCGCAGCGACGGACGTCGGCGGCCTTGGGGCGGGGGCGGCCGGTGCGGGCCACGCGCAGAGTGTCCGCAGGTGGCCAAGGCGTGTCAAGCCACAACGCGCGTCACGGCTGCCCAAACTTGCCCGCACGCCCCGCCGATAACGCCATTGCCCCTCTTCAACCACCTGCCCGGGCGACACGCGCCCTGACCGTCGCCGCGTCTACACTGCCGTCCTATGCCGGCGGACGAACAAGCGGACGACAACCAGCCCACCTCCGATGACGGCACGATCGAGCGGCGTGACGAAGTCGTGCTGCCGACGGTGCCCGATGAGCAAGCCCCTGACGCCTCCGAGCCGGCCAAGGGTGACGACAGCGTCCTGAATGACAGCGCCCTGGGCCGCGGCCTCGTCAAGCTCGGCGAGTTGTCCAAGGACTACGCCAACTGGCTCGTCATCATCCTCGTCGCCGCCGCAGTCATCGCCTGGGCGTTGAATCTGAGAGCGAAGGCCGACGCCCAGGCGGCTTTGGTTGCCAAGGGCGAGATGACGCGTCTTCAGCAGGAGCTCGTCGAAGGCGCACGCGGCCTGAGCCTGCGTGCGCCGACGATGACCGAAGATCAGGTAGCAGACAGGGTGAGTGAGTTCGAGACGGTGTTCCAGCAGTCGATCGAGCTTATCGAGAGCGGCGCCGACAGCGACGCCATGCGTGCCCAGGCGGCCCGGCTCGAGGGTGATTACCACTGGTATCTGGCGTCGATGCCAGTCGCCCAACCGGCGACGCGGCCTGCCGATGCGTACAACGCACCCGCATCTGCCGACGCCCGGCTTAATTCGGCCGAGCAGGCGTATCAGCGTGTGCTCGACGACTACAACGACTTTACGACGCAACGCGTTGCCGCCCTCTTCGGGCTGGCAGCGATCTTCGAGGAGCGGACGGAGTTCGAGGCGGCCGGCGAGCGGTACGAGGCCATTGTCAACGGTGAAGCCGTACCCGAGCCGTTCAAGGCGTTGGCGCGACAGCGGCGGAATCAGCTGGCCTACCTGACGACGAACTCGCCGCTGATCATTCCCGACACCCCGACGCCGCTCGGCCAGGAATCGGGCGTCGACCTCGGCAGCCTCGGCGAGGATGACACCCCGAGCAGTCTCACCGACCTTGGTGTCGAGGGATTGACCCTCACGCCCCCAGCCGCTTCGACGTCGCAGCCCGCAACGCAACCGGCCACGCAACCTGCCCCTTGATTAATGACCCGCTCGACGACGACGTCATAGCCGACGACGCACCCATAGACGACGACGGCGACGAAGTTGCCACGCCCGACACGCCCGACACGTCGACACGCCGACACGTCTTTCGCGTCGGTCGCGACCTCGACAACCGACTCGACAAGTATCTTGTCGACCGCGTGGGGCATCTGAGCCGTGCGGAGGTGCAGCGTCTGATCAAGGAAAAGGCGGTTACCGTCAACGGCAAGTCGGTTAAGGCATCGCACAAGCCACGCGAGGGTGAAGAGGTCATCGTGTCTGCCCCGCCGCCCAGGCGAGAAACGATCGAGCCCGAGCCGATTCCGCTCGACGTGCTCTACGAAGATGACCACCTGCTGGCGATCAACAAGCAGAGCAACCTGATCGTCCACCCGGCGCGGGGCGTGTGGAACGGCACCCTCGTCAACGGCCTCATCCACTACGCCAAGTCGTGGTCGACCGTCCGCGGCCCGCACCGCCCGGGCATTTTGCACCGGCTCGACCGCAACACGACCGGTGTCATGCTCGTGGCCAAGAGCGACGAAGCCCACTGGCGGCTCGGGCGGCAGTTCGAGAACCGCACGATCAAAAAGACGTACCTCGCCGTCGCCCACGGGATTCCAGAGCTGCAGGCTGACATGATCGACCTGCCGATCGGCCCCGACGCGTACGTCCGCGAGCGGCAGGCCGTCCGCAAGATCGAAAAGGGCGGCAAAACGGCAACGACCCAGTACCAGGTTGAAGAAACCTTCCGCGACCCGCCCGAGTCCATGGGGCTCAAGCTCGTTCGCGGCGACAACCCCAACGATCTGCGTCACAAGGAGCCCTACGCCGGCTTCAGCCTGATCCGCCTCAAGCCACGCACCGGGCGGACGCACCAGCTCCGCGTCCACCTCAGCTTCAAGGGCTATCCGATCGTCGGCGACACGATGTACGGCGGCAGGGTCATCGAATTTCACGATGCAGGCGAGACGAAGCATTTCGCCCGCCAGGCGTTGCACGCGGCAGAAATCACGTTCACGCACCCGCGAACGCTGCAGCCGACGACCATTGCCGCACCGCTGCCCCCGGACATTGAGGATCTGTTGTCGCGGCTGCGCGGGACGAACGAAGATTCTACGGAACAATCATCGGCCCAAAGCGTGTAAGCTAGAGGCCAACGCCTTGCTCCGGAGATTCACGCCATGATAACTTACCCACTGACGACCACGCTTGCCTTCTGGACGCCCGGACCGGGCGAGATGGCCATCATCGGCGTGCTCGGTTTGCTCTTTTTCGGGAAGCGACTGCCTGAAGTGGGCCGATCACTCGGCAAGGGCATCGTCGAGTTCAAGCGCGGCCTCAAAGGCATCGGCGACGAGATCGAGGCCGAAAGCGACAAGCCCGCCCTGCCCAAACCAGCCGAGGAAGAGCCGTTCAAGAAGCAGATTTCGGCCGAGACGGTCGAGTCGAAGTAAGCCGACACCGACTGATTCTAAGCTCACAGCCAGCAGAAAGTGCCCCATGCGTCTGATCCTCGCTGCCGTTACCGCACTGCTTGTCGGCACCGCTGTCGCGTCGGCTCAACCTGCACCGCGGCAGGCGACGGTGGCGACAGTCGACTTCGATCAGGTGCCGTTCGAGGACATCATCGCGTACCTGCGGAACGTGACGGGACAGCCATTTTACGTTGACTGGGCGGCGCTGGAGGCGGCAGGCGTGCTGCGGGAGACGGAAATATCGTTGCAACTGCCGCGGACGTCGCCGGCAGTCATTCTGAAATTCGCCCTGCGGGCCGTGCGGCCGATCGAGACGCTCGACTACTACGTCGACGACGGCGTGGTGCACGTCACGACCCAGCGCATCGCCGACGCCAAGACGGTCGTGCGGACGTACGACATTCGCGACCTGCTCGTGACGATTCCGGACTTTTACCCGGACAACCTCGGCAATGGTGGTGGTCAAGGCGGCCAAGGTGGCGGTGGCAACAACGGCGGCGGCGGCGGCCAGAGCGGTGGTCGCGGCGGGGACGATGAAGACTCAGAGGCCGAGCGGGCACAAGAGATCATCGACCTCATCCAGGCGACCATCCGCCCCGACATCTGGCAGGACAACGGCGGCACCGCCACCATTCGTTTCTTCCGCGGCAACCTTATCGTCAACGCCCCGCGGAGCGTCCATCGGCAGCTGTAACGCGACGGCTGTACCGTCGGAGCATGAAGGATCAACCGACGCTGGCCGTTTTGGGCTGTGGCAACATGGGCGGCGCGATCTTGACGGCAGTGCTCGCCGCAAAGTCGCCGGCAGTGGGCAGAGCCATCGCGTGCGATCCAGACGAGGCCAAGCGCGGCTCGTTTACCGGAGCCGAGCCGATGGAGAACGTGGTGAAGGCGATCTCGGAGGCCGACGTGGTGCTGCTGGCGACTAAGCCGCAGGTGATGGCCGACGCCATTGCCCCGCTGCGAGAGCTTGCCAACGGAAAGTTGTTCGTCAGCATTGCAGCAGGCGTGACGGGCGACTTTCTTGCCGAGCGTCTGCCCGGCGGGCGGATCGTGCGGACGATGCCAAATACGCCGGTGCTGGTCGGTAGAGGCGTGGTTGCCATCGCCAGGGGGCCTGGTGCGACGGAGGCGGACATAGATTGGGTGCTTCACCGCCTGTTCGCGTCATCGGTGACGGTGGAGGTGGACGCGATGCAGATGAACGCTGTCACAGCCGTGAGCGGCAGCGGGCCGGCCTACTTTTTCGCGATCGTCGAAGCGCTTGCTGCAGCCGGTGAGCGTGCGGGACTTGGTGCGGACGAGGCGATGCTGCTGGCGCGTCAAACCTTTGTGGGCGCGGCAGCGTTGCTCGATTCACCGATGGGTGACACGCCTGCGGAGCTGCGGCGTCGGGTGACGAGCCCGGGCGGCACGACGGCGGCGGCGTTGCAGGCCTTTGCGGCAGGTGGGCTGCAGAAACTTGTCGATGACGCCGTCACTGCCGCCGCTGAGCGGGGGGCGGAACTCGAGGCCGCCTGACTGCAGCGGCATATCGCCGCGGGACGATTTAAGGGAGGCGAACCCGTTGGCATAGATCGCGTACGATGCACCGCGGCAGGGGTCGCCGGGCGAGTAGCGCCTTTCCTCGTTTGCTCGTCCCACCGACTCACCGTTTCCCGTAGACTCTCGATCACATGGACGTAACGCCCAACGCCGTCACCACCGTCGCCCCTGCGCGTTCGGAGGGTCACGCCCATCCACCCACCGATCACCTCGACGAGCAAGGCTGGGGTGAAAAGATCGCCAGCCTGATCGTCGTGATCCTGCCGTTCGTTGCTCTCATCGCTGGCATCGCGCTGAGCTGGGGCTGGGGGTTCTCGTGGACGTACGCGTTTCTGCTCGTCGGTGGCTACATCGCCACCGCGTTGGGTGTGACGGTCGGTTATCACCGGTACTTCACCCATCAGAGCTTCAAGACCAACGCTGTGGTGAAGGCGTTCCTTGTCTTTCTCGGCTCGACCAGCGTTGAGGGGCCGCCGACCACTTGGGCGGCGATGCACCGCTGCCACCACCAGCACAGTGACCACGAGCATGACCCGCACTCGCCCCACCACCACGGCGGCGGCGTTAAGGGTGTCCTCAAAGGCTTCTGGCACGCCCACATCGGTTGGATCTTCCGGGGCGATCCGAAGAATCTCGAGAAGTACAACCCAGACCTGCGGGCCGACAAAGTCACGATGGTCATGAGCAAGCTCTGGACTGTCTGGGCCCTCATGGGCTTCATCATCCCGGCCGTCATCGGCGGACTGCTGACAATGTCTTGGACAGGCGTCTTCCTCGGCTTCATCTGGGGCGGCCTGGTTCGGTTGCTGCTCGTCCACCACATCACGTGGAGCATCAACAGCGTCTGCCACCTCTGGGGCAGCCGCCCCTTCAAGAGCAACGACGAAAGCCGCAACAACGTCATCTTCGGCTTCCTCGGCCTCGGCGAAGGCTGGCACAACAACCACCACGCTTTCCCCACAAGCGCCCGCCATGGCCTGCGGTGGTGGGAGTTCGACGCGAGCTACATTGTCATCAAGATCATGGAATTGGTCGGCCTCGCCTATGACGTCAAGGTGCCGAACCGTCAACGTCAAGCTGCCAAGATGAACCCGCGGCAGCATTGAGCAGATGACTCGAGCTTCTCAGCCCCTCCGCGATCGGAGGGGCTTTTTCGTGCGCCCAGCTTCATCAAGCTGCGTCTTCGTTCTCGGGCATGTCGAAGAGCGCGTTCAACGGGATCTCGATGTCGACGCTCCGTAGTTTGGCCACCGCGTCGCGGCCGTGGAAGCTGGCAAAGGTCCAGCGGCCGTCTTCCTCGCGATAAAGTGTCTGGATGACCGGGTCGTCATGCTCGATGAGGACGTATTCGCGAAGCGACTCGATGCGGGCGTAACTGTCGAACTTGTCTGTGCGGTCGTATTTCGCAGTGCCGGGTGAGAGGACCTCGATGACGCAGATGGGATTGTTGATGACGTGGTCAGACGACGCCGGATCTTCCTCCGGCTTGCCGCACACGATGCTGGCGTCTGGGTAGCTGTACCGGACATCGTTCCGCGCCTTGACAGCAAGGTTGCTCTCGTACACCTCGCAACCTGTGCCATCGAGCGCGTTTCCGATGCTGCGAATGATCCGCGCAATGACCCGGCTGTGCGACCTCGTCCCACCGGCCATCATGATCAGCCGGCTCAGCGGCCGAACGACGCCGTCATCGAACTCGTGCTTCTCGTCGGACTGCGCCTCGAAGGCCAGGTATTCAGCCTCGGTCATTCGAACAGGCTTCGACCAATCAATCTCCTTGGCAGCGGTCATGACTTGACATTAACACACTACGCCCCCTTTGCCCCTGCACGTGCGTGAGCCGTCGACGTAGGGTGTGTCTGAAATGATCAGCAAAATCTTCAAGGCTTACGACGTTCGCGCCACGTACCCCGACCCGCTCGGTCCGGAAGACGCCTGGAAGGTCGGTCACGCAGCGGCCGTCTTCCTGCAACGGTCAGCCGGTAACTTCGGCAAACCTGTCGGCAAGATGGACACGATGGTCGTCGGGCGCGACATGCGGCCCCACTCGCCCGAACTGGCCACCGCACTCATCGACGGCATCCGCTCGACCGGCATGAACGTCATCGATGTCGGCATGATCGACACGTCGTGCATCTACTTCGCCATCAACCATTTCGACTGCGTCGGTGGCATTCAGACCACCGCCAGTCACAACCCGGTCGAGTACAACGGCTTTAAGATCAGCGGCCCACGCGCTAAGCCCATCGGCAGCCAGACCGGCCTCAAGGACATCGAACGCATCGCTCAGCAACTCTCACGACGCGGCGAAACGGGCAAGGCCGGTACCACGGTCGAAGAGGATATCTGGCCCGCCTACCGCGAGCACGTCCTGAAGTTCCTCGACCTCAAGCGGCCGGTCAACATCGTCGTCGACGCCTCCAACGGCATGGCCGGCATGATGCTTCCCAAAGTCTTCGGCGGCGTCGAGAACCTGACGATGTCTGAGATCAACTTCGAGTACGGCGTGCCGTTCGTCCACGAGCCCAACCCGCTCGTCGAGGAGAACCTCGTCCAGCTGAAGGAAGGCGTTAAAGCCGGCGACGGCGTCGATGCAGGTGTCTGCTTCGACGGCGACGCCGATCGGTGCCTGTTCATCGATGAGAACGCTGAAGTCGTCGGCTGCGACATCCTTACGGCCATCATCGCCCGCGAATTCCTCAAGGAAGAAGGTAATTCCGGCAGCAGCATCGTCTACGACCTTCGATCCACGCATGCCCTTGCAGAAGAGATCGAGCAAGCGGGCGGTAAGCCGATCCGCGAACGCGTCGGTCACGTCTTCATGAAAAAGGCTTTGGCCGATTCGGGCGGCGTGTTTGGTGGCGAGCTCAGCGGTCACTTCTACTTCCGCGACAACTTCAACGCCGACAGCGGCGCAATCGCCTTTGCCAAGACGCTGAGCATTCTGAGCAGTAGCGACACGAAGCTCAGCGGCCTGGCCGGTCCGATCGACCGCTACCACCAGAGCGGTGAAATGAACTTCAAGGTCGAGGACAAGGACGGCATGATCCGCACCCTCGCCGACAAGTACAAGACCCAGGAAGTCGACTACCTCGACGGCATCACCGTCAACGCCAAGGCCGAAGGATGGTGGTTCAACGTCCGCAAGAGCAACACTGAGCCGATGCTCCGCCTGAACCTCGAAGCCAAGGAAGCTAGCGCCCTTCAGGACAAGCTTACCGAGCTCAAATCGATGCTCGGCGAACCGGTCGAGGGGCACTGAGGCCTCGCGTCATCCCGTTACAGCAAGTCGACCACGACAGTTCCGTCGTGGTCGTTCTTGTTGAGCTGCTCGCAAATTGCCTTCGCCTGCGATTCGTCTCGGCACGGGATGACGAACGCGTGATCATCTTCGGCCACAACGACCCAGGAGCGGTCGCTGCCGCGGGCGACGACGAAGCGTTCAAGCTGTGGCGGGACGGTGTAGATCGGCATGGTGCTACTCCAGCTCTGCGGCGAGATCGGCGGGCGACCTGAGCTTGAGCCTGCGGCCGTTGAGGAAGAAGGTCGGCGTCCCGGTCACGCCCGAGCGCTTGCCACCGTCGACATCAGCGGCGACTTTGGGTGCGTAGATGCCGGACGTCAGGTCATTGTTAAAGCGATAAAGCTCCAGGCCAATCCGCATGGCGGTGGCGTCGAGGTCGTTCGTCGGATCACCGCCGGGCGACTCGTAGAGGGCGTGGTGCATGGGCCAGAACTTACCCTGCGCCGCCGCCGCCTCGGCAGCTTGTGCCGCCACACCGGCCGTCGGGTGCACGCTGGTCAACGGAAAGTGGCGAAACACCACGCACACATCGTCCCGCTCTGCCAACAGCTTCTCGACGTGAACTTGCGTGGCGGCACACGAAGGGCACTCGTAATCGCCGTACTCGACCAGCACAAATCGTGCGTCGGCAAGGCGGGAACCGGTGGCGTGATCGTGGTCGCTAACGGCAACAGCAAGGTCTGACACGCTCAACGGTAGAGCCGTCAATTACAGCGGCTGGCCGAAGGTGAACCAGAAGGTAGTGCCCTTCGAGCCGTCGGCGTTGTCTGCCGCTCTGATCTTGCCGCCGTGCCGCTCGATGACGTGACGCACAATCGTGAGCCCGGCTCCCGTGCCTCCCTCTTCGGTAAAGCGTTGATCCTCGATGTGGAACCGCCGGAAGATGGTGTAGACATCCTGCCGATGCTCAGGTCTGATGCCGACCCCGTTGTCTTTGACGAACAGCGCTCTTCCGCCGAAAGGAGCATCTCCTATGCCGACCTCTACACGCCGCGGCGCGTCCGGGCTGTACTTGATGGCATTGCTGATCAGATTCTGGAACACCTCGGCGATAAGCGTCTCATCACCTCGGACGGTCGGCAGCTCGTTGACGATGACAATCTCACCGTCGCGTCGGCTGACGAGATCGGACAGTCTTTCGCGCACCTCCTCCACCACAGCATCGAGGCGAACAGGGTCCATCGAAATGGCAGTGCCGCGCATACGGGCAAAGTCCAACAGCGACCTGACAAGCCCATCCATCCGTACTGCCAGCCGCTGCATGCGGGTGATGTTGCGAACCGCTTCATCCTCCAAAGAGTCAGCAAAATCCTCCAACGTAAAGGCGGCCAAGCTTGAAATACCGCGCAACGGCTCACGAAGATCGTGCGCCGCTGCGTAGGCAAAAGCGTCGAGGTCGGCGTTGCTTCGTGCAAGCTCATCGTTGAGCTGCTCGATCTGGCTCGAACGCCTAATGACAAGCTCGCTTAGCGTCGTACGAAACTCCCTGATCGACGAGACGTCGGCGTCGCTCCACGCCTCACTTCTACCGAGCAGCGACTGCTGCCACTTTGCAAAGCTCTTCCGCGGCGACATGCGGATCTCGCCACCGTCGCTGCTGATTTCGATCGCCTTTTCCGGGTTTCCGGCCCAGTTAACGTTCTGAACCTGTTCGCGTCTGAGCCACAACAGCGCTTCACCGTCGGGAGACAGCGGGACTGCCATCACGCCGCTCGCCTCGGCTCGAACGGCTTCGTGGTCGGCAAATTCTGGGGCAATAAGCGTCAGCCGATCGGTGTGCACGACGGCTGTCGACGTTTGCGACTTGAACGCTTCGTCACAAGCCCAGGACGCGATTTGCCGCAGCGTCGCGTCATCGAGTGACGTGCCGGAGGAAACAACCTGCTGCATGGAAACTGCCGCCACGCCGTCGGCTTCGACAAGGTCAGCGAGCGACGTTTTGCCGTGGATGAGCGTTTCGTAGAGCGACGTATCTGCGTTGAGCGTCTCACTTGCCGCCGAGGCGAGGTGCGTCTGGACTTGGCGTGTCCTGGCGAGCTTGCGACTCTCCAGGCCTGCCCGCTGCGTCGAAAGTTGCAGGCTGGCCATGCGAGCGATGACGTCGCAGGTTGAACGCTTCGCGAAGCTGATGTGCTTTGGCCCGGTGTAGTGGTGACAGGCGATAAGGCCCCACAGGCGTGGCCCGCCTTCACTCATGGGATCAAATCCGCCCGTCGGCCGACGCACCTCGCCGTCGCGGCCGCGCAGGTCGATCAGGCTCAGCGTCATGGTCGCTGTCACGCCCATGTTCTGCAGGTACTCGACGTGGATCGGCGAGACGCTGCGAACCAGCGCAAAGCTCATATCCAGTCGCTGACCGTCGGGCACGAGCGGGTTATCCGCAGGTGTCAACGGCACCGGCTCATAGCTCATGTCCGGAATCAGCCGAAGCCAGTTCCGCAGATATAACGCCCGCGCCTGTGCTGGAATATCAGTGGCCGGGTAGTGCAGGCCGAGAAACGGCTCGATGCGATCGACCGCTGCACGATCAATCGACTCGCTGACGACTGATCCGTTGTAGTCGGCGTCGAACCGGTAGACCATCACGCGGTCGAATCCGGTCAACTGTTGGACGTGATCGGCCAGATCGTTACAAAAACCCTCGGGATCCTCAGCCGTATGGAGCTTGACGAGCACCTCACGGACGTCGTTGCCGACGTCGACCGACGTCTTACCGTCGTCGGGTTCGACCTCGAGCAGAATTTGCTGTCCGTTGTCCGGATGAACGTGCCCGCTGACGGCATGCTCGACGCCTTTGACGGTCAGACTGCAGAGCCTTGCCGGTAAGATTGCGTAGCCCGGTTCGTCAACATGGCTAAAGACACAGTCCGCTGTCGAATCACCTAGCACGTCCTTCAGCGTCTGCCCGACGACGGCACCGGGAAATAGCTCCGTCGCGTTGACCGAAGCTTGAACGACACGCTTACTCTCCATCCCAACGACGAGAAGCACGCCGTGCGGCTGAATCTGATTCGGAATGTGGATCGGCTCGCGGTCGCAGTCTGAAAGGTCGTACTCATGCCGCGGATCTGCGGTCGTCGCCTGTTCGAGTTGGGCCGAATCATCCATGAAGCCAGAGATGCTACGCCCTCATCTTCGGCTCCCGGAAGCCCCGCTCAAAGTGTCGGAACGTTGCTACGGCGGCACTTACGTGCAGATCATTGGCCTGCGGATCGACGTTGAGCAGCGTCGCCTTGAAAGCTTTCCAGCGCTCGCTTTCCAGTCCGTCACCCGACAAAAACCGCGTCGGCACATCTGGTAAGGCGGCTTTGATGCTCGCAAGCATCGACTTGTTCCCAAAGTGACTGCCAAGCACGACATACCGCACGCCCAGCTCGCCGCCGTCGTGGTCGAACGTCAACGTCAACGGTGTTGCCGCTCTTAGATCCCGCAAATCCGCCCGTAAACGCTCGACCTGATCGACCTGCGTCTGACCGAGAACACGTGTCAGCGATGCGTGCGAGCGGCACATGGCTGCCAGAAAATCGATGTACGCAGCCGTTGTGTTGGGCACCTGCATCGCGTCGAGCTCATCATGAATCGGCCGCGTTGCCTCGCGAAGTTGGCTCAGAAGGTCGGGCAAGGTCAACACGGTAGAGCACTACCAAAGTCGTCGCGGCTGTCCCCGAGACCGCCGTGCAGCACGGTCCATGCACCGACCACCTTTGTGGTCAGGCCAACGCCGACGCAGCTTGCGGTACGCCTCGCACCGCACGTCCAGCCCTTTCTCCGGATGGATTCTGCCGGTGCAAGATATACCAAACTTCATGCGTCGACTTGAAGGGATCTCAAGGATGCTGCACGCCATCAACAGTCTTCAAGCGAAGCATCGACGTGATAGAAAGGTGACGTCATGCCCCATGCGTGCAAAGGCCTGAGAGATATATTGAACCTGCGACGCTCAACCGCCCCACCAGGCATCGGCAGCGAGCTGTAGAACGGGCCGGCGACGATTTGGCTTCTTCCTCACTGGCGGATGTCGAAGTCGACATGTTGAAACCGTACCTCATGAACTCGCCTCCGAAGAAAGCAGACCCGGACATTCACTTTTAGCTAAGGAGTGCTTGAAACTCAGCCTCATATTGCTCGGCGATTCGCAAGAAGGAGTACGCCGTTGCCGTCTGTGCACCAGCGGCACTGAGCCGCAGCCGCAGTGTCGAGTCATTGAGCAGCATGGCGATCTTGTCGGCCAAATCCTCGGCCGCGTCGACGCGTCTGTGGTCGAAGCGAAGACAGTTGTCACCGCCGTGCGCGTAATCGTCAAATGCCTCCAGGCCGCTCAGCACGCTGGCGCGGCCGCAGCCCATCGCCTCTAACGGTGCGCAACCAAAGCTTTCGCCCCGCTCGGCCACGGACGGGTAGACGTAGACGTTGGCCCCGCGAATGGCCTCTGCAAGGGCCGGTCGATCCCAGATCGGGTCTTGAAACACGAGTCCATCACCGCCGAGCCGGGCCAGCTCGTCGCGAAACTCTGGTCCGCCGCCACCGTCCTCGATGGTCCAGGCACCGATAATCTGCGTCTCCAGGTCCGGCCGCGTCGCCCGTAGCTGTCGGTGGGCTTTCGCCAGCAGATCGAGGCCTTTCTCGGGGTGCACTCTGCCGGTGTAGACGACAGTCGGCCGCGTCGGCTCAGGCGTGTCGCTCGTGGCAAAGACGCTCGTGTCAATCGGGTTAGCCACCGCTCGTGCTTTGGCTGCCTGATCGGGCACTTCCTTGCGAATCATCTCCGCCACCGCCTTCGACGGAGCAACGAGCAGCGACGCCTTCTTGTAAAGCCATAGTTGTCCCTTGGGCGCGCGGGCGACATTGACGACAACCTTGCCGGCACCCGGCCGAAGCCGCGGCGCGAAGACGGGCAGCCAGAAGGTATTCGTCACGAGGATGTCACCCTTAGGCAATGCCGCCGTCATGCGGGCGGCGTACAGGCTGTCCTTGACGATGTTGCCCTTGATCGAGCCGGCACTCTTGAGGCTGAGCCGACGCACGTGCTTCACGCCGTCGATGATCTCATTCGCTGCGAAGCTCTTGTCGTGACGGCGGCTCAGAAACGTCACGTCGTGTCCGAGCTTGACAAACTCTTTGGCCACGTGAAACCAGCGGCGCTCCACCGCCCCACCAGGTGCGGGGGGCGGGCTCCAGAACGGTCCGGTGACGATGGATATCTGCATGGTGAGACAATCGTGCGCAGACAGCGGGCTTCTGCTTTGCGTGGCAACAGTGTTGCAGCATACTGACCGCCATGTCGACTAAGCCAAGCCGCATTGAAGCAGCTGCCTTGGCGTCGAGTCGACCTCGGCCGCTGTTCCTGCATGATCGGGGCCTGCTCGTCGTCTCGATCGCCCTGCTGCTCCTGGGCGGGTTGTACTTCGTGTTTGGGATCAGCTTCGTGCTGACCGGCAAAGCCAACGACTTTAATTACCGCTATGCCGAGCATCACTATCTGATGCGTGGCATCACGGTGCAGCAGATCTACGACGAGGCCAAAAGCCTTGGCATCAAGAAGTACGATCCCATTCCGCCTGAGGCGACGCTGCTTGACTCGTCGATCGGCTGGCCGGGTGGGCTCTACCCGGCGTCGACCTACGGCATGGCCATGCCCGTGCTGGGACTGCCTCGATCAGCGGCCGAGGTTGCTTTTGCGACCATGTGTGCAGCGGGTGTAGGACTCGGTTGCTATTGGGCGTGGTTTGTCAGCCGTGGGTGCTCGCAAACGACGCGGGTGCTTGCGGTCGCGAGTGTTCTTGGCTGTGCCACGCTCGGCAACGCGATCCGGTACGGCAACTTCGGCACAATTGTCCTCGGCTTCCTCGCGCTGGCCTATCTCCTGATTCGGCGACGAGAAGAAGGTGGCGGCTACGCGTCGGCCATCGGGGGCGGAATCGCACTTGGCTATGCGGTCTTGAAGCCGACGAGTGGCGTGCCGTTCCTGATGGCACCGCTCCTCAGAGGCCGCTGGATCACCGTCTTGGTCGCCGGCGGGGTTGTCGTTGCAGGTGCGCTGGTCACGACACTACTCAGCGGCATCGACCCGCTGACAGTCACCGCCGGCGCGGCCGAAGATGCGAGCGGGTTCATGCACAAGGGCATCGGCCTGCTCCAGGGCCTGCTCGCGGCGGGCGTCGATCCGCAGGTCGCGTTGTGGACGTGCCTGCTGGGTGTGGCGGGCGTCGCCAGCATCATGCTGTGGCAGATTCGCGACCGGTCGCTCCTGCTCAGCTTCGCCGTCGCTGCCGTTGGGGCCAGATACTGGACCTACCACCAGAACACGGACAACAGCCTGCTCCTATTCGTGCTGATTCCGCTGCTGATCGTCGCAAGCAAGGGCGGCCGCGCGTGTGGCGTGTGGTTTTGGCTCGTCGGACTCAGCCTTTGGCTACCGACGCGTCTGCCGGGCGTGCCTGAGGGTCTGGCCGATGCGTATCGGATCGGGCTGTCGATTCTCGAACCGGTCGCCTGGATCGGCGGGCTCGTTGTACTGCTGCTGGCGGTTCGCAAAGACCCCGCACAGCTCGATGATCCTCAGGCCTTGCCGTTGAACAGCACGCGGTAGACAAAGAATTTGACCACCATGGCCACGACGGAGACGGCGATGACGGTCAGCCGATAGTCGACGTCAAAACCGCTGTGGATGCCGAGGAAGCACACGTATTCAAGGCTGCGGAAGATGATCGTGCCGCCGAGGTAGCCCAGTGCCTGACGTCTTAAGGAACCTGCGGCCGCATTGAAGACGAAGGTGCGGCACAGGATGAAGTTCACCACCAATACCACCCCGAGTGAAGTGGCATACGCGGCTTCTTCGGCCCAGCCGATCACCTCATGCAGCACAATGGTCAGGCCAAGGTTGAGCACGAAGCTGATGCCGCTGAGCATTACCCAGCGGGCCACTTGTGATGCGAAGGTTCGTCTCGGCTCGCCAACAGGCGAGGCATCGTCGAATGCCTGACTCTCTACTACAACAGCGGCCATGATTTATGCATCGGGTCGACGGCCGGCGACGATGGAGTTCCACGCGAGGCGACGCAGCGGCAGGCCGGACTTCGTGAGCATTCGGTCGACGCCGCACATGGTGGCCGACAGCGGACGGGCAAGCCACTGGGCAACGCCACCAGGCGACGTCTCGGCGAAAGGCGTGCTTAGCCAGCCTTGTGACTGCGTAGCCACTTCAGTCAGCCCTGCGTCACGGTACAGCTGGGCCAGCGACGCGGCGCTGGGATAACTCTGCTCCGACGAATAATGCTTGTCCACCGACGCTCGGGCGCGACGGGCGAGCATGACGACCGGGTTGTCGGGTTGCGGCTCGTTGGCGACGATCCAGCCACCGGGCCTGAGGAAGCCGACCATCTCGCTCAGCGCTGCGGCAGGATCGTCGATGTGGTGCAGGACGCCGATCATGACGATCAGGTCGAACCCGTCGTCGATATCGGGCAGATCCTTCGCATTGCCTGCGAAGAATGTGGCCTCGGGAAAGACGTTGTGCCGCTTGGCGAGGTCGATCAGCGGTCGGCTGTAGTCGACGCCGACGTAGCGGCGGTAGTGACCATGCAGGTACGTGGCCGTGAAGCCGGCCCCGCAACCGACGTCGAGCACGTCCGGCAAGTGTCCGCTCGGCTTACGGGCCTCTGCAGGAAGCAGCGCGAGTGTCGCGTCGAGCCGCAGCTTGCGAGCGCGACGACTCGCCGGCTGAAGATCCTTGCGGCAGTAGTCGTCGGCAATGGTTTCGAACAGTTCACGATCGCGTTCCTCGCGGTCGGTCACCGGCGGCGGAGCAGCAGCTGTAGAACCATGGTGACTCAAAGCGGTGCTCCTCTCGTTGCAGCAATAGCCTCGTAGCCACGCCGGCCGGCCGATCCCTCTGATACGGCCATCATGCCACGCTCCGCTTGTCGATCATATCGGCTAAAAGCCCGAAGATCGCCACATTCATAGCGAACATGAGCAAGATCACCGTCTTGTCCGTCAGGTTGTCCAAGACAAAGATGTCGTATCCCAAGCTTATCAGGAAGGCCAGCAGCAGCAACCCGATCACCGGCCCCAGCACGCGTAGCGGCGCGAAGTACATGCCGGTCCGCGTGATGAGCTGGATGAACCGCAGCGTGTCGCGGATCGGCTTGATCTTGCTCTTGCCGACGCGGGCGGCGTAGCCGATGGGCTCGTAGTGGACGCGGTATCGATTCGTCAGCATCGCGACGCTGATCGTCGTCGTGAAGCTGAAGGTGTCAGGCAGGACCCGCATGAACTTCAGGCACACGTCCCGCCGAAACACCCGCATGCCGCTGTTCATGTCCGGAATCTTTCGACCTGACAACCAGCTCGCCCAGCGGATGAGGAACCACTTGGGAATCTTGCGGATCAGCGGATACGTTACCTCTTCCTTAATCGTGCGTGCGCCGACGACCATGTCGTGCCTGCCGACACGGGCAAGATTCACCAGCTCACCGAGCCGCGCATTGGGATAGGTGCCGTCTGCGTCCGTGATGGCGATGTAGTCGGCCGTCGCGCCGCGGATACCGGTCTTGAGGGCGGCACCGTAGCCGCGATTGAACTCGTGATCGATGACGGTCAGCGTCGGGTACTTGCCGGACGCAACGGCCTCACGCAGAAGCTCGCTGCTCTTGTCGATGCTTCCGTCGTTGACGACGATGAGCTCGTGCGTCGGAGCGTCGGCAAGAACACTTTTGAGCTCGTCGAGCGTCTCGATGATCGCGTCTTCCTCGTTGTAACACGGCACAACGAGCGAGAAGACGACCTTGGAGTCGGTGGCGGCGGGCGTGGCTGCGGGACTAGACATGAAGAAGCGGGCTCGGCTTGGGTAACGGCCGTCGGGCGGGTTGGCAGCATACACGTCACCGAGCATCGTGGGGTAAGCTGACGGCATGACGCCCCTGGCCGACGCAGGCACGCCTTCATTGCCGACGGAGCACGACCTGCCCTGCCTCGTCACAGGCGACGTCATTGCCGGCCAGACTGTGCCGGTGTCGGTGGTCATCCTCACACACAACGAGCGAGACAACATCGGCCCGTGTCTCGACTCGTGCCAGTGGTGCGACGACGTGCACCTCCTCGACAGCGGCAGCACAGACGGCACCGTCGAAGCCGCGCGCGACCGTGGCGTGACGGCCCACCACCATCCATTCGCCGGCTTCGGTCAGCAACGCAACCACGCAATCGACCACCTGCCGTTGAAGCACCGGTGGCACTTTCACCTCGATGCCGACGAACGGTTCACGCCCGATCTCGTGCGAGAGGTGTCGCACCTGCTGGAGGATCCAGATGCCTGCTCCAGGCGATTCGGCAGCTTCCAATGCCCCAGCCGCATGATGTTCATGGGGCAGTGGCTTCGCTACAGCGCCAGCTACCCCACGTATCAGGTGCGGTTCTTCGACAGCGAGCAGACCCGCTTCGTCGACTTCGGGCACGGCCAACGCGAGGAGACCACGGCCCCGATCGGCTGCCTCGAGGAGCCTTATCTGCACTTCAACTTCTCCAAAGGCTTGTCGACGTGGCTCGAAAAGCACAACGGCTACAGCGACCGCGAAGCCGAGGAAGCGGTCATTATTCGACGTGACGGGCTGCCTTCGCTGTCGAAGCTGACGAGCAGTGACGCCGTCACGAGACGTCGCGCCGCCAAGGATGCGAGTCACTTCCTTCGCGGCCGAGGCTTGCTGCGTTTCTTGCACATGACGCTGCTCCGCGGCGGCTTCCGCGATGGCGGGGCCGGGCTCGACTACGCGTCGATGATCTCGCTGTACGAACGTTGGATCGAGCTCAAGGCACGCCGCCTTGAGCGGGCCAATCGCGATGACCGCAAGACGGCCGAAGTCGTAGCCGATCTGCTAAAGCGATGACATTGCTCAATCGTCTTGTCGACGCGTTCGCTCGACGGCGAGGAGCTGCGTCATGTACTCACCGCTGTACGCCATGCCGCACATGAGCGCGCCGGCGTACCCGTCGAGGAAGCCGCCTTTAAACACGAACCGCTTCACATAAGTCCACATCGGCCGCAGTGGAAAGTGTCCGCCCGGCCGCGCCTGATGGCTCGCCTTCTCCGCCGCTTCAAGCCGACGCTCGATGAGTGTGCTCACCGGTTGCTGGATCACCCGCACGACGAGGCCGTCGATCCTGCCTGTGAGCCCGCCACTCACGTCGGCGGCCAAGCCCGTTGCATCGTGCCGCACCGTGCCGTGGCCGTCGCGGAACAGGCGGACGTGCCGTTTCGGCCCGAACCCGCCGAACCGCACGCGGCGGCCTGCGACAACGCTCTGGCACGTCAACGCGTAAGCGACCGGCGCCCGCGGATCTATGCCACGACCGCCGCGACGCACAAATGCTTTTGTCTCGCGGACCACGGTGTCAGAAAGTCGCTCGTCCCCGCGAAGAAGGAACGTCCAACCGTCGTTGTGGTTCGGCACCTTGTCGATACTGTCGACAACCTCCACCGTTCCGCCGAGCCGGGCCGCGTCGCTGGCCGCCTGTTCCACGTCTGTATCGGTGGCACCTGCGCGGACGACAAAGACCTTGAGCGACACCACCGGATCAGCCGCCGCCGGTGCAGAAGCAGCCGGGCCTGCCGACACGACGGCATCGGACGCGTCGCTATGGAGCGGCTTGCCCTCCGGCAGAGCCAAGGCCGACGCCGCCTCGTACCGCCAGCCGCGGGCGACCTCCTTGTACTTGAGGTGGATCGACAGCTCGTAAGCGCTGATGAAGTTCGACAAATGCCAGCCAGCCCGGCCGTCGAGGAAGCCGAGTCGCAGCACGTACATGTAGACGAATCGGAACAGCCACGGTGCCGGCACACGAGGCAGGATCCGACTCTTGATGAACCGCCGACGCCGGGCCGTGTCGGTGCGGAACACCTTCAAGCCCGGCCACGGCTCGGGGTTGTCGTACATCTCACGCGCTTCGAGCGTGCTGTACCGATTGTGCTTCGCGTAGAAGTGCTCGAGCCCGCGGCGGTCGTTGTGGATCAGCAGATCCTTCTTCGGCAGCCTTGCTGTCAGGCCGTCGCAGATCATGTACTCGTGCACCCGCCGCTCTTCGTAACGGCACATGCCGCGGCGGAAGAAGCGCAGGTTCCAGCTCGGGTAGTAGCCGCAGTGCCAGATCTCCTGGCCGTTGAAGATGAAGACGCGGTTGAGCTCGTACCCGACGACGGCGTCAGGTGACGGATCGAGCGATTGATTGGCAATCTCGACCAGCTTGTCCCGAAGACGATCGCTTACCGCCTCGTCGGCGTCGATGATCAGCACCCAGTCCGTCGCAAACGGCAGGTTCGCCAGCGACCAGTTCTTCTGCCGGGCGTACCCCTCCCAATCGTGGTGCACGACCGTCGCTCCCCACGATTCAGCGACTTCTTTCGTCCGGTCGGTACTGCCGGAGTCGACGATGAACACCTGCCCGACCCAACCGCCTTCGAGCGTTTTGAGCGTGTGCGGGAGGTTGAGCTCCTCGTTGTGAGTCTGGATAAGAACGTCGATCACGCGGCGGCGGAAGCTTACACGACGCTGCTACCGACGGCGAAACAGCAGGTTCGCCTGCCGATCGAAGGCGTCGACAGCATCGGGCGTCGCCATCTCCTGAATGAGGCCGGCGGCGAACGATCGGACGCGCCAGCACCGCCAAGTGCCGTGCCGGTTAAACAGCCGCCAGACGTCACCCGGCTTGTGCCCGCCACGGGTATCGGCCGCGGGATTGTGCTCCAGCACGACCGCCGGTGGAGTTGACGCCACAAGCCACGTCGTCATCCCACCCACTGCCGCCAGCTCACCGCCTTCGAGGTCGAGCTTCACAAGGTCAGGCACCGCATCGACCGCATCGTCCAGCCGCACCATCGGTACGTCGTACTGCGTCGCCTCGACCCCTTCGATGGCAAAACGCGATGTCTCGCCATGATTACGACTGTCGTCGGTCGGGTGGAACAGCGTCAACGACCCGGCCGCGTCGCCGAGGGCGACCGGGTGAACACGAACGCGTTCATCAAGCTGATTCCGCGCCAGGTTCGCCTGAAGCCGAGCGCGATTATCCGGATCTGGCTCGAAGGCGTCGACGCGACGAGCCTTGCGGGCGAGTCGACAGGTGAAGTAGCCCAGGTTCGCCCCGCCGTCGACGAAGTGCCCGCCTTGCGGCAGCAGCTTGGCGAGCAGGCGGTCCGTGTCGCGCTCGTACAACCCACAGGCCATCGCCACGTCCGGATACGTCGCCAGATTGAGGTCGAGCCGGTTCCCGTGACCGTCGCCAAACAGTCCCGACCATTGGGATTGCGGTACGAGCGAGCGGGCCAGTCGTGCCAGTCGAAAGCCGCCACGCTCGGTCGGGGCGACCTTGGCGTAGAGGCGAAGCAGGCTCAGTCCGACGGGCATTGCGACGACTCTACAACATGCCAGGTCCTTTGAACGGTTGCTCAAGGTGCTGACGTGGCGACGAAGGCTTCGCAGCCTCGCTTGGCGTCGGTCAGGCCCGTCTTGATGCGGTAATCGAGTTCCGCCAACCGATCCGTTGCGGTCCGCAGCCACGGGCGGCCGAGATGTTCTGCGGTGCGGATGAGCGGCTCGACGTTTGCCGCCGGCCAGATCTTGAGCTGCTTGGCGATGTCAAAGGGCCGCGAGCCCTTCTGGCGAAGCACGAGCGCCTTGTCGGCCTTTTCGAGCCACATTGACAGCCACGTCACCGCCCGAAACTCGGCCGAGGCGTCGGTCGCCAGCAACTGCCGCCAAATCTTGACAGCCTCTGCCGCGTCGCCACGTGTCATGGCGTCGGTCATGATCCACATCTGCTGCTCGCGACGGAAAGCCACGCCCCCGCTGACCATCTCCGGGCCAGCCCGACCGTCGACACTGGCCAGGGCAAGCTTGGCCAGCTCGTTGTCCAGGCTGCCCAGGTCCGACCCGATGGCGTCTGCCAGCAACTCGGCGGCGGCAGGGTCGAGCTCCAGGCCGTGCTGCTTCTTGGCTCGACTCAGAAGCCACTTCGACACGGCCGCCTGCTTCGGCGGCTCACACGAGATGATCTCGCCAACCTTCTGCGCCAGCTTGTAGACCTTCTGGTTCTTTGGCAGCGACGCCATCCGCAAGACGAGCACGTTGCCCACGGCCGGGCTTGCCAGATACGATTCGACGAGTTGGCGATGGGCTGAGACAAAGGCATCGGCGTCGCGGACGACGACGAGTCGGCGGCCGCCAAACATCGCCAGGCTGCGCAGTTCATCGAAGACATCACCGGGCTCTGCCGCGGTGCCGTCGACGTCGCTGCGTTGGGTGTCGTCGCCGCATTGCCGGAGGATGCCTTCCAGTGCATGCTGCTGGAGGAACGATTCGGTGCCGACGAGGGCGTAGACCGGCTGTGGCTCGACGATCTTGGGCACGGTGTGACGATAGCGGTGGCCGCGGGCGTTTGAGTCAATTAGACTGCGGTTGTGGAAGGCGAGCCCACCGGCAGAGAGCTCTTGAAGCGACTAGCCGATAAGGCGTCGGCGTTAGCGGCGGAGCTGTCGGGCCGATCCAAGGCACACGCCGAGCGTGATCGCCCGCGGCTCGCCCGCCGACACGCCGCCGCCGCCCGTGCCGCACGCGCCGTTGCCGCCGTCTCCACAACCGACCCGCGACCCTCATTATGACCGCCTTCGACCCGCAAGAGACGCCCACCGACCCGCAGCCCGAACCGCGCGAGCCGCGTGAAGGGGATCCAGGTGTTGCACCGTCGCCCATCGTCCCACCGGCCGGCCCGCACGAGGCCAAGGCCGGTAGCTACTACCGCAATGTGCGCTACGTCATCACGTTGGCGCTCATCGGCATGGGTTGCTGGTTCCTCTACGACGGCTTCGTGAAGTACCCGGAGGAGAATCGGCTGTTCGAGGAACTGACGCAGCAGGCTGAAGAAGCCGACATGGTCGGCGACGAAGCCACGCGGGTGGCTGCGCAGGAGCGGATCCAGGACGAAGGCCTCGAGCCGCACAGTGACACCGACATCATGCTGCAGCGTGGGCTTGGCATGCTGCTTCCGCCTCTGGGACTCGTGCTGCTGGTCCGCTGGCTCTACATCAGCCGTGGCCGCATTTACCTCGACGAGAACGACGTCCTGGAGATGCCGGGCCATCCTGCTGTCTCGCCCGGCAACATCACAGAGATTGACGACGGGAACTGGGATCGTAAAGGCATCAGTCGCATCGTCTACGACGTTGAGGGGACGACCGGCACGGCCAAGCTCGACGACTTTGTCTACGACCGCAAACCAGTCGACGCCATTCACGATCGTCTGGTTTATCTCAAAAGCGACACAGGCGCATGAACCGACACAGGCGCATGAATTGCTCAGATCGTCGGCTGATGTTTGACACTTGTGTTTGCGTGGTGAGACTGTCGGCATGAGCCGGATTCTCGTCGCCGTCAGTAGTCCCGAGGCGAGCGAGCGGGTCGTGGTGCCCGTGGCCGACCTGGCCAAACGTCTCGATGCCGAGGTGCTGGTCGTTCACGTCACCCGTCCAACCGGCACCGCCACGCCCGTCAATCAGGGTGGCGACCGCGGCGAGCAGGCGGTCCGCACGCTCGGCGACAAAATCCGCAGCAAAGGCGTCAGCGTCCAGACGCTGCTCATGTTTAGCGACGATGTCGCACAGGCCATCCTTTCGACCGCCAGCGAGCGGGAAGCGACGCTCATCCTGCTAGGCCTGACGAACAAGGGTGTGTTCCAGCGACTCATCGCCGGCAACGTGCCCGTCGAGCTGCTGCGGGAAACGAAGATTCCGGTCGTCCTGTTGCCCCCGGATTTTCGCGGCACGCTTTGACGCAGGACGCCCGCCTTTTGAGGCGTGACACTTGCCACCGCCTGCTCCTACGCTGCCCGCACGTTGATCGACACCAGCACCCACTACGTTCCGAAGCAGATGTTCTTTACCCAAGGCACGGGCGTGCACCGGGAAAAGCTCATGAGCTTCGAGTTGGCCCTGCGGGACGCAGGCATCCAGAAGCAGAACCTCGTCAAGGTCTCCAGCATCTACCCGACGAGCTGCGAGATCGTCGACAAGGAGATCGGCCTGCCCCAGCTCAAGGCCGGGCAGGTCACGTTTGTCGTGCTGGCCGAAAGCGCGACGAATGAGGAGAACCGCCTCACCTGCGCCGGCATCGGTCTGGCCATCCCGCGGGATCACGAGCACGGCTACATCGCCGAGCACCACGGCTATGGCATGACGAAGGAATCAACCGAGGACCTCGTCGAAGACCTTGCCGCCACCATGCTCGCCACGACGCTGGGTGTTGCGTTCGACCCTGACAAGGCTTGGGACGAGCGCGAACAGCAATACGCAATGAGCAACGAGATCATCAAGACGGTCAGCTACTGCCAAGTCGCCCCGGGCGCGGGCAACGGCCAGTGGACGACCGTCATCAGCGCAGCCGTCCTACTGCTGGGTTGAGTCGTCGGCCGTACCATCCGGACATGCGGAACTCTTTGCTGGTCGGCGTTGCCTTGACGTGCTGTGTCGGATGCGCCGGCCCATCGGGTCAGACCGGCAACGCCACCGTCACGCCGACTCTCGCCCGAAGCGACAACATTTCGGCCGGTCGGCAAGGCGTCGGTGCCGACCGTGGCGTGCCGAACGTGTCGATTCCGAAGAACGCAACAATGACCATCTTGTGTCGGGACTTCACCGGCCCGAGTCACGCCAGCGACGCCAAGCAGGCCAAGTTGTTTGCCGAACAAGCCGCCGGTGAGGTGGCATCATTCGACTCCAGCTTCTACATCGTCCACGGCGAGAACCGCAGCGTGCTGTACCACGGCTTCTACGAAACGATCGACGTCCGAGACGATAAGCGGGAAGGCGAGCGGGCCCAAAGGGCCAAGGCCGTCATCGAGTCGATGGAGACGGCTGGCCTCAACGGCGTGCCGATCAAGGCGTTCGGCAGAGCGATCTTCGTGCCGCTCGAGCAGCCCGATCCGGTCGCCCCGACTGTGTATGACCTGCGGAACAGCGACGCCTTCTGGACCGTGGCCATCGCCGTCTACACCGACCCGGCACAACGCAAGCAGGCCGCAGTCGAGAGCGTCGCAGCCGCACGCAAGCAAGGCATCGACGCGTACTTTCTGCACAAAGGCAACTTCAGCTATGTCACGATCGGAGCCTGGCCAGAGTCGGCCATCAAGCGTGGTGTGAACTCCAGAGACGCGCTGGAGTCGTCTGTCGACCCGGTCAATCCCCGTCCGATCGTTGTCAGCTCGGGCAAGCTGCCCGATCGCCTCCGCAACCTCACCGACAAGGCAGGCCGCCGGGCAGCTACTTTCGAGGTGCAGCTCGAGATCAACGACCCGACGCTCATGGCCACCATGCGACGATACGACTACGACGTCGACGGCTACCAGGAGAGCGAAGAGCCGTTGCTGGTCAACGTACCTGAATCGCTCGGCCGCGAAGTCGCCAAGGACGAAGCGCCGATTGAAGCTCCGCGTGCGGTCGACATAGGCAAGACGCTCATCCGTCCGGCGGGATTGTAGCTCGTAGGCTCGTCGTCGATGAAGCGTCACGACCTGTTGATTGCCACGAGAAACAAGGGCAAAGCTCGCGAACTCGCCGCTTTGGCCGAGGGTCTTACGGATGTGACGGTGCGTTCACTGGCCGATGTCGACGATGACGGATTCGAGCCTGATGAGACCGGTCGCACGTTTCGCGACAACGCCTGCCTGAAGGCGTCGCTGTACGCCAAGAAGTTCGGTTGCGAGGTGCTTGCTGACGACAGCGGTCTGAGCGTCGAGGCGTTGGGCGGCAGTCCGGGTGTCTACTCGGCCCGATTCGCCGCCATGGCCGGCGTCGGTGAAGGCGACGCGGACAACAACGCATACCTGCTTCGCCGTCTGACGAAGGTGCCCGACGATCGCCGGGCGGCGCGATTCGTCTGCGTGCTGGCCTGGAGCGACGCCGACGGCCGCATCAAGCTCACCGCCGAGGGTCACGTCGACGGCACAATTCTGCGGGAACCACGGGGCGAGGGCGGGTTCGGCTACGACCCGCTGTTCCTCATCGAGTCGATCGGCAAGACGACGGCCGAGCTGTCGCCGACCGCTAAGGCCGCCATCAGTCATCGCGGCGAAGCCCTGCGTCGCCTGCGCGACCTGCTTGATCGGCACACGGCCTAAGACCTCGCGTTATGGGCGGCACGCGCAGGGCATCTACTTCACTGCTCCCCCTGCCGCGGGGCATGGGCCGTCGTAGGCTGTGCCCCTGTGCGTTGGATCGTCGGCGACATTCACGGCATGAGTCGGCCCCTCAGCGGGCTGCTTCGCGAGGTGCGCGCTCGCGACAGCGACGCCCGGTTCTACTTCACCGGTGACTATTGCGACCGCGGCCCCGACACGCGCGGCGTCGTCGATTTGCTACTGGAGCTCATGGACGAAGGCGTCGCCACCTGTGTCCGTGGCAACCACGACGACATCTTCGATACCGTCATCAATCGGCACAGCTACGCCGGCGGTCCCATGCTCGGTGGACCGGCCAGCGAGGCCGACGCCCACGAAGCCGCCCGCATCTTCTGGGGCGAAGGCCTGCCGCAATCCCTGGCGAGCTACGGCGGAGACGTGCAGTTTCCCCACAATCTTTCTGCCGCCGACTTCGGACACTGGCTGCAAGAGCTTGTCGACCGCGTACCGGCAGATCACCGCCGCTTTTTCCGCGACCTGACGCCTTTCGAGGGCGACGAAGATCTGTTCGTCGTCCACGCCTCGTGGCCGCTTGACTATCCGGACGACCCGAGCTTCCTCATCCGTGAGGCTCACCTTCGGCACGAAGTCATCTGGGGCCGCTACACGCCCAATCAGGTGCGGTCGGCCAAGGTCTGGCAACGACACAGCTACAGCGGCCACACGCCGACCGACAACTATCTGCCCGCGCTCATCGAGAACGTCGGTGAAGTCGTTCAAGGCAATTCGCTCACGCTCGTTGACACCGGCGCGTTCATGTCCCGCGGCAGGCTCACAGCGATCTGCCACGAAACCAAAGAGTTCGTCCAGGTTCACCACTCTGGAGAACTGCTATGACCAAGGCCGTCTTCTTCGACAGGGACAACACGCTCATCGTTGCCGACGACTACCTGGGTGATCCGGAAGGGGTCGTGCTGATGGACGGTGCGGCTGCATGTTTGGCCGACCTGCGGCGGGCCGGCTGGCTCATCGTCACCGTCAGCAACCAAAGCGGCGTCGCCCGGGGCAAGTTCACCATTGGCGACGTGGCGCGGGTCGACGCCCGCATGGACGAACTGCTGTTGAACGACAATCCCGCAGCAAGCATCGATTTACATCTGTTTTGTCCGCACCATCCGGAGTTGACGGGAGACTGCGACTGCCGAAAACCCAAGCCTGGCATGTTTTTCCAGGCGGCGGCGGCGTTGGAGGTCGAGTTGTCTCAATCTTGGCTCGTGGGTGATGCACCGCGGGACGTTGAAGCCGGTGCCGCAGCCGGGTGCCGAACGATTCTGCTCGACGTACCTGGGCTGGCGCGGAGCCCTGCTGCCGACGCGGACCTGCGGGTTCCGCCGACACAGCGAGCGGCATCGCTTGCGGCGGTGACGGAGACCATTCTTCGTGCCGACTGACCGTCCAAGCCGTACGCCCGCCCGCAACCGTCTGGCAAAGCCGCTGCCCGAGCGATGGCGGCAGTGGCTTGTCGAACATGGCGTGCCGCGGCGTAAGTACACGGCCGTCGTTACTGCTCACATGGCTGACGGCACCAGTGTGGAGGAAGTCGTCGTCGAGGAAGGTTGGATCGTCGCCATCGGCGTCGGGCGGCTGGCCGATGATCGCTTCGAGCAGATCATCCATTTCGATCCATTGTCCATCGTGTCGCTCGAACTGACCCAGACCGTCTGATCGGCCCGCGCTACGTTTGTCTGTGACGCGTATTGCCTCGACAGCCGGCCTGCTTCTTGCCCTGCTGATGAGCGGGTGCGGCTCGACGCCCCCTGCCGAGCCACCACCGATCGAGCCATTCCGCGGTTACTTCGAATCGCTGCGAACAGACGGCACGTATTTGTTCGAGACGCTCGCTGCCAAGCAGCTCTTCGACATCACGCCCGAGTATCCCGTGGCCGACACAGGTCTGCGCTTCTTCGAGTTCATCGGCCGCACCGGTGAGCGAGTTTTCATCAACATCGACCCGAACGGGCCGACCGTCGTGATCGACCGTCTGGACAAGCCGTCCATCGTCAAGCGGCCGCGCATCGAGCAGATCGCTCGGGGCTACGAGCTGGTCGAAGACACGCAGCTCTTCGCCTACGACAACCCCACCGCTCCGGAACCTGACGAACCAGACGCACCGGCAGCCCCTGATGAGACCACCGCCGAGCAAGCGGAGGCTGATCCGACAAAGCAAGCCGCCCAAACCCAGCCGACTCCGTAACAAGCCGGTGGTAGCTGCGGCTCTACGGGCCGCAGTCGGTAAATGATCAGAAAGACATCGTACCGCAACACACTCCATACCGACCGCGCAGCAGACAACGCCGCGAAGGATGTCGCGGCGTCAAGCTTGTCGATCACGATGACGCGTCGCTCAGGCGACAGCTTCGAACTCGCGAACGTGGATCTTGCGACCTTGGAACTCAACCTTGCCCGGTGAGAGGGCAAAAATCGTGTCGTCTTTGCCGAGCTTCGTGTTCAAGCCGGGGGTGAACTTCGTGCCGCGTTGGCGAACGATGATGCTACCGGCCTTGACGCTCTCGCCGCCGTAGGCCTTGATGCCTAGGTACTGCGGATTGCTGTCGCGACCATTCTTACTGGAGCCTTGGCCCTTTTTATGTGCCATGTCTTGATCCTTTGGTTCAGTGCTCTTTCGAGCGGGCCGCCAGTGTAGGCAGCTAGAGGCCGACGGGTGGGAGACGCAAATGCCTTACCGCATCACCCAGCGGTCACGCTCGACCTGCACGTTGTCGGACTCACCCGTGTCGACATCATCGCCGCTGACGCGGAAGACGAGGTGCTTGGTCTTGCGGACCAGAATCGGATTGCCGTCGCCATCAAGCAGGTCCTTGTTGTTGCGGTCCTGGAGCCGTTGGATCTCACCGCTGAGCCCGCCGACGAAGATTTGGAACGTGCCCATCTCGGTCATGGGCTCACGCCAGATGGCGACGCTGCTGCGGGCGCGGTCTTCGCCGATGAGCAGTCGACCCGACACTTCACGCGGCTGCACGATCGGCAGGCTGGGCGTTCGGTTCTTGATGGCATTGAAGGCTCCGGCCGGGATGTTGTTGTCCGCCGCCAGAAGCTCGCCCGTCTGCGTGACCATGACGATGTCGGGCAGGAAGAAGCGTTCCTGCTCGGTGTCATTGACGACGGTGTAAGGCATGTACCAGTACGCCCGCCGCTCGCCGTCGGGCTCTTCGAGCACAACGCGCTGTGGCTTACGCCAGGTGAAGTCAAATTCCCAGGCCTTGGGGGCAAGCGACGGCTCTGGATAGTCGGCCGACACTTCAGCCGACGTCAGGGCCAATCCGCCGAGACCGACGATCGCGGCAAGGCCGAGACGGCTGATCAGGCGGCAAATCGCGGGAGTCGAGACGGCGCGGGTGGACGCTAAAAGGCTGCTCATCGGAGGCGGTGTCGGTTGGTCGCTAGCTGGTTCGGGCCTCATTTGGGGGAGGCAGGTTCAAAAACCCGTTGGCGACGTTGAGTTGGTGGCGGTGCCGGTCGATGTGTCGGGTAGAGCCGACGATTCGGTGAGGCGACCGGGGCTGTGGGTGTTCAGCGTATGCGGCTGGCCCCTCTTTATACCCAGATCGCTCACGACTTTCACGCCCACCGCCTCGCCGACAACGTTACAGGAACCCCGACCTGCGATGCCACCGACGCTGCTACAACCTCCGCGACGATTCAGAGCAAGGGCTTTGGGCGGAAGAAGCACGTTCTCAAATGTGAATGATGCGTCATTCGATATAGCGGCCGTACCGTCGCCTGTCGTGCCGATGCCCCTCACCGAGAGGCCGCAGCGGCCTAGCCGCTCTGAAGTTCAGCCCACTGACGTGCACGTGATCGAACCGACGGGCCACGCCCTCGTTCAAGCCATTGCCCTTTCGCTGGGGTCCGACGGACAACCGGCCGCCATGTCGGCCGTCTCGGCGTTGACGGACTTCCTGGCCGCCCGCGAATCGACGCTGGCCGGGACGTTCAGTGTTGTCAAGAGTGCCAAAGATGAGCCGCTTTTCAGTGCCGTCGCCTCCATCGGTGCCGGCCGGACGGCGATGATTTTGACGCCCGACCGCCTGCCGACCCAACCTGAGGCTCGGCGACTAGCCGTCCGCTGTGTCGAGGCGGCCTGCCGGGCAGCACGCGACGCCGGGGCGACGCTCGCCCAAATCTTGCTGCCCCGCGATGCGGCGGAGGTCGGTGACCAGCTGGTCACCGCCAACAGCTTCAGCGACCTGGCAGAGCTTCATTATCTGCACAAGCTCGTTGACGGCGAAACCACGGTTCGGCCGCTGCCCGACGGTTATCGACTGCTGAACTACAGCGAAGATCGTCGCCCGATGTTCGAGAAGGCAGCGTTGGACAGCTACATCGGCAGCCTCGACTGCCCGGAGCTGGCAGAGCTGCGGACAATCGACGACGTCATCGAGGGTCACCGTGCCGCTGGCGTGTTCGACCCGACCGACTGGCACCTGCTTGTCGACGACACCGGATCGCCGCAAGGGTTGCTGCTCCTGTGTGGGCTCGGCCTGGACGGCTCGGCCGGTGTGGAACTCGTCTACCTCGGCATCTCACCCGACGCCCGCGGCAAGGGTCTGGGTAGCTTGCTGCTCGACCACGCCGAAGCCCGCGCCGCCCGATCGGCAACGAACCTGCTCGCCCTGGCTGTCGACGGTCGCAACGAGCCGGGCCTGCAGCTGTACCGCAAGCGTGGGCTGCACGAGACCGAGCGGCGTCGCGCGCTCATCCGAGACTTGCGGTCGATGTAGTGGCCACCGGCGCGACCTGTTTTCAACAACAGACGGCGCGCGCTCGTGACGAAAAAGTGCCGAAAGGCGTGACGCGGTGGGCATCGACGCGCACCTCTTGACACAGAGGTCGCAGAGACTTCGGCTGTACGCATGAGCTGTCGCTATTGACCCATAGCCTGGGAAGATTGGGCCAAAAGCGTCGCACATACTTCTTGGTCGCGGCGATGGCGACGAGTGTGAGCAAGGGCGTGGCGTGCACGAAGTGGCGTTGTTCGAACATGGCACGTCCGTTAACGACAGCTTGCCGTTCGAACGTGTGCCGGTTGTGCAGAATCTGGTTGATTGTTTTTGTTAGCAGCGCGCAAGCGCTTATGCCGCACACCCTCGACGGCGCGCGTCGGTGACACGAGAGGTGATCGGCACTTCGTCGGCGTTGCTCCGGCGATCGGCGGTGTCTAATCTGGCCCCACAAAGGGCGGCACGATCATCCGATCGTTCGTCTGGACAAGGACCGTTCCGGCCCCCGACGACGACGATGCCTGGCGTGATCAGACGCCCTGCCTTCGACGCCCGTCGGTCGCGGCCGCGAGGCATGATGCCCGTTCCGTCAGGCCCCACTGGCCGCCACATGCACCGACGCCGCCGGAGGATCAGACCGGCTGCTGCGACGTACCTGTGACTGAGCCCGGAGCCGCGGAGGCGAGGACAAGCAAACGCCCTGCGCACGCGGTTCATCCGCGAGCCTGCGACGTGAGCTTGTCCGAAGCCGATCCGACGACGCTTGCCAGCCGCTGATCAGAGCGGTCGGCGATCGGTACGCCCTGCCAAGGATCAGGCAGAGGCGACATGATGCCCGGGAATGGCATCGTGCGACGCATCGGCTACTACCAGCACCCCCACGCCGGCTCGAATGCGGCGGTGGTGACGCACCGGACGCGTCGCCACCCGACCGCTCGAGATTCGGCAGGACGACTAATTATATGGCCAGCGACGTCTGCGACGCGACCCTCGACACGACCCAACTCCGCCCCCTCGATCCCGGCCAGGACGCCGACGTTGAAAGCCCCTACGCAGCCGACAGGCTGACGCACACAGTCATAGAGAGTGACGACGCCTCGCCCAGTGCGTCACAAGCCAAGCGATCGTCCGACGAGATTCTCGCGACGATCACGAGCGGCGTCGAGCAACGGATCGGGCGTCAACGGTTCAACGTCTGGTTCGTCAAGAGCGTCCGTCTGCGCCTCGGCCGTCGCGGCGAAGGTGAGATACTGGAGATCGTGGTTCCTGACGAATTTGTGAGGGATTGGGTCGCCAGACACTTCGAAATGGCCCTGCGTGAGGCCGCCGGTGAGACGATGGGCGGCTCTCTCGAGTTGCAGTACGAGGTGTCACCCGTTGCCTTCGAGCGTGATGGCGACGCTGGGCTGTTTCGCCCGACCGCCTCGGACACGGTGGTGCCGACGACACCGCTGCCGGTGCCTCCGGTCGGTGGCGAGTCAATCATCTCGACGTCGCCGGGCCTGCCGGTTCCGGCCGTGAGTGCTGCCGAGACGTCGGCCCGTCAGGCGCCGGTCAAGCGTCAGATCCCGACACCCGGCGACAGCCTGCGTCACGACCTCGACACGTTCCTCGTCGGGGACAACAACAAGCTTCCCTACGAGTGCTGCCGCAGCGTGGCCGACAATCCGGGTGGCGCGTACAACCCGCTGTTCATCCATGGCGGCGTCGGTCTTGGAAAGACGCACCTGCTCCAGGGACTCTGCCGCCGCTACGCCAGGAAACATCCGACCGGCCGGTGGATGTACCTCACGGGCGAGGACTTCACGAACAGCTTCATCGCAGCCGTCAAGAGCAACCGACTCGACGCGTTCCGCCGCAAGCTGCGCGACGTCGACCTGCTCGTCATCGATGATGTGCACTTCCTCGGCGGCAAGCGGGCAACACAGGAAGAGTTCCTCCACACATTCAACGCCATTGAAGCGGCCGGTCGACATGTCGTCATCGCCAGCGACGCTCACCCCAAGACGATCGCCTCATTCGGCGAGAGCCTCGTGAGTCGGTTCGTCAGCGGCATGATCGCCCGCGTCGATCCGCCGGCCCGCGAGATGCGCGAAGACCTGCTCCGCGTCCTGGCCAAGCGGCGCGGCGTGAGTCTCGACAGCGAGACGACGACTTGGATCGCAAGCCGCGTCACGCAAAACGTCCGCGAACTCGAAGGGGCCGTCAATCGCATGCAAGCCCACGCCCGCCTCGATAATCGACGGCCGGATGTGAAGTTGGCTCAAGAGATTCTCAGCGACCTGGACAAGCGGATGAGCCGCCCCGTCCGGGCCGAGCAGGTCTTTGCCGCTGCCTGTGACTTCTTCGGGCTCGAACGCAACGAATTGCTCAGCGGCAGTCGCCAGCGGACGATTGGGCTGGCTCGGTCGACGTCGATGTACCTCGTCCGCAAGCTGACGAACCTGAGTTACCCCGACATCGCCGGTCGTATGGGAAAACGGAACCACTCGACGGTCATCAGCGCCTGCCGCCGCGTCGAGGCGAGCATCAAGCGGAACGAGCCGGTCACCTGGACCACCAGCACCGGCGACCGCTCCGAGCGGTCTGCCGACCTCGTTCAGAAGCTCGAGGAGCACGCCCGCACGATCGTCGTCGATTGAGGCGTTTGCCTTACCACTTGACGGGCCTTGCCTCCTGCGCTCGCGTGGCCACGGCCAGCACGGCGGCCATGATGAGACGCGGCTTGCCCGCCTGCACCGCCCGTGCGGCGGAGCGGAGCGTGCTGCCGCTGGTCATGACGTCGTCAACCAGCACCACCGCACGCCCTTCCACCCCGCCTAAGTCGTTGAGGGCAAAGGCGTCCCGCAGATTCTGCTGACGGGCGGTCGTGCCGGTGAGGGCCGTCTGCGGGCGGGTATGGCGTTGTCGTTTCAACGCCCGGACCAGTGGCACACGCCGTTGACCGGCAAGGGCTTCGGCGATGAGGTACGCCTGATCAAACCCGCGACTGGCCAATCGATGCGCGTGCAACGGCACGGGCACGACCACCGCGTCGGGTGGCAAATCACCGGCGACATCAGCCAGCGCATGGCCCAGCGGTCGACATAACTCCCAGCGGCCGGAGAACTTAGCCGAGACGATCAGCGAGCTCAGCGGCGGTTCGTAGACGCCCAGCCGGACGACACGCTTGATCGGCCCGTCACCACGGCCGCCGCACCAGGGACACGCCGACCCCGACGCCGGCCTGCCACAGGCTTGGCAGCTGGGTTGCGTCGAGGCGTCGATCAACTCGCCCAGGCACGCGTCGCACAACCACCGCCTCGCGTCGCTCTCACACACCGGGCACACCCGCGGCCACACGACATCACTCACGTTTTTTACGGTATCGGCCAGCAGATTGGTGACTTTTCGCAGCAGAACAGGCACCGGCACGATGCAAACGGTAAAGGCGGTCCGTCCGCCTTACGAACCGTCGCCGGTGACACGCCAGGTTGCCGCTCGAAAAGGTTCTGGCTGCGGCAATCGTTCCGCCGCTTGGCCCGCGACCTCGACGGCATTATGCTTCATTCCGTTCGCCGCTGCCCCTGCTTTTGCTTCCGACGCTGATGTTGCCATCGATGCCCCTGTCTTTGCCGCCCGCCGACCTGATCGAGACGGTCTGGACCTACGTCGCCGCATATCACTGGGTGATTCTGGCGTTCACGTTCCACCTCGTCGTGCTCGGCGCCGTGGCGTACATGATTCTGCTCGAACGCAAGACGGCTTCGTGGGTGCAGGACCGCATCGGTCCCAACCGCGTCGGCTTCGGGTTCGGCCTGCCGTTCATGCCCAAGTTCCACTTCTGGGGACTCGGCCAGCCGCTCGCAGACGGGCTCAAGTTCCTTGTCAAAGAGGACTACGGCCGCAAGGGCATCGACCGCGTGCTGTTCAGCCTTGCACCGATCGTGATGATCATCGTCGTCATCATCTCTATCGCCGTCGTGCCTTGGGGCGGCGTGCGGCAGGTGAGCAAGACCATCGAGGTCGACGCGTCGCGACTGACCGAAGAAGCCTTTGCCGAATCGGCAGAACTCGGCCGCCTAGGCATGCAGGCCGAGGCCGCCATTCGGCACTACCTGCCTTATGACGCCCGCTTCGTCGTGCCCGTCGACCTCAGCGTCGCCTCAGCCAACCCGGTCGGTAACGGTGCCAACGTGACGGCCTACCGCGTACCGGTCGTCTACCAATACAACTTTCAGATCGCCAACCTGAACATCGGCGTCCTGTTCGTCCTGGCCGCGCTCAGCCTGGCCGTCTACGGCGTCGTCATCGGTGGCTGGGCCAGCGACAACAAGTACAGCTTCCTCGGCGGCCTGCGGGCGACGGCCAATATGATCTCCTACGAGATCCCGCTCGGCATGAGCGCGCTCATCGTCGTCATCATGTTCGGTACGCTCGACCTGGCCCTGCTCGTCGACAAACAGGTCGACTACTGGTGGGTGCTGGGCTTTATCCCGATCCCGGCGTGGAACATGTTCGCCCAACCGCTGGCGTTCATGCTGTTCCTCATCTGCATCCACGCAGAAGCCAACCGCGCGCCCTTCGACATGGCAGAGGCCGAGCAGGAGCTTGTCGGTGGCTACCACACCGAGTACAGCTCGATGCGGTTTGCCCTGTTCTTCCTGGCCGAGTACGCGGGCATGATCACGACGTCGCTGGTACTCGTGGCCCTCTTCTGGGGCGGCTGGCACATGCCTTACATCGACTTCCTGATCCAGGCTGTCTTTGAGACGCGTCCGGACGGTGCGGCGGCAAGCGTGACGACGAGCCTGATCGAGTGCATCGTCCGGGCCGGTGTCATCTTCGGAAAGGCCGTCTTGGTCATGTTCGTCTTCATGTGGGTGCGCTGGTCGCTGCCCCGCTTCCGCTTCGACCAGCTCATGCAGATTGCCTGGAAGGGCCTTATTCCGATCATGCTCGTGCTCGTCATCGCCACGACCCTGCTGACGTACGCATTCGGGATCTACGGCCATCCGACGATCGACGGCCTGAGCGGCTGGCAGGCGCTCTCCTTCCTGGGCCTGAACGTGGTCGTGCTGGGCATCATCGTGGTCGGCAGCTACATCATCCCGGCCGGTGAGAGCCAGAACGGCCGCGTGGCAGTGCCCGGAAGCCGCTTCCGCAACACGCCGCTCCCCAAGGGCGTCAAGCGCAGCCGCATGACCAACGACCAGTCGCCGAGCGACTATGAAGCGGTCGGTGGCGTCGGGTCGAACACCAGCATGGCAGGCGGTCACGGTGCCTTGGTCAGCTACGCGCCTGACGCTTCCTGACCGCAGTCAGCCGCAGGTGGCCGGCCGATAACACGGGTGCGGTTCGTCTTGAGCTGGCGTGGATTGCAGGTTTGCTGCATGTCACGCCAGCTCTCTTCAGAAGGTCCACCGATTCATCTGCAACGCGTTCACATTCGTCGCGGGTCGGTGCTGCTGTTTGCCGTTTTCTTGATCCCGGTCATGCTCCTGGGTTTGGGCGTGATGACGGAGGTCGGCAACTACGCGGTTGGTCGCAGCATGGTTCAGACGGCCGCCGACTCGGCGGCCAAGGCCGGCGCTTACAGGGTCGCCCACGGCAAGTACGACGTCGAGGACGCTGTCGCGGGCGTGCTGGCGGATGCCGGCCTCAGCGTCGGCAGCAGCTCCGGAACGACTGACGTCGAGGCGGTTCGCGTGCTCTACGGCAAGTGGAACTCGGTTGCGAAGGCGTTCACGGTCGAGGCGTCGGACTCAAGCGAAGCCAATGCCGTTCGCGTCGAGGTCGATATGACCGTCCGAACCGTCGCCAGCGGCTGGATCGGGCTCAGCGAGACCACGCACACGATGTCGGCGACGGCGTTCCTGCCCGGCGTGCTGCTGGCGGTCGACAACGCCAATTCACCCAAAGCCAACGACGTCACCATGATGAAGCAGATCCGCAAGGCCGGCTACCCGGTGCGGCTTGTCACGATCTACAACGTTGATGAAGATCTCATCGTGCCGGGCGAGGTGCTGTTCATCAGCTCCAGCGTGTCGTCGAGCAGGGTCGACCCCGCCCTCTTCGACATCGACGCGCCGGTGGTGTGCGGCGAGACGAATCTGTACGACTCCTTCGGCTTCACCGGCGGCGCAGACGGCGAAACGCACACCACCATCCAAGCCAAAGACTTCGACTGCGAGATCGACGTCCGCAAGCTCGGCATGAAGAAGGAAGGCAAGAACGGCGAGGCCGACGAGCTCGATCTCGACTGGCGGTCGCAGTGGCAGGACTGGTGGGACACCGACGGTAAGAACCGGACCAACGCCAAGCTCTGGGCCAAGTATCAATCGGGTGAAATGAAGGCGAAGGACCGCGTCGAGTACAAGGCCAAGGCCTCTGACGGCAACTCGCTGATGGGCTACGCCGACCGCGCCGCCCTGGGCAACGATGCCGTCGTGCTCAGCACGGTAAAGGACGACTTCATGAAGGCCACCACCTTCTGGTTCGACGCCGGCAGCAAGATGGGTAACGGCAAGACCGCCAAGCACAAGCGGGCCGGTATCTTCACCCGCACCACGGAATTTTCAGGCAGCAAGTGGCAGTACAACCAGGACGGTTACGACCTGTTGAACTACACGATCCGCTGGATGCTTGCCGACGAGACGAGCCGCACGATGCTGGTCGAGTGAAACTGAAAGGCGTGTTTCACACAAACCGACGGCGGCCACGGTGACGTGGCCGCCGTCTTGTCAGTTGGCCCCTATCGTGCCGCAAGATGCCCGAGACCCAGACGCACGACAAAGCCAAGGTCGCCGTTCCCACCGGCCCCGTCGCCCAAACGCCGCCCAAGATCATGGAGCGGCCCGTCTCCCGCATCAAGGACGACGACGGCACGTACGTGACGATGACCGAGCCGAAGTTGACAATCAGCGACCAGTTCTACCTGCCGCAGGTCTTCAAGGGTCTTGGCACGACGATGCGGCACCTGTTCAACGTCGTCGTCAAGGACGAGCACCGCGTGATCCAGTACCCCGAGGAGAGACGCGAGGACAAGGCCGTCGAAGACGGTGGCATCTTCCGCAGCACCTACCGCGGCGTGCACCGGCTCAATAAAGACGAAGAAGGTCGCGTCAAGTGCGTCGCCTGCTTTATGTGCTCCACCGCCTGCCCGGCCAACTGCATCCACATCGAGGCCGGCGAAAGCCCGTGGGAAGACCGCGAGAAGTACCCGATCAAGTTCGACATCGACGAGCTTCGCTGCATCTACTGCGGCATGTGCGAGGAGGCCTGCCCCGTCGACGCCATCGAGCTGACGAGCGTCTACGACCTGGTCGGCCTGACGCGTCAGGAGATGATCTTCGACAAGAGCAAGCTGCTCGAGGTCTACGACCGCACGATCGAGCACGAGCCGATGTAGAGGCCTGTCACGGCAAAGCTCTGCCCGCTGGTCCGGCTGGATCATCGGGCTTTGTCGTGCCTCCCAGCCCGCCTCACACGCGAAGGAGCCGTCGCCGAACGGCATGCCTTGTCGACTCCTTGTTCCGCATCTTAATGCTAAATGTGCTTGAGCTGCTTCCGCCGGCTTGTTACCGTTGCCGGAGTTCGCTGCTGTTCCTCCAACCTGCCCGCGGCAGTTGTTCGTCGACGTTAGCGTAAGGTGTAGGGATCGGTAATTGGGCGGTTCGGGCAACTCGTGATCCCAGCCCTCATCCCACCGGAGAGAACATGTTTTCTGCCCCCGCCCGTCCGCCATGGCCGTCGCATCGCCTCTCTTCCCCGCGCCTCCTCCTCGCGCAAGCCGCCGCATCCCGGTGTTGGCCATCGAGCCGCTCGAGGCCCGTCGCCTGCTGGCCCACGCCGCCTGGCGACCTTGCCGAACCGACCACACATCACGACCACGGCGATGACGAGCTGGTGCACGCCCTCTACGGCTACAACGACGACATGGGCCACGTCGACGATGGCGAGCCGAACATGTGCCGATCGACGAGCAGAATCTCGTCGGCAACGACGCTGTCGTCACGATCTTACGACGAAGTGGAATTCGCCCGACGTCCGTACAGCTACAGCAATCTGCTCAACGGCGGCCTCGTCGGGCCTGATCACCACCGAGCTTCGCAACCTGACCGAAGAGGCCATGCTCATCTGGACGGCAGTCAGCGACCTGACCTTCACCGAAGAGATCGACAGCGGCCCGAGCGTCCAGCATCGACGACCCCGACTACGGCGCTGGCGGCAACCCGCAGCTGCGCTTCGGCCACCACTTCATCGACGGTGCAGTCGGGTGCCAACGTCTTGGCCCACGCCTATTTTCCCGACCAATCCGATCTTCCCGGTCAACCTCGTCTCCGGCGGCATCGCCGGTGACTTGCACTTCGACAACGGCAACAGCTGGGGCGACGGCTCGCCCGGCAGCAGCGGTGTCGACTATCTCGAAGTCGCCGTCCACGAGATCGGCCACGCGCTCGGCCTTCGGCACCCCAACGGTAACGTCGTCGGTGGCGTCTGCCCGACGCCGCAGCCGGCCATCATGGACGCCTGCATCGGCAACCGCATGACAAGGCCCGACGACCGCACCCTGCTCACCGACGACATCAACGGCGTCCGCGCCCACTACACCGCGGCCTGGGCTGGGTCAAAGATCGTCAGGGCGACCTGAACGTCAGCGGCACCCAAGGCAGCCAACACCTTCACCGTCAGCGGCAGCGGCTCGAACTCACCATCGCCTCCAGCGGTAACGGCTCCTTCACACGATCCGTCGGCGACATCTCCAGCGAAGTCATCATCTTCGCCCGCGGCGGGAACGACACCGTCAACGTCAACTCACTGCCGAGCGGGATCACGCTGCGCATCGAGACCGGCGACGGCGACGACATCGTCCGCATCGGTGGCGGTGACGTTGATACCAACCTCGCCAGCAACGTCGTCGTCAACACCGGAGCAGGCACCGACGTTGTCGACATCGAAGACTTCAACGACGGACTCGGTGCCGACACCTGGACCATCGACGGCAACGACTTTATCAAAGGCTCAGACATTATCACTGTCGGCAATGACGCCGAGGAGGTTGTGATCGACGCCTCGCAGAACGATGACACCTTTAACGTCAACGATTTGTTCAGCACCCTGCCACTCCGCATCGAGGGCAACAACGGCAACGACATCTTCAACGTCGCCGACGGTGATCTTGATGCCGACATCCGTGCCAACGTCATCTTCAACGGTGACGGCGGCGACGACACGCTCAACATCGACGACTCGACCGATGCCGGTAACGACACTTACACGCTCGACTTCACCACGCTGACCAAAACAAGCTTCTCCGACACGTTCACCTTCTCGAGCATGCAGAACATCGTGCTCGACGCCAACCCTGGTAACAACGCGGTCAACCTCGACCGGGTGTCGAGCACCGTCACAGGCGCGTTCACTGTCAACGGTAATGACGGCAACGACACCGTCTTTGTCGGTGGCGGCGACTACGACAACAACACCAGCGGCGACGTCATCGTCAACGGCGGCCTCGGCATCGACCGGCTCGTCATCGAAGATGCAAGCGACACCGCTGACGACAGTTACACGTTCGACCTGGCCCTTTTCTCCAAATCGAGCGAAACCAGCACCACAACGTACAGCAACATTGAGGACGTCGAACTCGAGGCGAACACCGGCAGCAACGTGATCAACCTCGAGCGGTTCGCGGCCACGGTTGCCGACGTCCTGATCGAGGGCAACAACGGCGACGATACGTTCCGCGTCGGTGCCGTGAATCTCGGCGATCTCGATACCAATGTTTCGGCCAACCTTGTTCTTAACGGCAACGGTGGCACCAACGTCGTCATCCTCGACGACCGCGGCGACACGCTCAACGACAGCTACACCTTCGACGGTGGCACGTTCGGTGGCGCACAAACCTTCACCAAGAGCTCGCTCGGCGGAGACGTTTACACGAGCATCGCCATCGCAGAAACGACCCTCTACGCCAACGACGGGTCCAACACGATCAACGTCAACGGGATGGGCGTCCTGGGCTTCGGCTTTACGCTCCAGAACGATCTGACCGTCGCCGCCGGTGACGGCAACGACACCATTAACATCGGCAACGGGGACATCAACCCGGTCATCGCTGATGTGTTTGTCGATGGCAATGCAGGCTTCGACCGGGTCAACATCAACGACGCGAGCGAGACAGGCACTCGAACCTACGACATTGGTTCAGGCGGCTTCGACCGAAGCGGCTGGGAAGGAAGCGTGGACTGGATTTCCGGCCTCATCAGCCCGCCGCGAATCGAGGCGTTGACGGTCAATGCCGGAACGAGCAACGACACGATCAACGTCAACGGCCTGGGTGGCTCACAGTTCATCATCGGCGGACCGCCGATCATCTTCCCGGTCGACCTCGTCATCAACGCCGGCAGCGGCAACGACGACATTCTCGTCGCCGCAAGTGCCCAGCGCATCGATTCCCTCAGCGGCGACATCGTCGTCAACGGCAACGCCGGGACGGATGACCTGATCTTCCTCGACGGACTCGACACAGGTAACGACACCTACACGCTGACGTCCACAGCCCTCGTTAAGAACACGTCGACGTACAGCAGGACGTTCAGCGGACTCGAAGAGCTCGACCTCCAGGCCAACCTCGGCAACAACACCATCGACGTCAACTCGACGTTCAACGGTGCCATCTCCGTCAAGGCTGGCGGCGGCAACGACAACATCGACATCAACGGCAAGAACATCTTCGCCCCGCCGGTATTTGTGGACGGCGAGGACGGTCTCGACCAGATCTACGCCGACACGGCGATCCGCATGTTCACCTCGCAAACCCTGTCGCAGTTCGTCCTCGACGACGGCGGCCGGGCGACCTTCGACAGCATCACCCCGATCGTGCTGGAGACCGACTTCCTGTCGATCAACACCAACGCAGGCGGGTTCCTCGACATCGCCGACAACGCGCTCATCGTCGACTTCGGCGGCGTCAGTCCGCTCGGCACCATCGCCGCCCTCATCGATTCCGGTTACAACGGCGGCGCGTGGAACGGGGCCGGCATCAACACGTCGTTCGGCAATGCCAACCAGTTCGCCCTCGGGTACGGCGACTCGGCCGACCTGCTCGGTGGCGCCGGCTCGTTCGCCGGTCGACCCGTCGACGCCACCGCCACCCTCGTCCGCTACACACGATACGGCGATGCCAACCTCGACGGCACCGTCAGCATCCTCGACTTCGCCCGCCTGCGCGGTGGGTTCGGCAGCGGCTCGCTGTGGTCCGAGGGTGACTTCAACTACGACGACACGGTCAGCATTCTCGACTTTGCCCTGCTACGGGCCAACTTCGGCCAGACCGTGTAGCTACTTCCACCCCCTTCCGTATGCAAACGCCCCCGAGCCGGCGACCGGTTCGGGGGCGTTTGGTTACTCAGGTGCGACTAGAAGTTGTTGTTGTCGTTCCGGTCGCGGGCGAAGTTACGGTCGTAGAGGAAGCCGAAACCGTAACTGACGCGGAAGCCGTTACGAAGTGCCGCCAGGAACGGTGCCGGGAAGTTCGTGCCGACCATGATCATGTCGCCGGGCTTGACGTACAGGTCAGGTGCCTCACCGCTGAAGATCTTTTTGAGGTCGACACGGACGAAGACGTCCTGATCACCCATCTTGCGGATGAGCTGCGTGCGGCTAGGAATGGCTACAGGCGACAGGCCACGAGCACTGATGATGGCCCGCTTGAGCGTGACCGGGTTCTGCGGCGAGAGCTGGTACGTGCCGGTCACGGCTGCGTAACCGCCGACGTAGTAGACGCCGCCCACGTCGGCGTTCATGACGATGGTGTCGCCCGGACGCACGACAATGTTGAACTTGAGTTGGCCGCTGAGCAGCTCCTGCACCGGCACGCGGAGAACTTCGACATCCTGTGGTTCGGTCGGCGGCTCGAAGCTGAACGAGTCACTGCCGCCACCTGCCGTGCCCTCTGCCTGGGCGAAGACCGGGGCCCATTCGTCGGACAGCATCGGCTCGGCGTCGTTTATGTCACCGGCGTCGCCGCGCGGTGAAAGCTGGTCGTTATCACCCGGAGGCACCGCCTGGCCGCCGTTGTTTCGCCGTGGCTGGGCCCGTTCCCCTGCCGGTCCGCCGTCGGACGGCTGACGACGAATGATGTAGGCGTATTCCGTCAGCACCTCGGCACTTGTGACGGCACCCGACAGGGCCATTGCGTCGAGCAGGCGAAAGTTGGGCTGCGTGATGACGTACCGGTTGGCACGGCCGACGGCGTTGCCGATGATCGTGAACGTGCGGTTCTGCTTCGTGAACGCCAAAACGTTGATGCGGGCGGCGCCGTCGACGAAGATCTGCCTGTCGACGAATGCCTCCTCAATGGCGTCGGCGGCTTCGCTCTCTGTCAGCCCTTCGACCACGACCTCGTCGACATCGGGCAGGTTGATCGAGCCCGTGCTCGAAACCTCGAACGCGTCGACGAACTGACCACCCGGAACCGGGTAGTCGTTGATCGTGACGCGCAACTGGTCGGCTGCGCCGATGATGTAGTCCTCGCTGATGACGGCCATGTCACCCGCCTGCACGTCACGGGCGTCGGCGAAGGCTTCGTCGGGTGGCGTCACGCCCAGGTCCAGGTCATCAAGGATGACGCTGACAACAGGCGAGGCCTTGCCGTTTTCGAGCTGGTTTCGCTTGCTCGGGTCGACAACGTTCGACGGGTCGAGGAAGTCGGAGACTTCACACCCACCGGCGAGCAACGCGGCGGCAGCAAGCCCGCAGGCGGTGGCCAGGCGGCGGACGGAAGAGGCAGTTCGGTTCGGCAAAGGGAGCATCGTGGCCATCGTGGCGGGTTCGGCTCGGGCGGTGGCAAAGCGGGCAGAGAGGCTACGTCGCTTTCGTCGGTCGCAGCTTATGGGACGCAAAGGTCCCAGGCGGGCTCGGCAGTGTCGCGATCCCGCGGCCCGCCGCAAGCGCGGCAGAGGCGGTTGCTGTGGTATCGACCCGATCCGCTCTGCGGCTGCAATCGACCCGCAGAACATCCACCCCCTCAGTGCCCAGCGCCGTCGCACCAGCCCCTCCCGACCGTCACCTAGCATTGGCAACCGCGTCTAGAGGTGTAACGACTTGCCTGACTCCAGCGATACCGACTCGAACCACGTTCTTCCACGCCGCTCCTTTGCCGGGACGGCCAGCCTGACCGGTCCGGGTCTTTTCACCGGTCGCCAGGCAAAGCTCGAGCTTTTTCCAGCCGCCGCCGGTCGCGGCATCCGGTTCGTCCGCCACGACGCCAACGGCCGCGAGGCGGCCGCCGTCGAAGCTCGCATCCGCAACGTCGAGCAACGCCCCCGTCACACCGTGCTGCGCGGCGAGGGCATTGTCGTCGAAACGGTCGAGCACCTCATGGCTGCCTTGGCCGGGGCGGGCGTGACCGATGCGACCATCGCCGTTCAGGCCCTTGATGACGCCGCGGCAGAGTCGATCGAGTTACCGATGGGTGACGGCTCGTCGGAGGTCTTTGCCAACGCCATCGCCGAGGCAGGCGTCAAGGCACACGAAGGCGAGACGCTCAAGCCGCTCATCATCACCCAGCCGGTGCATGTCCGAAGCGAAGGCGGCGCGACCATCGTGGCCTTGCCCGGCCCGACCGACGCTTTAGATGTCGTCTACACCTTTGAAGCGCCACCACCCATCGGCAGGCAGACGTTCGTCGGCAGGTTCGAGTACCCCGCCGACGGCCGGCAAGGGACGTTTGCCAGCGAAGTGCAGACGTCGAGGACGTTCATCTTCGAGCGCGAGGCCGAGGCGCTCAAAGCGCAAGGCTGGGGCGGCCACCTGACGTACAGGGACCTTCTCGTCGTCGGCGAAGAGGGACCGGTCGACAACGAGTTTCGCTTCGACGATGAGCCTGTTCGGCACAAGGTGCTCGACCTCATTGGCGACCTTGCGCTGGCCGGGCGGCCGATCTGCGGGCGGGTCGTCGCGCACAAGAGCGGGCACGCGTTGAATCATGACCTGGTTCGGGCCCTGCTCGAGGCCGAGACACCTGCGAAGCAGAACAGCACGCCACGCCACGCCACACCGGGCGAGGCGGCCGAGTTTCGCAACCTGATCAACAAGCCGTCGAGCGACGCAGCCATCGACATTCGGGCGATCCAGCGGATTCTGCCACACCGCTTCCCGATGCTGCTGGTCGACCGCGTCCTGGAGATCGATGGCGACCGACGGGCGATCGGGATCAAGAACGTCACGATGGGTGACGTCTACTTCCTTGGCCATTACCCACGACAGCCGATCTTTCCGGGTGTCCTGATTGTCGAGGCAATGGGCCAGCTGGGTGGCATTCTGCTGAGCCAGAAGCTCGAGCACACGGGCAAGATCGCGATCCTGCTCAGCATGAACAATGTCAAGCTGCGTCAGACGGTAACGCCGGGGGATCAATTGGTGCTCGTGGCCGAGGCGGTTCGGGTCAAGAGTCGCTCGGGGCAGGTGCGGTGCCGTGCGTACGTGGCCGAGAAGCTGGCGGCAGAGGCGGAGATCAAGTTCATCCTGACGGATGCGGCCACGGAGTAGATCGTGCAGCAGGTGTCAATGTGTCGCCGCTGGTGACGGGCGAGGCATGTGGCCGATGTCAGCAGAGCACAACGCGTTATTGGACCTTGCCGGGTGAGACGTGTTGTCGCGTCGAAACACCTGTCCTGGACCGAAAGCCCGAGATCGCCATGACAACTGCCCCGACTGCTGGTACCCTTTTTTCGGAAGCCGCTGACCGCCCCTCGGGGCACAGTCAGGTCGCCGGGAGATCGTTGCTTCGTCCGAAGACGATTTGCAGTGAACCCCGAGCAGCCAAAGCTGGTACAACGGCTCCCAAGGACCGCCACCTTCCTCCGGCGGCCCACGCCATGGCCAAGATTCTCGATAGCCTGACCGGTTACTTCTTCTCCGGCGACTCTGAGCACCGCTCCGACGACACCGTGCCGTACGCCACCAGCCGTGAGGCCGGAGCAGACCCGGTGCTGGTCGGTGGTCGCGCCAGCCGGCTCCGCCGCAAGCTCCGTCGGCCCGTCCGACGGGACATGGACGGCGTAGCCGACACGGGTAAGCCATGGGGTGACGACGATGTCGCTTCCCCACGCATCAGCCCGCTTGCGTACGTCGATCCGCGTGCCGACATCGCCCCAGATGTCGAAATCGGCCCGTTCTGCGTCGTCGGCCCGAAGGTCACCCTCGGCCCGGGTTGCCGCCTGTTGCCCCACGCGACCGTCATCGGGAACACGACCTGTGGCAGCGACAACACCTTCCACCCGTACTCGGTGACCGGTGGTGACCCGCAAGACAAGAAGTTCGCCGGCGAGAAGACCTACCTCATCGTCGGTGACGGCAACGAGATCCGCGAGCACGTCACGATCCACACCGGCACGTCCACCGGTGGTGGCACGACCCGCGTCGGTAGCCACAACCTCATCATGGTCGGCGCCCACGTCGGTCACGATGCCTCCATTGGTAGCCGATGCATCATCGGCAACAACGTCATGCTGGCCGGGCACGTCGTCATCAACGACTACGTCTCGATGATGGGCGGCAGCGCAGTGCACCACTTCGTAACGATCGGTAACTTTGCCTTCGTCGGCGGGTATTCGCAGGTCCACGTCGACGTGCCGCCCTATGTCAAGGTCGACCAGGAAGACCGCATCCGGGCCGTCAACATCATCGGCCTGCGTCGCAGCGGCAAGATCAGCGAGGAAGACATCGCCGCCCTTGAGGTCGCTGCCCGCAAGTTGTTTGTGAGCAAGAAGGCCCCGATGAGCGTCAAGATGGAGGCGATGCTCGCCGACCCGAATCTGAACAGTCGCGTGCACGAGATCATCGACGCGATCCGCCGTCGCAGTCTTGGCAAGTCGGGTCGGTACCTCGAGAGCCTCCGTCGCGCCTGAGGCGTGGCACAGCAGGTGGTCCGAAAATCTGCCGCCGGCGTTGCGACGTCGGCGGCGTTTGTGTGTCTTGAATAGGGTCAACAACCTACCTGCCCGAAAGGACCCCATGACGTTTGTGAACCCGAAGATTCTGCTCGCCTCCGCCGCCACCGCGGCCCTGCTCGTTTCCACCGTCCACGCCGGCGACAGCTGCTGCGACGCTCCATCGGCCAAAGAGGCGATGATGGACATCAGCACGGAGGCCGACGCGCCGTCGACGCAGCCGGCCACTGAGGCCAAAAAGTCGGCCGAAGCGCTCTACGCCGGTGTGCAGGCGGCGACCGATCTGCCCCAGGCACTCGCCGCCGCTGAGCTGTTCGTTGAGGCCTACCCCGAAGACGAGCGGTCAGCCCAGCTGCTCTACGTTTTGGGCGACTACGCCGAAGAGACTGAGGAGAAGTCCGCTTACCTCGGCAAGCTTGTCGAGCTGCACCCCGAGAGCGAATTTGCTGTCATGGCCAAGGCCGGCATGAAGCAGATGGAGAAGATCGGCCAACCCTTCGAGCTCACCTTCACGCCCCTGCGCAGTGACGAAGAAATGAGCCTGCAGGAGGACCTCGCCGGCAAGGTCGTCGTTATCGACTTCTGGGCCACGTGGTGTGGCCCGTGCATCGCCGAGATGCCCAAGATGAAGAAGCTCTACGCCGAGTACAAAGATCAAGGCGTCGAGTTCATCGGTGTCAGCCTCGACGCCCCCGAGGCAGAAGGCGGTAAGGACAAGCTCATGGCCTATGTCGAGGAAAACGACATCGCCTGGCCGCAGTACTACCAAGGCAACGGCTGGCAGAGCGAGTTCAGCAAGTCGTGGGGCGTCAACGCCATCCCACAGCTGTTCATCATCGACGCCGAAGGCAAGCTCCACAGCACCGAGGCTCGCGGCCAGCTCGAGACGCTGATCCCCAAGCTCATCGCCGAGCGTGACGCACAGGCCTCGGCTCAGTAGCCGTCGCTCAAGACATGACAAAGGCCCGGCAGTGCGAACTGCCGGGCCTTTTCAGTTTTGCTCAAGATCCCAGTGATCAGGATGGTTGCGTCGTCGGCTTCCCGCCGTTCATCGGCTCGCCGTCGACCATGATGATGACGTCCTGCATGACAACGTCCTCGACCGGTTTGTCGCCCCTGCCAACGCGAACGTCGCTGATCTTCTCGACGATGTCCTTGCCCTCGGTCACGCGTCCGAAGACGGTGTGACGGCCGTCGAGGTGGCCGGTGGCGACTTCGGTGACGAAGAACTGGCTGCCGTTGGTGTTCGGACCCGAGTTGGCCATGGAAAGGGTGAACGGCTCGTGCTGCTGCTTGTTGCCGCGAGTCTCGTCCTGGAACTGGTACCCGGGGCCACCCATGCCGGTACCGGTCGGATCACCGCCCTGGATCATGAAGCGGTCGATGACACGGTGGAAGATGACCCCGTCGTAGAAGTCTTCGCCGGCGAGGAAGACGAAGTTGTTGACGGTAACAGGCGCGTCGGCCTCGAAGAGGTCGACGGTGAAGCTGCCGAGGTTCGTCACGATCTTGGCCGAGTAATCTTTAGCGGCATCGATCGTCATCGGTGGCGGCGCATCGTATTGCTTGGCGGCCTGCGGCTTGGCGGCGTCGGGCGAGGGCTGCCCCGCGGCGTCGCCGCAGGAGACAGCCATCATCGCAACGCCCGCGAGCGAAAGAGTCTTAAAGGTTTTGCTATTCATGATGTGCGGGTTCAGGCAGTCTTGATTTCAACGGTGTCGATCGTGTCGCCCTGCTGAATGCTGTCGACGATGTCTTGACCTTCGGTCACCTTGCCGAAGACGGCGTGCTTGCCGTCGAGCCAGTCGGTGGCGACGTGCGTGATGAAGAACTGGCTGCCGTTGGTGTTCGGGCCGGCGTTGGCCATCGAGAGCGTGCCCGGACCCTTGTGCTTGAGCTTGAGCGCCGCCTTCTCGTCGGCAAACTTGTACCCCGGGCCGCCGCTACCGGTTCCGGTCGGGTCACCGCCTTGCACCATGAAGTCCGGGATGACGCGGTGGAACGCCACACCGTCGTAGAAGCCGTCCTGCGCGAGGAAGACGAAGTTGTTGACCGTCTCGGGCGCATCAGCGGCGAAGAGCTCGATCTCGATCGTGCCGCGGTTGGTCTTCATGGAGGCCGAGTACTGCTTGCTGGAGTCGATCGTTTGTTCCGGCGGTGAGTTGTATTGTTTTGCCATTGTTCCACACTAGTGGTGCAAGCCGGATGCCGCGTCGCGGGAGCTTGTTGAGATGGAGCATGAGCAATAGATTCGTCTGAGTCCATGCCCGAGCCCGACCCACAACCGAAGCTCGCGACACGCGGCATCTCTTGTGCGAGATGCGGGTATGACCTCCGCGCCACGTCCGAACGCGGCCTGTGCCCCGAGTGCGGCTTGCCCGTCCGGTCCTCACTCGGGCCGGTGGTGCAACCTGCATCGCCGGCAACAATCAGTTTGGCTCGATCGGGCAGCTTCTGGATGATGATTGCCGCTGTCGCCGGCCTCGCGGCCATCGCCCTGCCGCCGATCGTGACATTCATCCCTATTTGGGACGATGGCAAGTCGCTCCCGCTGCCACTCCGCGTCGTGGCGATGGCCGCCGCCGTGTTCTTCTTCAGCGGCATGCTCGCCATCAATCGAATAACTCGCGCCGTCCGCCTGATGGTCGTGCCGTACCCGAACCTCCCGACCCGGGCGAAAGTCATGGCGATCCTCGGCACAGCCGGTTTGGCAGGCGTGTGGTCGAGTCTGATGTGGCTGGCCCGAACCACTGATCGTCATGTGTCGCAGGAACTGGTCGATTGTTGGATGGTCAGCCTCGTGCTCGTCTCGGCCTTGCCAGTCTGGCTCTACTACCTCGACATCTGGACGCTCACTGCAAGGAAGGCGGCGGCCATCGAGCAGCACGGCCGCCACTTGCCTCCGGGACTCCGACCGACGCAGATTCGGTTGTGGGTCGCGTGGATCGGCTTCCTCCTCATTCTGCTCGGATTTGCCGCATACGTTCTTGCCTTTGACCGAATCATCAGGTCAGGCTGGTTGGAAGGCGTCGCCATCGTCTCCTTCTTTTGCGGCATCGCCTTCTGGCTGATCGCCATGATCCTGCACCTGCGGTTGGCGGCGTTGACACACCGGACGCTCGCCCGCCGCCGAAGGTTGGGGCCGCAGGACACGACTGCTGCCACAGACCACTCTGCCGGTTAACCTGCTCCCGTGACAGGCGAGGCAACGGACTCCGCGCATCCTCCGCCCGACGATCACGTCGTGCCGGCCGGAACCGTCTGCCTGCAGTGCGACTACGACCTTCGCGGCATGCCGGCCGGCGGACGTTGTCCAGAATGTGGCTTGGACATCTCGACCGTCTATCAGCCTCGCGGCAGATTCGCGCTAGGCGATGCGTGGCATCTTCCACAGCGTGATCAGCTTCTCGCCGTCGCTTTTGCCGCAGTCTCGGTGACAGGCACGCTGACAGCCTTTGCGGGTGGGCTCTATCTGCTCCTCGCTCACGCAGATCTGAACAAGGCATTCGGCAAGTACGGGACGATCAACGTGACCGCGTGCGGCTTGATCGCAACGGCGCTTCTCTGCCGTCTAGTGGCCGGCGCGCTGCTTGTTCGTCTCGTCGGCAACCAGTTGCCGAGGCGTTCGCCAGAGGCGATCTTCGAGATCCTCACCGTCGTGGGCGTGTTTTTTGTCTTCATCGAGACGGCCCTGTTGCCCAATAAGTCGCCGCTTCCGCTCGCGATGATCGGGTGCCTGCTGCTCGCCGCGGGTTCGTGGCGAATCCCCCGCTACTGGGACCGGTTCGGCCGCCTGAGTCTCGCGATCGAGCGGGCTCGCGCACTTCGCGCTGATGGTCGCTGGCAAGGTCGCTTTCTGACGGACATTGCCGACAAGGAAAGCCGCCAATTCGGCACGCTGAAGCACGCTCAGGACGGCATCCTCTGGGTCTGCCTGTTCATCATCCTGGCCGCAGCGGGCGGCAGCCGCTCGACGTGGTGGTGCATCTTGTTCATTCCGCTCTTCGTCCTGATGATCGCCTTGCTCGCCACTTGCCTGATGGCGGTCGTCCTGCAACTGTCGATGCTGATCTCTGGCCTACGCCTGAAGCTTGCACACAATTAGAGGAGATGCGGCAGGTCGAGGTTTTTAGATGACCCGCACCGCCACGCCGCGGTCGGCGAGGTACGCCTTCACCGCCGGAACCGGGTGCGTGCCGAAGTGGAAGATGCTCGCCGCCAAGGCCGCGTCGGCATGGCCTTCGGTCAGCACGTCGTACAGATCCTCCGGGCCACCCGCGCCGCCGCTGGCGACTACTGGAACGCTCACTGCGTCGCTCACCACACGCGTCATCTCGAGGTCGTAACCGCCCGTCGTGCCGTCGGCGGTCATGCAGTTCAAGACGATTTCGCCGGCGCCAAGGGCTTCGGCCTCAAGGGCCCATTCAACCACGTCTCGGCCGGTGTCTTTTCTGCCGCCGTTGACGAAAACATGCCACACCTCGCCGTCTGGCGTCTGGACCCGGTTGGCGTCGAGGCCGAGCACTGTGGCGCATGTCCCGAAACGATCGGCGACTTCGCGAATCAACTCAGGACGCGTGACAGCGGCAGAATTGAGGCTCACCTTCTCGGCACCCGCCTGGATCAGTCGGCCGGCATCGTCGGCCGTGCGAATCCCGCCGCCGACCGTGATCGGCATGAAGACGCTGTCGCAGACGTCCCGCACAAGGTCGGCCATGATGCCGCGACCCTCGTGGCTGGCAGTGATGTCGTAGAAAACCAGCTCGTCCGCCCCGTCGGCCTCGTAGCGCTTTGCAATGTCGACCGGATCGCCCACGTCACGGATGCCCTGAAATCGGACGCCCTTGACCACACGTCCCGCATCACAATCCAGACACGGGATGATCCGTTTGAGCAACATGTCCGTATCAACTGATGGCTACAGCCAAAGGGTAAATGACGGGACTCGAACCCGCGACCTCCGCGACCACAACGCGGCGCTCTAACCAACTGAGCTACATCTACCGTCTCGGGCCAACAGTCCGTCGGCCGGTCGACATCATTCCCAACTCCCGCGGCAGGGTCAACCGCCCTTTCGGAACAGTCCAGGAGTTCGGCATCCCGCACACCCAAAGCCGCGGCCTATTCAACCTACAGCCTTGACATCAGCGAGAGTTTCAGCACTAATGCGGACCGCCACCGCCCGCTAGAAGGCGTCGCACCAGCTTTTACCCCAACGCGACGACCGTCGATCATGCCGACCGCTTCGACTGCTTCCGCAGACCACAAGACCGGCTCGTCGCCCGCGGGCGGCTCCGGCTCCAAGGCCGCCCAAAGCCGCGGAACCGACACCGCCTCGCTCCGATCGAGTGAAACGTTCGGCGTGCACAAGACCGACAGCGAAATCGGCAAGGCCGTCGTTGAACTCGGCATCATCACGGCCGGTGAGCTCGAGGACGCTCGCGATCAGCTCCGCAATGCCAACGCAGAGAGCGATCCGAGTCAGCGGACGCTGACCGACATTCTCGTCAGTCGCAAGCTGCTGACCGAGGTGCAGGCCGAGCGAATTCGCAAGCGGGCCGAGCAGCGGCGGGCCGGTCAGGTGCCGGGATTCGAGCTGATGGGCCAGCTGGGCCGCGGCGCGATGGCGACGGTCTACAAGGCCCGCCAGATTTCGCTCGACCGCATCGTTGCACTCAAGGTCCTACCCGAACGGAGCAGTCGCGACCCAGACTTCGTCGAGCGGTTCTACAAGGAAGGTCAGGCCGCCGCCCGCTTGTCGCACAACAACATCGTGCAGGCGATCGACGTCGGCGAGACGCCCGACGGCAGGCACTACTTCGTAATGGAGTACCTCGAGGGCAAGACGCTCTACGACATCATGCAGCCACCACCGGTGGGCGAGGGTCGCAACTTCAGCGAAGCCGAAGCGCTCGACATCACGATACAGATGGCTGATGCGCTAGCCCATGCGCACCACAAGGGCCTCGTCCACCGCGACGTCAAGCCGAAGAACATCATCCTGACGCCCAAGGGTCAGGCGAAGCTGACGGACTTGGGCTTGGCCCGCGATGTCAGCGACAAAGCCGCCGCCGAAGGCGAAGCGGGCAAGGCCTACGGCACGCCGTACTACATCAGCCCCGAGCAGATCCGCGGCGATGTCGACGTCGATCACCGTGCCGACCTGTACAGCCTCGGTGCGACGCTTTACCACCTCGTGACGGGCCGACCGCCGTTCGACGGTGATTCGCCGACGGCGGTCATGCACAAGCACCTGCGGGACGAGTTGACGCCACCCGATCATCTTAACGTCGCTCTCGGGGCCGGGATCAGCGAGATCGTTGAGTACTCGATGGGCAAGAACCGCGAGGAGCGATATCAGGACGCCGACCAGATGCTCGAAGATCTTCGCCTCGTCGTAGGCGGCGAGGCCCCGCGATTTGCCCGTCGTGCCGTCGACTTCGGCACGCTGGCCGAGATGGAACAGGCTGCCCGGCAGCACACGGTCGACGTGACGCCGCCACCCGGCCGCGTATGGGAGCGACCTGAGTTCATCGTCGCCGCCGTCGTCGCCGCCGCCAGCGTGGTGATCAACCTCATCCTGCTGGTGATCGTACTCAACGCCTGAAGTCGGCCTGCACGAAGTCGGCCTGCACGAAGTCGGCCTGAACGACCGGCTGCCACCTCGCCGCTTTGGCGAAGTACGTCGTGATCTCCTTGAGCACGTCGGTGTCTGCAAAGACCTCTTGGTGGCTCAATCCGCGTGGCCAATGAGCCTGCTTCGGCGCCGCCGCCACATCGTACAGCCGGCGTCCTGCCGCAAAGGGAATCAGATCGTCGTCGCGGCTGTGCACCACCAGAAGCGGCGTCGGCCACAGCTCGGCTGCGTAGTCGGCCGGCCGGAACGCTGCCATCGACCGGCCGTTGTGAAGGCTCACCAGCCACGGCACGCTCTGCTGCGTCGACCACCGAAGCGGGGGAATAAACGCAAACTGCCGGGCGATCACATCGTCGGCCAGGACGCCCAGATCATCGAACGTGTCGACGACGGCCACAGCGTCGAAGGGAGCCTGCGACGACAACAACGCCGCCCCGCCCATGCTGATGCCGAGGCCGAAAACAGCTTGGCTTGCCTCGGGTCGCTCGTCGCCAAGCCATTGCCGAGCGGCGCGGACATCGAGCCTGCCGCGATCGCCGAAGCTTGTCAGGCGTCCACCCGAGTCGCCGTGGGCACGCGGGTCGATCACCAGGACGTTGTGCCCGGCGTCGAGCATCGCCAGCGCCACCGGCAGTGCGTCAGCTTTACCAGACCCAAGGCCAGGCACGACAAGCACGGCCGACGTCGCCTGCGTTCGCGACGGCAGATACCAGCCTGCGATTTCGGTGCCGTCACTTGCACTAAATCGGACGTCTTCGTAGTCGGCGGGAGGAACGAGGTCGGGTGTGACCTTCGGCCGGTAGACCATCGTCGCCGCCGCGAGCAGCGGCATCGCAATCAGAACCAGTGCAAAGGCTCGCAGCAGCGTCACGACGGCCCTGCCCGACCGCCTGGCGTGGCTGCCTCGATCCCGCACGATCGGCTCGATCGGCCGCCACGCCAGGCGTCGTACGGCAAGGTCGATCAGCTTGATCAGCGCCAGCAGCGAGATCGCCAGGTAACCGCCCAGCAGCGCCTCCGAGGGTCGTAACCGCGTGACGCTGCCACCGACGAGGTGGGCGTAGGCGGCCACGAAGCCGACGCCGATGGCGAAGCCCACGACAGCGGTGGCGACAAGGTCATTCCGCCACGCCTTTCGCCTCCAGGCGAGCCCGATGACGACGATCGGCACGATGACATACAGCCCGACGAGGCACCAATGCCCGATCGAGAGCCAAAGCGGCGCGGGTGGTAACGGCGTTTCGGTCACGCTGATCATGGTCGCCGCGACCTCGCCGGCTGTCCACCCACGGCCCTATCGTGGGCCAGTCGCCCGCATAGCTCAGTTGGATAGAGCACGGCTTTCCTAAAGCTGAGGTCGCAGGTTCGAGCCCTGCTGCGGGTACTTTCACCGCCTGTTCCGTGCTGTGCTTCGTCACGTCAGGCGTTGAAGATGTGAAATCTGCGTAAGGCATCAAGTCTCGCATCGGGTCGGGCGATGGAGGGTGTAGACGCCGGCCTTGGGGGGCAATTTAGCCGGCACCGTTACTCCTTCCGCCAACGCACCATGTCTCAAGGCCCGACTGCCGCTTTTGATCCGAAGCTCATTGTTCCGTTCGTCAAGAGCGTTCGCGAGGTCATCAAGACCATGGTCGGCCTTGAAGTCACGGTCGGTCGACCGGGCGTGAAGTCCGATCCGGTTGCCAGTTTCGATGTCAGCAGCATCATCCAGTTCGGCGGCGACGTGATGGGGACCGTCGTCCTGAGCTTCGAGATGAAGGCCGCCGAGGCCATCGTCAATGGGTTTGCCGGCATGGAGATCGAGCCCAAGACGCCCGAGTTTGCCGACGCCGTCGGTGAGCTGTGCAACATGGTCAGCGGAGCTGCCAAGCGTGAGCTCGGTTACGAGGCTTCCATTGGCATCCCCAGCGTCATCGTCGGTCGCGGCCACCAAATCGCACGGCTCAAGGACGTGCCGTGCCTGAGTGTGCCCTGCAACGTCGACGCCGGCTCGTTCGCCGTCGAAGTCAGCATCAAGAGCATCGAAGGCGCCTGCCGCATCGCCGCCTGAACCTCCGCCGTATCACAAAACTCAAGCCTTTCCTTCACCACGACTCATGAAGCTTCTCCTCGTCGACGACTCATCCACCATGCGGAACATCCAGAAAAAGGTGTTGTCGCAGATCTGTTCCGACTTCTCCGAAGCCGGTGACGGCCTCGAAGCCCTCAAGGTTCTTGAGGGCGGCGACAAGTTCGACCTCATTCTGGTCGACTGGAACATGCCCAACATGGACGGCCACACGCTGGTCAAGAAGATCCGCGAAACAGACAAGACCACGCCGCTCGTCATGTGCACGACCGAGGCCGAGAAGAGCCGCGTGGTCGAAGCCATCAAGGCCGGTGTCAACAACTATGTCATCAAGCCATTCACCCCCGAAAGCCTGATGGAAAAGATCAACGCCACGATGGCGAAGAAGGCTGCGTGAGCGACGGCAAGCTCCAGCATTAGCAGGTCGCCTCATCCAGAAGGCAGCTGCGCATGAGCACGGACGCTCAGCCCATCCGTACCCACGCTTTGAGGAACCCCTTCGGTCGGTCGATCGTCATCTGCAAAGCCTCACCCAGCCGCTCCAGCGGGAGCGTGTGCGTCAACAGCGACCGGTGGTCGAGTGACCCGCGGCCGACGTGCTCGATCGCGAGGTTCATGCCGTCGACGTACGTCTGGGGCACGCGTTCGTGGGCGTTGATGACATCGAGGCCCTTCCAGTTCCACTGCTGCATGTTCACCTGACGCGGGCCGTCCTGGTGGTAGCCGGCGATGACCAGGCGGCCGTGCTCGCGGACGAGTTCCGTCGCCAGATCGAGCGGCCACTGCTTGCCGACGCACTCGATTACGACGTCGGCCCCGCCTTCACCGACAAGCTGCTTCGTCGCCTCGATCACACGCCAGTGATCATCCATCTCCAGCGTCTTGGCCCCGGCATCGCCGGCGAACTTCAACGCCTCAGGCCGCCGCGTCATCGCGACGACCGTCGCGCCGGCGTCGACGCAGAGTCGGCTGATGAGTGCTCCTAAAAAACCGACGCCGACGATGACAACGGTGTCGCCGGGCTTGATCTGGCTCCGGCGAAAGACATTAATCGCACACGCCAACGGCTCGGCCGGAAACGGCACATCCGCCAAGCCGTCCGGCAGCTTGGCGACGTTGCTCGCCGTCGCCGTGTCGTAGTCGGCGTACGCCTTGTAGCTCAGCATCGCCACGCGGTCGCCCTCGCAAAGTCCGCTCACGCCGCGACCGACAGCGTCGACGACGCCCCACGCTTCGTGCCCCAGATCGCCGGGCCCCATCGGGTACTTGAACCACTCGCGACCTTCGAACGGCGGCACGTTGCTCGCGCAGACGCCGCAGCCTTCTACCTTCACCCGCACCTCGCCCTCCTGGGGATCAGGAACAGGCGCGTCGACGACTTCGATGCGACGCGGTTCGACAACTTGTGCGGCTTTCATCTGAGACATGGTTCAGCGTAGAAGTTCGTTCCCCGGCTCATCTCAATTCTGAGAAAGGCGATGCCGCTCCTCATCGGATCTCGATTTTGCGGTAGCGACCTTTCACCATCATGTGAACGCCGTAGAGCCCCAGCCCGATCGCGATGACACCCAGCACGATGGAGCCGAGCGTGCCGTCGAGCATCTTGAGCACTTCACCCATGCCGGCGGCGGCTTCGGAGTCGTACCGCCAAGCGGCCAGCAGGAGGAAGAAGCCGACGATGCTGAAGACGACACCGCGTGCCGCCAGGCCACCTCTGCCGCTGTAGACGGCGACCTTCTTCACGCCATCGCTCATCTTGCCGAACATGAGCTGGTCGCTGAGGTCGACCTTGTAGGCCTTGATGAGCTGCTGACTGGCAAAGCCAGCGATGCCGAGCCCGGCACCGGCGACAAGGATGCGGCCGATCGTGCCGAAGCCGAGCACGGTGCCGACCATGCCCTCGGTGCCACCGGACCCGCCACCATTGCCCGACGAGGATCCACCCGATCCACCGAGAAGGGTGGTGAAGACCCAGAATGCCAGGAACGCGTGGATGAGCGAGCTGATGCCGAAGAAGATGCGTTTGCCGATGGCCTTCTTGTCGTCGCCTTCGTCTTCGGGGTCGACGACGGCCCGCCAGCCGTTCCACGCGGCGTAGCCGACGAGGCCGATGGCGATAATCCACAACAGAATCTGGCCCAGCATCCCTTCACCGGCGAGCGCGGCCAGGGCGTTCTTGCTGCCACCGATGTCGCCACCCATACCCAGCGCCGCCTTCAATGCGAGGAAGCCGATCGTGAAGTAGAGAAAGCCCTTGGCGAAGTAGCCGGCCCGTGCCAGGCGTTCACCCCACTTGGATCCTTCGCGGGCAGCCTTGGAGGAGGCGTTTGCGGTCGTCATGCCTGACCGGCGGAGCAAAGCATGTTCCTACAAGTCGGCTCGCCGTCGATTCAGGCTCATAACCGCGTGCCGAACGACGCCCGCAACGTGAGCCGCTCGCCCGCTTCGACGCTGACGTGGCGGACTTGCAGCCCCGCCACGCCTGCCGCTGCCAGCACGTCGCCCAAAGGAAGCGGCCGTTGCTTGACCTTCTCCACGACCGGTTTGGCCAGCGACAGGACAACGCTCATCACTGCACCGTCACCAGACAGATCGAGCCGCGTCACGCGGCCTACCAGCTCGCCCTGCTCGTCGGGCTCGGCTGTGAGTTCTGCCACGAAGTCGATGGCGAAGCTGGCGTTGAAGAAGGCGACCTTCTTCGAACCAGTCAGCCGACCGGCAACTTGAGCGCTGTTTTCCGACGGTGCCGACACGTCGGCATCAAGCTGGTCGATGATTACGCCGTGCTGCTTGGCCTCCGCCCTGGCCTTGGCTTCAACCGCTGCCAGTAAGTCGATCTTGGCTACGGACACTGTCGCGTCGAGTTCACCGGCAGCCGGGGCCATCGCCCATTGGCCCGACTCGTCGCGGCCGATGTCGAAGGTCACACGCCGCCCCTGCACGTCGATGATTGTCTCCAGCACATCACCGCCGACAATGTCGAGCCGGAGCGGCCGGGCGACCACGCTCGTTTGCTCGAACGTCGGCCCCGATTGGCGATCCTGACAAATAGTCGGTGGCTTAAGATGATCCGGCACGCCACCCGCATCGGCGTCGACCGTCATCACGCACTCCGTCAGATCGACCGACAACGACGTTCCGTCCGGCCAAGTGTCGCCTTCAGCTGTCACGGGATCAACACCAGCAGGGATTGCCAGGCGACGCCCCGCTGACGCGTTGAGCTGGCGTTGCAGGTTCTGAAAGTCACTGGGCGGGCCGTCGGGCAAGTCGAACACGACGCAAACGTAGCCTCCGGCACGCCGCTTGTTCCATGTCTGCCATGAGTACCGACCCCAAACCCGGCAGCCAACGAGACGCCGTCACGCCTAGCGACAGCGACTTCGGCGTTCACGCCGGTGACAAGCAGGCGGCTAACTACGTCTCAGAAGAGACCCGCCGCAATGATCCCGGTAAAGCGCCTGTCCGCAGCGGCATCGGCCCACGCGACAGCGGCGTCGGTGGCTACGACGTAGGCCCCGGCTCCTCCAGTGGCGGTGACATCGACGTCGGTGGCACGAGCCTCACCGGTGTCGGTGACCCACACCAAAAGCCACACGAGCATGGCTCAGAGGCGGCTGACACGAAGACGCTGGACCCGCTCGACACGCCCGTCGTCATGAGCGGTCAGCAACTGGCCTCTGGCTCCTCGACCAGCGCCGACGGCATGAACAACGAAACGCAGCACAACAACGAAGGCTTCAAAGGCGACGTCACCATGGACGAGGCCAGCGGCAATTCGTCCAACTAAAGCGGTCCCTCAGCGGCCGAACTGCTCACGAAGCCGATCCATGGCCGCAGCGACGGCGGCGTCTTCGAGGAGGTCTTGCAGCTTCGCACCCTTACCCGCCTCGGCCATGCGAACCAGCAGGTCCGCGTGCTCGGCCGCCTCGTCGGTGGTCCAGCCACGCGTGTCGACGTAGGTGTCGCTTACGCCGAGCCGGCTCTTGGGCACGACGACGACTCGCCACGACTCACTGCCGTCATCGGCCTCGTGCGGCACCACCACGATGTGCGTCGCCAGCAACGCCACGACCCAGCCGCCCACCAGCAGGACGACGAAGACGCCACGCATCAAGAACTTGATCCAACTCAGCGGCGAGAGGAACTTGGTCATACGGCCACCTCCTCCTCCGCCTCCTGGCTGCCGTCGGTGTGAGCAGGCTTGGCCGGCGCCAGCGTCGTCGACTGCTCGAGCGGTGCGGCCGTGTAGAACGCGCCGCCGAAGTGCCCGGTCCGTTGCTGGGCAGGCAGATCAACCAGGCGGCACAGCTCGTCAACGAGCCGCTTGGCCTCGGCGTCGCCCTCCTCTGTCTGCCGAACCGTGTTGAAATGATCGCGGTCGCGGAATCGCATCATCTGCACACAACGAACGCCTGGCGTCGTGCGATCGCTGGTAAATCCCTCACCCGCTTGACGAAAGACGTCGAAGTCGCTGCTCGGCAGTCCCATGCGCTCGAAGCACTGACGAAACCGGGACATGAGCAGGTCGTGCGCCCGAAGGCGGTCACGCGGCACCAGATAACTATTCGTCTGCAGAAGCATGCGTTGTTGAACCCCTCTGGCCCAGCCTACGACACTGAGCCGCCTTGAACAACGACAAGCGACGCCGTGATCGCGTGGAACGGCTCAATCAAGCCATCCGCCTCGGAAGTCGGCCGCCCGCAGGCCACGTTGAAAGACGCCGCACTTGCGCGTTGCCTGCCAGATGCCGTCGTGCACGTGATTGGCCGCCATCATGACGATAGGTGCCTGCTCGATCGCCAGGTCGTACTCGTCGACCCAGCCGTGCGGGCAATTCTCGTCGATGTAGGCGAGATTGTAACTGCCCATGAACCCTTCCCAGTCGGGGCGACACAGCGTCGCCGCCCGGTGGCCGCGGATCGCTTGCACGACCTCGTTCGGCGCGAACGGCAGTGACGCCGCCGCCGCCCAGGGGGCCAGCGTGCCGTCATCGACCACGCCATCGGGTGGCGACAAGCCTCGCTCGACATACGGGTAGAATCGCATCTTCTCCCCGTTTCGCCCGAGTTGTCGCTTGTGGTCGATGCCCGGGCCGTTGCTCGCCGATAGGCCCCAGGTGAATCCGCCGTACCCGGGAAAACCGAGCGGGTTCCGCTTGGCGTACTCGATCTGCGCGAGCGTGCCGCGGCGGGCGTTCTCGTTGTAGTCGAGGCCGCGATCCCGACAAAACGCGTCGCGGACGCCACCCAGGTCGGCAAAGCTGTGCGGAAACTGGTGCGTGAACAAAGGCGGACAGTGCAGGTGCTCGATGCCCTCGACCGTCTTCCAGTCGCGGGCGTACGTCGAGCACCAGGCGTTGTAGCTCTCAGGTTTGATGGCGTGCGTCGGCGAGCCGAGGGCCAACAGATAGAGCAACAAGCCTTCGTCGTATCCGTCCCAGCCGTGGACGATAAAGCCGTCGCGGCCGTGATGCGCCCGCGACCGCTTGATCGCTTCGGGTCGCCAGCCGTGCGAAAGCAGGCCGTCAGGGCGAAGACAGAACGTCCAGTCGACGGCATCGCAAACCTTGTTGCACGCGTCTCGGAGGGCTTGCTCGTCCTCGTCGTCCCGATCAAAGTGGGCCGCCGCGGTGAGCAGGCCGGCGACGAGCAGGGCCGTGTCGATCGTGCTGAGTTCGCTTTTCCACGCCCGCTTGCCGCGTCGTTCGCCGTCTGCCTCGATGAAGTGGAAAAACAGCCCGCGATGCCCCGCCGCGTCACTGGCTTCGGCGACTGTCGTCTGCGTCGGTAGCGCAGCAAAGGTCCTGGCGATCTCGAGACACAACCGCAACGCCGTCTGACGGTCGACGATGCCCATGATCTCCGCCGCGACGTGCGCTGCCGCGGCAAAACCGGCCGCCGCGACGCTGCAGGGCGAACCCGGCCGTGCCGAGTCCCGCACAAGCCCGCCCGCGTGTAGTCCTTCATCGGTGAAGTACCGGTATGCCTCCCGCGCCGTCAGATCGATCATCTGTTGATCCGACAGCTCGACATCGTTTGCCACGGGCGACCATACGGAGGCCGCAATCTGTCGGCGCACCTGCGCGTTCATCACAGTTGGCACGACCGTTGCAATGTAATTCGTCAAAGCACCACCAACCCAACGCACCATGAGCACGACCAACAAAGACCACGAAGCAGACACGAACCCTGACCTCATCACCGGCAATCCGGGCAGCCACCCTGCGGGCACCGGCATCGGCTCGGCCAGCGGCGCCGCCACCGGCGCAGCCATCGGTGCCCTGGGCGGACCCGTCGGTGCCGTCATCGGAGGCGTAGCCGGCGCTGTTGTCGGTGGCCTCGTCGGTCACGGCATTGGTGAGGCGGTCGACCCGACCGAGGACGCCCACTGGCGCGCCGAGCACGGCAACCAGCCCTACGCCACCTCTGACGACAAGTACGAGGATTACGAGCCGGCGTACCGCCTCGGATACAACGCCGCCGACTCGGACCACGACTACGACGCCGACGCCCTGCGGACGCACTACGACGACAAGGGCTACGGCAAGTCGTCAAGTCATGACTTCGACCACGTTGAGCCTGCCGCCCGCGCCGCTTTTGACCGACGCCGCGCTTCGGCATCGGCCTAGTGTCGGCAGCACAAATCTCTCTCCCCCTCGAAAGGGTACCCGTTTGTCCGGGTGCCCTTTCTTCATAACCGGCCGCGTAAACTGAGTTCATGTCGCAGATGCAACACGACACCACAGACGTCGTCGTCGTCGGCGGTGGCCCCATCGGCCTCGAAGTCGCAGCCAGCCTGGCAGCAGGCGGCGTCGACTACCGCCTGTTCGAGGCCAAGGAACTCGGTCACACCATGTCGTGGTGGGCTCCGCAAACCAGGTGGTTCAGCAGCAACGAACGCATCGCCATCGCAGGGATTCCGCTCGTCACCGAGGACGGGCAAAAGGCGACCCGCGAGCGATACCTCAGCTATCTGCGGACCGTCGTCGAAGCACACGACCTCCACGTCCGCACCTTCGAGCCGGTCAGCGACATCGATCATCACGACGACGGCACCTTTAGCGTCGTCAGCCAAACCCGCGGCGGCGAGCGCCGGACGCATTGCCGACGCGTCGTTCTGGCCATCGGTGGGACCGACGTGCCACGACGTCTCGGCGTCGACGGTGACGATCTGCCGCACGTCGACGGATACCTGCGCGACCCACACCGCTACTTCGGCCGCCGCGTGCTCGTCGTCGGAGGCCGCAACAGCGCCGTCGAAGCTGCCCTGCGGTGTCACCACGCCGGGGCCAAGGTCGCTTTGTGCTACCGCGGCAGCGAGCTGCCACAAAAGAGCATTAAGTACTGGATTCTTCCAGAAATCGAAGGCCTCATTAAAGCGGGCCGCATCGACGCCTACTTCTCGATGCAGCCGACGAAGATCACGCCGACGCATGTCACGCTTGCCCACGTCGGCACGGGTGAGACGGTCGACGTTGAGGCCGACGAAGTGTTGAGCCTCATCGGCTACGAGCAGGACAAGCGACTGCTCCGCCGGGCGGGTGTCGATCTCATCGGCCCGGGTGAGCGGCCGACGTTTGACGAGGAGACGATGGAGACGAATGTGCCCGGCCTCTATGTCGCCGGCACCGCCGTGGCCGGCACGCAGTCGAGCAGTTACAAGATTTTCCTGGAGAACTGCCACGTTCACGCCGAGCGGATCGCAAGGCACCTCGCCGCGACGTCGGACGTGAAGGTCCGCACGTCAAAGCGGCTGCACGGAAGTGAAGGCCTTGCCCGTCAGATCGCCGCCCAGCCGGAATCATGAACCGCCGACCGTATGACGGCGTGCGACGTGTGCTGTGGGCGACGCTGTACGGATTGGTCGCGGGCATTGCCACACGAGTCGTGGCCACATTGATGACGGCGTCGCTCATCGACGAGCGGGTCGCGGTGCTGGTGATGGTTACATTCGTTGCTCCCGTGCTGGCGGGCGAAGAACGCAAGCAAGCAGCAAATATTGCCGTGTCGGGCGACAACCCCCGAGCCGCGGTCCTACGGCTCACGGCAGTTTGGCTTCGACCACATCTGCCTCTTGTTTCCATCTGCGGCTGCGTTCTCTTCGCGACGCTGCCGTCGATCACCTTCGCGGCGCTCTCCTTCGCCTATTCCCTCACGGTGGTGGCACTCGCCGCTTTGATCCGCCGCCACGCGGCCGTCATCGGCACGATCGCCAGCGGACTCTGCTTCGCCTGGCTCACCTGGCCGTTGTGGCTGGCCGACCACTTGACGACGGTCCCGGCGTGGCTGACGAAGCTTCACCCGATCTTCGCCGCAGACGCCATCACGGGCGGCGTCGCGTGGGCGGAGCAGGCCGAGGTTTACGCCCGCACGCCACTCGGCAGCGACCTTGCCTACGCCCTACCCGACTCGGCCTGGCCGGCGACGGCTGCGCACGTCATCGTTGCAACGCTGCTCTTCGCGATCGTCACATGGCGACGACGACCGCGACAGCGATGAGCAGCAAGAAGGCCGCCGACTTGCCGAAACAGCCGGAGCGTTTACCGATCATGCCGGCCCGTCGCTTGCGTTGCTTGTTCTGTCGACTCGTGCTCGTCGGGTGATTCAGGGCCATGACGCGCAGTGTAGAAGCCGGGGGCCGTTGCCGCACGAGGTAAGGTGGTTAGTCAATCCCAAACCCAAAGCCGCGGTCCAACAAACCGCGGCTTTGGAAGCTTGTACCCGTTGCGCCTTTACCGATGAACGAGCACGGCCACACCGTTGGCGGGTAGGTTGAGCGTCAACCGGCCATCGGCGCGGATCGACTCGCCCATGACCTTCAGCCGCGGGCGGCCGTCCTCGCCGTCGACCAGTTCCACGTTGGCCGGGTCAGACACGTCCACGTATTCGCCCGCCACCAGCTCGAGCGTCGCCTCGGCCGCGTCGCCTTTGTTCAGCACGACGTATGCGACACTGCCGTCCTCGCCTGTTCGCTTGAACGCGACGATGCCGGTCGCGTCGTCGGCCATGACCGGCTCGAAGTCGCCGGTCCGCAGCACGGGCAGCGTGTTCCGCATCGCAATCGCGTGGCGGTACATGTCGAAAGTCGCCTCGTCGAAGCCGTCGCTGCTGCCCTGGTACTCACCCTGATCGGGCCACGGCAGCGGCATGCGGTTGCTCGGATCGTCCGGGCCCCACATGCCGGCCTCGTCGCCGTAGTAGGTCATCGGTGCACCGACGAAACTGTGCTGAAAGAAGACGAGTTGCCGCATTTTCTCACGCTCGATCTCGTCGGGCTTGCGCTCGCTGTACATCGGCCCGCTGAAGCTGACGGCATTGTCCTGTGGCCGGTTGGCTCCGTCATATGGCCGATCGGGGTTGACGAACATGCTCGCGAGGCGGTCCGTGTCGTGCGAACTCATCAGGTTCTGCATCGCGTACGTGACCGGCACCGGGTATCGCGTGTACAGCTCTTCGAGTCGGCCCAGGAATTCGCTCGGCGTGTTGGCCGTCGACTGGTCGATCAGGAAGTCCTGCGTCGCCATCGCGAACTGGTAGTTCATGACAGCATCAAATTGGTCGCCCTTGAGCCAGGCGTCGGCCCACTGCCAGATCTCGCCGGTGATGTAGGCGTCGGGATTCGCTTCCTTGACGACCTTGCGCCACTCGACCCAGAACGGGTGCGGAATGTCACCGGGCACATCGAGACGCCAGCCGTCGATGCCGTCGCGCGTCGTCGGGTCGCCGTCGGGGTCGAGCCAGCGCTTCGTGATGTCGAAGATGTGCTGCCGTGGTCCCTCGGCGAGGCCGAGTTTGGCGTCCTTCTTGAAGACTGGCAACGCACCGTTGGGCTTGTCCCATGCGAGGTACTGAATGCTCTCCGGCGTGCCGTCGCCCCAGTCGGTGATCTCGAACCAGTCGGCAAACTCGCTGTCTTGGCCGTTCTCGAGCACGTCCTGGAAGAACGGGTGAGCGGTGCCGACGTGGTTGAAGACGCCGTCGATGACGACTTTGAAGCCTTGGCTGTGCGCTTCTTCGATGAAGTCGAGGAAGACCTTGTCGCTGGGCGACCAGACCCAGGTGTCGGGGTCGGCCGTCTCACCCTCGAAGTTCGGCGGATAGACGCCGCTCTCGTCGAGCACGCCAAAGTTGTCATCGATATGCCGGAAGTCGGCGGTGTCGTACTTGTGCATCGACTCGCCCTCAAAGATCGGGTTGAAGTAGATGGCGTTGATGCCGAGTTCCTTCAGATACGGCAGCTTCTCACGGACGCCCTGCAGGTCGCCGCCGTAGCGCCGGTCCCAGACGTCGCCGGTGCCGTTGTAGAAGTTGTCGCTCATGCTGTCGGGCGGCGTTTCGCCTTCGAGCACGTCCCACCAGTTGGTGGTCCAGCCGACGAGCAGCTCGTAGTCGAACTGGCCGGGGTCGTTGGACGTGTCGCCGTTGCGGAAGCGCTCGGGGAAGATCTGGTACCAGACGGCGTCGGCGGCCCACTCGGGGACGTCGAAGCTCGGGGCTGCAACGACAAACGGATTGACATCGCCAGTGCCTTGACCCGAACGGTCGCGCACACCGTCTTCATCGATGATGACGCGAGCGCTGCCATCGCTTGCTGAGATGGCGTAACGGATCTCGTCCCGACCATCGGCCATCACGACGGCTTCGAAGACGTCATACCCGCCAGCGGTAGCGACCTTCCGCATCGGGAAGGCGTGCGCGCCCTCGTTTCCTTCACCCACATAGACGCCTGCGACAGCTTCTTTCACGTCGCCTTCCAACGCACTCACGCGCACGCGGATTCGATCGTTGTCGATCGGGACGACATCCGAAACCGGCTCGTGCCGAACGAATTCATCATTGATTGTCCCCTCCTCCGGCGGCGGAGCCTTACGGATGTCTGGCCCCACGATCACGCCGCTGTTCTCGCCGCCGTAGTTGTCACCCTCGCGTAGCTCGGCGTCGTCCGTCGGGTCGGTCATCCACCGGTCGCCGTCGATCACGAACTTGTACCCATACTGCCCCGGCGACATCGGCATCGTCAACTCCCAGATGTTGTCGCTGTTGAGGTCCGTCATCGCGTCGGCGCCGCTGTTCCAGCCGTTGAAGTCGCCGGCAACGTTCACGCTGCTGGGCTTGTCGTCCCAGCCGCTGGCGTCGAGCCTGAAAACGACCTGGTAACCGTTGTCGGTTTTCTCGGCTGTTGCTTCGCCGAACGCCGGCACGACCGGCAACGTAACGCCGACCGTTGCAGCGACGGCGGCGGCGAGGATGATGTGAGTCTTGAAGTTCATAAGGGTCCTCCGTCAGAGACGCCTTGGCTCGACGAGCCGCAGGTCGGTGTGTGTGTGTGTCAGGTCCTCAACGCAAAGAGTGCGCATCAAGAGCGTCGCACGATGCTCGTCGAGTTGCGGATCACCAGGTGCGTATCGAGCACCTCTTGCACGCTGTCACGCTTGCCCTCGACGCGTTCGATCAGGCGGATGCACGCCCGACGGCCCACGTCGTAGAGCGGCAGGTGCACGGTCGTCAGCGACGGCTCCAGGAACGCCGCGTGCGGCAGATCGTCGAAGCCGACGACGCTGACATCTTCGGGCACGCGGTGGCCGTTGCGACGAAGCCAGCTCGTCGCACCGATCGCCATCTTGTCGCTCATCGCCAGGATGGCGGTGGTCTCGGGGTGGTGCTTCATGACGCGTTCGCACGCCTCGCTGCCGCCGATCTCGGTGAATTCGCCGTCGCCGACGCGTGTCTCGACCGGCTCTACCCCGAGCTCGCGGAGCTTGGTTTCCCACGCGTATTTCTTGTCGCGAACGGTGGCGATTTGCGGTGCCGCCTCGATAAGCCCGATCTCGCGGTGGCCGAGTTGGGCCAGGTAATTCATCGCCTGCTGAGCACCCTTCTGGTAGTCGCTGCTGACAAAGTCGACGCAGCCGGCACCTTCGAACTCGAGCCGGTTGTCGATCGCCAGTGCCGGCCGGCCTTCGCGGCAAAGGTCGGCGACGTACGTGCTGTAATCTGTGTGACCCAGCAGCAGGACGCCGTCGACGAATCGGCGCTCGAACAGCTCCAATGGCCCGCCACTTTTGATCCAGGTTGGCTTGGCCTGCTCCAGCAGAATCTTGAAACCCCGTTCGTGGGCGGCATCGGTCAGGCCCGCAAGCAACTGGCCGAAGTATGCATCGGCAAAGGCATTCCGCAGGTCGGGCAGGACGGCCGCTAGCACCTTGACGTACCGGCCACTGAGCGACTGCGCCAAGCGGTTGGGCCGGTACCCCAGACGGTCCATGACGCCCCGCACCTTGTCAGCCGTCGGCTTGGAGATGCGGGTCGACTTGTTGAGGACGAGACTGACGGTCGCCACGGAAACGCCTGCTTCTTTGGCGACATCGCGGAGGTTCGGCTGCGACCCGCCACCACCGCGACCTGCAGGTTCACCGGCGGCGACGGTCCGCTGGATCGGTCGACGCGCGGCCGACGCGTCGCCCGTCTCCGCATCCGCGGCCGGGACCAACAGCTTGGGATGATGATTGGCGTATCTCGACATGCGTCTCTTGTTCACCGCGGCGGCCCTGTTAAACACCGGAGTTGAACCAGTCTACCCCGTCCGACCGGTTTCGTCACGCCAAGCAACGCCAAATATGCTGTTTGCATAGGCACTGCGGGCTGCTGCAGCACGTGATGCACAAAGTTCGGGCGAATTGTGGTTGACGGTGGCGGTCGATGTGCTAGCCTTACCGCGGCGGTGGTTCGTCCTGCCGGTTAAACAATTAACCTGACCCGATGGGTCGACGCAGCGTCTGCCACCGACTCCTTCACCAAGAACCCCCCTCCGGAGGACCTTTCCATGACCCAGAAGATGCACACCGCCGTTACCCTTGCCGCGGTCGCGGCCGTGGCGGGCCTCGCCGCCGACGCCTCGGCACAAATCGTTGTCGACGGCTCGATCACCTCAGCCGAGTACGGCCAGGCCGTCGCCGTCCAGGACACGCCCACCGGCTTCGGTGACAACGCCAACGAACTCAACGCCGCCTACGCCAGCTACCAGGCCGGCACCGGCCTCTACCTCGGCCTCACCGGCAACCTCGAAGGCGGCGGCAACGGTATCGTCCTCTTCGTCGACTCCAAGCCCGGCGGTGCGATCGCATCGACCGGCCCCAACGGCTTCGGCACGTTCGGCAGCGTCGGCGGCGCACGCACCGACGACTTCGGCACCGACCGCGACGGCTCGATGGGCATGCAGGATCCCGCCAACATCCCCTCCATCCTCGACCCCGGCTTCAACCCGGACTACTCGCTCGAGCTCAACATCTTCGACGGCACGGCCTTCCTCAACGTCATCGACCTGTCGCTGCCCAACGACGGCGACCCGAACGTTGACCGCTTCGTCGGCGGGGCGACCGTCAACGGCCCGGCCACCACCGGCACCTACACCCTTGACGACGGCACCGTGGTCGGCGACATCACCTTCGCCTTTGACAACACCAACACGGACGGCGTCTTCGGGTACGACTCCGCCAATCCGCCCGGCGCGCTCGGCGACCCGCTTTCGGCCGACACCGGCCTCGAGTACCTCCTCAGCGACGAGTTCCTGATGACCGCCCTCAACATGAGCGGCGACATCAAGCTCCTGCCGTTCATCACCAACGGCGGCGGTGACTTCCTGAGCAACCAGTTCCTGCCCGGCCTGGGCGGCGTCGAGAACCTCGGCGGCCCGGGTGGTGTCGGCGGCGTGCCACTCTTCGACGCCAGCACCTTTGCCGGTGATCAGTTCATCAGCATCGACCTCGGCGGCACGCCCCGCCTGCCAGGCGACGCTAATGGTGACGGCACCGTCTCCATCCTCGACTTCGCCATCCTGCGGGCCAACTTCGGCAGCAACATGGGCACCTTCGAGACCGGCGACTTCAACGAAGACGGCCTTGTTTCCATCCTCGACTTCGCCATCCTTCGCGCCAACTTCGGCACGAGCCTGACGCCGGCCCAGCTTGCAACGGTCGACGCCTGGTACGCCAGCGTCGTCCCCGAGCCGACGACCGCCGCCCTGTTCGCCCTTGGCGGACTGGCGATGCTGCGTCGCCGTCGCGCTTGAATTCAACGCAATGCCCCGACTCGCGAGAGCGGGTCGGGGCATTTTAAGGAGCAGCAGGTTAACCGATTGAGCAGAGGAAGAACGACACATGCCGTACCGCCGCCACATTCTCACCGCTGCCGTCACTGCGACCTTTGCCGCTGCCGGACTCGCACAGGCCGACACGTCGGCACCGGCGATCCTGCAGGTCTTCGAGTCGACCTGGCAGAACACCGAAAGCCGCGCCGCCGACGCCTTCATCGCCGGCTACGGGGGACTCTGGGTACCGCCACCCGGCAAGGCAGAAACCGGCGGCTTCAGCGTCGGCTACGACCAGTACGACCGCTTCGACTTGGGCACCTGGAACGACAAGACGCTCTACGGCACCGAACGCAGCGTTCGGTCCATGAACCAGACGTGGCAACGCTTCGGCGGGCGCGTCTATGCAGACCTTGTCTGGAACCACAACGGCTTTGCCGACCTCGGGACGCCCGGCTTTGCCGCGTCAGGCGGGTACGCAGGCTTTGCCCTCACGCTCGACAATGCCATCGACGGCGACTTCCACAGCGGCTTTGCAGGTGGTGTCAACGAAGGCCGCCTGTCGGGCCTGATCGACATCGACCACGAGACGAATTTCCAGTTCATCCGCAACCCGGTCGACGCAGGCGACTCGCGTAACCTGCCTGCCGGGACGCAATTCTGGAACGGCAAGATCGCCAACGTTCCCGACGCCAGTAACCGCCGCTTCTACGCGAGCCAGAGCGGCCCCTTCCGCGATCTGTACGACCCGAAGACGAATCAGAGCTTTCGCGTCTACGACTTCCGAGGCGACGGCAGCGAGATCAACGACGGCACGCCCGTCACCGAGAACGCAACCGGGTACCTCATGCGTAACGCGCAGTGGTACGTGCAGGACGTCGGCTTCGACGGCTTTCGCCTCGATGCCGCCAAGCACATGGAGCCGTGGGTGCTCGAGTACCTCGACCGCGCGGTCTACGGCGCTAACCCGCGCAAGCTCCTCGACGGCAGCACCGACCACGTCTTTTCGTTCGGCGAAGTGCTCGACGGCAACAAGAGCCTGCTTCAGCAGTACACCCGCAAGGACATCGACCCACAGCAGCCCAACCGCATCGGTGGCAACCGCGACGCCCTCGACTTTCCGTTGCACTTTGCGCTCAAGGGCAACCTGTCGAACAACGGATTCGCCAACGACTGGCGCAACATCGTCAACGCCAGCTTCGACGCCAACGACGGCCTGGCCAACGACGGCAGCCAGGGCGTCGCCTTCGACGCCAGCCACGACGACAACGGGGCCGACCTCGGCAACGTCGCCAACGCCTACCTGTCGATGCGGCCGGGCAACTGGGTCGTCTATCACAACGCCGAGCAGTTCGGCACCAACCGAGACTTCCCCAAAGACGGCCGCGGTGACGCGCTCGGCGGGCTCTACGGCGACACCGTCACGACGCTCGTCGGCATCCGCAACACGCACGGCCGCGGCGACTACCGCGAGGCTTGGATCGACAAGGAGACCCTCGTCTACGCCCGCGAAGGCTCGGCCATCGTCGGCCTCAGCAATCGTCTCGACGGCGGTTACGACACGCGCATCGTCGACAGCGGATTTGGTGCAGGCACTCGACTCGTCGAGCTCACCGGCAACGCCAACGACAGCAACGTCGACCCGTTCAACGACATTCCCGACTTCGTCACGGTTCAAGACAACGGTCAGGTCGCCATCCGCATCCCGCGCAACGTTGCCGCTGACGGTGATCGGCACGACAACGGCTTCGTCATCTACGGCCTGCCCACGCCTGTCGGCACGATGAGCATCGGCGGCGCCAGCGGCGTGATCGAGGGCGGCACCGCCACGGCGGCCACCAACGGCACCACTCGCATTGCCGACTACACCGTCGTCACCGGCGACACCTTTACCGTCCAACTCGACACCACGCCCTACGTCTTCAGCGACGGCCAACGCGACTTCCAGGCCGACGGCGACAACGCCCTGCTCAAGATCAACGGCGGCATCGACGTCAACAACAACGGCATCGTCGACATCGTTAACCCCGGCAGCGTTGCCTACGGCTTTGAATCGTTCGCGACCAAAAGCAGCCCGCTGGCCCTCGGCGGCGATGGACAGTTCCGCCAGACGGTCGACACCTCGCTGCTGCCCGAAGGCGTCAACTTCATCGAAGCCCGCGCCTTCCGCCAACGCGGTGACGGCGGCCCGGCCGTCTACTCGCCGTTCAAAGAGGTCATCTACGTCGACCGTCTCAAGCCGGTGTCGGCCATTGATGAGGTCGTCGCCTTCAACCAGAGCGGTCGCGACTTCATCGTCGAGAGCGTCGACGGCACGGCTGACGAAGTCTTCGTCTTCCTGAACCTGCCCGAAAACACCGACCCGCTCTCGCTCGTCGGCAACAACGCCAAGGCCAGCCAGGTCGATCGCGACCTCTTCAAGTACGGCTTCGGCGGGCTTGTGACCGGCAACCATGCCGTCACCGTCGTCACGAAAGAAATTTCCGGTAACTTGAACGTCCAGCGGTTCGGCGGCTTCGGATTCGACACCGGCATCGGCCGCGGGATCGGGGATCTCAACTCAAACGGCTTCTTCGGCACCGACGATGTGACGGGGACGAGCTACGGCTTCGAGGCGGTGCTGTACGCCCAGGGCGACCAGTTCAACCCAGCCGCCGACGCTAATGGTGACGGCCGCATCACGACGCCGGACCTGTTCCTGCTCGAGGAGATTTACCGCAGCTTCGGCGCCAACAACACGGCTAACGCTGCTCGTGCCGCAGAGCTTCGCCGCGGCAACCTCAACGGCTTTGGCGACACGGACGCCTTCGACATCGACACCCTTGCCGACGCGCTTGGCGGTGAGGCGACGTGGACGCTCGACCTCAACGCCGACGGCGTGCTGACAAAGGGCGATCTGGACGTGATGGTCTTCGACGTCTTCGAGACGGCGTACGCCGATGCGAATCTTGACGGCACGGTGAGCATCCTCGACTTTGCCGCGTTGCGGGCCAACTTCGGGACCGACGGTGGCTGGTCGGGCGGCGACTTCAACGCCGACGGCATCGTGTCGATCCTCGACTTTGCTCTGCTTCGCAACAATTTCGGCTTCGAGCGAGGCGTTGCAGGCAGTGCCGGCTCGCTCGCCTACCTGCTGCCGACGACGATTCCGGAGCCGACAGGCATCGTCACAATGGGCCTCGCCTATGCAGGTCTACTACGACGCCGCTCGAAACCACAAGCTTCCGTTTGACGAACTCCCTTTTGCCTGTTTCCCCGCGGCGCCTCGCTCTTGAGCCGCCCACCCCATCCCGCCGAAAGCGGCCGAGGAGGCCTCCCATGAACGCAACCCCATCCCCACGCACCCGCGGTTTCACGCTCGTTGAGTTGCTGGTCGTCATCGGCATCATCGCGCTGCTGATCTCGATCCTGCTGCCGACGCTGAACCGCGCCCGGGCCAGCGCGGCCAACGTCAAATGCCTGAGCAGCCTGCGCGAGCTGGGCAGCGCGTCGTTGCAGTTCAACCTGGACACGAATTACCTGCCTCCGGTCAGTGGCGACTTCGTGGTCGAGCAGTATGACCGCAGCCGCAACATCTTTGAGTACCGCGACAACCCCATGGACGCCGACGACGGCGTCGAGATCCTGGACCTGTACACGTACATGATCCGGTATCTTGGCGAGGCGGATGCGACGTTTGACGAACGCAACAACTGGCCTGATTACTTTATTTGCCCTAGTGATCCGGGCGTGGCCACCGGAGCCGAAGGCGCGGGATACGTCGCACCGCAGGGTGTCGCCCTTGACAAGGTTCCGGCCAGCTACGGCATCAACGGCGATATTGCTTCGTTGATCGACCGCAATACGTACGGCGGCGTCAGTCGCATCGGCAGCTCGGAAGTCGGTGTCGTCGGCGGACTGCCGCTGTCGAGCCCTCCAGGCTATTGGCACCCGCAGCTCGGCAAGTCGGTCAATGCCAAGCTGACCGCGGTTCGTGATCCGGCCAGCACGCTGCTCTGGGGTGACACCGGCACCATCCGTGCCGACCCGCAACAAGGCGGCGGTTTCCTCGACCGCGCCGACCTGCTCATCTGGACGACCAACTTCGGTTCCAACAACTACAACGGCGGCAACATCGCCTACGACGGCACGATGGCAGGCATCATGCAGACGTCCTGGCTCGCATGGCGCGTTCCGCTCGATCGTCACGACAGCGGCGCGACCAACTCTGAGGCTCGCGGCACGCTCGGCAACCCCAAGGGTGGCAGCGTCAATGTCGGCTTCGTCGATGGCCACGGCGAGAGCGTCAAGTTCGGCACTCCCGACAACCCGGGCCAGTTCGAGAAGGTCAAGGTCACGCCTTGGGAGCTGCCCCTGAATTGAGCGCTCCCAGGCCGCGGAGCGTCGCCTGCTCGACCTCCTCGAACGCCCAGCTTTGCCCGTCGGGCCGATTCGGCCATGCGGCGCGAAGGACATCTCGAAAAGCACCCGCCCCGCCGGTGGTGACGACTCTCGAGTCGACATCACCGGCGGCTCGCATGAGGCGGTCGAACCGCTTGACGTGGTCGGCCACCAAACCCTGCACGACCGCGGCGAGAATGTCCTTACGCGTCGTTGCCAACGTCAGGCCCTCAAGGCCAGCCGCCGACTGATCGATCTTCTGGCGGTCACCGGCCAGGCACGGGCGGAACGTCACGCTCGTCTCCGTTTTCGCCGCGGCGCGCAGTTCGGCGGTGAACGTATCGGTGTCGAGGTCCGCAAAGAGCATCTCGCGGATCCACCCGATCGACGACGCCCCGGCCGCCTGCGTGGCGGCCAGTACCCAAAGGTTTTTCGAGCCTAGCGGCCGACACAACAGCCCTTTCGTCGGGATCGGCCGATCGACGCACACCGCCAGGACGTCGGTCGAACCGGCCGAGTGCATGAGCGTGCCGGGCGTCGCCCCGGTCAGTAGTAACGGCCCGCTGCCGTCAACGTAGCCGCCGAATACCGGCAGACCGATCGGAATGCTCAAGTCGTTGGCCACGGTCTGACCGACCACGCTTGCCGCATCCACGATCGGCGGCAGCTTGCTCATCGGCAACTGTGCGGCATCGCAGACGGTCTTCGACCACTTCATCGCCTGGACGTCGAGCAGACCTGTGAAGCCTGCGTTGCTCGGATCGATCGCCCATTCGCCGGTCAGACGTTTCATCAGCGAAGTCGGCAGATGCCCCATCATCGAGCAGCGGTCGATGATGTTGCTGTGGCTGCCGACCCAGGAAGCTGTCGTCACGCTGATGCCCCCGGGCGTGGCAACATTGCCGGTCAGTCGGAGATATCCGCGTTTCCTGCCAATCCTTTCCTCGATGGCGTGGGCGACTTCGGTGCTGCGGCGATCCTGGTGGGTGATGATCGGCGTCATCGCCCGGCCGTGCTCGTCCATCGCCAGCCACGCCGGTGCCATGCCCGTGATGCCGACACTGCTCGCAGCGGCAATATCGAGCCTGGCGACCGCTCTGCGAATGGCCTCATCGATCGCGACGGCGTCGACCTCGACACACAGGTCGCGATAGGTGGTCACGAACGGCTCGTAGGCATTGTCGCCGACGATGGTGGTGCCGTCGAGCAACGCAGCTTTGACGGAGGAACTGCCGACATCGATCGCGAGAATCACGTCACAGTCTTACGCTTGCCTCATGGGCCTCTTCGATGGAACGGCGTTGCAGCGACCGGTGACTTGCGCACGGTGCGGCAAAGAGCTTGCCGACTGCACTTGCCCACGCGACGCCACCGGCGAGGTGCTGCCGCCCGAGAAGCAGTCGCCGCGCGTGCGTCGCGAGAAGCGTCGCGGCAAATGGACGACCGTCGTGACCGGCCTCGACGCCGCCGCAACAGATCTGGCGGGGTTGACCAAACAGCTCAAACAGAAGTTCGCCGTCGGCGGCTCTGCTACCGACGACGGCCTGACGCTCCAGGGTGATGTGCGTGACCGGGTCGTCGACGAGCTCAAAGCAGCCGGTTACGCCGCCAAATCGTCCGGCGGGTAGCGCCGATCCTGATCGGCCTCTGAGATCTGACTAATCGGTAAACCGGAACCGGATGATCGCCAGAATCGCCTTGACGCCGTCCTTCCAGGTGATCTTTTTCCCTTCTTCGTAGCTGCGGCCGTAGTAGGCGATGCCGACTTCGTAAATCCGCAACCGTGGGCGCATTTTGGCGACTTTGGCCGTCACTTCGGGCTCGAAGCCGAAGCGGTCGCATTTGACCTCGATGCGGTCGAGCACGTCCTTGCGAAAGACCTTGTAGCAGACCTCCATGTCGGTAAGGTTCAGGTTCGTGAACGCGTTCGACAGGAACGTGAGGAACTTGTTGCCCATCGAGTGCCAGTAGTAGAGCACGCGGTGCGGCTCGCCGATGAATCGGCTGCCGAAGACGACGTCGGCCTTGTCCTGCACGATCGGCGTCAGCAGCTTCATGTAGTCGGCCGGGTCGTACTCCAGGTCGGCATCCTGGATCAGCACGACGTCACCCGTCGCCAGGCCGAAGCCGGTCCTCAAGGCGGCCCCTTTGCCTTGGTTTTCCTTCTGGTGGTGGACGACAAACTTGATGCCTTCGCTGGCTTTGTAGTGCTTGGCGATGGCCTCGAGAACGCCGCTCGTGCCGTCGCTGCTGGCGTCGTTGACGCAGACGATCTGCTTCGTCAGCCCGTCGGGCACGCGGGCCCTGACGACCAGATCGATCAGCGTTGCCACCGTCCGCTCCTCGTTGTAGACGGGGATCACGATGCTTACCACGTTTGTCGGCCGGATCGCCTTCGTGTCACGCACGTACGGGTGCTCGGGCACGGCCTCGTTACTGTCTATGGACGTGATGGTGTCGCTGGCGGTCATCGGCGGAAAGGGTCGGTCGGTGCGGACGTTTCGGCTGTGCCAACGTAGGCAACCGGCAAACGCTCGCAAATTCTACCGCCTTGACACCTGTATTCACGCCCGATCACGCCTCACGCAATGGTCGCGTCATTATCAGGCACGCTGCCGTCCGCCTCAGCTTCCGGCGTCTTCGGCACCCCGGCCAGCGTTTGCATGACCACCCGTTCGAGGCTCTCGAGATCAACGGGTTTGATGAGGTGCTCGACGAAGCCGACGTCCTTGGAGCGACGGATGTCGGCCTCGGTGCCGTACCCGCTGAGTGCAATTGCCGGCGGATGGTCACTCGGCAGGGAGTCGAGCAGGTCGATCCCGCTGCCGTCGGGCAGCCCGATATCGCTGATAATGAGGCCGAACCGCTCGCCTTCGAGCGACTCGGCATAGCGGGCCCGCCCCGTCTCAACCGTCTCTGCGCGCACCACGTCGGCCTTGAGTCGCATCTTCAGGTACCGCGCCATGAGTCGCCCGGTGTCGGCATGATCTTCCACGAGCAGAATGCGCGGCACTTGGATATTGCCTGCCTCGCCGCCCCGTTCGATCCGCTTGCTGCTGCGACGGAGCTGACGCGCCGGAAGCGACACAGTAAAGGTCGAGCCCTCACCAGCGCCGGCACTTTCGGCGATGAGCGTGCCGCCGTGCGCGTCGACGAGGTATCGGCTGATGGCCAAGCCGAGACCCAGACCGCCGAAAGTACGCGTCGTCCCTCTGCCGCCCTGCTCGAACGCGTTGAAGATCGTCCGCAGGTGCTCGCTGTCGATGCCCAGGCCGTTGTCACGCACCTTGCATACGACCTGCGGCCCGACGGAGGTCGTCGTCGCGGTCGTGTTGACCCAGATCCGCCCGCCCTCGGGTGTGAACTTGATCGCGTTTTTCACCAGATTCCAGATAACCTGCTGGATACGGGCAGAGTCGGCCACCATGCCAAGCGGACCATCGACCGCGTCTAATTCGAGCGACACGTTCTTCTCGACCGCCTCGCCTCGACACGTCTCGATGGCGTGGCGGACGGCGTCATTGAGGTCGATCGGCCGACGTGTCAACTGCAGCTTGCCACGCGTGATCCGCGTCAAATCCAGCAAGTCGTCGATCAGTCGAACCTCGAGCTCGACGTTGCGGCGAATCGTCGCCAGCGAATCACCAAGGAGCTCGCGTAGCAGTTCCTGCTCATTAGCGCCATCCATTCCCGACTCACGCAAAGTCGGTAGCTGCTGGTTCAGCGCCTGCTCCAGCATCTGCGCCCCAGCCAGCACCGGCGTCAGCGGCGTCCGCAGCTCATGGCTCAACACGGCCAGGAACTCGCTCTTGGCGCGGTTGGCCCGCTCAGACAATTCCCGCGCCCGGTCGGCAGAAATACGGGCGTTGATGGCATTTTCCTTGGCCTCGCGGAGCAACCGCTCGCCGCGTTTGCGGTCGGTGATGTCGAGCACGACGCAGCCGACGGCCTCCGTCGCACTACGCCCCTCGGCCTTCAACAGGCCGGCGTGGACCGGGAAAAAGCTTGTCAGAAACCATCGCGGCGTATGGGCGGTTGCCTGCGTCTGCCCCTCGATCTCGACGCCGATGACGGGCCTGCCGGTGCTGACGACGCGGTCGAGATACGGCCGCATGAGCCCGCCCAGATCCGGCAGCACTTCGTTAATCTCGCGGCCGACGTGCTCTCGGGCCGGCAGGCCGTTTAGCCTCGCCAGCTCGTCGTTGATCAGCAGGAATCGTCCAGAGTCGTCGAAGAAGCCGAAGCCGACGGGCGCGCTGTCGAGCAGCGACTCGAGCCGACTCGTCGTTTCGCCGAGCCGGTGGTTGACCCGGGACAGCTCGTCATTCCTGCGTTCAAGTTCGAGCCGTTGGTCACCGAGTTCCAGGGCCTGCTTGGCGAGGCGTTCTTCTTTGAGCTGCAGGTCGGTGACGTTCTGCACGACAAGGTTCACACCCTCGGCCGTGCCGTCGATGCCGCGAACCGGGCCGCAAGACCAGAGCAGGCTGACGTTATTGTGGCCGTCGTGTTCGAGTCGCACCTGCACGCGTTGCTGCTGGCCGTCTGCTGCGGCGCGGCAGGCGTCGCCGACTTGTTGCCATAGAGCAGCGGGCAGCACACTGGCCGCCGAACGGCCTCGCAGATCGTCGGCCGGGACCCCCAGCAGGTCGGCGAGCATGCCGTTGACGCTCGTGAACGCAAGGTCGCTATCGAGCAGCCCCAGCCCCACCGGTGCCTGGTCGTAGATGGCCGCCAGGGCTGAAAGCTGGCGGGCGTTTTCCGCCTCGCTGGCTTGGAGTGCTTCCACAGCCCAGTGGCGCTCGGTGACGTCGAAGCTGACACCTAGCAGGTGACGGTCGTCCCCGTCGCCGGCGGCTCGGCCGTATGCCGCAATCCATCGCGGCGTGTTGCTCGGCAGGTCAAGGCGGAACTCGGCCTCGAAGTTCGGCTCAGCTCCTGATGTTACTGCGTCAATCGCCTGCTCGACCCTGGCACGATCTTCGGGGTGCACACGGGCAAACGCCGCCTCAAAGCTGAGCTTGCCGAAATTGAGCTCGTACAGCTCGAGTTGACGGGCATCGAACTGGATCTCGTCTGTCTGAAGGTTCCAGACCCAGGTGCCCATTTCGCCCGCGTCGAGGGCGCTTTGCAGCCGCTGCAAGGCAAGATCCGCCTCGCTACGGGCTTCTTTCTCAGCTCGTCTGGCCTCTTGAGCGCGGCTGCGCTTGCGCAGCGCCCCGGCAAGCAATCGACCGGCCCGGCGGGTCAGGTGGTGATGGTCGCGGGCACGACGAATCGTGTCATGCAGCGCACGCCTGGCGGTGGTGAAGCGGCCGTCTTCGTCAGCCAGGAGCGATTCCTTCGGCAGGTAGTCACCAGCACCACGCCGCACCAGGTCGGCGGCCAGCGACGGGCTGCCACCACCCGTCAGGATCACCACCGGACACGCAAGCGTCCCCAAATAGGTCGGCCGATCCCCCTCAATCGTGCTGAGCACCTCTAGAAAGTCCGAGGCGGTGCCGTCGGGCAGGTTGTTGTCGAGCAGGATGAGGTCGGGCACCTCCTGCCGCACGCTCACTTCGGCCTCGGTCAAATTCACCGCTTCCCGCACCATCAGCCCGCGACCCAGCAGCCTCGACAGCAGGATCCGATCCATCTCGGCGTCGTCAACAATGAGCACATCGACCGGCGTCGACTTCGTGTCGGTCTTGCCGTCACCGTTCGGCTGATCGATCAGGCCCTTGCCCGCGCGTGGTGCAGGTGGCGTTGCAGGGCGGGTTGGCGGGGCAGGGTCATCCATGGCGGCATCGGCGTCGGGCGTTTGTCGTGGCCCGACCGCTCGTCGCGCCACAATACGCGGCCACCTGTCGAAAATGGAACGCGCCGTGTCGTCAATGTGACTCACCCCGTCACCGCATCGCGAACAATTGTCGCCGACAGAGGCGTCAGACCTTTCGCAGCATCGGTGGCTTGATCGTCCGGCGACAGGGGGCAAGACTGCACCCGCGGCTGATCCTGTTCCAAACGCCGCGACTTCGTCCATGCCCGCCACGCCCACCATGCCCGCCGCCGACACCGCCGACGTTACTGCTGTGTCCGACGCCGATGCCAAGCTGCTCAATGCCCGCGTCGTCGGACGTGAAGACCTCACCTCAGAGCTGGCGATCTTGCGCATCTTGCCTGACGGTGGCGTGCCCGACTTCAAGCCTGGCCAGTACGCGACGATCGGCGTCGCACCGGCCGCAGATGCCGACACCGGCACCCGCAAAGGTCTGGGCCGTTTCACCCTGCGGCCGTACTCCATCAGCTCCTCACCGCTCGACAAGGAAGGCATCGAGTTCTACCTCGCCCGCGTCGATGGCGGCGCGCTGACGCCGAGGCTTTGGGAGCTGGCCGTCGGAGATCGCCTTTACTGCGCCCCCAAGTGCAAGGGCAAGTTCACGCTCGACGGCATTCCGGCCGAACGAGACTTGGTCGCCGTCGCGACTGGAACGGGCCTCGCGCCGTTCGTGTCGATGCTGCGAACCTACCGCGAAACCGGCCGATGGCGTCGCTTCGTGGTGCTCCACGGCACCCGCCTGTCGGCAGACCTGGGCTATCGGCACGAGCTCGAAAAACTCGCCGCCAAGGACGACACCGTCGTCTACGTGCCCGCCTGCAGCCGCGAGCCCGAAGCAACTGACGGCCAAGGCTGGCTCGGCCTCCGCGGCCGCATCCACGTCGCCCTCGACGACGCCACCTACAGCGACCTTGTCGGCGAGGGCCTCACACCCGAGCAGTGCCATGTGCTGCTTTGCGGCAACCCGTCGATGATTGACGAAGTCACCAACAGCCTCGTCGCCCGCGGTTTCACGCCCAAAGACCGTGAGAACCCCGACGGCAACGTTCACTTCGAGAAGTACTGGTAGCGCCTGCGACGAGTAAAACGCCTACCGCAGCTTCTCTTCTGCCATCGCTTTGGCCGCGGCAAGAGCTTCGCCCAGCTTGCTGGCGTCCTTGCCACCGGCCTGGGCCAGGTCGGGCCTGCCGCCGCCACCGCCGCCGCAGGCTTTGGCCACGTCGCGGACCCAATCGCCTGCCTTGAGGCCCCTGCCAATGACGTCTTTGCTGCAGCCGGCGACGATCGACACCTTGTCGTCGCCCGGCGATGCCAGCAGCACCGCATAGCTGTCGGCCTTAGCTTTGACGGCATCGACCACCGACCGCAATGCGTCGTCTGAGGGAGAGGCGACCTGGGCGACCATCACGCCGTTCTCCGCCTTGGCCAGCAGGTCGGCCGCGACGACCGAAGCGTCGAACGCCGCAGCGCCCGTGCCGCCACCGCTGGCGAGCTGCTTCTTGAGCTTCTTGATTTCGTCGCGCATCGCCGCCGCCCGGTCGGCGGCCTCTTCAGGCTTGGCCGACAATGCCGCAGACGTCTGGCGTAGTTGCTCGTCGGCGTTCTGCACGTACACGACGGCCGCGTCACCGGCGACGCCGATGACACGCCGCACGCCCTTGCTCACCGACTCCTCGGCGATGATCTTGAACAAGCCGATGTCACCCGTGCGATGCGTGTGCGTGCCGCCGCAAAACTCGACGCTGTGGACGCTGCCGTCGCTTTGCATCAGATCGGTCGGCGTCGCATAAACGACCCGCACCGGATCAGGATACTTCTCGCCGAACACCGCACGCACGCCCTCGATCTGCTTGGCATCTGCCAGCGGAACGGTGTCGCTGTGGACGGGAAAGTTGCTCCGTATGGACGCGTTGACGCGTCGTTCAATCTTGACGATGTCCTCGGCGGTGAGTGGCTTGTCGTGCGAGAAGTCGAAGCGGGTTTTGGTGTCGTCGACGAGGCTGCCGCGTTGGGCGACGTGTTCGCCGAGCGTTTGACGAAGGGCGAGGTTGAGCAGGTGCGTAACGGTGTGGTGCCGAGCGATGTCGGCCCGCTTGGAGTTGACGTGCGTCTGGACGGCATCGCCAATCCTCAGCGTGCCGGCGGCGAGCTTGCCGACGTGAATGACCCGGCCACCGACGCGGCGGGTGTCGGTGACCTCAAAGGATGCATCGTCGGCACGAATCGTGCCGGTGTCACCGACCTGGCCGCCCTGCTCGCCGTAGAAGCACGTGCGATCGAGCAACACGCCGACCTCGTCGTTTGCGTTGATCGAGCCGCTCGTCACCACGTCATCGCCGCGGACAAATGCAAGAACGATCGCGTCGTCGTTGACGCAGCCGTACTTGCCCGAATCGTCGGTGTCCGGCAAGTCGCCGAAGTCGACGGCCCCGCTACCGGCCGCCTTGCGACCCTTGCCGCTGGCTTCCTGGAACTCGGCGAACAACCGCTCGTACTCGTCCACGTCGACCGTCAGCCCACGCTCCTCGGCCAGCTGACGCGTCAGGTCGATCGGGAAGCCGTACGTCGTGTGCAAATCGAACGCTGCCTGTGCGGGAAACACGCCCTCAGCGCCGCCCGTGACTGACTCTTCAAACAACGCCAGGCCACGCTCGATGGTCTTGAGGAAATCACGCTCCTCGCTCTCGATGACCTTCGCCGCGTTCGTGTCGCGAACGTCCGGGAAGGCGTCGCCCATCTGCTCCTGCACGACGCTCACCAGCTTGTAAAGGAACGGCTCGCGTAGCTCCAGCGTCTGGTAGCCGAATCGCACTGCACGCCGGATCACGCTCCGCACCACGCTGCCGCGGCCTTTGCCGTCAGGCATCGCACCGTCGGCAATCGCAAACGTCGCCATCCGCGCGTGGTCGGCAATCGCGCGAAACGCAATGCCCACCGGCGCGTCGAGCGCCGGCTCGTACGCCTTTCCGCTGATCTGACTGATCTCGTCAAGCAACGGCCCGAAGACGTCTGTCTCGTAGTTGCTCGTCACGCCCTGCAGGACGCGCACGATCCGCTCGAAGCCCATGCCCGTATCGACGTGCTTGGCCGGCAGCGGCTTGAGTCCGCCGGCCGTCCGGTTGAACTGGATGAAGACGAGGTTCCAGATTTCGACGACCGTGTCCTGCCCGTCGGCGTTGACGAGGTTGCCACCGTTCTTGTCGTCGGAGCGGTCGTAGTGAATCTCGCTGCAAGGCCCGCACGGGCCGACGTCGCCCATCTCCCAGAAGTTGTCCTTCTTGTTGCCCGGATGAATCCGCTCCGGCGGCAGGTACTTTGTCCAAAGCTGCTTCGCCTCCGTGTCCGGCTCGAGGCCTTCGCTCTCGTCGCCCTCGAAGTAGCTGGCGTGCAGCCGTTCCGGGTCGAGCTTCCAGACCTTCGTCAGCAGCTCCCAGGCCATGTCGATGGCCCCTTCCTTGAAGTAGTCGCCGAACGACCAGTTCCCGAGCATTTCGAAGAACGTGTGGTGGTACGTGTCTCGGCCGACGTCGTCGAGGTCGTTGTGCTTTCCGCCGGCACGGATGCACTTCTGGCTGTTGGCCGCCCGCGGCGGGCCGTAGTGGTCGAGCTTGTCCTCGCCCAGGAAGATCGGCTTGAACTGGTTCATGCCCGCGTTGGCAAAGAGCAACGTCGGGTCATCGTGCGGCACGACCGGCGAACTCGGGACGTGCGCGTGGCCGTGCTGCTTCGTGAAGAAGTCGACAAACTGCTGGCGGATTTCGCTGCTGCTGACCGGCATAGGCCGGCATGCTAAGCCGCCGGTCGCCTGACGACACGCCGGCTACTTGCCGATGTCGCTCAAGCCTTCGACGATAATCAGCACGCCAATCACCTGAACCGGAAATGTGACCAGATCCACCGCGACGGCAGGTACGAGTACAGCGACGTGCGCAGCATGTCCCAGCGGGTTGTAAACCTTCGGTGCGAATGGCGATCCGACACGTACGTAATACACCTCTGACGACGGCAAGGTGGCAGGTCCGTCAGTAACAGCAGGAACCCGCACTTCGATGAGCGTTTCTGCATCGAACTGCTTCAGCATCCCGGGCTTCAGCCATGCCGGTGGTCCTTCGGCAAAACGTAGCGGCCGTGACTCATTGGCCGCAATTGATGGAAGCTGATCGTCCGCAGCGGGGAGCTGGGGTCGCAGAAAGATCTGTGGGATCGGATGCAGACTTGCGCTCAATCCCGCTGGAAGCGTGGTCGGGTCCGGGTACTGCTGACGAAGTTCTGCCGCCCGTTTGCGATGGTTCGCTGCAGCCCTCCGAAGAATCTCAGGCGAGAGAACGAACAGCTGTCGCGATTTCCGGTCGCCGGGCCTTCCGTAAGCAATAACGATTTCGCCGCTCGAATGCGTGGCGTAAGCGATGGGCTCATTGACCCGCACCGCCCTCTGCTTCCAGCTCTTCGAGCTTTGGTAAGTCAGTAGCGTCGCACAACCGCCTTGCAGAAGCATGACTATGGCTGTAATTGTTGTCAGCAGAACTCGCATTTAAAACATTAAGGTATCGCTTGCTTCCGCCAGAGTCAGCGGACGCGAAGCCCGCAGGTTACGTCTGACAACATCCTGCCCGACTGCACCAACGCGTCGGTCTTCGCTGAACAATGGAGCAGGACCAACGCTTCGGATTAAGCCGACCGATCGACCTCAACCTGTCTGGCTATCCAGCCGACGCATCGGGTGGAACCTCCGCATGCGCAATCGACCGCCCCGTGGCGGATCGCGGTCGCGTTGCAACCCGGAAGAGAACGAGATGCACCACCTTTGCCGCGGCCTGTTGTTTGCCGCCCTCGCCGTGACACTTCCTGCCGCACCGGCGGCGGCCCAGGGGACCTATGTCAGCCACAGCGAGACCGCTTCGCTGGCCAAGCTTGAAAAGGCCTTTGCCGACGTCGCCAAAAAGGCCTCGCCGGGCGTCGTGGCCATCACCGTCGGCATGGCCACGGCACCACCGCAGCTGCCTGCCACGTCCAGTAAGCTCAACGCCGCAGTCCTCGATCAGCTCACCGCGGGCGGCGCTCGCACCGTCGGCACCGGCTTCTGCGTCGACAGCCGCGGGTACATCGTCACCAACCAGCACGTCGTCGAAGGCGCTCGCCAGATCTACGTCACCACCGACGACGGCCGCATCATCCCGGCCATGGTCGTCGCCACCGACCCGCGTGGCGATCTGGCGGTGATCAAGGTCCCGATGCGGATGCAAAGCGTCTCGTTCGCACCGGCCGTCGCGGAGCGTGGCCAGTGGGCGGTGGCGGTCGGTAACCCGATCGGTCTGGGCGGGAACGGCGGCATGAGCGTGTCGGCCGGCCTCATCAGCGCCACCGGACGCAGCCTGCCGCGGCTGAGCCGGCAGGAAGGGCGCCACTACGCCAACCTGTTGCAGACGACGGCAGAACTCAATCCAGGAAACAGCGGCGGGCCGTTGCTCGACCTGCACGGCCGCGTGATCGGCGTCGTGACGGCCGTCGTGCTGCCCCAGGCACAGACGCACGGCATCGGCTTTGCCATGCCCGCCGACGCCGACATGCAGGCCCGCGTGGCCCGGATGATCCTCGGCGACGCCCCGACGTACGGCTACCTCGGTGTCGCAGGCCGCGCCGCCAGCTCGACCGACGGCATGCTCGTCACCCGCGTCGGCCCCGGCACGCCCGCCGACGGCCACCTCAAGGCCGGCGACGTGATTCTGGCCCTGGGTGACCGCCCGGTGCGGGACGAAGAGACCTTCGTCAAACACGTCGGTGCCTCGCCCGTCAGCGAGCCGGTTGCCCTGCACGTCCGCCGCGGCGGACAGCGGCTGGCGGTCGTGGTGCAGCTCGATCAGCGGCCCGAGACGACCGGCGTCGATACCGAACGCCAACGCCTCGTCTTTGGAGGCATTACCTTCGGCAACAGCGAAACGCCCGGCGGCGGCTGCCTGGTCCTGGCCGTTGATCCGCAAAGCCCGCTCGCACGGGCCTACCCGCTGGGATCGATCATTCACCACGTCGGCAAGCGTTCGACGCCGAACCTCGTCACGCTGCACGAAGCGCTCGACGCGCAATAACGCTGTAAAAAAGGGCGACGGCAGCGAGGTCTTTCGGCTTCGATTCGCCCGACTCGATTAACCCAAGGAGTTGAAGGCTTAGAAGCGTCGGTCACGTCCTGACTACGCTGGCGACGACATGAACGACCCCGTCGCACGGCTTAAGTCGCTGATCCAGGATGTGCCTGATTTTCCGGAACCGGGAATCATGTTCCGCGACATCACGCCTTTGCTGGCAGACCCGGCGGGGTTGGCGTTGTCGATCGAGCTCATGGCCAACCCGTTCCGCGGGCAACATATTGATCTGGTCATCGGGGCTGAGAGCCGTGGATTCATTTTCGGGACGGCGGTCGCCTGTTGTCTGTCGGCGGGGTTTGGCCTCGTGCGGAAGCCGGGGAAACTGCCGCGGGAAAAGAGGAGTCGCGACTACGCGCTCGAGTACGGCACGAACACGCTGGAGATGCACACGGGCGACATCAAGCCCGGCCAACGGGTGCTGATTTGTGACGACGTGCTGGCGACCGGCGGAACGATGGCGGCGTGCATCGATCTCGTCGACGACCTCGGCGGGCAAGTCGTCGCCGCGGCGGTCCTGATCGAGCTCGAAGCGCTCGGCGGCAGGAGCAAGCTGGGCAACACCCGCATCCACTCGGTCGCGAAATACTGATCCGGCCTCGCTGCGGGCAAAAGTGCGCAGCCGGTCGTAGCCGGTATGTTTGCGCACGGTCCACGTACGCAAGAAGTCATGGATTCGCCGACGACCCCATAGCGCACGGCCGACGACCCGCCGACGCACTGGCGGAGCCGGAATGTTCCACGTGGAACATCGGGCGAGCGCCAGAAACCGTGATGGCCGAGCGTGGCGAGGGTTGCCGGGACGGCAGAATGTTCCACGTGGAACATTCTGCCCCGCCGCCGAAGCCGACGCCGATTCGGCCGCCGCGGCGCAGCGCCGCCGACGCGTACGCTGCGGCGTGAGTGAATCAGGAACGACTTCAGGAACAACCCCCGACGTCCGCCGACAGTTCGTGACGTGGACGATGTACAAGATCGATCCCAGCGTCCGCCGACTCGGGACCGAAGAGAAAGAGACTATCAAGCAGCAGTTCGTCGAGGCGCTCGGCGAGACGCGGCAGGAGTACATCCAGCTCACCTACTCGACCGTCGGCCTCAAAACCGACACCGACTTCATCGTCTGGCGTATCGCCTACGACGCCGATGTCCTGCGCGAGCAGGAGGCCAAGCTCAACCGCACGCGTCTGGCCGGCTTCCTCGAGGTCAGCCACCGCTTCCTGGCGATGACGAAACGCAGCCAATACGTCGACCCGGTCGATCCATTCCACGACGAGAACAGCCGCGCCAAGATCGTTCCGGGCAGGCGCAAGTTCCTGTTCGTCTACCCGTTCGTCAAAACGCGGCCGTGGTACCTCAAGACGCTCGAAGAACGCCAGGCCGCCATGACCGAGCACATTCGCGTCGGCAACGACTACCCGAGCGTCAAGCTCAACACGACCTACAGCTTCGGTCTCGACGACCAGGACTTTGTCGTCGCCTTCGAAACCGACGTGCCGAGCGACTTCCTTGACCTGGTGCAGCAGCTTCGCGAAACCGACTCGAGCCTCTACACCCAGCGAGACACGCCCATGTTCACGTGCATGAAGCACGACGTGCAGGGCATTCTCGAGGATCTTTTTTAGTAAGAATCTATAGAATCGTGGCCTCTTTCAGCGTCATCCTTCCAGCAGCAGGCTCGGGTTCGCGCTTCGGAAGCGACAAGCTCGATGTGACGTTGTCCGACGGGCGGACGGTACTGCAGCACGCCATCGACGCTTTCGCCAGACGTGCCGATGTGGCCGTCGTTGTGGTGGTCGGGCCACGCAAGCGGGCGGACGTGGTGGCGTCGCTCGATGTCGAGCCGGGTCGGGTGACGTGGTGCGAGGGCGGCCAGACGAGGCACGACAGCGTCGGACGCGGCATCGACCTGGTCCGTCGGATGGATTTGGTGCCCGCCTTCGTCGCCGTTCACGACGCGGCCAGACCGATGGTGAAGCAGGAACTGATCGACCGTGTCTTCGACACTGCCTTGCAGTTCGGTGCTGCCGTTCCGGGCGTGGCGGTGACGGACACGATCAAGCGGCGTCGTGACGGAGTAGTCGTCGAGACGTTGCCCCGGGCGGAGCTGGTGGCGGTGCAGACGCCTCAGGCGATGCGGCTGGATTGGTATGTCGAGGCGCTGGAGCGAGCACCGGCCGGGGCGACGGATGATGCGAGTGTGCTCGAAGCGGCAGGCTACCCGGTACGCGTCGTCGCCGGAGATACCGGTAACGTGAAGGTCACGACACGCAGCGACTTGTTCCACGTGGAACGTGCAGGGGAATAGGCTGCGGCAATGCCGACGCTTTCGTATCGCACTGCCGGAGAATCGCACGGGCCCGGGCTCTTTGCGCTGGTCGATGGCATGCCTGCGGGTGTGGAGATCGACAGTGACTTTGTCGACTTGGAGCTCAAACGGCGTCAAGGCGGGTACGGCCGCGGGGGAAGGCAGAAGATCGAGACTGACAAAGCCGAGTACCTCAGCGGCGTGCGGCTGGGCAAGTCGACCGGTGCGCCGATCGTCATGAAGGTCAAGAACAAGGACAGCCGCCTGGACGATCTGGAGCGGACGCCCCCGCTCTACAAGCCCCGGCCGGGACATGCCGACTTGGCCGGCGCGGCCAAATGGCTCACGACCGACTGCCGTGAGACACTCGAACGGGCCAGCGCCCGCGAGACGGCGGCACGGGTTGCAGCCGGTGCGTTGTCCAGGTGTCTACTCAAGATGTTCGACATCGAGGCGTTCGGCTTTGTCCGCGCCGTCGGACCCGCCACGGGTGAATTCGAGGTCACGGCTGAGAACTGGCGTGACATGCTGATTCGGCGTGACGCCAACGACCTTTACTGCCCCGACGAAGCGGCAGCCGAGCAGATGCGGTCGTTTATTCGCGACCAGAAGATGGCCAAAGACACCGCAGGCGGCATCATCGAGTGTCACGTCTTCGGCTGCCCTGTCGGGCTCGGCTCGAGCATGAACTGGTTTGATAAGCTCGACAGTCGCATCGGCGGAGCGGTCATGGGCATTCAGGCGTTCAAGGGCGTCGAGATCGGACTAGGTTTTGAGACTGCACGTCGGCCCGGCTCACAGGTGCATGATGAGATCTTCTTCGACGAGACGACTCGCGAGACGCCGACGCTCGGATACAAGCGTGGCAGCAACAACGCCGGCGGGCTCGAAGGCGGCATGACCAACGGCCAGCCGGTGGTCGTCCGGGCGGCGATGAAACCGATTAGCACGCTGGGCAAGCCGCTGCGGTCGATCGATCTTAACACAAAAGAAGCCAGCGAGGCCGGCTGGGAACGCAGCGATGTCTCTGCCATCAGCGCGGCAGGCGTGGTGCTTGAGAACGTGGTGGCTTTCGAGATCGCAACCGCCCTTGTTGACAAATTTGGCGGCGACAGCGTGCGAGAGATGCGTCAGAACTACGACGCGTTTCTCGCAGCGGCGCGAAAAGTGACAGTTCAAGAACATCAACAAAACAGGCCCCTGTCATAAGACAAGGGCCTGCGTGTGAACCAGTCGCGTCGGGGGCAGTCGCGACCGGCCACAACAAATGCGGTCGGGGGGATGCTGTTTCCTAAATAACTATACCCACGTGGGGCTTGGCTGCCAACGTCTGATCGCAACGCTTTAGCAGATCCCCACCTCAGGGGTTTGGGCGGCAGATTGAGACCGGAAGCAAGAGTCGGTGCCGCGGCCGATCGTCGCAAGCAGGTCGAACGCCTGTCGTTGGTCGACGGCGACGTCTTGCGTACACTGCCGGCCCGTTCGGATCCTGCCGCTGGCAGGCCCGGTTCCTGACGCCATAGGGTCGCCCCCTTTTCCTGCCACGAAGCGAACGACGCCCATGTCCGATACTGCCACGCTTGATTCCAAGACAGATTCTGCCTCCACGGCCACCGGCACCATCGTGCAGGTCATCGGCTCGACCTTCGACGCCGAGTTTCCCGAGGACAAGATCCCGTCGATCTACAACGCCGTCAACGTTGAGTTTGAACTCGATGGCGTCACTTCCACGCTTGTCGGTGAAATCCAGCAGCACCTGGGCGGTGGTAAGGCCCGTGCCGTCGCACTCGGTGGCACCGACGGCCTCAAGCGCGGCATGCCCGTCGTCGACACCGGCTCTCCCCTGACCGTCCCCGTCGGTAAGGAAACGCTCGGTCGCGTCTTCAACGTCCTGGGCCAGCCCATCGATGAGCGTGGCCCGGTCAATGTCACCGACTACCGCCCGATCCACCGCGAACCGCCGGAGTTCAGCGACCTGTCCCCTAAGGCAGAGGTCTTCGAGACAGGCATCAAGGTGGTCGACCTGCTGACCCCGTTCATCCGTGGTGGCAAGGCTGGCCTGTTCGGTGGTGCCGGCCTCGGCAAAACCGTCATCATTCAGGAGCTCATCGCCCGCATCGCCCGCGAACACGGCGGTTACTCCGTCTTCGCAGGCGTTGGTGAACGCACCCGCGAAGGCACCGACCTTTGGCTCGAAATGCAGGAAGCCGCCATCGGTGACACCGGTAAGAAGGTCATCGACCAAACGGTCATGGTCTTCGGTCAGATGAACGAGCCTCCGGGTGCCCGCCTCCGCGTCGCCCTGTCAGCTCTGACGATGGCCGAGTACTTCCGCGACGAGTCGGGTGCCGACACGCTGCTGTTCATCGACAACATCTTCCGCTTCACCCAGGCCGGCTCCGAAGTGTCAGCCCTGCTGGGTCGGATGCCCAGTGCCGTGGGCTACCAGCCGACGCTGGCTACGGAGATGGGCGAGCTTCAGGAACGGATTACCTCGACCAAGTCGGGTGCGATCACGTCCGTGCAGGCCGTCTACGTCCCTGCCGACGATGCGACCGACCCGGCGCCGGCCAACGCCTTCGCCCACCTCGACTCGTTCATCTACCTCGAGCGTTCAATCGCCTCCAAGGGCATTTACCCGGCCGTCGACCCCTTGGCGTCGAACAGCCGCGCCCTTGACCCGCAGATCGTCGGTGAGCGTCACTACAACGTCGCCCGCGGCGTCCAGACGCTGCTGCAGCGTTACCGCGACCTGCAGGATATCATCTCGATTCTTGGTGTGGACGAACTGAGCGAAGAGGACAAGCTGGCCGTGAACCGCGCCCGCAAGATCGGCCTGTTCTTCAGCCAGCCGTTCTTTGTCGCCGAGGTCTTTACCGGCTTCCCGGGCAACTACACGCCTTTGGAAGAGACGGTCAGCAGCTTCGAGCGGATTCTCAACGGCGAGGCTGACAACATCGGCGAAAGTAATTTCCGCTATGTCGGCGCACTGGACGAAGCGATCGAGAAGTCGAAGAAGGCCTGAGACCGACTCAACTTTGAAGTACTCAGGAGCGGTGGCCGAAAGGTCGCCGCTCCTTTCTATTGCAGGGTTTTGGATGTAGAACGCGGTCACCAGAACTTGCGGGCGGCCTCGACTGGTCGATGATAACGCACTTGAAGCGTCGTCTACTCATCGTTCTGCTCGCCCTGCTGGCCTGTGCCTGTTCCTCCGCAGTGGCGGCAACCGATGCCAAACACGCCGCGGCCGACAAGTTGCCAGAGCTGTACCGCGACAAGGTCGTCGGCATGAAGCTGACGCCGATTTGGGCCAACGGAGCCTCGCTCATCTACCGAGCGTCGACCGGCCCGAGAACGCACGCTTGGAAGAAGGCGTCGGCCGAGTCACCCGAACCGTCGCCCGCCTTTGACCACGCAATACTCGCACAAGCTTTGGCCAAGGAACTCGGCGAGGATGTCGCTGCAGACGCGTTGCCACTGCAAAATGTCAAGCTGATTGATGGCGACGCCGTCGTCATCATCGAGTTCGATGCTGGTGACAAGCGGTGGCGGGCAAAATTCACCGATGGTGTTGCGATTGAGATGCTCGACCCGGTCGAGCATCAGGAACGCCAAAACCGGCGGGAGTCCGAGGACGACGCCCGCTCCTCGCCCGACGGCACCTTTCGCGTCATTCTGCGTGACCACAACGTTTTTCTGAAGCGCCTCAACGCACCGATGGTGCAAGTCAGCTTTGACGGCTCACCGACGGACGCCTACGACGGCCGCGTCTACTGGTCGCCGGACTCTAAAAAGTTCGTCGTCTTGCGGACCCGAGATGGCTTTGACCGCAAGGTCAAGATCGTCCGCACGAGCCCCGTCGACCAATTGCAGCCGGAGCTTATCGAGTTCTCGTACCGCAAGGCTGGTGACCAGATCCCGATTGCCAAGCCGCAACTGTTCCACGTCGAGGATGCCGAGACGGGTGAGCCGACGCAGGTCAAAGTGGACGACGCGTTGTGGCCCAACCCGTGGTCGATCCGCGACATCCGCTGGCGAGGCGATGCGTCGGCATTCAGCTTTGTCTATAACGAGCGAGGGCATCTCGTGATGCGGGTCGTCTCCGTTAATGCTGATACCGGCGTCTCGCGGACCGTTATCGAAGAAGCTCGCGACACGCACATCGCTCACCAGGACAAGTACTACCTCCGCTGGATCGACGACACCCGCGTCATCTGGATGAGCGAGCGCGACGGCTGGAACCACTTGTACCTTTTCGATGCAGACAAGGGCGAAATCATTCGCCAGCTCACGCAAGGCGACTGGGCGGTCCGCAAGATCATCGCAAACGACGATGAAAAGCAACTGCTCTGGCTACAGACCTACGGCCGACCCGATGGTCGTGATCCGCTTTACACGCATTTCGCGAAGGTCGATCTCGACGGCAACGTTACCTGGCTCACAGACGCTGACGGCACCCACGACGAGCCGAGCTTCTCACCGGACCGGTCGCACTACACCGTCACCTGGTCACGCATCGATCAGCCGCCGGTGCACGAGTTTCGGGGAGGCGACGACGGTCAGTTACTGGCGACCCTTGAAGAGGCCGACGCTTCGGCGTTGTACGCCACCGGGTGGAAACCCCCGATTGCCTTTGCTGCCGAAGGACGTGACGAGACGCTGATCGTCCACGGTGCGATCTACACGCCAACCGATCTGGACGAGTCGAAGAAGTACCCAATCATCGAAGACATTTACATGGGGCTGCCGATCGCACCCAAGGGGTTCCAAGCGTACAACGGCCGCCGCGCGCTGGCGGAATTGGGCTTCATCGTGGTGGTCAATGACCCGGCCGTCACGGTCTGGCCGAGCCGCCGTCACTGGGACATCGGCTACAAGAATCTCGGCGATGCCGGATTCCCGGATCGCATCCCATGGATTAAGGCAGCGGCGGCGAAGTTCCCGTTCATGGACCTGGACCGCGTCGGTATCTACGGCACCAGCGCAGGCGGTCAAGCCAGCCTCCGAGGCATGCTGATGTACCCCGACTTCTACAAAGTCTGCGTCAGCGCATGCGGCTGTCACGACAACCGCATAGACAAGATCTGGTGGAACGAATACTGGATGGGCTGGCCGGTCGGTCCGCACTACGCAGAGCAGAGCAACGTCACCCACGCCGCCAAGCTTCAAGGGCATTTGCTACTGATCCTCGGCGAGGTTGATCAGAACGTCGACCCAGCCAGCACAATGCAGGTCGTCGACGCACTCATCCAAGCCGACAAGGACTTCGACCTGCTCGTCATCCCCAATGCCGGCCACACGAGTGGTGGTTCTTACGGCGAACGCAAGCGTCGTGAGTTCTTTGTGGAGCACCTGCTGGACGTGGATGAGTAGCCGGCCGCGGCGGTGTACTGCGACGGGCCGCCTGGCCGGCGTTGCCCCCGCACGCTACGTTTCTCGACGTGAAGGGCTTCGGCGCACAACTCGCTATCTGGGCCAAGGACCGCCCCGGTAAGCACAATCGCGTGCTGCTGTGGCGGTTCATGTTCGTCCTGATGGTGATGATCGTGGCCTACAGCGTCACGTTTCACTACCTCATGGCGATGGAGGACCAGGACCACTCCTGGACCACGGGCTTCTACTGGACCCTGACCGTCATGTCGACGCTCGGCTTCGGGGACATCACCTTCGAGGGCGATGTCGGCCGGGCCTTCAGCCTGCTCGTTCTGCTCAGCGGCGTGTTGTTCTTGCTGGTTTTGTTGCCGTTTACCGTTATCCGCTTCTTTTATCAGCCGTGGGTTGAGGCACAGGTCGCCGGTCGCGCACCGACGGAGCTGGACCCCAACACGCGCGGGCACATCGTCCTGACGCAGCACGATCCGGTGGCCAGCAGCGTCATCGCCCGGTGTCAGCGGTTTGGCTTTGACTACGTGCTGATCGTGCCGGACCGCGAAGAGGCGTTGCGCCTCAACGACTCCGGCCTGCACGTCATGGTTGGCAGCCTCGGTGATGTCGAGACGTACCGCCGATGCCGCCTGACAAATGCCGCCCTGTTGGCCACAACGTGTGACGACGCAACAAACACGAAGATCACGTTCGTCGCCCGCGAGGTATCGACCCACGTGCCCATAGTTGCCAGCGTCGGACGTTTGCGAAGTGCCGAGGTGCTCAAGCTGGCCGGTGCGACACACGCCGTGGTGCTGGCGGATCTGACGGGCGAGGCGATGGCCCGTCGGTGCATCGGCGGTGACGCGCGGAGCCACGTCATCGACGCCATCGGTGACCTGCAGATCGCTGAAGCCAACGCTGCCCGCACACCGCTGGTCGGTAAAACCATCGCCGAGAACAACATTTCGGCCGAATTCGGCGTCGTCGTGCTTGGCCTGTGGGAACGCGGCGAATTCACCGTCGCCCAACCCGGCACCATGATCGGTGAACGCTCTGTGTTACTGCTCGGCGGTACGCGACAACAGCTCGAATTCTACGATGAAGGCTTTGCGATCTACAACGTCACGGGCGATCCCGTCATCCTCGTCGGTGGTGGCCGCGTCGGCCGGGCGGCGGCTCAAGCATTAACCGAACGCGGTGTCGACTGGATTATGGTGGAAAGCGATCCGACCCGCCGCCCACCGGACATCAACGAAGACCGCTTCATCGTCGGTGACGCCGCCGACGGTGAGACGCTCAAGCGGGCCGGCATCGACACGACCCCTGCCGTCCTGCTCACGCCGCACGACGACTCAGCCAACATTTACCTGACGATTCTGCTGCGCGACCTTCGTCCGGACTTGCAGATCGTCAGCCGCGCGACGCACGAGAGCAACGTCCGCACGTTGCACCGCGCCGGCGCCGACTCCGTGATGTCGACGGCTAGCCTTGGCGCAAGTCGCGTGATGAACCTGCTGCGTCAGGACAGTGTCGTCCCAGTTGCCGAGGGATTGAGCATCGTGCGCGTGCCGATCCCTGACGCCCTGACCGGGCTTGTGCTGGCCGAAACGAGTGTGCGTCAGGACACGGGCGCAACGATCATCGCGACGGTGGTCGATGGCGTGATGACGGTCAATCCGCCTAGTGACACGATGCTGCCGGTAGAGGGCGACATCCTGCTCATCGGTGATGCTCGCACGGAGCAGAAGTTCGCCGAGCAGTATGGCACAGCGCGATAAGGGCGTGTCTGCCGCTTCAATACCCTGCCGGGGCTGGAAATCTCGATCCGAATGGACTGCCTGCCGGCCCCGTGGACGCGAGACGGCATGTACGACAAATTTGCGTTATCGAACCTGTTGCCGCACTAGCAGGTAGCGAGTACCTTTGTTGTCGCCCTTGTGGCGACATTTTGTCGCCACCGAATCTGATTTTCTTCCAGAGATTGCTCATGCCGTCCTCCGCCCTCGGCCACGCTGCCGCCGCCACGCTCGAGTCGCTCGAACGCCGTCGCCTCTTGTCGACGACCCGCGTCACCGAGTACGACCTCATCGCCGGTACCGAGCAGGTGCTCGACGCGGGGCAGATGCTCAGTGATCAGGATGCTGCCGTACTGGATGCGAGCCTTGCAGCCGAGGGATTTGCTGGTGGGCTCGACGCGCTGCTGGCGTCACTCGGTTCGCCAGACGACTTCCTTAACAACGTCAACAGCATTCTCGACGGCAACGTCACCGGCGGATATCGGCCAGATGGCCTGACCCATGGCGTCGACGACACGATGTTCGACAGCAAGGACCCGGTCGTCAGTGGCGGGCGCAGCGTCGACGCCGTCGATGACCGCACGCGGGTGACGGATGCGACCGGCTTCCCCTTCAGCGCCGTGGGCCGGATGCAATTGGGGTGCAGCGGCGCGATGATCGGGCCTTACCACTTCCTCACCGCCGCGCACTGCACACTCAGCGGGTCGAACATCCGCCCCGCGAGCCAACTCGCTGTCAGCCTCGGCCAGAACGGCAGCAACGACAAGCCCTACGGCACCGCAGAAGTTACCTTCGTCCGCGTCTACGACGAGTACCGCCTCAACGGCCAGTGGGAGCACGACTGGGCCGTCATGACTCTCGACCGCTCGATCGGTGACTACACCGGCTACTTCGGTTACCGCAGCTACGACGATCTCGGCGCCCTCAACGGCAAGGACGTCACCATTCTGCAGTACCCGGGCGATAAGCCGCTAGGCACGCAGTGGAGCGCCGAAGGTCAGGTCGCCAACGCAGACGCCGGCAAGGTCTTCTACAACGGCACGCTCGACACGGCCGGTGGCTCGAGCGGCAGCAGCGTTTGGGAACAGCTCGACGGCGACAGCGTCCCGCAGGTCCTGGCCGTCCACGGCTACGGCGGCTCGTCACCCAGCGGCGGCTTCAACTCCGCTTCCCGCATCACCGATCGCAAGATCGGCGACATCAACCTTTGGAAGCTGGCCGATGATGCCGCCCGCGCTCCTAACGATCTGGCCGATCTGACAGTTGCCGCGTCCGGCAGCGACATGGTTCTGCCGGTCGGAGGTCAATTCGACTTCGGTGGCGCGGTCCGTAATACCGGCACCGCCATCGCCAACGACGTGACCTTCAGCGTCTACGCCTCGGTCGACGGCGTGCTGGGCAATGGTGACGACATTCTGCTGGCTGAGGGCACAACCGCCGAGGTGATCCCCTTCGCCGCCAGCTCGTCAACGTCCATCGTCGGTCGCCTACCGGCATCGCTGGGCGCTGGCGTGTACAACATCGGTTACGTCGTCGACGCTGCCAACAGCGTCGTCGAGATCAGCGACACCAACAACTCGGCTCTGGCCGGTACGCTCCGCGTCGGCTCGGCAGACAACAGCGGTGGTGGCGGCGTGGGCGATGTCGAGCCCAACGACGGCTTCGCCACCGCCGTCAACCTCGGCGTTCTCGGCACCACCGACTTCAGCGGCGCCTCCATTTCCACCAGCAGCGACCAGGACTACTACAAGTTCACCGCCGCCGACAGCGGACCGCTGACGATCACCGTCAACTTCATCGACGCCAACGGCGACCTCGACACGACGCTGTACAACGGCCCGTCCAGCAGCGCGCAGATCGACACCAGCACCGGCACGACCAATATCGAAACTCTCAATGCCAATGTCGTCGAGGGCCAGACGTACTACCTGCGCGTCTACGGCTGGTCGGGAGCGACAAACACCTACGGCGTCAACATCAACGCGCCCGGCTTCGACTCGACCGGACCCGAGCTGGCCGACGCCACATTCGTTCGCGAAGCAACACAGCAGATTCGCTTCCTGTTCGACGAGGCCCTCGATGTCGCAGCACTGTCGGCCGGTGACCTTGTGCTCGACAACCTGTCTGACGGTTCAAGCTACGATGTCTCGCAGTTGAACTTCGCCGTCGCCGGTCGTGAGGCCATCTGGGCCACGCCGGCTGGCGGGACGCTGCTGGGGAACGGCGTGTGGCAAGCCCGCATCGCCGCCGCCGACGTCACCGACCTCGGTGGTAACGCGGCAACCGACGACGCCTCCTTCACCTTCGACGTCCTGGCCGGTGACGCCAATGGTGACCGGACGGTCAGCATCCTGGACTTCGCCGTGCTTCGCAGCAACTTCGGCTCGAACGGCCTGTTCTCGACGGGCGACTTCAACTACGACGGCACCGTCAGCATCCTCGACTTCGCCGTGCTCCGCAGCAACTTCGGCCAGTCGATCGCCATCGCGCGACCGACGGCGTCGCTCTTTGCCGACGAAGAGTCGGCCGTCATCTGACGGTTGGCAACATCGCGTGTTCATGAGACGATGCCCGCGTTCAGCCGAACGCGGGCATCGTCCGCTTGTAAAGAGCACTATGAAGACGCCTCGCCTCACTATCGTCGAATCGCTTGAAGCCCGCCGCTTGCTCAGTGGCGGGACCGGTGACGCGGGCCACGTTCTGTTCATCCGCGGGGCCGACCGAAGCGGCGGCTTCCTGGAAGCCAACAACGACACCGGCCGCACCGAGCAGCTCGCCGACATCACCAACGACCAGACGTTCGGCGGCAACCACGGCTGGGGCGAACTAGCGACAGCGCTCGAGACGCACGGCTACGAGCTCACGCAACTCGCCGAGACTATCGAATCAGGCGCGTCAGCTACCGGCCAGGTCGACGGCGTTCACCTCGACCTCGAAACACTTGACCTCGCGCAGTACGACGTCGTCGTCTTCGGCTCCAACAACGCTGTCTACGATCAGGCGGCCGTCGATGCCTTTGAACTGTTCGTTCGCAACGGCGGTGGCACCCTCTTTATCAGCGACGCCAACTTCGGCAGCTCCTGGGGCGACGCACCGGCCAGTGACCAGCCGTTTCTTGACGTCATCGGCTGGCAGATGAACCAAGATCGCGGCACCTACTCGCTGCTCCGCGGCGACGGTGACTTTGTCGTGCCAGACCACCCGATCTTCACGAACGTCGACCGCTTCGACGGGGAAGGTGTCAGCCCGGTCAACCTCGCTAACGCGACCGTCGGCCAGAGACTGTCAATCGCTAAGGGCGACACGAGCGACAATACCGGCGACAACCGTGGCCCGGCCCGTGCGGTCACGGGCGACGATGCAAGCCTTGCCGCCGCCGAGGTGCAAGGCGGCCGTGTCGTCGCACACTTCGATCGCAACACCTTCTTCAATGCCAACGGTGCAGGCACGAACATCAACCGCTTCGATAACGAGCAGTACGCGCTAAATCTCTTCGACTACCTCGCAGGCCGCATCGGAGATGAACGCTCACCTGTCGGTGTCGGCTCGTACGACGGTGAAGCAAGTCAGACCATTGCCTTCTCATTTGACGAAGACGTTGCATCCAGCGTCGATGCAAATGACGTCGTCGTGACCAACTTGACCACCGGCCAGACCTTCGACGCGTTCACCTTCGACCGCACCGACTTCGGCCGCGGCATCACACTGACCGCTACCACACTGCTGCCTGACGGCCGCTACGAGGCCCGCATCTCAGCCGCCGATGCAACAGACGAAGCCGGTAACACGCTCGCCGGCGATGTCGTCGTCACCTTCGACGTACTTGCCGGTGACGCCAACGGTGACGGATCGGTGAGCATCCTCGACTTCGCCGCCTTACGTGCAAACTTCGGCTCGGGCAGCCTGTTCTCTCAAGGCGACTTCAACTACGACGGCACCGTCAGCATTCTCGACTTCGCCGTCCTGCGCGGCAACTTCGGTGCGACGCTGGATGACGACGAATCGCTTTAGTCCAGCGGCTCGACATCATCCACCGCGAGGTGGTAGACCCCGGTGATTTCGTCACCCTCACGCGTCACCTCGACTCGGAGCGTGCCGTAGGCGAGCACTTCGCCCTTGTGCTTCGTGACCGGCTGGCCGGGCTTCGTCTGGCTGCGGACAAAGTGCTGCACCTGCGGCTTGCCGCTGTAGCAGCAGTCTGCGATGGAGTAGACAAGGTCGAACTTTTCGACTTCACCGGCAGAGGAGTTGGCCACGTACATCTCGCCCTCGAGCGCCACCCGCTTGCCATCGAGCTCGCGGTACTTCTCCGGAACGTCGTTGATCGTGCCGTCGAGCTGATCGAAGCTGAAGCTACTCATCGACTGCAGATCGACGACGGTCGTGCCGTCGGGCAGCTGCTTGATGCCACCGGTTCGGCTGACGTCGAGAAAGACGTAGCCAAGTGCCACGACCGGGCACAGCACGACGAGGGCGAACAGCACGGCTTTCAGCGCACCGCCCGTTGCGGCGGGCGGCGGAGCAATGGGGGCCTTGTCCATACACCACTATACGTCAGATTCACTCGGTCAGGTTCTGCGCGACCGGCGTCCGATACGCCGCCAGCGCCGGTACAAGGCCTGCCACCGCCGCCAGGAGCACCACGCCCAGCAGGTACAGCACCTCCAAGCGACCGACCGACCACCACGCGATGCCCCCGCCGAGCCGGTCAGCAAGGTAGGTACTCGCCACCGCCGCGATGCCGTGGCCCACGATGGCTCCGGCAATCGCACCGACAAGGCCGATGAGCGTCGCCTCGATCGTGACGAGCAGCAGCACCTTGACCCGAGTGGCCCCGAGGCTGCGCAGCACCGCCACTTCCCGTCGCCTGGCCTGCACGCTGTTGTAGATGCTCACGAGGATCGAGATCGCGGCGACGAAGGTCACGCCTGCCGTGACGATCATGAGCAGAATGCCGGGCGTCTCCAGGAACGTGTTGTAGAAGGCCGTCATCACTTCGGCCGGCACCGCCGCAGTGGCCCGGTCACCATTGTTGAGGTCGAACTTCAAAGCACTCGCCGCAAAGCCACCGCCGGTCGTCTGGACGAATACGCCGCTGACCCGCCACAAGGCTTCGGGCACATCGGGAATGACCCGTCCTTCACCCGTCAGCACATAGCCGGTGTGGGCTTCTGCCCCGCCGCTGGCGACAAGGGCTTCGAGCTCTGCCTTGCGTTCCTCATACAGCTCGCTCACACGCTCCGCCGATAGCCGCGCCCGGCCCTGGTCGAGTAGGCCGTCACCATGGTCGCCCAGCGCGTATTGCGTAGCGATCGGAACGTAGATGCCCTTGTCGATGGCCGTCCCGGTGCGGGCGAGGATGCCGACGACCTTCCACCGTTCGTCATGCAGGTGGCCCCGCTCATCACTGCCATGCAAGGCGGCGAACGAGTAGCCGATATCCGCGGCAAGTTCCTCCGCCGCGTCGCTGCCGATGACTGCCTGCCACGTGTCGGCCTGAAACGCTTCGCCCTCGGCCAGCGAGAGCGGCTTGTCGAGGCGAGGCCGAAACGTTGTGATGAAGTCGGGCGTCGTCCCGATGATCCGTCGGCCGCGATGCGTGTCGCCCCAGGCAAAGGGAATTGCCCACTCCACATGCCGCGACAACGACGACGCATTGCCCACTAGGTCTTGATAGACGTCGTACGCCGTCGTCGGTGGCGGGCCGCCAAGCAGGTAGACGTTGTTGAGCACCAGGCCCAGCGGGTCACCCTTGCCACCGACGACGAGCGTGTAGCCGAAATCGCTTTGACCAAACAGCTTGGGTGTTTCCCGTTGCAGAACAAGTAAGGCCACACCCAGCGCCGTTCCAAGCATGACGCTGATGATCGTCAGCCAACTCGACAGCTTGCGCTGGCGCAGGTTCTTGAGGACCAGCTCGAAGAGGTTCATGCCACCACCTCGACAGGCTCGCTCTTGGCGAGATTCAGGTGTGCCAGATCCAGCGTCCGCGGCAGCATCGCAGCGACATCACGATCGTGCGTTACGACGAGAAGCGTCGAACCGCAGTCATCGGCCAGCTTGCGAATGAGGTCGACGACGACGCCCGCCGTGGGAGGATCGAGACTGCCCGTCGGCTCATCGGCTAGCAGCAAGGTTGGCCGGTTGGCCAGCGCCCTTGCGACGGCAACACGTTGCTGTTGGCCGACGCTGAGCTTGCCGGGTCGGTAGTCACGGCGGTCGCTTAGGCCAACGGCGTCGAGCAGGTCATCGGCACGCGAGCGGTCAGGTTTAGTGCCGCCGAACGTCATGCCAAGCAGCACATTCTCGCGTGCGGTCAGGCCGGGCAATAGATGGTGCGTCTGAAAGACGTACCCGACGTGCCTGCCGCGGAATGCGTCGCGTGCCGCTTCGCCCAGGTTGGAGAGGTCGATGTCGGCGATGACGACGCTGCCGCGGTCGGGCTTGAGTATGCCGGCCAGAATGTGCAGCAGCGTCGTCTTCCCCGTGCCGCTGCCTCCGACGAGTGCGACCTGCTCGGCCCGCTTGAGATCAAGCGCAGGGACGTCGAGCACCACCGCCGCCCGACCACCGGTCGGGTCAGAATACTGCTTGATGAGGTCGCGGACCGTGACGGACATCTGGCCAGAGCTTAGGTCGGTCAGTCACCGCTTCAGCGGTACGGCACAAGGCGTTTGAGCCGAAGGATCGGCGACTCGAACGCGTGCCACGACAGCGACGCGATCCCGAGCGTGAGCGACGTCGCCGTGATCGACAGCAGCCACACATTGGCGTCGGCTCCAATCATCCGCCGTGCCAGTTCCCCGCACACGGTGTGCACGAGATACGCGGCGTAGCTGATGGTCCCGACATACGCGAGCGGCCGCCATGCGAGCGGGCCACCGGTGCCGTCGCACAACCGCACGAGCCCTGCCAACCCAAGCGCCAGAATCGCGTTGTTGATCGCGATGCGTGGCCCGATCTGCCAGTTGCCCAACGGTCCGTTCAGAAGCAGCGCCACCGGCAGCACGATCAGCGTCATCGCCCAGGCGGCCGATCGCGGCAGTGCCACGAGCGCGAGCAGACCACCCGCCGCCAGCAGATCGGCATTGGCGGGTGTCGTGATCTCGGTCCACTTGAAGCTCGTGCCTTCCCACAGGCACCAACTCCGCCACAACGTTCCACCGGCGAAGGTCAGCACCATCATCGGCAGCAACCCGAGTCGCGGCGTCAGCAGCACCAGCAATGGCCACACGAGATAGAACTGTTCCTCGACCGACAGCGACCACAGGTGCCGATCGAAACCACCCTTGGCCCACTCGGCATCGCTGGCCAGAATGACGTTGCTCGTGTACGTCGCGTGCCAGACCAGCCGCTCGTCAGCCCGCTGCACGCCCCCGCACACCAACACCGCCAGCAGCACCGTGTACGCCGGCACGATGCGAAGGAACCGCCTTGCGTAAAACGGCCAAAGCTGCGAACCCAGCGTCGCGCCTGCTTCCTGCCGATCCCGGCTGGCGAGCAGAATCCGCGTGATGAGGAATCCGCTCAAGACGAAGAACAACGACACGCCGACATGTCCGAGCGGCGGCGCCCACAGCTTGTCGAGCCCAAGATGTTTCACCGTCGGCAGCGGCCACAGGTGACTGGCCAGCACCAGAGCAATGGCCACAGCCCGCAGTCCGTCCAGCTGCGGCAACCGGGTTCGTGCGACGGACGCGGTCATCGCCTCAGGCTAGCGGATCATGCCGCCACGCCGACCGCATCGCGGATCTTGGCCTTGACCTCGTCGCTGCCGATGGCGTTCTTCCCGAATCCCGGAGCAGCACCGGCGGCCTCAGCTTCCTGCTGCGTCTCAGCAAAGTTGCTCACCATCATAACCGTCAGATCGGCGTGCTTTGCTTTGGTCTGTCGGAGCAACTCCACGCCGTCGCTGTTGTCGAAGCCGACTTCGAGTACGCGGTTAAATAGCAACAGGTCAGAGCCAGTCTCGATCACGTCGGCCAGTTCGGCATCAGTGTCGGCCATCTTGACCGTCGCGCCTGGCAGGGCTGAGGAGATGGCCATGCGCAGAAACGACGAATCAGGCCCGCAGTGACCCACCAACGTGACGATCGGCTTCTTGTCGCTCATGGCCGACTCTACGGGTCCGACACAAAGAACCGCCACCTCTCTCGAAACTGTTGCGGCGTGATGTCTCGCCAGCCGCTCGCCGGTGGGAGCTCGACCGGCACCGTGTAGCGGAAGTCTGCGTTGTACTGGCTGTAGACGACGTGCCACAGGTAGACGCTGCCGGGGGGTCGTGCCTCGGCGATTTCGCGTGGTGTCGTGCCGCTAGAAAACGGTGTCGTCCCCGCTGCCAGGCGGAACACCGGATGATCGACCTGCAGGTGCGGATGTGTCGCCCTTAGTTCAGCCTGAGCGTCGTCCAGCCACCACTGGGCGACTTCGCGAGCCAGTTGAGCGTCGTCATCCTCGCGGATCGGCACGATCGGATAGAAGGCCTGCAGCACGATGATCGGCACCAGGATGAAGGCAAGTGTGGCCGGCACAAGACCCCTTAGGCGTAGCCGCTGCCACGTCGCCTCGAGCCCGCGTGCCGCCAGCAACGCCCAGAATGGCGAAACGGCAAGGAGGTACCGCACGTCACCGCTGCTGGCCATCTTGCCCGTCCAGTGCAGCAGGCTGTGCACGACGATTACAATCGTCGGCACTAGCGCGATGACAAGGCCGACCCGCACTTCGTGCTCCGTCCGCCAACCTCGCCATTGTCGGTAGGCGACGACCAGACCAATGACAACGAATGGGAACAGCATCGGCCCCACTGCCGCGGGCAACATGCCCACAAACTTAAGCAATTGACCGCTTGCGTACGTGCTTTCCTCTGAATACGGCCACGCCGATGCGAGCCACAGGAACGGCCCGGTGATCGGCGACCCTTGTGACCCGGCGATCATCCAGCCGGCCGTTGCCCACGTGATCGGCCCCAGCGCGACCAGCGGCAACGCCAACCATCGCCGGTGCAGGACGAGCCCGCCGACGATCATCAGCACGAACCCGATGCCCTCAGGCCGTGTCGCCGGGAGCAGCCCCGCGACCAGCGCCAGCACGACCCAACGCTGCCGGGCATAGGCCCACAGACAGATCACCATCAGGAAGCCGAACGGTAACTCGGTGAGCACGCTGAACGAGTGCAGAAACACCAACGGCGAGCCAAGTGCACAGACAAAGACCAGCGCCGCTCGCTGGTGGAACATCGGGAGTTTGGTTGCAACCCGCCACGTCACGATCGCCCCGCCGATCGCCATCATCAGGCTCACCAGCCGGACGAGCACGAGCCCGGTCGGGTGGCCCAGCACCGTGCCCCCTGCCGCGGCAAGCGGTGCGTGCAAGAGCTTGACCGTCGGCCGGCCCCAGACATCGACAAAGACCCACGGCGCGTCGAATGCGTGCCGCGCATACAGGTAGTGCGTGATGCCGTCGGCCTCTAGAAAGCCGGTGCTCAGCACGTTCATCATCACCGACAAGATGGCGAACACGCTGCCAAATGCGATGAGAAGCAGCCTGTCGCGGTGACCCGGTTGAGATTCGGTCAAGGTGCGTTGTGCTTGTATTCGGACAGATGTTGCCATGCGTCCATTACCAATTCTTGTGCGACGTATTGGGCATGGTATGCCATTTGGTATGCGACCAGAGATGCGAAGCGTTCCTGGTCCTGATCGTCGTGGGGCGGGTCTACGCGTGGTTATCGCACCAGACGCGTTCAAGGGGTCGCTTTCGGCTATCGAGGTGTGCAATGCGATCAAGCGTGGGGTCCTGGCGGCGGCACCTGAGGCCGACGTCGACTTGTGCCCGCTGGCGGACGGTGGCGAAGGAACGGCGCAAACAATTGCCGCCGGGCATGATCCGACCGACGTGACCGTGGTGCCCTTCGACGTGTGCGGGCCGCTTCCAGATACAGTTGTGCAAGGGCGTGTCACGCTGATCGATGGCGGCCTGACGGGCTTGATCGACATGGCCGACGCCGCAGGGCTGCAACTCCTCGCACGCAAGGATTACAATCCGGTACGAACGACGTCGTACGGCGTGGGCGAGTTGATCCGCTACGCCGCCGACGCCGGGTGCCGACGCATCATTGTCGGTGCCGGTGGCAGCGCCACGACCGACGGCGGCTTAGGTGCCGCCCAAGCTTTGGGCGTTCGGTTCGAGACGGCCGACGGCCCGCTTGAACGACCAATTACCGGTGGCGATCTTGCCTCGCTGACGCATGTCGAGGTGCCGATCGTGGGCCTGCGGTCGCGCGTCTCGCTGCTTTGCGACGTGAACAACCCGCTGCTCGGTCCCAACGGCACAGCCGCCATGTTCAGCGCGCAAAGGGCGCAACACCGAAGCAGATCAAGCAACTCGAAGCCGGCCTCAAACACGCAGCTAAAATCTGTCTGCGAGAAGCCGCAGCGAACGAGCCGTTCATGGGTGCGTCTGGCGGGCTGCCGTTCGGGCTGAGCCTGGCGTGCAAGGCTGAGCCAAGGCAAGGCATCGAAGCGGTGGCCGATGTGGCAGGACTTCGCAACCGGCTGGCCGGCGCTCGACTGTGCATCACCGGTGAAGGACGCTTCGACGGTGGCTCGTTCGGTGGCAAGGTCGCCGCCGGTGTGGCCAAGCTGTGTCAGACCGAGGAAGTGCCGTGCGTCGCGTTGGTCGGCTCGCTTGCTCACGACGCCGTGGATGACGCGCCAACTCTGGGCCTGAGCGGGGTGTTCGGCCTTGCCCCCGGCCCGGCGACGCTGGACGAACTCGTCGACATCACTGCCGAACGCCTCGAACAGCTTGCATCACAGGTCGTTCAGCTCGTGCTCGCCACCGACAGCAGTTTGTCGCCGCAGAGTGTCGCGTCAGTGCAACTCGCGTAGGTAGAGTCGCAGCGTGTCCGGCACGATTCTGCTTTACGACGACGACGGTGCGGGCCTTTTCGTCACCGGATGTCTCGAGCGCGAACTGCAGCGCCGCGGCAACACAGTTCGCCGCATCAAAGCTCAAGAAGTCATCGCAGATGCCTGGCACGACGCGGCAGCGTTCGTCCTGCCCGGCGGAGCCGATCGGCCCTACATCCGCAAATTAGCTGGTGCAGGCAACGCCTCCATCCGCAGTTACGTCGAGGCAGGCGGTCGCTTTTACGGCTCGTGTGCCGGCGGGTATTACGCCGCCAATCGCGTCATCTTCAACGCCCCGGATCTGCATGTCGACGAGCCGCGGGAACTGGCATTTGTTGCAGCGTCGGCAGTCGGGCCGCTTCCCGAGCTTGCCCCGCCGTTCCGCGATGACCCCGATTGTGCGGCCGTTGTGACGCTCGAACCGGACAGGCTGGTCGCCCTCTACTGGGGCGGCTTCCACCTGGTCGGTCAAGGTTTCGACGTACTGGCCCGCTACCCGCACGGCGAAGTCGCGGCTGCTTCGACGTCCGTCGGTCACGGTCGCGTCGTGCTGTGCGGCCTGCATCCTGAGGCAACTGCCGGCGACGTTGCGACGCTTGGAGATACGCCCCATGTCAGACATCTCGCAGAGCAACTGAAGAAACACGAGGCCCAGCGGGCCGCGTGCTTCGAACTCATGTGGTCGAGCCTGATGGCTTGAGTCTGCGTCGATCAGCCGGGTAGTGCTTTGAGCAGGACCCGCGCGACGCGGTTCAGGCCGCTGTGGGCGTTGGCGATGAACTGCTGGAAGATCTTGTTCGTAACGGCCATGAACTCGCCCATGGCTGCCAGACGTTGACGCGTGAGCTTCACGTCCTCGTCCCGCGCCGCCGCCTTTCCAAGATGCTCTTCGCCAAGCATTTCCTGGCATTGGCGGATCGTCTCGAGCACCGGGTCCATCTCGCGACGCTTCCGCTCGGCTGCGATGATCGAAAACATCTCCCACACGTCGCCGAGACTCTCGAAGTACTCGCGACGCTCGCCCCTCCGATGGAAACGTCGGATGATGCCCCAGTCGCACAACGCCCGCAACGACATGCTGGCGTTGCCGCGAGAGATGTTGAGGCGCTCCATGACATCATCCGTGCACTGGGGACGCCCGGTGATGAAGAGGAAGGCGTGGATCTCCGCCTGCGTGCGGTTGATGCCCCAGGTCGCGCCCATTTCGCCCCACCGGCGGATGAAGGTGTCTTGGATGTCGCGCAGTTGCTGCTCGACGTTGCGGGAAACGCGCCCGTTAGCCGCGGCCGCCGTTGAGCCGTTGCGGCTGGTGGATGCGAGACCGACCTGCCGCAAGGGCTTGGCGCTCGAAGGAGCGGCGTCGGTTGAAGAAGAGACGGCGTTGTTGGACGATGGCATAGTTCCGTTCCTTTCAGTCGATGCTGAATGTACGGTCGATGCCCTTCAGTTGTTTCAACACGTGTGAAAGCAGGTCGCGATGCAGCGCAAGCGGCCGCGACGCTGATGCGTCGCGGCCGGCTCTGTTCCTGCACTAGCTGGCTGCTAGACCTTCTCGCCCAGCAACTCGTCGCGGTAGAAGTCAATCATCTTCTTCAACCCTTCGCTGCGGCTGACCACCGGTTCCCAGCCCAGAATGCTGCGAGCTCGCGTGATGTCGGGCTGACGAACCTTCGGGTCGTCGGGCGGCATGGGGTGGAACGTGATCTCGCTCGTGCTCTGCGGGATCAGGGCTTTGACTTCCCTAGCGATGTCGAGAATCGTCAACTCGTGCGGGTTGCCGAGGTTGATGGGCTCGTGGAAGTCGCCCTCCATCGTCTTGTTGATGCCGTTGACGAGGTCGCTGACGTAGCAGAGTGAGCGGGTCTGCATGCCGTCTCCGAAGACGGTCATCGGCTCGTTGTGCAGTGCCTGGCGGATGAAGCTGATGACGACGCGTCCGTCGTGCGGGTCCATCCGGGGGCCGTAGGTGTTGAAGATGCGGACGATGCGTGTATCGACGCCCCGCTCGCGGTGGTAGCCCATCATGCAGGCTTCGCTGAACCGCTTGGCCTCGTCATACATGGAGCGCAGGCCGATGGGGTTGACGTTGCCCCAGTAGGTTTCGGGCTGTGGGTTGACCTGCGGGTCGCCGTAACACTCGCTGGTGGAGGCCATGAGCATGCGGCCGCCGTGCTTTTCGGCGAGTTCGAGCAGGTTCCAGGTGCCGGCCGAGTTCACCTTGAGCGTCAGGACCTGCTGCTTGACGTAGCCGATGGGCGACGCGGGGCTGGCCATGTGGTAGATGCGGTCGATCTTGCCGTCGGGCAACACGCCGTCAGGAAACGGCTCGATGACATCGTGCTCGATGAACGTGTAATCGTCGCGCTCTTTGAGGTGCTCGATGTTGCCCGGGCGGCCGGTCGCGAAGTTGTCGACGCCGATGACCTCGTGCCCCTGCGAGAGGAGCAGGTCGGTGAGGTGAGAAGCCAAAAAGCCGGCGCCGCCGGAAATGAGAATGCGCATGGTCGTGAGAAAGGTTCGGCCCGACGAAGGCCTGGCAGGTCTGGTGGGGCAACCTAGTCGATAGGCCGGCTTGTTGCGACATCGGCCGTTTCAGAATCCGGCTGAAGCTCAACACGCCGGTACAGGAGCAGGTCTTCGTGCCGCAACTCCCGCATCAGCGGCATCCACCCGAACGGCAGCCACGTCGGCAATTTACGACGGAGACGCTCGGGTGGCGCGTAGCCCAACGCCTCGATGCCCTTCCAAATTGATGCGTCGAAATCGCCTTCCCGCGCGTACAGCTCGGCACGGGCGGGCATGGTGACTGCCTCGTCGTACATGCTTACGCGGCCGGCCGAGCCGTAGAGCAGCTCAGGCCGATCCTCGCCGCCCAGGTGGGTGATCGACCGCAGATCAATGTCATGGCCGAGCCACGCCAGCCGCTTCAGCAGCGGGTAGTTGTTGTAGATGATCGCGTAGCCCTTCGTCGCCTGCGGATCGGTTTGCAGGGCAAAGTGCTCGACCGTCGCCTGTTCGTTGACGTTGGCCAGGTGGTAGGTGATGAGCGACCACCAGACGCTGAAGGTGATGGACGCCAGTAGAAGTGAGATGAGTGCCGGTCGCCCCCGCCGCGGTGTGACATTCAGCAGATGCGACAGCCCCACCGCCACCGGCAGACTCAGGGCAACGCAGCCCCCGGTGAAGAAGCGATCGGGCGTGTAAGAGATGAGATATGCGACGACGAGGCCGATGAGGCCGGGGATGATCAGCAGCGACGTCTCAGTCGGCCGACGCAGCACACCCGCGATCAGCAGAAAAGGCACGAGCACCACGCCCGTCGGCCCGAGGTTGTTCGTGAGCGACCGCACCACCGCCCAGACGTGTTGCCGTTCCGAGTCCCACGTGCCCCAGATGCCGCTGTCGAGGCCGCCTTCGAAGAGCCAGTGGTCCATCCGCTGCCACCAGATGCCCGGGGCGTAGATGACGCTCGTCAGCAGGTAACAGCCGATGCCCGCCACGATCGCGGCGACGATGCTGCGACGAAGGCCGACGTCAAAGCCGTGCCGCAGACCGACCAGCGGGATGAGGACAAGGCACAGGCCGATGAGGATCGGGCCGCTGTTTTCCTTGCAGCCGAACGACAACGCGGCAGCGACGCCGAGCGTGACGCCGAGCGCTCTGGAAGGCCCGTTGCCGATCAGCCGTGCCGCCGCCCCGAGGGCGATCAGCAGGAACGACAGCATGAACCCGTCGGGCGAGGCGATGCCCGCGTCCCAGGCAAAGTGATAGTTGCTGACGACGACGAGCAGCGTCGTGACCATTGCAGCGAGCTTGCTGCCGGTCATCCGCATCAGTCCACCTGCCAGCCACGCGACGGCACCGGCGGCAAGAAGCAGGCCGATGGTCCGTTGCTGGAAGACGAGCGTGCCGAGCTGCCCCACCGGGTCGGTCAGCCCGAAGGGCCAGTCGTTCGAAGGCGAGCTGAAGGTCCCGGTCAGCCACCACCAGGCAAAGGTGACGCCGAAGCCGGGCAGCAGAATGAAGTTCGGGACCGGGCCGTACTTGTGAAAGTCCTGGCCGAGCTTCTGACCGAAGGCGATCGCCCGCATCGGCTGGTAGACCTCGCCGAACGGCTCGCGCGGCGACGGCAACAGGAACCACAGTCGCGGCCCGACGCACAGCAAAAGGACCACCGCCGGCACCCACACATGCCACGCCGCCAGGACGCGTCGCCAGCGAGGACGTTGTTGTAAATCATCGACCAAGCTGTCTCTCACATCGGCCTGCGACTCGAAGCAGGAAGCCCTGCCGCCTTATCGGTCGTCAGGCGGCATGACGACCCAAAGGATGACGTAGACGATCATGCCCGGAAACGCCGACGACAGGATCGAACCGACGACGTACAGCACCCGCACCAGCGTCGGGTCCCACCCGAGCCACTGCGCGATCCCGCCGCACACACCGGCGATCATGCGGTTGTGCTTCGTTCGCTTCAGCGGTGTCTGCGGCGACGGGACCATTTTCGACGGTAGGTCAAAGCCGCGCCGAGCAGCAGCTATGCGTTCAGCTTCAACGACCGCCCGAAGAAGTCCTGCTTCATGGCCGCCTTCGCCATCGACAACGTCGCTTCCGTCACTTCATTCGCACGGGCCGTCCCGCTGCGTAAGGCATCCATCGCGTCGGCCTCGGTGACGGTGGCCCGCTTGTCGCGGATCGGCTTGATGAGCGCGTCGAGGACCTCGATGAGTTTCCGCTTCACGTCCACGTCGCCGATCTGGCCGTTGGCGTAGGCGTCGCGGGTCTCGGCGACCCAGGCTTCATCGTCGTTGAACGTCTCGTGGAAGGCCCACAGCGGGTTCTTCGTCGGGTCCGTCTCACCCGGGTCGGTCTTGCGCAGCCGCTTGGGGTCGGTGTACATGCCCATGACCTTCTTCTTGATCGTGTCGGCGTCGTCGCCGAGGAAGATGGAGTTGTTGAGGCTCTTGGACATCTTGAGCAGCGTGCCGTTCTCCGCCGGCGGGCCCAGGCCGACGAGGCGTTTGACGCGGCCGAGCTTGGGCTTGATCACCGGAAAAACGCCCTTGCTGCCGTAGTCGGCGTCGTCGGTATTGGGGTCGATCGCGTCGTACGTCTGGCCGAACTTGCGGGCGACTTCACGCGTCAGCTCCAGGTGCGGCAGTTGATCCTCGCCCACCGGTACGACATCGGGGCGAAACGCAAGAATGTCGGCCGTCTGCCCCACCGCGTAGAGCGGGAAGCCGAAGGGATACGTGTCGCCGAGGCCTTTGTCATCGATTTCCTGCTTGAGCGTCGGGTTCCGCATCACGCGGTTGAACGGCAGGAGCATCGAGAAGAAGAACGTCAACTCGTCGATCGCCGGCACCTCGCTCTGCAGGACGAACGACGACTTGGCCGGATCGAGCCCGCAGGCGAGCCAGTCGGTGACGATCTCGATCACACTTTGCCGAATGCTCGCCGGGTCGCTGGCGCGGGTGGTAAAGGCGTGCTTGTTGGCGACGAGGAAGAAGCACTCGTAGTCGCCGGCGTTTTGGAGGGCGACGCGGTTCTCGACACTGCCGACGAGGTGGCCCAGGTGCAGGCGGCCGGTGGGCGTGTCGCCGGTGAGCAGGCGTGGACGGTCGGCGTGAGAAGGCATGGCCGCAGCCTACGGCCGGGCGGCGATTCGGGAAGATCCCATGAAACCCTTACTCGCGGTCGGTCGGATACTTCGCCACGGCGATGTTCACCACCCAGAACGAGACCAGCAGCATCACGCCGAACGCCACCAGCGCCAGGCCGAAGAGCGCCTCGAATCCCGTTCGACCGGCCTCGTCCATGGCCGCCGTCGTGACGCCGACCGCTGCGACGGAAGCCATCAAGCCGACAAACGCGACCATCACCAGTCGTGGCGTGCCTGCGGCGATGCGATAGATGCCCGTTGCCGGGATGACCAATCCCAACAAGCCACCGGCCGCGATGAGCGCTGCAACATTGTCGGCAACGAACCCGATGCCTCCCGCCACAACAGCTGCGGCCAGCAGGCAGCCGATGAGCTGCGCGCCCTTCCGCTGGCTGTCCGACAACGCGTGCCATCCGTACCGGTTGAACCACAACGTCAGGTTGAACAACGGCTGCGCCAGCCACGTCATCAGGACAAAGCCGATGTACAGCCCCAGCACCGGCCAGACGAACGGCTCGAGCCACGGATTCGACTCGGCCGCCGAACGGAACAGGCGGATGCCGACCCACAGGCCGATGATCAGGAACCACTGCGCCCGCCCGCCCAGACGGCTCATCCACAGGAAGTAAGCCAGCACCAGCCGGTAGAGCGGGTTGCGTGCCTTCAGCGCTTCGACGAGGCCAGCCTTGGCCCAGTCGTTGTTCGGGTTCAGCCGCAACGACTCGCGGAACGACTCCAGGGCCGGCTTGTACTGGCGGGCGTGCAGCCGCGTCCAGCCGAGGTTGGCGTGCGTGTGGCTGTTGTCGGGCGAACTCTCGAGCGCTCCACGCAGCGTCTCATCGGCCTCTTTTCGGCGACCAAGTTGCGTCAGCGCCATCGCCCGCAGATTGCGATTGCTTTCGTCGTCAGGGTCGTGCGACAGCCCATGGTCGGCCGCCTCGAGGGCCTCGGGCCACCGCTCCGCCCCGCCCAGCACTGCCGACAGCGTCGACCACATGTCAGGATCTTCGGGCGCAAGCCGCACCGCCTCGCGGGCGGCTGCTTCTGCCGACTTCGGATCCGTCTCGAGCAGCACGCGGGCCATCAGCCGGTGCGACTCGGGTTCATCGGGGGCGAGCCCGACCGCCTGCTGCGCCTCGACCATCGCCGCCTTGGGCTTGTTCGACTCCAGCAGGACCCAGCCCAGGAGCGTGTGCAACTGCACGTTGCGCGGGTCTTGCGACAGGCCGCGTCGAAACTCCCGCTCGGCGTCGTCGAACCGCCGCTGCTGGTACAGGATCATCCCCCGCGACAACGCCCCGCCGTCTGATCCGCGGGCGACCACGCCCTGCGGCGGAACATCAAAGTCGGCGTCGTCGGACATCGGGCGACCGAGCGTACCGCAAAGGTCGGCAGCGTGCAGGTGGTTCCACGCGGAACAGAAAAACGGACAGGTGCCACGGTTTGAGCCGCTTTCCGATGCGGGCAAACCGTGTCGGTGACGCCACGACACCCGACACGGTTTGCCCACCTCAGAAGTTGGCTCAAACCGTGGCACCCTTCGTCTTCGTCTAAAGCTTCAAATGCTTGGCCACATCGTCATACGCCCCGCCGCTGTTGGCGTAGAGCACGTGGTTGCGGGCCGTCTCGAACCACTCGCGGGTGCTGGGCTTTACCGTCTTGGCCGCTTTCAACAAGTCTTTTGTCACGATCGGCGAGACGTGTCCGCTCTTCATGGCCTCGGCCAGCTTGGCCTCGATGGCCGCGTCGACAACCGCCTTCAAATCGGCACCGCTCAGATCAGGCGTCGCTTTGGCGACCTTGTCGTAGTCGACACCTTCGGTCGGCTTGTCCTTGAGCATCGCCTGCAAGATGGCCGCCCGTGCCGGTGCGTCGGGCGGTGGGACGAAGATCACGCGGTCGAAACGGCCGGGCCTGCGGAACGCCGGGTCGACGTGCCACGGCGCGTTCGTCGCCGCCAGGACAAGTAGGCCGTCGTTGTCACTCTCGGCCCCGTCGAGCTCGGCCAGGAACTGGTTGATGAGGTGACGCCCCGCACTCTGCCGCATGTCCTGCCGGCTGGCGGCCAGGGCGTCGACTTCGTCGAAGAACAAGACGCACGGCTTGCTCCGGCGGGCCTGCTCGAACAGGCCGTGCAGGTTCTTTTCGCTGTTGCCGACCCACATGTCGAGCACGTCGCTGATGCCGATGGAGAGGAAGCGACGATTGATCTCACCGGCGGTAGCGCGGGCGAGGAACGTTTTGCCACATCCGGGCGGGCCGTACAGCAAGATGCCGCCGCCGAGCGATTTGCCGTACGCCTTGAACAGATCGGCGTGAGCGATCGGGTGGATGATCTTCATCCGCACCTGCTCTTTGACCTCTTCGAGTCCGCCGACGTCGTCGAATTTCAGGCTCGGCTTCTCAACGTCGGCGGCGAAGCGATCTTCGAGATCTTCCTCACCACCCGGCCCGTTGTGCATCGGCAGCTTGCCGTCGAAATCGAACGGCATGTCGTCTTCGTCGACATCGTCGTAGGACGATCTGCGTTTCGTCGGCTCAACGCCCAACGCATCGGCCAGCTTCTTATCAGCCAGCGACGCATCCTCGCGGACGGCCAGCTTGTAGTGGTGCTCGGCGTCGTCGATGTTGCCGTCGGCCAGGAGCAGCCGGGCCAGCATGATGCGCGCCGCAGGCAACGCGTTGTCACCGGTCGTGATGGTTTCGAGGACGACGTGTGCCTGCGACCTCTTACCGGCTTGCTCGAAGGCTTTGGCGAGGCCCAGCTTGTGCTCCGGCTCGCCGGGCTGGTCTGACGCCGCCCGCTTGTACTCGACAATCGCCGCCTCGACGTCGCCGGCTTTGAGCAGCGTCGCCGCCAGGTGCGCCCGAAGCGTCGCATTGTCGGGCGACACCTCAAGGGCGGACCGCAGCGAGCGAATGGTGGAGTCGTCAGCCATACAAGCCGTCAGCGTACCGTCGCCCATGCCTGACAACCAACCGCTCTCCGGCAAGACGGCCCTTGTCACCGGGGCCGGCCGTGGGATCGGCCACGCCATTGCCACCCGACTCGCCGCCGACGGCGCTCACGTGCTCGTCCACTACAACGGCAGCCGTGAACGCGCGGAAGCACTGGCCGACGAGATCGATGGCAGCGTCGTGCAGGCAGACCTGTCTCAACCAGACGGCGGCAAGACGCTGGCGTCGCGGCTGGAGACGCCGATCGACATTCTGGTCAACAACGCCGGCCTGTTCGAGGTCGCCCCGCTGACCGAGGCCACCGACGAGCAGTTCGACAGCGTCATGAACGTCAACGTGCGGGCCGTCTGGTATCTGACGCGCGAGGTCGCCCGCACGATGCCCGACGGCGGCAGGATCGTCACGATCGGCAGCGTCGGTGGACGCATGAGCACCTTTGCCGGCAATTCCATTTACTCGGCCAGCAAGTTCGCCGTCCGCGGCATGAGTGCGTCGTGGGCACGCGACCTGGCACCGCGCAAGATCACGAGCAACGTCGTCCAACCGGGGCCGGTGGCGACGGAGCTGAACCCGGAAGACGGACCAAATGCCGACATGCAGCTGGCGATGACGCCTTTGAACCGGTTCGCCCGACCTGAAGAAGTGGCCGCGGCGGTGGCGTATCTCTGCTCACCAGAGGCGGCGTTTGTGACCGGTGCCGAGCTCGACGTGGGCGGCGGCTGGGGCGTTTGAACGGCGTTGTTGTCGGTCAAAGCTGCACAAGCGGCCGTTGCGCCGTATGCTCGCCGCTATGCCGGACGAGGCCGAAGAGATTGAAGTAAACCCGTACGCCTCGACACCTGAGTCCAAGACGAAGGCCGAGCGCTTCTTTGACCGTGCGGCCAAAGTCGCCGACGCGAACCAGTGGGATTACGCGATCGAGCTGTACCTGCAAGGCATCAAGCTCGCACCCGACGAGCTCGAAGCACACACGGCCCTTCGCAAGATCGCCCTCACCCGCAAAGCGACCGGCGGCAAGGCGATCGGCTCACTGTCGGGCATGAAGCTCAAACGCCAGGGCAAAGACCTCAGCGAAAACTTCATCAACGCCCGCAAGCTGCTCGCGTTCGACCCGGGCAACACCGGGCACATGGAGCTGTTCGCCAAGGCGGCGGCAAAGATGAACCTGCGGGACGTCGTCGTCTGGATCGGGCCGATGCTCTACAGGGCCTTGCTCGACAAGGACAAGCCCGATCCGGACGGTTTCCTGCGGCTTAAAGACATTTATAAGGACGTTAAGGAGTTCAAACTCGCAGCCGACGCGCTGAGCCAGGCGGCGGCGTTTCGGCCCGACGAGAGCGGTTTACAGCACGAGCTCCGCGAGCTGGCCGCCCGCTCGACGATGCAGGAAGGCAACTACGAGAAAGGCGACTTCCGCAAATCGATGCGTAACCAGGAGGCTCAGGAAGAGCTCATGCGCAAGGACAGCGACATCCGCACCGTCGATGCGATGCAGTCGCAGATCAATAAGGCCAGGGCCGAATACGAGGCCGACCCGTCGGTCAACGGCAAGGTGACGGCTTACATCGAGACGCTGACGCGTTCGGGTGATCTGAAGCTGGAGAACATGGCCCTGGGCGTGCTGGAGAAGCACGCGGCAGAGGCGACGGGTACCGGCGGGACGCGTTGGCGGCTCATGGCCAACGAGATCAAGATCCGCCAGTTCGCCCGCGGCGAGCGGATGCTCAAGCAGATGCTGGCCGCCGACCCCAAGGACGAATCAGCTAAAAAGGAGTTCGTCGCTTTCCGCAAGGAGAAGGCCGAGATGGAGCTGGCCCACTTCAAGGAGGCGGCTGAGGCGTATCCGACGGAGAACAAGTACAAGTTCGAGCAGGCCAAGCGGCTGTTCGATCTGCAGCGGTTCGAGGAGACGATTCCGCTTCTGCAGACGACGCAGAACGACGCCAAGTACCGCGAGGAAAGCCGCGTGCTGCTGGGCCGGGCGTTCTTGTCCGCCGACTTCCCCGACGAGGCGGCCGACACGCTTCGCAACCTCATCGAGGGCTACCGCGGCGAGGCCGACGATCGTGGCAAGAGCATCTACTACTGGTACGGCCGCGCCAGCGAAGCCAAGGGCGACACGGACGAAGCGCTCAAAGCCTACAGCCAGATTGCCCAATGGGACTTCAGCTACCGCGACGTGCAAGGCCGCATCAAGACGCTCCGCAACAAGTAGCGGTAGAGGCACGCCCTCTGGCCCCGCACTGCCGTCGCGCCTACGCTGCCCGTCCCGCCGGCCGTATGTCGGCGTGATCTAGCAAACCAGCCACCCGCACCGTAGAAGCACCACCTCCATGGCACACTCCCTGTCCGCTAAGAAGCGCGTCCGTCAGAACGTCGACCGCAACGCCCGCAACCGTTGGCGGAAGAACCGCGTCAAGACCGCAATCCGCGAGTTCGACGAAGCGCTGGAAGCCGGTAAGTTCGACGAGGCGCAAACGCTTCTGAACAAGGCCGCCAGCGTGGTGGACAAGGTCGCTTCGACGCCTGCGATGCACAAGAACGTTGCCCGCCGCTACCGCAGCAAGCTGCAGCTCAAGCTCAACAAGGCCAAGGCCGGCAACGCCTGAGTGATCTTTGATCAAGAATTTGAAGCGGCCGCAACGGTGTTCGTTGTGGCCGCTTTTTCTTGCGTGAACTGCCACTCCGCAAGCCATCCTCCGCCGCCCTAGGCTGCCTGCCCATGTCTGCCACCGCCTCTGCCGTCTCGATGGAAGCCCTTGTCTCGCTGTGCAAGCGACGCGGATTCGTCTACCCCGCCAGCGAGATCTACGGCGGCATCAACGGCTTCTGGGACTACGGCCCGCTGGGCGTGCAGCTCAAGAACAACATCCGCGACTCGTGGTGGAAGCAAACCGTCGAATAGTCCGCCCATCGGCCCCGACGGCCGCCCGTCAGCATCGTCGGCCTCGACAGCTCGATCATCCAGAACCCCAAGACCTGGGTCGCCAGCGGCCACGTCGGCGGGTTCAGCGACCCGATGGTCGACTGACCGTGAGACGAAGAGCGATTTCGTGCGAGATCACCTCATCGGTCTTCTGGCCGGAGAGCGGAGGTGAGGTTTTTAGAACGACTAGCGGCTTAGAACAAGCAAGGATCGCTGGTTGAAGGTGAGACTTCCTGGACGTCGATCGCCGGTCGTTCACTGATCGTTGCCTCATCCGAAGGCGAAGCGGCTGGTCTGCTTGTCTCGGATAAGAAGCTCAGAACAAGTGTGTGGCGTGAGATCATTCTCAGTTGTTGATGAACGAAGGTTGGTACTCGCCATTACGAGGTCGACCGCGAGGAATGGAAAGGAAAAGTTCCATGCTTCGGTTGTCGATTCGAAGCAACTCGAGCAGAGTCCCGAGACAGTGCCCTCTCCGTTCACTGGTAAGGCAGGTTCACTCACTGACCTGGGCATTCAACCTGATGTTCCAGACGCAGGTCGGTGCCCTCGCGACCGAGGACAGCAAGGCCTACCTCCGCCCCGAGACGGCGCAGGGCATCTTCCTCAACTACAAGAACGTCCTCGACACGATGCGGGTCAAGGTGCCCTTCGGCATCGCCCAGATCGGCAAGTCGTTCCGCAACGAGGTCACGCCGCGCAACTTCATCTTCCGCTCACGCGAGTTCGAGCAGATGGAGATGGAGTGGTTCTGCCACGAGTCCGAAACTCAAAAGTGGTACGACTTCTGGAAGGAAGAGCGCATGAAGTGGTGGCGGTCGCTCGGCGTTGGCGAGGGCAAGCTCCGCTTCCGCGATCACGAGAAGGACGAGCTGTCCCACTACGCCAAGAACGGCGTCGGCACCGTCGACATCGAGTACCAGTACCCCTTCACCGCCCCCGACTACGGCGAACTCGAAGGCATCGCCCACCGCTCCAACTTCGACCTGTCGGCCCACCAGGAGCACTCGGGCCAGAAGATGGAGTACTTCGACGAGGCGACGAAGGAGAAGTTCATCCCGCACGTCATCGAACCCGCCAGCGGCCTGACGCGGGCGGTGCTGGTCGTCCTGTGCGAGGCCTACACCGAAGAAGAAGTCGACGGCGACAAGCGGACCGTCCTCAAGTTCGCCCCGCACCTGGCGCCGACGAAGGTGGCGGTCTTCCCGCTCGTCAAGAAGGACGGCATGCCCGAAAAGGCCATCGCCATCTACGACGACCTGCGGACGGAGATGACCGCCACCTACGACGCCGGCGGAGCCGTCGGCCGTCGCTACCGCCGCCAGGACGAAGTCGGCACGCCCTTCTGCGTCACGATCGACGGCGACACCATCTCAGGCGACACCGTCACCGTCCGGCATCGCGATTCGATGCAGCAGGAAAAGGTCCACGTCGACCAGCTCAAGAGCTACCTTCGCGACCGCCTGCAGGCGTAAGCTGGTGCTTCTTGCGGCGACTGAGCCGACCTCGCTTTATTCCTCGGCGGGTGCGTCGAGCCTCATGCGTAGGTCATCGACGCGACGTTGCAGCTTGCGGTCCAAGGCCGCATTCGAGACGCGATCTGCCTGACGCAGCGCCTGGCGGCTTGCGGATGCGTCGCCCTGTTCGGCCAGCACCTCTGCCTTGTGGATGTGCCATTCGGGTTCATCCGGCTGTTCTTCGATGGCCGAGTCGATGAATGTCACCGCAGCCGCCAAATCGCCCATGGCGACAGCAATGCTTGCCCGCGTGTCGAGGATGGCCGCGTAGGCGGGTGATTGGCGGACATCGGCTCGGCTCAGCAGCGGATCGACCAGATTCAGCGCTTCCTGCTTCGCGGCCGACTCATCCTGACCGATCAAGAGCATGGCCAGGTTGTTCCGCGCGATGGGCAGATCCTGCCGGGCGGCCAGGGCGGTTCGGTAGGCCTGCTCGGCCAGAGCGTCATCACCGGTTGAGCCGGCGAGCATGCCGACCTGCTCACTAAGGCGGCCTGAGTCGTCTGTCGCCGGTTGCGCGGCGAGCTGCTGGACCACCTGCGTCAATGAGGCCTTAATCGTGTCGTCGGGTCGTTTGGCCAGAACGGCTGCCAGTGCCTGACCCGTGGACAGCAGCTCGCGGACGTCGTCACGCCCGGCCGCTTCTGAGCCCGTAGCCGCCAGGGCGGACAATGCGTCTCGGTCCCCCTCGACCGCCGCCTGAATGGCCGCCGTCAGCCACGCCGCCCGCAGCGGCGTGTCGGGGGCCGGTGCATTCTTGCCACCGAGCGTCGCCAGCGCGCCGCGGTAGTCTCCGGTGGCCGACCGTGCCTGGGCATCGAGGAGCAAGAGGGCCGGAGCCGCGTCGGGATCTGACGCGTGCGGCCGCAACAGGGTCACCGCCCGTGCCGGCCGATCCAATGCCAGTTCCAGCCGCGCCGCCGTCACGTCGACCAGCACGAACGTTGTCGCGTCGGCATCCTGGCGAGACAGGCGGTCACGCCACTGATTGACCGCTTCCAAAGCCGCTTCGTTGTTGCCAGAAATGGCCTCGGCATCGACGAGCAGACGGGTCGCCTCGGGATCCCGCCGATCTGCCTGAACCAGCGCCCGAGCCCGCTCGACCGCCACGTCGCCTTCACCGGCGGCAAGAGCGGTCCGGATCGCCACCTTCTGCAACATCTGGGAGTGGGTCGCCTTGTCGGCTGCGGCGGTCATGTCGCTCAAGATCGACTTGGCCACCTCACGCGTCGGCTCGCCCTGCTGCTGCTGCGCCGTGCGCGCCAGCAACACCACCACGTCCGACACGGCTTTGGCAGCCTCGGCCGACGGGGCCGACAAAATCTCGGGCGCCAGCACGAGTGCATCACTCGGTGGTGCGTCACCGGCCGCCTGCATGGCCGCCGACAAGGCGTCGCCGAACGCTTGAAACTTCTCCTTCGCCTCACCATCGGTCACCTGGGCCGACGCCTTAGCCGACGCCGACGCCTCGGCAAGGTTGTTCTGCGACAGCAAGATGACGGCCTGCAGCCGGCGCAGCTCGACGTTGGTTGGCGCGTTTTCGATAGCGGCATCGGTGGTTGCGAGGGCTTTGTCCTGTTGCCCGAGCAGCGCCAGGGTCACGACGCGGACCTCCGTCACCGCCGCTTGGTCAAGGCCGCCGTCGGTGCCGAGGCGATCAACCGCTGCCAGAGCTTCTTCGGCGTTGCCTTGGCGGGCCAGTTGCTCAGCGGCGAGACGAAGAATGGTCGGGTCGGTCGACTGAGTCGCCGCTTGGATGTCGGCGTCGCTGATGGTCCCCTCGCGCAGGCCGAGTTGGAATCGCTTACCGGCAGCGTCATCGTCGTCACCAAGCACCGCCAACGCGCGACGGTCGTCGCCGACGGCTTCGAATAGTTCGGCCAGTCGTCGCCGCTCAGCCGGCCGCAGTCGGGTGGCGTTTGCTTCCAGGATGCGCAATTGGTCACCTGCATCACCGCCGCCACGGATCTGCATGGCCGCCAATTCGAGCCGCATGGAGACGTCGTTAGGCAGGGCTGCGACACCGGCTTCGAGCTGTTCTTGCACCTGATCGTCGAGACCGAGGCGTTCGAGCACACCGATCAGGGTGAGCCGCCCCTGCCGATGCCGCGGGTACAGGCGCATCACGCGACCAAGGGCCAGCGCATGGTCGCGCATGGTCGCGTCGTCGGCAGTGCCCGACGGCCTGTTCAGGTCGAGTCGCGCCAGCCGCACGGTCCACTCGACCGCATTGTCCGCAAGTGCCTCTTCCATGGCGGCAGTGAGCTTGCGGAGCAGCTTCCACTGTGCCTCGTCCGTCGCGTCCAGCACGCTGCTCGACCAGATGACGCGACCGGCCGCCAGGGAGGGCGACGCCGAGCCGGCGACCTGTTGTGCCAGTTCCGTCGCCGCCGGCCGATCCTGCGCGGCCAGCAATGTCAGTCTCGCCGGGATAGCCGAGGCGCCGTCGGCACACAGCACACTGAACGACGCGTCATTCTTCTGCAGCACATTGAGAATCGCCCGGGCCGTCTGCTGTTGCACAGGCGTTGCCGAGGCCATGGCCTCGAGTTGTTCGACGAGTCGCTCTGCCGTCTCGGCCTGACGCTCACCCGCCAGCACCACACCGGCCAGCACAAGGCGTGGCGGCAGCGTGGCCGTCGCCTCAGGTAGCGGTGACCCGTTCAAGATCGCCTGCGTGAAGCTCACCAGGACGTCACGCTGATCTGCCGCCTCGAGAATGGATGCAGCTTCCTCACCGTTGCCGGCAGCAGCAAGGAGCATCGCGACGCCGGCTGCGGCGGTGGCGTCTTCGGGGAAGACCGTCCGGATCGCCTGCATCGCTGACGAGGCCACTTGGGCCTCTCCGGCAGTGGCGGCGGCGAGGGCGATGGACATCAGCGACCGCTGCCACGGGCCACGGCCGTCTCGAGCCGACGACGCACGCTCTGCCCACACCATCGCAGGTGTCGCTTCGCCTGCGTCGAGTAAGGCCTCGGCCTTGAGCTGTTCGAAGTAGGGGTGACTGTAAATGGTCAACGCCGCCTCTGCGGCGGCAAGCCGCTTCTCGGGCGACGTCTCGACCGGATCGGTCGCCGCAACCAGGGCCAATGGCGCAAGCCGGGCGGAGGGCACCTGCCAACTGTCGAGGATCGCCTCCCACGCCCGTGCCGACGATTCGGCCGGTCGGTCGAGCAACGCCTGACGCGCACCAGCCAACGCCGCGGCGTCGCCCTGTTCGACAAAAGCGATCGCGCGAAGGCCCAACAACTCGCCCGGCGCACGATCCGTCAGGTTCTCGGTCAATTGGAGCAACGCATCAAGTCGCCCCGCCCGGGCGAGCCGGTTGGCTGCGATGAGGCGGACGCTGTCGTCACCCAGTTGCCCGGCCAGCGACGCGACGACATCCGTCGCCAGTGTCGCCTGGCTCGATCCGTCAAGAATGTTGACGAAGCGACGCACGAGGCGGTCGGTGATGTCGTTCTGCGGCTCGTCGGCAAGGCCGTCGCCCAAAATAGTTTGCGCCGCTTCACGGGCGAGCTGCTGGGCCTGCTCGGGCTCGTTTCGCAAGCTCGCGTCGGCGGCTTGGACGATCTTGATGCGGGCGTCACCGTCGCCAAACTGTTCGACAAGGTCGGCCACACGGAGATCGGCTGCGGCCTGACCTTCGTCGCCGCGGCTCGTCGCCCGCTCGAGACTCAGCGCCATGATCTGCGCGTCGGCGTCGAGCGGGCGACGGGCCAGGTACGCATCAAGTACAGACTGCGCCTCTGTGAGCTGCCCCTCGACCGCCAGTGCCAATCCGCGCAGCCGCAAGCGTTCGAGGGTGCCGTCCGTCGCGTCCTCGCCGACGCGTGCTGATTCCAGGTCGCTCGTCGCCTGCAGCAGTTCCTCCCACGCACCAAGCTTGCCATAGAGCTGAGCGACGCGTCGCTGGGCCTCAGGGGCGTCGGGTCCTTGCGGGAATCGGTCGAGGTAGTCGCGATAAAATGCGACGGCTTCGTTGAGGTGCTTGTTTCGCGGCTGCTCGACCTCTTCGGTCGCCCGGGCGTAAGCGAACAGCGTGACCGGGTCGCTCCGCTCGACGTAGTTGACGTACGGCCCGATCTTGACACGCGCCCGCTCGTAATCCTCATCGGCCAGTAGCTGCAACCCCTCGACACGGCTGGCCTCCATAGCCGCCTCACGTCGCTGGGAGCGGACGAGCACGAGCGCACCTGCGGCAACGACCAGCGCGAGGATGATCACGCCAATGATCGTGAGCCGCTTGCGCACGTTGCGCGGCTTGTCAGCCCGCCGAGCGGAGGTTGTCGATTGAGAAGCTTCTTCTGTCACCTGAAAGTCTGGCTGCCGGATGGTCCTCCCCCACGCGCTCCACACGCCGTCGGCGACCATGCGTTGTTTACATCACTATGCCACAGATTGACGGCCGTCGCACCTGTGGTGGCAAGGTGCCAGCTTAGCGGACGTTGCGACCTTATGAGACCCGCCGCGCCACGCATGAGAGCCGGTGGTGGCGGTCGATGGATCGGCTATGACTCGACTTGCGACCGTTGCCCAGGAACAGGCCAGCCGAAACACGTCCCGCATGAAGATCGGCGACGACAACATGAGCCTGATGGCCCACGCACTTAAGACGGGCCGGTTGTCACTTTTGGGCGCTTTGTCGCGGGACTACGCGGGGCAAACAGGCGACGCCGGCATCACGCTCGCCGCCGGCCGACTCGCCGACGCCGCCGATGATCAGGACGCCGGCCGATGCGTCGCACGGCTTGTGCATCTTGCCGCCGCTTGTGACCGCCGCAAGGCGGCGTGAGCCACGCAGTGCTCAGGGCACGAGCACGATCTTGCCACCGCTGCCCGACTTCATGACAAGCTGCCACGCCTCTCGGCACTGTGTCATCGGCAGCGACGCCTGAATGATCGGCCGCAGGTCACCGGCCTCGCAGCCTGAGACGATCGCGTCGAGCGCCCGGCTGATCGCCGCGTCGCCGCCCGACCAGTAATTCATGCCGACGATCGACGACTGCGTGCCCATGAGGTATCGCGCGTTGATGGTCGCGTCGCCCCGATTGCCGACGACGACAACGCGACCATTTTTACTGAGCTTGGGCAGATCGATCGCCAGGTTCACGTCGGCCGACAGTTCGATGATCACGTTGACGCCGTCGTCGGGCAGTGCGTCCAGATGGTCGGCCGCGTGGTGGTCGAGCACATGATCACGCGGCACGCCCTGCTCGACGAGCATCTTTCTGCCCTCGTCGCTCCCGCCGGTCGCCCAGACCTTGAGCTTGTGGCCCAGTGCGATCTGCACGGCGGCAAGCCCGACACCGCCGGTCGCGCCGTGGACGAGCACCGTCTCACCCGGCCGCACGTGGGCGACATCAATCAATGCTCGAAAGGCCGTGACATACGCGACATTCAACGCCGCTCCTTGCTCGAACGAGAGATGATCGGTCAGTGGCCGCACGCGTTGCATCGGCGACACGACGGTTTCGGCGTAGCAGCCCTGCAGGTTCGGCCCGCTCGACCCGGCGACGAAGACGCGGTCACCCTCGCTGTATGCCACCACGCCCGGCCCGACCGCCGCCACCACGCCGGCCGCGTCGGCACCGGGCACGTACGGCAACTCCGGCTTTGTCGCGTATGTCCCCGACGCGACATAGGTATCGACAGGATTGATGCCGATCGCGTGGACCTCGACGAGCACCTCGTCCTCGCCGGGCGTGGGGTCGGGGATCTCGTCGACGCGCAGATCGACCGACTCGAGATCGCCGAAGGCGTGGACGCGGATGGCTTGCATGTGGCGAGCGTACCGCAACCGCACAGCTCAGTCGGTATGCTGCGGCCGTGAGCCAAAGCCCGCCACCGACGCCGCTCTACCGCGACCCGCGACTCGACCTCGTCGATTCGAACCGTAAGACGACGGCCATCGTCGCCCTCATCGTCGCTGGCGTGCTGACGCTGATGGAACCGCGGCTATGGACGTGGCTGGCGAGCCAGCTGTTCGGCACGAACTTCAACCCGTTCCTCAATCCGGACGGCTCGACCGCTTCGTATCTGTCGACCTCCTGGTTCTGGTCCGACCTCGGCATCACCGCATTTGCCGTCGCCTCGGCTGTCGAAGGCGCGATTCTGCTGAGCACGGGCAAGCCACTTTGGCTACGCGTCGCCGCCGTCGTCTTGCTGCTGGCGGCATCGATCAACGCAGGCGTCGTCGTCTACTGGTACATTGCCGGCTTCGGCCTGGCGCTGCTGAGCCTGCTGGCGGCCATCTTCGGCACCTGGTCGGGCATTCGACTGCTCCAGGAGGCCAGGACGGTCCCGGTCGAAGCGCAACTGGTTCAGGCCTGATCGTGCTCACGCCGCCTGCACGAGCTTGCGATACAGCTCGAGGTACGACGTCACCTGACGCTCCACGGTGAAGGTCTGCGCCCGCTCCCGCGCCGCCTGTCCAAGTCGCTGACGCTCGTCGTCCGAGGCGATCAGCCGCTGCAGCGTTTGGCCAAGCACTTCCGCGTCGTCGGTCGGAACGAAGGTTGCCGCGTCGCCCCAGACGTCGCGGAGGCTGGCGATGTCGCCGAGCACCAGCGGGCAACCGGCCAGTCCCGCCTCGACCGCCGACAGGCCGAACGGCTCGTATTTCGCCGGTAAAACATACAAACCGGCCGACGCCATGAGCGCGCGGAGCTTGGCGTTCGGCATCGGCCCGAGCAGTTCGACCTGCTCGAACGCCGCCGCCCCGCCGTCAGGGTGCGACGCGTCACCGGCGACCTTTACCGGCCACGACACCGACGCCGCCGCCTCGGCCAGCAGCTTCACGTTCTTGGCCTCGTCCCACACTCGCCCGGCCGTCAGGATGAACGGCTCCCGATCGGCGGACGCTTCGAATTCGGCCACCGCGTTCGGAATCACGACGCCCGACGCCGCGTTGAACTTGCCCAATGCGGCTGTCATGCCGTCGAGCACTGCCTGCGTCGGCGCGACGACCGCGTCTGCCCCCTTGAGCCCGGCCAGCACCGCCACCCGGTACGGCTCCCACGCCTCGCCGGGCGATTGGCCCTGCACCGCCGCGTGCCACGAGTAGACGTCGGAATGCGCCACGACAACTTTCGCCGCCGTACCGAAGTCTCGCTTGCCGTGGGCAAAATCGTTGAGATGCACCAGGTCCGGCTTGAGGTCCTTGGCCAGTCCGGCAAGCCACGCGCCGGCCTCGGCCACGTCTTCGAGCGGCGGTTGCATCCACTCGCACTTCAGGGGCCGATGCCGCAGATCGACCCGCGACGCCTGCCGCCGTTGTGCCAGCGACAGCGGCCCGCCGGTGACGGCCAGCGTCACGTCGATGCCGCGCTCGACGAGTGCGTCGCTCAGCGTCGTCGCGTACGACCAGACGCCGCCGACGCAATCGGTTGTCATCAGAATCCGCATGAACCGGCAGCGTAGCGCGACGGGCGACCGACTCAGTCGTCCTTCTTGTCGGCCACGTTCTGGATGATCGACGCGCCGCTGCTGGCGGTGATGCCGAGCACGATGTAGCCGAGAAACGCCTGCAACGCCGCCATGACGCGGGCGGCACCGAACGGCTGAAAATCACCGTAACCCAGCGTCGTGAACGTCACGACGCTGTAGTACAGGCAATCGCCGAAATGCTTGGTGAGCTTGGGCCCGTCGCTGCCGCTGACGTCTTCGATGCCGAGGACGCGATAGATCGCCGCAAAGCAGACGAGCAGCAGCGCGACGTTGAACGTCGCCAGCGCGATCTCTGTCCAGAACCGGTCGTTGCCGCGGAACAGGCTCAGTAATCGCGAGACGAGCATCGCCACGAACAACGCCGCAAAGACAAACCCGAGCACGCAGACCACAACGCGTCGCGGCATGCCTTCGGGCAGGAACGTGCCAAACCCGACGAACGCCCCGCCGGCACCGATGAACGACAAGACCAACATTGCTCCGCCCGCGGCTGCTGTTTTGCTGCCGGCTTTGGCGGTTTCTTTCATGCTGTCCTTCATGGCCGCACCGTGACGGTGCGGGCCATGGGCGTCAACGTCTGAATGATGCTGTCATCGGCCAAGCCACTGAAGTAGCTTGGCCGAGGACGGTCGCGGGTTACGCCATGTCGTACTCGGCCGACGCCTGCTCGCGGTGGTAGGCGTTGATCTTGTCGTACACGTCGCTCGGGAAGTCGAGATCCTGGTAGACGTTGGCATCGTCGCTCGTCTGGTGCTCTGGCGGCAGGATGGGGAACTCCTGCTCCTTGTTCCACTTGCGGATCTTGGCCGGTCCGGGCGGGCTGTAGTCGGCGTCGTTGACCTGATGCACGAGGGCCGCTGCGTCTTCGAGCGCTTCGTCTTCGTCCTTGGCGAGGTACCTGGCCAGCTCCTCGGGCTCCATGAAGTGCCTGGCGATGCTGGCAAACGTGAACCGGCCGTAGTGGCCGATGTCCTTGTTGTCTTTGAGGGCGTTAATGAGGTGGGCCATCATCTTGTTCCTCCCGAGCGCCTCGAGGGCTTCGGGACGGCTGAGCTTGACGGCATCGATCTTATCTGAGGTAGGCATGATAGGTATCCGTACGGTGGCAAGCCCCGTGCCAGACGACCCGATCATCGTCCTAATTCTTCACCCGACAAGCCACAGCCCCAGTGTCACCCACAGCGGCATCGTCGCCAGTGCGAGCAGGCTCGTGCCGACCACGACCCGCAGCGCAACCCTCACGTCGCCCCCGTAGTGACGAGACAGGACGATCGGAAACACCGCCGCCGGCATGGCCGCTTGGAGCACCAGAACCCGTTTCAACTCAATCGTTAGCGGCAACGTCATTGCCAGCGCGATGAACGCCAGCGGCAGCACCGCCAGCCGCATCACGCTCGACAGCGTCACCGTCGCCACACCCTTACGCAGTTGGCACTGGGCCCAATCGTCGGCAATGGTCGAGCCCGTCAGGAGCAAGCCCAGCGGGATGGCCGCGTCGCCGAGCCACCCGAGCGACAGGCCGACACTCTCGAGCCCGCCTGTCGCAACGGCCGGCAATCTGTCACTGATGCCGAGCCACAGGTCGGCCACGTTGACCATCAGCGCCACCAGCGTCGCGATGACCGGCGGGCTGAAGAGCCGCTTCCACCAGCCTCGGGCCAGCGACCCGGCCAGCACCGTCACGCCCACGCCCCACATGGCCGCCTCGACGCCGAGGTTGAAGACGAACAGCACACCTGTCGTCGTGCCGGTCGGTTCGAAGACGCTGGCGACGAGCGGGATGGTGATGTAGCCGTAGTTGAACATGCCCGTGCACAGGGCGAACGTGCGGACGGCCCGGTCGTCGCCGATCTGTCGTCGGAAGAGCCTGCCAACGAGGTAGGCGAGTCCGATGCCGAAGGTGACGAGCGCGAATGCAAGTGCGGGTGGCCACAAGATGTTGCGCGGGTCTTCGAGCGCCTCGTTTCCGAGGACGCGGGTGACGATGAGGGCCGGGACGAAGACGCGGACGAGCAGTTTGAGCAAGGTCGCGTCGGCCCCGTCGCCGATCCACCGGTGGCGGCGCATGACAAATCCCGCGGCGATCATCAGAAAGACGCCACCGAGCGTGACGGCGACATCGGGGAGCATCGCAAACGTCGAAGAGGTCGCCGCAGGAGGGGTCAGAAAATGAGGGATCACAGATGAAGGCTCGGCGGCTACAACGGCATGGGAATGTCGCGTTGTTACGCGACCTCAACTTAGAACACGTCACCCGCTCTCGCAGCTATTTCTTTAAGGACAGACATCATGCGCACGATCACCCGCAACGACACCGACGCCGCCCACATCATCGAAGACGTCACGAGCAAGGTTCCGTCAGACACGTTCATGTGGCTCGCCGGTGGCTCCATCGCCGCCGCCCTGACGCTCAAGCTCATGGGCCGCGACCGCGACGCCCTGTTCGTCGGCCAGTGGGCTCCGACCTTCGTCGCCCTGGGCATCTACAACAAGCTCGCCCGCTCGGTCTTTGGTGACTGAAGTCGGTTGCATCGCGATACAGCAAACGCCGCGAGCCGAGTGCTCGCGGCGTCTTGCGTTGATGGCCAAGCTTGCGCAGGGGCGGCCGCCATGGCGCACGTGTCAATCTTCACCACCATGCCGCACCCGCGTCTGAAAGTTCTTGAGGAGTGATACGGTTTGCCCGTACGGCCGACGCCGAAATCCTTGACCGCGCACGACCCGCCGACGCACTCTTTGGAGGCCATTGTTCCACGTGGAACATCGTCGACCAGAGATAACCCCCGCCGCGTGCGCTGAGCGACGTCGGCGAATGTTCCACGTGGAACATGTGCTCCGGCCGACCCCTCGCCACCGGCCACCGCCCCATTTGGCCGCCGCGGCGCAACGCTGAGGCGTCGGCACGTCGCCTCCCGTACCGTCGGGCGTCGTGCCGCGGCTGCTTGTTCTGATTCCCCTGCTGATCTGGTTGCTGCGTCCCGACGACGACGCGGCATGGCCGGTCGCCGCGACCTTGCTCACGTTCGGCGGGTGCGTGGCTGTCCCCCTCATCACCTGGTACGCCAGCTTACTTGCCGTCCGTCAGCTCGAGCGTGGCAGGCGCGTGCATCGCGGGTTGCTCATGACACGCACGATGGCGCTGCCGACACTGGTCGGATGGTTCGGGACGTGCGTCTTTTCCGTAGGCTGGCCTGATGTTGTCACAAGCGTGATCGGTGACGGTGACGCGACGCTTGGCCTGCTGCTCGGGACGTCGCCGGCATACCTGGGCTGGGCGATTCTGCTTGCCACCGACTGGCCGGCGGTGCGTCGGCGTGGGCAGATTCGCCGCCAGTACGCGATCGACGTCGGGCGTGAAGAGCCGCCACCGCTCCCGAGGCTCGGGCGATGGTGGCTCGAGATCCTGCGGTCGCACCTGCTGCTGACGCTCGCGCCGCTCATCGTCTTCTGGATTGTCAAAGACATCGCCGCTTGGGGCCTAGGCGTTGCTGGCGTGTCGCTGTCGGCAGAAGTGACATCGCTCGTCTTGACGAGCGTGGGTCTGCTGTCGGCCTTGACGGTCGCGCCGATTCTGGTGAGCCGTATCCTGCCGACTGTGCCGATTGCGAATGCAGAAGGACCAGCGTCACGTCTGCACGAGTTGGTTCGGCGGGCGGGGCTGCGGAACCCGTCGTTACTGCGTGCCTGGCACACCGACCACTCGGTCGCCAACGCGCTGGCGGTGGGCGTGCTGCCACGAATGCGGTTCGTGCTGCTGAGCGACCTCATGCTGCGGGCGCTTCCGGTGTGGCAGCTCGAGGCGGTGCTGGGTCACGAGTTGGGGCACCTCAAGCACCGGCACGTGGTCTGGTTCATCGGCTTCTTCGCCGCCAGCGGGCTGGCCGTCGCCGGGCCCGTCGGGTGGGTCTACGACCAGCTCGTCCCGGCCGGTTCGCACATGGCGTGGCTCGACAACATCGTCATGCTCACGTTGCTGGCGGGGGTGTTGGCGGGCTTCGTGCTGCTGAGCCGACTCTTCGAGCGACAGGCAGACGTCTACGCCGCCCGCCTCATCGGCGACACCGGCAGACACGTCGGCCCGACCGGCGCATGGGCTTTCGGCGAGGCCCTCCGGGCGGCCATCGGGCTCAACGGCTCGCCCACGCCTGCCCTTCTCGCAGACGACGCCTCCATGGTCGCTCGCCTCTGGTCCGCCCGCGGTCAGCTCGCCCACGCGCTGCACGGCTCGCCTGAGCGAAGGGTCGGCTACCTGCAATGGCTCGCGACCGATCCGGCCAACACGAAGCGGTTCGAGCGACGGGTACTGCTGACGAAGATCGGCATCGTGCTCGTTGCGACCTCGAGCGCCACCTTGCTGATGGTGTCGTGAGGCACAGCGACTACGGGGCAGGTCGTGTGGCAGGTCGGGCGGCGTCTTCGGCCTCGCGAAGGAACATGGTGGTTCGCTCGACGGCCGCCGGGCCGAGCGGTTGTGCCTCTTCGGCGGCGCGTGTCAGCTGCGTGATCGCCTCATCGTGCTTGCCTGCCCCGGTCAACGCCCGGCCGTAGTTTCGCCTCAGGATAGGGATAATTGAGCCGTATCCCGCCGCTTCGGCGATGCTCAGGCACGCGGCCAGTTCGGACTCGGCCCGGTCGGCATCGCCGGCCTTGAGACAAATCATGGCCAGGTTGTTTCGCGTGATGAGGGTCGAGTCGCTCGTCGCCCCCAGTACCTCGCTTTGCAGTCGCAGCACCTCTACGAGCTCGCGGATGGCTTCGTCGGTCTGCCCGCTCTGTTCGAGCATTTGGGCGAGGTTCGCACGGACCGTGAGCATCATCGGGTGCGTTTCGTCGACAAGGTCTCGCAGCGGTTCGAGGACCTGCTCATACGCCAATGCCGCCGCCTCGAAGTCGCCGAGCGTGGCCAGTGTGGCTGCGGCGTTGTTGCGGCTGAGGATGACGAGCATTGCATCCCCGGTGCCATCGGCGACCGCCGCCGCCTCGGCCTCGGCGACGTCGCCATAGATTTCCGCCGACTCACGCAGTGCCTCTGGCACGCCATGTCGCTTACCCAGCACCGACGCGACGGCACGTCGGGCAGAGCGGTACTGCGGCGACTGCATACCGATCAGCCGCTCGGAGTCGGCCTCGGCTCGTCGGGCCTGCTGCAACGCTTCGTCCAGCTCGCCCAACTCCGTCAATGAAGTCGCAAGGTTGATCCGCGCCACAACAAGCGATGGAGCGTTCGACCCCAGCTGTCTTTCGACTGCCTCCAGGACGCGTCCATGTAATGAAGCTGCCTCTGTGTACCGCCCGACGTTGGCATAGACGATGGCAGCATTGGCACGATACCGATCAGCCTCGTCCGCCGTGAGCTTCTCCATGGCAGTTGTCTGACCGGCTGACACCGGCTCGGCGGCGACCGCGTCGACGCGCGGCAGCAACTCGTCCCACAGCTCCGCCGCCATCAGCCATTGACCCTCCGAAAACAGCACATCGGCTTCGGTGGCATCGAACTGCACCAGCACCCGCTCGGCGTACGGGCCTCGTTCGTCCTCGGTCAGTTGTTCCCAGGCGGCACGGGCAGTCTCGAGCGTCTGGCGGCCTGCCTCTGCATCGCCGGCATCGGCCAGGAGAGACGCACGCTCCGTAGCCGTCTCGATCGGAGCCCATGCCGCCTCGCCGACCACCCTCATCGCCGCCGCCTCGGCCAGTTCGTACTGCTGGACCGCTTCCTCATATGCACCGGCACCACGTAAGGCTCTTGCAAGATCAAGCCGCAGATCCGACTCAATCATCGGTCGATTGCTGGCAAAGGCGGGGATCAGTGGCTCCGCCAGCCGCAGCGCGCCGAGCACGGTGACGTTGGCGCCGCCGTACGACGGATCGGCCTGCTCCAGAATGCGCGACAGAAACCGACGAGCCGCTTCCTGGCGCTGGTGCTGCTGCTCGGCAAAGGCCAATGCCTGATTGGCCGACGCCAGTGCGGCTTCTGCCGTTTCGCGTGCCTGGGCCTCCCGGACAAATCCGAACGTCGCTGCCGTGCCACCGAGGAGCAAGGCGGCGAGGATCAAAGACGCCGCCGCGGCACCGGTACGGTGACGCCTTGTGAACTTGCGAGCGGCGTACAGCAGCGTCGGCGGACGGGCCCGAATCTGCTCGTGCTTCAGCAAACGACGCAAATCGTCCGCCATCGCCTCGGCCGACGGGTAGCGACGTGCCGGCTCCGACGACAACGCCCGCGCCGCCACGATCGCAAGATCGCCGCCCGTCGGGTCGTCGTGGATCGTCCCGATCGAGCGTGGCGTGATGTCCGGGTCGGAAAGTCGCCGCAACGCCTCCGTCACCGGCAATCCATCGACCGGTACGGGCAGACGACCCGTTACAAGCTCGTGGAGCATCACGCCCAGCGCGTAGACGTCGCCGCGCACGTCGACCGCCGCCCCGTTGCCGCGGGCTTGCTCGGGGGCCATGTAGCCCAGCGTCCCCATCAGCATGCCCGTGGTTGTGTGGGCGATGTCGCCCGCGCCGTCACGCTCATTGGCTTCGTCGAGCACGCGGGCAATGCCGAAGTCGAGCACCTTCGGTTGCCCGCTGCCATCTACGAGAACGTTGGCCGGCTTGAGGTCGCGGTGGACGACGCCCCGCTGGTGAGCCGCGTGGACGGCGTCCGCGACCTTGGCCAGCAGCTCGATGCGGCCTCGCACTGCCAGCTGTCGCGTTTGCGCGAAGTCGATCAGCGTCGGGCCGTCGACGTGCTCCATCGCAAGCCAGGGCGTTTCGTCCTCGACGCCCGCTTCGAGAATGCCCGCAATTCCCGCATGTTCGAGGCGGCCGAGGGCTTCGACTTCTCGGGCAAAGCGTCGCTTGGCGTCGTAGCCAAGGGCGCGCGGCCGCATGGCTTTTATAGCGACGGGTCGTTCGACGCCCTCCTGCCGGGCGAGGTAGACAGCCGACATGGCCCCTTCGCCGATGAGGCGTTCGAGCCGGTACTTGCCGTGCCCGAGGGTGTGACCCGCCAGACCGCTCGGGTCGGGCCCGCCCATGCCGAGGAAAGCATCCGCCTGTCGGTGCAGGACAGCCGGAGCTTCGTCACCGGTGTCGCCCGTGATAAGGCCAAGTGCTTCGGCCGTTAGTGATTCGTCGCCCGCCAGACGGTCACGGACGTAAGCCTCCCGCGCGTCCTTCGGCAGATCGAGCGCATCACCTACGACGGTCTTGAGTCGTTGCCAGGCGTCTTGCGTTGTGTCAGCGTGTGGGTCCATCGGATACCCGCTATGCGAGATTGGGTCCGGGTGCGGGTCAGAGGACACGCGACGAAGCGGAAGACTCTGAATTCTTAGGGAGAATCACCATCAAGTCGCCGCACGAGCCACGCCCGGGCAAAGGCCCAATCGCGTTTCACCGTCCGCGGCGAGCTACCGACAGCAGCGGCGGTTTCGTCCACGCTCAGCCCGGCGAAGTAGCGGAGCATGACGATCTCACCGAGACGCTCGTCGCGGCCTTTGAGTTCGATCAGCGCGTCGTCAAGTTCGAGTAGTGCTGCCGCGTCGTCGCCGTCTTCGGGTTGCACGCTGCGTCCGCCCGGGCCGTCGGCGACTTCAAGGCCGAGTCGCCTGCGACCGCCGCCGTGCTTGACGGCGGCGTAGCGACGGGCGCGTTCGATCAAGATCCGGCGCATCGCTTCTGCGGCCGCTCCGAAGAAGTGCCGCGGGCTGTCCCACTGCACGTCAGGCTCTTTCATGAGCCGCAGATACGCCTCGTGAACAAGGGCGGTGGTTTGGAGCGTCAGGTCCGGCCGCTCGTGGCTCATCTGCCGACCGGCGAGCGAGCGGAGCTGTTCGTAGACGGCATCGAAGAACTGAGGCGTAGGTCCGCCTTGAGCCCGACTTGAAAATTTTCCGTCAGCCGATGGCCCCATGTCGCCGGGATTGTCGCACATGAAGTTGCCCCGGCCAACACAACGGTCTGCGTCAGGCCGACCGGGGTCGCGACGGATCATGCGTTCTACGCCAGTCATCCGATCCGCGCCGGCTCAATAGACGCAGCAATCCGCCATAGCAGGCCGTTGATGCTGTTGTTGAAGCAATTTGCTGTTACTATCGGATCCGCCGGTATCGGACCCTTCGCCGTCCAAAATCTAACCCTGGAGTTGAACATGCCCCGCCTCGCCCCCACTTCCCCGTCCTGCCGCCGTGCCCGCATCCTGGCAGCCATCGCGGCCGTTCCGCTCGTTGCCTCGGTGGCCAGCGCACAAGTTACCTACACCGGCCCTGTCGCCGGCAACTGGTCCGTCAACGGCAACTGGACGGGCGGCGTCTTCCCCAACGCCACGACTGTCGACGCTGTCATCAACGGCAACGTCGACGTCACCGTTGAGCCAGGCGTTACTCGCGATGTTCGGGACCTGACGATCGGCAGTGCCTCCGACGTCTTCGTCTCGAACAACTCGTTCCTCGAAGTCAACCGCAACCTCTTCAACAGCGGCACGCTCAACGTCGTCTCGACCGGCAACTCGACGCGTCTCCGCATGATCGGCGGCGGAAACATCTCCGGCGGCGGCACGATCAATCTCACCGATGGCACCCTCGACGGGGGCGGCATCGTCACCAATGTCGACAACCTCATCACCGGCACCGGCTTTGTCGGCACCAACACGATCCGCTTCGACAACCAAGGCACCATCCGTGCTCAGGGCGGCACCCTCGTGCTCGACCCGGCCAGCGTCGTCGGCGGGGCCGAGTTCTTCAACACGGGCACCCTCTTCGCCAACGGCACCGGCAGCATCCTCGTCTTGACCGGCGCCGGAGGCGGCGAGTTCGACAGCGTCGGCGGGACCATTCGCGCCAACAACGGCATCGTCAGACTGACGGGCAGTGCCGACGTCACCGGCGGCACCTACACCACCACCGGAAGCGGCGTCGTCGAGGTCGAGGCCGGTTCCGTCGCAACGCTCCGCGACTTCGCCAACACCGGCAGCATGGTCGCCCGCAACAGCTCCGACCTGCGTGTGGTCGGCACCGTCGACAACGGCGGCTCGATCACGATCGACTCCACCGGCGGCGCACGGGCCGACCTGCAGTTGCTCGGCAACACCACCCTCGCCGGCAACGGCACCGTCAACCTCGTCGATGCAGGCATCAACGGAGGCGGCGTCCTCACCATCGGTTCGGGCCACACCGTCCGCGGCAGCGGCCTGCTCGGACAGAACGCCTTGCGGGTCGAAAACCTCGGCACCATCCGCGGCGACGTCGCGGGCCAGACCCTGGTCCTCGACCCGTCCAGCGTTGTCGGTGGTGCCGAGTTCTTCAACAGCGGCCTCATCCGCGCCAGCAATGCTGGCAACGTCACCCTCACCGGCAACGGCGGCGGCGAGTTCGCCAATACGACCAGCACCGGCACGGGCAGCGGTGTCATGGAGGCCGTCGGCGCGGGCAGCGAAATCGTCCTGACCGCCGGCGCGAACCTCACCGGCGGCACGCTTCGCGGCACCAGCGGTGGCGTCGTTCGGACGGGCGACGGCGAAAACGTCTTCGTCACCAACGTCGTCCACCAGGGCACCCACGTCGTCGGCAACAACTCCGACTACGGCGTCGGCGGGACCATCACCCTCGACGCCGGCTCCGTCCTCAACCTCAACGCCGGCGCCGCGGCGACGGACCTCGAGCTCCAGGGCAACGTCGACCTCGTCGGCTCCGGCACCGTCCGACTCAACGGATCGCTCGCCGGCATCAACGGCGGCGGCGTGCTCACCGTCGGCAACAACGTCACCATCGGCGGCCAAGGACGCCTCGGACAGAACGCCGTCGGCATCACCAACCGCGGCACCATTCTCGGCGACGTCAACGGCCAGAACCTCACCCTCGACCCGTACAGCGTCAGCGGTGCCGCCGAGTTCATCAACACGGGCCTGGTCCGTGCCGTCAACGGCGGCAGCGTCACACTCACCGACAACGGCAATGGTGAGTTCACCAACACCGAAACCGGCGTCGGCAGCGTCGGCGTCTTCGAGGCCGTCGGCAGCGGCTCGCAGCTCGTCCTGGACAACGCCCGGGTCTTCAACGGCACCCTTCGCGGCACCGGGGGAGGCGTCGTCCGCACGCCCGCAGGCTCCAACACCTTCGTCACCGACCTGACCCTCTCCGGCACTCACATTGTTGAGAACAACGCCGACTTCGGCATCGACGGAACCGTGACCGTGCCCAGCGGCTCGACGCTCCGCATCCAGGCCGGTGCAAACGCGACCGACCTCGAGGTGCAGAGCACCGCCTCCCTCGCCGGCTCGGGCACGATCATTCTCGAAGGCGCCTTGGCAGGCATCAACGGGTCGGGCACGCTCACGGTTCCCAGCGGCATGACCATCCGCGGCGAAGGCCGGTTCGGTCAGAACGCGATCAGCGTCGTGAACAACGGCCTCATCAATGCCAACGTCAACGGCAAAACGCTCACGCTCGATCCGGCCTCGGTCAGTGGTGCCCGCGAGTTCGACAACAACGGCACCCTGCGGGCCAGCAGCGGCGGCACACTTGCCTTCACCAACTTCGGCGGCGGCGAGTTCGACAACACCGGCGCGCTCATCGAAGCCACCGGAAACGGCTCGAAGGTGCAGCTGACCTCTAACGCCAACCTGGCAGGCGGCACGCTCCGCAGCACCAACGGCGGCAGCGTCGTGGTCGGCAGCGGCGAGAACGTCATCATCTCCGACCTCACCTTCAGCGGCGTCATGAACGTCGGCACCAACACCGACCTGGGCATCGACGGCACCGTCGTCAACGACGGCACCATCACCCTCGACGGCACCGGCGCTCAAACTGATCTCGAAGTGCAAGCCAGCGCCACGTTCGCCGGCAGCGGAAACCTCGTCCTCGCCGGCCCCTCCGCCGGTATCAACGGCAGCGGCACGCTCCTCAACGACAGCGGCAACACCATCCGCGGCCAGGGCAACGTCGGCCGCAACGCCATCAGCATCACCAACGACGGCTTCATCATCGCCGACGTCCCCGGACAGGAACTCGTCCTCGACCCCGCCTCCGTCAGTGGCGCGGCAGAGTTCATCAACAACGGCGTGCTCCGAGCCCAGGACGGCGGCATCCTCGTCTTCGACGGTTTCGGCGGCGGCGAGTTCCTCAACAACAACTCGATCGAAGTCGTCAATGGCGGGCAATTGCTCTACCGCAACAACGCCAGCCTCACCAACGCCAGCGTTGCCAGCAGCGATCGCCTCATCGGAGGCACCTTCCGCGTCTTCGACAACGGTGTCGGCACCACGTTCAACATCGTCCCGCCGGCGTTCGACCTCGAAGTCAACGAGTCGGCCACCATCGAAATCCAGGGCCCCAACGTCATCAGCAACCTCTTCGACGACGCCGCCAGCAGTGCCGGCAACCTCGTCGGCTTCAAGTTCCGCGAGAACGGCGGCACCTTCATCATCGGAGGCGGCACGGATCTGACCGTCACCCTCCCGCAGGTCGCGCCCAACTTCATCGAGTTCGACAACGCCGGCACCTTCTTCGTCGACAGCGGCAGCACCGTCAACTTCCGAAGCGACTTCGGCAACGGCTTCATCGCCGGAACCACCTTCAACAACACCGGAACCCTCGGCGGCGGCGGAACGCTCGACCTCAGCGGACCCAGCTCCAACGGATTCCTAGACGCCCGCGGCGGCACCATCGCCGTCGGTGACTCGGCCAACACCGCCGCCGGAACCCTCAACATCATCGCCGGCCAGGTCGCCGTCGACAACGCCGTCATCGAAGTCGACTTGTTCGGCAAAACCTCCTTCGACATCCTCAGCGTCGACGGCGACTTCAACGTCTTGCCCAGTGCTTTCAACACGCCCGGCCAAGGCACGATCGCCGTCGGGCTCGGCGGCGGCTTCCTGCCCGACCCGGGCGATGCGTTCGAAGTCATCGTCGCCGACAGCGTCAGCGGCTCGTTCAGCGCGGTGCAGGATGCCAACCGGGCCGGACTGATCTTCAGCACGCTCGTGGGCAGCGACTCGATCACGATCATCGCCGACAACTTGCTCGAAGCCGACTTCAACTATGACGGCATTGTCAGCATCCTCGACTTCGCCATCTTGCGGAGCGGGTTCGGCAGCGGCACCCGCTACGTGCAGGGCGACGCTAACCAGGACGGCACGGTCAGCATCCTCGACTTTGCCATCTTGCGGGCGAACTTCGGCACGATGGTCTCGGCGTCGCAGCTCGCCATGGCCGACGCCTGGGCGGCAACGGTCCCGGAACCGACGACGGCCCTGGCCGCCTTTGCCGCCGGTGGCGTGCTGCTCGGACGCCGCCGCAGGTAGATCGTGACGTGACAATTTTAGGGGAAACCGCCGTCTCGCGTGTGCACCGGGGCGGCGGTCCTGCGTTGTGGTTCTAATGTTGATCATGAACGACTACGAGGTGCTTGCCGGGATGATCGACCACGCGGTGCTCAAGCCCGATGCCGACCGGGCGGCGTTGCGTGAGGGGTGCGTGCTGTCGAAGGCGTACGGGATTGCCAGTTGCTGCGTAATGCCGCACTTCGCCGGCGAAGCGGCCGACCTGCTGGCTGGTAGCAAAACCGTGTCGTGCAGTGTCGTCGGCTTTCCGCACGGATCGCACGCGACGGCCGCCAAGGTCGCCGACGCCCGATTTGCCGCAGCCGCGGGCGCCAAGGAACTCGACTTCGTCGTCAACATCTCCCGCGTCAAAAGCGGCGACTGGCAGTTTGTCAGCGACGACGTCCGGGCCGTCATCGACGCCGCGCATGAAGCGGGGGCGAAGGTCAAGGCGATCTTCGAGACGTGCTACCTCAGCGATGACGAGAAGCGCAAGCTCTGCGAAAGCTGCGGCGATGCCGGCGTCGACTGGGTGAAGACCTCCACCGGATTCGGCAACCCGGCTGACGGCGTGGCGGTCGGCGCAACGGATCACGACCTCAAGCTCATGCGCGCCGCGTCGCCAGATCGCGTGCAGGTCAAAGCCAGCGGCGGCATTCGCACACTCGCTCGACTTCGCGACGTCCAAGCCATCGGCTGCACGCGTGCGGGCACCAGTTCGACCGTTGCCATCTTGAGCGAGCTACGCAAAGAGCTCGGCCTGCCTGCCGTCGATGCAACGTCGTCAGACACGGTCGGCTATTGACCTCGTCACCGCCTCACAGTTGCGGCGGCGTCGAGCGTCAGGTCGGCCACGTCGCCCGCAGCCAGCTGGACGCCGCCGAGGCCGGCAATCATGGCTGCATTGTCGGTGCAGTAGCTCGGTTTCGGCACGAACGCCGGCAGGTCGAGACGTGTCGCCACGGCCTCGCGCAAGGCTCGATTCGCACTGACGCCGCCACCGATGATGAGGCTGCTGGCGTTTGTCTGCTCCGCCGCCCGCTGGAGCTTTTTAACGAGCGTGTCGACGCACGCCGCCTGGAAGCTGGCGCAGGCGTCGACGACCTCTTGCTCGCTGAGATCGGCAAGCGTCCGCTCGCGGCCGTTCTTCCCGAAGACGGCATAGAGCAACGCCGTCTTGAGGCCGCTGAAAGAGAAGTCGAGCGACTCGCGGCCGAGCGTCGGGCGTGGCAACGGCAGCGCCTTCGGATCTCCGTCGTTAGCGATGCGGTCGATGATCGGGCCACCCGGATACCCGAGGCCGAGCATTGCGGCGGCCTTGTCATACGCCTCGCCGACGGCGTCATCACGGGTGCTGCCGATGGCCTCGATGTCGCTCCACGAGCCAACGCGATAAAGCGACGTGTGTCCGCCTGAGACGACGAGCCCAACGGCAGGCATGGGTGGTGAGTCGTCGCGGTCGAGCGTGACGCTGTACAGATGCGCCCGCACATGATCGACCGCGACCAACGGCAGGCCGAGCGTCCAGGCGAGGGTCTTTGCGGCGGTCAGGCCGACGACGAGGCAGCCGATGAGGCCCGGTCGATGCGCGACGGCGACGGCATCGAGATCGGCTAGGGACAGCCCTGCCGCCTCGACGGCCTGCGTCACGACGGGCAGGATGTGCTCGACGTGCTGCCGCCCGGCGATCTCCGGGACAACACCACCGTAGAGGGCGTGGGCCTCGACCTGCGAACTGATGACGTTCGATAGGACGCGTGTCCCGTCGCACACGGCAGCGGCGGTTTCGTCGCAGGTGGTCTCGATGCCGAGGATCAGGGGCATTGCCCGCAGCCTAAGCCGCCCGGTCGCGAAGACGCCGACGGGCTTCGTCGAGGCGACGCGTGGCGGCCGACGTGGCGGCGGCGGCGTGCTCGAGCAAGTGACGCCACGCCGGGACGTTGGCCGGTGTCGCAGCAGGAAGCTGCCCCGCCGCCGCCCGCTCACGAAGATTGTCCGTGAACTCGACGAAGCGGTTGCGGTGCAGCAGATCAGGTGCGGTCGGATCGACCGACGGCTCGTGGCCGAGTATGGCCGAATAGATCCGCATGCCGGCCTCACGCTTGGCCGCCTCAGCGTCATTGACGACAGGAGCGATGTGCGTCGGCTCGACGTTCGGCTGCTTCGGGGTCGGGTCCATGAACAACAGGATCGACCCGAAGCCGTGGTCACCGACAGTGGTATGGACCGATAACGACGCCTGATCAATCTTGCAATCAAGCCGCCAAAGTGGCGTGGCCGACTGCCTCTGCTAGACCTCCATCACGTCATCTTCCTTCTTCTTGGTCGAGACGTTGACCTTCTCTTCGTACTGCTTGGTCAGCTCCTGCACGTCGTCCTTGGCGCGGGCGGCATCGTCCTCACCAATGTCGCTGGACTTTTCCTCTGCGTCGATGCTCTTGTTGGCGTCGCGGCGGGCGTTTCGGATCTTGATCTTCGACTCTTCGCCGTACTTGTGGACCTGGGCGACGAGTTGTTTCCGCCGATCCTGGCTCATGCTTGGTAACTTGATGCGGATCTGCTTGCCGTCGCTTTGCGGGTTGAGGCCGAGCGGGTTTTCGCTGAGCGCCTTGTTGATCGGGCCGATGTCTTGCGGGCTGAAGGGCTTGACGACGAGCTGGTTGCCCTCGTTGACGTTGATGCTCGCGATGCTCTTGAGGTCTGTCGGGGCGCCGTAATAGTCGACCTTGACGAACTCGATCAGCGCTGGCGATGCGCGGCCGGTGCGAACGCCCCGCAGCTCGTGGTGCAGGTGGTCCACGGCCTTCTCCATGTGCTCTTCGCACTCGAACAAGATTTCATCAACTGGCATATCGCCACAGTAGGGCCGACTCGGCCACGAGTGTCACGGGTTGATCCGTGTGCCGACCCGCTCGCCCTTGGCGACGCGGCCGATGTTGCCGGGCTCGAGCACGTTGAAGACGACGAGCGGCATCTTCTGCTCCCGACACATTGCAAACGCAGCCGTGTCCATCACCTTCAGGTCGTCGCCGATGGCACGATCGAAGCTGACCTCGTCGAGCTTAACGGCGTCGTTAAACTTCTTGGGGTCTTTGTCGTAGATGCCGTCGACCTTGGTCGCCTTCAGAACGACATCGGCCTCGATTTCAATGGCACGCAACGCGGCACAGGTGTCGGTCGTGACGAACGGGTTACCCGTACCTGCCGCCAGGATGATGACGCGCTTCTTCTCGAGGTGCCGAATCGCTTTGCGGCGGATGAAGGGTTCGCACACTGTGCTGATCGGGAACGCGCTCATCACCCGCGTCGGTTGCCCCACCGCCTCGAGCGTCTCCTGCAGCGCCAGCGCGTTGAGCACCGTGGCCAGCATGCCCATGTAGTCGGCCGTCACCCGCGGGATGTGGCTGCCCTGGCTGAAGGTTGCCCCGCGGAGGAAGTTACCACCGCCGACCACGACGGCCGTCTCGACGCCGCTCTGGGCGACGTCGGCGATCTCGCGGGCGACCTTTTCCATCGGACCCGGCTCGATGCCGAACCCGCCTTCGGTGCTAAAGCCCTCGCCACTGATCTTGAGGAGCACGCGGCGATAAGTGGTAGGGCTGGCGTCGGGCATGGGCGGCAGTCTAAACCACGAACCGCGCTACCGTCGGAAGATGTCACGCCTGATCCTGCTTGGTCCACGTGGCAGCGGAAAATCCACCCTCGGCCGAGGCTTGGCCGAGCGTTTGGGCATCGACTTCATCGACCTTGATACTGCCATCGTCGATGCGGCCGGTCGTTCGATTCCGGAGCTGTTCGAGGCAGAAGGCGAAGCCGGATTCCGCGATCGCGAGACAACTGCCTTGCGCGAGGCTTTGCAGCAAGACACCGTTCTTGCCACGGGCGGTGGTGTGGTCGTGCGACCGGTCAACCGCGATCTGCTGTTGCAAGCAAGATGCCCGCGCGTGCTGTTGCTGGCAGACGTCGAGGTCCTTCACGTCCGCATCAACGGCGACAACAACCGCCCTGCCCTGACCGACCTGTCCGGCATCGACGAGATCCGGCACCTGCTGGCGGAGCGGATGCCGTGGTACGAAGCCGTTGCGTCGGATCTGCTGATGACAAGTGACCTCGAGGCGGACATCGACAAGCTGATGGACCTGTTCTAGCCGTCCACATGGAGCACTCAGCTATCTATTCAGCGGTTACCTCGAGCGGAGGCATTGGGGGTCCGCAACCTGCGCGCTGACTGCTCTACGCACTGGCTTGAAGCAGCGCGAGCGTGATCGAGACGGCGTTGAAGGCAAAGTGCAGTCCGATCGGCACCCACAGATTCCCTGTCCGCTCGTACAGCCAGCCGAGGATCATCGCCAGAACAAAGATTGTCGGGGCCGACCAGAGCGGGTGGACGAGGGCGAAGGCGAGGCTGATGGCGGTGATGGCGAGCCATCGGCCGGCCTGCATGCCGACGACGGTGCCGAGCCCGTGCCCGAGGGCCGTCTGCAGGACGCCGCGAAACAAGAGCTCTTCTACAAGCGGCGCCGCAACGACGGCCTGCATGACGAGCAGGACGAGCAGCGTCGAATCATCAGCGGCCATGATCTGCTCGATCAGCGGGTGGACATCCTCGACCGTCTGCCCGAGCCACAGTCGCACTGCAAGAGCAAAGAGCGTCGTTGCCCAGAGCATCGGGAGCACGAACGCGAGCCAGCCCATGCCGACGACGAACCCGCCCGGACGTGTCAGGCCAGGGTCGATCGACTTGCCACCGAGCTTGAGCAGCACAAGCACGGCGATCAGAAACGCGATGATGGGCGTGAAGGTCTGCAGCGCCGTCGTGAGCATCAGGTCCGACGCGTCAAGATCGAGCGCCCCGAACGTCACACCCGCGGCCGTCCAGATCCAAGCGATGGCCAGAACCGCCCCGCCGAGCCCGGCCCAGCCCATGCGACCGCTGATTCGCGGTGGCAGGAGCGGTTTGTTCTTGAACGCGCCGATGGCGTAGAAGAACCATGCGGTCAACACGCTGCCACCTAACGCAGCCGCCAGCCACAACAGGACAATTGGAAGATGATCCGGCGTGAAGGCCACTGATGCGTCACCTGCTGCGGCTTGTGCGAGGATGGCTCCGCCGACGCGTTCTACCATGCCGCCGCACGTTATGTCCCGCCCGATCCTGCCCCGCATTCTCGACACGAAACGCCAGGAAATTGCAGAGCGGTCTGCGGCGGTATCCGTCGACGAGCTCAAGAAACGGGCCGCCGACGCCGATCGGCCCCGCAACTTTTTCAAGGCAGTCACCCTCGACCGCGGCAAGCCGCTCAACCTCATTGCCGAGATCAAGAAGGCCTCGCCGTCAGCAGGTGTCATCCGTGACGACTTCGACCCGGCGACCCTCGCCCGCGCTTACGAAGCCGGCGGGGCCGACGCGCTGTCAGTCCTCACTGACGAGACCTACTTCCGCGGCAGCCTCGACTACCTGCAGCAAGCCCGCGCCGCCGTCAGCCTGCCGGTGCTGCGGAAAGATTTCATCATCGACCCGTACCAGGTTTATGAAGCCCGGGCGAACAACGCCGACGCGATCCTGCTGATTGCAGAGGCGTTGCAGGTCAACGAGATGATCGACCTGCAGATTCTGGCCACCGAGTTGAAGATGACGACGCTCATCGAGGTCCACTCGATGGAAAATCTCATTCGCGTCCGAGACACCGTCATCGGCTTCCCGCATAAGTCCTACTCGCTCATCGGCATCAATAACCGCGACCTCGACACGTTCCACACGAGCCTCTCGACGTCGCTGCGCCTGGCGGAGCTTGTCGAGGACAAGAGCGTGCTCGTCAGCGAGTCGGGCATCAGCACACGTGACCATGTAGCCAAGCTCGCCGACGCCGGTGTGCGGGCGATGCTGGTCGGTGAGTCGCTTATGCGGGAAGACGATGTGGAGCAGGCGACGCGTCTGCTGCTGGCATAGGTGGCTCGAAGCCACACTCTCGGCGCCGCTCGGGTGTGGCCCCAGGAACATTGGCCAGCGGACCGGCCGTTACAGCGGTTGCGGGCGGTCGCGTGGCTGCCGCGCTACGGTAGTGACGCCATGACCCAGACCCAGTCGCCGCCCAGATCTGACGTGTCGCCGGCCGAGCTCGAACGCTTGTTGGCTGCCGGTGAAGTGACACTCATTGACGTCCGCGAGGACTTCGAGCATCGAGGCGAGCACATCGCGCCCAGCGAGAACATGCCGTTGTCCAAGTTCGACGCAGATGCGTTACTTGCGCGTGACGACACCGATCGCATCGTGCTGCATTGCAAGAGCGGCGCCCGGTCGGGCAAAGCCGCCGCCCAGCTCGCCGCCGCCGGCGTGAGCGTGCCACAGCTTACCGGTGGCATCGACGCGTGGAAGTCGGCCGGCAAGCCGACCGTCAAACCCAAGGGCGCGCCCAAGCTCGACGTGATGCGTCAGATGCAGATCACCGCCGGCAGCCTGACACTTGTCGGCACGCTGCTGGGCGTCTTCGTTTCGCCGTGGTTTCTCATCGTGCCCGGTTTCATCGGGACGGGTCTGACCTTTGCCGGCCTCAGCGGCTGGTGCGGCATGGCCAAGGCCCTGGCCCTCATGCCTTGGAACCGGGCGTAGCAGACGAGCAGTCCGCTACAGGAGGAGGTCGATTTCCTGCTCTGCGTCAGCGATCGCGACGTTGGAAAAGTTGGTGATGAAGACGGTGTCAAAGCCACCTCCGCCGAAGACGCGGTCGCCGCCTTCGGCCACACCAGGCAAGAGCTCGTCGTAATCGTCGCCGCCGTGCAGGTCATCGTTGCCGGTGCCGGCGTCGAGGTAGTCCTTGCCGTCGAGGCCGAAGAGTTCGTCGTCGCCGTCGTTGCCGATGAGGTAGTTGTTGGCGGCGTTGCCGTAAATGGTGTCGTTACCGCTGCCACCGATGGCATTTTCGACGTCTTCGGCAATGGTGTCGGCCTCACCGCTGTGCCCACTCGACGCCGAACCATCGAGGCGAATTTCCAGGTCGTCCGTCCTGCCGGAGTACCAGGCAAGATCGGTTCCAGCCCCACCCGTCAAGACGTCGCTGCCGAGTCCGCCTTCGAGGGTGTCGTCACCCGATTGTCCCGCCAGCGTGTCGTCACCGGGTCCGCCGTACAACGCATCGTTGCCACCGAGGCCGATGAGTGTGTCGTCCCCTTCACCGCCGTAAAGTGCGTCCGGACCGCTTGTTCCGATGATGCTGTCGTTACCCGGGCCGCCTTCGACGACGATGAATTGCTCGGAGTTTGCGTCGGCAGTGACATCGACGACGTCGTTGCCCGGGCCCGTGTTGAGCCACACCGCCGCCACGCCGGCGTGGATGATGACGTTGTCGTCACCACCGAGCGTGTCGAGTCGGACCGCCACGACATCTGCATCGAAGGTAACCGGCTCGCCGTTGATCCAGCCTTTCGTACGACCGTCAAGTTCGATCGTGAAGCGGATCAAGTCCGGCCCCTCGGTCGCGCCCGCCAGCCGCACGCGGCCGGGCTTCTTGTCGCTGGAGATCTTCGGGCCCACATCGGTGACGCCAATCTGAAATGTCTGCTCAACCCGCTCGCCGGCACCGTCTCTGACCTCCACCGTCAGCGCATGAACTGCCTGGTCTTCAAAGTCGACGGCTGTGCCGAGCGTCAGTGCACCTCCTGACGACAACACAAACGGTCCGGCGTCGCCGACAATGGCATAGGTCAAGGCGTCGCCCGCATCCAGGTCAGCACCCTCAAACGACGCCACCGACGTACCGACGGTGGCATCCTCGGCGATCAGACCACCCGTCATGGACAAAGTCGTCGGCGCCCGGTTCGGCAGGGTCAGGCCAATCGTTTGCGACAGCGTCGACAGCAGCGTGCCGTCGCTGAACGTCAGCAGCACAAGGCCGCCCAAGTCGTCGTAGTCGGGTGTCCCGGACAGGGTCGCGGTGCCGTCGCCGTGGTCGACGAATATCATCCAACTTGGCAGAATCGTGCCGACGATGGTCAGCAGATCAGCATTGGCGTCCGTGGCTTCGATGGTCACCGAGTAGGCCACGCCAGCCGTCGCGTCGGGTAACGTCGCCGTCACGACGGTCGGGGCGTAGGGCACGTATTCGATGCTGCCGATGTCGGCGAGGCCCTGGCGTAGCGTGCCGAATTGGTCGGTGGCGAACGCGTCCAGGGAGGCGGCATTGATGGCGAGACTGCCGGTAAGCAACGGCACAAACGGGACACCGCCGGCCGAGTCCTGCAGCGTGCCGAGGCCGGCGTCGAGCAGGTTGCCCACCGCCCCGATCACGTTGCCCGCAACGCCGCCCGCAACGGTCAGCGAGCCGGCAGTGACACCGCTGACAAGTGAGTTCTCAACGGACGAACCGACACCACCGTTCAGCGTGGCCTCGACCGACAGCGACACCGGATTGTCGGCGATAAGGGTATTCTTCACCGTCGTCGCCGAAAGCGTCGAGAGATAGACGGCCGGACTGACGGTCACCGACGCAGCGGTGTTGCCCGCAATCGTGACGGACTCGAGATCGATCGACCCGCTGAGCACGTGTTCGACATGAACTGCCGCCCCGGCGACCCCTGTCGCGCCAATGCGATTGGCGGCAATCGTGCTGTTGTGGATCGTCGTCGTGTGCGACGCCAGGCCGTGCGTGACGAACAGTGCCGAGCCGGCACCGCTTTCGTAGTTGTCGAGGACGACGTTGCCGACGATGGAGGACGTCTCGATCAGCAGATCACCGAGCGTCAGGTACAAGCCCGCGCCGCGACCGTCTCCAACCGTGAGCCCTGCCGCAATGGCGTCGTCGCCGACAAAGTTGTCGCGGACGACGCTGTTGCGGAGCGTGACGTCGACACCGTCTGCGTCGATGGCACCGCCGCGGAGGCTGGCGACGTTGTCGCTGAGTTCCACACCGTCGAAGACGACGCTTCCACCGGTGCCGCGGTACGCCCCGCCGATGGTGGCCGAGCCGTTTTGCAGCGTTAGGTCGTGCAGTTCCACATCGCCACCGACGTGCCGGTAGAGGCGTGTGGCGTTGTTTCCGCTGATCGACAGCAGTTCACGGCCCGGCCCGATGAGCGTCAGGTCATCGTTTAAGACAATTTCGCTGGCGAGAGTAATCGCACCGGCAACACCGGTGAGATCGATGAAGTCGGGCCCGGCGTTCAGGCTCGCATCGAGAACCGCCTGCCGCAGGGAACCTGCACCGGCATCGGACAGCTGAGTCACTGCAAAGGTCGCCAGGAGGCGGCGAACTTCTAACACTTCAACCGCGGCGACCAGCCGGCGATCCGTGGCACGATATGGTTTCATCGAGCTTGAGCAAGGCGTTGTACGCGTTCTCAAGACCACCGGTCACACGCCGGGAGCCCCCCCGACGCCGATGATTATCCACCGGCCGAGTTATATCGGCACGGACCCTTAGCGACTTCTGCAAAAAGACGCGAAAAGGCCGCCATCGCGACGGATGGCGGCCGAATCTCGGTCAAAAGCGACCGTTAGCATATGTGGCCCAATTTGCAGCAGGCTTGAGGCGCTGACGACGCTGGTGCCTACTTCGTCGCCTTGCCGATCTTCTCCTGCACCTTGCCGACAGCCTTGTCGACCTTGCCGCCGGCCTGCTTGGACTTGTCATCCGTCGCCGCCCCGACGACGTCTTTGACTTTGCCCTTGAGTTGCTTGGCCTTGCCTGCTGCTTGATCTTCGGTGCTCATAACAAGCTCCTTTGGTGAGTGAATGGAAACCGACAGTTCGTATACCACAGCAAACGCCGGGCCGAACGTTGATTCGCCAGTCCGACCGGAACATCCGCTCGCGATGATGTTCGCCACGCCCGCAGGCGGCTGACCAGCCTACACGGCGCATCCGGCGGATGGTCATGCAGGCGACGCATGCTGCCATACCCAGTGTCCTGAAAATAAGATGTTTGAGTTCATCAACGCTTCTCGAAAAACGTGATGCAGTTGCCGAAGGGATCGTGAATCTCGACCTGCTGCTCTCCGAACTCGGTGTCTTTAAGACCGGGTTTGGCGTACTTGTAGTCTTTGCCTGTCAGGTCGCGGTGCAGGTCGGTCAGATCGGAGACAAGGATCCGGATTCGGCTACCTGGCGTGGCGTCGCCGTGGTGCTCGCTGAGGTGGATGACGACGTCGTCGCGTGAAATCTGCAGGTAGATCGGGAAGTTGTCTCCGAATCTGTGGGTCCAATCGACGGCGAAGCCGAGGTAATTGACGTAGTGCCTGCGGGCGACAGCTTCGTCGAAGATGCGAAGGATCGGCACAACAACATGAAGCGGCATCGGCTTGTTGTAGCCGATGCCGCAGGTTGAAGGGAAGGATTACGCCTTCACCTGTGACTGACACGACCCAGTGTCGCTGACTGCTATTTCAGCAGATCCAGCGTGTCGAAGCGGCCCTTCTCGAGGAACTCGAGCGATGCTCCGCCGCCGGTGGAGACGTGACTGACCTGTTCGGCCAGACCGAGCTGCTCGACGGCGGCGGCACTGTCGCCGCCGCCGATGATGGTGATGGCCTCCGACTCACGCGTCGCGCTGGCACACGCGTCGGCCACCGCTTGGGTGCCGGCGGCGAAGGGCTTTTTCTCGAAGACGCCCATCGGGCCGTTCCAAATAACGGTCTTGGCGTTCTTGATCTCGCTCACGTACATCTCCCGCGTCTTGGGCCCGACGTCAAAGCCCTCTAAATCGTCAGGAATGTCTCCCTCGACGATGCTCGCCTGAGCGTCGTCGGTCATCTCGCTGGCAACGACCGTGTCGACCGGCAGCTTGATCTTGCCGCTTGCCTTTTCGAGCAGGCTCTTGGCCAGATCTACCTTGTCCTTCTCGACGAGCGACTGGCCGACCTTTTTGCCCTGGGCCAGGAAGAACGTGTAGGCCATCGCCCCACCGATGAGCAGCGTGTCGGCCTTGTCGAGCAACGCTTCGATGACGTTGATCTTGTCGCTGACCTTGGCCCCGCCGAGGATCGCGACGAATGGTCGGGCCGGGCTGCTGACGGCGTCGCCGAGGAACTGCAGCTCCTTTTCGATCAGGAAGCCTGCCGACATCGGCTTGCCCTGCTCCTTGAGTTTGGCCGGCACGCCGTAGGTGCTGGCGTGGTTGCGGTGGGCGGTGCCGAAGGCGTCGTTGACGTAGACGTGCGGGCTCGTCGCGTCGATGAGGGCGTCGACGAAGGCAGCATCGTTCTTCTCCTCGCCGCTGTGGTAGCGGAGGTTCTCCAGGAGCAGGACGTCACCGTCGGTCAGCTTGCCGACGAGGGTCTTGACGTCGTCGCCGATGCAGTCGCTGGCAAAGTGGACCTCGGGCGTCTTCTTGAGCGTGTCGTCGTCGGTGCCGACGTCCTGCTTCTTACCAAGGCCATCGGCGGGGTCGGCGACGCAGGCGACCAGCAGCTTTTTAACGTGACCGGCGACAGGCTTAAGGCTGTACTTGGGATTGGCCTCACCCTTGGGCCGGCCGAGGTGGCTCATGAGGATGAGGCGTCCGCCGCGGCTGACAATGCTCTTGATCGTCGGCATCGCCTGCGTGATCCGGCGGTCGTCGGTGATCGTGTTGCCATCCAGCGGCACGTTGAAGTCGGCCCGCATGAGGACGGTCTTACCAGCGACATCGAGGTCTTGAAGGCTCATGGTCGCAGTGTAGAAACGCGTTAGCGTCCGCGTCGCCAGTTGTTGAGCATGAATGTGCCGCCACCGATGAAGGCCAGGCCGATGAGGCTCATGACGACGCCACCCGCCGTGTTACCGAGGCCAAACTTCGGGAAGGCAAGCACCAACGCGTACAGGCCACTAAGCAGGAGCGTGACGCCGGCGGCGGCCAGGAGGTCTCTGCCGCGGCGGTCGTAGCTCTTGCGGAGCGACTGGCGCTTGACGCGGACCTCGCGCAGACGCCGGTCTTCGTCGGTCTGATCGGCCTCGTCGTCGATGATCTCGAAGGAATCAGCGTCGGCCATGCATGACCGTATCGCACCAACGCGGCGGATGCCTTATCGTCGCCGCATGCCGGAGACCGACGGACCCGAATCACAGGCGCAGCACGAAGCACAAGACCTTCTGGTTCCGCCAGAAGAACAGCGCCGCGCCGCCGGTGGTGGAGCGGCCATCGAGAGCGGGCCTGCCAGCCACGTGCCGGTGAGCCTTCGCCACATCGATTGGGGCGAAGCCCTGCCGTTCACGCACCTGTTCAAGGGGTTCCGCGTCGCGATCCATCCCAGCAAGCTGCTGCTGTGCCTTGTGGCGGTCGCCCTCATCTATGGCGGCATGCGGGCGCTCGACGGGCTCTACAACTTCATGCCTAGCCGTTACCAGGTTTACAGCGGCGAGGTCGAGGCGTACCAGATGCAACGCGACGGCGTTGAAGGCGCGGCCGACTTTGAGGAGCTCAGGCAGGCACGGGCTGACCTGACGAAGCAGCAACTGGATCGCATGCGTGTACTGGCGGCAGAGGGCGACTTATCGCGTGCCGACGGCGTCTCCATCGAAACCTTGATGGATCGCGTCGCCGATCGACGCGACGCCGCCGTTACGCGGGCGGATGAGCTATTTGAACAAGCCATTGCCGTCGCCAACGCGGATCGCGTCGAGCATGAGCGCACGCGGGATGAGGCCCGCCGCGTCGCCTACGCCAATGCCGCCCGCGAGGTGGACGTGATCGAGGCGATGCAGGGCGTCGGCCCCGGCGTCGCGTTTTACGAGTACGAGGCCGCCCAATTCAGCGGTGCGATCAACAGCGTGCTCGCCCTGAACTTCCTCGGCGAAGGCGGGCTCATGGCCCGCGTCGTCAACTTCGTCTGGACCGGCCCGACGTGGGGCTTTACCCAGCACACGCTCTACTTCTCGCTGCTGTTCCTGTGGTCGCTCGTCATCCTCAGCGTCTTCGGCGGGGCCGTCGCCCGGTCGGCGGCGGTGCAGGTCGCCCGAGACGAAAAGATCAGCCTGCGGTCGGCCCTCCGCTTCAGCACGGGCAAATTCGTCAGCTTCCTCAGCGCGCCGCTCATCCCGGTGCTCGTCATGACCGTCATCGGCCTGACGGTCGCGCTCGTCGCCCTGCTGCTGTCGCTCATCGGCCTCATTCCGGGCGTCGGCTGGCTGGCAGACATTGCGATCGGCCTGCTCTTCCCGCTGGCAGCCTTGGCGGGCATTGTCATGGCTCTGACCTTCATCGGCCTCGTCGGTGGCATCAGCCTGATGTACCCCACCATCGCCGTCGAAGGCACCGACAGCTTCGACGCCATCTCCCGCAGCTTCAGCTACCTCTTCGCCCGGCCGTGGCGACTCGCTTTTTATGCGATTGTCGCGATCATCTACGGCGCGCTGGCCTTCCTGTTCGTGCGGCTGTTCGCCTGGCTCGTCCTGGCTATGGCACGCACGGCGGTCGGCCTCTGGCTCCTCCGCGACACCCCCGGTGGTGACCTGCTCGACTCCGTCTGGCCGAGCGGTGGCGAGTCGCCGGACCGCTTCAGCTACGACATTCCGTTCGTGAACCTCACGTGGTCGCAGTCGATTACTGCCATTCTTGTCGCGTTCACCGTCTACTTCGTCGTGACGTTGCTGGCGTCGTTCGCGATGTCGCTTTACATCTCGCTGAGCACGATCGTCTACTTCCTGATGCGTCGCGAGGTCGACGCGACTGAACCTGACGAGGTCTACATCGACCCGGCCGACGAGGAATATGCCGGCTACGCCGACGTGCCTGAAGACCCGCTGGCCGAGCCTGATGCCGAGCCGGCTCCGACGGCGGATGGCGACGTCGCACCTGCGTAAGCTGCCGATCCCTATGCCGACTTACGACTACCGCTGCGAACAATGCGGCCACGCCTGGGAGAAGTTTCAGAGCATGTCGGCCGAGCCGATGAAAATCTGCCCCGCTTGCGAGCAGGAAACGGCCCGCCGCCTCATCGGCACGGGTGCGGGCATCATCTTCAAAGGCGGTGGTTTCTACGAGACCGACTATCGCTCCGACACCTACGCCAAGGACGCCAAGAAGGACTCGGGCGACACCAAGAGCGACGGCGACAAGGCCAAGTCCGGCGATGACAAGAAGCCTGACATGAAGGCCGATTCGCCCAAACCGGCCGAGACCAAAAGCGAGCCCGCGCCCGCCAAGGCCGAGCCTGCCAAGCCCGCCGCTGCCGACACCAAGAGCTCGTGACGTTGAAGCCTGACAAGCCACCGTTGAAGTGCCCGATCTGCAAGAAGTCGGCCGCGGCGATGTCCGCCGACCCGGCCATCAAATCGCCCTTTCCCTTCTGCAGCGATCGCTGCCGCCTCATCGACCTCGGCCGCTGGTTCGACGGCGCGTACCAGGTGCCCAGCGACGATGACGACCTCGACGAGTCCAACGTCCGTCCGCTCGAAGACGACTAACGCATCGGCCGTATGACGAATTGAAGCCGACGCGGCTCGTCGTCGGGCAGCGTGTACTGCGGGTGTGTCGTTGCTCCCCAGCTGGTGTCGCCACCGACGCCGTGCACTTTGTCGTCGATGAAGACGCGTGTTTCTGCGCCCGGCTCGACTTCGAAAGGATGATCCGCCCGCTGCAGTTCATCTGGCGAAACAGGCAGCGTCGAGAAGCTCAGGAGCTTGTCTGCCGATGCGGCTGAGATCTTGATGCCGGGATGTTCCTTCTGCTCGATGGTGAGCCATCGGGTGTCGGTCCGGTTGCCGGTGTCCTGCGGACGGGCGTACTGGTGCCACATGTCGGCGATGGGCTTGCTGTAGCAAGCAACCTCGTAGCCTGACTTGCGGTCGGCGTAATTCTCGTCCGGGCCGCGGCCGTACCACTCGACGTCACCCTCGGTCGACGGCAAGCCAAACGTCATGCCGAAGCGTGGCATACTGCTGTTGTCACCGACGCCGACGCCGGGTGTCCAGCTCGCATCGATCTCGAGCGCACCGCCACGCAACGTGTAGGTCAGCGAGTACGTGGCATCGTCGCGAGGCACGTCAAGGTCGAAGTCGATCGACACCTTTGCCACGCCGTCGCCCTGCTCGACTTGCACGTCGCGCACCTTCCGCGTCGCAGCCGCCTCCAGCCACGACGCCCAAGCCTTGCGGGTCCGGCCGGCACGGAACTGGTTGTCGTTGTAGATCTTGTGGAACGACGGCTCGATCGGCGAACTCAACAACTCCTTGCCATCGAGCTTCATGCTTGTCACGGATCCGTCGCTTTTGCTGACTACGACGTCGAGCCCATCGCTGCTGAGCCGAATTTCCTGGCCCGAGTCGACGACGCCGACGTCACCGGTCAAAGGCTCATCAGCCGCGGGTGCGACGATGGTGTCGTAGAGCACCTGCTCCCAGGCGATTACATGACCGGCCGGTGCCCACGGCGTCGCCTCGGGCAGTCGGAACTCCAGGGTCAACAGATACTCGCCGGCATCGCTTGGTCGCGGAATTTCAAGTCGCATCGGCCGCGTCTGGCCCGGCGGGACATCAATCGCCTCCACCGCGTTCTCTTCGACCACCGTGCCGTCCTTGCGCAGAATCCACACGGGCTCGAAGTCTGACAAGTTCTGAAACGCGAACTCATTTGTGATGTCAAAGGCACCGGCCTCGGCGCTGATGGCTTTGATCTCGATGTTCTGATACGTCTTGCGGACCTGGGCCAGGTGCGGGTTCGCCGACCGGTCGGCCGCGACAAGGCCGTTCATGCAGAAGTTGTTGTCGTTCGGCACGTCACCGAAGTCACCACCAAATGCCCAGTATCCGCCGTCGACGCTGAACGTGTCGTCCGCCCCTTCGGGTAGTGGTTTCCATAGTCCCTGGTCGACCCAGTCCCAGATCAGGCCGCCCTGCAGCTTCGGGTGAGCTTCGATGACCTGCCAGTAGTCGTCGAGGTTGCCGACGGAGTTGCCCATCGCGTGGGCGTACTCGCACTGAATCAGTGGCCGCGGGTCGTTACCCTCGGCGTGGCGGAGCATGTACCTGATGCCCGCGTACATTGGCAAAATGATGTCCGTGTTCCGTGCGTATCTCGCCTGCTCGTGAACCACAGGGCGCGTCGGATCACGCTCCTTGATCCAGTCGTACGTCGAGAAGAAGTTCACGCCGTTGTCTGCCTCGTTGCCCAGAGACCAGAGGATGATGCTCGGCTCGTTCTTGTCCCGCTCGACCATCGCCACGGTCCGCTGCATGAACGCGTCGTGCCAGCTGGGGTTCTTGGCCAAGGCGTCGTCGGAGCCTTGCATCGCGTGGTTTTCGATGTTCGCCTCGTCGATGACGTACAGGCCGTACTCGTTGCAGAGGTCGTACCAGAGCGGGTGATTGGGATAGTGGCTGGCGCGGACTGAGTTGATGTTGTTCTGCTTCATCAACTCGATGTCGCGCACCATGGAGGCGCGGTCGATGACGTGCCCTTTCCAGCCATCGTGCTCGTGACGGTTGACGCCTTTGATGTAGATCGGCACACCATTGACACGGAGCTGACCGCCGACCATGTCGACCTCGCGGAACCCGACGTCGGTGCCGATGGTCTCAATCGTCTGACCGTCGCTGTTTCGCAAGGACAAAACGAGCCGGTAGAGATTCGGCTCCTCTGCCGACCACTTCAGCGGATCGAGCACCTGGACGTGCTGCTCGATCTCTACACGGCCGTCGGCGTTTACTTCGACGGGAGCGGCTTGAAGCGTCGCTACGGGCCGACCCGCAGCGTCAAAGAGTTCGCCCGCGACAGTCGCCGTCTGCGCGTCACCACCACTGAGGGCGACAGTTGTGTTCAGGCTGAGCGTCGCGTTCTGAAACGCGTCATCGAGATCAGTCACGACCTCAAAGTCGGCCACGTGCAGCGGCGACACGCTTGTCAGCAACACGTCGCGATAGATGCCGCTTAGCCGCCAAAAGTCCTGATCTTCCAGGTACGCACCGTCGCCGTAGCGGTACACCTCGACGGCGAGCGTGTTGTCTCCTTGCACGAGATGCTTCGTGACATCGAACGTGGCCGTCGTGCGGCCCTGCTCGTGGTAGCCAACCTTCTGGCCGTTCACCCACACGTAAAACAGCGAGTTCACACCAAGGAACTCGAGCCTTACGAGACGGCCGTCCCATTCCTCGGGGATGACGAAGCTCCGCCTGTACGAGCCGACAGGATTTCGCGCCGCAAAGTTCGTGAAGTCCTTCGGCGGCTCCGACATCACCCGTGGCGGATCCTTCTGGAACGGGAACGCGACATTCGTGTACACCGGCGTGCCGTAACCCTGCAATTGCCAGTTCCCGGGAACTTCGATCCGATCCCAGCCTGAGACGTCAAAAGCCGGGTCGGCAAAATCCTCAGGACGCGAGTCCGGGTCCTTGGCCCAGTGGAACGACCAGTCACCGTTCAGCGACTGCACCCAAGGCGACTTGCCGCCACGCTCCTTGGCCGCCTCGACACTCGGCATCGGCACACGCGTGGCCGACGGCGGGAGCGAACCCCAGCCGTTGCGCGTTTCGTCTTCCCACTCGGGCGTCGCATGGACCTCGCCTGCTCCTTCGGCACCGACTGCGGCGACGGGCAGAAGCGCGAGCATCGTCAAGAGCGGAACACCAGTACGCGAAGCCAACATCGTCGGGAGCATGGCCGTGACTGTATAGAAACTCGACCGGTCGACGCTTCATTGGGTCCACCAAGCGACGACTCGCTGCCGGACGGCTCCGCCGCCGTCGAGAACGGGTCAACCTTCGATGTGGTCCGGCAGCTCGACAACAAAGACCTGGTTGAACGCCCCGCCCTCTGCGTGCAACACGTGTCGCTGGTAGGCAATGCGTTGGCCGTCGGGTGAAAAGACCACCGCCAGCGGCAGCGGCCGCATGGCGTCGTCTGTCCGCGGCGTCACCCGCGTGGCTTTGCCAGATGTCGCGTCCACCACCATGATGCTGCTGTCGGCCGCAAAGGTGAGGCATTGTCCGTCGCAGCGCCAGGTGAACGTGCTGGCCACGTCGAACGGCAGCCGGGTGAGCTGTCTCGGCTCACCGCCGTTGGGGCTGACCGTCCAAAGCTGCACCGTGCCGACGTCGTCACGCATGAGGAACGCGATCTGCGACCCGTCCGGCGACGAACGCACCCAATGCCGCGGCCCTTGCAGGCCCGGATACTTTCGGTCGGCCGTGTAGGTCAGTCGACGCTGGATTGCGCCCGCCGGTGGATGCGGTCGCGTTTGAGCGTTTCCCGCCAGCGGCTGCCCTGCCGCAGCCTTCGTGAGGTCGCCGGGCAGATCGACGATGAAGACCTCGCTGATCGAGTCGCCCGCTTCAGTGACGACGTGGCCTTGAAATGCGATCGCCCGCCGCTGTCGAGTGCCGTCGGGGCAGAGGTAGCCGCTTGTGCCGATCCAGCTCTCTTCGAAGGCTTTGCTGATGGCGTCGCTGCCGGGGGCGGGCGCGTCTTCCGTTCGGGTCACAAGGACGGTGAAGGCGGTGCCGTCGTGGTTTCGAGCGTGCGATGCCGGGACGCAGACCGCTCGGCCCGGCACGCTCACACCGACGTTGCGCTGATTCACCTCATGCGGCTGCTGTGCCATCTCCGCCAGGTAGGCGTCCTCATACGTGAAGCTGACCCACTGCCCCTGCGGGTCGAACACGTGCAAGTGCGACCCGCCCCGCAAGGCACCGGCGGTGAAGGGGTCGCATACGTCTCGTGCATCGAGCGTCACCGCATGGCCCTCGCTGTCGACGATGACGCCGCGTCGATGCCAGGCGGCGTAAGGCCAATCGTCAGACGGCTCGGGTCCGTGGATGAAGACGACGCGGTCGTCCAACGGGCTGTACGACGCGACGCCTACACACGCATTGCCTGGCGCTTCGTAGAGCACCTTGACCCGACCGGTTTCGGGTTCGACTGCCTCGATCCGCTTGCCGTCGAAGATGGCTCCGTCTGGCTCTGACCGCACGTCGTAGACGATCCACCGGCCGTCGGGTGAGAAGCAGTTGACGTTCGTAAGGATGTGCCCGTGGGCGGCGTGCGTGACTTGCCACTCGCGGCCGAAGGCTTCGCATACGTAGATGCCGGGATCGGGTAACGTCATGGTTGGCGGGCGAGCACATGTAGAGCTGTCGCGGCCGCGTCAATTGGCTGCGACGGCGACGGTCGTGAACAATATTGCGGCCAACGCGAGCAATGTTGCCACGACCGCCAGCGCAATGCGCCCCGGCCACGACGACCGCCCGACGAGTCCTGGAACGGCTGCCACCAGCGTCAACGGCACCGCGACCAGCAAGCCCTTCTTGAGCGCTTTGGCGTCGCCGCCCTGCCACGCGAGCACCGTCGCCAACGAGGCCAGAACGACGACACCCAAGGCGATCCAGCCGGCCGTCCTCGGCGACATCTGGTCGTCGTCGTTCACGCCGCCCCCACCGGTTCGCAGGTCACGTTGACTTCATCGACGACCTCTCGCTCCGGCCGTACACCCGGGCCGTCGTGGCCGTACAGGTCGTTCGTCACCGCCTGCCAGTCGCCCAGCGACCGCGTGGCGATGAACCGCTTCTTGACGGCCGAAGCGTCGGGGTGAAAGCGGGCATACTTGATGCCGATCTTTCGCATCCTCCGACCGGCGAGCGTTTCGCCGTGGATCTTCAACGCTTCCTCAAAATGCTCGAGCAAGGCCTCGCGCTGCTCTGCGATCGTCGGCGGCGGAACATGCTCAGCACCTGCCAAAAGCCGTGTCGCGTCGCGGAAGAACCAAGGATTGCCAATGGCGCCGCGAGCCACCCACACGCCGTCGACGCCGGTGTCGCGCAGCATGTCGCGAGCGTCTTCGGGCTCGAAGACGTCGCCGCTGCCCCAGACGAACCACGACGGATAACGGCGCTTCACGTCCGCCAGGAAAGGCCGTTTGCTGCGGCCGGCGTACTTCTGTTCGACCGTGCGGCCGTGCACCCGCACCGCCACGAATTCAAGTTCGTAGGCAACCTCGCTCAGCCGCCAAAACCGCTCTTCACTCTGTGCCGTCTCGTCGAAGCCGCGCCGTAGCGACACGCTCAGCAGCTGATTCGGCAGCCGATCGCGCACCGCCCGCAGGACCGCCTCGCCGCGGTCGATGTCGAGCAGCATCCAACCGCCCCGCGCTTTGTTCTTCACCTTCTTGACCGGGCAGGCGAAATTCAGGTCAATGACGTCGTACCCGTGCCGGGCCATGATGGCCGCCGCGTCGGCCATCTCCGTCGCATCGCTGCCCATGATCTGACCGGCTGTCGGGTGGTCCTCGTCGCTGATGTCGATCGAGTTCGTCAGCCCCTTGCCACCGGCCAGCAGAATCCGGTCGAGAATCGCCTCCGTCACCGCGTACGGGCATCCGCGACGCCTGGCGACCAGACGCATCGCCCGGTCGCTGTAACCGGCCAACCCCGCCTGCATCAACGGCGTCGCGAGCGTGATCGGTCCCATCGTCGGCACGATTGGTTATAGTGTCGCCACTCGTGAAGCTCGCCGTCACCATTCCCGCACAAAACGAAGCGCCGACCATCGGTCACGTCGTCCGCGAGATTCCCGACCACATCGAAGGCGTCGATGAAATTGAAGTCATTGTCGTCGACGACGCCTCCACCGACGGCACCGCCGACGAAGCACGTGCAGCGGGCGCGATCGTCGTCACGATGGTCGGCCGGCCGGGCCTCGGGCCGGTGTGGCGGTACGGCATGGAGCGTGCGATCCGCCGCGGCGCAGATCTCATCGTCAACCTCGACGGGGACGGCCAATTCGACTCGCGCGACGTTGCCGTCATCGTCCAGCCGTTGCTCGCCGGGGAGTGCGACTTCGTCCACTGCAGCCGCTTCGCCGGTGGCGGACCGGCGGGCAAGATGCCGCTCGTCAAGCGGCTCGGCAACAAGCTCGTCACGGCCTTGGCCAACTTCGTCTGCGGCACGAACTTCACCGACGTCTCCTGCGGATTCCGGGCGTACAACCGCGAGTCGGCCTACCGCCTGCTGCAGTTCGGCCGCTGGACGTACACCGAAGAGTGCATCGTCTACCTCGTCAACCGCGGCCTGCGGATCAAGGAAATGCCCTTCGTCGTGCAAGGCGAACGCGAGCACGGCAAGAGCCGCGTGGCCAGCAACGTCGTCTACTTTGCCAGCCACCTGTCGCACATCTTGCTCCGCGCGGTCCGCGACGGTCGGCCGATGAAGTTCTTCGGCGTCCTGGCGTCGATTGCGCTGTTACCGGGCCTGCTGACGCTGGGTTTCGCCGCCGCCTGGGCGTTGTGGACGGGCACCATCACGCCGTTCACACAGTTCCTGACCCTTGGGCTCGTCGGCACAATGATCGGCGTGCTGCTGATGGCGATGGCCCTGCTGGCCGACATGGTCAGCCGGCACCGGCTCATCTACGAAGAGCTCTTGTACCTCGCCCGCTGCCGCTTCTACGCCTCACCGCGGGCCGACGACGTGCCCGATGCGGCGGCTTTGGCGTCGATCTTCGAGAAGTGAGCCACGTCAGAAGTGAGCCACGTCACTCGCTCCGCAACGCCAACTCGGCGAGCAGCACCTCGTACGCCCGCCACATTTGCTTGGGATAAGGCGGCCCGTCCTCGCCGAGCTGCCGGGCGTCGCCGTCTGCGTACGGCACGAAAATGTCGGGCTGAACGCCGAACGAACGACCGTCGGCGGTGCGTTCAAGCACGCGGCCGTCGGGCAGGTGGTAGTAGGCCTCGGTGAGTTTGAGGCTGCCGAGCTGCCCACCGTTGCCGATGCCGAACACGCCCTGGACGCTGCCCTTGCCGAAAGTTGGCGTACCGACAAGCGTGGCCCGATCGTTTTCGCCGAGCGCGCCGCTGACAATCTCGCTCGCACTGGCGCTGGCGAGGTCGACAAGAACCACCAGCGGAATGTCCTCGAGCCGTGCGCCCAACTCGTCGGTGGCGTCATTTGACAGGTAAGGCGGTGCAACGACGCGTTTGCCGCCCTGCCACGTGATGAGCCGTCCGGCGGGCAAGAACAGGTCAGCCAACGCGACGGCCTCGGTCAGCCGCCCGCCCGGGTTGCCACGCAGGTCCAGAATCAATCCGTCGATTCCCCCACCGTCGGCCACCTGCTGGGCCGCGGCACGCACCTTGGCTGCGGCGTCGGGCACAAACTCCGTCAGCCGCACGAATGCGATCCGCGGCAGCTCCCCCGTGCCTACCTCCGGCACCTGCGTCGTCACGAGAAATGTCGGCTCGTCCTCGTCGTTGTAGCCGAAGCCATCGACCACGGGCGAGGGCACGACAGCGCGGGCAACCGTCATCTTGATCGCCTCTTCAACCTCAGGCCGGCGTATCTTCAGGTCCACCGTCGTACCGGCCGGTCCTTTGATGTAATCCGTCGCATCTTCGAGCGTCAGACCGGCCAGATCGTGCTCGTCGGCCTGGATGATGACATCGCCCGATGTCAGACCGGCTTCTCTGGCAGGGCTGCCGCGAAATGAGCGCAGCACGCCGACACCCTGATCCAGCGGCTCGACTTGGACACCAATGCCGACGAACGTGCCCTGCAAGCGGTTCTCGAACTCCGCCTGATCGGCCGGTGGGATGAAGATGGTGTTGCGATCGGTTGCCAGCTGCAGCATGCCCTGAATGGCTGCCAGTCGCAGGGCGTCGGGTTCGACGTCTCGGACGTAGTCGCGCTCGACGCGATCCTTGACCTCGAAGAGCGTCCGGACGAAGTCGGCCTCGTCGGCCGTCACCGCCCCTGCCCCGCCGGCCCCGCGCAGCGCCAGCGCCGCCAGGATGGCCACGAACAGCCCCCATGCCAGCCGAGCCGACCCGTCACCGCCGGGTGTCGCATTGCCTTCGTACCGGTGGTCAGCCATACCGCAAGCGTACGGGACGCAGCAGATGGTCGACGCTCTGGAGCCCAGGATGCTGCCCCCACCTTGATCGCTTCGAAACTTTGCCTGTTGCCACGCCCGACACAAGCGGTCTATACCGTTCACAGACCGAGTTTGGCCCGGCCGGGATGTCGACATCGCACTTTTGATGTGCACTTCTTGTACCCGCGGGCAACCGAGATCCCAACTGCTATGAAAAAGCTCGTACTTCAAGGCAGAACCACCACGTATCACGTCGACGGTCCCGTGTCGCCCGCCGATCCCGATGGCAGTGTGGTCAAGACGGTCGTCCTGTTGCACGGCTTCCCCCTCAACGCGCGCATCTGGCACGATGTGGCCCAGCTCCTGGCGGCCGACTACCGCGTTATTTGCCCGAACCTGCGCGGCTTCGGCCCTTTCGTCGCCGACGAGGATTTTACGATCGAGGAGCTGGCGGGCGACGTTCGGGCGTTGCTGATCGAGCTCGACGCCCTACCTTGCGTGATGGTCGGGCTGTCCATGGGCGGGTACGTCGCCCAGTCGTTCGCCGACCAGTGGGCGGACGACCTGCTAGGGCTAGGCCTTGTCAACACGCGGTCGGCCGCCGACGGTGAAGCGGCCAAGGCGGCGCGGGTCGCCACGGCCAACCTCGCCAACGCCCGCGGCACCGCGGCCGTCGTCGACGGCATGCACCCCAAGATGCTCGCCCACGACACCTACCGCAACGCGCCCGGTTGCAGCGAGAGCCTCCTGCGCCTGATGCTCGACACGCCCGCACCGACCATCGGCCGCGCGTCCAGGGCCATGGGAGATCGCAAGGATTATTCCGGCGTGCTCAAGGGACTGCGGATTCCCGTAGCCGTCGTGGCCGGTCAAGAGGATCAGATCGTTCAGCTTGCCGAGGCCCAAGCGGTCGCCGATCAACCCAAGCTCGGCACCCTGTCCATTCTCGAAGGTGTCGGGCACATGAGCCCGATCGAGGACCCGTCAGCCGTTGCTGCGATCATCCGCGAGCTCGTCCAGTCGGCCTACGGGCCGTCGCAGAACTGACAACGCCCTGCCTCTACAGCGGTAGAGTCATCTTATGTCCGCCCTGCTCCTTGCCGCAACGCTTGCCGTCGGCACGACCCAGCCGAGCACGTTCGCCCCGCCGACAACCCAAATGAGTGCCCAGGAGACGGCCGAATCGCGAAAGCGATACATGCGCATTCTCGTCCTGCCCGGCGCCGCCTTGGGCGGCGGCGTTGCTGTCGCCGTAGTCTTGCTCAGCAACCGTGCCCGCCAACGGCGGCTCGAACGCGAAGGCGAGTGAGTTAGATTTGCCGTTTTTCAAAGAGGATTAGTGATTCTGAGGCAGGTGCTCACGGCTTGACCGCTGCAGAGCACTAACGGCATGACGATCTGCCGCTAGGCCGTTGCGTCGGCATCGAGCACATCCGGCAGACCGCCAAACCGCTGCCCCAGCATGCCGTAGCGCCGCTAGTCCGGCGTGGCAGTGTGCCTCCACACTGCCACAGTGCCACGCTGCCATGGCCGCCAACAGGTCGACCGCTGCAGCGGATCACCCAGAGGAGCACTGGCCCACCGCAGCACCGCTTCAGCAGCCGACCGGCAGCCACCTGATCCGCCATCGCAGCCGACCGCTGATCCGCCGGACCAGCATCCCGGCGTATCCGCACGCCACTGCAACAGTGTGCCTCCATACTGCCGCACCTCCGCACCTCCGCACCTCCGTGCCTCCGCACCTCCGTGCCTCCGTGCCTCCGTGCCTCCGTGCCTCCGTGCCTCCGTGCCTCCGTGCCTCCGTGCCTCCGTGCCTCCGTGCCTCCGTGCCTCCGTGCCTTCTGACCCCCACCCCGTTCTTCCGCGCCACCACTGGAGCCGCCCGCCGGTGTCGGCCGATAACACACCTGTGGTCCCGTGGCATGGCAGGACGCCGCCGCGACGGACCACCGGTCAACACCGACGACGGCCCATCGGCACAGCAGTCACCAGGCACAGCAGCATGAAACTCGACCACACCCAGATCATCACGCTCGCCAACCAGAAGGGCGGTTGCGGCAAAAGCACCACCGCAATCTCCCTGGCGGCGGCGTTCGTCAAGCTCGGCTACACCTGCTGCCTTGTCGACACCGACCCGCAGTGCAACACCACCGATCACCTCGGCCTCGACCGTGACGCCCACGCCGCCGCCGGCGGACTGAGCCTCGCCGACGTCTACCTCACCGACGTGCCGGCCACCGAGGTCGAGATCTTCGTCCCGCCTGCACTCGCTGACGGCGAAGAGCCGGCCTTCGGTGCGCACGGCATCCGGCCGTCGCTCATCCCCGGCAACCGCGGTCTCGGCACCGTTGAAAAGCGGCTCGAGGCCGACATGCACGGCCAACTCGCTGGCGGCGGGGCGTCGCCGCTCGATGCCGACGAACTGCGTGACACGCACCGCACCCGGCTCAAGCGGTCGCTCGACGCGTTGCGTGGCCGGTACGACTTTGTCGTGATCGATACGCCGCCCGAGCTGGGCTACCTGATGACGACCAGCCTGATCGCCGCAGACTGGCTGCTGATCCCGACGTTCCCCAGCGGCTACGACATGAAGGGCCTCATCGACCTGGCCCGCACCGCCGAAAAGGTCCGCCAGCGGTTTAACCCCGACCTCGAGCTTTTGGGCGTGTTGCTGGGCAACTTCAACCATGTGGCCCGGCTCGACCGCGACCTCTACGCCCGCCTGCAGGAGACGTACGGCGAGGGCGTCCTGTTCTCGACGACGGTCAACACCAGCGTCCGGCACCGCGAGGCGACCGTGTACAACCGCACGATCTTCGAGCACGCCCCCGACCAGCCGGCCAGCCAGCAGTTTGCCAAGGTTGCGCGCGAGCTCATCGGCCGCATCGACTCGTGGGAGGCCGAGCGGCGGGGCGAGACGATCGAGCCCACCGCCGAGCTGACCCTCAACCCTGACGTCGTGGCCAAGCACACGACCGCCCAGACCCGCAAGACCAAGAAGGAGGCCGCCGTTGCCTGAGTCCATGAACGACACCAATGACACGAAGCAGCGTCGCCCGGCCCAGGCCCGCGGGCTGCCGGCCGGTTTCGGCTTGGGCTCGCCCATGCTCGGCCGCAAGCCGGCTCAGCCGGTCCAACTGGGCGATTATCTTGACGACGCCCCCACACCCCCGGCCGTCAAACAAGAGGCGGCCCCGGAGCCGAAACCGGCCCCAATCGAAGCCGAGCAGCCTGCCGCAAAGCCGGTCGTCCGTCGCACCACGCCCAGGAGACAGGCGGCAGGGCAGGGCGGTGCGGGGGGGTCGACGACCACCTTGCCGGCGTCGGCCCGGTCGAAGTTCGAGCGGAGCGGCCCGCCTCGCAAGCAGATCAACATGCGGCCCGAGACCCTCGACCGCGCCCGCGAGCTGCTGTGGCTCGTCCAGGAGTACGGCCCCCAACCCGACGCCAAGGCCAGCGAGATGTTCGAGGCCCTCGTCGACCTGCTCTGGGACGCCCGCGGACGGCTCGATCTCAGCGACGTCCCGCTCCGCGGCAAGTGGGGCGACGACTCGGCTCGTCAGTTCCCGCAGCACCTCAAGAACGCCTTCGCCGACGCCATCAGCGCCCAGGCTCAGAAGGCCGGCCCGAAGCTCGCCCAGGCGGCGTAGCGGTGGGGCAGTGTGGAGGCACACTACTATAGCAGAACAGCAGAGACGTGCATGAACAGCATGACTCTGTTTTAAGTTATAGATTGTAGGAAGAGCAGAAAATTATCGCTTGATTAGAAGCGACGCTGCATGACAACTCGGGCTGACACCCGCTCAGGCGGTGCCTTCATCGGCGCGGACGTACTGCGGCCGGCGTGCTAAATCGAACGCATTGGACCATACCCGCATCGCACGAACCGCGCCGTATGACGTAGGCCAGAGCGCCAAAAGGACGACACCCCACCACACTTTGACGTAGCCGGCGACGAAGAGGGCGTCGTAGACGATGAGCCACAAGAGCCCGTAGAGGATGAGACCCTTACCCGCCGCCCGTCGGTCGTTGGCGCGAGCCTTGATCGCCCGGCCGAGGAAGGCGAACCCGACCGCCGCCAGACAGGGCAGGGCCAGGGCGGGCGTGATCCTGAGCGACTCGGCGAATCCCTCGCCACGCCTCAGGAACAAGGCCGTCACGAGGCCGACGTTGAGGACCAGGAGCCCGCTGCCCAGCAGCGTCGCCTGTAAGACGCTCAGCGGTGGGCGCTTAGCCTCCCACCGGTACGCAACGGCCGAGACGATCGCAACGTGATTGAGCAGGAACAGCGGATGCCATACGACCGGCAGCTGCGGGGCGGGCACGGCCGCGTGGAAGAACCGCACGAGCCCCAACAGGAGCAGGCCTACCCAGACGAGGTACTTGCCGACCGTGTCGTAAGTCGCTATCAGAATTGCAGTAATGAGCACGAGCAGGAGGCTCGCCCGGCCTGCATCGTGGGTCGGGTCGTGGTGATCGAACATCCAACCCCCGACGCCAGCGACGCCCAGCAGCACCACACAGGCCAATACGGCTGAAATGAGTCCGATGCGACCACTCGGCAGGGGCCTGGCCTGCTGCAACTGACGGTCCCGCCGACGGTCGATGATGTCGTTGAGCGCCATCCCGTACCCGTACAGCCCGATCGCGACGGCGAGTGTGGCGACGACGAGATTGGGCGTCACGTCGCCCGCGTAGGCGTGACGTAACGCCAAGGCAGCCAAGCCGTTGCTGATGGCGGTGAAGACCAGCGCCATCCGCGTGAGCTGGAGCAGGGCCAGCAGCCGATGGGACACACGTCCGAGCACGCCAGCAGTCTACCCGCTGTCGACCCGCATCGCCGTCGCATAGCCTGCGACCATGTCAGAACCCTCGCTGCGTGAGCTCATGGACGTTTGTGCCGACGCCGCCGTTGCGTCGGGTCGACGCTCGCTGGCCTACTTCGGGCTCAAAGGCGAGCAGTTAGGCGTCGAAGCCAAGAACGATGCCACGCCCGTCACCGTTGCCGACCGCTTGGTCGAAGATGCTTGCAGGGAAGAACTTGCGCGTCGCTACCCGAACCACACGATCAAGGGCGAAGAGCGCGAGGACCACCCAGGCGACCCGCGCTACACGTGGTACATCGACCCCATCGACGGGACCAAGAGCTTCGTCCAGGGCGTGCCGTTGTACGGGACGCTCGTGGCGTGCCTGATCGACGACGTCAGCCGGGTCGGCGCGATCTACCTGCCTGCCCTCGATGAGCTGATCATCGCCGCCGACGGCGAAGGGTGCTGGCACAACGGCCGCCGTTCCAGGTGCAGTCAGGTCAAGGACTTATCTCAAGCAACCGTCCTGGCCGGCAGCATCACGCGGGCGATCGACCGCAGCGACGGCTACCGCGATCTGGCCGACCGGGCCAAACTCAACCGCGGCTGGGGCGACGCGTTCGGCTACGCCCTTGTGGCCACAGGACGTGCAGAGGCGATGATCGACCCGAAAATCAGCCCGTGGGACTGTGCCGCAATGCCTCCGATCATGCGGGAGGCAGGCGGCTGGGCGGGCAACTGGGACGGCAAGCAAGACATTCACGGCCCCGACTGGCTCGCCTGCGGCTCAGGCGTCAAGGACGAGATCCTGGCGACGCTCGGCAAACATCCCAACCGCGCTGGTTGGCCGAAGTAGCTGCTGACCAAAGCGTTACAGGATCCGCTGCTTCCACGCCGCGAACCAGCGATCGGCTTCCTCGCGTGGTCGGCCGAGCAGCGGCTGAACCGCCCGCAGGCCGATCCAAAACCCCTTAGCGGTCGGCAGCGACAGGCGACCGAAGCGCAGGTCCTTGAGCACGCCCATCAGCATCCTCCTGCGCAGCATTGACTTAGATCGACGCAGCGAACGGTTCCGGTCGGTCGAGTACTTGCCGTGCAGCATCAGCGGGGCCACCGCGTCCACCGCTGACCGGACGCTGCTGGCCAAACGACCCGTGGGCGAACCGACGTGGTGGATGTGGGCGTCAAACCGCGTGAGCAACGCACCGCGGCGACTGAGGCGATATGACAGGTCGCTGTCCTCCGGGCCGCGATCGGGAAGTTCTTCGTCAAAGCGTTCTTCGACAACAAGTTGCCGCCGGGCAGTCATGCTCATGCCGGCCATCAGCGTCCGCGGACCGACCGGCAGAGCGAGCAGGGCGGATGTCAGTTCGTGGCTCGGAAATTCATCGTCGTAAGGAACGAAAAGCTGGTCGCTTTTGAGCACCTTGCGGAGCCACTGACCAAGCTTGCCGTGGTTGTGGCCGTAGGCGGTGAAGGCGATGCCGCCGTGCGGCCCGACAGGCTCATCCTGTTGCTCGGCAACGGGTTGTCCGTCGACAGGCGGCGGCGTCGGGGCAAGTTTTGTTGCTACCCCGGCCACACGGCCCTCGACGTCGGCGTCGTAGACCTGCATGACCCGGGCTGCCGCCTCCGGGAAGAGCAGCGAGTCGTCGTCGATCAGGAAGACTACGTCCGCCGACGCCAGGTCGGCGCACTGGTTTCGCTGGACAGCAGCGCTGGGCCGCCGGGCCTTCACGTAGATCAGCGGCACCTGTTGACCAACAACGGCTTCGATGGCCGCCTTGTTGCCGTCGAAGTCGCGAGACGCGTCGACCACGACGACTTCGGCCGGTGGTCGTGACTGGCTCAGGGCCAGCTCGACGCAGGTGCACAGATCCTCCCGCCGCTCATAGGTCGCGACGGCCAAGGCCCAGGTGTGGCGGTGGGTGTTTGGCATGCGTCAGAGGCTTTATCGCACATTCGGACGTACGCGCTTGGCATGCAGGTCCGTTTTGCCGATGCTTGGCGTGCATGAGCGACTCGTCTGGCACACTTCTCGTCACCGGCGCTGCCGGCTTCATCGGCAGCAACTTCGTCCGCATGCTCGCTGAGCGCGGGTACGATGACGTCGTCGCCCTCGACTCGCTGACCTACGCCGGCAACCTGGCGAACATCAGCGACCTGATCGACGGCGGCAAGCTGACGTTCGAGAAGGCCGACATCCGCGACGCCGACGCCATGAAGCAGGTCTTTGACCGGCACAAGGTTAAGCGCGTCGCCCACTTCGCGGCCGAGAGCCACGTCGACCGCTCGATTCTGGGCAGTGCCGACTTTGTGACGACGAATGTCGTCGGCACGCAGGTCCTGCTCGACCTGTCCAAGGCGGCTGAGGTCACCCGGTTCCTCAACGTCGGCACCGACGAGGTCTACGGCACGCTGCCCGAGGACAAGCCGGAGGTCATGTTCACCGAGGAAACGCCACTGCAGCCCAACAGCCCCTATTCGGCGAGCAAGGCGGGCGGCGACTGCCTGTGTCGTGCGTACTACGAAACGCACAAGATGCCGGTGCTTATCACGCGCTGCAGCAACAACTACGGCCCGTTCCAGTTCCCCGAAAAGCTCATCCCGCTGTTCGTCACGAACCTCATGGAGGGCAAGCAGGTCCCGCTATACGGGGACGGCCTCAACATCCGCGACTGGCTTCACGTCAGCGACCACTGCGACGCGATCCTGACCGTCCTCGAGAAGGGCACCCCCGGCGAGGTCTACAACGTCGGCGGCAACAACGAGCAGACGAACCGCGCCATCACCGAAAAGCTCATCGAGCTGTGCGGCCGAAGCTGGGACGAGGCCGTGACTTACGTCGAGGACCGAAAGGGCCACGACCGCCGGTATGCGATCGACCCGAGCAAGATCAAGCGTGAGCTCGGCTGGGAGCCCAAGCGACGCTGGGACGAAGCGATTGCCGAGACGGTCGAGTGGTACAAGACGCACACCGACTGGTGGCAGAGCATCAAGAGCGGCGCGTACCGCGACTACTACGAGCAGCAGTACGCCGGGCGATGAGGCTCTTAGGCTTCTTCCATGACGTCGGACGAGGCACGACAGGCGCTACGGGCGCGGCTGGACACGACGCTGCGAGCCGAACGGGCGTTCGGCGTCAGTAGCGTCATCGGCACCATCGATCTCGACGCGGCGATGGCTGCGCCCGAGAGCCCGGCGGCGACGTCTGCCGAGACGGCTGACGCTTCGGCCGACGCAACCCGACCGCCGACCCGTCGGCCGAGGCAAACGTCAGGGCGGACCGCCCAGCCGTCGCCGCCGGAAGACGACGATGAGTCGCCCGAACCGCCGACCCTTGATTTGTTCGGCAACCCGGTCGTCAAACCGGCCGCGGGCATCGGTGCAGACCTCGAGCCGTTCGACAGCCCGCCGCAACCGCGCGGCAAGCGGATCGAGCTGCTGGGGGCACTCGATGCTAACGAAGTGACCGGCTGCACGAAGTGCAAGCTCTGCGAGAACCGGACGAACACCGTCTTCGGCGAGGGTGATCCGGAGGCCGACCTCCTGTTCATCGGCGAAGGTCCGGGTGAGAACGAGGATCTGTCAGGCCGCCCGTTCGTAGGCAAGGCGGGCGGGTTGCTCGACAAGATGATTGCGGGCATGAAGTTAAGCCGCGACGACGTCTACATTGCCAACATCGTCAAGTGCCGCCCGCCGGGCAACCGCGCGCCGACGACGAGCGAGACGGCCACCTGCACGCCTTACCTGCACGAGCAGATCGACCTGATCCGCCCGAAGGTGATCGTGACGCTGGGCCTACCTGCGACGCGTCACCTGCTGGGCGGTCAATTGGCGATGGGCAAGATGCGGGGGCAGTTCCACACGTGGCGCGGGATCAAGGTCATGCCGACGTACCACCCGGCGTACCTGCTGCGGAGCTACACGCGGGCCAATCGTGAGGCGGTGTGGGGCGATCTGAAGCTCGTCATGGCAGCGTTGGCGGACGGTGCGTCTCAAGGCTGAATGCGAAATCGGCAGCGTTCGGAAGTTGTTCCTTGGACAAATTGGCGCTTGACACGTCTGGCGCGGCCATGCGGGCGGTCAGGTCGGTTTGCGAGGCGTGGCAGTTGAATCTTTGGCGGGAGTCCGTATCTTCGACCCCTTGCCTATGGCGAAAGCGACAGGCATGGCAGGCGGGGCGGGCGCCCCGCAACAGCCGAATCCAGCCTGCCGCGTCAAACGTGGCAGGGCGACGTGACGACACCCATGTCGGCAACGTGAGTTCGGCCTGAACCGTGGTCAGCACCCCTTCAAGGAGCGAAGCGATGCAGGTAGATCAACTTCTCACCGGGACGACCGGCAGCACCACGCGTGATGACCGACCGCCGATGTGACCGGGAATGTACGCCTTGTTCCTGAAGCAACTGCCCGGCGTGGCAGCTGTGTCTCATCGCCCCCGTTGACCCGACTGTCCATGACTGCCCTTGCCGCCACGCCTTTGTCTGACCTCTCACCCTCTGCAGGTGCCGGAGAGGCACCGCTCCTGGACCGTGCCGTGTGGCAGCGTGTCCTGACGCACGTCCGCCTGACCAATCCGACACTTAATCGCACCTGGTTCACCGACCTCGTCCCGCGTCAGCTGCCCAACGGCGTGATCCACGTCACCTGCACGTCGGTCCCGCAGCTCAACTTTCTCACCGGCCCGTGCCAGCAGGCGTTCATCGCTGCCGCCCAGGCGGTCACCAACCGGCTCAGTGTCGTGCTGTTCCACTGCCAGAGCGTCAGTGCGGCAGGCGTCGTGGGCACGGTCGACGGGTACGTCGACCGTCCGGCCAAGGTTGATCCGACTGCCGCCGGCATCGGTGGCATGCCTTTGTCGCCCGACAACGCGTTCGAGAACTTTGTAATCGGCCCAGACAACCGACTCGCCCAGGCTGTCAGCGTGGCCGTCGCGAGTAAGCCGGGCGGCGCGTACAACCCGCTGTTTCTGCACGGCGGCTGTGGGCTGGGCAAAACGCACCTGCTCCAGGCGATTTGCCAGAGAATCCTCGAAAAACACCCGTCGCTGAGGATTCTGTACCTCTCCTGCGACGCCTTCATCAACCAGTTCATGAACGCCGTCGAGAACGGTGACATGAACAACTTCCGCTTCCGCTACCGCAGCGCTGACGTGCTGGTGATCGACGACATCCAGTTCCTCAAGGGTCGCCAGCGGACGCAGGAGGAGTTCTTCCACACCTTCAACACGCTTCACGGCCAGGGCAAGCAGATCGTCCTGTCGGCAGACTGCCCGCCCAACGAGGTGCCGGAGCTTGAGGAGCGACTTGTCAGTCGATTTAACAGCGGGCTCGTCACCGGCATCGAAAAGCCTTGCTTCGAGACACGCGTGGCCATCCTGCAGCGCAAGTCACGGCTCCGCGGCGTCGAGCTGGGTGATGACGTACTCAACTACATCGCCGGCCGGATCGACTCCAACACGCGCGAACTCGAAGGGGCGATCAGCAAGCTGCAGGGCATGAGCCTGCTCAACGCCACGCCCGACGGAGAGCCGGGTCCAATCGACCTCGAGGTGGCGCGAAAGGCTCTTGGCGAGACGGTGGTCGACGAGCCGCGGCGGACGACGATCGAGTCGATTATCGAGGCCGCCTGCACGTTCTACGGCGTCAAACAGGCTGAACTGCAAGGAAAACGACGCAATCGCTCGATCGCCTTTCCAAGGCAGGTGTGCATGTTCCTGGCTCGCAAGCACACCCGCTACAGCTTGCACGAGGTCGGTGGCTACTTCGGCGGTCGCGACCACACCACCGTGCTCCACGGCGTTCGACAGGTCAAGAACTTCATCGAAACCAACGCCGACATCGCCCAGCAGGTCGCCAGGATCGAGCAGCAACTCAAAGCCTGAGCCGCTGGCAAAGCCACTTCGCTGGCTTTGATCGATCCGACGACGGACCAGCACCCCACCAGAAGCCGCACCCAATCGGGTGCGGCTTTCGCACGTCTCAGGCGAAACCGCTGCACCCCTGGCGCGCCGCGTCGATCATCTTGGCCACAACATCTGGTGGTTCGTATCATGCTGTAGTGCAATGCAGCGCGTGACACCGTGTGACGCCGCATGTACCAAGCCAGCCCGTCGAGCCTGCCATGCCCACCAGCCCCAAGCGGCGACCCAAGCGGAGGAAGGTCGTGACGACCGTCAACCTCGAGCCGGCCGTCCGGTCGTACCTCGACCTGCTGATGGCCCGGCATGATCGAGACCGGTCGTACGTGGTCAACACGCTCGTACGCCGGCTCATGCAGGAGGAAGGCCTCTGCGACGCCGCCCACTTCCCGCCGCTGATGAAGGACAGTTAGCGGCCCCTTCGGCAGCGCCGCATCGGCGGCACTGCTACCTCACAAGACCACCACAGCCTGCTGCGCCGCGTGAAGCCTCACGCGGCGCGCGCCGTAGGTCCACATGCCCTCTGCATCGCTCAGCCACGCCACCCGCGTCGGCGGCACCAAAGCCGCTCGCGGGCTCGGCGCGCGCAGCGAAACAAGCGACGCCAAGGCGTTCGCCGGCTTCCGGCCGATCAACGCCAACTACATCTACACACCCAATCAGTTCTTCGAGCTGTGCCTGCCGAACCAGTCGCGCGGGTGTGTTCGCCTCGTGAGCTACCTGCTCCGCCGAACGCTCGGCTGGCTTGGAGCAGACGGCCGGCCCATCGAGCAGCGGATCAGCGTGACCTGGCGGCAGCTCATCGATGAGGCCGGCATCAGTCGCGGCGGGATCAGCAAAGCTGTCGCCGAAGCCGTTGATGCCGGCTACGTCCGCATCGTCGCTCGCGGCCGGGCCAAGTCGGTCGGCAAAGACTCGGCCTCGGCCCGCTACGAGCTGCGATGGGACGACAGCGGCGAGTGGCAAAGCGACCCGCACACGTTCCGCGGCTTCTACACCGGCGAAGGCAGACGATCGCCCATCCCCGACGCCTACTTCGACGACATCGTCAAACGCGAGCCGCTGGCCACTAGCCGCGTCGTCGGCATCGTCTTGAGGCAGACCATCGGCTACCAGAACCAATTCGGTGGCCGACGCCAGCAGACGGCCTTGAGCTTCAGCGAGCTACAGCGCCGTTGCGGGATCAGCGACCGCAAGACGCTCAGCAAAGCCGTCCACGCCGCGCTCGATGTCGGCTACATCCGGCTGGCCCAGGCGGGCACGTTTGATCCAGACGGCGGGCGGTGCAGCACCGCAGCCGAGTACGGCGTGCGGTGGCAAGTCGGTTCAGAAACCCCACCGACCCGCACCGGCGCGTCGGTCCAAAAAGGCGACCGGCCTGCCCGCTCGCCTCGGTCCAAAAAAGCAACCGGCACAGCGGTCCAAAAGACCCACCGGCCTCGGTCCACGAATCCCACCGGCGTCGGTACAGTTTCGCCACCGGCCTTAGTAGAGGAAGAAAAGACACCTCCCAAAAACACTCTCAAACAGCACACGGTCGATGCTGCTGCGACGGCGTTGGCTCGTGCCGGATTTGACCAGGCCACGGCTGACTGGCTGGCCGGCGAGCTCGATGCTGACGTGATCGACCGGCAGCTCGCCTGGTTGCCGCGTCGTTCGGTGTCGCGGAACCGGCTGGGCCTGCTCAGGCGGGCTTTAGTCGAAGATTGGCCGGAGCCGGCGAGCGTGGCGGACACACCTGCGGCGTCGCTGGCGGTCGGCTTCTACGCGGGAGTGGCAGGAATGGTTACAGACGGCATGACGGTCGCAGAGCCGACGGCGGCGGACCTTCGGGCGGCGGGGCGATTGCACGAGGCGTTGCCGAGCGTCGAGCCGCGCGAGGCCGGGCACCGTCTGGGCCAGCGGGTGTTGCGGGACCGTCAGACGACCGGCGGCGCAGCGATGCCGCCGAGCGTGGCATCTGCTGCCAGGACGCACGGCGACCGGTTCGTTCAAGACGAGCAACGACGTCTGGCGGCCAGGCAGGTGCCGGCAGTAATCGCCGCTCGCGATGAAGACGCGCATGTGTCGGCTCACCGAGAGTTCCTGCTCCGTCGAGAGGCAGAGCTCAAGCGGGACCAAGCGGCCGACTACGCCCACTTCGAGGCGTGGCGGCAGCGACAGCGGGAGCGACTCCTCGACGCGCCCGAGCGCACGCGCGGGGCGATGCTTGACCGGTGGGCGTCGGACGAGGCGCGGCTGGCTGACCTTGTGGCGTTCTTTGACGACGAGCTGCCGACCCTGGCGGCGTGGGCCGCGGCAAGTTGAGCCGATCGAGGCGCACGAAAAACCCGCCGCACAAGTGCGGGCGGGCGGGGAGAGAGTTTCAGATGTAGCTCAAGCGCGGCGGCGACGCAGCAGGGCCACCGAGGCCATGCCGGCAAGCGCGATCGAGGTCGGCTCAGGCACGACGTTTCCGCCTTGGATGCTTCCGGTGCCGCTCGCGCGGAACTTCGTCAGATCGTGACCGTCCTGCTCGACGTTGCTCAGGTTGGAGCTGACGAAGCTGAACGTGATCGTGTCGTCGGGTCCAAAGCCGGGGAAGCCGGGGACGCGGGCGATCGGTTGAGCCGACTGAAGGGCATCGGCAGTGCCGAAGAGGCTGATACCCAGCTCGTTGCCCGTGTAGAAGGCGGTGACGTTGAAGGCCTCGTCAAGGTCCAGGTCGAGCCAACCCGAGCCGGCCGTGTCAGCATCGAAATCGATGTTGAAGTAGCCAAACTCCAGTTCGTTCATGGCCGTTCCACCAGCGGCGGGAATGACGAAACCGGGAATGCCGATGTTGGCCTCAATGTTGCCGACGATCGTCTGGATCGGGACACCATCAACAAAGAAGGTGGCAGATTCGACTTGGTCGACGTCACCAGCACTGGGGCCCGTCTGGATGTTGCCCCGGTTCTCAAACCCGAAGAACAGGTCAAGACCGGTGATTTGCACCTCGACGTCGACAGCTTCGGCGGTGTTCGAAGCGGCACCAACAGCGAAGCAGACAGTGGCCGCGACCGCGGCGAGGTGAAGGGGTTGGTTGTGACGCATTTTCTCCGGACTTTTCTGAGTTGGGGGCAGGTTCGAACTGTCGTCGCACCGTCTTGCCATTCCTTGCACGGCATGGACGGGTTCCTCCGACGAGACCCCTGTAACTCTGATCGACAAACCGCAACTTGCAAAGGGACAAAATCCTTGACAAGTCAAAATTTTCGAGTACGGCCGCCAGGTCGAGGGTGTTAGATAGAGTCCTCGTCCCGTTCGTCCCCTCCTGTTTACCTAGACTCACATGCCAAAAGTTGCAATCCTGCTTGAGAAGCTGTTCGAAGACAACGAATTGCACTACCCGCGCCTCCGCCTGATCGAGGCGGGGCACGATGTCGATGTCATTGCCCCAGACGTAGGGCCTACTTACGAAGGCAAATATGGGACGAAGCAAGGCGCGAACGTGCCAAGCAAGGAAGCCAAGGCCGCGGACTACGACCTGATCATCATTCCCGGGGGCAGCAGCCCGGATCACATGCGTCGCGACGAACACATGGTGCGGTTCGTGAAGGAGGCGGGGCAGCTCGACAAGCCGATGGCCGCGATCTGCCACGGTCCGTGGATGCTTTGCACGGCAGGCGTGCTCAAGGGGCGTCGCTGCACGAGTTTCTTCAGCATCGTGGATGACGTGCGGAACGCCGGTGCCGAGTGGGTGGACGAGGCCTGCGTCGTCGACGGCCCGATCATCACCTCGCGTCACCCCGACGACTTGGGCCACTTCATGAAGGCCGTCCTGGCCACACTCGATGGCGGGCAAGGCGAGAACGTGAAAGGCAAGGCCATGGCACCAGACTGGGTAAAGGCGTAACGGCTGAGACGTTACTCAGTCATCGGCAAAGTAGCGACGAGCGACGGCGTGGTAGCGGACCGGCAGATCAGCCCACGCCGGTGGCGTCTCGCGAGAGCCATCTCGCAATAGTTCCACCTCGCCTGGCGGATCGGATCGTGGTCGAACTGATGCAACGCGGCCGATGCCGCTGGCCGAAGCCTCACCGTCTTCGATGGCTGCGCCGGTCGAAGCCGGTGCGATGTCGCCGGTCTCGGTGCCTTCGACACGTCGCGGCGCGGCGGTGGCGTTATCAAGCATCTTCGTGCCTGTCGTCGTCACGGCTTGGCTGCCGTCACCGGCCGCCGGGTTACGCGTCTGCTGATCTGACCCAGCGGCGACGTCACTCGACGCGGCAAGCCGCAAATCTCGAGCGTCGCCTTCACGGCGGTTTAGTAGCGACGGCCGGGCCGACGCCGTTTCGCCGATCAGGCCGCTAACGATGCTCTCGCCACCGGATTCGGCCTCGGTTCCTCCGCCATTAGAGGGAAATGTCGGCAGGTAGCCGGTACCTGCAAGAGCACCCATCCCGAAGGCAGCCGTCATCGCGAGGATCAGCGGGCGCGGGTTGCGTGGGAGCGTGATGTCCGTTCGGCCGGAGATGCACCGGTCCGCCGCATTAGCCAGCAGCGGACGCGACTCAACTTTAGCGCGGCAGAACGTGCCGAGCGTTTGCGGCAGATTCCAGAGCGTGTCGAGATAATCCGCCGTCCTGGCAAGGGAGGGCTTTTCGGCCAGGACGAGGCCGACAATAACACCCGCGACGCTGGTCAGGAGCGCGAGCCGACCCGACACGAGCAGGCCAACCGCAGCACCGCCAACACCGCCGGTCAAGGCAGAGAAGAGGAGGTTTTGCAAGACCCACCGTCGCCGCACTTGGCGGATGAAGGCGGTCGTAATGGACGTGTCGCGGAGATCCATGGCAGCTAGGACTCAGCGTCCGCCGACGCGCGGGCGGCCGACAGCCTCTTCGGCCGTGCGGTAGGCATCGGCCTGCCGAGCTTCGACGCTGAAGCGGTCGGTGTAGAACGCGCGGCGTTCGAACGTCGTTGCACCGATGGGCCGATAGCGGTAACCGGTTTCGAGACGTCCGCCGTTCGAAGTGCATCCGACGAGGAGCCCGCACAAGGCAATTGCGAGCAGCCCACCTGCAAGGGCGGCGGGTCGTCGGTGGTGTAAGACGGGTCGGCGGGCCATGCTGCGTAGAGGATACGCGAGGCGTCGACCAGTTGTGCGAAACGTACGGCAACGACCCGCGGACGCAGCGAGGCGGTGCGGACGAACCCTTGAGGCGTTAGGTGTGGCCCGAGCCTGTCCCCGGTTAGAGCGGAAGGGATAACCCTTCGGCCTGGGGGGTGCCCATCAGGATGATCCCGACAAAGCTCCACGAAGGAAGCCAGGCGGGCGTGACCCCGATCGGCGGCCCGGCGCCATCAAGGGCGTCCATCGGTTCGGCCACAGTGCCAAGCCGACAACGCCGCGGTCGCGCCGTACGAGCGGGTACTTTAAGTTGTCGCAGGCCGATCGCCAACCACCCCACCCGCTTTGGGCGATGCGAAGTTCTGAAACGAGTTTCCGCCTTCACATTCTGCCCGCCGCATGGTTCAGGCGGTAACGTCTGCCCATCTTCAACATGAGCAGTGCTGAGGCGTCGGCCGCACCGTACTGTGGGACCTATGGGTAGTGGCAAGAGCAATGTGGTCGTCGCTGTCACCGTCCTTGCGGCGTTGGCGGCACTGGGCTGGATGATCGTGCAGTTCGGCGGCACGCTCGGCGGGCTCGCCGCCGGTTCGGGCTACGACGTACGGCTCAGCCTGCCACGCGTCGACGGGCTCAGCGAAGGCGCACGCGTCACGTATCGAGGCCAAAGCGTCGGCCGAGTCGCCTCGATCGCGCCCGACGAGTCGCGCATCGCGTTCGACGTCGTGCTCATGCTCCAGGACGATTTCGTGCCGAGCAACGTCGAAGGTGTGGTCAAGTCGACCAACCCCATCAGCGGCGGTGCGGCCATCGAGCTCACGCTCCAGGGCGATATGGCATCGGGCAAGCTGTCTGACGGGCCGGAGATGATTCCCGGCCGTTCACCCACGGGCGGTTTGATCCCGGAAGAGCTGCCCGCTTTGGCGGAAGAGATTCGCGGGCTGGTGGCAGAGATGCGTGAGCAGAACCTGCCGGCGACGATCCGTGAGCAGGCCGAGCGGTTGGGTGAGCTGGTCGAGTCGGTCAATGCCGTCGCCGGTGACGGCGAGTTTCGAGACAACCTGAAAGAGACGGTGGTCAACACCCGCCGCGCGACGGAGGAGGCGGCGTTGGCGGCCGAGGAATATCGCAAGCTCGGTGAGCGGGCCAACCTGCTGGGCGATCAGGCCGAATCGGTCTTGGCCGACGCCAGCGAGATCACCGGCGACGCCAAAGCCGCCGCCGCCAGCGTCCGGACACTCGTCGACGACACCCGCGGCACCGTCAAGACGCTCAGCGACGACGCCGTCGCCCGGATGCGTCAGGCTGACGCGCTGCTCGCCCGCTTCAATGCCATCGCTGCCAAAGTTGATCAAGGTGAAGGCACCATGGCGATGCTGCTGAATGACCCCCAGGCGTACCAGGCTCTGCGTGACGATCTGCTAATCCTGGGCCGCGTGCTCAAGGCGGCAGAGCGACTCGTCGAGCAGGTCGAAAGCGAAGGCGTGAAGGTCTCGATCTTCTGATGCCTGACCACAGTCGTAAGGTCGTCCATGACGTGTCTGCCGATCACACTTGGGCTGTTGATTGCCTTGCTGCTAGGCGGTTGCGGCACGCGAGCCAGCGACGTGAGTATGACCGTCTACAACGACGCGTCCGAGCCTGTCGTGTTGTGGTTCTATAAGTCGGGCGGGGATGTCGAGTCGCACCTCATGTCGCCTGGAACCTTTGCAGCCGTCCGGCCCTCGGGATCTATGGATACGCCCATCAGCGAGTTGCCGGCCATGGAGCTCAAGCCCGGCGAGTTGCTCGGCACGGGGGCAAGGCGGGGCAGATTTGATGCAGCCAACGAGCCGATCCTGGCCGTCTTCGGCAGCGCGCGGACACTGGGCGAGATGGCGGCGACGCCGAAACGAGCGCTGAGTGTCGATCGCGTCCCGCTGGGTGCGGGTGAGAACTATGTCATCATCGAGTCGGCCATTCCGACGCGAGCGGCACGTGTTTCAGCGGGCGCTTTCAAGCAGGCTATTGCCGGTGGCAGTGAGGCGGAAGCGTCGGCTGCGACACCATAATGGATAGTCTTGACCCTCTGGAGCGGTGGCCTATGCTAGCCGCCGCCACGCTCCCATCGTCTAGTGGCCTAGGACGCTGCCCTCTCACGGCGGAAACAGGGGTTCGACTCCCCTTGGGAGTACTTGCCGGAGCTTCTTGACGTGACGAACGAGCTTGCATCGTGACGACGACACCGGCCGACGTACTGACCCCTGGCGACAGTCAAGCCGCCTTTGCGGACCTTCCGGCCATGCGGGCGGGTGTGCCGACACTCGCCGAACTCGACGCGCTGCGGACTGTCGCGTACTACCGCGACTTCAAGCAGTACAGCGACGACTTTCTTAAGGCACACGCCGACGCGTTAGCCGGGTACGGCCGGCACTGGGGTGAAGACCCCATGCACCTGTGGTCGCGACGGTGGGAGTACCCATTCGCCGCCCGCTCGGTCTTGGCCCACGCTGCCCGGACGGGGCGGACCGACCTTGCCTGCTGCGACGCGGGCAGCGGCGTGACGTTCTTGCCTTACTACTTGTGCGACCGGCTCGAAGGTGCTTCGTTCACGTGCGTCGACACGAACACTAAGTACGTGCCGATGTTCAAGGCCGTCGCCGGCAACGTCGGCCACGAGCGGGTGACGTTTCGGGAGGCCGCCGTCCAGAAGCTGCCGTTTGATGACGCTTCGCTCGACGTGATGATGTGCGTGAGCGTGCTCGAGCACACAGGCGACTACGTCAACGCCGTGGCCGAGATGGCCCGCGTCGTCAAGCCGGGCGGGCGACTGGTGCTGACGTTCGACCTGTCGCTCGATGAGAAGTTTGAGCTGACGCGTGCCAGCAGCAGCGACGTCTTTTCCGCCGTCGCTGAGCACTTCGATGCCGACGCTGCCGAGATGAAGGAAGAAGCCGGTCAGGCGTACGACGACTGTGCGGGCTTGCTGTCGACGCCCGAAGTCAAGGCACGTGAGCCGCAGCACCTGCCTTGGAAGTACCCGAAGCTGCAGGCGTTGTACGACTTGTATCGCGGGCACGGCTGGACGGGCGGCTTCCGCAAAGTCGCGCCGTTCTGCCTCGACGTCGAGCGGCGGTGAATGACCGCACGGCTGTTCGTCGTATCGTGGTGCCGGTGCTGGCCGGCATGGGCAACGCGCTGATGGCCCAGCCGATGATTCGGCAGCTCGCCGCAGCTCACGACGGCGCGGACCTCGTCGTCTTTGCGAGGAATCGATCCATCGCCGGCGTCTTCGAGCGGCTCGATGACGTCACCCGCGTCGAAGTCTTCGGCAACGAGCCGAGGCAGTTTGCCCGCTTGCTTCGGCAACTCCGCCGATACGAGGCCGATCTGCTGGTCGTGCCGTACCCGTCCAATCGCTGGCAATACTCGCTGCTCGCTTGCCTGGCCGATGCAAAACGAGTTGTCCTGCACACGTACCCGGTCGGCCGCGTCAGGGCGTTGCACGGGCTCGTCGGCAATCGGGTCGCGACGGTCGAAGGACGTCACGACGTGCTGACGAACCTCGACTTGCTGCCGCCGCTCGCAATCGAGCCAGACGTCGCTATGCCTCCGACGCTGCCGCTGTCGGCCGGCGATCTGGAGAATGCGAAACATCAGCTCTCGGCCGCCGTTTCGCCGCACGACGCAGGTCCAGGGCCGCGCCTCTGCGCGATCCACGCCGGCAGCGGGGCGACCGTCTTTGCCCTCAGCAAGCGCTGGCCACCCGAGCAGTACGCCCGCCTCGTGCCGCGGCTGCGGGCACGTGGCCTGACGCCGATTCTGCTCGAAGGCCCGGAAGACGCGGGTGTTGGAGACTTGATCCGCTCGCACGTTGATCTGCCGCTGGTGCCGTTGGCCGGCCCGTTGCACGAGGCGGCGGCGGTGCTGGCGGTTTGCGACCTGTACGTCGGCAGCGACAGCGGGTTGGCCCATCTCGCCGCTGCGGTCGGGACGCCACCCGTCGCGCTGTTCGGTCCCGCCCGGCCTGACGAAGTCTCGCCGTTCGGCTACCGGCACCTCGTCGTCCAGACGCCCGCCACCTGCGCGCCGTGCTTCGACTATCCGCACCGCCGCACAACGCCGCACGTTCGCTGCAAGCCGCCGTATTGCGTCGGCCAGATCTCGGTCGAAGCCGTGCTGCAAGCGGTCGACCGCGTCACGCCGCCGCCAGCTTGAAGCCGACCGCTACCGCCGCCACGCCCAGCACAACGTGTGCCGCCACGAGTGCGACCGCCAGCACCGGACGACGCTGCAGCATGTCAAGCGTCTCGAGCCCGAACGTGCTGAACGTGGTCAAAGCTCCGCAAAACCCGACAGCAATGAGCGGTTTGTTGTCGATGATCCACGATGCCTCGCTGCGTCCGCTCCGTGCTGCGACAATACCGATGATCAGGCAGCCGATGACATTGACGAGCAGCGTCGCCGCCGGCACCCAGGTTCGGCCTAGCACCTGTGCAGCAAGCTCCGCCGTCGCATAGCGAGTGACCGCGCCCGTCGCTCCACCAAGTGCGACGAACAGCAGGGCCAGCAGTGACATGATCGCAACCTACTCGTCTTTGAGTGTCCGGTCGAGCGTCGCCCGAACGGTCGGCAGCGTCCCGGCGCGGACTTCGGGTTCTTCGAGCGTTCCGCCGATCTCACTGCCAAGCAGTTCGCCGCGGGCGAAGTCGGCGAAGGGTCCGAGCACCGGGAACTTGTCCCATCCGCCGCGACCGGGCCGGAGCCAGAGTCGCCAGGTTCGCTTGTCGTAATCGAACTCACCGCCACCGACGAGCAACGCGTTCTCTGCGTTCTGCACACCGGTTGAAATCGACAGATCGCTCAGCACCATCCGCTGTCCGTCAATGGCGACCTCGGCCCCGGCGCGGCTGATCGCAAGGTTGCCTGGCAAAGCAAGGTTCGTCACCTGCAGCAGCCCGACAACGAGCGGCAGCGAGTACAAGTCGCGCCCGACGACCCGCAGCGACCCACGGCCACGCCTCGAAGCTGGCTCGCCGATGTTGCCACCGAGCTGCAATTCTGCCGAGACGCTGCCGTTACCAAAGCCGTCACCGAGTAGTTGTTGGACCTCAACGCGTTCGACGCGGATTCGGGCGTCGAAGGGCTGCGGGAGATCTTCCTGACCCACCGCCGCCCAGCCGATGGAGGCATTGCCTTCGAGCAGTCCACCCGCCACGCCGCCCGTGATGTTCTCGATCCGAAGCTCACCGAGCTCTTTGTCGAGGCGAAGGTCGGCTGACAAGGTTTGGCCCGGGCGACCGCTGGCGAGGAAGGTGTCTGCCACGAACCCGCTCGTCAGGCTCTGCAGCTCGCCGCTTGCAAAGACACCGCCGACACTCACGCGGCCGACCACGTCGTCAAGCCGAACACCCGGCTCCAGCGTCGCTTTCTGTAGAATCGCAGTACCGGCGAACTCGGTGTCGGGTGGCAGGTCATCGCTTCGCGTCTTGATCGTCAGGCGCGGCATGTCGAGCGACACGACGCCGGCCAGAGCGATTGCTTCAACACCCTCACGCAGCGCGTTGGGCAAGGCCGCTTTGAGCGCGTCGTCGACAGGCAGGTCACCGGCCTTGACGCCGACTCGCCAAAGACCAGCCGGTGCATCGATACGAGACAAGTCACCGGTGCCGTCGATCCGGAACGTGGGAGCGACTCCTTCGTCAGCGTCTCGGCGACCAGCGGTGACACCGTCGAGCTTGACGCTGCCGGGCGTGATGCGAATCTCACCGCGGATGTCGCCGAACGGGTAAGGCAGGCCGAGCGGTGTTGCTTCCATGCCCAAGGGCTTGAGCGAAATGTCGTACGCCAGCGCCGAAGGATCGAACGCCTCGGCCTCTTCGCTTTGCGGCAACAACGCGGCCGTCGGGCCTCGATACGTCACTGCCGCATCGGCTCTGCCAGAGGGTTGCAGCCAATCCCACGCATCCCGTGCCGCGACGGGCAGCAGGTCGTACAAGCCGGCATCGACTGCGGCATTCGCGGCTGTCACGCTCAGGGCGCTCGTGCCTGACTCGTCGAGCCCGATCGTTCCGCTCATCGCGACGTCGGCCCCGTCGCGCGTGGCTGTGATGTCGGTCAGCGTGACGAGGCCCGGCTGCAACCGAACGCGTCCACGTGTGTCCTGCACGGCAAACATCGTACCGTCGGGCCAGACGTAGCCCTCGGTCACGTCGAGCTGAATGTCGTATCCCAGTGGCTGCTGCGTATTGCCGCGGACAGTGGCCGTCACGCCCGAGCGACCGCCGAGGCCGAGCTGTCGAACTGCCTCGCGGGCCGCATCGGGAAGGGCTGCGCGAAGTGCGTCATCGAGCGGCAGGTTACTCCCGGCAATTGTAAAGTCGTAGTCGAGCCCGCTCGCCAGTGAGCTGCCCCAGGTCAGTTCACCGGCCACACCCGCCGACCCGCCACCCGCATTTGCGAGCCTGCTGCGCGTCAGCGTCAGACCGTCCTCACGCACTTCCAACTCCGCAGTGGCGTTGCGAATGGGGTAGGCAAAGGCCTCGAACGCGCCGCTGAACGATGCCGCCCGCACGCCAATGTCGAAGGTCCACCGCTTGTCACGGCCCGGCGGACGGACGACGCGAATGTTCAAGTCTCCGCGAAAATCGAGTGCCGGCAGCCCCGGCTTCTTCACCGCGTGATAGTCCGGGTCGAACAGCCGCACACTCCTGCGGATCGGCGGTGGCAGGGCTTGGACCAAGTCCGGCTCTTCGCGCACGCCGCGGGCCAGCACCGCGATGTCGAAGCCCGGCGCACGTTCGAGCGGGCCGATGATGCCGTCGACCCGCACGTACGTGTCGGCATTTGGGCTGCCGGGTCTGCCGCGTGCGGTGAGCCGCTCAATCCGAAGCTCGTGCCGTTCGGTGGCCTCGTCGAACACGATGTCGAGCGTGCCGCGTCCGTCGTAGAGCCGGTAGGGCAACCGGTCGAGGGCGAATGATCCGTCGAGCACGCGCACCTCGCCCGTCGCGCGAATCCGCGGATCGCCAGCAGGTCGCTCAATCGTGAAGTCGAACTCGGCCGTCCCCCGCGGGCGGAATCGGTCGTACACCTCGCGAACCTGCCGCGGCATCGACGCCAGGTACGGCGCGACTGCCGGCAATTGCAGCGGGTCATCTTCGGGTGTGCGAACGCGTAACTTGATCTCGCCATCCCGGGCATACCCCTCGCTGAGCGCGGTGAGGATGATGCGGTTACCTTCAAGCTCGCCCGACAGCATCGCCTCTCCGATACCTGCCTGCGTGAAGGTGACGCTGCCACGGGCGTCATCGAGGCAGATGGGTTTTGGCTGCCACTCACCTGCCGCGGTGGCGAAACGTGCCGCCAGTCGCGGCTGCACCATCAGTCGCGTCGCCGCCTGGCCAAGCCAATCGGCCACGTTCGTCCGCAGCTGCATCTCGTCGGCACCGAGCCACAGATCGGGCAGCACCGTCGCCGACCCGCCGGTGAGGTCGGCCCGAACGTTAAACGTCGTCCGCTTGCCACGCGGCGCCGACGGGTTGTACCCGTAGGCCAGCACCGGCACGCTCATCTCGCCCGTCAGTCCACGCCGCCTCGCCCAGTCGGCAACGCGTTCAGGAAGAAGCCCCAGAATCTCGTTGAACTCCGCATCGGTCAGCTCTGCAGCCACATCGAACGAGCGGTCGCTTCCGCCGATGCTCAGTTTGCCGCGTGCACGTGGGCCGAGTCCGCCCAGGTCGTTGCCGTCGGGTGCGAGCATGTTGCGGGTCTGTACGTCGAACGCGTACTCGGCCCCGTCGTGCTCGACCGACAGGTCGGGCCGCAAATTCGCCTCGATGCCGAAGCCGCCCTGCGTGGTCAGTCCGCCCGACGAGCGGTGCAGCACGTCGACCCGCGCGTTCCTCAACACCACCGCCGGCAACTCGCCGGGCGGACGGAACGGCTCTGCGCCTTCCTTACGTGGCCGCGACACGATGCCGAGTTTCTGGGCGTTCCACGTTCCGTTCCGCGTATTCTCGACAAGCCTCACGTGCGGGTCGACCGCGACGATGCGGTCTGCCGTCAGCCGACCGACGAGCAAGGCAAACGGGTCGTAATCAATCGTGACGCCGCGTGCGGTGAAGAGCAGGCGGTCCTCGTCTTCAAGCCCTGCAGCGGCCGGCGTGCGAAGCTCTACGTCACCGAGCCGCAAGCCCTCGAACAGTCCCAGCGACGCCTCGCCCACCGTGACCTCCGCACCGAGCAACCGGCCCAGGTACGTCTGAGCCAGTCGTCGCACGCGCTGTTCGTCAGTCGCGTAGGTGTAGCCGACGCTGGCGAAGAACAGCACGCCCAGCAGCGAGAGGCAGACGAACCTGCGAAGCCTGCCGCGTCGTGGCCTGATGGGGCACGACGACCGCCACGTTGCCGTGAACAGGTCGCGCGGGCCGCGTTGGACGTTGAGCAGGTTCAAGTCGAGGATTCATACGAAGCCGAGGCGCTGCGGGTTGTCAGCACCGCCAATCCACCTGTCGCCAGCACGCACAACAACGGGTCGATCGGCAGTCGGTACCGCATCGACCCGACGCTGGCGGCATGCAGGAGCGTCAGCGTCACGATCGGCGTCAGCAGAAGCACCTTCATCCGCCACCCGCCCGGACCACGCATCAGGCCAATCAAGGCGAGCACGAACAATGACCCGACGAAGACGCCACCGACGACCCGCACGAGCAGCCGCGGCTCGCTGAGCGGCACCGGTGACCACGTTCGCCCGACCTTCTTCACCGCCAGCTCGACCGTCCGCCACGGATCACGCCGCATCGCCTCGACCGCCTTGTCCCGCAGGTGATTGTTCCGCTCGACTTCGCTCATCAGCGACAGTTCGGGCATCAGCGGCACGAACGCCTGGTCGCTGCCGCCGGTGGTGTTGTCGGCATTCCAGCCGTCGTAGAGCGTGATGCCGCTGTTGGTGGTCGTCGGAACCCATGCCTCCAGCACGAGCGCGTTCCTGACGATCCACGGCGACAGCCCGACCAGCAACACAGCCATCGCCGTCGCCATCGGCCCGATCGGCAGCTTCACCCGCGTCGGCAGCACGGCGGCCGCCAACGCCATCGTCAGCCACAACGCTGCCCCCGAAGGCCGCAGGTACGTCGCCGTCAGCATGAGCACCGCCGCCAACCACCACCACTTGCCGTCGTCCCGTGAACGCACCAGCGCCCACATGGCCCACGTCAGCAGGGCGGTGAAGAGTGTCTCGGTCAGGACGAGTGTCGAGAAATAAGCCAGATACGGGTGCAACGCCACGCCCGCGCCCGCCAGGATCGGCAGGCAGCGTCCGCCCACCAGTTGCCGCGTGAGCAACATCGTCGCCAGCACCGTCGACGCTTCGATCAAGGCCTGGGCGATCCGCACGAGCGTCGGACTTGCCCCTAAGGCCGCAACGAACGCCGCATACCCCGGCATTCGCTGGGCTAGCAGCGTCTGCGGCACCGCGTACCGCTCGTCTGTCAATGCGAACCCGCGCCCGTCCAGCACCGACTCGGCCAGGGCCACGTACTCCTGCTGATCCGGCAACGCCTCCAGTGACGTCGGCATCGCGATCGACCACCCGACCCGCAACGCGATCGCAAGACCCACGACGATCAGCAGGACCGTTCGCGGGATCGGCTCGGACTCGTTCAAGCGGCGGAACACGATGTCATCGTCGCTATCTGCCGTGACAGGGCAAGCAGCACCGTTAGCGTCTCCGACGCTTCCGGCGTAACCCGCTAAACAACGTGGCTTTGCTGTCACTTTGTCAAGGAGTCGGTGAGGTACACCTTCCACCCGTCGATGTCGGCATAAGGAGTTATCGCGTCGTCGGCGACGGATCGGGCTGCGGGAAGTTCACCCCGCCGACCAATGAGCACTGCCGCCCGGATCTGCGACTTTCGGCAGTCGCTCAACGCCTCGTCCAGCGTCGGCTCTTCGGACGACGACAAATCCGGCGACACCAGGCGGATCTGCCGTCGCAGCGGCACCGCCAGTCCGTACCGCCATTTGTCGTCGATCACCAGCACGGCACCCACATCGGAAGGTAACGGCGGCAAGGCTTCGGCCAGACGCGACGAGTCCTTTGTGTCGTTGAGCAGACCAAGCCCTAACCGAAACGAAAGAAGAACCACGACCCAGCCGGTCGCAAACCACCGTTCCCGCCGAAGCGACAACGCCGCGTGAGGCCAATGCAGGACCGCCACCAGCACCAACGGCACCATCAGCGGCAGCACGTACAGATACATTCGAGATTTTGAGACAAGAAACACCGCCAGCGGAATCGTAATCCACAACAGCAGGAATTTCGAGGCCGGCGACCACGCCCTTGGCCCATGAACGCGTCGCCGCCACAGAACGCGGACTAAAGCGACGGGCACCCACGGCAGCGACCCACCAAGAAGTGCGGGAACATAAATCGTAAGGGCGTAAGACCAGGCAGCGTGCCGGCCGTGCGTGCCGGTGGCGATGCGGTCAATGAACTCGTAGCCGACGAAGTACCCGAGCATGTTCGGTTGCTGCCAGCAGATGACGGCAAACCATCCCAAGCCCAGCACTGCAAAGAGCGCCAAGCCGGGCAGCCAGAACAATCGCATCACGCTTCGCCAGCCGTGTACGCGCAGCACGAACACCAGAATGGCCAACAGCGGCAACAAGCCGGGTGGCCCCTTGGTCTGGAACGCCAATGCGAAGCCGAACCACATCAAGCCAAGGGCCTTTGGCCCCCGGTGAGACGGCTTGAATTCATGGGCGACAAAGCCGGTCAAAGCGACCGTTTCGAAGAACGTCAGGATGCCGTCCGTCGAGACGACATTGGAAGCGACGAACGGTCCTGCCGTCGTGGCGTAGAGCAGCGGCGCATAGAGAACGCGTCGAGCAGCGTCCGCCGAGTCGCCGAGCAGACGTCGGGCGAGCGGCCACATGAGCAGGGCTGTTCCCGCAAACGCCGCCGCTCCCGGAAGCCGCGCCGCCCACTCGTTGCGGCCCAGGATTGCGAAGCTCGACGAAAGCAGCCAATACGTCAAGGGCGGCTTCGTGTCGTGCGGCGTCCAGTCGTTGAGCTGCGGGTGAATCCAGTCACCTGTCCGCAGCATCTCTGAGGCGACGGCCGTGTAACGACCCTCGTCGGGCTCCCACAGACCTTGCGTCCCCTGAAACGCAAACGCCAGAAGCACCACCAACAAGCCGACCCGAAGCGACGGCGACACAATCCAGGTCCAAAGCCATTGAAATGTGGCAGGCGAATCTTCCAACGGCATCGCCAGTCTTGTCATTTTGTTCAACCAAGCCGAAAGGTACCGGCAACATCGGTGCCGCGCCCACGTCGTTCCTTGCTCATTGTTGTTTGGACAAAGACTTACCGCCTCAATCTGCGTTCGATGGCTCTACGGAACGTCGACGCCGTGTCGATAGTCGTCGTCGTAATAGAGCCTGTTGGCGAGTTGGAAAATGGCCGTCGCAGTATGTTCATCAGCCGGGTCAATGGGCGCTGATTCGGTTTCGCGTGTGACTTCGTCGACCGTGTAGGTCGCAGGTGCTTCTGCGAGCGACAGCACCGTCATGCGGCCGTCGTGCCGTAGCAACGCCAACTCGTGGTTGTGCTGCATGAGCGCGCGACCTTCCGTGGGCGAAACGCTCGTGGCGTCGCGGCCGAACATGGTGGTGCGGTACGTGCCGCCGAGTTGGCCCAGGAGCGTCGGCGCGATGTCGAGGGCGCACGACATGATGCTGTTGCGCTCCCCGGCCTGTTCCCGGTTCGGCAGGAACAGCCACACCGGCACGCGATAACTCTCAATGGGAAACTGCTGAGCCCCGTACACGCGTGCCCCGTGATCGCCCAGCACCACGACCATCGTGTCGTTGAAGTACGGCTTTTGCTTGAGCTTCTCGAAGAAGCGGCCGACCGCGTAGGCGGCGTACTTCACCGCGTTGTCGCGTTTCTGATCGCTGCTCGCCCGGTCGATATGGCCGTCGGGGTAGGTGTACGGGCGGTGGTTCGAGACCGTCAAAATCGTTGTAAAGAACGGCCGGCCGTCGGCGTGGCGGTCGTCACACTCCCGCAGCGCCTTGTCGAATATGGCTTCATCGTCGACGCCCCACGCGTTGGTGAAGCCGGGATTCTCGAAGTCGGCCTGCTCCACAAACCTCTGAAACCCGTTTGCGAGCATGAATGAGCGCATGCCGTCGAACACGCCGCGTCCGCCGTAGACGAAGGTGGTGGCGTAGTCGCGCTCGCTGAGTATGCGGGCGAGGCTTTCGACGTTCGTCGAGTGATCGCGCTTGAGAATCGACTCCGTCGGGATCGGCGGCAGGCCGGTCATCACGGCTTCGAGCGCCGCGCGGTCCGGTTGCCGGTCGCGTAGAAGTTGTCGAACAGCAGGGCGTCGTCGGAGAGACGGTCGAGGTTGGGCGTCAGGCCGCGGTCGTCGCCGAGGACGCCGATGAAGTCGGAGCCGAGACTTTCTTCAAGGACGACAATGACGTTGTAGGCGTTGGCGGGACGGCCGGGGTCGACGATGCGGTCGAGCACATTGACCGGATTCGCCGCAGGTACCTCGCCCGGACGAAACACCTCGGCGGCGGCGATGGCCTCAGCCTCTGCCGCGGGCAGCGTCGGGTAGAACGCGTCGTAGTCGAACCGGCTGGTCCACGCGTTCTCGACGAACGTCCACAGCCCGTTGCCGGCGATTTCGTTGACCACGCGGTCCTCGCCGACCTTCATGGTGGCCCGCGTCGTCGTCGTCCAGAGCAGCACGATGCCCGCTAACCAGATTGCCAGGACCGACCACCGGCGCCGGGCCGGCACGTCAACGGCCAGCGCCCGCCGGATCATCGGCCGCATTGGCCAGTAGATCGCCACCGCCACCATCGTGACCGCCAGCAGGATCGGTACGACCGGGAAACTTTCCCAAATGTTCGTCGCCACCTCCGTCGGATAAACGAGGTACTCGAACGCGATGTAGTTGAGCCGCGAGCTGAACTCCTCGAAAAACAGGTACTCCGAGGCCATCACGAACAGCAGCACCGCGAACGACACAACGAGCCCGACGTGAATCAACACGCGACTCAGCCGCCCGCGCACCCGCTCGTCGCCCTGGAGCGTCATGTGCAGCACCTGCGGCAATACGACAATCCCGGTCACCAGCAGGTCAAACCTCAAACCGGCGAGCATCGCCCGGACCACATCGCCCGGTGCCGTCGTGTCTGCAAACCGAAGCAGAAGCAAGCACCGCAGGATCAACTGTGCGGCCAGGAGCACCAACGCGGTCCAAGCGACGATGCGGTATCGGCCCAGCCAGCCACTGTTCGGCCGGACGTCTGAAATTGTCACAGCCGCAGTGTAACGAATGGGTTCCGTCACGCAGCCGGCAATCATCCGAAGCCTCTGCGAACCTCTTCACCCGCATCGCCTCGCCTGTCGGCGGGCGAAGCGTCGTGATGTAACGCCCCTTCCTCAGACCTTCGCTCTTTCGCGCTTCTCTCGGCAGAGGTCCTGGGGTGATGCTTTGCCGCCGGCCGGGTCGCCGAGGCTCGATCCAGATCGACGTGGCAATCGGCGCGACGTCAGACGAGGTATTGACCAGCCAGTGAGGCATCAGGCGTCGTTTGTCCTAAGCTGACACCCATGACTGTCCTGGCCGAGCCTGTAACGTCGCCCGCTGTCGCTGCGCCTGAAGGGCCTTTGCTCTCCGTGCGGAACCTGCGGACCTACTTTGGGGACGTCAAGAAGCCCGCGGATGCGCTCAAGGCGGTCGATGGGGTTTCGTTCGACATCAAGCCGGGCGAGACCTTCTGCTGCGTCGGCGAGTCGGGCAGCGGTAAGTCGATCAGTGCGCTGAGCGTCATGCAGCTCGTGCCGCAGCCGCCGGGGTTTTATGCGGGTGGGCAGATTCTGCTCCGCGGGGAAGGCGGGGCGGCACCCGTTGACCTCATGCAAACCAACGAGCGGCAGATGCGGTCTATCCGCGGCAGGCGGATCGGCATGATCTTCCAGGAGCCGATGACCTCGCTCAACCCGGTCTACACGATCGGCGACCAGATCGGAGAAGTGCTTCGCCTGCACCTCGACATGAACAGCCGCGAGGCACGCGACCGCACCATCGAGCTGCTCGAGCAGGTCCAGATCCGCGATGCCAAGAGCACCGTCGACGAATACCCGCACCGCTTCTCCGGCGGTATGCGGCAACGCGTGATGATCGCCATGGCGATGGCGTGTGAGCCGGAGCTGCTCATCGCCGACGAGCCGACGACGGCCCTAGACGTGACGATTCAGGCGGAGATCTTGCGGCTCATTCGCGAGCTCCAGGATCGCAAGGGCATGAGCGTGCTCTTCATCACGCACGACTTCGACGTCGTCGCAGAGATCGCCCAGCACGTGGCGGTTATGCGGTACGGCAAGGTCGTGGAGCAGGGCACAAAGGACGAAGTGCTTCGCAAGGCAGAGCACCCGTACACGCGGGAGTTGCTGGACGCGCTGCCGCGGAACCTGAAAAAGCGTCGCGACGAGCAGCGGGCGGCGGCGAAGGTGGTCCAGGAGCAAGATGCCAGCGAGCATGTGCACGTCGAGCATGCCGTCAAGGACGTACCAGAGAACGTGCTGAGCGTGCGCAACCTGGAGGTGCACTTCCCGGTGCGAAAGGGGTTGTTCTCGCGTGTGGTCGACCACGTTAAAGCCGTCGACGGCGTAAGCTTCGATCTGCCGCGTAAGCAAATTCTGGCGGTCGTTGGCGAGTCGGGCAGCGGCAAGACGACGCTGGGCCGGGCGATCCTGCGGCTGGTCGAGCCGACAGGTGGCGAGGTGTCCTTCGAAGGTCGAGAACTCGTCGGCATGCCGGGCGGGGAGCTGCGGTCGATGCGGCGGGACATGCAGATCGTTTTTCAAGACCCGTATTCAGCGCTGAACCCGCGCATGACGATCGGCGGCATGCTGCAGGAGATCATGAACGTCCACAAGATCGGCAGCAACAAGTCCGAGCAGCGTGACCTCGCCGCTGACCTCATGAAACGGGTCGAGCTCGAGCCCGACATGCTGCGGCGCTACCCGCACGAGTTCTCCGGTGGCCAGCGGCAGCGGATCGGCATCGCGCGGGCGCTCGTGCCGAACCCGCGGTTCATTGTCTGTGACGAGGTGACGAGCGCACTCGACGTCAGCGTGCAGGCCAAGCTGTTGCAGCTCTTGCTGGACCTGCGCGATCAGCTCGGGCTGACGTACCTGTTCATCACGCACAACCTGGGCGTGGTAGAGTACCTCGCCGACGAGACGCTGGTGATGTACAAGGGCAAGATCGCCGAGCGTGGGCCGACAGAGCAGATCGTGAACGACCCGCAGGACGAGTACACGAAAAAGCTGCTGGCGGCGGTGCCGCGGATGGCGTGAGCATTGCGTGGGATCAACGGACCTCATAGCGTGTCGGCCCATGAGCACGCCGAGTTACGACGACCTGAAAAGCAGCCTCGCCGCCCACGGGCAGGAGCACCTGCTGCAGTACTGGGACGAGCTTGACGACGCCGGGCAGGCCAAGCTTGCGGGGCAGATCGACGCGCTGGATCTCGACGAGTTGTCGAAGCTGGCCGAGTCGCACGTGAAGCAGAAGCCCGACGCTGAGCTGCCGGCCGAGATGTCGCCGCCCAACGTGTTGCCTCACATGGCCGACGCCGGTCGTGTCGAGTTGTACGAAGCGGCGGCAAAGAAGGGGCGTGAACTTCTAGACGCGGGCAAGGTCGCTGCCTTCCTCGTCGCAGGCGGCCAAGGCACAAGGCTCGGCTACGACGGGCCCAAGGGTGAGTTCCCCGTCACGCCCGTCAAGGACAAGCCGCTCTTCCAGACCTTTGCCGAGCAGATCCAGGCGGCCGGTGAGCGGCACGGCAAGGCCGTCCCGTGGTACATCATGACGAGCGAGGTCAACGACGAAGCGACCCGCACGTTCTTCGAAAAGCGCGACTACTTCGGCCTCGATAAGGCCAACGTCACGTTCTTTACGCAAGGCATGATGCCTGCCTTCGGCACCGACGGAAAGCTCTTGCTCGCTGAAAAGGACTCGCTGGCCCTTAGTGCCGACGGTCACGGCGGAAGCTTGCGGGCGCTGCAGAAGACCGGCGCACTGGCCGACATGAAGCAGCGTGGCATCGAGCATTTGAGCTACTTCCAGGTCGACAACCCGCTCGTCCGCGTGCTCGACCCGCTGTTCATCGGGTTGCACGCAAACTTCGGGAGCGAGATGAGCAGCAAGTCACTGCCCAAGGCCGCTGCCAAGGAGAAGGTTGGCAACTTTGCCGTCGGGGACGGCAAGCTCATGGTGATCGAGTACAGCGACCTGCCCGACGAGGTGGCCGAGCAGACCGATACTGAGGGCAATCTTAAGTACAACGCCGGCTCGATCGCGATTCACGTCATCAGCGTCGACTTCATTGATCGGCTGACGAGCGGCAGTGACTTGTCGCTGCCTTGGCACCGAGCCGACAAGAAGGTGCCGCACATGGGCGAGCCTGAGCCGTCGTCACCCAACGGCGTGAAGCTCGAGCAGTTCGTCTTCGACGCGATCCCGCTGGCGAGCAACCCGATTGTTTACGAGACCGACCGCGGCGAAGAGTTCAGCCCGGTCAAGAACGCCGCCGGCAATGACAGTCCGGCGACGAGCCGTCGCGATCAGGTGCGACGTGCAGCCAAATGGCTCAAGGCGTGCGGCGTTGAGGTCCCGCGTGACCCGCACGGCGAGCCGGACGCGGTGATCGAGATCAGCCCGCTCTTTGCCGACAGCGTCGAGGCGCTGAAAGAGAGAAACCTGCCCCCCACGGCGATGCAGCCGTCAGCCCGGCAGTACTTTGGTGAGTGAACATCATGGTGCTGCGGCCATCCGCTTGGCGGCGTCGGGCGTGTCCCAACCGCCGCCGAGCGACTTGAACAGCGCGATCGCCTCGATGACCACCCGCGCTTCAGCGGTGGCGAGGCGGTCGTCGACGTTGGCGAGCGACGACTGTGCGTCGAGCACGACCTGGAAGTCTCGTAAGCCGCGGTCGTACAAGATCGTCGCCAAGCCAACAGCACGCACTGCTGCATCGCGGGCGCGGGTGAGTTGTTCGACCTCGTTCTCCGCTTCGAGGCGGCGGACGAGTGAGGCATCGACGTCTTCGAGTGCGAGCAGTACGGCCTGTTGATATGTCGCAAGCGCTGCGTCGAGCTGCGCCTGTTCAGCATCAACGACGGCCCGCAAGCGGCCACCGGTCAGGAGCGGCACGGTGACGCCGGGCCCGATCGACCAGACGCGACTGCCTGTGTCGAAGAGGTCGCCTGCTTCGACGGATTCCAGGCCGAGGCTGCCGAGCAGGCGAAACTTTGGGTAGAGCTCAGCGGTCGCTACGCCGACGTCTGCCGACGCGGCGGCGAGCTGTCGTTCGGCCCGGCGCAGGTCAGGGCGTCGACGCAACAGCTCGGCAGGCAGATCGAGCGACGCGAGAGCGGGCAAACTTGGCATGTCAGCGTCGTCGAGCAGCGAGGGAGCCATGGCCGCCGGTGGTACGGCAGTCAGAACGGCCAGCCGATAAGCGGCTGCCCGCGTAGCCGCCCGCAGCGGTGGCAGGCCAGCCCGCGTCGTTTCCAGCAGTGTCTGCGCCTGTGCCACGTCGACCTCCGGCACAAGTCCCGCCGACCGTTTGCGTTTTACAAGATCGAGGGAATCCTCCTGGATGTTGATGTTGCGCCTCGCGACCGACAGCCGGGACTGTGCCCCGCGAAGTTCTGCGTAATTGCGGGCGACCTCAGCCTGCACGCTCAGCAGCACGTCGCGAGCCGCTTCGAGCGTTGCGGCCTCGCGTGCGTCGGCGGCCTGCACGCTGCGTCGGATGCCGCCGAAGACGTCGAGTTCCCACGAGGCGTCGAAGCCGACCTGATACAGATCTTGTTCGAGTTCGATGGCCTGCAGGTTGACGGCTGCTTGGCCAATGCCGGCACCGTTTTCGCTGAGCCGCGTCCGTCGGTAGTCAGCGCCAGCGCTGAGCTGCGGAAGATAACCGGCGCGTGAAGCACGTCGCAGCGCACGGGCTTCGCGTAGTCGAGCGAGCGCGACTTCCACGTCCAGATTTGCGACCGTCGCTTGCGCGACAAGGCGGTCAAGCGTCGGATCATTCATCCGCTGCCACCACGCGGTGTCGGGAAAAACGAGTGGTCCCGGTTGTGTGGCGGGTTGCGTCGTCGCGTAGCCGGCCGGCATCGACAGCGTCTGAGCAGTCGGCTGTTCGTAGTCGGGCCCGACGGTGCAACCGACGACCAAGGCGACGGCGAAAATGATCGTCAGTCGCTTCATGCGGCGATGGCTGGTGAAAAGGCGGAGGTGTGACGCTTCGTGCCGATGAGGCCGAACTTGCGTGGGTGGACGAGCACGTAGGCCGCTGGGATGAAGAACAAGGCCAGCAGCATGGCACCAATGATGCCACCGAAAAGCACGATCGCGAGGCTCGGCCAGAAGTCGCCTTCGGCCAGGAGCAGCAGCGGCGCGAAGCCGCCGACGGTCGTGAGGGTGGTCGACAAGATGTGTCGCGTCGACGAGACGATCTCGCTGACGAGCGCTTCGTGGTCCCCGTTGCGGGCGAGAACGTTGCCGCGGATGGCGCTGATGACGACAATCGAGTCGTTGAGTGCGACGCCGATGAGGCCGAGCGTGCCGAGAATCGTGTTGAAGCCGAACGGCAGCGACACCGACCACGTGCTAAAGAGGGCCAAGCCCACACAGGAGCCGGCGATGGTGAGCAGCAGCCCTGTCATCCGCAGGCTGCGGAACGTGAGGACGAGCGTCGCCAGCATCGCCATGAGCAACGCCGGGGCGAACGTGGCCAAGTTGTCCTGCGACTGGCCGCTCTGCTCGACCTCGCCACCGAGGCCGATGCGATAGCCGGGCGGCATGACGAAGCCGTCCGCCTCGAGCTCGGCAAGTACGTCGTAAGCCAGGTCGATGGGCAGTGCGCCGTCGCGGGTGTATGCCTCGATCGTGTTGACCCGCAGGCCGTCGTAGTGACTGATGCCCGCCTCGGTCGGCCGCAGGTTCAGCTCGCCAAGCGCCTCGAGCGGTACGAATCCGCCACTCGGCAAGGCAAAAGGTGTCGAGGCGATGGCGTCTAGCGTCGTCTGACCGTCGCTGTTGTGCCGGACGCGGACGGGCAGTTCTTCGAGCCCTTCGAGCACGCTCCCGCCGACGACACCGCTCAGGTTGCCGTTGAGCTGGGCGGCAAGATCCGTCAGTTGCAGACCGGCCAACTGAGTCTCGTCCTCACTTGCGTCGAGCCAAAGCTTCGGCGTGCCGCGGGACACGGACATGTTCGCGTAGACGACCTGCGGGTGCTGCTGCAGGCGCTCGCGAACGACTTCGCCGAGATCTTGCAGCCTCGCAAGGTCGTCACCAAAGATGCGATACTCAATGTCCGCCTGCACCGGTGGCCCCTGGCCGAACTGGTTCAGCACGACGCGTGCATTCGAAAAGCGGTCGTTGATCTTGTCTTGCAGCGGGCGGATGAGCCGCTCCGTCGTCGCCGAATCGGTCGTGTGGACGACAGCCTGCGCGTAGTGCGGGCTGTTGTCCTGATTCATGACGAGGTTGTAGTAGACGCTGGGGAAGCTGGCGCCCACGAGCCAGTCAAGCCGCTCGACGCCCTCTGTCTCCTTTATGAATGCCTCCATCTCCGCCGTCAGCTCGTGCGTCTGATGGACAGAGGCCGACTGTGGCAGCCAGACTTTCAGGTCGAACATGTCCCGCGAGGTTGGCGGGAAGAAGCTTTGACCCAGCGACGTGCCGACGATGACGCCCGCCACCGGTGGCGTGAGCGTGAGCAGGCACGCCAGCACCGGAAAAGCGACGACGAGCCGAAGGAGCTTGCGGTACTGGCTCGTCACGGCGTCGCTTTGCACGCCGTTTCGGAGCCAGCGACGCAGCGTCCACATTTGCTCGTCCTTGTCCGTTGGCCGTGTGCCGAACAGGCCGGCAAGCGAGACGATGATCGTGATCGCGACGAGGAACGAGCCGGCGATGGCGAAGATGACGCTGATCGCGATGCCGCTGATAAAGTCGCCGCCGCTACCGGGCAACAGTGCGATGGGTGCAAAGGCGAGGATGGTCGTCAGCGTGCTGGCCAGCAGCGGGGCGAAATAGAGCCGGACGACGCTGGCGACCGCGTCAACCCGCGAATCACCGCGGGCAAGGTGCTGGTTGACCTCTTCGGTGACGACGATGCCGTTGTCGATCAGCAGGCCGAGAGCGATGATCATGCCGAAAATGCTCATCTGGTGCAGCTCGCCACCGGTGAGCAACAGCATGAACAAGACCATGCCCGAGACCACGGGCAACGTCGCCCCGACGATCAGCGACGATCGCCATCCCATGAAGAAAAAGATGACGGCGATGACCACCGTGACGCCCAGCAGCAGGTTGCCGACGAGTTCGCCGAGGCGTGCGACGGTGTAGGTTGACTGATCGAAGACGACGTCGAGGCCGACGCCCTGGCCGATGCTTTGGCGGTAGTCGTCGACGACATCGCGAGCACTGTCCGTCCAGTCGGTGACGCGGCTGCCGCGTCCCATGCGGGCGGCGACGAGCACCGTCCGCTCACCGTCGATCATCGCGATGTCGGTCGGCGGATCGAGGACGCTTTTGCGGATCGTCGCGACATCGCCGACGCGCAGCACGTCGCCGTCGCTTCCGCGACGTATCGGCACGCTGGCCACCCGGGTCACCGAGTCGAGTTCGCCGGCCACCTCAACGGGTAACGCATCGTCGCTGTCGCGAAAAACGCCTGCCGGTCTTTTGGCATCGGCGAGCCGCGTCGCACGGGCGACGTCGCTTGTGTTCAGGCCAAGTAACGCAAGCTCGCGCGGGTCGACGACCACGGACACTTCTTCTACAGCGTCGCCGAAGATTTCGACAAACTGCGTGCCTCCGACATTTCGCAACCGGTCGGCCAGTGCGTCGGCGTGCCGGGTCAGGATGCCAAGATCAGGCTCGCCACCCGCTTTCCAGGTGAAGCCGACGAGCATCGTGTAGGCCGTCGCACCGCGGTCGTCTTCGAGCACGGGTGAGCCGGCTTCGGCCGGAAATTGTCGCTCGGCCTCGCTCAGCTTGTCGCGAATCTCGCTAAAGAGGCGCTGGTTCTCGCCCTCGACGACAGCGTCATCAAGCTCGACGCTGACGACGCTCACGCCGGCCCGGCTGGTCGAGGTCACGTGCTTGACCTCGGGAATTTTCCGGACTTCTTCTTCGATCCGCTCGGTCACGAGCGACTCGACACGCTCTGCACTGGCACCCGGCACGGGCGTGACGATGAGCGGATTGCGGTTGGTGATGATGGGGTCTTCCATCACCGGCAGCGTCAAAGCAGCCAATCCTCCCGTGGCCAGCAGGACGAGAATCGTCAGGACCAGCAGGTACTTGTTGCGAAAGTAGAGCGTGGGGAGATTCATCGGCTCACCTGCTCGATCCGCACGGGCAGGCCGGGCACGAGGCGGTGGATGCCGTCGGTGACGAAGAGGTCGCCCGGCTGCAACGTACCGCGGACGTAGACGCGGTCGCCGCTCTGGTGAAGCAACTGCAGCTCGCGACGGCGGATGATGTGCGTGGCGTCTTCGACCTTGTCTGTCGGCTCGGCGACGTAGCAGGACCACAGCCCGCGCGTGCCCTCGGTCAAGGCGCTCAACGGCAGCGAGAAGCCGCTGGACGCGATCGGCGTCTGCAGGTCGAGCGTCACCAAGTCACCGCGACGAATGCCGTCAAGTGGCCGGTCGAGGACGAGGATCGCGTCGACAGTGCGCGACAGGTCATCGCGCGAGGGCATGACGCGGCGAACGGTTGCCGCGACGCGTTCTGTGCCGACGGTGACGAAGTGCTGCTGACCTACCTCGACGGCTTCTACAGCTGGTCCCGCCAAGCCGATGCGAGCTTCGGGCGCGTTGCGATCGAGCAGCTCGAAGGCTGCCATGCCCGGCGAAACGACGTCGCCCTCGTCGATCATGCGCGTAGCGACGACGGCGTCGTACGGGGCCAAAAGCTGCGACCTGTCGAGGTCGACCTGCACAGAAGCCAGGGCGGCATTGGCTACATCAACCTGGGCGTCGGCGGCGTCGAGGCGTTGCTGCGCGTCGTCAACGCTTTGAGCCGACACGGCATCCAGCTCGGCGGCTTCGGTGGTGCGGTCGAAGCTCTGTCTTGCGTTGGCGGCGTCGGCTTCGGCGACCTTGAGTCGTGCCCGCAGCTCCTGCCGACTCGCCTCGAACTTGGCCGTGTCGAGCTCGGCGATGACATCACCTTGCAAGACGAGGTCACCGTCATCGGGGCCGACGCTGGTAACGACGCCGACCAGCTCGAATGCTGCCATCGTGCGTCGACCGGCTTCGACGCGACCGACGAATGAGCGACCGACGGTGTACCCCTCGGCGGCGACGGCGGGTGCCACGCGGACGAGCAACGGCGGCGTGGCTCGTGCCGCTGCTGCCTGCTGCTTCGCATCAATGCCGTTCTGCCGCAGAGCCATCGCGCCGGCAAGTAAGCCTGCGCATAAGGCGACGACGCCGAGACGAGTCGTCCAGCGGATGACAAGCCGCCTGCGTTGATCTTTGGGTGAACGCGGTTCGGCGGACGAAGTCATAAGTGGCAGAGAGGAAAGACGGCTTGGATGTGTACGAGCCGCGCGTGCAGTGCACGCGCGGCTGAAAACGACGAAAGCAACTCGACTAGGTCGCGAACGCTTTGATCCCGGCGGTGGCAAAGCGACTGATGTCCAGCGCGAGGCGACGGAGCGTCGGCTTGCTGCGGGGCAGCGGGACGCCGACGCGCGTCTGGATCTCGCGGGATTGATGCGGGTGGACGCACAAGCCGATGACGTGCGTGGCGAGCTGACGGACGAGCCGGTCGCTGGCTCTGGGCCCGACCATCGCCCGGATGATCTGCCGGAGCTGGCTCATGATCGGCTTGCAGCAGCGGTTCATGAAGGTGTCGATGCCGCCGGGCGTGGGGCAGAGCATTTCGTGCGACAGCAAGTGCCCCATCGACGGTGTGGCGCGAACGTCCTGGTAGAGCATCAGGTCGACGAACCACAGCACAAAGGCCTGTAATGCCGCCTCCGGATCGCTGAGATTGTCGCCTCCCCGGGTGTCGAACTCCGGCATGCACTTGTGGCTGACGGTGCGTTCGACGGCCGCTTCCCAGACGGCGGCGTAGAGCCCTTCCTTGCTGCCGAAGTAGTACTTCACGGCTGCGACGTTGGCCCCGGCGGCGGAACACATCGCTCGAACGCTGGCCGGTTCGAATCCCTTGGCCGCAAACTCCTTCCCGGCCGCCTTGAGCAGGCGGTCGCGGACGTCGTCCGCTTCTGCCTTGGGAGTTGGTGCGGTCGATGCCACCATACATCATTCGCAGCCTACGACGTAAACGGCCGTTTGTAAACGGCCGTTTAGAAGTAGAAGGTCGTGGGCAGGCTCATTGGCCATCTTCAACGGTGAATCCGATCGCTTTCATCTGCCGCTCGATCGCCTCGACGATCGCACCGCCCAGCGTCTCCTCACCGGCCTCGGCCCGCTTGGCCAGTTGGCTTGCCATGTACGTTGCCCGCTCGGCAGAGAGCGTGGCTACCTCGTCCTGCAGGGCTTTTCGCTCTGCGGCCGTCTTCTTGAGGTGCTCGACCCGTTCTTCCTCGGTCATCTCCTGCATGACCTCGGGCAACTCGTCTTTTGCGACGTCGTCCAACGCTTCGGGATCATCGGCAAAGGTGTCGACCAGGTCACGGCCGACGTTGCGGTAAGCGTTCCCCGCTTTGGACGCCACGCGATCGGCAGCGACCGACGGGGCTTGTTCGAGTGCACGGGCATCTCCCGTTACCTGGTTGAAGCTGTTACCGGAGCGGAAGTCTCTGTCGCCGTACCACAGGTACGTTTCGTTCAGCTTTGCACCGAGTTCGATGAGCCGTTCGTCCTGCGGGCAAATGATGACGGGAACGGCCGAGCGGTCGTGGTCGATGTTGAAGGCTTCGCCTCCGCCTGCGGTTGCGCCGTCGACCCAGGAGCCGGCCCGCCCGGTCTCTGCATCGCCGCAGTGGATGGTGTTGACGACGATGCCGCGACCCTTGGCTTCTCCCACGGCCAGGCGATAATCGATCGGGCCTTGGGTAAAGGGCTCGTTTCCGGCAATGAAGATCGTGCGGTACGCGTCGTCACCCTTGGCCCAGTCGAGGGTGCCGAGGGCGTCGTCGATGACAGCGCCGCAGTACTCGCTGCCGCCGTCGGTCGTGAGGCTGAACAGGGCAGCACTGACGGCGTCGAGATTGTCGGTCAGCGGCACGAGTTGGCGGACATAGTTCTCACCGACGGGCAGCCTGTCGTTGCCGTACTCGAAGACAGCCACGCGGAGCACGACGGGGTTGCCGTCCCGCTCACCGCTGGCGGCGCGGTTGACGATCGACCAGAGCTGAGCCCTCGCCTGGTCGATGAGGCCGCTCATCGAACCGCTTGTATCGAGCAGGATCACGAGGTCGATGGCATTGCCGTCGGTGGGCGCGGGTGTCGGTTCGACCTGCGGCGCGTCGACGGGTTGGCCGCTGTTGCCGTAAGGGTCGAGCGGCGTCATGCCCTGTGTCAGACCGCCATAGGGCGCTGGCCGCGTCGCCTGCCCGAAGGCGGGTACGGCGAGCGACGTGACAACGAAGGCAACAGAAAGGTTCAGGCGATGGTTCATAAGGGCTCCACCCCCACGACGCGGCAGGGAGCCCACATCTTAATCGACGGCATCAACATTCTGATGCTCATCTTCGACTGGCCAGGCGTTACCCGCTTTCGTTCGATCTGAAGTTCCACGTGGAACGTCCGCTACGGTCGATGGACATGTCCGACCAAGTCACGCTGCAACTGGGCCACAGTCCCGATCCTGACGACGCGTTTATGTTCTACGCCCTGACGCATGAGCCGCCGCTCGTGGAGGCGGGGCGGTGGCGGTTCAACCACGTGCTGCAGGACATCCAGACGCTCAGCGACCGCGCCCGCAACGGCGAGCTCGAACTGACAGCCATCAGCATCGCCAGCTATCCGCTGGTGGCTGACAAGTATGCCCTCACGTCCTGCGGTAGCTCTATGGGTGACGGCTACGGCCCGCGGCTTGTCAGCAAGACCGAGATGTCGCTCGACGACCTCAAGAATAAAAAGCTCAAGATCGCCGTCCCCGGCACGCTGACGAGTGCGTTCCTGGCGTGCCAGCTTTGCCTCGGCAAGGCGGGTGAGGCGTTCGACTACGAGGTCGTCATGTTCGACGAGATACCCGACGCGGTCCTGAGCGGCCGGTGCGACGTCGGCCTGCTGATTCACGAAGGGCAGCTGACGTACAAGGACATGGGGCTGCACCTCATTGCCGACTTGGGCGTCTGGTGGCAGGACCGCACGGGTTTGCCGCTGCCGCTGGGGGGCAACTGCATCCTCAAGAGCCTTGATGAGCAGCACGGCGAAGGCTCAATGAAGGAAGTCACGCGTGTGCTCCGCGACTCCATCCAATACAGCCTCGACCACCGCCAAGTCAGCGTCGCCCACAGCCTCAAGTACGGCCGCGGGCTCGACCACGAGCTCGCCGACGAGTTTGTGGGCATGTACGTCAACGACTGGACGATCGACTACGGCGACCGCGGTCGCGAGGCGATCCGTCGATTCCTCGCCGAAGGGGCCGAACAGGGATTTGTTGAGCCCGCCGGTGATGTCGAGTTCGTCTCGCCGTAGCCGCATTTGGCGATGCGCGGCGGCGGCCAAATGGGTGCTGGGGCGTCGGCGGAAGGCAGAATGTTCCACGTGGAACATCGCCAACCCGTCTGGCGCCTTGCGGCGAAGGTTTTGGACGCATCATCGACCGACGAAACTGCTCATCCGACCTCTGTCGGCTCGTGCACAGTCGTCGGCGGATCGTCGCTGCTGCGGGTCGTTGCGAGCCGCAGCGTGCAGCAATTACACGCGCTGCACGCGACTTTCCGGCGTGGGTACTTCACGGTGAGACGCGCCATCACGTGCGCGACGGCGGCCGCGGCGGCGCAACGCCCTACGCCCGGCGACCGTTGTGACGGCCTTGGTTGCGGGCGTACTCGATGCTGTACCGCACCCACGGCTGGGCCTGCAGGCGTGCCTTGGCGATCATCTGGCCGGTTCCCTCGCAGATGCCGTAGGTGTTGGACTCGATCTTGTTCAACGCGTGATCGATTTCTTCGATGACGCGGCGGCCACGGTCGGCCAGCGACAGCGTGAACTCCTGCTCGTAATTGTCGGTGCCCATGTCGGCCATGTGCAGCGGCAGCGTACTGAGGTTGCTGCCCTCGCCTTGCAGGGCTTCCTTCTCCATGCCCTCGATGTCACCCAGCAGGCGGCGGCGGTGGTCGTGGAGCAGGTCGCGGAACCGCTCCAGGTCCTTCGTCGGCAGCTTGGTGACGGTGAGGTGCGGCTTTTCGATGATCTCGCTCTGCTCGTTGCCGCTGCTGCCGGGCTTGCCCGCCAGGAAGCTCAAACCGCTCGGTGCGGGCTTGGGTGGTGGTTGCTTCCTTGGAGCCTCGACAACCTCTTCGACGGCTTTGGCCGCCTTGGCCGACTTCTTGGCGGGAGCTTTCTTGGCCGGTGCCTTCTTCGCAGGTGCTTTCTTCGCAGCCGACTTGGCGGCGTCCTTCTGCGGCGTAGCGACCTTGGCCGGCTTGCCCGAGGCGACTTTTGCCTTGGGCTTGGCCGTCGTCACCTTGGCCGCCTTGCTAACCTTCTTCGGCTGAGCCTTTTTAGCGACTTTCTTCCCCGTAGCTACTTTTTTCACCGCAGCGACCTTCTTGGCCGAAGCGGTCTCCCTGGCCGGAGCTTTGGCGACCTTCTTCACCGACGTCTTGGCGGCAGGCGCGGGCTTAGACGCCTTGACGCTTTTAGCGACCGTCGCCGTTTTCGACGTCTTGGCGGCGACGGGCTTCTTGGCCGTCTTGGCCGATTTCACAGACTTGGCCGCCTTGACGGGAGCCTTCTTCGTTGTCTTCTTGACGCTTTTGGCCACACGTACCTCGGAAGTAGATCGCCGAACAGGGGAGGCGGGCGTCGCCCGGTCTCGACGGTTCGAGGTGACGTTGCCCGGCGTGCCGGCATCAGTCGTGAGCCACCCAATAGTTGCGTGACCCCCGCTGCCTGATACCGATGCAAGAGACGCTCCGGCGAGACGCCTCCGTCGATGGCCGCGAAGGGTAGCCAGTTGTTCGGTCAAGTCAAGTACCGCATCGGGCCACGCCACACGCCGCTTTGCCGTTGCCTTATAACGCGTTAGACATCCCCAGCGACACAGCCGCGTCGCCCACTATTCCTTGTCGAACAGCTGTTTCACGTCGTCGCATACGGCGTCGATGCCCCTGCGGCGGCCAACGGCGTGGCCGTGGCGGTCGACAAAAAGAAGGCAAAGCCACTGAAGTGGCGTTGCCGTGGGAGTAACTGCCCGTTTTGCTAAGCCCGCTGGTAGGGGCGCTGACCATCTCGTACAACGCGCCGACGCACGACCAGTCGACGACGGTCAGGTGGGCCTTGACGTAGTCGGCCTTCTTGTTCTGGTACTTCAGGTAGAAAGCGTGCTCCCAGATGTCCAGTGGCAGCAGCGGCATGGCACCGGGCGTGAAGCCCAAGTCGTGATCGGTCACGCCGACGACGTTGAGGCGGACGGCAACCGGGTCGAAGACGAGCTGGACCCAGCCGCTGCCCTTGACGGTGCCGGCGACTTTGGTCCAGAGGGTGACGAAGCCGTCGAAAGAACCGAAGCTCTTGTCGATGGCCGTCGCCAGCGCGCCAATCGGCTTGCCACCCATAGCGCCGTCCTCGCACGGGCCCATGGTGGCCCAGAAGATCGAGTGCAGGACGTGGCCGCCGTAGTTGAAGGACAAGTCGCGGCTAAGGCCACTGACGAGCGGCGCGTCGGCATTCTTCGTCGCCTCGTCCAAGGCGGCAGTCGCCTTGTTGAGGCCGGTGACGTAGCCCATGTGGTGCTTGTCGTGGTGCAGCCGCATCGTCTGCTCGTCAATGGCGTCGGAGACGGCGTCGTAGGCGTACGGCAGGGGCGGCAGGGTGTACTCGCTGCCGTCGTGCATGGAGCTGAGGACGCTCATGAGCTTCTTGTGCGTCTTCATGCCACCGGGCTCGGCGTGATCGTCGGCCGAGGCGGCGGCGGTGACGCCGAACGCCCCCAATCCGGCCGCAACGGCGGGAAGGCCGGCGAGCACGTTTCGACGGGTCGGGGTGTTTGGGATCGTCTCGTTCATGCAATTCACGCTAATCGGCCGACCCGCTTTCGTGAAGGGTCAAAGTGCGGCCGACGGTCTGACGCGAGATAGTGAAACCTGGCGGTCAACCGGCGACCAGGTGCGTCAGTCGTGAGGCTGCAGGTGCTGCGGAACACGTTGTCATAGGGTGATGGTCCCGTGAGCGATGCAACGCCGACAACCACGCGACGATGGACAGGGCCGGTCGTGATCGCGCTCGTGGTCATCACGACGGCTTTGGCTGTTGATCTCTGGACGAAGGCGGCTGCGTGGGACTACTTCGGCGTTGACGACCGTTGGGTCGACGGGCGTGTGACGCTGTACCCGCAACCGATGCCGCACGTGAACGTGATCCCGAGCGGGCTCGACCTGACAGCCGTCGCCAATCAGGGGGCGGCCATGGGGCTGGGGCAGGGCAAACGGTCGCTGTTTCTCATCGTCGGCGTGGTGGCGGTCGTGGCGGTGTCGCTGTTCTTTGCCCACAGCCTGCGCGGTCCGCCGCCGACGCTGCGGAGTGGCCGCGTGGCCGGTCGCGTCTATCGCGTGACGCTGGCGCTCCTGCTGGCGGGCATCGTGGGCAATCTTTACGACCGCGTGGTGCACGGGTATGTGCGGGACATGCTGCACATGCTGCCGGGCGTGCGGTGGTCGTCGATCAACAAACGGTTTTGGGACAGCGAGGTGTTTCCGTGGGTCTTCAACTTTGCCGACGTGTATCTGTGCGTGGGGGTGGGACTGATCCTGGTGTTGAGCCTCGTCGCGCCCGAGCCGCCGAAACAGCAGGTGGCAGACGGTGAATGACGCGGCGACGAGAGACGAGCAGCTGATGCGGCGGGCGATCGGGCTGGCCATGCGTGGGCGTGGCGGGGTCGAGCCGAACCCGATGGTCGGCTGCGTGCTGGTTAAGGACGGCGAGATCGTCGGCGAGGGCTTTCACGCCAAAGTTGGGGGCGATCATGCCGAACCGACGGCCTTGGCGATGGCCGGCGAGCGGGCGCGTGGTGCGACGGCTTATGTGACGCTCGAGCCGTGCTGCCACAGCGGCGGTGAGAAGCGGACGCCGCCCTGTGCTCCGCGACTGATCGAGGCGGGCGTGAAGGACGTCGTCATCGGCTGTCTCGACCCCAACCCGCGTGTCGACGGAGGCGGCGTGGACATGCTCCACGACGCCGGCGTGCAGGTGAAGGCCGGTGTGCTGGGCAGCGCTTGCCGACAGCTCATCGCGCCGTTCGTCGCGAGGATTGAGCACAGGCGCCCTTACGTGACGCTGAAATGGGCCGTCAGCCGTGACGGCAAGGTCGCGGGCAAGGCAGGGCGACCTGTGCGGATCACGAATGCCGCGAGTGATCGCGTCGTGCAGAACCTTCGCGGCCGATGCGACGCGGTCGCGGTCGGGACGAACACGGTGAGGAATGATGACCCGCAACTGACGGCCCGAGGTGAGACGGTGATGCGGACGCCGCTGCGCGTCGTGTTCAGCAACAGCCTCGACTTTGGCGGCAAGCGTCGACTGATCGATGATGAGACGCCGACGTTGATCTACACCGTCGAGGGGGAACGGCATGATGTGACCGGCCCCGGCGTTGACGTCGTTGGTTTGCCCGCCACCGACAACGGCCTCGGCGGACGCCGGTTCTCGATGCTCGACGCCTACCGCGACCTCGCCCGACGCGGCGTGGGCCACCTGCTCGTCGAGCCGGGCCCGAAGCTGGCCAAAGATTTGATGTCGCACGATCTGGCCGACCGCGTGTGGGTGTTCGGCGGGCAGGGCGACATCGGCGACGACGGGCTCAAGGCACCGGCATGTCCGTGGTTCGTCAGCGGGACGCGTGAGCTTGAGGGTGATGTCTTGCGCGAACTGCTCAACCCGTCGTCACCCGTCTTTTTCGCACCCGAAGCGTCAGCGGATCTGATGCTCGTGGGCAATGCCACTTAGGTGGCTTTGCCTGATGCGCAGGTCTTTCGAAAGAACGTGTCGTAAACAAATGGGAACCACACGGGCCACCACACGAGATCATTGGTGAGAATCGTGAAGCCGAGTGACTTGGGCAGCACGTCGAGCCAGAACGCGCCGTAGACAAAGCCGATGGGGCCGAAGATTTTGCCGAGCAGGGCGATGAGGATGAAGACGGCAAACCGTTCGGGCTGGCGGGCGGCGGCGAGGTAGCCGATGGCGAAGACGAGCACGAACATGCCGATGCATTGCCAGAACAGCAGGCCGACCGCGTCCGTCTCGACCTGGGCGATGCTCAGCGTCGCCGCCGGCAGGAAGATGACGACGAGGCCCCAGATCAGGTTGTACACCGCCGCCGCGTAGAAGCTGAGGACGTAGATCCGCCGCCTGCCCGGGGAAAGCGTCGGCACGATTCGGGTCAGGCGATCGAGCAAAGCAGTCACGATTTATTCAAGGCGCGGTGGCGGCTACGTTGTTCATTATGTCCGATGTTCATGAACTGCCTGTCCGCACTGGTGTCATCGGCCTCGGTAACGTCGGGCGACGTCACGCAGAGATGATCGCCGGCGACGTGCCGGGCCTGACGCTGGCAGCGGTTTGTGATCACGACCCGGCTCTTGCCCGTGCGGTGGCCAATGGGGTTGGCGACGTGACGGTGCACAACGATGCCGACGCTCTGATTGCCGACGCCTCGCTCGATGCGGTGGTCATTGCCACACCGCACTCGCGGCACATTTGTTTCGCCGAGCCGGCTTTGCAGCGTGGCCTGCACGTGCTGGTGGAGAAGCCGGTGGCGATGAGCGTCGACGGTGCCGCCCGCGTCAATGCCGCCTTTGTCCAGGGGCGGCAACGGCGGCCCGACCTTGTGTTTGCCGCCATGTTCCAGCAGCGACTCATGCCCGTCTGGCAAAGGCTTCGCGATATCGCCCGCAACGAGCTGGGGCCGATCCAGCGGGTCCATTGGACCGTCACCGACTGGTTTCGCACCAAGGCCTACTACGCCAGTGGTGGGTGGCGCGGTACGTGGCGACATGAGGGCGGAGGCGTGCTCATGAACCAGGCGCCGCACAACCTGGACCTGCTCTTGTGGATGGTCGGCCTCTCGCCCAAACGCGTCACCGCCGTCACGCGGTACGGGCGGTTTCACGACATTGAAGTCGAAGACGAAGTCTCAGCCATCATCGAATGCCGGCCACGCGACGCCGAGCGGTACGGCCCCGTCATCACGTTCCTGACAACGACCGGCGAAGCGCCCGGCACCAATCGTCTCGAAGTCGTCGGCGACCGCGGCACCGTCGTGGCCGAAGACGGCACGTTGCGCCTTCGCCTGCTCGACCAACCCATCAGCGACCACAATGCCACCGGCGAGGCGAACTTGCGCACGGTTGACGTTGCCGAACGCGTTGAGACACCCGGCGGCACTGGGAGCCCGACGTACACAAACCAGACGCCTTTCCGTCTGGGCATCTTCAACAACTTTGCCGCCGCTATTTGCGACGGCACGCCTGTCGTAGCTCAGGGCACAGATGGGTTGGCATCGGTGGAACTCGCCAACGCGATGCTGCTAAGCGGCGACGAAAGGCGTCCGGTCGATCTGCCGCTCGACACCGAGGCGTATCAGCAGTGGCTGCTGGCGAAGGTCGGCTCGCCCCTCGACTAAGCTTGCCCCATGAGCGACTCCCCCTATCCGCAGCCCGGCACGGCCGCCCCCGACTTCGATCTGCCGTCGAGCACGGGCAAGTCGATCAAGCTCGCCGACTACGCGGGCAAAACGCTGGTGCTCTACTTTTACCCCAAGGCCGACACGCCCGGCTGCACCACGCAGGCGTGCGGTTTCCGCGACTCGGCCGCCGAGTATGAGAAAGCCGGCGTCGCCATCCTGGGCGTCTCGCCCGACCCGGAGAAGAACGTCATGAAGTTTGCTGACAAGTACGATTTGACGTTCCCGCTGCTTGCCGACGAAGATCACGCCCTGTGCGAGGCGTACGGCGTGTGGCAGGAAAAGAGCATGTACGGCAAAAAGTACATGGGCGCCGCACGCACCACCTTCGTCATCGACGCCGACGGCAACGTCGCCAAGGTCTTCGAGAAGGTCAAACCGGCCGGTCACGAGGCCGAAGTGCTCGAGGCCATCAACGCGATGTAAGTAGGGTCCGGTCGATCTGCTGCATACAACGCCTGTGCACGTCGTCGACGCTTAAGTGCGTCAGACAAGTGTTGTGCTCGCACGTCCGGCTGAAGCACGGGCTGCAGACGACATCCAGCCGAACGACGGATCGGGGCGACCGCCACGGACCCGTGCGGTGCGGGTCGGTCGGGCCGAAGAGCGCGACGAGCGGGCGACCGAGCGCCGCGGCCAGGTGCATCGGGCCGCTGTCGTTGGCGACGACGAGCGACGCACGCCGCATGACCGCGGCAAGTTCTCGGACGCTCGTGCGGCCGACGATGTCGAGCCCACCGATGCATGCCGCGGCGTCTTTGGCATCGTCGGCCCCGGCGACAACGACCGCCAGGCCGTCGGCCTCGAGTCGTCTGGCGAGCTGCTCGAACGCCGCCGCCGGCCACCGTTTCGTCGACCAGTTCGTGCCGGGCAGGAGCAATGCGAATCGATTGCCGTCGAGGCCGGCGAGCAAGGCATCGGCCGCGGCGTCGTCGTCGGGCGTCGTGGTGATGTCTGCCTCTGCGGGCAATCGGCCGCAGCCGAGGTGTTCGGCGACATCAAGGTATCGCTCGGCCGCGTTTCGGTTCTCGCCGCGGCTGGCGACCCGCTCGTTGTAGAATCGAGGCGAGCCTTCGCGGGCGTAGTCGAAGCCGATCCGCCGCCGTGCGCCGCTCCGCCACGTCAGCCAGCCGCTGCGGAACAAGCCCTGCAAATCGATCGCCATGTCGAACTTGCCCTCGCGAAGCGCGCCGACGAGGCGGCGGGTCGAGCGGAGCTGTTGCACGGCGGTGCCGTCCCGCAAGCGATCGAACGGGATCGTTTCGTCGACGTGCGGGTGCGTTTCCAGCAGCGACACGAAAGGCCGCGCGATGACCCACGCCAGCCGTGCTGCCGGGTAACGCCTTTTGAGCAGCCCCGCGACGGGCAGGCTGCCGATGACATCGCCCAGGGCCGACGGTTTGATGATGACGATGCGACGCGGCCCCTCGTTCACAACGAAGCGACCGTAGCGGGTTATCGGCGAGCCGGCCGACGGCTCCTTACGGAAGTCCCGCAAACCCGCGAAGAACGGCCGCTTCGTCGGACAGCTCGTGCTGCGGGTGCTCGCGCAGGGCGCGGAGCAAGCGCTCCAGGCCGCGACGCCTTCTCGCGCGAAACACCGCCTTTCGCAAGCCGTCGCAATCGATCATGACCGGCCGCTCGTCGGGCGTGATGATCCAGTTCGTGGACTTGGCGTCGAGATGCGTCCAGCCGAGCCGTGCCGTCTGACGAAGCACGCGGCCGATGCGGGCAAAGGTTTCGCCACGGTTGCGCAGCGTGTCCAGATCAAGATCAGCCAGTGTCGTTCCCTCGACGAGCCGATAGACGCCGATCGCATCGCGGCCACGCCGGGCGAACAGCACAGGCGTCTCGACCGGCAGGCCGATGCGTTGCAGCGCGAGGGTCTTGAGCCACGCCCGCACCGCCCGCGGTTTGCGAAAAGGAGCCAGCCATCTTCGAGTACCGGTCGGAAGGGCCGGGCGTTTGATGACCAGGCCGTTCCGGAGCATGACGCGGCTGTTGCCGTCGTCTTTCAAAACAGGGCCCGATGTGTCGGTCGGGTCGAAGTCGTTGTAACCCGGCAGGCAAGCCACGCCACGCCACCCGCCGGTCAGGCGAATCGGGCGAAGGGCAGCGGGCAGAGGTGGCATGGACGCGGGTGACCGTAGAGCCACGCAAGATGGCCGCTCCTCTAAGTCGTCAGTCGGAGGCGCGGGTTCAGCCGCCCCTAGAACCTACGGATGCAAGCTGAAGCACTGGTCGGTCTCACAGGTGACGGTGCCGGCGGCGACAGCGCGGACGCCGCTGCCGGGGCGACGACGCAGCCGACGAGCCAACCGGCCGGCGGAGGCGACGAGGCGAGCTTGCTGGACGGCGAGGGCCAGAAGGTGATCCTCGACCGGCTCAACGAAATGTGGGAAGGGTTCCTCCGCATTCTGCCCAACATCGTTCTCGGCGTTATCGCGCTGATTATCTTCGCCGTGCTGGCGCGGTTTGCCTCTCGCCTGGCGAAAAATCTCGCAAAACGCGCCCACCTCCGGCAGAGCCTGCGCGACCTCATCGGCCAACTGACCTACACCGCAATGTGGGTGCTGGGCATCCTCGTCGCCCTGACCATCATCTTCCCCAGCATCAAGCCCGGCAGCCTGCTGGCCGGCCTGGGCGTCACCGGTATCGTCCTGGGCTTTGCCTTCAAGGACATTGTTGAGAACTTCATCGCAGGCGTCCTCATTCTCTGGCGATTCCCGATCGAGATCGGCGACTGGATCGAAGTCGAAGGCATCTGCGGCAAGGTCGAACGCATCAACATCCGCATGACCGAACTTCGCCAGGTCGATGGCGATCTCGTGCTCATGCCCAATGCCGTCATCTTCACAAATCCGACGATCAACTGGACCAACCTGGAGGTCCGCCGCACGACGATCATCGTCGGCGTGGCCTACGACGAGAGCGTCAAGGAGTCGCGTGGCGTGATCATGAAGGCGGTCAAGGCGTGCGAGACGGTGCAAAAGAGTGCCGCCCGGCCGGTGCAAATCTTCGCCCAGGAGTTTGCCAGCAGCTCGATTAACTTCGAGGTCACGTGGTGGACCGGCAGCACGCCGCTCGATGTCCGCAAAAGCCGTGACGAAGTCGTGGAAGCGGTCAAGGAGGCCCTCGACGCCGCAGGCATCGAGATTCCGTTCCCGTACCGCACGCTCACCTTCAAACAGCCGCTCGCGCTGGAACGCGGAGAGAATCAGAGCGAATGAGCGGAATCAGAAACGCGAAAAAGCTAAGAGGCGAAGCCGGAGCGAAGTGCAGGTGACGGGTGACGGGTGACGAACCCATCTCCTACATCTTCTTTCCCTTGTCTTCGCTCCGGCTTCGCCTCTTCGCCTCTTCGCGTTTCTGTCTTCGATGGGTTCGTAGGGTGCCACCAGACGTATGAAGATTTCCATCACAGGCATCGGCCGAACCGGCACCGCGACGGCCTTTGCGCTTGTGACGCGAGGGCTCGCAGACGAGTTGGTGCTGGTCAGCCGCGACCCGTCGAAGATTGCCGAGGGGCACGCGCGGGATCTGTCGCACGCCAGCGTGTTCCTCAACCCACGGCCGGCAAAAATCACGAGCGGGACCATTGAGGATTCGCACGACAGCGACCTCATCATCGTCACCAATTCCGTTCCCGCTCCGCCGACGAATGATGATCGGCCGCTGGATCGTTTGGCCTTGGCACAGGGCAATTACGAGGTCTTCCAGAAGCTGCTACCCGCCCTGGCCGACGGCAGTCCGGACGCGGTCTTTCTGATCCTGACGAACCCGGTCGACGTGATGACGCACGTGGCCATCCGGTCGGCCAAGCTTTCGCCGCGTCGCGTCATCGGCAGCGGCACGCTCATCGACACCGGCCGGTTCCGCGAGCTGCTCGCCCAACTCGTCGGCGGGCACCCGCTGGACGTCCGTGCCTACATCCTCGGCGAACACGGCGACTCGATGGTGCCTGCCCTGAGCCAGGTGACGGTGGCCGGCATGAAGCTGCCTGCCGACGAAGAAGACATCCGCCGACGCTTCGACAAGGCACGTAAGGCGGGTTACGAGGTGTTCATGCACAAGGGGTACACCGACTACGCCATTGCCGCCTGTGCGAGCATGATCGTGCGGGCGATCGTGCAGGACACGCGGGAGGTCTTCCCGATCAGCACCCTGGTCGACGGGCCTTACGGGATCAAGGACGTGTGCCTGAGCCTGCCGTGCATCATCGGGCGGCGGGGCGTGATGAAAGTGCTCACGCCGCACCTCGAACCGTCGGAAGAAGACGAACTACGGGCAAGCGCTCGCGTGCTGAAGGACGCATTGAACGAGTTGGGGTGACGGCCCGGATGAAGTGACGCACGCGGACATGCGCGGACGCTCTACCGTCTGTGCATGACAACGAACATGCCGCGGACGGCGATGATCATCGGTGGACTGCTGATCGCGCTCGGGCTTATCGGCTTTGTCGCCGGTGGGGCCGACTGGTCGACGAAGACGGCCCTCATTCCCGTGATGGCGGGCCTGCCGATTGTGCTACTCGGCGCTCTCGCCGCGGCCAAGCCGGGCTGGCTCATGCACACGATGCACGTGGCGTTGCTCGTGGCCGTCTTCGGCTCGCTGGCGACGCTGTTCCCGATCATCGTCCGCGTGTTGCCCGGCAAGGCCTCGGGGTTAGCAGCGTTCAGCCTGATCGGCATGTTCGCGCTTTGCGTCACCTTCATCGTCGTCGGTGTGAAGTCGTTCATCGCCGCCCGCAAGGCACGCAACGCGGCGGGCGGCTCCGAAGTTTTGCCGACCAACTGAAGCGCACGACAAAGCCGCGAGCAGCCTGCTCGCGGCTGATGCCTGGTTCAAGCCTTAGCGACTAGGCCCAAGCCTTGGCGACTAGGCCTCGGTGTCGAGGCCGTCGATCTTCAGGGCCAGCTTCGGGTTGACGAAGCCGCAGCTGCCGCAGGCAGCGTGGGGCAGCTTGGCATTGCCGCACTGGTTGCAGCGAACGTAGTGCGGGACCTTCAGGGCCTGGTGGCTACGGCGGCTGCGCTTGCGGGACTTGCTGGTGCGTTGTGCGGGAAGCATGGCGGTCGGGAGGAGGCCGGCGGAGAATCAGAGGTCGCGGCCTCGGCGGACGCGGTCGGGACCATAGCGCTGGTACGGGCCTTGGGTCAACAGACGGCAAGGGACTTCCCGACACTTACCACGCCACCGGCCGAGTCGACGGCTGAGTGGCGGGTTGCGTGACCGGCTGGGTCGTCGCTCGTGTCGCAGGGGCGGCAGGTGCTTCGAGAATAAGAACGAAGACGGGCACGGCCTCGTCGGCCGTGTCGTCCTTCTCGGCAGCCCGACGGCTGGAGACATTCATCACGGCCGGTGGTACTTCGTCGGCGTCGGCATCCACCTGACCAAAGAGGTCGCGTTGCAGCTGGCCTGCCGTCTTCTGGTCGGCTTCGACGCGGCCGAGCTCGCCCAGATCGACAAGGCCGTCCTGAGCCACCACGGCCTCTGTCCGACGCCCGTCGTCAAAGGCGATTCGCACGGCGTCACCGATGGTAAAGGGATTGCGATCGACACGCAGCAAGTCCAGCACCGGCGTGCTTCTGCCGCCTGGCACCTCGCTCTTGCGACTCGTCACGACGCTGCCGTCGATGGCAACGAGAAACTCGCGTGCCACTTCCAGTTCCACGAGACCGGCCAGCTCACGCGTCGTCATGCCAAGGGCGTCTATGCGACCCAAGCCCAGCGGTGACAAGTCGGCAAAGCCGTCGGCATCCACGGTGATGGCGAGTTGGGCCGCCGCTCCGGCCAGCTGCTCGGCAACTTCCGCCGGCAGGTCTTGCGGCAGCTCGCGGTCGGGGTACGTCCGCCGCAGGTAGAGCATCAGGCCGTCATTGGGAAAGACGCGTCGTGCGGCGTCGTCGGCCGGTTCCTCGGCCGGTTGCGGTATGCCAAAGCCACGAAATTCACCCGGTCCGCCGCCGGGCCCGCCTTCAAGCACCATGGCCGAGCCCTCTTGACGTTCGGCTGCCTGATCCCACAGAGCGACGGCTTTGCTGCTGGTGCCCGTTGCGGCGGCGACGAGGGCGGTGACGTCGCGACGCTTTACACCGTCGGCGGCGACAAAGGCAAACGCCACGGCCGCACCGTCCGGCGCAACATCGGCCCGCTCGAGGCGATCCCACAGCATCTCACCGACGTTGGGCTGCAGCTTGTCGAGCGTTGCCGCCCGGGTGGCAAAGGCGACTTGCGAACGGGCCATGGCTGCGGCGACGCGACCGGCGGCCTCCTCGGCGGCGTCGGCTTCGGCGACAATCAGCACCGCTTCGCCGTTGACGTAAGGCAGCGACACCTCCGGCTCGACCACCGGTGGCTCATCGACCACGACCGCCGATGCCATGCCGTCCGGGTCGGTGGGCAGAGGTCGTTCACTGGGACGAGCGGCCGGCTCGACGGGGTCCCGTGGCGTCTGGGCCGGTGCGTCTGTCGGATCGTCCAGCCAGGGCGTCGGTGCCTGGCGAATCTCGTCGCCGATCCTGATCTGGGAAGGCGGCTTCGCTTCGCCCGCCAGACGGACCGTCTCATTCGGCGACAACATGATGTACGCCGTCACCGCCAGCGTCGCGACGACGACCAGCGATGCCGCCAGCCCGAGGATGTTGGGCGTCAGGAACCGTCGGTATCCGTCAGGCTCCTGCTCATCGAGCAAGCCCTCGCGCTCCAGACGGGCGATTGTCGGGTCGGCCAGATCGGCGGCACCCGGTGGCACGGCCACGGCGGGTAGCGACGTCAGCCAGCTCTTGGCCTGCTGCATCTCCTGCACCATCCGCGCATACCGAGGGTTCCCGGCCAGCATGGCCTCGATCTCGCCGGCCTCGGACGGCGCAAGCTCTCCGTCGACGTACGCGGCAAGGTCGGCTTCGATGCGTTCGTCCGTCATGGAAGCGGGGCAGGGAAAAAGGAAAGCGAGACAAAACAGGCCATCATCGGCCGGGGCGGCGGGACGTGTTGAAGTGGTCGCTCAGCAGCTCGCGCAACGCCACACGCGCCCGAAACAGCCGACTCTTCAACGTGCCCAGCGGCAACTCGAGGATGTCGGCCATCTGCTTGTAATCGAAGTTCTCCAGGTCTCGCATGACGAGCAACGCCCGATACTCCGCGTCGAGTCGGCCAAGCGCCTCGACAACGGCACGGTGGTCTTCGGACTGCTCGGCGGCGTCGGACGGACTGGCGGCGTAGCCGGTCCGCCACCCCGTGCCGTCACCCGTCATACCGCCCAGCGTCGGGTCAGCGGCGGCGTCCTTGAGCAGATTCCGCCGACGCCTGCCCTTCCTCAGGTGCGTCATCGACGCATTGACCGCAATGCGGAACAGCCACGAGTAAGGAGCACTTTCCCCGCGAAACTCGCTCAGCTTCTCAAACGCTTTGGCGAACGCTTCCTGCGTCAGGTCGGCGGCGTCTTCGTGATGGTTGACCAGGCGATACACGGCGTTGTAGAGGCGATCGTGATACATCCGGACAACGGTGCCGAATGACTGGCGATCCCCCGCTCGTGCCCTGGCAAAGGCCGCTCGACCCAACTGGTCCTGCGGATCGAGCTCGCCGTCACGCTCGGCCGACGCACCCTCCGCTTGCGCAGTTAGTGGCTTGGCTGTTGCGGCGGTCTGCTCGTGCACGATCGCTTGCCTCCTGTGACGCGCCGGCTGCCGGGAGGTTCCCGGACATCTTCCCCTGCGTCGCAAACAGGTTATCACACCCGATCCGCTGACGACGAAAACGCTCCGTCAGTCGGCCGGCACGCACCGATCTTGTGCCCATGCCCGTAGTTCCATTACCTGCTCACGTCGCGTCACCGACAGCGGCACACTCGCCCGTAGCGTCGAGACGATGCCGTCCGTCGTCAGTTCGCCGTGCAACGCAAAGGCGTCGTACAACGCCGACAAGATCGCCTGCTCGATCTCGGCACCGGTGTAGCCATCACTGAGTTCGACGAGGCGAGACAAATCGAAGGCCTCCGGGTCGCGCTTGCGCTTGGCGAGGTGGATCTCGAAGATCCGCCGCCTTGCCTCGGCTTCGGGCAGATCGACAAAGAAAATCTCGTCGAAACGCCCCTTACGTAACAACTCGGGCGGCAAGGCGGTCACGTCGTTGGCCGTCGCGATGAGAAAGACCGGCTCGCGGTGCTCCTGCATCCACGTGAGCAGCGCCCCGAACATGCGACGCGACAGGCCGCCGTCATTGCTCTGGGCGGCGGCACCGGCGAACGCTTTTTCCACCTCGTCGATCCACAACACGCACGGGCTCATCATCTCCGCCTGCTTGAGCGCGTCGCGCAAACGCTTCTCGCTTTCGCCGACGTATCGGTCGTAGAGCGCACCGACATCAAGCCGAACCAGCGGCCTCCGCCACGCCGTTGCGACCGCTTTGCTGGCCAAACTCTTACCCGCACCTTGAACGCCGAGCAGCAGCAAGCCGCGTGGCGGTTCGATGCCAAAGTCAATAGCCCGTTGACTGTCGGCCTCGTCGCGCAGGGCGAGCCAGCGTTTGAGATTTGCCAGGCCGCCGACGTCGTCGAGGTCGAGCGGGGCGTCGACGAACTGCAGCAATCCGCCGCCGGCGAGGGACTGCTTTTTGTGCTTCAAGACACCCTCGACGTCGTCTGCGTCAAGCCGCTGATCGATGGCGACGACATCGAGAATCGCCTGCTGTGCTTGGCGTCGGGTGAGCCCGCGTAAGTTGCTCACGATGCCGCGGACGTCGCTGCCGGTGACATGGGTGTGGACCGGCTTGACCGAGCGGTGGTGCTGCCGAACGACCCGGCGGACGAGTTCGTGCAGCTCCTCTTCACTCGGGTAAGCCAAGTCCAGCGTCGTCGCCAATTCCCGCACGAGCGGGGGCGGCGTCTTGTGGTCGATCAGAACGATCGCACCGCCACCCGCTTCGACCCGATTGACGGCCTCCTTGAGCATCCGCCGTGTCGCCGGCTCTCCGTCGAGGTGGTCAACGAGGTCAAGGAAGCAGAAGAGTGCCTGGCCGTCGAGGTGTTTCTCGACCCACGCAAGCCCGCCGCCGGCCGTCTGCGTGTCGGGCAGCGGCGCCTGCTTGGCGACCAAGCCGTCGCGAAGGCCGTTGACGCAGTCCCAGACGAAGAGTTGCTGCCGCGTCTCGAGGGCCGCCTCGCGAACAACGTCGAGCGCGTGATCCTCGTCGCCTGTGACGATGCTGATCAGCGCGTGCCGCGACGTGAGCAGCCGGATGAGTTCGTCACGGTTCGTCTGCGGCATGTCGGTCGAGGTTACTCGCTGGTGGCGGACCTGCTGCGGCTGGCGACGTAGACGAGCACCGACATGATGAGTGGTGGGACGATCAACACAAGATTTGTGCGCCCATTGCTTTCCCGAAGCCATTGCAAGGCGTGCGGTCGGATCATGTCGGCATCAACGTAGCTTGATCGTCGTAACCGTGCGACTGTCGAGTTCTCAGGTCTGGCCCGTCCACGAGTCGTCGGCAACCTTTGCAAAGGCTTCGCGAAGCTTCGCCACGACCTCTTCCGGCAGCGGGTCGGCTGTCGCGAGCTTCAGGTTCGCGTCGGCGTTGTCCGGATTCGTCGTGCCGACGATGGCCGTCGTGACGCCTGCCTGCGAGAGCGTGAACCGCAACGCAAGCTCCACCCAGTCGAACCCCAGAGCCTTGGGATCAAGGTCCATCTTGGCCAGCCGCTCGGTGTAGGTGGCGGCGTACTTCTGGTAGAAACCCTTTTGATCGTCGATGTCCTTCCAGGCGGCATTGGCGATGGGGCGCTTGACGATCACGCCGACGTCGTGCTTCTGGGCCAGCGGGAGCACCTTGTCGATGTTGGCCTGGTCGGCGATGTTGACGCTCGTCTCGATCACCGCAATGTCAGGCAGGCGGCACGCGAACGCTGCCGCCTCGTTGTCGCCGCTGTAGCCGCAATACTTGATCTTGCCGGCGTCGCGAGCTTCAACAAGTGCGCCCAGCGCGTCGTCGGCTTCGAGCACATCCAGCGGGCACGAGTGGAGCAGCATCACGTCGATGCTGTCGGTTTTGAGCAATTTGAGCGCGTTGTCGACGTCTTTGTGGACGCGGTCGGCCTTGAAGCTGTCGGGGTTGCCGCTGTTACCGACTTTGGAGACGAGGACGTAGTCGTCGCGCCTGGAGGCGAAGTGCTCGCCGAGGAAGGCCTGGCTTCCGGGGTAGCCGGTGGCGGTGTCGAGCACGTTGACGCCACGGTCGAGCAGCGAGTTGATGAGGTCTGCGGCGGAGTCGTGTTCTTTGAGGAACGCGGCCGGGGCCGTGCCGTAACCAAGCACGCTGACGTCGAACCCGGTTTTGCCGAGCTTGCGGCGGGGAATATCGCTCATGCCGCGACGGTAGAGGGCACGGCGTGCGTGCTGCTTTCAGAATCAGGCCCACGGGAATGCACCGCACGCGGTCGGTCGTGACGCTTAGGCTTTTCGATGTCTGCCACCCACGTCTTGCCGCTGTTCTTTAATGCCTCGCGGCTGCGGGTGCTGATCGTCGGTGGTGGTGGCGTGGCTGTACGGCGGGCGTCGATGCTCCTCGATGCCGGGGCCAGTGTGCGTGTCGTCGCTCCGTCGTTGTCACCTGATTTGCCCGAGGCGTGCTCGGTGGATGAACGGCCGTTTCACCCGATCGACGTGGTGGGCTTTACACTCGTCATTGCTGCAACGGACGCGTGGGACGTTAACGACGCGGTTGGGGCGGCGTGCGACTTGCACGGCGTGTTGTGCTGCCGGGCGGATGACGCGTCGGCGGGGGACTTCACGTTCCCGGTGGCGGTGCACGAAGGGCCGATGACGGCGGCGGTGACGGCGGGCAGCCCGGCGTTGACAAATCGTCTGGCGGACGAGGTGCAACGCGTCCTGGCCCCGCACGCCGCCCACGCGACGGCGGTTGCTGCGCTTCGCGATACGGTCATCGGGGCGACGCAAGACCCGCAGCAGCGACGCGAGGCGCTCGCCGACGCCGCCAGCGAAGAGGCCGCCGAGGTTGTCCGGCAGGACAACGTCGACGGCCTTCGTCTATGGCTTGCCAACCGTCACCCGTGGCTGGCGGGCGATTTGCTGGAGAAGCTGGGCTGAAACCTACTCGACCTCGTACACGTCGGAATCGTCGGGGTCGTAGGTGAACTGCGAACCATTGACCACGCGGCCACCGGGCAGCTGGAAGCCGACCCGCGAGCCCTTGGGCAGGTACATCGACGGATCGATGGACTCGGCCGGGGCGAGCTTCTCGATGTGGCCGTCGAAGAAGGCGATGTTCATGAGACCGCCGTGACGCCAGCCCAGGGCCAGCGAGGGTTCGGTGACACCTTGGTTGGGGCCCGACGGTGTGTAGTTGCCGGCGGCAAGGCCGTTGTTCGTGATAAGCTGGTGCGGCTGACGATCCGCGAAGTAGAAGGGGCCGCGGACCATGTAGTTGCCGCCTTGCACCTGATATCGCAGGGCGTTGAAAGAAATGTCTGCAACGGTAAGGGCGTTGACCGGTCCGCTGGTTTCGAGGTAACGCGCACCCTCGATCGCAAACGCTTTGCTGCTGGACGGCCCGACCTTGGCGAGCTTCGGCGAGTAGCCGGGAGGCGGCGCGGCGTACGGGTAGCTTGTGCCGCTGTATTCGGAGATCGGCGCGCTGATCCTCGGGACCATGGAGCCGAGCTTTCGCTCGCGAGCCGGATCGGTGTGGAATTGAATGATGGCGCTGTAGCTGCTGTACCGAATGTCGCTGGCGTTGATGCCCGCGATGTCGTCGCCGAGGTAGTAGCTGCTGAACACCTGGTTGACCGTCGGACACTCCATGTCCGTCTCAAACAGCCGTTGTAGTCGCTCGACATCGTTCGACGGCAGGTCGCCGAGCACCAGTCCCAGGCTGGGACTCATCCAGTCCACGTTTTGCAACGGCGACTCCGGATCCGACTCAACACCCGAGGCGATTCTCAGGCCCGACGGACCCCAGACCTGCCCGCTCGTGTGCGGACCGGCCAGGAAGCCGTCGTTCTCGTTGCCGTAGATGACGACGGCCGACATGAACTGCCGCATATTCGAGCCGCACTTGACAGCATTTGCACTCTCCCGTGCCCGAGACAGCGTCGGCAGCAGGATGCCGATCAGCAGGGCGATGATCCCGATCACCACCAGCAGCTCGACGAGCGTGAATCCGAAACGAGATCTGCGACGGCTAGGGCTGGTCATGAAGAGCTTGGTGGTGTGGTCGCGGCAGGGCGGGTGAACCGGGCGGCAGCGCTCAGTACGCCCACCCGGGTTGGCTGGTTGCAACCCTACCGCCGGTGAGGCGATTTCTTAGAGCGCAAGCCGTTAATATTCGGTTAACGAGGGGCCAACCTACCCTCATCAAGTGGCGCAATCGCACCAGAACGGCAGGCGCGCCATGTTGCCCACCGACGCGTCGCGACGCGTTGCCGTTATTGGAGGTGGCGTGGGTGGTTTGGCGGCGGCGATCCGGCTCGCGATCGGCGGATGCCGCGTCTCGCTCTACGAGCAAAACGCCACCCTCGGTGGCAAGCTCAACCTTCGCACCGTCCCTCACCCCGATCGGCCGAACGATCGGCCGTTCCGCTTCGACACCGGGCCATCGCTTGTCACGCTGCCCTTTGTCTTCGAACAACTCTTCGCCGCGGCAGGGGTTGATCTTCATGACCGGCTCGAGCTGATCCGCCTCGACCCGGTCAGCCGCTTTGAATGGCCCGACGGCTCGTCGCTCCAGCTCCGCAAGGACCGCAACGACACGCTTGACAGCGTCCACGACCTTGCGCCGAGAGACGTCGACGGGTTCCGACGCTTCCTCGACCGCGGCAAGCACGTTTGGGATCTTTCAGGCGAGCTGTTCCTCCAGAACGCTCCAGAGCAACTGCTTAAGGGCAAGCTGGGGCCCAAGCAAGGGCTGGGCCTGCTCACCGTGCCGTTCCGCATCGGCATGTTCGGCCGCTACAGCAAGCTCGTCGACCGTCACGTCAAGGACGAACGCCTGCGGGCTGTCCTCTACCAGTACGCGACCTACAGCGGTGCCAGCCCGTGGAAAGCGCCTGCAACGCTGTGCGTCATCCCGCACGCCGAGACGCACTTCGGCGGCTGGTACATCAAAGGCGGGCTCTACAAGCTGGCTGAGGCATTGACCGAGCTGGCCGTCGAGAAAGACGTTGAGATCCACACGGAAACGCCGGTCGAGAAGGTGACCGTTAAAGAAGGAGTCGCTGACGGTCTGAACGTCGATGGGCGGCACGTCGAGGCCGACACGGTGGTCTGCAACGCCGACACGATCACGGCCTACCGACGCCTGATCGACGCCGAGCATCGGCCGCACTGGCAGGACAAGAAGCTCGACGCCCTAGACCCCGGCGGCAGCGGCATGGTGCTGCTGCTCGGCGTCGAAGGGACGCTTCCGCAGGTGGCACACCACACGAAGTACATGCCCGACAATTATTTCGGGCCGGGCGGTGACCTGCAGGCGATGTTCGTCGACGGCCGCGTGCCTGACGACCCGTGCGTTTACGTCTGCCGCCCGACGGCAACGGACGCGACGGTCGCCCCCGAGGGTTGTGAGAACCTGTTTGTGCTCGTCAGCGCTCCTGCTATGCACGGACCTGGCAAAGCGATCGACTGGGAAATTGAAGGTCCCCGCTATCGGGATCGTGTGCTCGACATCCTCGAAAATCGTTGCGGGTTAACAGGTTTGCGACAGAAGGTGGTTGTGGAAGACACGTGGACGCCACCCGAGCTGGGGCGGCTGTACGGGGCCAACGCCGGTGCGATCTATGGCGTCGGTGGCAACGGTCGCAAGCAGGCATTCCTGAGGCCGCCGAACCGTGATCCGAAGATCAAGAACCTGTTCTTCGTCGGCGGAGCGACGCACCCCGGCGGCGGCCTGCCGCTGGTGGCGTTGAGCGGCAAGATCACGTGCGAGTTGATCCTGGGCGACTTCTCACAGTTTTAACCAGATGCGAATGCACGTAGAAGGCGTGGTCGATAGGTTTTCACGGCTGGAGGAGCCGGCGGCCGCGACGTGCGTGTCCGCCTCCGACCTACCTGCCCCGAGGGGCGAGAGAGATACTCTATGACCAAGCAGATTCTGACCACCGCCGCACTGGCGACCTTCGCAACTGCCGCCGCTGCCTCTGCTGCGACCATTGCAGCTTTTGACTTCGACGGAGACGTTGCATCACCTTCGTTCGAAGCTCTCAATGTTGATGTCAGTGATGTGACTGTCACCGACGGCAATGTCAGCTTCTTTGGTGGGGCAAGCGGTGACGCGATAGCAACGAACGGCTTCACGACGGCAGGGCAAGGTTTTTCCTTCATCATCACCCCGGAGAGCGGCTTCGAGGTTGACTTCACAGAATTCAGCTTCGTGAGTCGCCGTTCAGATACGGGGCCGACTTCTTCCCCAATAGTTGTCGGGGGAACGAGCTTCGGCTCCGTGTCGAATGGAACTTCCTTCGGTTCAACACCTTTCACGATCGACATCACGTCCGTCGATGATGTGACTGGGGCAACCACCTTCTTCATTGGTGGGTCCGGTGCTTCTGGCAGCAGTGGCACCCTTCGTATCGACAACATATCAGTGACGGGTGACGTGACCGTCATCCCCGAACCCCTCGCCGCTGGGGGCCTCGGCTTGCTCGGCCTCGTCGGCTTGCGGCGTCGGCGGGCCTGAGGTCACACCGTCGTCATCGCCATCAGCGGCCCGCCTCCGATCCGGGGGCGGGCCGCTTTGCGTGGGGCCTCCGTCTCGAGTCACGGTTCGAGGTCATGGCTCATGCGCTCTGTGACGTTGTGAAGCACCAGCTCACGTATGCCGCAATACCATCGCCGTCGGCGGCGTTGTGTCGATACGACTGCGAGGAGCTCCCATGGCTGAACCCACCTACGACCGCGAGTTGCACCCGTCACTGGCACCGTGGGAGCCCACGCCCGATGAGCCATTCGATCGCTTCAGAGCCGGGCACCTCATGAACCGGGCGGCGTTCGGGGGCACACCTGACGAGCTGGATGCGTTGGTCGAGATCGGCCCCGACAGGGCGGCGGACATCCTGCTCGATTTTCCCGACGCCTCGGCAGTGGAGATGAACGCCAACGACGTCCCCGACGAGTCGTCGTTGACAGATGTGCCGCGGAACGACATCGAACGCCGCCAAGCCATGACCGAGGCCCGTCAGCAGGCCGGCGGGAATGATCAGGACACGCGGACGGCGATGCAGCTGCTGCGGCAAGCGTGGACCCGCGCCAGCCGTCAGCACATTGCCGAGTGCCAACAGTGGTGGATCCGCCGTATGGCAGACGGGCCGTACCCGCTCCAGGAAAAGCTCACGCTCTTCTGGGCCGGCCACTTCACCAGCTCCTTCCGCGACGACCGTGACGGCTCGTGGCGGCTGTGGAACCAGAACGAGCTGCTGCGTCGCCACGCGGCAGGCAACTTCATCGAGCTCGTCAGGCGGGTCAGCCGCGACCCGGCGATGCTGAAGTACCTCAACAACGACCGCAACAACAAAAACAGCCCCAACGAGAACTACGCCCGCGAGCTCATGGAGCTCTTCACGCTCGGTGTCGGCAACTACAGCGAACGTGACATCAAAGAAGTCGCCCGCGCCTTCACCGGCTGGGGTCACGACGGCGTTGAGTTCCGCTTCCGCCCCGATTTCCATGACGACGGCGAAAAGTCCGTCTTCGGCGTGACCGGCAACATGGGCGGTGACGAAGTCATCGCGCTGCTCGCCCAGCACCCGGCCTGCGGGCCCTACGTCAGCGGACGGTTGTATCACTACTTCGTGGGCGAAGCGCCCGACGAAGCCGTTGTGGCGTCGCTGGCACGCGTGCTCGTCAACGCCAACTTCGAGCTTCGGCCGCTGCTTCGCACGATTCTTCGCAGCCGCGCGTTCTACGACAGTGCCAACATCGGCAACCGCATTAAGAGCCCGGTGCAACTGCTGGCCGGCACGCACCGCTTGCTTGCTGTTCAAGTGCCTGGTGCGACGCAGATCAATCGTCAACTCGAGAAGCTGGGCCAGGTGCCGTTCGCTCCGCCGAACGTCAAAGGCTGGCCGGGCCAGTTCGACGGCCGGCGTTGGATCAACACGGCCACGCTGCTGGCGCGGTACAACTTCGCCAGCGAGGTCGCCGCCGATGCCGACCCGCAAGGCAAAGGCTCGCCCGACGCCTCTGTCGACTACTGGCTCGACCGTCTGATCCCACGAGCCGTTGACGCGACGAAGCGACGCCGCCTCGTCGCCACCGTCAGCCAACCCGGCGGCCTGCGGTCGGCGGTGAAGCTGATGGTCTCCATGCCGGAGTATCAGCTCTGCTAGCGAGCAACGAGGAGTAAGGACCGAGGAACGAGCAAGTTCCCGCTCCGCTGTCCTTCTGCACTCGTTTCCTTATCACTCGTTTCTTTTCACCACCGACCATGCCCACGCCCACCACCCGCCGTGCTTTCCTGACGAAGGGCCTAACGATGGTCGCCGCCGGGGCGAGCGTGCCGTCGTTTGTCAGCCGCACCGCCTTTGCCGTCGGCGATCCGCTCGACGTTAAAAGCACGCAGCCAGATAGCGGCACGGATGGTAAAATCCTCATCGTTGTTCAGCTTTCAGGCGGAAACGACGGCCTCAACACCGTCGTTCCTTACGCCGACGACGCCTACCACGCGGCCCGGCCGATGATCCGATTCGGTGGCGACGACGTGCTCAAGATCGACGGCCACATCGGCCTGCACCCGGCATTGTCGCCGATCAAAGGCCTCTTCGACGAAGGCCGCATGAGCATCGTGCAGGGCGTGGGTTACCCGAACCCGAATCGCAGCCACTTCCAGTCGATGGATGTCTGGCACAGTGCCGACACGGGCGGCGAAGCGCTGCGCAGCGGCTGGCTCGGCCGCTACTTTGATGCCCAGTGCGCCGGCAGCGACCCGAAGGGCAACGCTGTCGACGCCGCGGTCGCCGCCGACCCACAGATGGGCGTGAGTCTCGGCGAAGACAATCAATTGGCGATGCAAGGCGACCTGGTCATGCCGCTGAGCTTCGAGAGCCCGGCCGACTATCGGTACAAGGGCGGCGACGCCGACGCGATGGCGGCGTTGCACCTCGGCGGCGAGCACGGCAAAGAGATGGAGTTCCTGACCCGCACGGCGATGGACGCCCGCGTCAGCAGCGACAAGGTGCTGGCAGCCATCAACGGTCACGTGCCGCCAAAGGACTACCCGCGTGGCAAGTTCGGCGACGCGCTGCGCACGACGGCCGCCATGATCCGCGGCGGACTGCCCACCCGCGTCTACTACGTCAGCCTCGGCGGATTCGACACGCACGCCGGCCAGCAGGCGAAGCACAACCGCCTGATGACCGAACTCGCCACCGGCATCGATGCCCTCATGGCCGACCTGCGGCATCAGGGCAACAGCGATCGTGTGGCTGTCATGACGTTCAGCGAGTTCGGCCGCCGGGTCAAGCAAAATGCCTCGGGCGGCACCGATCACGGCGCCGCCGCCCCGATGTTCTTCGTCAGCGACCGACTCGCCCAGCCAGGCCTGCTCGGCACGCACCCGTCGCTGATCGACCTCGACGCGGGCGACCTCAAGTACACGACCGACTTCCGCACGTGCTACGCGAGCGTTCTGAACCAGTGGCTCGACTGCGATCCCAAGACCGTTGCGACCATCCTCGGCGGCAATTGGGAAGCACCGCCGCTGCTCCGTGGTTGAGCCGAGTCGCCAGACACCGCGAGCCGACCTGCTGCACCGGGCCTTGCGTTTCTGATCCAAGGCCTTACGTTGTCGCCGTCACAGGTCGAGTCGTGTCAAGGTGGCGGGCAGGCCGGTGAGTTTGGGTGGAAATGCAAAGGGAAAGAGAAATGCGACATCAAAATGCAAGTGTGCTGCTTGTCATGTCGACGGCCGCTGTGGTCGTCTGTTTTGACAGGGCAGCTGCTGTTCCCGTTTTCTCGCAGACGCCGACGGTGATCATGTCAGCCGATCAATCGGACCGCGACACGACGACCGACGGCGAGCAGCTGGCCGACAACTTTGCGTTAGCGACGCCCGCCACAGTGCGGAGCGTCGTCTGGCGTGGCGCGTACGGGCTCAATGACACGCCGACGTTTCCGTTGTCATTCGACGTGATCTTCTACGCCGATGCGGGTGGCCTGCCGGACAAGTCGGCAGTGCTGTCAAGCACCGCGATCAACTTTGCCACCGCCGCCGATGTGATCGACACAGGATCCGACGTGTTCGGCGGCGACCTCTACGAGTTTGCCGCCAACGTCACGCCGACGTCTCTGCCGGCGGGTGAAACGCTATGGTTCTCGGTGCTGGCAGACACGGCCAACGATCTCGACGATGACTTCTTCTGGGTCGCCGGCAGCTTCATGGGCGGCATGTCAGCCGCCCGCGCCGACGTGTCGGGTGACGGCGACTTCGTCGCGGCCGACCTCGGCCCGTTCTACTTTGTTCTCGACGACACCGCCATACCTGAGCCGGGCGCTGCCTTCGCTCTTGCCACCGCCGGCGGGCTCGTGCTGCGTCGACGCAGATAGACGATTGCAGCTTCATCATTCAACGACAACGCCCCGACGGTTGCACGTCGGGGCGTTCGTCTAATCCTCCGCCTTCTCGCCGGCGGGGGCCATCTTCACGATGCGTGGGTCGAAGCGTGCCACCACGTCCACAAGGTCCGTCTGGGCGGCCATGACCGCTTCGATGTCCTTGTAGACGCCCGGCACCTCGTCCAGGCCTGCGCTCATCAGCTCCACGTTGGCCGCTTCGAGCTGCGGCTTGACGTGGTTCCAGCGGAACGTCTGGCTCGCCTGGCGACGGCTCATGACGCGGCCGGCACCGTGGCTGGCGCTGTTGAGCGACTCGGCCTTGCCCTTGCCGCGGACGACGTAGCCGGGTGTGGCCATTGAGCCGGGGATGACGCCCAGCACGCCCTCGCCTGCGGGCGTTGCGCCCTTGCGGTGGACGACCACTTGTTCTCCGTCGTGCTCTTCGAGCCAGGCGAAGTTGTGGTGGTTTTCGACCGTCGTCGCGATCTTCAGGCCCGCCGCCCTGGCGACACGCTTGTGGATGATCTCGTGGTTGGCAGCCGCGTAGTCGCCCATGAGGTTCATCGCCGCGAAGTACTCGGCGCCGGCCTCGCTGTCGAGGTCGAGCCACGCCAGGTGCTTGAGCGGCTTGGGCAGCTCCGGGTGCTGGTCCATCGCCAGGCGGCTGTAGTGGTCGCACACGCTGGCACCTGTGCCACGACTGCCACTGTGCGACAGCAGGGCGAGGTACGTCCCCGCCGGCAGGCCAAGGTCTTCGTGATCGAGCGTGACGGTGCCGAACTCGACGAAGTGGTTCCCGCTGCCGCTCGTGCCGAGTTGCTTGCGGGCCTTGGTGTGAAACCGCTTGGTGATCGGGCTGACGGTCCAGTCGGCATCGAGCACGTCGTGGTCGTTGGGCTCGTCGAACTCGCTGCCCATGCCGAAGCGCGTCTCGCTGTCGATCGCACCCTTGAGCTTCTCGCGAAGCCCTTCGAGCCGCTCGCCCGGCAGGTCGTAGATGCTCAGCCGCATACGGCAGGCGATGTCGACGCCGACCGCGTACGGGATGACTGCGTTCCTGACCGCCAGCACGCCACCGATGGGCAGGCCGTAGCCGAGGTGGGCGTCGGGCATGAGCGCGCCACGCACCGCCACCGGCAGCGTCGAGGCCACGTCCATCTGCTCGAGCGCGTTGGCGTCGAGGTCTTCGCCCCAGATGGCAACCTCGGCCGGTGTCTCGCGTGGCGTGAACGGGTGTCGGTTCTCGTGCGCGATCTTGGCCTCCAGCAGGGCCGGCGCGATCTCGCCCCAGTGCTCGCTGTCGACGAAGCTCGCCGGGTCGTTGACGACCGGCCACAGGTTCTTCCTGGCGTCGCGACCGTCGAAAACGCCGGCGGCGGCGAGTTGCTTGACGTGCTTGCGGACACGCGGCACGAGTTCGGGCGCAACGCCCATCTTCCTGAGTTCTTTCTCTTTCATGACAAACACGTGTTCTCCTTCGGAACAAAACAAAGCCGCCTGCGACGGGTCGGGAAGTTTCCGACGGGTCGCAGGCGGCTTGAAGTCCGCGGCAGAACAGGTCCCGTCAGGTCATGAGCCATTTGCCCACAAAGACATCGCACAGCATTGGCTGCCGGCGGCTGCTTAAGGTTGGCGAGTAAGGCGTGACGCATGACGGGCCGGCAAGGTAGCGGCCTACGCCTGCTTGTCAACGGAACATTTCGCTTTTGAGTCATCTGAGTGACGCGCTGCCTCAGCAGCAACCGCGGCACATCGCCACGCGGTTGAGCTTTGAAGGAACGGGTCCGGCCGGTAGCTCGTACCATCGCTGCCCATGCCGCGTCCCACGCCGGTTTCGCCGAAGAACAGCCGTCCGCCACCGGCGGCGGTGGCGTTTGTCGTGTCGCTCTGGGACAAGACGCTTAACAGCGTCTACTTCGGCATCTTCCTTATGGTCGCCCTCGGCCTCTTCGTGGCCGTCGGCAGCGGGTTCCCGGCGTTGCGGGCGTGGTTCGAGATGAGCGACCCCGAGTTCTTCAACGCTTGGCCCATGTGGGTGCTGGCCGGTCTGCTCGTGGCCAACCTGCTGACCGTCTCGCTCAACCGCATCCCGTTCACGCTCCCGCGGCTGGGCGTTTGGACGATTCACGCCGGCATCGTCGTGCTGATCTTCGGCATGACGTTCCACTTCTCGCAGAAGACCGAGGGATTGACGCTCATTCGCACGGGTGAGCAGGTCGACTGGTACTACGACGCCCACGAGCGTGCCCTCTACGCCACGGCAGGCAAGCGCAAGGCCGTGCCGATGAGCCTCGACGGGCTGCCCCGTTTCAACAGCTATGAGGACGCGAGCTATCTCGCCGGCCGTGGGCTGGCGGGGCTTGAGCCGACGTTCTTCACCTACGACGAGCAGACCCGTCAAGGCCGCGAGATGAACGCGAGCGACGCGCTCGGCCTAGGCGGTGAGCCGCTTGTTATCGACGTCATCGGCTACCACCCGTACGCCTTGACCCAGGCGACGTATTCCAACGGCATGGGTGAGTTGACGGGCCTGAAGGTCACGCTGCGTGACCCGCAGGAAGGGCACCAACGCTCGAGCTGGATCGTCGGCGAACAGCCGGGTCACCCGCGGGACGACGCCGACGATGACTCGTTTGCCACCCTTCGGATCCGCCACCTGCACCGCGGTGATGACCTGACGGGCGAACTGCTCGCCTCTGCCGCCAGGGTCGGGCACGAACTCAACTGGTCCGTCGGAAGCGACCACCATCACGACCACGCCCCAGGCGAGCACGAAGCAGACGAAGTCGTCAGCGGCAGCGTCACCCTCGAGCCCGGCGATCGCAAAGCCTTCGGCGATACGGGTTATGAGGTCGAGGCCGTCGCGTATCTGCCAGGTTTCCCGCTGTCGGGCAGCGGCGAGCCGGTCGATCTGCTGGAGCTGATCATTCACCCGCCTGCCGATTCGCCGCACGGCAAGCCGTTTCGTCGCTACGTCATCGACGGCCAGGACAACGAAACGGACTTCATCCTCGGCATCGAAGGCAGCGGCCCCAAAGGGCAGCGGCAGACGGAAGTCGTCGACGCCAACCTGCACCTGCACTACGCCCTCAACGACGCCCTCGACCTGCTCCCGCGGGCGGGCGAAGACGAGCGGCACACGCTGCTGACGAAGGAAAACGAGCCTGGGTTCTACCACCTCGTCACCCGCGGTGACCTGCCGGCTCGGCTTGAGCAGATCGACGCCGGCCTGCTGGAACTCGCCATCAACGGCAAACGTCGCGATCCTGCGACGGGCGAAGTGACGGACCGCACGCTCGACCTCGACGTCGAGCGGGCCGACGCCGTCATGCGAAGTGATTGGGTGCAGGACGTGCCGCTCGAACAGCGTGACAGCGGCGAAGCCCAGGCGGGCATCAACCAGGTCGTGACGCTGAGGGTCAGTCGCGGCGACTGGAGCGAGACGGTGCATGTCCCTTACACGCAGTGGATTGACCAGATTCCGTGGCAGCCGTCGGCCGTGACGGTGCCGGGGCTGGCCGACCCGCTTCGCTTCCAGCTCGGCAACACGCGACGGCCGATTCCGGCGCGGGTGCGGCTCGACGACTTCGAACTCGTGCCGTACGCCGGCGACTTCACGGCCAACTCGGCCATGCGCGACTTCAAGAGCAACCTGTCGATCGAGCCGCGCGGCGGTGTCGAGCACGAGGCGACGGTGAGCCTCAATCGGCCGCACTACCTCAATGTGCCCGTTGCCGGCCCGCTCGGAGCGATCTGGCCCAAGCAGTCGTGGCTGCTGTTCCAAAGCCAGTGGGACCCGGAGAACCAGGCATTTACGGTGCTGGGCGTGGGCAATCGGCCAGGCGTCTTTACGATGACGCTCGGCTGCGTGATGATCGTGCTGGGCCTGCTGTTCGCGTTCTACGTCAAGCCGGTGATCATCAACCGCCGCAAGGCGAGGGCGCTCGCAGCCGTCGGGCGGTGACTCAGAAACGCAAAGCCGCTAAGAGGCAAAGTCGGAGCGAAGTCCTCAGAAACACTGCAAGATGAGCAACCTCAAACTCTTCCTCCTTTGCTCGGGTCTTTGCCTCTTCGCTTCTTTGCATAGCTGCGCGGCGGCGGACCTGTCGGCTCTCGAGCGGGCGACGGTGCAGCACGATTCAACGCTGAAGACGCTCGACACCATCTCGCGTCGCGTCATCGGTGACATCAGCGGCCGGTCGCGGATTGACGGTCAGCCGCCGGTCCAGACGGTCTTCGACATGGCCTATCGGCCCGAGGCGTACGCGTCGCGGGAGATGGTCAAGATCAAGCACCTGCCCCTGCGGCAGGACCTGGCCGACGCCGTCGGGCTCAAGGGCGACGAGAAGCACCAGTTTCTCAAGAAGGCCAAGGTGTCGCCGATCTTCCTGGCGGATCCGAAGATTCAGCGGACGTTCGAGCAGATTGCCGCCCGCGACCTCGTCAAGGCACCGGCGATCAACGAACTGCTGGGTCAGCAGGCGGCGGCGCGGGCATTTCTCGAGGCACCGCTGCTCCCGCCGTTGCGGCTGATTCCGCCGGCTCCGGGCAACGGAGGCGACGGAAAATGGCACAGCCTCGACGAGCTCATCGCCTCGCCCGAGGTCATGGCCACCTACGCCACCGTCGACGCCGACGGCATGCTCGTCCCGGTCGAAGAGCAGCCGATCTCCAAAGTCGCACAAGCGGCCAGCGACCTGCGGATGGCATGGCTGAGCGAGGGCGGAGACATCGAAGCGGCCGCCGACGTGCTCGCTGCGTCGCTCATTGCCGTCAACCCGCAAGCCTATCCGACCGAGCTCAAGCGTAAGGGCGAAGTCGCGTACAACCGCCTCGGCGGGCTCACGCTGCCGGGATCGTTCGTCTACTTCGTCGCCCTCGTGCTGTTCCTGCTCAGCGCTTATGGCGAAGCACCGCAAGCTGCGCCTCTGGGCCGTGCGGGCGATGCTGCTGGCGCTGGTCGTCCACACGGTCGGTATCGCCGTCCGCTGGTGGCTCGTCGAGCAGTCCGGCGGTGACAACGTCGGCTGGTTCCACGCGATCCCGATCAAGAACCAGTTCGAGAGCGTCATGTTCAGCGCCTGGTTCGGGGCCATCGTCGGCACCGTGCTGGAGCTGCGTCGCAAGAAGGCCGGCGGCGGTGTCTTCGGCGCCGCGGCGGCGTTCGTGGGATTCTTGAGCCTTCTGGCCCTCTTCGCCTCGCCGCACGTTTTCGGCGACATCGGCGGTGAGCTCGAGCAGGCTCAGGGCATCCTCATGAGCTACTGGCTCTACGTGCACGTCACGACCGTCGTCGCCAGCTACGCGCTCATCGGCATGAGCTTCCTGTTGGGCGTCTGGTACCTTGTCGCCAAGGCTCGCGGCAACGGCAACGTGCTGGCACCTGTGCCGACCGTCAACGGCGGCTTCTTCCGCACGATGGCACAGGCTGTCTTCCTGCCTGTTCCACGTGGAACCTCGGCAGGCGCATTCTCTGACGCCGCCCCCGCGCCAACCAAGGCGGAGAAGGGCAAGACGCTGCTGCAGCGCATCGACGCCGCCCACGTGGTCGTTTTGCAGTTGGCTTTCTGGCTGCTGGGCACGGGCATCATCCTGGGTGCCGTCTGGGCCGACATGAGCTGGGGCCGACCGTGGGGCTGGGACCCCAAGGAGACGTTCGCGCTTGTCACCTGGATCGTCTATCTCGTGATCCTGCACGTGCGGATCGCCACGCCCAACAAGGCATTGTGGACGGCCATCCTGTCGATCGTCGGCTTCATCATCATGCTGTTCAACTGGATCGGCGTGAACTTCTTCCTGGTCGGATTACACAGCTACGCGTGAGGCGGGTGTCTGATAACATGACGCCGGAGCGTCATCATGGAGCACCTCACGACCCTTGTACTTGCCCGATCCTGCAGCATGTTTGACGGGACGATGGACCAGGGCAGTGCCTGGGCGGTCATCGCCATGACGATCGGGCTGTGGGCCATCCTGCGTTGCATCTTCCTGCCGACACCGAAGCGGCGCACGGTTCCGGTCGGGGCGACGAAGTCGTGCTCGTCGTGCCGAACGAGTCACCCGCGATTCGCGAGGTTCTGCCGAAGCTGCGGAACAGAGCTGTAGCGCGTGCGTGTCTACCGTCGCCCGCGTGCCAGGCCTTGACGACATCATCGGACACGACGCGACCGTCACGCGGCTTGCCGAGGCGCTGACATCGGACCGGCTCCCGCACGGCCTGATCTTCGCCGGACCCGTCGGCGTCGGGAAGCGGACCACCGCCCAGGCCCTGGCGGTTGCCTTTCTCGGTGGTACGGATGACATCGCACGCCGTATCGCCGGTGGCACGCACGGCGACTTTCACGTGGTGACGCGCCAGCTCATCCGTCACCACGATTCGGGCGGCAAGAGCAAAGCCATCGACCTCAGCGTCAAGGTCATTCGGCCTGAGCTCGTCGAGCCGGCCAACCGTGCATCGACCGAAGGCCAAGGCAAAGTCTTCATCGTCGAGGAGGCCCAGACGATGTCGACGGCCGCCCAGAACGCGCTGCTCAAGACGCTCGAAGAGCCTGCCGGTCGCACGCTGATTGTGTTGCTGACGGATCAGGTCGACGCGCTGCTGCCGACGGTGCGTAGTCGCTGCCAGACGTTCCGATTCGGCGAGCTGACAGCCGACGAGACGGCAGCGGTGCTCAAGCGACAGCACGTCACGGCCGAGGCGGCTCAAGCAGCGTTTGCAGTGGCCGGCGGGGCGCCGGGCCGGGCGATGCAGTTCCTCGACGACGGCGTGGTCGACAACCACCAGGCGCTGGTCAGCCAGCTTGATGCGGGTGAGCCGGTGTCCGACTTCCTCACCGCAGCCGCGGACGCTGCCGCCAAGGCCGAGCTGGAGCGTGATCCGCTCGGCAGCAAAGACGCCTTCACCCGCGGCGGATATCGCCTTTGGCTCGGTCTCGTCGCACGGCACTACCGGCACCGCCTGGCCGACCGGCCGACGCCTGATCTTTGCGACCGCATCGACGCCGTCGTCCGCTGTGACCGGTACCTGTCGGCCAACGTGAACGTGAGCCTGGCCCTTCGGCAGCTCGACTTGTCGCTGACGCGTTAGCCTCGCATGGCCTCGATGGCCCGCAGCATCGCTTGCGCACGATCAGGTTCGGCGGGTGGCGTTGGCAGTCGAACCCACCGCTCGCTGCCACGCCGTTGATAGACGAGGCGTTCTTTGCCCCCGCGGGTTGGCTGGGTGCCGAGGCCTTTGACCTCGGGCCAGCCGACGAGGTACGTCTCACCGAACGCCTTACCGCCGTCTTGAAAGCGAAGGCCGTCAGGTGTGGCCTTGAAGCTGTGTGCTCTTCGCCAGACGGCAAGGGCGAGGCAAAGCATGGACGCCAGCACGAGCAGCATCACCGCCAGCGAGCCGGCCTCGGTCGAGCCGGCGAGCTTCCACACCAACCAGGCGGCCACCAGCGACGCCGCCGTCACGGCCAGCAACCGCTTACGCCCGCGCCCATCGCGACCCGCCGCCACGACGGCCTCGGGAACGACAGCGGGCTCGGCAAGGGTCATGCTTTTCATCGTACCGCGCGGCAAGCGCTGCGCCGATTCGGCCGCCGGGGGTTGTGGGTCGGGCGGCGGGGCAGAATGTTCCACGTGGAACATTCGCCACCCGCTCCTACGCGTCCTAAACCGGGTTTCGACACGCGATCGAGTTGGCCAATGTTCCACGTAGAACACGTTTCGGGCTTTCGACTGCGTCGGCGGGTCGTCGGCCGTGAGGCATGGCTGCGATGGCGGTACGCCCGCTCGTCGGGTTGCCGTGCTGTACGAGCACGCACGCGTGCGTGCTTGTTGCGCGAAAATCGCGCTGCGCCGCCGCGGCCGCCGATCAGAGAAATGCGTCGACGATCGACCCGCTCAACGGCGTCGGTGTCGCGTACGCCTTCGCCACCACGACAGGCGGCGGTACCTCGATCGGGCGGTTCCACACCTTCTCCCGCAGCAACACCTGCCAAGGCGCAGGCAGCGGCCCGACCGCCGGTGGCAATGTCGGCCGCTCCACCAGCACCTCGACCACCTCCGACGTTCGCTCCGTTCGCGTCCGATCGACAGGCGCGACGGCCGGCAGGTCGCGGTAAATCACCCGCTCTGCCGACACCGCCGCCGGTCGGTCCCGGTGCTGGCGCAACGGCCGATCATCACACGGCTGCCCCTCTTCACGTCGGTTGGCGTTGATCGCCCCGCGGATCAGGCGAACCAACTGCAAATCCAGCGAGGCGGCAATCAGCGGTCCGGCGGCGGCGAGCGACATGAACCGACACGGGCAAACGTGCCGTAGGTCGCGCTTACAGCCCAGGACGCGATCATGTCGCGGCCGACGGTGCCGGTCGATGCCCGGCGGCAACGTTGCGTGATGCCTCACCGCGACGCCGGCCTCTACCATCGCTCACCATGCGGCGTCGCAGCAGGCTCTACATTGCGGTCGGCCTGCTCGTCTGTCTCGTCCCGTGGCTGCGCGAGCGCAGTACCCCGAGCCCGACGCGCCCGAACCGCTGCCCGGTGAGGCGAGGGTATTTGACCCGTATCTGTTGCGGGACGTCCCGGCGTCGGCTTATGGGCAGGCGCTTCGCCAGCCGTCGTCGCAGACGCAGGAGATGCTCGACCGCCTCGACGCGATCGGCGGGCTGGACGGTCTGCCGCCTTACTCAAAGCACCCGCTGGGTCCGATGCGGCCGCGACTTCGCGGACCTGTTGAGCGGCGATAGAAGGGCGATCGGCGGCCGATAAGGGCGCGCCGGTACGTTTGAGTGCCCAACGGCGTCAATCTGTGTGACCGACCGCTTCGAATCGTGTAGATTCCTGGCCCGATCCGGGTCTCGTGGCTGCCACTGGCAACCGCGAGCCCGCATCGTCGTATAGGGAGCAGAGAAGGGTGCAGGGGGAACAAGGAACACGCATGGCTGCCAACGGCACGAGTTACGACAACGGCATCGACGTTCTTCCAGGCCGCGACGACGCGGGCAGCCTCGTCACGCGCTCCGGCCGACGACCGGGCGGGCGCATCGTCCCTGTCAACGATCCCTACGCCGGTTATCAGCAGTCGGCCTATCAGCCGGGTGGAGGCGACGACGAGGGGCCGCAAATCGACATCGCCAAGGTTCTGTGGCGACGCAAGTGGACGATCATCATCCTGACGATCCTGGGGCTGGCCGGTGGGTACGGCGTCTTCCGCAACACGCCGCCCGTTTATGCCAGTTCGGCCATCATGAACGTGCGGTCGAACACCAGCACCGCGATGGGTGAGACGGGGCTCGGCGGCGGTGGGACCAACTTCCTGGCTCAGCAGGCGGCGATCATCGACAGCGGCATCATCCTGAGCCGTGCCGCTGCCCGGCCAGGGATCAGCGAGCTGCAGAGCTTCGAGGGCTCGGAAAGCGTCGTCGGCTCACTCGCTGAGGCTGTGAGCGTGGTCGTGACGGAGCCGACGAATTTCCTCGTGATCCGTGCCGAGGCCGCCCAGCCACTCGATGCCCAGAAGATCGTCGACGCCGTCCGGACGGCTTACATCGACTACACGAAGGACGACTTCACGTCCGACGCCGCCAACCTGTTGCAGCAGTTGCGGTCGGAGAAGAACCGTGCCGAGACCGATCGTGACGAGCTGTGGGCTCTGCGGTCGAACCTGTCCAGAGAACTCGGCGAGATCGACGTCCGCGACGGTCGCCGGACGAGCATCGAGGCGATGGAGCTGGGCAAGCTCAGCACGGACCTGCTGACGGCCCAGCGAGAGGCGTCGGACCTTCGCCTGACACTCGCCCAGGCAGAGGCGGCGACGGACGATCCGGCGCAGCTGGCGCAGTTGCTGCCGACGCTTGAAGAAGGCGGCGCAGCGGCGAGGCGTCGCGCCGAGGTGGCGCTGTTGCGCGATCAGCTGCGCGACCTGGAATACACGAGCGGTGCCAACAACAGCCGCGTGTTGACGTTGCGGCAGAAGATCAACGATCTCGAGTCTGAGGTTGATGCACTCGAAGAGCAGGACCTGAAGAGTCGCTTCGGGATATTGACCAGTCGCCTGGCCATCGCCGAATCGCGAGCGGCGGAACTGTCGAAGCTTTACGCCGACCGTCGCGAGGACCTGCTGGCCGTCAATGCGCGGGCCGCAGATGAGGAAAAGGTTCGACGCGACATCGAATTCGTCGAGGACTGGCTGCGTCAGATTTCTCAGCGGGTCAGCGAGATCGAGGTCGCCGACCGCAGCGGCGCTGCCGAGCCCGAGGACGTGCAACTGCCCGGACCCGGCGTGCAGGTCGCGCCCAAGGCGGCGCAGCTGCTGGGCATGGGGCTTGTGCTGGGCATGATGGGCGGCTTCGGGCTGGCGTTCCTGCAGGAATGGCTTGACCCGCGGATGCGCACGATCGATGACATCGAACGCGTGCTGGGGCTGCCCGTGCTGGGCCTCGTGCCCAAGTTCGGCGACAGCGAAACACCGGCCGAGCGGGCCCGGCAGATGATCGACCAGCCACGCAGCGAGCCGTCGGAGGCCTATCGCAGCCTGCGGACGACGCTGCTGGCACTGCTGCAGCAACGCGTCTTCGACCGCGAGGCCGAAGGCGAACTCGATGCCGAACAAGCGCGGTCGATTCTCATCACAAGCCCGCTGTCGGGTGACGGCAAAACGACGCTGGCGGCAAACCTGGCGACGGCGTTTGCACGCCTTGATCGGCGGACGCTCATCATCGACGCCGACTGCCGCAAGCCGCGACTGCACCGCTACCTGCTCCCCGAGAGCTTTGCCGGTGACCATGAACATGGCGGCGGCCCCGTCGGGCTGACAAGCGTTCTCAGCGGCAAGACGACACTCCAGGAGACAATCCAGTCGACGAAGCTGGTCAACCTCGACGTGCTGCCTTGTGGCCCGCTTCCGCAGGATCCGTCGGAGATGCTCAACAGCGAAGCGTTTGCCGACCTGTTGCACACCGTGTCGAGCGAGTACGACCGCGTGGTGATCGACTCGCCACCCGTGCTGCCAGTGACGGACGCGCGGGTGCTGGGCTCGATGGTCGACGCAACAGTGCTTGTCGTGCGTGCGGGCGTGACGAGTCGCAAGGCGGCGACGGTCGCCCGCGACGGGCTTGTTCGCACGAACGCCGACCTCGTCGGTTTTGTCGCCAACGATGTGAAGATCAAGAGGAACCGCTTCGGCTACGAGAACTACGGCTACGGGTACGGCCACTACGGGTACGGCTACGGCGAGCCGGCCCAGCAAGCGCTGCCTGCCGAGGGTGTCAACGGTCACGGTCGGGGCGAGTGACACGCGGTGAGCCGACTCGGGTAGAGTGCCCGCGCATGCGTGAGCCGTTGTTAAATGTTGACGGTTCGGGATTGACGCGCGTCTCGGCCGCCTTGCCTAGGCGGCCGAGGGTGCGGGCGAGCCTGCCGCGTCTGGTCGACTCACGGGAGCAGCGGGTCGGCCGGTGGTTGGGGTACGTGGCCGTTGCACTCGTCGTGGCAGCATTCGGGTGGGCGACGTTTACCGCCGGTGCTGCCGAGCCTTGGGCCCAAACGTGGCTGATCGCCCTGACCGCGGCGGCGGCGGTCGTGGCAGTCGTCGGCCGATTCGTCCACGGCGGGCCACGGGTCACGGTGGCGTACGTGCCGGTGGCGCTGTTCGTGCTGCTGTCGCTGGCGCACCTCGCGTCGGTACCGGCGTGGGTGCTGGGCATCGTCTCGCCGCACACGGCCACGATTCGCGGCGACGCGCTCGGCACCGACGGGGCAGGGCCGCTGAGCCTGAGCCCGATCGCGACGCAGCGGCATCTGCGGTTGCTGCTGGCCGTCGTCTGCTGCTTTGTGGCCGTTACGCAGATTGCCGGCAACGCGAGGCGGGCTCGGTGGCTGTTGACGGGCATTGCGATCGTCGGTGTCGCGGCGGCAATTGTAGTGGTTTGGCAGGTTGCCCAGCATCCAGAACATCTGCCGACGCTTCGAGGCTGGCTCCAGCGCAAGGGCAATTCGACCTCTGAAGCAAGCGGCCCACTCGTCAACCACAGCCACTACGGCCAGCTCGGCAATGTCGCTATCGGTGCGGGCTTGGCCGTCATGCTCTCGATCGCCAGCAGCCGACGCGACATCGCATTGCGGTACCGGTGGCTCGTGCCGTTGACGATGGGCGTGGCGGTCGTGGCCATGTCGATCCCGCTGAGCCTGACCCGCGGCGGCACGATGGCGATGGTGATCGGCTTCGTCACCTTTGCCATGCTCTATCGCCTCAAGCGCCGCGGCCGATCAAGCGCGAGTGGCAGTCGTCACGACCGGCTCGTCTTTGTCGCCGTCGCGGTGGCCATCGTCGGCTCGCTCTTCGGCCTGCTCGCCTTCGGCGGTGACGACGTCGTCGACCGGCTCGAAACGCTTTCGGGCACTGATGAGGTCACTAAAGCTGTCGGCATCCGCTGGCTGTTATGGCGAGACGCCATGACCGTCGTGGGCGACTTTCCGCTGCTGGGCACCGGCCTCGGCACGTTCGGCGACACCTACGCCGCCTTTCGATCCCGCGACGTCATCGGCGGCACGGCCACGCACGCCGAAAACGCGTTCGTGCAACTTGTCTACGAAACCGGCGTTCTTGGGACGCTCCTCTGCGTGGCCTTCGTCGCGGTGGCGGTGCGGCAATCGGTGCGGGCCGTCGCGGCCAAGGACAATCGCGCCGCCTTTGCCGTTCCGGGTGCGGCGGCGGGGCTGGTCGCGCTTTTCGTCGCGTCGATGACCGACTACGGCCAATATCTGCCCGCAGTGGCGGTAGGAACGGCGACGCTATTCGGCATCGCGATCGCGTGGGACGGCCGCGTGGCGGACGGTCGGCCGGCGAAGGTCGGGGTGGCGGCGCTCATGGTCGCGTTGCTCGTCGGCTCTGTGGTGTCATTCACCGACGCCAGAAACGAGGCGGCCGCCGAACGCGTATTGGCCGATGCCGGTGACAGGCTCGGGCCCAGTTGGCAAGCGACGCCGCAGAACCTGTCCGTTGCGATTCGCGCTTATGAGGAGGCGATTGCGCTGTGGCGACACGATGCGAGGCTGCACTACGAGCTGGCCGACCTGCGGTGGCGGGCAGTGCGGTTGCAACTGCCCGAGGCGACGCCCGACGAGCGGGCGGCGTTGCAGGTCATCGGCCGACGGATCGCGGCCGATCTTGATGAGGCGATGCGGCTTGCCCCGGCGGATGGTCGCCTTGCCGCGGCGTCGGCAATGATCGCGTTGCAGTCGGGTGGCGACGAAGCGTTGGCGTACGAGCTTCTCCGTCGGGCGTACGAGCACGCTGCCGACGAGCCGCTTGTTGCCATGGCGATGGCGGCATTGGCCTGGTCGTCTGGAGAGACGGACATCGCTGTCGACGCCGTCGCTGTTGCTCAATCGCAAGGTCTTGGGCGAAGCCGGGCGATCGACTTCTTGTTGGGCGTGCAAGCATTGGATGCCGCCGAGCAGGCGGCCGGCCTCGACCGCCGAGCGTGGCGTGACCTTGCGGGTCGATATGCAGAGGGTCTGGCCCCGGATCGTGTCGCTCGTGTGCAGGCGAAACAGCTATCCCTGCTCCGTAGCGATGCCGACGCGGGTGACGCCAATGCGTTAGGCGACCTGGCTCAACACGAAGCAAGCGTTGGTAACACCGCCGTAGCGATCGATCTGTACCGCCGTGCGCTTGACCGTCGCCCCGGCAACGCGACGTGGCGACTGAGCCTCGCGAGCTTGCTCGAAGACGCAGGCGACGAGGCCGAGGCGATGACGCAGCTTCGTGTCCTGCTCACCGGCGGCCCTAATCGCCGGGCCGAAGAACGACTGGCCGCCTTAGAGACCCGCCAAACGAACGATCGCCCGTAAGGCGGCCTAGATCCTAACGCCAATTGTGCCAAACTTTCGCATGCCCCGACCAGGACTTGAACCTGGAACCCGCTGATTAAGAGTCTTCTGGCGGACGATGCAAGCCATTCACCGGAATCGGCTTGCGAAGCGTCTGCGTGTTGTGCCCCCTGTAGTCCCGACATTCGGGATGCCGACTTGCGGCGGGTAGTCGATGCGTGGCCGCGGCTACCAAAGGAGCTACGCCGCGGCGTGCTGGCGATGGTCGCGGGGTTCCCCGACCGCGGTGCGGGTTGAGCCACTCGCCTTACAGCAAGTGGAGCAGCGGTTGCCCGCCCAACCCCCCGGCGTACCACCCTCCGCGGTGATGAGCGGTCGTGAACCTAGACATTGTGCTGCCAAGGGCGACCTGATTTTCGTTGCCAACCGCGAGACCAGCAGCTTGTCGTTCAAGAGGTCCAGTACACGAATTCTGAAAGCGTCAAAGTTGGGCGGGCCGATGCAAACGCTGTGGTGCTGCCGAGAAGCCTCATTCGGCCGTCATTGCTTTTGACCCGTTGGAAGTCACGCGTTGCTTCTGCCAGGCCGGCCTCGACACGGTGCCGCTCAGACCGCCTTGCATCGACAGGAGGGCGAAGGAGGAACCGGCAAGGAAGTTGCATCCTGCAAGAGAGCTTCAGGACACCCTTCCATACATCACGGCAGTGGGAGCGAGCGTCATCCGGCCCGCCGTCGCATTAAATGGGACAGCCGACCGGCCGCACCGGGCGTCGGCTTGAGCAGAGAACTCTCATCGCAGCCGTCGGGTGCAACAGAGAGAATCTCCCGTCAGCTCAGCAACACCTCTTCCTCCTCGCCGCTGGCGAACAGCGACGCTGCTACTGGCGACGCCGCCGGCACGCTGGCCCCGAAGTTGCCGCGAAGGATCGCGAAGTCGAGGATCGACACGCTGCCGTCGTAGTTGAAGTCGCCCTCGGAGAACAACGGCGAGTCGCTCCGGCCAAAGTTCCCGCGAAGGATGGCGAAGTCGAGGATCGACACACTGCCGTCGCGATTGGCATCGCCAGCCAGGACGAAGAAGTCGAGCGTCGCGTCGGCGGCCATTGCTTCACCGGATGAGTTGACGACATCGTCGGCGTCGATCGTCACGCGGTAGTTTCCGTTCGCCAGAGTTCCACCTTCGAAGCCAAGTGCGACACGATTCAGCAACGGATCGTAGCTGAAGGCGTAGCTCGTCGTCGGCAGCGTCGTGGACGTGTCGAGGTTGACGATCGACACGCTGTTTGCCGTCAGGCTCGCACCGACGTCCTGCGAGAAGTCGAGCGTCGCCCGCTGGCGGAACTCGAACTCGAAGTCGCTCGCGATGACCTCGGGTCGCAGCTCCGTGATCGTGATCGGTACGTTCGCGTAGTCGCTGGCCGGGATCAAGCCCGGCTCGTCAAGGACGGCGTAGATGTGCCGCGTGCCTGCCGGCCCGGTTGGCGGGTTCCAGACGTATCGGACTGCCCCGGCCGACGGCACAAGGCCGGCAGCTATTAGTGTGCCGTCGAGGCCGGTGCCGTTGTCATCGTGGTAGAGCGCGACCGTGCCCGCACCCAATGGGTCTGCGACGGTCACGTCGATAGTGACCGGACCCCGCCGTCGTCCACCGGCCGCGGTTACCACAACGGCTGCCTCCGGGATCATGCGGATGCCTTCGTAAGTTAAGCCCGCCGGATCAATGCCGACTGCCTCAATCGTCCAGGTGCCTGCCTGCGGACTCGACAGTAGAACGGCTCGGCGGCGGCCCGTATTCAGTTCGTCAAAGAGAGCGACGCCTGACTGCGCGTCAAAGTCGGCTTCGTCCAGTATCACTCCGTCTGGCCGGGTGACCCTCAATGCCGCTGCACCAGGCGTTGCCCACTCGGCTGCCAGTAGGGCATGGGAGACGCCGGTGGGCACATCGAATGAGTTATCATAGCTTGTATTTCGCCCAAAACGGGCGAAACCGAGGCCGCCCAGCCAGTCAACGCTTCCGTCAAAGAAGACCTCAAGGCCTAATTTGATCGGCCCCAACTGCCCCCAACCCGCCACCGAGTCATTCGACCAGTCGCCGTCGTTCGAGAACTCGATCCGGCTGCCTGCGTTCGCAACGACCAGCCCACCGACTAAAGGCGCCTCTTCAGGGAAGGCGAGTGTGACGTTACCCGAGGATGCGAAGTTCAGGCCCGAGTCAAAGGAACCCGCATACTCACCGGATAGAGCGTTGCCGAGGACCGAAGCATCCCCCTCCAAGCTGAGTCGGAGGTTCGCGAAATCAACGTGGAAATCGCCGTCGACTTCTAACGCACCGCCGAGAATCGACGCCCCGCCGCTGAACCGCAACCCCGACGTCGTAAGGCTCGCCGCCCCGTCAAGGTCGACGACCTCCAGCATCGCGCCGCCCAATCCACTCGGCAGCCAACCCGGTAGTGAGACGCTTACGAGGTTGTCGAACTCGATCCGCATCCCGCCAGTGATCTCCATGTAGGGCGGCCATCCCAGCGTGTTCGAGACGTTCAGGTCTCGAGACAGGATCAGCCGGATTCCGGCTTCGAAGTCGGACCCATTCGCGAATCGAACCTCGATCGGGCCGCCCGGCTGAGCGTCGTATCGGAATACGGTCAGGAGTCGGAGCAACCGCCCCACCCCCTGACGCAGCGACTCCGTTGACTCCCGCGTCGTCAACGCGTCGACGCCGAGGGCGAGGGCGGGAGGCACAAGCGGATCGAGCAACGCCGCCGTCTGCAGGGAGGCAAGGAATGCGGCAAAGTCGGGGTTGTCGAGGTGGCCGAACGTGGGACTGCTGAGGTCGGCGACGCTGATCGGCGAAAGTGTCAAATCCGCCGGCCGCATCCCGCGGCCTTCGATCTCCGGCTCTGTGATCGGCAGCAGGTGCCAGTCTTCGGCGAGTGTCAACATGTCGCCAGCACCATCGAATGCCTGCCACGTGGCAATCATGGCGTCGCCGGGAATGAACGCGTCCCCGGCAAGACTGACGATGTCGCCAGAGGCGACGTAGTGCGTGACGCCTTTGACGCGGGACGGGTCGAAGTCGCCGACGTCGGCAATAAGCGGCGCGCCGCCCGAGCCATCGCTAATGCCGGGCGAGTTAAATGTGAAGACCTGATCGAAGACGATGTCGCCGAACCCCGGGTAGCCGGCAAGCGATGCCGTTCCTGCCGCGGCTGTCCACTGCACGAGGGCACCGCCGAGGCTGTGCCCGATCAGGTCGGCAGGCTCGTCCAGCCCGTTGAGCCAGTTCTTCACTTCCCGCCAGGCGGCAGCAAATTGCCCGTAACCGACGCCGCGTGGATCGCTATCGGCAAACAAGTCGATCGCGTCCTCGGTGCCGCGGTAAACCAGTGCTGGACCGTGGACGGCCGAAGTGAGTCCGTAAGCGAACAAGCCAGTGATCTGATTTTCAAAGCGGCGGGAGACCTTGAAGTCACCCGTTAAGCCCGGAAAGAGGACGTCGTTGCCAACCTCATAGTCATCGTCACCATCGTCGGGATTGTCGGAATTGACGGGGCCATCGGAATAAGCCACGCCTTTGGCGAGGATCTCAGCCGGGAGTTCGGCAGCTGTGACACGTGCGATAAATGCATCCCTGCTACCGCTCCGTACGCTGTCGAAGCCGCCGGGCGTCGGCAATCCTTGCGATCCGGTGGCAATCGCAATCCAAGCTCCTTCACGTCCATCTGCCACGACATCAACAGCAGCGTCGAATGCTCCGCCACCGAAGTATGTGGAAAACGTGAGGTTTCCAGCGGCGCTGACGTAGCCAATGAATGCGTCTGATGATCCGCTGTACGTGGAGTCAAAACCGTTTTGCACATGAAGGTCCGAGGATCCGGTGTAACCGACGAACCACGCACCGCCAGTCAGATCAGCCACGATTCCTTTACCAAAGTCTTGCCCCGTCCCACCAAAGAAACTGCCGAAGAGATACTCGCCAGTCGCGCTGACGTGCGAGATGTAGGCGTCTCCGATAAACTGGGTTCCCGCGAACGAATTATCAAAAGCATCCAACGTCGGAAAGTCGACTGCGTAGGTGGTCCCTGTGATCCAAACACCCCCAAAGCCGTCGGGGGCGATGTCACCTCCGACGTTATCTCTCGTGTTGAGATAGGTTGAAAATACACGTTGACCGCTGCTCGAATATCGCAGAAGAATTCCGTCAGTCCCGAGACTTTTTTCAGGACCGAACGCTCCCAATGATGCGAGGCCCGGCGTATCCGTAAAACCCTTGATCCAAACGCCACCGGAACCGTCTGATGCAGCCGCTATGCCAACATCCGTTTCCAATCCACCCCAATATGAAGAAAAACGCAATGATCCCACAGCGTCCACTCGTGCGACAAATCCGTCGATGGATTCGGGGTCGCCCGGCGATGAGAAGGAAGTGATGGGCAGGTCATCGGAAAAGCTAAAACCGGTGGCCCATACGCCTCCTGCCCCATCGCTTGCAAGTCCCGTTATGTGTTCATCTTCTGATCCGCCAAAATAGCTTGATGTTGTGAGCAAGCCATCGCCTGACACTCGAGCTACAAAGGCGTCAATTTCTCCGTTCGAAGTACTGTCGAGGGCAGCTACGACCGGCATGTTCGTTGAAGAGGTATATCCAGCAATCCAGACGCCGTCGACGGTCTCGGCGACGATCGCTTCCGATATTTCGTCCCCACTGCCACCGAAGTAGGTTGCGTACACGAGGCTGCCGCTAGTGTCGAGACGTGCCACAAAGGCGTCGTCGCCACCGTTTGTTTGTGGGTCGAACCCTCCTGGTGTGGGAAGATTCGCAGAGGTCGTGTATCCCGCAAGCCATACGCCACCGCTTCCATCGGCGGCAACGCCGCCGCTGGGAAAGTCGCCGCCGCCGCCGCCGAAGTAGCTGCCGAAAGCAAGTTCTGGTGCCGAGGTCCCGCCAGCTTGCATCGGCTGAAGCCTCGATTGGTCCTTGTCCAGATCGACGTACGCGGCAGATCCTTCAAGACCCAATGTCGAGGGGGACAGCGGGACAAAGGTTATCTGGCGGGGATCGATCACCTCAATCGGCACCTCCTCCGTACCTCGACGAATGCGAATTTTGTCGTGTCCTGCGTCGTTGTGTATTTCAAAGCGTCCGTGGAAGACCTCTGTCGCAGGGTCACGATGGAAATAAAGGTCGACGCCGTCATAGAGGTTCTCGTAAACGACGCCGCTGTAGGTCGGGACGTTCTCGGCCCAGCGGCTCTCGTCGTTGCCGAGGTAGTAGTTGTGGACCGTCTCGAGGCGGTTGATGCCGCGGGGCTCTACCGCCCGGCTGCCGGGGAAGGTCAGCGACAGCTCGTCCCACGCCTCCAACTCCAATTGCGGCCGATCCTCTCGTGGGTCGAACGAGCGGGCGAAGGCGTCATCGTCGTCGGCCGGAGTCTCGGCTTCGGCGTACTGCGTCAGGCGGAAGACCGGGCCGGTGTCGGTGAAAAGGATCGTTTTGCCGCCGCTGTCGTGGGCGGCGAGGACGATCTCGTCGTCCCACTGCCCGCGGTTCTCGACGAAGCGGGTGCCGGACAACGCGGCCGACTGCATCGCTACGTCGGTGGCGAGCAGCAGGCGGCGTTCGAGGGCTTCGGCGTAGACGGGCGAGCGAACCTCAACGACAGAAGCGGCGGCGGACGGCATGGCGGAACGGCAAGATGCACGGGAAGCCGCGTCGGCCGATCAAGTTCCCCCTTGATCTCCCTCACCACTGCGGCAGTCGTGCGAGACTAACTCGACGTCGATGCCGGTGCAAGCATCAGCGGCTGCTCACCATTGCTCCCGACGCTCACGAGGATGAGTACAGAAGGTTGCTGGCATTTGAAGCCGTCATTTCATGTTCAGACTTCATCCCTGGACGTACCACCCTCTGCGGCAGCGGGCAGTCATGAACCTGGACATAGTGCCAAACGAAGCAATCCGCTCTTCACTGCCAGAGTGTGTCGCCGGAGACACAAGGGGACACGCACCCGCCATGCGACGCCGCCAGCCCGGCCGATGCACGGGCTGCAATGTCCCATGATGAACCCCGTCTGTACGTCACCACCGCCGACCCACTCGAAGCTGCACTCGCCTTCTGCGAGAACGGCTTCAACACGATGCCGTTGATGCCGCCCGGCACCGGCAAGGGACGCAAGGACGGTAAATGGCCTGCGCCTTCCAAAGTGCGTCAGGACAGGCTTCGCGACGCCGCCGCGGTGGAGAAGGAACATCGTGCAGCCCGCCAACGCATCAAGCGGGCAAAAGTTAAGGCCGAACCTGGCATCGGCCTGTTCATTGGCCGGAACGGGCTGATGGGGCACCCGACTGTCAGCGACCCGCACGCGCGGCTGCTGGACCTCGACCTCGATTGCTCGATAGCGGCGAAGCTGGCGGACCGCCTGCCGCCGACCGGCTTCTGCTTCGGGCGGCCGGGTTCTCCCGACTCGCACCGCCTCTACATTGCGACCGGCTGCGACAGCGTGAAAGCATCGGGTAAGTTCAGCCTCACCGAGACGTTGCGGAAGCTCGAAAGGCACGGCGGCGACCGGGCGGACCTGGTGGACATTCGTGGCTTTAAGGGTGAAGTGTTTACCCGCGTGCCGCCGTCAATGCACGGGAATGTGGACGGCAGCAAAGAGCCGTTGTGCTGGTCGGAAGGGGCGGACGGCGAGGCGGCCGTGGTCGATGCTGTGAAGCTGTGGGAGGCGGCGCGGCGGGTGGCAGTGGCGACGCTGCTGGCCGCGGTTTGGCCGGACCCGAGCCAGCGGCACGAGTTTCGTTATCTCGTCGCAGGCGTGCTGCTGCGGGCAGATTGGGCGAGGGATGACGCTGCGGCCGTGATAACGGCTGCGGCCGCCGCAATTGGTGACGGTGATGCGGCCGACATCGCCGGTTGCATCAACTCGACGGCGAAGCGGCTGGCGGACCGTGAAGATGTAGCGGGCCGGCCGAAGCTCGCTCGACTTCTGGGCGAGCTGCACGGTGATGAGCCGGCGGGCGCGGCCGAGTTACTGGATACGTGGGTGGGGCGACGGGTAAACGTGGCGGATGAGCCCCCGTCGTCGCACGTGAGTGAAGAGAGTAAAGACCGGGAAGAACGGGAGGACTGGAACGACAGGGATTACCGCGACCGAGAGGAACTCACGATTTCTGTTCCTACGGGCGTGCGGCCGCCAAGCGAAGATGGCGATGACCCGCGGATGCTCGCGATGATTGAGGCAACGGAGGCACGGCGGGAAACCGGTGGCGAAGTTGGCGACCATATTGCGGCGTGCCTGGCGCGGGCGTTGGCGAAGCCCGACCACCCGCCGGCGGCGAACGTGCGGAAACACCCGCAGCGTGACCCTGATTGGCTGTTCGATTTCGGCCACTACTTGCGTGCCCACCCGCAAGTGCGACACGCGACGCCCGGCAGCGTGGCTTTGGCTGTCGGCAGACTATTCAGTTCCTGGGGCTGGGGAAGCGACGGCTGGCGGCGAGCCTTCGGCGACGCCTGCGAGGAGCCGGCGGACCTTGCGGAGAAGTTCGCAAAGGTCGATAGCTGGGCAGGCCGGGAGTCACCCGTGGATGTGGCGGTGCCGCTGGCGGAGCGGTGGCCGCTCGTGGTGCCCGCCGACGATGACGACTTGCTAATGCTGATGCCTGCCGGCGGCGACCTTCACCGCGTTGCGTCGCTGCTGGCGTGGATGCAACACGAGGCCGGCAACACCGACATCTTCCTCCCCGTCAACACGCTTGCCGCGTGCTTCGGCTGGCACACGGAGAAGCCGAATCGCAAGCTGCGGGCAGTTCTTCAAAACAGCCTCGGACTGGGGAAGCTCATTCGGCCGCACACGGCGAACGAAGCCCGTCGCGTGCTGTTCCTGCGGATGGACCTGCTGCCCGCGGTAGGTGATGACGCGGGCACTGGACGCGCGGTTGACAGATTGCGGGAACCGGCGTGAGGACCGGGCACTGTCAAGCCCGCCCGGCCTTCATGGTCGGCCTCTACGGGCCTTGAAGGGCGTTGCAGCACGGCGAGCCGTCCGGTAAGGCGACGTGCTGCTGCCGTCATGTGGTACCCGCGCCGGAAGCCGCCGCAACCGCGTGTTAGGGAGGCGAAGTTGCTGATCTATGGTAAGAACGGATCGAAAGCGTGAGATGGAGGCGACTGGCGACCTAGGCCGATAACTTTGCCCCGGTGGCTGCCGCTCTGACCAGGATTCAGGATCGCGGACATGCAGATCATGCTCCGCTTTCGACCGCTATTGATCCTTATCGCCTGCGCGTAGCTTGCCGGCGGGTGTGCCGCCTCGCGGGTGCAGAAGGTGTGGGACGCCCGCCTCGGCACCTACCACTACGACGACGCCGTGCGGGCCAAGGGTCCGCCGCAGCAGAAAGAGACCTTGAGCGATGGCTTCACGGTCGCTGTTTGGATAGACCACTCTCGGGGCACGCGCTACAGCCAGCCCATGTACAACGCCTTCGACGGCAGCTACATCGGCTCGACGCAAGTTGACACGAGCTACACCGATCGGCTTGAGCTAGGCTTCGATCAAGATGGCATACTCGCCGCTTGGCGGTGGAGGCGCAACTGAACCGGCTGCGCGGCGCGACGATGGTTCTGGACCCCCTTGGTGCGGCTCAGGCTTACCCGTCAACCGCCTGTACGGACGCCGTTAGGTTCGCTGGCGATGTCTGCTCGCTCCTCCCCGGCTGTCGTGCAGGCCGCCTTGCTCGTGCCGCTCGGCCGGGCTGCCGACGCCCCACGACCGCTGCGGCTGCCGTTGTCGCTGTCGCACAGGCCGGCTGGCTTCCCGTCGCCGGCGGAGGATTACGTTGAGGCGGGGCTAGAACTCAACGATCTGCTGATTCGTCGGCCGGCGGCGACGTTCTTCCTGCGCGTGGTTGGCGACAGCATGACGGGGGCGGGCATCCACGGCGGCGACCTGCTCATCGTTGATCGCTCGCTGGCGGCCGATGCCGCGGGCGGAACCGTGATCGTCGCCTGCATTGATGGGCAGATGACGGTGAAGCGTCTACGTCGCCGCGGCCGAACGGTAGCGTTAGAGGCGGCGAACCCCGCCTACCCGCCGCTGGTATTTGACCTGCCCGACGACGAGTGCGAGGACGGCGGCGTGATGGTCTGGGGCGTCGTGCTGGCCGTAATCCACAAGCCGTAGCCGGGGAAGGTGCCAACAATGTTTAGCATGATCGACGGGAACAACTTCTACGTCTCGTGCGAGCGGTCCTTCGACCCGCGGCTGCACCGCCGCCCCGTGGGCTTGTCGAGCAACAACAACGGCTGCGTGATCGCTCGGAGCGACGAGTTGAAGGCGCCGGGCGTCAAGATGGGCACGCCGGCGTTCAAGATTCGCGACGAGCTGCGGCGACAACGCGTCGCGCTGCTGTCGAGCAACTACGCGCTGTACGGCAATATGAGCCGGCGGGTGAATGACGTGCTGCGGGATCGGCTGCCGGCCGTGGAGGTCTACAGCATCGACGAGTCAGTCGGCGACGCCACCGGCATCGGCGACCCGGCAGCGTTCGTCCGGGAGCTACGCCGCGACGCGCGGCGGTGAACGGGCGTGCCTTGCGGCGTCGGGTTCGGGCCGACCAAGACGCTCGCCAAGGCGGCCAACCGTTAAGCGAAGAAGCATTCTGTCGAGACGGGCGGCAGCTTCGCCATCACGACGGAAGCCGACCGGGAGCGGGTCTTTCAGTGGCTGCCGGCCGCGGACGTTTGGGGCGTTGAGCGGGCGTGGTCGCGTCGGCTCGCTGCCGAGGGCGTGCGAACAGCCTGGGGCTTGTCGCAGATGCCGCCGGCGGCCGCCCGCTCCCGCGGCACGGTGACGTTGCAACGGACGGTGCTGGAACTGCTCGGGGAGCCGTGCCTGACGCTCGACACGCAGCCGCCTTGTCGCAAGCAAGCGTGCGCGTCCCGCACGTTCGCGGCGGCCACCGCGCGGCGTGAGGACGTGGACAAGGCGGCGGCGTCCGTCGCCTCGATGGCGGCCGCCAAGCTGAGGCGGGAAGGGCTGGTGGCGGGTGGCTTGCAGTCGTTCATCGATACCGACCGCTTTCGCACGGAGCGGCCGCAGTACGCCAACGCGGCGACCGTTACGCTCGCGACGCCGACCGCCGACCCGTCTGCGTGCGTTGCGGCCGCGCTGCGGGCGGTCGAGCGGGTGTTCATCGCCGGCTACGAGTACCGGCACGGGCGTGATGCTGTTCGACCTGTCGCGCGCGTCATCGCGGCAACTCGGGCTGTTCGATGCCGCCGATCCGCCCCGGCCCGATGGGCGTGGACGTGCCGCGGCCGTAATGGACGAGGCGTGCCGCCGGTTCGGTCGCGATGCCGTACGTCTCGGAACGGCCGCCGCCACGCCTGGACGCGATGCCGAGCGGGTCCACCACACGCGGCGGGCCATGCTCACGCCGCGGTACACGACGCGGTGGACGGAGCTAGCCGTTGCTGCCGCTTGATCCTGCGGCCGGTGGTGACGCTTCAACCGACCGACGAGAGTCAAAGACACCATCTGCGGTGGTGTAACCATACCCAGCCGCCAAGATTTTCCGGCGGCGACAAGTCATTGCCCGGCATCACGACCCGACTGTAACGACACCCTGCCGCGTCCCAGCGACTGGCTGATCGTGGCCGATAATGACAGGCGTGACGACCTGCGGAGCAGACGACACGGGCTGGTTCTACATCGACTACGACCAACCGACGCTGGCGGACCTTCTCGGTGGTACAGCCACGCTTGCTGACTTGCTCGCGATGCTCGTCGCGCACACGCTCTGCGGCGACGGTGAGCGTCGGGTGAAGCGATCGGTCGCTTGGCTTCAGGACGATTCCCCGGCCGGGCGAAAGCACTGCAAGCGGATGCAGGAAACGATGTGGGTGCTGTCTGCCGAGGCCGCGGGACAGGAACCGTTGCCGTTGACGCTGTGGGGCGACGCGCTCGATGAAGTGCAGAGGCGGTCGCCGGCGTCGCTGGATCGTGAAGCCGTGACTCGATGCGTCGAATGGTGCTTCCAGAACGGACCGCTGGTGCGGCCGCTTGGAGCGATGCGGTCGATACACGCAGTTATGCTCTCCGGCTTGTCGAACCTGCCGGAGCCGCCGTTGGAGCAACGGGCGGACGAAGCGGCAGCGATGCCGCCGATGCCGCGGGTGGAGGACGACGAAGAAAACGCGGCGACCGCGGCCCTTCTGGCATCATTGGACGGTGGCCGGTCGGCCGTTGCGTCGTCTCTGCTGCGACTTCACCCTCACGCGGCGTGGCTGCTAGAACCGGCCGCAGCGGGGCTGGCGGAACCGCCAAAGTTCGGAGGGCGTGAGGCGGCGATGCTGCAAGCCCTGCGGGAGCGGGGGCCGCTGGCCGACGACGCGGCTATCGCTAAAGCCAGCGGCTACAGGAACTGCCCAAGCTTTCGCACCGCCCGCAAGGCGATGTGCAAAACCGGCTACATAGCGGCCGATGGCATGAACTGCGTGGGCAATCTACACGGCCCGTACTGCATCACGACAGCCGGGGAACGGGCACTTGACGAGCATCCGAGGTTGTGAATGACGATCATGTATCGAGCCGGCCGGGGACACGGTGGGACATGTGCCGCCTTCATCGCCGCGCACCCGCTCCCGATCTGCGGGGTGATGAACGACTCAACGCAACACGATGAACCGGGCCGCACCTTGCGGCAGAACCAAAACGACGCGACGCTCCCCGTGGTCCCGCCGCCGCTAGCCGTTAAGCCGCGTGATGCCGCGGCAATGCTCGGCATCAGCGAGCGGACACTTTGGACCTACACGAACCGCGGCGACATCCCATGCAAGAAGCTCGGCCGCTGTGTGATCTACCCGGTAGACCGGCTACGCGACTGGCTCAACGGCAATGTGACCATCGGCAAGAAAAGCCGTCGCTCCGCCTGAACCGCGGCGGGCAACGGTTCCCGTTGACGCGCCCGCTGCTGTGGGCGATGTTAACACCGGCGTGTGGTTCTCGACGCCGCACGCCTAGTCCGCTGGGATTACGCCGGCCGAACCGCAACACGATGAGTATTGACGTAAAGAAGAAGGGCCGTGGACGCCGCGGCAACGGCGAGGAGTCGCTGGGCCGCCGCAACGGCCGCGGCAGCTACATCGCGACGTACCACGACGAGACGGGCCGCCGTCGGGAACGTTCAACCCGCACGACGGATCGGGCGGCTGCTGAACGCATCCTGCGGAAGCTTCTAGCCGATGCCGCCTTGCGGCGTGAGGGTGTCGTGGATGCCGCACAAGCCGACGCCGCGGCTCATGCCCGCCGCCCGCTGGACGAACACATGCAGGCGTTCGAGGAAACGCTGAACGGCCGTGGCCGCGATGCAAAGCACGTTGCTTCGACGCTGAGGTATATCCGCGCTGCCCGTGATGCTGGCGGCTGGGCAACGGCTGGTGACATTCACGCCGACGACGTTCACATGCTGGCCGCGACGCTCCGCCGTAAAGGTCGATCCGCCCGCACGGTGGCCGCCCACCTGACCGCGGCAAAGCAGTTTACCCGCTGGCTGACCGCGGGCGGCAAGCTCGCCCGTGACCCGCTGGCAACCGTGGCGAAGCCGAACGCCTCGGCGGATCGGCGGCGGGTGCGGCGGATGCTGCGGCATGACGAGTGGGAGCGGCTTCAAGCGGCGACGCTCGCCGGTGACCGGGAGCGGCGGGGCATGTCGGCGGCAACTCGCGTGCTGCTGTACGGGCTGGCGATCCAGACGGGCCTGCGGGCGAAAGAGTTGCGGTCGCTGCGGCCGACAAGCCTGCGTCTCGACGCGACGCAGCCGCATGTCCTGTGCGAAGCGGGGAGCACCAAGAACCGGCGTCGGGCGAAGCAGCACGTCCGCGGCGACTTGGCGGCGAGCCTGCGGCAGTACGCCGCTGAACGACCGGCAGCCGGGCCGCTGTTCGACCTGCCGCACGAGACGGATATGGCGGACCTTCTGCGGGCCGATGTCGCCGACGCTCGCGCGGCGTGGCTCGATGAGGCGGATGACGAGGCCGACGCTGCGGAGCATCATCGTCGGCAGGCGTCCGACTTCCTCGCGGAGCAGGATCACGCCGGCGGCGTACTCGACTTTCACGCGCTCCGCCATACCTGCGGTGCGTGGCTGGTGCAGGCTGGCGTCAATCCGAAGGCTGTGCAGCGGGTGATGCGACACTCGACCATCACGCTCACGATGGACACCTAAGGCCACCTGCTGCCGGATGCCGAGGTGGAGGCAGTGAACCGCCTACCGGACATGCTCAATGCTGCTGGGGTACAGGCGAGCGTGGCCGCGGCCGGCTACAGAAAAGGCGATGAGGCGTACCCCCTAAAGTCCCGACAGTTGACGCGCGATGCGGTGCGGCACGTTGCGACGCCCGACGATGAGGAACACGCGGCGGGAAAAGAAGCGGCCGCTCCCAAACCGTTGTTGCGGGCGGCCTTAAGCGGCGACATGCGGCCTGATGCGGCCGCTTGGGATGATGCCCCGACCAGGACTTGAACCTGGAACCCGCTGATTAAGAGTCAGCTGCTCTGCCAATTGAGCTATCGGGGCGGCGGCGTCGCGTTGGCGTGGCCCGGCGACGCGGGCGGGAAGAGTAGGCACGGTCAGGGGCGGCTGTCGAGCGTCGCTTTGCGTGCCGACCACGCGATCTACTCGTCGGCCTCGAATCCGGTGCGGCGGGCGATGCTCTGCGGGTTGAAGTAGTCGGCCACCACTTGCTGATCGTCCATCGTTGTCACCGCGGCGGCACGCACCCGGGTCAAAGCGGTGGCCAGCATCTCGGGCGACGGCAGATCACTCGTGGCCGACGCCAGCCGTGTCGCCAAGGCGATGCCGGCCGTCGGTAGCTCGATGACCGTCAGGAAACCGGACTCACCCGATGCGTCGGCCACAAGGCTGACAACGCCGTTGGCGAAGGCCTCCTGAGCCGAGAGGTCGAGGCTCGACAAAGGCCCGTCGGTCGGCAAAGCAACGGAACCGCCGGTCGACGGGACGAACGGCCCGATGCGGACGACGTCGCCTGTCAAGTCGCCAGAGGCGACCAGTGCGGCGGCACGCTCCTTAGCTTTTTCGAAGGCGGCGCTGCGACGCAGGTCGGCCAGCAGGCGATCCTGCACGTCGTTCATCGATGCCGGCGCTGCCGCCGGAGTGGCGTCGGTCAGGCGGAACAAAAAGGCGTCGCCCGCGCGATTCTGCACCATCGGGCCCGGTCGCATCGGCTCGATCGTGACGTTCTGCTTCTCGACCTGCTCACGCGACTCGCCTGTGTAGAGCCCAGGCGTCAGGCCGGCGATCAGGTTCAGGAACGGCACGCCCTGCAGCTGCGCCCCGGCGATGTCGCCGACGATGGCAGGCGAGGCCAACGCGTTCAGCGGCAGCAAGGGGTCGGTCCGGTCGATGACCTGCGGGCGGACGCCCGTCTGCTCACCGACGGCATCGGCGACGGCGTCGAGGTAGCCGGCTGAGGTCACGGCAACGCCGGTTCGACTCATCGCCTCATCGGGCTTCTCCCCGGCAGCACGTAGCGTGGCGTAGTCGGCCGACAAAATCGACTCAGCCCGCTGCACGGCCTTGCGCTCCTGCTGGCTGGCCTGTGTGTTGACCATCGCCAGGACGACGTCGTCGTGACGATTGATGAACGCCTGCCACGTCGCCAAACTGTCGCCTTGGAGCTCTGCCGCCTGGCTGTTCAGAAAGTCGGCGACGGCATCGCTCGTCTCGAACTGTAAGGCCTCGATTCCCTGGCTCGGCTGCGTCGTCGGCCGGGTCGACGGGCGCGTGGCCGGTTGCGTCGAGGCACTGGCGAAGAGGGCGCGGTTCTCGTTAAAGAATGCGTATATCGCTTGCTCGCGGGCGGCGACTGGCTGGGCGACGAGCTCGGCCACAACGCTGTCCAAGATGGCCGACCGCTCGATCTGCAGGTAGGCCAACCGCACACCGGCGGGCTGGAGATAACCAAAGCCGGCCTGGTTGTCGGCTGTGACGGTGCCGGGGGCGACATCCTTGTATTTGTCAAATTGCGCCTGCAGCTCGGCGTCGGTCGGTTCGTCGACCGTGGCGACGAAATCATCGAACGGCACCGCGACGGCGTCGACGGTCACTTCCTGGTACTGCGAGGCGACGATCCGCTCGGCAAGCGGGCGGCTGACCTTCGTCACGTCGCCGTATCGACGCGAGGCAACGGCCATGCTGATCGCGGCCTTTGCGGCGGCGATGTAGCGGCTTTGCAGTTGCTCGCCCTCAATGTCGCTGAACCGAATCGTCCCGCCTTCATTGGGTAGCGCAATCTCAACGCCATCGCCCAGCAGGAACTGCCGGGCGTCGTCGTCCGTCACGCCCGAGATTGTCTCGGCCTCACGCAGCAGCAGGTACAGCGCCACCTTGTCGTCACTGATCGCCTCGACGCGGCGGTTGGATTCGGCCATCGCCTGCTGGTACCTGGCGCTGAACTGCTGCTGGTTCAACGAGCCGATCTGCCGTTGAATGCGCTGCAGCTCCGGCTGAACCAGGAGCTGATTGGGCAGCGGCAAGCCTTGCACGCGGATCGACTTGCTATAGCCGAACAAGATGTCGGCGGTGCGGACGTCGTCGGCGCCGATGGGTTCACCGTCGACTTCACCGATCGATCCGCCTCCCGCGCCGCCCCTGCCGGTCATGCCGGCCGGGAGCAGAAAGGTGATCATCAGCACGGAGCCGAACACTGCCAAGGCGATTTTGCCGGTCTTGCTCTCCATCGTGAGGGCACAGTAGCGGTGCCGCGCGGGGTTTGCGGGGGCGGTGCCCGGCTTGACGGGTTTGTGCCGTGGCAGCAGCGGTGCGCGTCTGTCACCATGAGGCTGTGGCCGCCTCTTCTCATCCGTTAGACAAGACACTTTTCGAGCGCATCATCGACCGCGAGATCCCGGCCGACATCGTTCACGAAGACGAACAGTGCATCGCATTCAGGGACATCGATCCGCAGGCTCCGCTGCACGTGCTGGTTGTGCCCAGGCGGCCGATAGTGTCGCTGGCGCAGGCGGCGGTAGACGACGCTCCGCTGCTGGGACACCTGCTCGTCGTCGCCGGCAATGTCGCCAAGGCAGCGGGCTACGACGCGTTTCGCACCGTCATCAACACAGGCGAGGCGGCAGGGCAGGCCGTGTTCCACCTGCACGTCCACGTTCTGGCGGGTCGCGACCTGACGTGGCCACCGGGCTGACCGACTCAGATGTGCACGCAACCCGCGTTATAGGGTGATTGTCGTGCTGCGCTGGACGACGGCAGAAACCAAAAGAAGACACCGCCCGTGAGGGTCGGTGTCTTCCGGAGGGGAGAAAATGCGCCGTCGTGGGTCGCGAGCGAGCCGTTGTTGCTGCCGCTGCGTCCCGTTTATCTTGCCCAAGTTATCATACGGGGGCGTGGGTGTCTGTCAATGGTCGTGTGACAACTTGTTAGTTATCGGGTTTGTCTCGGTCGAACGCTTTGTGAAGTTTAACGTTGCTGCCTGCAGGTTATGTCGGCTGTGCCGACCGTTGGGCATCAACAGTGTCCACAAAAATCGCCCACGCATTGTTCATGCGCGGGCGAGGGCTGGGTTTCATGAGACTGCGACGGAAACCCTCGGCAGAGGGACGCCTACTCGCCACCACCGAGCAGCTTACCGGCGGCCTCACCGATGTTGCCGCTCGTCAGCTTGGGAATCAAACCCTTGATGCTCTCCATGTACGGCTCGACGTAAGGCTTGGCCGCGGCCGGGATCTCGAGGTTTTGCAGCGACGAGAACTGCGACGCCAGGCCGGTGTAGTTCTTACTCGACACGGCTTCTTTCAGGCCGTCGAACTTGTCATTGAGCGACCCGAAGAACGAACCGGTGGCTTCGTCGCCGTCGTCGCTGAAGCTGGAGCTGAGTGAGGCAAACCGCTCTTGACCGGTCTCGAGGAGCGACGACATTTTCTCAGCAGCCGTGCCGTCGCCGGCCATGACCTCGTCGATCTCCTTCTTGACATCGGCGACGGCCGCCTTTGCGGTTTCGCCAGCCTTTTCGGCGAAGTCGGCAGCATTGAAGGACTCTTCGCCGACGTCCGGCGCGTCGACCCTTTCGGCAGGCGCAGAGGCATCGCCTTCGTATTCGTCGCCGTCGTCACAGCCGACGAGCGTCAGCCCGCCGACGACAAGGGCAGAGGCGGCAGCGAGTGAGATCCAGGAGCGGTTGGTGGTGTCGAACATGTCTCGAACCGTACCAGCGACGTCCATTTGCGTCACGGTGCGGAATCGAGCGGCTGTGCCGTCTGGTCGGCCGGTCGCTGAATCGTCGGCCAGAGCGCTGCCGTCACGCGGGTGTGGCCGTTGCGTTCGAGGATCGGCAACCCACGCACCTGGCGGAACCCGGCAAGCACCTCCTTGCGGGCCAGCACCGTCTCGAACAGCTCCAGGTCACTGTCCACCGTCGCCTCGTCACCGGTAAAGGCGATCAGCAGCAGACCGGCCTCACGGACAGCGGTCTCGGTCTCCATCTTTTGCAGGTCGCGTATGGTTGCACCACGCCATTGCTCGCCGTAGCCGCTGTGCCGTCTGCCACCTTCGGCAAACTGGTGGGCGACCTTCACCTCCAGCCACAACGCCTCACCGGGCGGAGAGGCGTCGGTCGGCGTGAACAGGTCGACCGCATCGGCCTGCAGCAACGACGTGCCAGGCTTCGTCAGCACCAGGTCGCACCGCCGCCGACCGGGCTTTTTCTTTGACAGATCCGACGGGTAATGGGCCTCACGCGTGACGCTGCAGAATCCCGACGCCGATAGCCCGTCGGCGAGGACGCCCTGCAACGGCACCTCCTTCATTGCGTCGAGCCCGTACACCGCCTGCTCCAGCCGCAAATCAGCCTCGGCTTGTTCCAACGCACGGCCTACAGCGTCGGCGACTTCGTCAAAGGCCCAGTGCACGCGACGTTTCTATGGCTGTGTCTTTCCGCTTCCAGAGATGCCTACTTCTGCAATGCAGCGTCAAGGTCGTCGGCGCTGTACATGCCGGTGAGCGTCCGCGGGCGGGATTCACCGGGGAGGTAGACGGCCGTGAAGGGAATCGATCGCGAGGGATTGAGCTCCTCGAGCAATGCCCAGCCTTCGGCGTCGGCGTCGCTGAGGTCTGCCTTGAGCAGCGTGACGTCGTCCGATCGCAGGCCGTCGACGTAGTCGCTGTCGCCGAAGACGCGAGCTTCGATGGTCTTGCAGTTGAGACACCAGTCGGCGGTGAACTTGACGACAATCGGGTTCTCGATGCTGGCGAGTCGGGCGGTGTCGAACTTCTCGAAAGGCTCGCTGGCCAGGCGGCCGGTGAAGATCAGCGCGGCGATCAACGTGCCCACGCCGAGCGTGATGCAGATGGCCGTGCCGATGCGACCCGTGGCGCGGCTGCCCTGGACGATGAGGAACACGCACGCCGCAGCGACGGGGACGAAGACGAGCCACCAGTACGCGTTGCCGCTGATAAAGCCCGGCAGGATCGGGCGTAGGGCGACCTTGGCGAAGAAGACAGCAATGGCCAGGACGAGGAAGCCGGTCGCTTTCTTGACGACGTCGCTGACCGGGCCGCTGCGAGGGATTTTGCGGGCGCTTTCGGGGAATGCGCTGAGCAACACGTAAGGCGATGCCATGCCGATGCCGACCACAGTGATGCCGAGGACGGCGAGCCACGCTTCCTGTGCCAGTGCCCACGACAGCAGGGCGGCAAAGAGGCCGAACGTGCAGGGCGTCGACAGGACGGCGGTCAGGCCGCCGAAGGCGATGTTGCCGGTGACGGTGTCGTGGCGCGGTGTCAGCGAGTAGACCTTCATCGGCAGCGCGAAGGTGATGACGTCGAACTGGTAGGCCGCCATCACCAGCAGCACGAGTGCGACGATGCCGCTGAACCACGGATTGCTGAACGGCTCGCCCCAGGTAAAGAGCTTCAGCGAAAACAGCATGATGCCCAGCGCCACGAAGACGAGTACGACGCCCAGGCCGAACGCAAGCCCGAGCACGATCGTCCGGCCGCGGCGGTGCTGGCTCGCTTCGTAAAAGCTGATCGCCTTTAAAGGCAGCACCGGCAGCACGCACGGCACGACGTTGAACAAGATGCCCGCGACAAAGGCAAGCGCCAGTACGCCCAGCGTGTTGAAGTTGGCCAGGTCGAGTTCCCAGCCGAAGAGGTTGAACGCCTGGGACGCGCCTGTCGCTTCCTGCAGCCGCGTCCATGTCGTCGGGTCAAAGTCCGCAAACAACGCCTGGTCGGCGGTCTCGACCTCGCGTGCGACGACCGGCAGAGCGACCGACCAGTCGACCGTCGTCGGCGGGTCGCACGACTGGTCGTCGCACGCCTGATACGTGGCCGTGCCGGTGATGGTAATGGTCGAGCCGACGGTTGTGTCGGGATCGATCTCGACCGGCACGTAGTGAACCGAGCGGCCTTCGTACAGGTCGACTTTGCCCTGCGTCTCGGGCGAGAGCAGCGGATAGATCTTGACCTTGCCGGGGGCGTAGGTCGGTTCGTAAGCGGTGTAGTCGTCGCCGGTGGAGTCGATGCGGAAGGCGATGAGGTTGTCGGTCAGCGGCGTGGCAGACTGTGCGTGATACCCATCGACGACATCGAGCACGATGGCGATGACGACCTGCTGACCGGGCTGGACCGTCTCGAAGTTGGCTGACGCTTCGACGGTTGCTTTGTCGCCGAACGCCGGTTTGGGTGCAGTATCACCGAAGAGGTCGAGGCCTGTTTGTGCCACGGCTGGCGTGACCGAGAGCAGGCCGACGAGCAGCACGATGAACAAACGAAGACGACCGGGCATAGCGTGACGAGCGTAGATCACGAGCTATTCACCTGTCTGGGGGCTGAGCGTTGCACCTGTCAAAGCGAACTCAATATGGCCTGCGGGCTGCGGTGCGGCTGGCCGCCCTCCATTCGGCCGGTGGTTTTGCGCAGTCGCGGGATCTGGCGGACGGCGAAAAGATGCCGACCAAGTTCCTCGAGCAGGTGCTGCTCGTCCTGCGTCGGGCCGGCCTGCTCGAAAGCAAAGTCGGTAGCGGCGGCGGGTATCGCCTCCGCAGGCCGCCGACGCAGATCACGGTGCGGCAGGTGCTCGAGGCGTTAGAGCCGACGGACGAGCTCGATACGCCCGAGCCGCCGACCGTTGGATCACGTGCCGTCGCCATGGTCGCCGATCGGCTGGCCGACCAGCAGAACAAGACGTGCGGCGATTGGACGCTGTCGGACTTGTCCGAGGACGCCAGACGCGCCGCCGGGTCCGACGACGTGATGTACCACATCTGAAGTTGGGATTGGCATGAATCCGCTCGACCGTGTGCGACAGGAACTACAGCGGCCGACGCGTGACCTGCCAAATGCGGTGACACTGGCGACCGTCGACGCGTCCGGCAGGCCGCGGGCGCGCGTGGTGCTCGTCAAAGGTGTCGACGAGCGGGGCGTTGTCTTCTTTACGAACTACGAGAGCGACAAGTCAGCCGATCTGACCGCCAACCCGTGTGCGGCGATGGCGGTGTACTGGCACGAGACGCTCATGCAGGTCCGCGTCGCCGGCCGGGTGGAGAAGGTCACGCCCGCCGAGAGCGACGCTTACTTCGCCAGTCGACCGCGTGGCAGTCAGGTTGGGGCGTGGGCGAGCGAGCAGTCGCGGCCTTTGGACGATTTTGAAGATCTGAAGCGTCGCGTGGCGGAGGTGGAGGCGACGTATCCGGGCGAGGTGCCGAGGCCGCCGCATTGGGGCGGCTGGCGGATTGTCGCCGATGACATCGAGATCTGGCACGACGGCGAGGCCCGCCTGCACCGCCGCGAGCGATACCGGCTCGGCGGCGACGGTACGTGGTCGATGACGCTGCTCAATCCGTGATAAATGCCCACCACAGACTGCGATCACGACGGGCCGTTGCCAGGAGTCGCCAGGGCGGCGGCATGGTCGGTTCGGGATCAATGTCGCTGCGCCGCTGCCTAACGACATAAACGTGCTGCCCTGGCGGCAGATCGCTCGGAAGCGGCCTGATGACGCGGCCGCTGTAGATGAGCAGATCGGGCGGCACGAACGGTTCGCCATGCCACACCGCCGCGTTCGGAGCACCTGCGACGATGGCTTCGGCGATCGGCTTGAGGTCGGCCTGCGCCTCTCGGCTGGTCGAGTAACCCCATAAAAAGACGTTCGAGGCGTAAAGGAACAACAGACACGTCGCGACGCAGATCAACGACTCACCCCGGCAACGCCACTTCAGTGGCTTTGCGACCTTCCAAGCCAAAACCCCAACAACCCAAAGCATCAGGCCGATCGAGGCCAGCGTCCACCCGAGCGTGCCGCTCATCCAAGGCGTCGCGTCGTCGTACTGATCCCGCGGCAACTGCGTCATCGTGATCGGCAAGCCCACGACGAGCACCAACACGATGAGCCAGTGCCCGCCGATCGCCAGCGAAGCGGCCACCGGTCGCCGACGAATGTCGGCAAACACCATCTGCAACGCCATCGCCGCCAAGACGCACAATGGCGGAATCATCGGTAAGAGGTACCGGTCCTTGCGGTCGCGGAAGAGCGTCATGATGACGATCGGCACGAGCACCATCAGCAGCGCCCACAGCAGCCCGCTCGCCCGCACGCGGCCGATCGCACGCAGGAAACGTGGCCGCCAACCTGCTCGCCGCACGATCTCGATCGTTGCCGTCAGTAGCCCCAGCACCGCGAAGATGGTCCAAGGCCCCACCAGCAACGGCAGCACGAGGTACGCCAGCGGCTTGCTCGTCGGCACCGTCGCGTCCGTCCGCGCCACTTCCTGCGTCCACGTCGCCCAAGCCCCGGGCTCGCTCGCTAGCACGTATCCGAACCAAGGCAGAGCCACGAGAAGGAACAGAACAACCCCCAGAAGCAGCGAAACCCAAGGTAGCTGCGGGTCTGCAACCCGCAGTCGGCTTCGAGCGAATACAAAAAACACGCCCAAAGGCACCACCGTCTGTAGCACCCCCACGGGCCCCTTGGCCATGAACGAAAGCCCCAGGACCATGCCTGCCACGACCCAACCGATGCGTCGCCCCTGAAGCACCGCGTGGGCAAAGGCAACGTTGGCCGCGACGACCGTCGTCGCCAACACCACGTCAGTTGTCAGCCGCGAAAATTGCTCGGCGAAGAAGAATGTCGACCCGCAAATCAGCAGCGACGCCATCCCGATAAGGCGGCTGTCAGACAGCACTCGGCCCAGCTCGTACGTCAGCAGCAGCGTCGCGAGTCCCAGCAGCAACGCGACGCCGCGGATCCGACCGGCGAGCGAGCGAAATCCATCATCGTCGAGAGAGGTCGAGAGCCCCGGTTCCACGGACCGTTGGTCTGACGAAGTCGATGGCGCCGCGGTCGTGTCTTTCTGGATGCGATCTTGCGAAGCGGAAGACGCCTGGCTGGAAGCGTGAAGCGCCGGTGCTTCGCTCGTCGTCAGACCGGCGGTCCGTGGGACCGCGGCTCCGGTGGGTTTTGCTAGATGTCGCGCTTCGTCGGGCGAGACGACGGCCATGGCCAGCCACGTTGTCAGCGGCGGTTTGCGAAGCCGTGGCTCGCCGGCCATCTGCGGGACCAGGCGGCGTTGCCATGAACCGTCCCGTTGCGATTCCAGTGCAGCAGCGACGACGAGTTGTTCGCTACCGGTGGAGAGCTCCACCCATCGCGTTGCCGGCCAAAGCGCCAGGCAAATCAGCGCCGCCGCCACGATCGCGGCAGGCCACGACGTCAGCCTGGCGCTTGCCTCTTGCATAGCCGATCCTTCACATACTGCCGATATCGCTGCGGTAGTGGGCACCGACGAACTTGATCTTGCCGCACGCGGCATAAGCGCGTTCGCGGGCCTGCTTGAGGTTCGAGCCTGTCGCCGTCACACCCAGCACGCGGCCGCCGTCAGTGACAAGCGTGTCGCTACGCCTCGCGGTGCCGGCGTGGAAGACCTGCACGCCCTCAAGCAGGTCAGCCTGATCAACACCCGTGATTTCGCGGCCGCTGGTATAATCGCCCGGGTAACCGCCACTAGCGACAACGACACACACCGCCGCGTCGTCGGCAAATTCGATACCGCCACCGTCGACGAAGTCGGCCAGAGTGCCGGTCGCCGTCGCGTAGAACGCTTCAAGCAGATCGCCTTTCCACCGAGCCATGAGGGGCTGCGTCTCGGGATCACCGAAGCGCACGTTGAACTCCAGCACGCGTGGCCCGTCGCTCGTGAGCATCAGGCCGACGTACAGGCAGCCGCGGTACGTGACGTCGTCGCGTGCCAGGACGTCGAGCGTCGGGACGATGACGTCGGTCTCGATCTTTTGGCGAAGCGTATCCGTGAGCGTGTCGGCAGGGCAGAACGCGCCCATGCCGCCGGTCATCGGGCCGGTGTTGCCGTCGCCCACGGGTTTGTGATCCTGGCAGGCGGGCAGCGTGTAAATGCTGCGGCCGTCGACGAGGGCAAGCAGGCTGCACTCGACGCCCTCAAGAAGATCCTCGACAACGACGGTGTGGCCGGCGTCGCCGAACGCGTCGAGTTTCATCATCTGCTTGACCGCTTCTGCCGCTTCGGCATTGGTGCGGCAGATCGTGACACCTTTGCCCTTGGCCAAGCCTGCGGCCTTGACGACCATCGGCGCTTCGCGTCGCTTGACGTACCGGTCGGCCTCGTTGAAGCGGATGAACGTCCGGCTTTCTGCCGTCGGGACATTGGCGATCTTCATGACGTCCTTGGCGAACGCCTTGTCGGCCTCGAGCTTCGCCGCCGCTTGCGACGGGCCGAAACAGGCAATGCCGGCCTTGGCGAGTGCGTCTGCCACGCCCTTGGCCAACGGGTCTTCTGGCCCGACGATCACCAGCTTGATGTCGGCTTCTTTGGCGAGGCGAACGACCTCAGCCCCGTCGTTGATGTTGACGCCGCGACACGTGACTTTGGGCGAGACGGCCGCGATGCCGGGGTTGCCGGGCCACGCGTGAAGCTTGCCGAGCCGGGGCGATTGGCACAGTTTCCACGCGAGGGCGTGCTCCCGTCCGCCGGAACCGAGAAGGGCCACATTCATCGTTCCGCTAAATGCTGCATCTGCCAAGGGGCGGCAGTGTAGCGGTCGGCTCGCGGCGAATCTTGCGGTGGAAGTGGTCGGACGACCCGTGTAGGCTGTCGGCTCAACGGGCTGTGGCGCAGTTTGGTTAGCGCGCTTGACTGGGGGTCAAGAGGTCGCAGGTTCGAATCCTGTCAGCCCGACTTCTGGCGAGTTCAAGCCCTTCGATGAGCCCATCGAAGGGCTTCCTCCATGTGGCAGCGACATAGGAAATTTGTGGCGGACGTTCGAATCTTGAAGGTCGAGCAACCCGTCGCGCTTTGTCCGCAGGAGGCAGGGGCGGACGGTGCAGATCAGCGTTGCGCGCCCTCTTGTTCATCCGGACGGATCGATCCCACCTGACGCGACGGAGACGATCCGGCCGAAGGACGCTCGGCCCTCGCGCCGACCTCGGCGGCGTGTGGCCCGGCATCGACCCGCTGTGCGACCGCTGCCCCGGCCGAACCGTGACGCGATTCCTCGCCCCTCATGTCCGCCGCGGCTTCGAGGTGATCGACGCCTCGTCTCTCGACGCCGGCCTGCTGACCGTGCGGACCACCCGTGTCGGCGACGCTTCGCGGCACCTTCAAGGTTCGCCCAAGTCAGAAAGCGGCTCAGATCGTGACACCCGGTGTGGCGTCACGACCGCCGCGATAAGGTTCTGAACCCTTACGTCGTCCTGCGGGGTCTGCTCCCGAAGATGGTTTGCGTCCGCGCGATCCGAGTCGGTGGTGGGGGGTGGCAACGGCGGAGAACCCGACACAGATCTCCGCAGACGGCGACCCGAGAGACCCTTCATGCCGCCTGCTTGAACGTCTGCCCGTTGTTCGCCGGAAGCGTGAGGCAAGACCCCCAAGCCGACGCCGCCCGCACCGGCTCGGCCAAGCCGCCCACCTGCAGCCGTGGCCCGACCCACGCCGCCGACAGCCACAGGCGATTCAATCCGTCCGGCCCCTCGACACAACCCGGCACGTCCCCCGGCCGCAGCGTCGCCCGCGTCGTCGTCGTCGTGCCGACAACCGCCCACGCCCCCAGCGTCCGCGGCGGCTCGGCGTCACGCACGCACGCCAGCAGCAACGCCCCGGTCGCCCCGGCCGGCCGGGCGGTCGTGCCCGTGACAGGGCGGCCCAGGCCGATCTCCAGCACGCCGCCTGCGCCGATCTCGACAACCAGCCACGGCACCTCCTCGACGGCGCTCGCCACCTTCCGCCGCGGTGTCGGCACCGTCAGCCCGGCATCCAGTAACAGCCCCGGCTCGACGTCCGCCCCACGAATCCGCTTTGCCAAACGACGCGTCTCCGCCACGAGCTCCCGCCGGGTTTCGTCCTTGAGGTAGACGGTCTTGATCCCGCGCGTCGCCTCGTCACTCGCCGCCTGCAGCCGCTCGGCGAACCGCCGCTGCAGTACCCCGTACGCCGCCGCCTCCGCCGGCGAGACCGGATACGGACTCGGCTCCCGCCGCAGTTGCCGGGCGAAATTCCCCGTCCATCCCTTAAGATCCGCATCCTTTCGCGGCAGAAAGTCGTGTCGCATGATTTGCCTCGCGGTTGTCGAACGGTCTTCGGGCCGCCACACGCATCCCACACGACACGCGCCGCCCGCTCTTTGCCGTTCATCGACTCACGTCGCCACCCACCTTTCCCCCGTCGATCAACTCGGACCTTCCGCCGCCGCAGACCCGGCATCCGTCGACGCACCCGCCCGCCCCGTCCGACACCCCGCGGCCTCCGTCTGCACAAACGAAAGCCCCGTCGACAACGCCGCCTTGAGCATCGGAACCAACGCCCGCTGCGTTGCCGCACCCGCCCGCCGCGTCCGCGACGACGCGACGAAGAAGCAGATCGTTACGCCGAGGCAAGACCCACAGGCCCCGGCAGTTGGGTGCCACGACACGGAGTGTCGTGGAAGACCTTCCCGAACCCCCGCGCCCGCATCGAGTCCAGATCCGACCCGCTCACCGACCTCAAGGTTCCACCACGACACGGCGTGTCGTGGCACCGGGCACCGGGCTGAAGCACGACCTACTCAACCGCGGATGATCAGGCGTTCCTCATCATCGATCCAGTCGTCGCCAAAGGCGGCCGCCTCCAGCATGTCGAGGCGACCGTTTCTGACGAAGAGGACGAAACAGCAGAACGGCTCGCGCTCGGTCGGGAGAAAGCCGGCAATCTCACCGCCGAGAACGTGGACAGACGCAGGTATTCGCGGTGCCGTCTCCGGCACGGCGAAGTGCGTGAAGACGCCGCAGCCGCTCCACTCGCGCCTGACGACGGTCGCGACCTCGACCTGTGCCCGCAGCACGTCGCTCGCCTCGTCCGATCCGCCCAGAATTGCAGCGAGACATCGCCGCTCCCAAGGCCTCACACCAGGTTCGGTTGCCTCCTCAGTCCGCCTTTGAGCCATTCGGCAACGTTACCGCCGATGGCGGGGTGAAGCTCGGGTGCCACGACACGGAGTGTCGTGGAAGACCCCCTCGGACGCCGGCCCCCACACCGTCCACCAGGCCGAAGCATTCGAGGAACTCACGGTTCCACCACGACACTGCGTGTCGTGGCACCCGGCTGCTTTTTCCGTAGACTTGCAGTCGATGCGATGGATCCCGCAGACGAAAAGGGGCTTGGGGAAGGTCTGGCTGGTTGTCGTGCTGGCGACGGCCACGCTCGCGGTGGGCGTCGGCATGGTCTGGAGCAAAGGGTACTGGGGCTATTTCGTCAGCCGGACGGGGGAGGCACGCGCGGTGCGGCAGGCCACGCAACTGCACAGCCTGACCCGCTATGACCCTGCCAGTTGGCAGCCCAATGGAGCGGCGGCGACGGACATCGTGCCGCGCTCCGCGACCGAGGCCATCAAGCTGCCGAAGGGCGGCGACTCGTACTCCGTCTCCTCCTGCGCATCGAAAAGGCCCTGAGCGACGCCGGAGCGCGGCTTGCCTCGGACGGCCGGGCCGTCATCGACGGCATCCGACTGACCTCCATGGAGTCACAGGAACTCGTCGGCCTCCGCGCTTTCCTCGTCAGCACCGGCAAGGTGCCGACCGGCTCCTACAACGCCGCCCCTGCTGAGTGGAGCGGCACGATCTTTGACTTCACCACGCGGGACGGCCGGCGCCTCTGGCTCGTCACCGTTGAGACTACGGCGTTGTCGAACGACCACTTCGCCTACCGCGAACTCCTGCTCGAACCGACCGGCCGCGACCCGAACACGTGGTCACTGATCGACGCCCGCGGCTGGCAATTCGACCGCGCCGGCATCGAGGGGATCGAGTGGTACGTGATGGCTGTCGGCCTCGGCATCGTCGCCGGCATTCCGGTGCTGACCCTCTATCCGTCTACACCGTCGTCGCCCACGCCGTCATCAACCGCCGCGAGGGCCTTGTCGGCTTCGACCCCATCATGACGTAGGGCCCGAGCAAGGTGCTGCCCAGGGACAAGGTGGCACGGGTCGGCCGCAGACAGACCCTTGTCGGGCACGTCTGATCCCGGCCCACGGGTCTGGCTCCGCCTGACCCGTGCCACCGCGCCGTTCGACTTGAACTCATTCGCTCCCGGTCTCCACGGCGTCGGCCAGAAACAGTCCGATCGCTGGCCAAGTCATGACGATTTCGCTTGTTTCGTGATCGACATGAATGACCGGACAATCGTCGCCGTCCCCGTCGCCGGCGGCGAGGAAGATCGGGTCGCCGAGGTCGTTGTCGCCGACGCCGATGTGGCTGTCGCGAAGTTCCAGTAACTCGGCCATCTCGTGATTGCCCTCGTTCACGTCGGCGAGGTGCTCAGTATCGCTGATGCGCAGCTCGGCAGTGCCATCGAGGGCATCGCTGTTGTCAATATCAAACCCATTGATGGCGGTGAGCAATTCGCGCCAGCGCGTCGGGAGCTTCCGACCGATCTTCGCTTCCACCGCATCGAGCTGCTCGACGGTCGCGCCCTTAGCCGCCTTCTCGCCAGTCTGGCGTTTCACCACACGCTTGATCTTCGGCACGAGCTTGGAGATCGGCAGAGGCGTGACAGGTCGCTCGGGCTTGGGCTTCTTCGCCAGCTTCTCTCGCATCCGCTCGACCGCCTCCTCCCGCCGGGCCCGCTCCTTGACGTCCCACGCGTACGGTGGCGGCGGTTGGTCGTCGAAGACGGGTGAGTCGCCGGGACCATCGACTACCTCAAGCCCGACGAAATCCGTCGGCAGGGCGAGGCGCTCGTTCACCAGAGTTTCCCGCATGGTCGCCGAGCAGCAAAGGCGAACGCTGTCGAGCCGCTGAGCCTCCCGCTCGAACGGGGCTGCGACGCGGAGATACGCGAAGTCGGTCTCCGGCAGGTGCGCCCGCAAAAGGCGGTGAGGCGTGGAAAGGGTAATGCGGTAGTTCGGTTCGAACTCACGCAACGCTTCGAAGAGTGCGTCGAGCGCCGTGAGCCCTGTATGGATAGGTCGGCTCTGAGCTAGCGCCCACTTGCGCACGCCAATCTTCCACTTCGGGTCGGTCGGCTGGACTTCGAGGTAACCTTCTTCCTTGAACTGCCCGCGTGTCGTCGGATCGAACCAAGGATGATCGACGCCGCGGCCAACAAAACTTGTGGGCACCGGCACCCACCACTGCGGCGCGGCGTACTTGCCGGTGTCAGGACACGAGAGCGTGTCGAGGCCAGTGACGCCGTTCTTCTCCAGGAACGTCACGAACTTCTCGCCGAGGAACAGCCAGTCGCTGTAGCGCCGCAGCGGCTTGCGGCCCTTCACGCGATCGCCCTTCATGCAGATCGTGCCGTCGGCCTTGGAATCGATCGGCAGATCCTCGAACCCCGGCCAAACGATGAACCACTCGGCCTGATCCAGCGGCTGCTTGGCGCGGAGCTTGGCAAAGCCGACGCGGGCGTCGGGCTCCTCCGGCATCGCCCGCAGCAGGTCAGGCGCCGCCCGGCAGGTTTGCTCGTTGGGCAGATAGCGGTTGCCAATCCGCTCTCCTTCCCTTTGCTCGAACTTCTTGAGCCGCGGCGTCAGCCACTCGTTCACCCGCTTGCGACGTTCGAGAAAAGTGTTGATGTCCTCGTTGTCGTCGCCGCGCCACGTGTCGAAGTCCAGTTGTAGCTCGTATTCGTACATGCGTTCGGGTAGAGGAGGAGCGGGTGCCATTATACGAAGTGTGGTGGATTCGATTGGCGGCAGGGTCGATTACTACACCTTGTGTAGTGGCACCCTCTCACCATGACCGTTACCCCACCACCGCCGCGTCGCGGGCGGAGAGGTCGGGGTGGGCGGGATCGCTGCCGACGTCCGGCGTGCGATTGCGGCTGCGGGCGCACAGGCCCCAACCGGCGGCGTCGCGGTCGGGCGGTCGGACTTCGCCGCTTACGGCGTGGGCCGGCGTCTCGTATCGTCCGCGGACCCACATGCCCAACCTCCAGGCCGACCCGGTTGCCGCTCCGAAGCGTGATACCTCCTCCCCCGCCACGCGCAGCGTCATGTTCCAGTACTTCGAGTGGAACGGGCCCGAAGGCGGGACGCTGTGGGACGAGCTGGGCGGGCGGGCCGTCGAGCTGGCGAACCTCGGCGTCACGGCCGTCTGGATGCCGCCGGCCTACAAGGACATGAACGGGCCGAACGGCGTCGGGTATGGCGTCTACGACCTCTACGACCTGGGCGAGTTCGACCAGAAGGGCAGCGTCCCCACCCGGTACGGCACGCGCGAGCAGTACCTCGCGGCCGTCGCGGCGGTGAAGGAGGCGGGCATGTTCGCCTACGCCGACGTCGTCTTCAACCACCGCATGGGGGCCGACGGCGAGGAGACGATCCGCGTCGTCGAGGTGGACAAAAGCGACCGCTCGACCGACGTCGGCGGCGAGCAGGAGATCCGCGTCTGGAGCCGGTTCGACTTCGCCGGCCGCGGCGGGCAGTACAGCGAGATGACGTACACCGCCGAGCACTTCGGCGGCTTCGGCCTCGAAGACGAGAACGGCGTGCAGCACGTCTACCACGCGGCCGATCGAAGCTTCAGCGGCGAGGTGTCGATCGAGCACGGCAACTTCGACTACCTCATGGGGTGCGACGTCGACCTTTATCACGAGGCGGTGCGGGACGACCTGTTCCACTGGGGCCGGTGGATCGTCGACACGGCGGGCCTCGACGGGTTCCGGCTCGACGCGGTCAAACACATCCCGGCGAGCTTTTACCGCGACTGGTTCAACCACCTGCGCACGCACTTCGGCGACCGCGACCTGTTCGGCGTCGGCGAGTACTGGAGCGCCGACGTGGCCGAGCTACAGAAGTACCTGGAGGTGACGGAGGGCGTGATGCGGCTGCTCGACGTGCCGTTGCACTTCCGGTTCATGGAAGCGAGCAAGGCCGGGCGCGACTTCGATCTGCGGACGATCTTCGACGGGAGCCTCTTGCAGGCGAACCCGCTGATGACGGTGACGTTCGTCGACAACCACGACACGCAGCCGGGGCAGAGCCTGGAGAGCTGGATCGACGACTGGTTCAAGCCGCTCGCGTACGCGCTGATCCTCCTGCGGCACGACGGCTACCCGTGCGTCTTCTACGGCGACTACTTCGGGAACTCGGGCGAACACACGCCGCTCACGAGCCACCGGAAGCTCATCGACGACATGCTCGGCGTGCGGAAGCGCCTGACGTGGGGCGATCAGCACGACTACTTCGACCACCCCCAGTGCGTCGGCTGGGTCTGGAGCGGCGACGACGTGCACCCGGGCAGCTTGGTCGTGCTGATGAGCGTCGGCGACGACGCGTTCAAGACGATGAAGACGTTCCGCGGCAAGTGCACCTACCGCGACATCACGGGGAGCGTGATCGAGCCGGTCACGACGGACGACGAGGGCATGGCCGAGTTCCACTGCCGCGGCGGCAGCGTGAGCCTCTGGGTGGCGGTGTAGCGCAGGGGGCTAGGTCTCTTCGTCGATGAAGAGCACGGTGCGGACGAGGTCTTTGCTGTCGGCCCGGCCGCCGAGGGAGCCGGCGAGGACGCCGAGGGCGGCGATGAACATGCCGAGCTTCACGTGGTCGAGCGTGCGGACCGCCGGGTCGACCGTCGGCCAGGTCTCCATCAGCTTGCGGGGAAAAACAGTGATGGCCCCGAGGTAGGCCAATCCCGTAAAGCAGAGAAACAAGAGCAGCATGGTGAGGAAGACGCTCAGCGCGGTGGCGGCGCTGGTGACGACGGTCGACTCCGCCAGCACGCGGCCGCGGGTGAGCACGCCGCTGAAGGCGAACGAGCGGTAGAGCACGACGGTGGCGGTGCCGACGGCGATGAGCGAGAGAATGGCGAGTTGGTACAGCTCGACCGTGCTGCCGACGTCCCAGACCTCGGCGCTGAAGAAGAGCACGAGGATGACCGAGAGGGCAGCCGTGATCATCGTCGGCAGGCGCGTCATGAGCCGCAGCGGATTTGCCCGCACGACGGCCCGTGCTACACCTGCCGGCGACGACCGAAGGCCGGCTGACACCAATCTCCAACCCACATCCACGCGGCGGCCCCGACACCACCCGGCCGCCGCTCTTCATTCTCAACACCACAGTGGGCGGCATAGGACGAAGTTGACCTGCCACGCGCGGTTCAATCTACTCTCAACAGGTAGCAGTAGTTCACGCTTCCGCCATAACAGGAAAGATGCCCCCGCTTCGGGCAGGCAATGGCTCAACCGTCCGCCGTTCGGATCGCGTCGATTTGTTCGATGTTTAGCTGTGGATTGCTAAATCCAGCAAAAGCTTCCGGCCCTGTCGCGCCTGCTTCGAAGAGGGATTTCGACCGCTGGCGGAGAGCTTCCCCAGTGAGAAAGCAATGCTCCGTTGCCATGACGCGAGGCTGTCGGTCTCCTTCGCCCACTTTGACACAGCAAACCACACGTCACCCGAGATGCCGGCGGCGGCCGCAATCATCTCCTGCTCGACTGCCGTCGCCACGGGAGCGTTTGTCTCGGGAACAACCGCGCTGACCGCTTCGTCGTCTGACCGCCATGACCGGACATCAAAAGGAGTGTCCATCACGCGGTCCCAGCATTCCGGCCGCTTGCTCCACTCCGTGACATTGCGGTACCTGGTCGGCGGATTCGTGACGATATCTCGCACCCCTGTCAGAACGATCCGCAGCGCAGCCTCCAAGTCATTCGGCAACCGCTGGGCCGACCAGATGCCCGCGACGTCCTACCGCCGCGAGCCTATACGCGACAGTGCCGCAACGGCATAGGTGACGACACTGCCGCGATTCTCTTAATAGTCCATCTCGCCACGCAATCGCTCGGCTCGGCGGAACAGGATCGCCAGCGCGACGTAGCGGCGAAATTCCTCGGGCTTCGGATGCCGTCGTGCTGCCGACCCGAGCCGCTGCATGAAATCCAGGAAGCACTTCTGCGCTCCGCGACTGACGACGTGCGGGTACTGGTCCCAACTCGACAGATATTTGGCGAGATCGGTCTTCGTGAGCTTCTGACTTGGCGGGTTCTCCGCGCGGAACCTCTTTCGAGTCGCCGTCGTGCCACACGCAGCCAACTCGTCGCGGTACTGGCCGCGAGACCGTTTGTAAAACCAACGCGCGACTCGTGGGGCCGCCTCAGTCGGCTTTGGCCAAGTGTCCCTCGAAAGCCGCTCAACGCCGACGTGCCAAGGCTCGTTGGCACTGAAGTCCGAGTCCTGCACGCGGTTCTGCGTGTTAGCGTAGCGCGAGATCTTCGGCACGAGCTCGTCGATCCGACTCGCCGGCACGACCGTCAGCTTCATTGGCACTACGACGTCCGAGAGGTCCGCTTTGGCCCTCCGAGCTGCTGCGGCAATGGAGGCGGTCGTCTGAGCGCCGTTGACGATCTGGAAATCGACGGCCGAACGTATGCGGCCAACGCCACTCTCCCCCTCCGTGAGATTTACCTCGCGGGCGGTCGCGGACAGGCCGCTGTTGTATGGCAGGAACCTCTGCGGCTCGTTCAACAGTGTGTCGCGAATGCATTTACTTACTTTGCCGGCAAACTGCAGGAACGTTCTGACGTTCCGTTCCAGCAGTGCTGAACGGTGGCGGTTGTAGACGGCCGCCAATAGCTCGTCAGGCAAGCACGTGAGCAGGACGCGCAACCCGTCAGCCGCCGGCGGCGTTACGAGGCACGGGAGCGGTCCGCCGTGGTCAGACTCGAAATCGACGTCGGTGGTCCCGTCGCGGACGCCGCCGAGCACCCGCATCAGGCGCACCACGTCCGACACCTCGCACTCGGCGTCGCGGCCGTCGCCCGCGGCAATTGCCCGATCCGTCAGGCGACCGGTCGTGAGCACTTGGAGGACGAGGCGGACACCGTTGGCCGAGGCCCCACGCACCATCTCCGCCAGCTCGGCCGCCGGCAGTGACTGCTCGATGTCATGCCGATCGTCGCGGCCGAGCTTCACGAACGCGAGCAGTCGGCGGATGCCGTGGTCTACCTCCGCCTTCGGCGTTGTCGGGACCGCGACGGGCGTGCCGAGCGGCTCATCGGCAGTCGCGTCGACGACGTAGAACAGCGTGAGGCGGTCGTCCTCCGGATCGGCGGCGTACCCGTGAACCTCGGCGGCGACGGAAACAATTCGTCGCCGCCGGGGACACCGAGTTTGGTGTCGGCAGAGGGATTGAGGTGGGCCGATTAGAACAGGCCGTCGTCGTCGTCGCTGCCTGGAAGGGTGTTGCCGAAGCTCGCGCGAAGCATGGCAAAGTCGGCGAGGTCTACGCGGCCGTCGTAGTTAAAATCGCCTTGGCTAAAGGTCGAATCGGTGCCGAAGTTGTTGCGAAGAATGGCAAAGTCAGAGAGGTCGACCTTTCGGTCGCGGTTGGCGTCGCCGGCGAGGACGAAGAAGCCGAAGTTGACGTCGCTTTCCAGCCCATTGCCGGCCGCGTCCTCCACGCTGCCGGCGGGCAGGGTGGCGACGTAGTTGCCGTCGGGCAGCTGGTCGGCGAAGACGAACCAGGCGGTGTTGCCGTCCCAGCCGAGGGCGTCGACCGGAATCGTCTCGTTGGTCGTGGTGTTCACGACGATGAGCTCGTTTCGGTCGAGGCTGGCGGTCACGTCTTCGCTGAAGGTGAAGGCGATCGCGTGCGGCGTTTCAAACTCGAAGTGGCCGTCGGTGACAATGGGGGCGATGACATCGCCGGCGACGTTGGTGAGCGAGAAGCTGACACCAATCTCGACGCCGTTCGCGGTGGCGGTGACCTCGTAGCTGCCGTCGATGTCGTTGGGCGCGGCGGCGAAGCTGGCCTGGCCGTTGGCAATCGTGGCGGCGATCGGGTTGGGCGAGATGCTCGCACCGCTGGCCGGGCCGGTGAGGGTGATGCGGCCGCCATTGACCGGTTCGCCGAAGTCGCTGGTGACGCCGACAACGATGTCGCTGAAGGCGGTGCCGATGTCGGCCGCCTGATTGTCGCCGGCGAGCTTGGCGAGGTTGAAGCCGCGGCTTTCGAACGCGCCGATGTCGGGAGCATCGCCAAAGTTGCGGGCGATACCCCGCTGATCGATCGCCGCGCCCCCGGCGGCGGCGTCGATCGCGAGACTGCCGGGCAGCAGGGCAAGGGTGGACGTCGGGCCGCCGAAGTCGCCCAACGTGGTCATCAGCAGGTCGCCGCTTGTCACTTGCAGGCGGTTGCCGTTTTGCCCGTCGGTTACGTTGGGCCAGTTGCCGATGCCCAGCAGGTTGTCGTGGCTGTTGAAGCGAAGCTTGCCGCTGCCGTCACCATTGACAACGACGCCGTCGTTCACGTTGCGGGCGATGATCGAGTTGCCGACGTAGAGGTCGGTCTGGTAAATGAGCACGCTGCCGCCGTTGGCCGCGGCGGTGTTGTCGACAATGGTAACGTGCTCCAGACCGCTGGTTGCGGCGCCGGTGCCGAGCGCGCCGGCCGTGCTGTCGCTGGTGTTGCCGGCCAGGGTCACATTGTTGAGGTAGAGCGAGGTGGAGCCGCCCCAGCTCTGGATCGCGCCACCTTCCTGGGTGGCACGGTTGCCGAAGAAGGCGCTGTTGTGGGCGGAGAAGCTGCCGTGGTTCCAGATGGAGCCGCCGAAGTCGCCAAAGCCGCCGGTCAGGTTCAAGCGATTGAGCCTCAGGTTGCCGCCGCCGTTGACCGTGAAGTGGCGGCGATCCGTCGCATCGTCGATGACGAAGGTCAAGCCGGCATCGCCGCCGTCGATGGCGACGTTTCCGTCAATGGCGAAGGCGCTGTGATCACTCGCGGCGTTCCAGCCTTGGTTCAGAACGAAAGTCTGGCCGGCAAGGGCACTGTCAAAGGTGACTGTGCGGGTCAGGGGCTGACTTTGAACGTTGAGATTGGTAATGGTCTGCCTGGCGGTGCCGGCGCCGGTGGCGCCGGTGAAGCCGAAGTAAGCTGCGGCGCTTCCGGTGAAGTTGGCGGCACCGGGGGTCGACGTGGTCCAGGTGTTGCTGCCTTGCGTCAGCGTGAGAAGCAGGTTGTTGATCGTGCCTCGCACGGTGATATCGATGGGCTGGCCGTTGGTCAGGCTAATGCCACCGCCGAGGGGCGTGTAGCCGCCGCTGACGTTTCCGTTGAGCAACATCGCAAAGCCCGGCGTCGCGTCCGCGTAGATGTTGAAGGCCAGGGCGATCGAGTTGCCGATGCCGGCATACCCGAGACCGCCGCCGCTGCCGCCCACGGCGTTCAGGTCGTTGCCGTGCAGGGTGATGGTGAACCCGTCGGCCCCATCCGCGCCGCGGTCCTGGTCGTAGGTAAAGCTGGCGGTGAAGTCGCGAACGTTGACGGCTTCCTGCATCCACGCGCTGCCGGCCTGGCCCTGCTGGTTAGTGGTCAGGGTGAGCGTGTCGCCCTGGGAGAAGGCGGAGCCGTTGAACATCCACTCGTGCACGCTGAAGTCCGTCGCGGCCGGGACGACATTGGCAAATTGCACCGCTTCGCGCAGGCTGGTCTGGTAGTCGTTATGATTGTCGGCGTCGGCCGTCTGGGTGACGTGCAGGCTGCGATTTTCACCGCGGATAACCACCGGCAACGTCGTGGTGCTGGGGGTCCCAAAGCCGTCGCTGAGCGTGTACTCGAGGGTGTATGTGCCCGGCTGCAGGGCGGCGGGATCGAGCCGATTGTTCGTCACCCCTGGCCCGCTGAAGGTGCCGCCGCCGGTGTTGGGATTGGTCGCGGCGAAAAGGTCAACAACGCCTTGGTTGGTATAGCGAGTGACGTGCGGTGTTGAAAAGTCGACTGTGGGCGCCTCGTTCAACGTGCGGAGTGCATGGACATTACGGCCTTCCGCGTGCAGCAGGTCATTGTCCCCGTCACCATCAAGATCTACCAAGGCGATCCCAGATCCTTGTGGGCTCGTGTAGGTATGAAGTGTCGTAGGGGCACCAAACGTGACGTCGCCATTGCCGGGCAAGAAGAGAATCGAGCCTGAGCTGAATCCAGCCTGTGTCACCAGATCAGCGTTGCCGTCACCGTCAAGGTCTCCAACGTCGAATTTACGGGGTTCGTTGCCGGCGGGGAAGGTGCGAATCACAGGATCAAGAAAGTCCGGGAAAGCACCGAGAGCTCGGCGATCCGACGATGAGAAATAGAGCTCTCCACGGGGGTTTTGATCCGTTTCTGCAGCCTTGACAAATTGGGCATGTCCATTCAATTCTTGGGCGAGCGCGAAGTTGTACTCCGGGCCGAAAAAAGACAGAAACGTCGTGATTCGGTCATTTGCCGATGCTGCTGAATTGGTCGTCATAACGCCAATATCGAGCGTGCCTTGCCCGTTAATATCTCCGATATATGTCCCGATGGCTTCTTCCCCAGTGAAGATGACTCGACGATTGTCGTCGAAACCGTCTGGGTTGCCGTAGAGGATCGCTGCGTGGCCTTGCGTGTCACTGTTTGAGACGAAGAAGATGTCGGCATACCCGTCTCCGTTGATGTCGGCGAGCCGGGGGTTGTTGGGTCTTTCGCCTCGTGTAATGTAGTGGGACGGAGTGAAAAAAGAGCCGTCGCCACGATTGATCATGTAAAAGATACCATTGTCGAGCGCATGTGCTCCGGCCAGATCTTGATGACCGTCGCCGTTGATATCGCCGACGGTGAGGTTGACGACGTAGCTCTGGTTGGTCGGAATCTCGAGGATGACCTCGTAGCCGGTGCCGAATTCGAAAGAACCGGTGCCGTCACCCAATCCGATCTTGACGACCCCATCGCCGGGCTGGCTGTATCGCGTGACTGTCTCGACCACGGCGACATCGAGGATGCCGTCGCCATTGAAATCGGCGGTCTCCATCGCGCCGATCTCGAATCCGGGGTTTGAGATCTGCGGGTCACCCAGCATCAATGTCAGCAGCTTGCGCTGCTCCAGCGTCTCGACAACGGGACGGCGACGAACGCTGGCTTCGGTGGCGGGCATGGTGGTGGATCGGCGGGCGGTCATGGGGTTCCCTCTCGAGTTGAAAGCCCGCATCATCGGGCAACCCGCACGCGGCGGCAGGGGCGGTCGACGGTTCGACCCGGAAAACACCCCGCAGCGCGTGCAATGGATGCCCACAAAGCGTCGACTCGGCTTGGGAGGGTTCAGGGAAACTGGTAATTATCGAAGTGTTTCTCGATTCTCGTTCTGGAAGGCAGACAGACCGACAGCGGAGAAAGCCACCGTCGAAAGACGGTGGCCCGGTACGTGCAGGGTTTCAAGTCCGCTAAGCGGACCGCCGGCGCTGAAGTGCGAGGGCCGGCAAGGCCAGCAGGGCGAGGCTGGCCGGCTCGGGGACAGGCGTCCAGTCGAGGTACAGGCCGCTGCCGTCGACGGTGGACAGGCCCCAGTCGCCGCCGCCAACGTTGTTGAAGCTGGCGAACAGCGTGTCGTCGACGAAGAAGCTGGCGGCATCGGTGAGGAACTCGTTGTTCGTCACCGTCGCGATCAGAAAACTCCATTCCAGGTTCGGGTCCCAGTTCGGCAGCGGCGCCAGGTTGCCAAGGTCGTCGATGCTGCTGAGCTCGATCTCGAACGCGTTGTCGCGCAGATCGAGGTTGCCCATTTCCCAAAGGTCCCAGCCCTCGATGTCGCCGGCCTGGCCGCCGTCGATCGGGAGGGTGTCAATCTCCCAGTTGTAGTAGGCGTTGCCGCCGGCGGTGCCGTTGGCGGACATGTCGCCGGCGCCGTAGATGGTGGTGTTGTTGATGGTGAGGTCGCCGGGGCTGTTGCCGGGGTCGAAGGCGCCGTCCCAGAAGTCGAAGTCGTCGATGGTGCCGTCGCCGCCGACGGTGCCGCCGAACATGTCGAAGTTGTCGACGGTGCCGGCGACGTTGGTCATGCCGCCGTTCTGCATCATCATGTCGACGTTGGCGTTCATGCCGACGTTGACCATGCCGCCGTTGTTGTTGACGGTGCCGGCATTGTTGTTGACGTTGGTCGTGCCGGCGTTGTTGTTGACGGTGGCCATCATGTTGGCGGCGTTGTTGTTGAGCGTGCCGCCGTTGTTGTTGATCGCACCGGTGTAGGCGGTGTTGAGATCAACGGTGCCCGCGTTGACGTTGAGGCCTCCAGCGAACGAGAGACTGTTGGCCGCGCCGTTGCCGTTGAGGATGAGCTTGCTGGCCCCTTGCTTGGTGAGCGCTCCGGCACCGTCGACAGCGCCGGCGATCGTGAGGTCGCCGTTGCCGGTACCGCGGACGGTCAGGCCATTGGGGATGCTCATGGTCGAGCTGATGACGAAGGCACCAGTGCCGTTCTGCTCAATGGCCGGCGCCAGTGCGCTGGCGGTGCCGTCGGCGTTCTGGCCCCAGGTGAAGTGCCCGCCGGCGATGGTGTTGGCGGCAGTGGACGTCGAGCTGAGCTGCATGCGGGCCAGGCGGAAGGGATCAGCCGCGGTGGTGCCAACGTCGTTGGTGGCGGTGTAGCCGGTCGTGCCTGTGCCGCCGAACTCGAGATTGATGTTGCTGGTGACCTTTGCGTAGGGCGCCAGGACATTGCCGGGCTGCGGGCTGGCTTTGGTGTTGTAGTTAGTGCCGTTGAGCCGGAGGAATGCGTCGTCGGAGCGCCAGTTGCTTTGCGCGAGGGTTTCGGTAGTGCTGCCGGCCAGGAAGGTGCCGTCGGCGTCGTCCCACTTGTACTGGTTGTAGCCCAGATCCATGAGCATGCCGATCTCGAACGGTTTGTACGTGCGCTCGCCGGGGCCTCGGGGCGTCGAGGGGTTCATCAGCGCGACCGGGTTCACATTGGTGTGGGCGATGCTCGAGCCCTCCTGGTAGGGGTTGGGCGCGAACATCGGCACAGCGCCGCCGAAGATCTCCTTAGCGAACGGGCCGTGGAAGAAGAGGCCGGTGTTCGCGTCGTTGGCGTTCGTGAAGGTGCTCTGGTCGCCGACGAACTTTCCGTAGTTGGGGCTGTTGACGTCCCGCTCCCACAGAGGCGTCGCATTGGTGCCGCTGCCGCGGCGGAGCCAACTGGAGAGGACGGGAAACTGCGTGCGGTTGGCGTCTGGGACGCCGCCGGGGCCGACGCCGTCGATCCAGCCCAGGCCGTGGGTGATCTCGTGCAGCGCGGTCGAGTACATGTCGAACTGGTCGGCCGGCACGGTGCCGGTGCCGGCGTAGAAGTTCTTGCCGAAGTTGAACGAGCCGGCCCCGTCGGTGTCGTTGGGCCCAAAAACGGTGTTGCCCATGCGCAGGCGCTGATAAGGCAGGCCGTTGTAGAAGAATTGCTGCCCGGTGTAGCTGCCGCGGGTCGGGCCGAAGCTGGCCAGAGTGTTGCTGTTGGGTTTGTTCTCGCTGGCGCGGAACACAAAGTTGGCCGAGCCACGTCCGTCGAGGACGGTGCTGAGGTAGTTGGTAACGTTGGTGATCGTTTGTCGGCGGGCCGCGCCCTCGTTGGGGTCGGCGAAGCCGATACCGTTGTTGGCGGTGACGTCTTCGAAGGTGACGTTGAAGGTAACTTGGGCTTGAGCCGATGCGGCCAACGTGGCGGCGGCGGCCAGGGCGAGGATGGACGAGGCGGTGCGAGTGCGAGGCATTCGAGTCTCCGGGTTAGGGTTTGTGGGGTGTCGCGTGGCTGACATCGGTGACGACGTGCCTGCACGAACTGCCCCCTAAGCGAGAACCGCCCGGAAAAAGGATCAGAAAATCCCCGCGACGCTTTGAATTTTTTCCCGCCCGTGGCAGATTGCGTGCGGAAGCTTCTTTGTGTCATCCGTCGAGCGCGACTTCACCCAGGTTCTGCAGCAGGCCTCCGACGGCAACCAAGCCTCGGCCGACAAGCTGTTGCCGTTGGTGTACACGCAGCTTCGGGCCGTCGCGCAGCAGCAGCTCAAGGCCGAGCGGGCCGGGCACACGCTGCAGGCGACGGCGCTTGTGCACGAGGCGTACCTGAAGCTGGCCGGCCCACGGCAGGTGCCGTGGCAGAATCGCAAGCACTTCTTTGTCGCTGCCGCCGATGCGATGCGGCGAATCCTGATCGATCACGCCCGCAAGAAGTCCGCCGGCAAACGGGGCGGCCCCGATGCCCGCCGTGCCGCGATCGACCTAGCCGGCCTGCCTGATCCAAACTCGGAGAAAGAAGCCGCAGGATTTCTGATCCTCGACGAGGCGATCTCTCGCTTAGCGGGCAGCGACCCCGATGCCGCCGAGGTGGTGCGGCTGCGTTACTTCGCCGGCCTGAGCGTCGAGGACACCGCCGCGGCGCTGGACGTGTCGACCTCGACGGTAAAGCGGTCGTGGGCCTACGCGCGTGCATGGCTGAAGGAGGCCATCGAGTCCGGGCGCGTTTAAAACTGATCGAGCAGGACAACGATGAACGCTGGCGACGATCTTTCGAAGACGCTCCGCACGCTGTTCGAGTCGGCCATGGATTTGCCGGCCGAGGAGCGCGACGCATTTGTCGAGCAGGCGTGCAAGCAGCAGCCAAAGCTGTGCACGCGACTAAAAGCCATGGTCGCCGCGGCCGATGACGAGCAATTTCTGAGCGACCCGACGCTGGAGCCGAGCGACATCGAGGGTGCGTCAGCGCAGTCGTCCGACACCGCACCGGTCGCCGAGGGCGCCGATTCGGAGATCGGCCCGTACAAGCTCGTGCAGAAAGTCGGCGAGGGCGGCTTCGGGCACGTTTTTCTCGCCGAGCAGCGCCGGCCGGTACGTCGACGCGTGGCATTGAAAATCGTCAAGCTCGGCATGGACACCGAGCAGGTCGTAGCCCGCTTCGAGCAGGAGCGGCAGGCGCTGGCGGTGATGGATCACCCGAACGTGGCCAAGGTGTTCGACGCCGGCAGCACACCCGCGGGCCGGCCGTTCTTCGTCATGGAGTTCTGTGAGGGCGAACCGATCACGCGGTACTGCGATAGGCATCGTCTTGGCATCGCCGAGCGACTCGAGTTGTTTGTTCAGGTCTGCCAAGCGACGCAGCACGCTCACCAGAAGGGCATCATCCACCGTGACCTGAAGCCGGGCAACGTGCTGGTCACCACGAGGGACGACACCCCGCAGGCCAAGGTGATCGACTTCGGCATCGCCAAAGCAACCGCTGGACGGCTGACCGAGAAGACGTTCTACACCGAGCACCGCCAGCTCATCGGCACCCCGGAGTACATGAGCCCCGAGCAGGCCGACGGCGCGATGGACATCGACACGCGGACCGACGTCTACTCGCTCGGCGTGCTGCTCTACGAATTGCTGACCGGCGAGACCCCGTTCGATGGAACGTCGCTGCGAAGCGCCGCGTATGCGGAGATCTGCCGCATCCTCACCGAAGTCGATCCGCCCCGGCCGAGCACAAAGCTCTCGCAGTCCCGAAACACCCTCGGCAATGTCGCGGCCAATCGCCGGCTCGAGCCACGTCGGCTCAGCAACCTGATCGAGGGCGAGCTCGACTGGATCGCGATGAAGGCGTTGGAAAAGGACCGTCGGCGTCGGTACAGCTCGCCGGGAGAACTGGCGGACGATTTGCAGCGGTACATTCGCGGAGACGCTGTCGAAGCGGTCCCGCCGAGCCGATCGTATCAACTCAAAAAGTTCGTGCGTCGCAACCGCGGCCTGGTGGCCAGCGCTGCCGCGGTGGCGGCGGCGCTATTGCTGGGCGTGATCGGGTTTGCCTGGCAGGCGCAGCGGGTCGCCGACCAGCGCGACAAGGCACAGGCGGCGCTTGCGGCCGAGGAGCTTGCCCGCCAGGCCGAGGCCGAAGCCCGCGCCGAGGCCGAGGACCGCCAGGTCATGGCCGAGGGCGTGAACGACTTCTTCGCCTTCGAGGTGCTGGCGCTGGCCAACACCGATCGCACCGACGGCGGCCCGGCGACGACGCTCGTCGAGGCCATCGACCGCGCCGCGGCCAGGGTCGACGTGGCGTTTCCCGATTACCCGCTCGTCGCCGCCCGCGTCCACCGCCTCATCGGTGTGAGCTACACCGGTATGGGCCGATATCAGGACGCGCTCGCGGAGCACGAGAAGGTCGTCGACCTTGAGCAGGCCACGCTCCCACCGAGCGACCCGCGGCTGCTCAAGAGCCGCGAACAGCTCGCCAACGCCTACGCCAGTTTGCATCGTCTCGATGAGGCCGAGGCAATGTACCGGCAGATCCTCGAGCATCCGATAGACCGAACGGCCTTTCAGATGGGCGAGCCCGATCGGCCGACCTGGCCGAGGACGGGGCTGGCACAGGTGTTACTTCGCAGGAACGAGTTTGCCGAAGCCCTCCCGCTGCTCGAAGCCGACCTCGCTGACCAGCGACGCCTGCTCGGCGACCGCCATAGCGAAACCTTGGAAACGCTCGGCTGGCTCCACCGAACTCTGTGGTTCCTAGGTCGACGCGAGGAAGCGCTTGCACACGCCGAGCAGTTGCTGAACCTCCAACGTGAGCACTTCGCTCCGAGTTATCCCGGAACCGTCTCCACCATGCAGACGCTCGGCGATTACTACCGGATCCTCGGTGATGTCGACCGCGGGATCGCGTTGCGACGCGAAAGTGACGCACTCGAGGTTCAACGACGCGGCGCCGACCACCCCGAGCGCCTACGCGGCCTGGCAGATCTTGCTTTCATCATCGGCTTGAACAGGGGAATTGAGGAGGCCGATCCAATCTTCGACGAGGCGTTGCAACTGGCACGCGCGTCGCCGCTCGACATGGACTACGTCATCTTCTCGATCCTGCGCAAGAAGGGCATCGTCCACCGCGACGGCGGCGACCTCGCCGGGGCCGAGCCGTTGCTGCTGGAGGCCCACACGCTCGCCGAGCGGATCCTACCGCCGAACCACCCGCGGCGGGCGGGCATACTCGAAAGCCTCGCCACGCTGTACGAGCGGAAAGGCGACTCGGAGCAGGCCGCCGACTGGCGTCAACGGTTCGAGGCGGCGTCGGAGCAGTAGCCGAAGGTTTTTCTGATCCCGATCAGGCGCGCTTCACGCTCTGTGACCGGAGGCGGGCGTCCGCCACCGCGAACGACACGCTTTGTCGCAACCACCTTTCCGGAGAAAGTCATGTCCCAACCCGCACGCCACGCCGGCTCCACATCGCTGCTGTCCCGCCTGACCCGCTTCGGCACGACCGTATTGGCGGCGGTCCTCGCCGCTGCCGCATCGCCGGCGCCGGCGTCGGCCGCGCTAATCGACTTCACCGGCGACTTCACCACCTTCGAGGTCCCTGCCACCGGCACCTACACCATCACCGCCGCGGGGCGCAGGGCGGTAGCGGCAATACCTCCAGCGGCGGCTTGGGAGCCATCATCAGCGGTGACTTCGCCCTGAGCCAAGGCCAGATCTTGACGCTTGCCGTTGGTGGCCAAGGTCAAACGGCAGGAATCAACGTGCAATACGCCGGCGGCGGGGGCGGCAGCTTCGTCGTCGGCCCGGGCGATATCCCGCTCGTCATCGCCGGCGGCGGTGGCGGGACACGCTCCTCCGTCAGCGGCAACCCGGGCTTGACGACACCTTCCGGCGGCGCGGGAACGAACGGTGGTGCCGGCGGACTCGCCGGCAACGGCGGCGCGGGCGGCAACTTTGGTGGCGCTGGCGGCGGCGGGGGCTTCTTCACCGACGGTGGCGATGGGGCGACGGGTGAGCGGGGATTTGGCGGCCAGTCCTACCTAAATGGTCTCGCCGGCGGCGGCGGCAACCTCTTCCAAGGCATCGGCGGCTTCGGCGGCGGTGGCGGCTCGGGCATCCAGGGCGGCGGCGGGGGCGGCGGCTACAGCGGCGGCGGCGGTGCCGGCGACTCCTTCGTCGTTGGCGGCGGCGGCGGCGGTGGGTCGTTCCTCGCCGACTTCGCCCTGAACCCCTCGCTCCAGGGCGGCCTCAACGCCGGCAACGGCTTTATCTCCATCACCGCCGTCCCCGAGCCGGTCAGTGCATTGGGTACGTCCGCGCTGCTCGCGATTGTCGCCATGCGTCGCCGAACGCGCGCCTGACCTCGAACCGCGTGTTGACGATGAGGTGAATCGCCTTGGACAAGATTGCATCCCGCCGTTGAAGTTCCACCAAGAACGGCCTGCGCGTTTGGAGCCATCATCAAATTCGACGTTCCGCTCATCGGTCGGCCGGAAGCTCCTCGTGCTCGCTGCGGATGAAGAGTGGGCACTGCGACAGCATCGCCTTGAGCAATTGCTCCTGGGAAACGCATGGTCGGCCGAGGCTGCTGCACGCCAATGCAAAGGCCGGCGGGAGCGCTCGCTATCTTGACACGACTTGAGCACTGTCCGACATTTCGGGCTACGCCGTCTCGCCCCATCGCAAGCTCATTCGCCAGATCGCCCCGCGACAGAAACCGAGGTCAGAGGCAGAACTCGTGCAAAGCAGCTTCTAAAAACCGTTCAACCGGCGTCGCATCGCCCCGATCTTCTGCCTTGAAAAGCAAAAGCCGCCGCACTTGCGGCGGCTTTCTCCGTTGTGGGATGGCACGCTTCAACCGGCCAGCACGCTTTGGGCGACGGCCTCGGCGACCTTGATGCCGTCGACACCGGCCGACAAGATGCCACCGGCGTAGCCCGCACCCTCGCCGGCGGGGAAGAGGCCGCGGGTGTTGACGCTCTGGAACGTCTCGTCGCGGCTGATGCGAATGGGTGACGACGTTCGCGTCTCCACGCCTGTCAGCACCGCGTCGTCGCTGTCGAAACCACGGATCTTGCGACCGAATGCCGGAATGGCTTCGCGGATGGCCTCAATTGCAAAGTCGGGCAGGCATGTTTTCAGATTCGTCGGGTGAACGCCCGGCTTGTACGACGGGACAACGCTGCCGATAGCTTTGCTGGCGCGCCCGGCGAGGAAGTCTCCGACCCGTTGCGCCGGTGCCGCGTAGGTCTCGCCGCCGGCGACGAAGGCCGCCGTTTCCCACTTGCGCTGGAACGCAACGCCCGCCAGCGGGCCTTCGGGATAGTCGCGTTCAGGCGTGATGCCGACGACGATGCCCGCGTTGGCGTTCCGCTCAGACCGCGAGTACTGGCTCATCCCGTTCGTCACGACCCGGCCTTCTTCTGACGTAGCAGCGACCACCGTCCCGCCGGGGCACATGCAGAAGCTGTAGACGTCCCGATCGTTCGACGCGTGGTGGACGAGCTTGTAGTCGGCCGCCCCGAGAATCGGATGGCCGGCGTTGGGGCCAAACCGGGCAACGTCGATGAGCGGTTGCGGATGCTCGATGCGAAAGCCCAGCGAGAATGGCTTGGCCTCGATATGAACGCCAAGGTCGTGAAGCACCTGGAACGTGTCGCGTGAGCTGTGCCCGATGGCCAGGACGACCTGGTTGGTGGCGACGTGTTCATTGTTCGACAGCACGACGCCACGAACCCGCCGCGTCCCGTCGCCGGTCGGCTCGATGTCGAGGCCCGTCACGCGGCTTTCGAACCGGTACTCACCGCCGAGCGACTCGATGGTGGCTCGCATGTTCTCGACCATCTTGACGAGGCGGAACGTGCCGATGTGCGGGTGGGCTTCGGTCAGGATCTCCGGTGGTGCACCGGCCTTGACAAACTCCGTCAGCACCTTCCTGCCCAGATGGCGGCGGTCTTTGATCTGGCTCCAAAGCTTGCCGTCGGAGAATGTGCCGGCTCCTCCTTCGCCGTACTGCACGTTGGATTCGGGTTTGAGTACCGATTTTCGCCACAGGCCCCACGTGTCTTTGGTCCGCTCGCGAACTTCCTTGCCACGCTCGAGAATGATCGGCCGAAACCCCATCTGCGCCAGCAGCAGGGCGGCGAACAGGCCGCACGGGCCGGCACCGATGACGACCGGCCGAACCGACGTGGCGGACGTCGCGCGGGCGACGAAGTGGTACCTGGTATCGGGCGTGGGCTTGACACTCGCATCGCCGACGAACCGGCCCAGCACCTCAGCTTCGTCCTTGACGACCACATCGAGCGAGTAGACCAACAGGATGGCCGACTTCTTACGGGCGTCGTGGGCGCGGCGGGCAATCGTGCAGGAGACGAGCCGGGTTGCCGGAATACGCATGCGGCCCAGCGCAGCCTCGGCAATGGATTCGGGCGGATGATCGAGCGGAAGATGGATCCCGGTCAGGCGAAGCATAATTGATCTTGAGCGATGGCAGCCGCACCGACGCGGTTGGTGGCGTCGCGACGTTAGCGAAGTCACGTGCGGCTCGACACGACGCTGCTCCACAGATAGCGATGCCGCTAGGCTGCGGACTGATGAAGCGTGTTGTTCTTTGCGTCTTGATGGGCCTGCTGGGCTCAGTTTCCGTTGTTGCTGCCCAAGGCGTCGACCCGGCCACCGGAGCGTCGACGCGGCAGATTCCGCCGAGTCCGCAGGTCGACTTCACGCACCTAGCCCTCGATATCGCGATGGTGCCGACGGCCAGGCGGTTCCGGGCGACCGAGCGACTCGACTTCACGACGCTGGCCCTGCCGCTGCGGTCGCTCGACCTCGACGCCGTCGGCATGACGATCTTCAGCGTCACGGACGCGGACGGTAACGACGTCGACTACCGCTACGACGACGAGACGCTGACCGTCCGCTTCGCCGAGCCGCTCGCGCCGCGGAGCAAGCACACGCTGGTCTTCGACTACGAGGTGGTCGACCCGACGGACGGCATGACGTTCGCTCTGCCCGACGCTGCCTATCCCGATCGGCCGTTGATGGTCCACACGCAGGGGCAGCCCGAGAGCAACCGCTACTGGGTGATTTGCCATGACTATCCGAATGACCGGATGACGACCGAGATGAAGGTGGCTGTGCCGGACGGCTTGTCCGTTCTGGCCAACGGTGAGCGATTGGCCGAGGGCGAGAATGGCGTGTGGCACTACCGCATGCAGAAGCCGCATGTCAGCTACCTGATGTCACTCGTGGTCGGTGATTTCGACATCGTCCGGGCCGACGACTGGCGTGGTAAGCGGATCGAGTACTGGGTGCCCCCGGGCCGTGCCGCCGACGCCGAACGCACGTTCGGCCGCACGCAACACATGCTCGAGTTCTTCTCCGACAAACTCGGCCAATACCCGTGGGAGGCCTACAGCCAGAGCGTCGTCTACCTCTTCGGCTCTGGTGGCATGGAGAACACGACCGTCACCACCATGTACCAGGACTGCATCGTCAACGAACGTGCCGCCGTCGGCTCCACGCTCGACGGCCTCGTCGCTCACGAACTCGCCCACCAGTGGTTCGGCGACCACACGACCTGCAAAACCTGGGCACACCTCTGGCTCAACGAAGGCTTTGCCACCTTCCTCGACCATGCCTGGCACGAGAGTTACTACGGCCGCGACGAGTACGCCTACGAGGTCTTTACGAACATGCGTCGCAACGCCGAGGCCGACGACGTTGCCGCAGGCAACGGGCTGGTTTGGCCTTACTACGAGCAACCCGGCGACACCTTCCGTCGTGGCGTCTGCAACCCGTACGGCAAGGGCAGTGCCGTCATCCACATGCTCCGAGAAGCCGTCGGTGATGACGACGCTTTCTGGGAGTCGCTCAAGCTCTTCCAGAGCCGCTACGGCCTGAGCAGCGTCGAAAGCGACCAGTTGCGTCAGTGCTTCGAAGAAGTGACCGGCCGCGACTTCGAGCAGTTCTGGCAGCAGTGGGTCTACCGGCCGGGTACGCCCAAGCTCGACATCGGCTACAGCTACGACGCCGACGCAGGTGTGGTCGCACTCACGGTCCGCCAGACGCAGGACATCAGCAACGCCACGCCCGCTTTTGCCCACGATCTGCCGGTCTGGTGCGTCATGGAGAACGGCGACGTCCGCCAGTTCACCGTCACTCTTGATGGAAAGCGGAACAACGCAACGCTCGCCACCGGTGAGGAGCCGGTGATGGTGATCGTCGACCCGAACAACTCGCTCATCAGCCTCGTCGACTTCAGCCCGCCGCTGGCAATGACGCTGAAACAGGCAACGGACGGGCCGACACCTTTCGCCCGCCTTGCTGCCATAGATCGGCTGGGCGGCGTCGACGACGATCGCGCCGTCGAGACGCTCGCCATGATCCTCAACAACAACGATCGGCACTGGGGCCAGCGGTCCGAGGCGGCCCGCTCGCTGGGCCGCATGGACACTGCCGCCGCCCGGCAGGCGCTGGTCGACGCGACGGTCGATCACCCGATGGCCCGGCAGAACCTGGTGTCGGCACTCGGCGAATACAAGCACGTCGCCGCAGCCGAAGCACTCGTGCCCTACGCGACGCAGGATGAATCGCTCTACGTCGAGGCTGCCGCTCTTAGCGGGCTTGGCAACCAGAAGCCGACAAATCCCATCGTCACCTTGCTGATGGACGAAACGAGCGACACCGGCCACGGCCTCCGCGTCCGCTCGGCTGCCGTCGAATCTCTCGCAAAGCTCGGCGTGCCCGAAGCGCTCGAGCCGTCGCTGGCTCTGGCCGACTACGGCACGAGCTTCCGCGCCCGACGTAACGGCTTCGTCGCTCTGGCCACGCTCTATCCGACTCTTGAAGACGACGCAAAGGAACGGGTTCGCGACTTTCTGGTGAGTCGATTCGACGACCCGATGCCGCGCTATCGATCAGCGGCGGTTCGGGCATTGGGCGACACGCTCGATACAGAGGCCGTCGAGCCGCTTCAGCGCCTCGCCGACTCTGCGGCCGACGATGAGCTCAAGGAGACCGCCCGCGCCGCCATCCAGCAGATCCGCAGCGGTGACAGTGAGCCGGCGATGCTCCGTGAGCTACGCGATCGCGTCGATGAGCTGGAGGCCGGCATCGAAGCCGAGCGGGCCGAGCGTCGGGAGAAGGCGATCGAAGGGCAGTGAGTCAGTCGTTCCAATGCCGGCGGACATGCTCGCGGAAGGCCGCGGCGGCGTAGCCCAGCGTCGCCACCGGCGCGGCGGCGACGACCACAGAGAGGCCTGCGAACAGCGAGCCGAGCACCCTGAGCAGGGCGTCGAAGGACAGGCCACGACGCTGCAACGTGTCGAGCGACGAAAGCAGCCCGGCCAGGACCATGAACCCGCCGATCACCAGAAGGGCGATCGCCACGATGCGCAGCACGCCCGACCAGTACTTCAAGGCCGCAAACTCGGGTACGCGTCCGCCGCCCGACGCGACGCTGTCCGCGTAGCCAAGCGACTTCGGCGCTGCCGTCGCCGCGGGCGCTGCAAAGTCAAAGCCCGGCACCACATCGTCCGGCGACTCGTCGTGTTCCTCGATCGGCTCGGGTTCGAGCATTTGCACATCCGTCACGACAAGGCCGGCCTCGACTGCGCGTCGCTCTGCCGTATCGGCGTCGACAGCCTCGACGCGTGCGATGCGGTTCTTACCCGTTTGTCTGTCCGCACCACGCACCTCGAAGATCATCAAATCGACCCTACCAGCCGCCTCGGCCAAGGCCAAGCCGGCGAACACTGCCATAGCAACGCGTGACACCCGCTGAGCTCTACACACGCCTGGACCAACTTGACGGGCCTTCGTGGTACTGCGGCGATTGGTGGTGAACGTGCGTTGTCGACTTGCCGATTCGTCAGTAGGCTGCATAGATCGGCGTCGAAGCTTCGGCGTCATTGATAATCCCGCAAGTCACAGCTATGAATTCCAAAGCCCTCGTCTCCCGCGTTGTCGTCACCAGCCTGCTCGCCGTCGGCGTGGCGGGCGTTACGCTGTTCCCGCAGCCGCGCGCCGCCGAGGCCGCCGTCCTGCAGGAAGCCAAGGGCTACGCCGTCGACCCGGTCCACTCAACGATCGTCTTCAGCGCGATATACATGGGCCAAAGCCCATTCTTCGGTATGTTCACGCAGTACAGCGGCTCGCTGAGCTACGACGGCAGCGACCCGGCGTCGCTCGAGGTCGACGTTGTCGCGCCAATGGAGTCGATCGACACGCACAACGAACAGCGGGACGGCCACCTCAAGGCACCCGACTGGTTCAAGGCCGCCGAGTACCCGACGGTTCGCTTCGTCGGCAGCGGTGCCAGCGACAACGGTGACGGCACGATGACCATGCAGGGCGAGCTGACGCTGGCCGGTGAAACCAAGCCGATTGCGGTCACGCTCAAGCAACTGGCCTCAGGTCAAACGCCACGCGGTGATCGCATGGGCATCGGTGGCACCTTCACCATCAAGCGCAGTGACTTCGGCGTCAACACCATGATGGGCGACAGTGGCATCAGCGACGAGATCACGCTCCACTTCGGCATTCAGGGCGTCGCGAAGTAGCCTCTGCCGATGGACCTCAACGACCCGATGCTCCAGCGGGCGATCTACGGCCTGGCCATTCCGGCCGGGCTGGGGTTGGTCATTGCTCTTGTTGCGTTGCTGCTCAAGCGAGAGCGGCTTGCCTGCTTCGCGGTTCCGGTCGCGGCTTTGATTGGCGTGGCGGTGTGCTTTGTGCAGCCGCTCCACGCCGTCTCAGAGCCGGGCTCGTTCGACACGGGTCGTGACGCGATTGCTGCGACCTGGCAGGCGTGGACGTTGGACGCCGAGGGCTCATCGGTCGATGCGTTCAGCTGGACGCGTTGGATGTGGCTGTTGCCGACGTTGTTGCTGCTCCTGGTGGCGTGGCCGGCGGCGTTGATGTTGCCGCGAAAGGCGTGGGCGCTGCCCGTGGCCGCAATCGTGATCGGGTGTGTGGGCTTCGTGTTGTGGCCGAGCCGGTTTGGCGACACGCGTGGGCAACCGATCGCTTATGGCTTTCTCGTGCCGATCGCGTCGACGCTCCTGGCGGTTGTGTTGTACTGGGCGGCGAGACGTCGCGACGGCGGCGCGGGCGACCTCATTGGCCTGGGCATCGCCGGGATGTTTGCCGTGCCATTGATCGGTTTAGCAGAGTTTCACGGGGCAGTCGTCCTGTTCCTGCCGATCGTCGCGGCGACGCTCGGGTCTGCCGTGGTGTTGTTCCTGCTGCGAGGCGAGCGGTTCACGGAGGTTCGCCAAGCGGTTGCCGCCGGCGCGTTCGTGCTGCCGATTGCGATGTTGCCGCCGGCATTGATTTCGTGGTATGTCAGCTTCGACCTCGGCAAGCTCAACGCGATCCCGCTCGTCATCCCGACCGTCGCGGGCACGCTGGCCGTGATCGTGCCGCGTCTGCCGAAGGCGTGGGCGGGTGTCGTGCTCAGCGGCGTCGTCGGCTCGATCGGCGTCGCGTTAATTCTCGTCGTCGCCGATGTGTCGCCGTACGTCACGCCACCCGCGTGGCTCAAGACGTGGCTGGGGGAGTGGTCGTACGTCGAGCCGGCACCGGAGCGTGCGTTCGACGAGGACGCCGCCAACTTCTGGGGCGGTTCGTAAGAAGAAGTCGCTCAACGACGCAGCGTCCCATGAGCCGCGGTCCCACGGACTGCGGCTTCACGTCGCTCGTCACGTCAATTGTCATATCACCCCGCAAGCAGCCCGACGTACCCGCCTGCCACGACCATGAGCGGGTTCAGCAGATAACCCGCTATCAGGAACGAGATCACGAACAGCATGACGGTGATGCCCTGGTTTTCAGGATCGCCCGTCCATTCGGCATACGGACGGTTGAAGTTCGCCAGGATCTTCGACCCGTCCAGAGGCGGCACCGGCAGCAGGTTAAAGACGCACAACAGCAGGTTGAATCTGCCTACGACTTCAAGAACCATGTGGCCGTTCTCGGTGCGGTAGTCTGCAGGCCCGATCGGGCCGCCGTACCGCATCCATAGGCCCAGCGAGGTAAAGGCCAGGATCGCCAGCAGCAAGTTCACCGCCGGTCCGGCCGCGGCGACAATGGCCTCGGCGTATCTGCCCTTGAGCCGCGTCGGGTCGACCGGCATTGAGCCCCACGCAATGCCCGCCAGGAACGCCGCGGCGATGCTGAACGGACCCATGTGCGTGATCGGGTTCCACGTCATGTGCCCGCTGTACTCGGGCGTGTCATCGCCGAGCTTGATCGCGGCAAAGCCGTGGGCAAGCTCGTGGAGGGTGATCGAGACGATGATCGTCATGACCGCCGCCGCGTAGTAAGGCGGGTTCGACTGCAGAAGCGTGATGAATCCACCGAACATGCGACCACGGTAGCGGTCGCGTGACGATGCCAACCCGATACCGCCGGCGGCCGTATATGGTTCCACGTGGAACACGAAGTCGAAGCCGTCACCATCATCGGCAGCGGGCCTGCTGCCTTTACCGCTGCCATCTACGCCGCCCGGGCCAATCTCAAGCCGCTCGAGTACGAGGGAGCCATCAGCGAAGAGAACCGTCTGGCCGGCACGTTGCCGCTGGGGCAGCTCAACTGGACGACAGAAGTGGAGAACTTTCCCGGCTTTCCGAGCGGTGTGCAGGGGCCTGACCTCATGCTGAAGATGCGCGAACAGGCCGTCACCTGCGGCACCCGCATCGTCACGCAGGACGTCGTCGAACTCGACCTCAGCGAGCGGCCATTCAAGCTCAAGGGCTCCGACGGCAAAGAGTGGAAGAGCAACACCGTCATCATCGCCACCGGGGCCAGCGCAAAATATCTCAAGATCCCCGGAGAAGCCGAGTTTGCCAACAAGGGTGTCAGCGCGTGTGCGATCTGCGACGGTGCGTTGCCACGCTTCCGCGGCAAAAGCCTCGTCGTCGTCGGTGGTGGCGACTCGGCCGCGGAGGAGGCGACGTACCTAACCAAGTTTGCCGACGTCGTCCACCTCGTCGTCCGTCGCGGCGAGATGCGGGCCAGCAAGGTCATGCAGCAACGCGTGCTCGAACATGAGAAGATCAAGATCCACTGGCACACCAAGCCCGTCGAAGTGCTCGGCACCGAAGCCGACGGCGTGACGGGTGTGCTCGTCGAGAGCACCGACACTGGCGAGCAGAAAACGATCGACTGCGTCGGCATGTTCGTCGCCATCGGCCACCGGCCCAACACCAAGTTCCTCGCCGGCCAGTTAAAAACGGACGACGCCGGCTTCGTGAAGCTGACGCAGCCGGAGCAGACGTACACGAGTGTCGAGGGCGTCTTTGCCGCCGGCGACGTGGCCGACCCGCACTACAAGCAAGCGGTCACCGCCGCCGGCATGGGTTGCAAGGCGGCGTTGGATGCCGAGCGGTTTTTGGTCGCCAAGGGCGAAGACTGAAGCGGAGTGACATCAGGTGGGCTGTGTAGCCAGAGCCGCGGCTATAGATGCTTCACCGTGGACGACGTCCTCCCGCAATCTCGCCTCACCTTCCCGCGGTCGCATCGGCTGTCGGGTGCCAACGCGTTCCGGGCCGTTTTCGACGCGAAGCTCAAGGCATCGCGTGGGCCGCTGACGGTCTATGTGCGGCCGAACGATCTGGGTCATCCGCGGCTGGGACTGACGGTTTCGCGGCGGGTCGGTAAGGCACACGAACGTGTCGCCCTCAAACGGCTGCTCCGCGAGGCGTATCGGCACGAGCGACACACGCTGCCGACAGTCGATCTCGTCATCGTGCCGCGCCGGCACAAGACCTGGCCGTTGGAAGATTATCGACGAAGGCTCGGCGAACTCGTCGATAAGGCGCTGCGCAGCGGCGGCCGATCGGGCGGGGGCGAAGGCGTTTGAGGCTCATTGTTCCACGTGGAACATTCGCCGACCCGGCTGGCGGTCGGCGGCGGGGGTTTGGGTGTCTTGCCGAGGGGCAGAATGTTCCACGTGGAACATCGGCGGCGTTCTAAAGTACGTCGGCGGGTCGTCGGCGGCAATGTGTTTCTGCGTCGTGGTCCGTTCGTCAGGTGCGGACGTAATGGGTGAAACTGCGAAGGCGGTAGTGGTGGATGGCGCACTGTGACTCGTGCGCCGTGGCGGCCGCCGTTGCGCATCGCGGTGCTCGGGTGTTGGCCCCAACGAAACAAGGCGGCGAGCCGAAACTCGCCGCCTTAAGTCTGTGTAAGCTACCGCACCCCGCTCAGGCGGCGACGGCTTCGTTGCGGTGGACGAAGACCTTGTCGTTGAACTCGGCGACGGCCTTTTCGAGACCTTCGACGACATCGTCGCCGAGGGCCTTGGTGTCGACCATCTTCGTGCGGATCTCGCTGTGGCTTTGGTCGATGAAGTCGAGGAACCCCTTTTCCCACTCGGCGACGCGGTCGACGGGGACGTTGTCGAGGTGGCCGTTGGTGGCCGACCAGATGACCATGACCTGCTGCTCGAACGGCATCGGGTTGTACTGCGGCTGCTTGAGCAGTTCGACGAGGCGGGCACCGCGGTCGAGCTGCTTCTGCGTCGCCGGGTCGAGCTCGGTGCCGAGCTGGGCAAAGGCTTCGAGTTCGCGGTAGGCGGCGAGGTCGAGTCGCAGCGAGCCGGCGACCTTTTTCATGGCCTTCGTCTGGGCAGAGCCACCGACGCGAGAGACGGAGATACCGACGTTGATGGCCGGCCGCACGCCTGCGAAGAACAAGTCGGGCTCGAGGTAGATCTGGCCGTCGGTGATGGAGATGACGTTCGTCGGGATGTAGGCCGAGACTTCACCTTCCTGCGTTTCGATGATGGGCAGGGCGGTGAGCGATCCGCCGCCGTTGGCGTCGCTGAGCTTGACGGCCCGCTCCAGGAGACGCGAGTGTAAGTAGAAGACGTCACCCGGGAACGCTTCGCGGCCGGGCGGGCGGCGGAGCAGGAGCGACAGCTGGCGGTAGGCGGCGGCCTGCTTCGAAAGGTCGTCGTAGACGACGAGCGTCGCTTCGCCCTGCCACATGAAGTGCTCGGCCATCGCGGTGCCGGCGTAGGGGGCGATGAACTGCAGCGGGGCCGGGTCGGCGGCGCTGGCACAGACGACGGTCGTGTACTCCATCGCACCTTCACGCGTCAGCACGTCGACGACGCTGGCCACGGAGCTTTCCTTGGCACCGACGGCCACGTAGAAGCACTTCACGCCCTGGCCCTTTTGGGCGATGATGGCGTCGATGGCGACGGCGGTTTTGCCGGTCTTGCGGTCGCCGATGATGAGTTCGCGTTGGCCGCGACCGATCGGGATCATGGCGTCGACGGCCTTGATGCCGGTGGCCATCGGCTCGGCTCACCGGCTGCCGGGCGGCGATGCCGGGCGCGACGATGTCCATCTTGCGGGTCTGGCCGGTGCGGATGTCGCCCTTGCCGTCGAGGGCGATGCCCAGCGGGTTGACGACGCGGCCGATGAGTTCGTCACCGACGGGCACTTCGAGGAGTCGACCGGTCGACTTGACGCTGTCGCCTTCCTTGAGCTCGAGGTAGTTGCCGTAGATGACGGCACCGATGGAGTCTTCTTCGAGGTTGAAGACCTGGCCGATGACGCCGCCTTCGAACTCGAGGAGTTCGCCGGCCATGGCATTCTTGAGGCCGTAGACGCGGGCGATGCCGTCACCGACTTCGATGACGGTGCCGACTTCGCTGACGCTGAGCCGGTCTTCGAAGCCGGCGATTTCGCGCTTGAGGACGCTGGTGATTTCGGAAACGTTGATGGCCATGATCTGGGTGGGGGCGGAGCGGAGTCGGTGACAGGCGGTGCGGCGAAAGAAAGCGGAAACTACTTCAGCAGGCGTTCGCGCATCGCTTCGAGCTGGCGTCGGACGCTGGCGTCGATGACCTGGTCACCGACCTTGAGGACGAGGCCGCCGATGATTTCGGGGTCGACGTACTGGTGAACGACGGCGTCGCGGCCGAAGGCTTTGCCGACGCGGCTGCGGACGCGTTCGAGGGCGTCGTCGTCGAGTTTCTGGGCGACCGTCAGGTCGGCTTCGACCTTGCCGAGCTTCTCGTCGAGAAGGACTTCGAAGGCTTCGAGCGTCTCAGGCAGGATGCCGAGACGGCCACGCGAGTTCATCAGGCCGACGAAGTTCTTGACAAGCTGGTGAGCGTCGGAAAGGGCGTTGTCGAGGACGGTCTGCTTTTCGCTTTCCTCGATCGACGGGTTCTTCAGGAAGTCGGCGAACTCGGGATTGTCCGACAGGGCCTCGCGCAACGCGCCGGCGTCGTTGGCGACGGGCTCGACGGCGTTGTTCTCCTCGGCCAGCTCCGCAAGGGCGGCGGCGTAGGCGTGGGCTTCGGGCGTGGGCTGCTGGATCATGACAAATCAGGAAAGAGGAGTGAGGTTCGAATGACGAGGCAAAAGTCGGGAGTGGCGACGCGTCGCCTCCTCCTGCTCTTCACCCTCATGCATCCACCGTCTCACGGTTCTTCTCGAGCTCGTCGAGACTGGCGTCGACAAGGGCCTGCTGGTCCTCAGCGGTGATTTCGCGACGCAGAATCTTCTCGGCAACGGCCGTCGCCAGCACGGCGGCTTCGCGGCGGACGTCTTCGATCGCGTCGCGACGCGTCTGCTCGATTTCGCGGTTGGCCCGCTCCTTGATCTCTTCGGAGTCTTCCTGGGCCTGCATCTTGATGCGGGTCGCCAGCTGCTGGCCATCAGCCTGAGCCTGGGCCATCAGGTCACGAACACGTGCCTCGGCACCGGCCATCTCCTGGCGGTACTGCTCGCGGGCTTCCTCGGCCTCGCGACGGGCGGCCTCGGCGGCTTCGACGTCGCCGCGGATCTTGTCTTCACGCTTCTGCAGGCCGGCTGCGACCGGGCCCCAGGCGGTCTTGCCCAGGACGAGCACGAGGCCGCCGAAGATGAGCAGCGTTGTCAGCGCCGGGATGAAGGCGGCGGCGACAGCGGCGGGATGACGCTCGGATCGCCGTGTCCTGCGTCGCCGTGTCCGTTGTCGCCGTGACCGTCGGCAGCAACGACATGGGTGTCGTCTGAGTGAGCGGTCTCCGCTGCCGAGGCCAGCGCGGACAGGAGCGGCACGCTCAGGAGGGCGACGGCGACGATGAAGCGGCTGGGGCGGGCGACGGTCATGAGGTGGTGCAGTAGCGAGTAAAGCCGGGCGGGGAAAGTTACGCCCCCGCCGGGCGGTTGTCACACGCGGGGCGTGACAGTTCGGGCGTGGCGTGATCGCTCAGGCGATCAGCACGACGACGATGGCGAACAGCGTCGCACCTTCGATGAGGGCGGCCAGGATGATGCTGCTCTGGAAGATGTTGCCGGCGGCCTCGGGCTGACGGGCGGTGGCGTCGACGCTGTGGCTGCCGATCATGCCGATGCCCTTACCGGCACCGATGATGATGAGGCCAAGGCCGATGGCCTTGCCCAGGGCGGCCAGACCGTTGCTGCCGAAGGCCGCGGTGGCCTCGGCGACTTCGATCTGCTGCTCGGCCGTCAACGCCTGAGCGCTAGCGGTGTCGGCGGTGAAGAGAATCGCGCCGAAGGCGACGGCCAAGGCAACCAGGAGGTGCTTCTTGATGTTCATGGTGTGTGGGTGTGGTGTCGCTTGTCGGGTGGCGACGTCCCGCGATCGTTGCTTTCGGTGAAGCGGGTCGATCGGACCCCGGCCCGGTGCGGTCGGGCCTGAAGATGGCTCACGGACTAATCCCTCATGGACGCCAACCCGCACCGCGTGCGTCAGAGCCGAAAATTGTGTCTTACACCGCAGACTGCGTCTCACACCGCGCCGGCGCCGATGGCGTGCTCGGGCATGCTGTTGGCTTCCATGTTGCGGGTGTGGTCGGCATCATGCTCGGCGTGGTGGTCTTCGCCGTGGTGGCTGACGAGCTGGCCGATGAAGACGCAGGTCAGGAACGTGAAGATGTACGCCTGCAGGAAGGCGACGAACAGCTCCAGCAGCATGATGGCGACCGTGCCCAGGACGACCGGTACGCCCAGGCCGATGGCAGCACCGATGCCGCCGGCGTTGAAGCCGTCGAGCGTGAAGCTGACCAGCACCGCCACCAGCACGTGACCGGCGGTCATGTTGGCGAACAGGCGGATGGCCAGGGCGAAGGGCTTGACGAAGAGGCCCAGGATCTCGACCGGGATCATGATCGGCCACATGTACCACGGAGCGCCGCCGGTGAAGTGGGCGGCCCACGGGCCGATGCCGGTCGCCTTGAGGCCGGCCAGGTTCCAGTAGATGAAGGCGAAGCTCGCCAGAACGGCCGTCACGGCGATGTTGGCGGTGGCGGTGCCGTAGATCGGGTAGTAGCCGGTGCGGGTCAGCGGTGCCTGCAGCGCGTCGAGCGGCAGCAGGCCCAGCAGGTTGCAGGTCAGGATGAAGAAGAACAGCGTCCAGAGGAAGCCGATGTACTTGTGCGTGTCGTGCCCGAGGACGGGCTTGGCCACCTCGTCACGGACGAAGAGCATCATCGCCTCGAGGAAGTTGGCACCCTTACCGGTGAGGACGATGTCGCCCGACTGGTACTTGCGGGTGACGATCGGCAGAACCAGCAGCATGATGACGGCCGCGATGACCATCATGATCATGTGGTTCGTCACGAGCGCCAAGCCGCCGTCGGTGGCCCAGCGGACGTGGTCAACGACGTGCGTCAGCGGGTTGTCGGCCGCCAGAGGTAGCAGGATTGGCAGGCTCATCATCAGGCTTGCGGTTCGGGGGAAGCGTCGCTGTTGGACGAAGCGTCGGGCAAAGTGGGAGGCGGCTGGGTGGCGACGACGCGGCTAGCGGCGAGCGTCTCGGCGGTGAGCAGGGCGAAGTAGAGGCCGACTGCCATCAAGGCCGTCGGACGCATCGGCGTCTCGGCGACCAGAACGGCGGCCCCGGCCACGCCCAACGTGACCATCGCCCGCAGCATCCCGACCGCCAGCACACGCGGGCCGGCCAGGTCGGGCGGCAACCGTAGCGAGCTTGCCAGCAACGGCAACGTCACGGCCGTTGCGACAATCGCTGCCACTGACGCCGCGGCAAAAGCCTGCCACCAGCCGTCACGCCCGAACAACGCCACCACCCCAGCCAGCACGGTGACTGCGAGCACGAGCGTCAGAATCGTCGGCCGATAGACCGAGGCGGGGCCGCTCGGGGTCACGCATCGCCTTTCTTCTTGATGTTGGCCTTCGTCATGCCGTTGGCGACGAGGACGAGGCGGTAGAAGGCCACCCCGAGCCCGACGAACAGGCCGACCAACAGGCCGATCGGCGACGTGTCCCGCCAGGCGTCAAAGCCCCAGCCGAGCAGGCAGGTCATGGCGACGGTGGTGGCGAACTCGATGCCGACACCCGTTGCGCTTTGTCGCATCTTGGTGTCGCGCTCCTCGCGACGGTAGCGGGCGACGAAGTCTTCTGTGGGTGGCTCTGGGGATGGATCGGGCACCGCGGCATGGTAGCGGGAACTGCCCCCACGCGTCGGTTCCTGCTGCATCGCGTTGTTGAGACTCAGGATCAACCAACGCGCTACAGTGGCGGGATCATGTTCAAGGTTCTCCACTGTCTTGCCGGACTCCTCGCCGTCGCTGGCTCTGCCGCTGCGGCGGGAGAGGTGAACGTCTACACGTCTCGGCACTACGACACCGACGACGCGATGTACGAGCTGTTCACTCGAGAAGACGGGCATCGCCGTCAATCGCATCGAAGGCGACGCCGACCAGTTGCTCGAGCGGATGACGCGGGAAGGCGAACTGAGCCCGGCCGACGTGTTCATTGCGGTCGACGCCGGCCGTCTGCACAAAGCAGTCGAGGCCGACGTGCTGCAGCCGTTCGCAAGCGAAGCTTTGGGCGTTATTCCCCAGAACCTGCGACATCCTGAGGGACTTTGGTACGGCTTCAGCAAGCGGGTGCGTGTGATCATCGTCTCGCCCGACCTGCCGGACGGCCTGATCAAGACGTACGAGGACCTTGCCGGCGACAAGCCCGAGGGTGGGCTGCTCGTGCGGTCGAGCTCGAACATCTACAACCAGAGCCTCGTCGCCAGCCTGATCGCCAACGACGGCGTCGACGCGGCAACGGCGTGGTGTGAGGGCGTCGTCGAAAATCTGGCCCGTGCCCCACGCGGCGGTGACCGCGACCAGATTCGCGGCGTTGCGGCCGGTGAGGGCGAAATCGCCATCTCGAACCACTACTACTTCGCCCGCATGCTCGACGGCGATGACGCCGGCGACCGCGAGGCGGCCTCGAAGCTCAAGCTGATCTTCCCGAACCAGGATGGCCGCGGCGCGCACGTCAACGTCAGTGGTGCCGGAATCGCCAAGCATGCGCCCAACCGCGAAAACGCCGTGAAGTTGCTGGAGTTCCTGGCGACTCCCGAAGCGCAGGCGATCTATGCCGTCGACAACTACGAGTACCCGGTCGTCGACGGCGTCGAGCTGCCGGACGTCTTGAAAAACTTCGGCGATTTCAAGGAAGATGCGCTCAACGCGGCAGAGCTGGGCGACAACAACAAGGAAGCCGTTCGCATTATGGATCGCGCCGGCTGGAGATAAGCAACACGCGGCCTTCGCTGGAGCGGCGACTTCTACTGAGACGTGACAACACTGCAGCACTGTGCCACGTCTCCGCTCCTTCAACCCTTGGCCGATCGCGTGCGTTGCCGTGTCTGCCTTGGTCGCGGTGCCGATCGTGACGGTCCTGATCGAGGCCGTCGGCGGTGTGGCATCCCCGGAGTGGCCGCACCTTGTCGAGACGCGGCTGAGCGACTACGCACTCAACACGGCTTTGCTTGCCGTCGGCGTCGTGGCCATTGCCGTCGTCGTCGGAGTCGCAACGGCCTGGCTTGTGACGACCTGCAATTTTCCGGGCAGGCGCACGCTTCGGTGGGCGTTGCTCCTGCCGCTGGCGGTGCCGGCGTACGTGTCGGCCTACGCGTACGTCGATCTGCTCCGCTTTACGGGTCCGGTGCAGACGCTGCTGCGTGAGACATTCGACTGGGGCCGCCGAGACTACTGGTTCCCGCCGATCGACTCGGTCGGCGGGGCGGCGGTGCTGCTGGGCTTTTCTCTTTATCCGTACGTCTACCTCGCCGCCCGTACGGCCTTTCATGAACACGCCGGGGCGGCCATGGAGGTCGGACGATCGCTGGGTCGCGGGCCCTGGCCGTCGTTCTTTCGCGTGGCCCTGCCGCTGGCCCGGCCACCCGTTGCGGCCGGGGCGACGCTGGTCGTCATGGAAACGCTGGCCGACTTCGGCGTTGCCGACTACTGCGGCTTTGACACCTTTGCCACCGGCGTCTTCCGAGCGTGGCGTGACTACGAAGCACCCGGCGCTGCCGCAGGGCTGGCGACGATGCTGCTGACGGTGGTCGTAGTGCTTGTGGCCGTCGAGAAGCTGGCCCGACGAGGCGGCAGGCACCACGCGGTCGGCGGCCGTCACCCGGTGCCGCCGCGATTCGACGTCGGTCCGCTGGCGGCTGTCGCCTGCGTCGTTGTCTGCCTGATTCCGGTGCTGATCGGCTTTGGTATCCCGGCCGGCCTGTTCACGCACATGGCGCTCACGGTCGGCGACGCCCGAGCCGTCGAGGTCGCTACGACGTTCGGCCGCAACACCGTGACGCTCGCCGCCATCGCGTGCGTCATCGCGACAGCACTGGCGCTGCGTCGTCGCCTACGGCCGCCGCATGTCGCGGCGACTGTCGACGAAGCTCGCCGGACGCGTTGCGGGCGTCGGTTACGCGGTGCCGGGCACGGTGATCGCGTTGGGCCTGCTGACGCCGCTGGCGTGGCTGGATTTTCGGATGAACGACATGACGCGGGCATGGTTCGATTGGACGCCGGGCCTCGTGCTGACAGGCAGCATCGTGGCCGTCGTCATCGGCTACCAGACTCGCTTTCTCGGGGTCGCATTGGCGATGGTCGAAGGCGGGCTGACTCGGATCAAGCCCAGCGTCGACGACGCGGCCCGCAGCCTCGGCACAAGCGGGCTGCGGTTGCTCGTGCGGGTCCACGTGCCGATGCTGCGGGCGAGCGTGCTGGCGGCAATGCTGCTGGTCTTCGTCGACGTGGCCAAGGAACTACCGGCGACGCTGATGTTGCGGCCGTTCGATTTCGACACGCTTGCGGTTCGCGTCCACCAGCTGGCGGGCGACGAACGGCTCGAAGAGGCGAGCTTCGGAGCCTTGGCCATCATGGCGGTCGGGCTGGTGCCAGTGGTGGTGCTGTCGACGCTGCTGGACGCGACCGGCCGCCGCAAGCCGGCAGTCGTGCAACCGGCCGACCCGACGCGTTGATGTTGACACTCCGTCGCAACGGGCAGGTTCAAGCTGCTAACGTGGTGACCGTCGTATGACCGTCCCGCCGCCCAAACTCGTTCAGCTGCGTCGCGGGCAACGACTTGATCGTGAGCCGGTGGTTCGCGTCAAGCAGCTCCGCCACAGCTACAGCCGCGGGCCGGTTGTCGTCGACGGCGTCGACCTCGAACTCACACCCGGTCGCGTCCATTGCCTGCTCGGCGACTCGGGCAGCGGCAAGACAACGCTGCTGCGACTCGTCGCCGGCTTCGAAAGGCCCTCGAGCGGCTGCATCACGATCAACGGTCAGTGCGTGGCCGGCCGACACTTCATGCCGCCCGAGCATCGGCCCGTCGGCTTCGTCTTCCAGGATTACGCCCTGTTCCCACACCTCAACGTGCGGAAAAACGTGACGTTCGGCATGAACGGCAGGAGGCGTGACAACGTTGCCGCGGCAGACGTCCTGCTCGCCCGCGTCGGCATGAGCGGCTACGCCAAGGCGATGCCGCACACGCTCTCAGGCGGCCAGCAGCAACGCGTCGCCCTCGCCCGCGCTTTGGCCCGCGACCCGAAGGTGATGCTCCTCGATGAGCCGTTCAGCGGCCTCGACCAGACGCTGCGCGACCGCGTTCGAGACGACACGCTCGACGTGCTTCGGTCGGCAGGCGTGGCGGTGCTGATGGTCACACACGACCCACGCGAGGCGATGGTCTGTGCCGACGACATCAGCGTCATGCGACACGGCAAGGTCGTCGCCAGCGGCGGGCCGAGCGAAGTCTGCGTCCGCTGCAAAGACGCCTACGGCGGGACCGTTGTCCGCCTCTGCACGGAGCCCGGTGCAAAAGACGCGTGTCCGGACCATGAAGCGGATTCAGCAGCCTTCTGAACCATTCAGGAGCCGAACCCGCGTCGCCTCAAAAACTCGGCGGCGTGGTCCATCCAGCTGGCGACCTCGCGTGGTGCGGTGTCGTCATCATCGAGTAGGCCCAGGCCGTGTTTGCCGCGTTCGTAGATGTGCAACTCGTACGGCACGTTGAAGTCGGCCAGCTTCATCGCGATCAGCATCGAGTTCTGTGACGGCACCGGTTTGTCCTCGGTGGTGTGCCACAGGAACATCGGCGGCACCTCGGCGTGGAGCATCGTCTCGAGCGACAGGTTCTTGATGGGTTCTTCGTGGGCGTCTTTGCCGAGGAGGTTGTCGCGAGAGCCACCGTGGGCGTAGGGCGGCTGGAGAGAGACGACGGGGTAGCAGAGCAAGGCCACGTCAGGCCGGGCGTCACCGGTGCCGACGCACGACGTCCAGCCGGCAAGGTGACCGCCGGCGGAGAAGCCGATGACGCCGACCCGGTCGACACCGTCGTGGGCACGTGTTTGGCGGACGGCTTCGAGGGCGTCCTCGAGTGGTGCCGGCTGGCGGTGCGGCGCGACGCGATAACGCAGGATGGACGCCGAGAGGCCAAGGCCGTTGAGCCAGGCGCCGACGTTCTCGGCCTCTCGGTCGCTGCAGAACGAGTACCCGCCGCCGGGCAGGACGACGACGGCGTCCTTCGCACCCTCGACCGGCATCCAGTGGAGCGTGGCAGGTTCGTGACCAGGACCGAGCGGGATTTGCGGCATGTCGCACCTTATCGCGAAACTCACGGCTGCGGCGACTCGTAGACTCTTGTGCCGATGAAGCTTGCCCTGACCGTCGTTGATGAGAAGCCGACCGGACCCGCATGTGGCGGGGCGGCGGGTGGAATGGGTGTGGCCGAGCGGTCGCTGCTCAACGGCCGCAAGCCCTCGTGGCTCAAGATGAAAATGCCCGCCGGCAAGGGGTATGGGCGGCTCAAGCAGCTCGTCCGCGAGCAGAACCTGCACACCGTCTGCGAAGAGGCCAAGTGCCCCAACATCGGCGAATGCTGGAACGCTTCGGGTGGCGGCACGGCGACACTGATGATCCTGGGCGACACCTGCACCCGCGCCTGCGGCTTCTGCAACATCAAGACTGGTCGGCCGACGTGGAACGACCCCGACGAGCCACGACGCGTCGGCGACGCGGTGGCCACGATGGGCCTCGGCCACGCCGTCATCACGAGCGTCAACCGTGACGAACTGCCCGACGGCGGGGCACAGGTCTGGGCCGACACGATCAATGAGATCCGGAAGCAGTCGCCGGGCACGAGCGTCGAGGTGCTGATCCCCGACTTCGAGGGCAACTGGGACGCCTTGCAACTCGTCATCAATGCCGCCCCGGACATCCTGAACCACAACCTCGAGAGCGTTCCGCGGATCTACTACAAGGTTCGCCCGCAGGCCAAGTACCGCCGCAGCCTCGATCTGCTGCAGCGGTGCAAGCAGCAAGGCATGCTGACGAAAACCGGCCTGATGCTCGGCATCGGCGAAGAGGAGCACGAGGTCGACCTCGTCATCGACGACCTCGTCAGCATCGGCTGCGACATCCTCACGCTGGGCCAGTACCTGCAACCGACGCAACGACATCTGCCGGTCGACCGCTGGGTTCACCCCGACGAGTTCGCCGAGTGGAAGTATCGCGGCGAGGCCAAGGGCCTGCGGCACGTCGAGAGCGGCCCGCTGGTGCGATCGAGCTACCACGCCGAGCAGCAAGTACACAGCCACGCGGCCGTCTGATGCAGTTCCGCACCACACTGACCATTGCGGCCACGCTCGGCCTCACGGCCGTCGCGGCGGGCACATTTGGGGCACACGTGCTGAAGGATCGCGTCGAGCCGGATCTCATTGCGGTTTTCGAGACCGGGGCCCGGTATCACGCCTACCACGCGTTGGCCATTCTGGCGATGTGCGGCTTCATCGACCGCCTCGGCAAGGCCGGCGGCGTGGCGGTGTGGCTGTTTGCGGTCGGCACGGTGATCTTCGCCGGCACGTTGTACGCGCTGGCGATCACGGGTCAGCGGCGGCTCGGTGCGGTCACACCCATCGGTGGCCTGTTGCTGATGGCGGGGTGGGCGACGTTGATCGTCACCGCAATGCGGCGTGAGCGGTTATCAACGACAAAGGCCTGAGTCGCGTTGCGACTCAGGCCGTTCAGGCGGAGGATTGTTGTCAGGATCAGCGACGACGCCGCAGGCCGACGAGGCTCAGCAGCGACAGGGCCGCGACCGAGGACGGCTCGGGGACGACCGTCTGAATCAAGACGTTGTCGACAATGAGCGTTTGCCTGTCGTTGGAGAATGATTGGAACGCAAAAAGGTTGGTGGTCTGCGTGCTCCGATAGGGAACGTTGTCCAGTGCCAGCGCCGTGACACCAAGAGAATTCGTCAGGAAGACGTCGTAGGTGTTGGGAAGGAGACTGTTGACGCCGTCGTAGACGACAGCATCCGTCGAATCGTTTGCAACGATGCGAAGATTGTTTGCGGCGCCCAAGGAGTAGGTCACAGCCGATGTCGTGACTGAATCTGATGTGAGATAAGCAGAAATCGTTCCATCGTCCAGTCGAACGTCCACTTCGGAACTGCCGCTGGCGTTAGAAGATCCGGTTCGTACGTACATCGGATCTGTCTGCCCGGCGATGCTCTCTTCGTAGAACAGGAAATCGATCGAGAAGACGGATCCTTCGATTGGCTCAGAGAAGCCGGTCCCGTCGAGATTAGTGCTTAGTAATCCCGACTCGGCATTGGGGAAACCAGGGCCGGGGCGGTTGTCGTTGATACGAGCGTATTGAGCACCAGCTCCAGAAACATTTGCGTTAGTACCGCCGTTCGTGGTGAGGAAGCTCCTCGTCCTGTTTGTGAACACTCCGAAATCGGTTTCGAAGTCTTCGCTCAGCACAACAGCGGCTGACGACGGCAGGGCAGATACGGCAACCGCGGCGGTGGCGGCGAGCAGGGGGATGAGTTTCGTAGTGGGCATAGTGCTTCTCCTCAGCAGGCGATTTCCGCTTGTCCGTGCCCACAGCGGGCACAGACGCTTGCGCGGGATGAATGTGGCCCATTATGCGCCACCTGATCGCCTCCTGCAACCCGCGTTGCAAATAATCGCCTGCTGAGATAACACAACGCCTGCGCGCCGCTCAGAGCACCGACTCGCCGGTCAGCTCCATGCGGAGCAGCAGAATGCCCGCAGACAGCTGGGCGTCGTTGTCGAGCAACGCCTCTTCGGCGTCGACATCGGCGTTCTCGACCTTGATCGTTGCCGACGTGCCGTCGTCACGAAGCACGTCGAGTGCCTGGCGAGCCTGGATGGCGTCAGAGCTTTGCCGCAGCGTCATGGGGACAGTCACATCGGGGTCGACACCCCATTCCGTATCGAACTCTTCCTTGTGAATGTTTCGGCCGCTGGGCAGGTAGTAGTGGCTCGTGGTGAGCTTGAGCCACGCGTCGCCTCCGCGACCGGCGAGGTCGAAGAGCATTTGCACGCTGCCCTTGCCGAAGGTGCGTTCGCCGACGACGAGGGCGCGGCTGTTGTCCTTGAGGGCACCGCTGACGATTTCACTGGCACTGGCGCTGTAACCGTTGACGAGCACGACCATCGGCAGGTCGATGTCGCCGCGTTGTCGGTTGGCGCGGAACGTGTTCCGTGGCCCGCCCTGGCGTTCGCCGCGGGTCGAGACGATCTGGCCGTTACCTTCGCGGCCGGTCAGGAAGCGGTCGCTGACTTCTACAGCGCTCTTGAGCAGACCGCCCGGGTTGTAGCGGAGGTCGAGGACAATGCCCTTGGCCCCTTGCTCCTGGGCATCAATAAGGGCCTTTTCAAGCTCCTCGCCCGTCGATGCCTGAAAGTTCGTAACCTTCAGGTAGGCAACGCCTGTCTCGTCGTCGGCGATCCAGTCCCACTTGCCGTCGTCGAGCTGCTGCCAGCCGGTGACGCTTCGGACATCGATCTGGCGGCGGGTCAGGGTGTGCTCGACGACGGTGCCGTCGAGGCTGCGGATGGTAAGGGTGACATCGGATCCGGGTTCTCCGGTAATGACCTTGACGGCGTCGGTGTCGCTGATGCCGTGGGCGCTTTTACCGTCGATGTGGGTGATAACGTCGCCGTAGCGGATGCCATTTTCGATGGCAGGCCCGCCGGGCAGCGGGCTGATAACGCGCAGGTCGCCGGAGTCTTCGGCCCGGATCTTGATGCCGACGCCAACGAAGTTGCCTTGTGTGCTCTTCTTGAACTCGTCGACCTGGCTCGGCCAGATCATGGCTGTGAACGGGTCGAGCTTCGTTAACGCACCGTCGGCAAACTCGGCGGCGAGCACCTCTTCAGGCAGCTTCAGCGTCCGCTTGTTCAAGGCCGAGATCGTGCGAAGCAGTCGACCGGCCGTGTTGCGGTCGGCCTCAGCGTTGCCCGACAAGGCGGCCATTTCGGCATTGAGTCCTTCGATAAATCGCGTGCGTGCAACCTCGTCGTCGAGCGTGGGGAAAGTGGCCTCCATGCCGGGCGTCGTGGCCACGGCGAGCGTCGCTTCCAGGCCACCGGTGAGCATTTCCTTCAGGGCGACCGTGCGGACGTGGTACTGCCGGGCGTCTTCGAGGGCGTCACGGAGCATCGTCATTGACACGCCTTCGAGCGCGTCGTGCCAATCGCTTTTGAACTCCTCGGCCAGCGGGGCAAAATCATCAACGGCCGGTTGTGTGCTCGGCTGGGTGGCCGGTTCGCCGTCGATGGCGTCACTCGCTTCGCCGTCGGATAGGTCCGGGTCGTCGATCGGGTCACCGGCCTCGGCGTTGCCGATCTTGCGACTCTCGGCCAGCAGCTTGTCGACCGCCTGCACTTCTTCGAGCGCTTCTTCGCGCAATCCGTCGAAGTGGCCTGGGACGTACGTCGCCAGCAGCCGCACGCGGCGCTGAGCGGCCTTGAACTTGGCGTTCCACTCGACATCAAGCGGCTCTAAACCGGCCAGGTCACCGTACACCCGCATGGCCTTGAGCCACTGCCCGTTCTCCTCGTACTCGGCAGCACGCTTTGCGCCGTCGTCGATCAGCTCGGCTACCCAAGGCAGCGACGTGTAAGCCTCGCGGTCGGCGGCGAGCGTCGAGGCGGCATGGGCGGCGCGTAACGCGTGCGAGCGGTAGCCGTTGTCACGAAGCAGTTGCACGTCCAGAACCTGCTGGTCGTACGCCTTCTGCCGTTCGCTGTCGAAGTCGGCCCGCTGCTGGATGAAGCGGGCGACCCAGGCGTCCATGCGGTGCAACGCCGGGTCGTCGGGGCGTTCCTTGATCGCCTGCTCGAGTAGCGACTCGCTCTTGACAAAATCACCCGTGCGACTGGCAGCGATGGCCTGACGCTTGAGCTCCTCAGCGTTCATCAGCTCCCCGTCGGCCATGGCGAGGGCCTCGGCCATCACCGCGTTCGACGTGCCGGCGAGCATCGGACCCGCGACCGCCCGCGGCTGTGCATCGGCAGAGCGGTGCACGCGCCGGTGACAGCAGCCACAGTCACGGCAACGGCGGCGATCAGACGAAGACGGGCGGCGGGACGAATCAACTTCATGGGCGGTTCCTTCGCTAGCTAATGCCTCAAGACGGCAGGACAAACGTTATACGATCCACGGCCGCCAAGGTTGCAGCCGCTCAGGGCCGCCTCACTACGGTGCTGCCAACCGCTGCTTATGTCATCGACCACTTCGCCCACGTTCCCGACCCCGCTCCGCCTGCTCGCCCAAGCCGTCGCCGAGGCTTTCGAGCTAGCGACCGGCCTGGAGCACGTCGACCCGCTTGTTGCTCCCTGCGGAAACCCGCAGATGGGCGATTATCAGTCCAACGCCGCCATGGGCGTGGCCGGTCGGCTCAAGAAGGAGCGGGGCGAAAAGGTCAATCCGCGACAGCTCGCGACGGACGTCGCAGCCAAGCTGGAGGTGGGTGACCTGCTCGCCGCGGCCCCGGACGTGGCCGGGCCGGGCTTCGTCAATTTCCGCCTCTCGCCCGATTGGGTCGCCAGACAGGCGTCGGCAGCGCTGGTCGACGACCGCATCGGCGTGCCCGTCGTCGCCCAGCCGCAAACGGTCGTCATCGAGTACAGCAGCCCCAACATCGCCAAGCAGCTGCACGTCGGTCACTTCCGCGCGACGATTCTCGGCGACAGCGTCGCCCGCGCCAGCACCTTCGCCGGCCACAGCGTCATCCGCCAGAACCACGTCGGCGACTGGGGCACGCAGTTCGGCATGCTGATCGCTCGGCTCCGCGAAGCAGGCGGCCTGCAGACGGCCGACATCGGTGACCTCGAGTCGTTCTACAAACAGGCCAAGCAACGCTTCGACGAAGACGACGACTTCAAGCAGATCGCCCGAGAGACGGTCGTCGCTCTGCAACGTGGCGACGAAGAGGTCGTCGAGGCATGGCAGCGGTTCATCGATGAGACCCGCCGCCACTACGAGCCGCTCTACGGCCGCCTTGGCGTGCTGCTCGAGCGCGGCGACGAGCGTGGTGAGTCGTTCTACAACGACAAGCTGCCGGGCGTGGTCGGCGACTTACTCGACGCCGGCGTTGCCGTCGAAAGCGAAGGGGCCGTCGTCAGCTTTGCCGGTGGCTTCGAGAGCCCGCTCATGATCCGCAAGAGCGACGGCGGTTACGGGTACGGCACGACCGACCTTGCCGCGTGCAAGTTCAGGGCGAGCGAGCTTGCACGCCGATCGCAGCGTCTACCTCGTCGACGCCCGTCAGACTCAGCATTTTCGCCAGGTCTTTGCCACCTACGCCGAGGCGGTGGAGAAGGCCGACTGGCCCGGCACGTGCGAGTACGTCCACGCGGCATTCGGTGCGGTGCTCGGCGAAGACGGCAAGCCGTTCAAGACGCGTGCCGGCAAGACGATTCAGCTGAGCCGACCTGCTCGACGAGGCCGAGCAGCGGGCGATGACGGTGGTCGAAGTCGCATCGCCGAATCTGCCCGAAGACGAGAAGCAGCGCCTCGCCAAAGCCGTCGGCATCGGTGCCGTCAAGTACGCCGACCTGAGCAAGGACCGCAGCAGCGACTACGTGTTCAGCTTTGACGACATGCTGCGTCTCGACGGCAACAGCGGGCCGTACATGCAATACGCTCACGCCCGCGTCCGGTCCGTCCTTCGCAAGGCGGCCGAGGCGGGCATTGAGCTAGGTGGCGCGGTCACCGTCCTCAATGAAGACGCCGAACTGGCGTTGGCGAAAGAGCTGCTGAGCTTTGGTGACGTGATCGAGCAGGTCGCCCGCGACCTTCGGCCGCACGTCTTGTGTGCGTACTTGTACGATCTGTCGAAGAAGTTCAGCCGTTTCTACGATGCCTGCCCGATCCTCAAGAGCGAGGGCGACGTCCGCACGAGCCGATTGGCCCTGGCCGATCTGACCGGCCGCACGCTGGCCAAGGCGCTGGATCTGCTGGGCATCGAACATCCCGAGCGGATGTAACCCTCGACAGACGGATGAACGCGAAGGGGCAAAGGGGCGAAGGTCCGCGAAGGTCAGATGCGAGAAGCAGGGGTTCACGCTTGTGACGAGAACTGCAAGTATTCATCCTGCTGACTGAGCTGTGATTCTCTTTCCTCCTCCTTCGCGGACCTTCGCTTCTTCGCCCCTTCGCGTTCATCCGGCGGCCTCAAGGCTCCAGCAAGACCTTCAGCACGCCCGGCTTGTCGGCTGCCTTCACCGCCTCGACGCCGTCGGCAAGTTTCATGCGGCGGGTGATCAGGCTGGCGACATCGACGCGGGCTTCACTGAGCAGTTGCAAGGCCGGCCGAAACGGGCCGCAGCGGCTGCCGACGACCGTGATCTCGTCGATGACGATCGGCGCCAGATCGATCGGCTGACCACCCGGCGACGGGGCGACGGTCGACTTCAGCACGAGCGTCCCACGCGGCCGACACATGGCCGCCGCGATGGAAAGTCCAGATGCGCTGCCGGTGCAATCGACGACGACATCCTGATCGTGCCGCGGCTGAATCTCGCGCAGATGGCGTGCTTTGATGCCCCACCGTTCGCATAATGCCAGTTTTGACGCGTGCCGCCCGACGACACGAACGGGAGCGCCTGTCGCGTGTAGGACTTGGGCCACGAGCAGCCCCAATCGGCCGTCGCCGAGCACGGTGATCCACGTCTTGGGCGTCAAAGCCGCACCGAGTTGCTGCCGCACCTGTACGGCTGCGGCGAGCGGTTCGACGAAGACGGCCTCCTCATCGCTGACGTTGTCAGGGACGACGTGCAGGTTCGCTTCCGGCAGCGCGAATAGGTCGGCAAAGCAGCCGTCACGGCCGAGGATGCCGAGCACCGTGCGGTGTCGGCAGTGGCTGCTCAAGCCGCGTTGGCACAGGTCGCAGGTGCCGCACACGCAGTTGATGTCACCGACGACACGCAGACCGACGAGCGACGCGTCGTCCGCCGCCTCGACGGTTGCGACGAATTCGTGCCCGAGCGTCCCTTGGAAGCCCATGTATCCGCGGACAATCTCGAGGTCGGTCGCACAAACACCTGCCATGCGGAGGCGCAGCAGCGCTTCGCCGGCCCCACGCGTCGGCGTCGGGCGGGCGTTGTCGAGTTTGAGCTTGTCGCTGAAGACGAGCGCACGCATCAGCCGGCCCCGGTGGGTGTGCTCTGGGGCGAAAGCCAGGCGTCGCGATCGTAGCCGCGATCGATGCCAAGCATGCGAACCAACGCCGTCCTCGCCTGGAAGGCGACGGCAAACGGTTGGGCGTCGAGCAACGCGACGAGCCGCTCGACGACTTCCGGCTGCGCGTAATGCCGCAACGCGTAGACGGCGGCAAGGCGAACGTCGAGGTCTTCGGTGCTGTCGGTCGCCATCGCCAGAAGCGGGGCGACGGCGTCGTCGGCGGGCACCTTCGACAACGCCTTGGCCGCCTCAAGGCGGACACGCTCGTCACGATCGGTGAGCAGGCTGATGTAAAGCTCGCTGCGATCTGCCTCCGATCGGTTCAGCGCCCGAACGGCCACCGCGCGGACAAGTGCATCCTCGCCCGACGTGTCGGCGGCGATGGCGGCGTAGGCGGCGACGTAGGTGTCGGATTGGCCGGCAGGTCGACGGACAAGGCCGTTGATCGCGTTGCGACGAGCGTCGGCTGTTGCGGTCTCATCGACAAGCGTCTGGGCAAATTGCTTGGGCGGCGTGCGGAGGAACAGGCCGACGGCTTCGAGCCCGGCCTCCATCGTTCCGGCCACGCCCGTGAACGCAGCAGCCAACGTCGGCTGCACGCGAAGGTTCGGATCGTCTGCCGTAAACGGCTCGCGGTCCGGCGACGTGCTGCACCCGACCAGCAGCAGCCCCGACAGCAGAATCAAAGCCTTGCAACGCATCGCACCACACTAGAACGCGAGCCAACACAACACCCGGCAAAGCCACTTCCGTGGCTTTGAACAGGTAACCCTCAACCATCCTCAAGCCCGCATCAGCATCGGCTCTGCGTCCTGCGCCGCTCCGTCTTCGACCGTCAACAGCTCAGCAGCCTCGATTGTCTCGCCTAGGAGGCGGCAGGCGAGCTTGCTGAATCGACTGGTGACATCGGTCGCCATCACACGGACAGGTGCGGGGTCACCCATCGCCCGGAGCAGGCCCGCGCGGTCGAGGCGTTCGGCCACGTCTGCGGCGCATTCGCCTGCCGAGTCGACGATGGTCGTCTCTTCGCCGACGACCTTGCGGATAGCGTCGAGCAGGGCTGGGTAGTGCGTGCAGCCGAGGACGAGCACGTCGAGGCCTTCGGCAAGCTCCTTTGCCCGGCGAAGCATCGGCGTCAGGTACTGACGCAACGCCAAGTCGACCAGCGGGTCACCGGCCTTGCGGCCTTCTTCGACAATGGGCACAAGCATCGGCGTCGCACGCAGCAGCAGGTGCGCGCGCGGCCGACGTAGGGCGATTGCAGTGTCATACGCCCGGCTGCGGATGGTCGCCTCAGTGGCGATGACACCAATTGTGGGGCGGGTCTTGCTGCCACCTGCGGCGCAGGCGGTGCGGACGCCGCTCTGAATGACACCCGTCACGCCGAATGCGTCACCGGCCGTGTCGCGAAGCGCTTCAAGGGCGTTGGCGCTGGCCGAGTTGCACGCGACGACGACGTGCTTGGGTCGGCGGCCGGTTTCGCTGAGGCGTGACAGGGCCGCCCGAAGCACGCCGCACGCGGCCGCCCGAATGGCGGCCGGGCTCTTGGACCCATACGGCACGCGGGCGGTGTCACCGACGTAGACGAGCCGCTCGCGTGGCAGTCGCTGGCGGATGGCCTTGGCCACGGTCATGCCACCCAGGCCGCTGTCGAGCAGCAGGATCGGGTCGTCCGCGTCTCCGCCGAAAGGTCCGGCGAAGCGATCGCCTCGCCCGCCGAACATGTCGGCCAGGCGTGGGGCGTGTGCGGAGGGCGAGGCAGGCGTGTCGTTGAAAATCAGGGGCACAGGCGCGGTCCTTGCGCGGGGATTGTCGGGTCTTGGTGCCGGTCGCCTCCATTCGTGGTGGCTCCGACCGTTGTCTTATCGGCCATGCGGGCTCAATTGGCTAACTTCAAGCGTTGTACCTTGACTTATATGGTCCTGCACGCGGACAATGCGGACTCATGTCGACCGAACAGCTCGAAGCTCAGCAGAACGATAACGACCAGCACGAAGGCGCGGACGAAGCAGGGCCATTGTCGGGCTTCACCGTCTTGCTGGTCGATGACGATGTCGACGTGCTGCAGACGCTCGAGGCCGCGTTCGAGCCGACGGGCTGCCGCCTCTTTACTGCCCGCAACGGCAACCGCGCGGTCGACATTGCCAGCAGCGAAAAGGTCGACCTGCTCGTGCTCGACATGATGTTGCCGGGCCGAAGCGGCTTCCTCGTGCTCGAGCGGCTCAAGGGTGACCGCCTGCCGAGCGAGAAGCCGTTCATCATCATGCTCACCGGCAATGAAGGCGTTCGGCACCAGCAGTACGCAGAAGCCCGCGGCGTCAACGACTACTTCCACAAACCCGCCAGCCTCGAGAAGCTGCTCCGCCGGGCGACGGAACTGCTGCAGACAGGTGAGTGAGATCGCCTCAGCGGCCCCATTGAACGAGTTGCGGGTCGAAGGCTTTGATGAGCCGGCTCTTGCTCGCGTCACGGCCGACGGCCATCACGCGATTCTTGTACGCGTCGAGGTCCGGGTTACGCGTGCGACGCTTGAACGACTCGGTGCCGACGACGCACCAGTAGTTGCCCCAGCCGCGGATCTTGGTCTCGACAGTCGCACCAATGCCGGCGTCGATGAGGGCGGCGGCGGTCGCGTCGGCCCGGTCGCGCTCGCTCGGGTGGTAGCTTTGTATCAGCAGATAGTTGAGGCCGTCGATCCGCTCCACGTCTGCCGGCGTGACCGCAGGTGGCGCAGTGGCGACGGTCGCAGCCGCACCGGGCGTGCCGCGTGGGCCGAGCGTGACGGGAGATGTGGCAACAACGGTGCTGCCACCGGCCAGGCGAGCAGTCGGGAGCAGGCGGTCGTCGACGTTGGCAATGGGGTCGACGTCCAGCACGTCAGGCCGAACATCGCCCGATGCCGCGACGGCTGTGTTGTCCGATGCGGCTGACATGCGGCCGACGAAGAACGCAGCGCCCACGATGGCTGCGACCGCAGTGGTCGCAAGCAGGGCTTTGCCGAATGGGAAGGACGAGCCGTCGTCGCCGGTAACGCTTTGACGCGTCGGTTGACGTTCGGGCTGCGGCTTGGCCGCCGCGGGAGAGGGTGCGGCAGCGTCGCGGCTGTTGTTGAGTACTTCGAAGAGGGCGAGCTTGCCGCCAGATTTCGCGGGTCGGGTCATCCTGACCGTCCTTCGCAAGAGGAGGATTTGTGCAGAAGGGCATCGTGCCCGTTCCGTCGCCCCGCAAACTATCGGACCAGCGTCCGCCGGTCAAACCGGCCACCTTGCCCAGCTTGGCTTTGGATGCGACGTCATGGGGACGCCACGCGACGGATCCCGTGTCATCGAGTTCCCCAACACCGGAGTTGTTCCCATGCACCGAGTCAGCCTTACCCCGATCACGCACAGCGACTTCGAGCGGCCGGTGCACCATTGGTGGACGTACCTCGTCCCACCGCTGCGCAAAGTGCCGGCCTGGTCAATGCACCTCGGTCTTGTCGCCTGCTCGGCCGTTGGTCGATCTACGGCAGCAGTCGGTCGCAGGCTTTGGCCCGTGCTGGCAACGCCCTGGGGCGACGTGCCGGGCGGGCCGATGTCGGCGGGCAAGCTGATGAAGCGGGCGTGCTACCAGATCGGCTGGATCGTGCCGGGGCTGCTGGCCGTCTCTGCCGCCTCGACGTACCTGGCAGTTCAGCCGCCGGACCTGACGACGCTGACGGAGCCGGCCCGACCGGCCGGGCTCTACGCAGAGCGAATCGAACTCGAAGCTGTCGACGGCGTGTCGATCTCTGCCGTCTGGATTCCGGCGACGGCCGCTCGCGATGCGGCCCATCTTGCCCGTGGTGGCCTGCACGAACGCCGGCCCGCAGTCGTGCTCGTCCACGACGCCGGTCACGACGAACGTCAAACGATGCCGCTCGCTCGGCGACTGCATGAAGGTGGCTCGCACGTCCTGGTCCTGCAAACTCGATCTGCCAAGCCGGATGAGGCGTCACCGATGACGTTTGGGGCGACCGAGTCGCTCGACGTTGCCGCGGCCGTGGAGCACGTGCGGGGCAGGCCGACCGTCGATGCAGCTCGAGTGGCGGCGTGGGGCGTGGGCCACGGCGGGACGGCCGTAACCAATGCCGACATCTCACCCCCGTTAGCCTTGGCCATTCTCGAGTCGATGCCGTCCGCCGATCGCGATTTGCGGGTGCTGCCGGACGGCAGCCGGTTCGACCCGCTGCGGCCTGCGTGCCGTTGGCTGCTGGCTGTCGGTTACGACGCCGCTCCTCGCGGCAAAGTTGCCCCGGCCGCCCGCACCGTCGACATCGCCCGTCCGGTCGAGGGCTACGACGCCGTCTCCAGCCAATTCAGCACAATGCTAAGCCGCCGCTAGGACATCAACGGCTAGCAGGTCGCTCCAGCGACTCGACTCAAGATGCACCGTCCGAATTGACTGCTGCTCGACTCATTATTAGGGCGGCAGGGACGCGTAGTAGCTTTCGCGGGAATGGCAGGCGTCTGCGGCTGGCAAAGACGTCGTAACCGCCGCGTTCAATGGCGTCGAGGATGCCGCCGTAGACATGGGCCATGACCGCGGCCGTCTGCCTGCCACCGTCAGGCTTGATGTACCCCAGGCCCGCATAGCCGTCGGCGTAGAGCTTGCGGGCGCGGCTGATCTCGAACGTCATGAGCCTTCTGAAGCCGTCCGTGACCGGGCGGCCGCTCGTCATCGCGTCGATGTCGCCACGTGTCACGCCGAAACGTTGCAGATCCTCCGCCGGCAAGTACAGCCGGCCGCGTTGCCAGTCTTCTTTGACGTCTCGCAGGATGTTCGTCAGCTGCATCGCATTGCCCATCGCCAGCGCGTGGGGCCGGGCGGCGGGATCACGGACGTCAAAGACGCCGCACATCATGAGGCCGACAACACCTGCCACCAGGTAGCAGTATCGCTCGAGCATCTGCCAGTCGCCGTACCGGTCGACGGTCAGGTCCGCCTCGACGCCGCGGGCGAGGTCGACAAAGAGCTCGCGGCTGATGTCGCATTCGGCGACGGTTTGGCGAGCAGCTTCGAGCACGTCGTCGTCGAGCGACCTGTCGGCGTAGACATCGTCGAGCATCGCCTCGAACGTCGCCACCGCCGCCTGTGCCGCGAGCGGGTTCGGAGCTTCATCGACGGCATCGTCAAGCCGTCGGCATAGCGCGTAGACGGCAAAGGCGTGCCGCCGCTTGTTCCGCGGCAGAAACGGGCTGGCAAAGTAAAATGACCGCGCATGCCGCCGCGTCACGTCCCGGGCGGCAAGATAAGGATCATGAGACGACAAGGTCGAGTACCGTAAGCACCCTTGCATTTGCAGCGACCCAAGAGCCGCGGTCCCACGGACTGCCGATCACCGGGAGTCGAAGCACTGCCTTCGTGGCTTCCTCACAGGGCGGCTGTTTCGCAGATGTGAAGTCTCCGCCTGGAGGACAAGCGGTGGGTGCTGCTCGCATCGTCAGACCGGCGGTCCATGGGACCGCGGCTAGGGGTCACTAGCGTTTCGTGCGTTCTACGGTCTTCTTGGCGGCCTTCTTTGCCTTCGGCTTTTCAAGAGCAAGCTCCAGCACCTCGTCGACGTGCTCGACCGGGTGGAATCGCAGGGCCTTCTTCACCTCGTCAGGCACGTCGACCAGATCTTTCTCGTTTCGCTTGGGAATGATGCAGTCCTTGATGCCGGCCCGCTTGGCGGCGAGGGCTTTTTCTTTCAGCCCGCCGATGGGCAGGACCAGGCCGCGTAAGGTGATTTCGCCGGTCATGGCGACGTCTTTGCGGACCGGCTGCTTCAAGAGCAAACTCGCAAGGGCGGTGTACATCGCCACGCCTGCACTCGGGCCGTCTTTGGGAATGGCACCGGCGGGGACGTGGATGTGGATGTCGCTTTTGGCCAGTTCGTCGCCGTCGATGCCGAGCAGGTCCGCGCGGCTGCGGACAAGGCTGAACGCGGCCGTCGCCGACTCCTTCATGACGTCACCGAGCTGGCCCGTGACGGTGATCGCACCTTTGCCGACCATGGCAGTGGCTTCGATGAACAGAATTTCACCGCCGTAGGGCGTGTAGGCGAGTCCTGTCGCGACACCCGGCACGCTGGTTCGGGCGGCCAGCTCGTCCTCGAACTTGACGGGCCCTAAGGCTTTTTCAACGTACGCTTCGTCGACCGTGACCTTCTTCGACTCGCCGCCGACGATTTCTGCGGCAATGGATCGGATCACGCTGCCAATGGACCGCTCAAGGTTGCGTACGCCAGCTTCGCGGGTGTAGCCGTCGATGATGAGGCGGAGCGCCTTATCGCTGAAGCGAGCTTGTGACTTCTTGAGCCCGTTATTCGCAAGCTGGCGTGGGACGAGATACGTCTTGCCGATGTGGAACTTGTCGGCCTGCGTGTAGCCGGGAATATCGATGACCTCCATGCGGTCCCGCAGCGGCCCGGGCACGGTGTCCATCGTGTTGGCCGTGGCGATGAAGAGCGTCTTGCTCAAATCAAAAGGCACGTCAAGGTAGTGGTCGGTAAAGGCGTGGTTCTGTGCCGGGTCGAGCACTTCGAGCAAAGCCGACGCCGGGTCGCCGCGGAAGTCGCTGCCGACTTTGTCGATCTCGTCGAGCATCATGACGGGGTTGTTCGTCTGCCCCTTGCGAAGCTCGGAGATGATGCGGCCGGGCATGGAGCCGATGTAGGTCCGCCTGTGCCCGCGAATCTCAGATTCGTCGCGGACGCCGCCCAGCGCAACGCGGATGAAGTTGCGGCCGGTCGCTTCGGCGATGCTTTTGCCGAGCGACGTTTTTCCGACACCGGGCGGGCCCAGGAAGCAAAGGATCGCGCCGCCACCGTCGGGCTTGAGCTTGCGGACGGCCAGGTACTCGAGAATGCGCTTCTTGACCTTGTCCAGGCCATAGTGATCGCTGTCGAGCTGCTTTCGGGCCAGCGTCAGATCGATCTGATCGTCCGTCGCCTTGTTCCAAGGCAGCTCGGCGAGGATGTCGAGGTACGTGCGGATCACGCCGTACTCCGGCGAGGCTTGCGGGATGGTTTCCATCCGCGACAGCTCGCGGTTGGCCTCCTTCATGACGGCCTCTGGAAGTTCGGCCGCTTCGAGTCGTTCGCGTAGCTCGTCAGCTTCGTTGCCGGGACCTTCTTCGATATCGCCCATCTCCTTGCGGATGGCCTTCATCTGTTCCTGCAGGAAGAAGCGACGCTGCGTCTTGTCGATATTGCTCTTGACCTGCGTCTGGATCTTGTCCTGCAGCTCGAGCACATCGAGCTGCCGCGCGAGTCGTTCGGCCACAAGGTGCAGACGCTTGGGCACCTTGAGCGTTTCAAGAACTTCCTGCCGTTCGTCGGCTTCACCGGGCAAGTTGGCGGCAAGAAAGTCGGCTAAAGCGCCGGGCGTCTGGATGTTTTCCAGAACCTGCTGCGCCTCTTCGGGCGTATTGGGCGACAGCTCGATGAGCCGCTTGGCTTGCTCACGGATCCCGGCCACGAGGGCCAGACTCTCGTCATCGTCCGGATCGTGGTCGACGAGCGGTTCGACATGGCCGATGTGGAACGGATCGGTCTGGGCGATGGAGTCGAGCTTGAAGCGGTTGTGGCCGTGGACGATAATCGACTGATTGCCGTCGGGCAGGCGGAAGAGCTTGAGGATCATGCAGACGGTGCCGATGGCGTGCAGGCCGGAAGCGTCGGGGTCTTCTTCATCGACGTCGCGCTGGGCGACGACCCCGATCATCTTGGGCTCACCGCTCATGACTTCTTCGAGCAGCGCCTTGCTCTTGGGCCGCCCGATGTTGAGCGGCATGACGGTGCCGGGGAAGACGACGAGGTTGCGCAGCGGCAAAATCGGCAGCGTCTCGGGGATCACGATCTGCTGTGGCCCTCCGGCGACACTCACAGTTGGGCGGCCCGTTACGGTGACAGGACCGGCAGATTGGTCGACCGTTTCGGCCTCAAGGGTGGGTTCGTCGGGCTTCTTTGCCACTTTCGGCCGTCGCTTCGCCATAGACGACGACGGTACGCGTCACGCGGGGCCGAACCAATGTCTGATCCGGCGCGCGGCCGGGAAGCACGTTCTGGTGCAACGTTCCCGAGCCGCGGTCCGTGGGACCGCGGCTCAAGGACGCTTGCGGTAGATTCGCTCCAGAGCGTCGACCATCGTCTCCTTCGCAAATCGCTCGGTGGCGAATTGCTGGCCGATCCCGCCCATCTGCTGTCGCTTGCCGGCATCACTCACCAACTCGCCGACTCGATCGGTAAACGCCGCCGTGTCGAATGCCGCCACCGCGTAGCCGCTCTCGCCTTGGACGAGACCTTCGATGTTGCCGTCGATGTCGTAGCAAACGACCGGCAACCCGCACAACGCCGCCTGCGGCAGGGCACGGGCCAGGCCCTCGCGACGCGACGGGTGGGCCAGCACGTCACTGGCCGCCACGTAATTCGGCACTGCCGCCGGGTCGACAAGGCCGACGAGGATGAAGCGGTCCTTCAGGCCCAGCCGCTCGATCTCTTGTTCGAAGTCGCCGCGTCGCGAGCCGTCGCCGACCCAAACAAACTTGATGTTTGGGTTCTCGCACAGCTTTGGCGCAGCGGCGAGCAGATCGTCATGACCTTTCATATCAAACAGCCGGGCGACCGTCACGACGGCAACATCATCGGCAGCAAGGCCGAGGTCGCTGCGGGTGGCCTCCCGCTCACGGGTCGCCTCGACAAAAGCCCGCGTGTCCATGCCGCTGTAAACCGTCTCATACTGGTCGGCGGTGCCGATATGTCGGTCAAGCATCTCGCGGTTCATGGCGTCTGCGACGCCGACAATTGTGTGACACCGCTTGGCAGCGAGTCGCTCGAGCTGGATGTAGGCGGCATTGACGACGCGTCGCGTGCTGGCAGTAAAGCTCAAGCCGTGCACCGTGTGGATGACGTGCGGCACATGCTCGTCCCACGCCGCCAATCGCCCGATGATGCCGGCTTTGCTGCTGTGCGTGTGGACGACATCGGGTTTGAGCTCGGCAATGCGGTGGCGAAGCGCGTGGTAAGACGCCCAATCCTTCCGCGGAAGAATGCTGCGGCGGAGCGGGTCAATCGTTTCGAAGCGATAGCCGTGCGATCGAGCGCGGTCTTCGAGGGTGCCTTCGGGGCCGAGGCTCGGGCCGCTGAGCAGTGTGACCTCGTGGCCGCGGTCGTGCAGACCTTCGCAGGTGAGCAGTGTGTTCTCCTGCGCACCGCCGACGATGAGCCTCGTGATGATGTGGACGACGCGGAGCGGTCGGTCAGAAGCGTCGGCCATACCGGCATCGTCGCCTCATAGAACACGCGCGACAAGTCAGGTGGTTCAAGTCGCCGCTCGCTTGCGTGCAAAGACGTGGAAGTGGTGCCGAACAGGCTCGTATCCGAGCTTGCGGCAGGCGGCATCGCGGGCGGCCAGCAGGTCGTCGTCGATGAGCTGAATCACCTCGCCCGTCTCGGCGTCGACAAGATAATCACGCGGCCCCCGGCGCCCCGTGACGACTTCGAAGTAGCCCTGCCGCGCACCATCAAAGGCGACCTGCCGCAACAGGCCGGCGTCCTGCAGGTGGGCGAGCGTGCGGTACACCGTCGCCCGGCTGCCACGCGCCTCGCCGTCACGCAGCGCCGCGACGATGGAATCGGCGTGAAACAAAGCCTCGTGCTTCAGCACCGCATCCAGAATCGCCGCCCGCTCAGGCGTGAACTTCAACCCCTGCTTGCGGAGAAACGTGCGGAACGTCGCACAGGCTGGTGCGAAGGGGCGGATCGGATCATCCCCCACCGGCAGCCGCGGCAGATGGTCGAGTGTCGCCAGCGGCTTGGGCTTGTGCGGGATCGGCTCTGCGTCAGACACGGGGTGAGGGTAAGGGGCCGACTGACAATGAGGGGAACTGAGGAGACGGAGCGTCGTGACAGACAAGATGTGCCTAGAGCCGCGGTCCGTGGGACCACCACTCCCATGGTCCCTCCTGATCACGCCGTACGCTTCGGCTGTGCGTTCCCTGATCGACCGGCTCGGGCTCCCGGCGACGCTGTTGCTGGCGGTCACCCTTCTGGCGGGAGCGACGCTGGCGATGTTGCCGTCGCCACCGAAGGCGGATCAGCAATTCTGGACCTTTGCCCAAACCAGTGCCGATGCCCTTCGGCAGGGCGACCCGTCGCCGCTCGACAGCTTCGAGCAGGTAACCGGCCGCACCGTTGCGGCTCAGGTTCTCGATCGACGGGCGATGGACGTGCGACTAGGCACGATGTGGTCGGGTGACCCGTCCGGCCTGCCCGATGTCGTGCAGCTTGACGTTGTGTCGGCCACGCGGCTGCTCGGTCAGGATCGGCCGTTCGTGCCGCTCGACGACTTCATCAGCGGGGATGTGATGCAGCGATTCCTGCAGAGCCGGCTGCGGCTCTGGCAACGCGACGGCGTTATGTACGGCCTGCCGATCGACGTCCACCCAGTGGCCTTGGCGTATCGCGTCGACCTCTGGCAAGAGGTCGGCCTCGACCCGACGCAAGCGGCGACGTGGGCACAGTTTTCCCAGCTTTGCCGAGATTACAAGGCGAAACGGGCGGCACGCGGCGAGCCGCACATGGCAGCTCTTGAGGCGACGCTCACGAAGAGTGATCATCTGACGCTGCTGCTCCAGCAGGCGCAGCACGACTTTGACGGTCCGCTCGACACGCCTGCCGTTGTTGACTCAGTGATGCTGCTTGCCGATCTGCTGGCCGACGGTGCGGCCAAACCGACGGCCGCAGGGCACGGCAGGTGGGCGGCCGACTTTGCCGCCGGGGATGTGGCGACGCTTTGGCTTCCCGACTGGCGATCGGCCTATTTGCGTTTGTCGGCCCCGCAGCTGGCCGGGAAGGTCGCCTTGATGCCGCTGCCGCGCTGGACGCTCGACGGTCCGCCGACGGCCGGTTGGGGCGCGACAATGCTGGCCGTTCCCGCGGGCACGCCCAACGTCGATGCGGCCATCGCGTTGCTGACGTATATCGCCGCATCGCCGGAAGCTGTCGGTGCACGATCGGCGGCGACCGACATCGTGCCGCCGTTGCTCGAGCTGGCGGTCGAGCCTGCGTCAGATCCGTACTACGTCACCGGCCCGCCGCGGGTGTTATTTCGGCAGCTCGCGCCACACGTCGATCTGCCGCCGCACGATGCAGACTTTCTCGAGGGTGCTGCCACGCTCGGCCTCGCCCTTGAAACCGCTGCCTCGGATTTGGCGTCAGGGGTGACCGTGAGCGACGTCAGGCGACGCATCGCCGAGCGGCTCGCCGCTGAACGATGACCGTCGCCCGCCACGCAGAAGAACGCCCCGCCGCAGACGATGAGCCTGCGGCGGGGCGGGAGGAGGCAGAGCGGTAGGCCGTATAGCCGATTAAGTTCTCTCAAGACGGCATCGTCTTGCTCAAGCGCGGCGACGACGCAGCATCGCCAGTCCGCCAAGGGCGAACAGGGCGGCGGTCGTCGGCTCGGGGACCACGCTGGCGTACCAGGCGTCGACCGTTGCCAGTTGTGCCGGCGTCAGGCTCGTGCCGAAGTTGGCGCGAAGGATGGCGAAGTCGAGGATGGAAACAAGGCCGTCTTCGTTGAAGTCGCCGGTCTCGAAGGTGCCCATGTTGCTGCCGAAGTTGGCCCGCAGGATGGCGAAGTCGAGGATGGAGACGGTGCCGTCACCGTTAGCGTCGCCGGGCAGGCGCATGTCGTCGATGACGGCAAAGCCGCTGCCGGAGAAGCTTTGGACGAGGAAGTTAGCCGTGTCGCCGCCAAAGACGGTGCGGGCTTCGAAGAAAGGCTTGCCGTCGTTGGCCGAGTCAAAAGTGAGGTTGTGAAGCGTGTCGCCGATGACGGTGGCAGTGCCGAAGTCGACGCTGAAGCTGTCGTCATCGAGATTGAGCGTGAGCAGGTTGTTGTTGGGGTTGAGCACGGTCGTCGTGCGCGGCGCGAGCATGTTGCCGTCGCTGTCGAGGACGTCGATGATCGACTGAACCATGCCGCCGTTGAAGCGGGCCTGAACCTGAACATTGATGGCCGGGACGGTGTCGCCGAATCCAAAGACGACGGGCCGCTGGATGGCGTCGAAGAAGAGGTTGTCAAGGTTGGCGACGTCGATGGTCAGCGACGAAGGCTGCGTGAGGTCAAAGGCCGAGTCAGGACTTTCGCTGCGGGTCAGGCGGGTGAAGTTAAAGGCGCCGCCGGAGCTGCTCGTGAGGTCAACGCCGGACGCGGTGAGGTTGAACGCGCCGCCGGTCTCCGAGAGCGTGTTCGTCCCGCCGCCTGGCAGGTTCTGATTGCCGGCAGTGGCGAAGTCGTTGTCGAGGACGAAGTAGGTGTAGTTGTCGGCCAGCGTCGCGCCGGCGGTGAAGTCGTCGTTGAACGTAAGCTGAGCACTCGTCGCGCTGGCGGCAAGAGCGAGGGCGGCGATCGTGGTGGTGGCGACGGTTAGGTTTAGTTGCATGATTCCTCCGAATGTTGTGGTGAGCAAAGCGCTCAATGTGATAAGTCGACGTAGGCCTTCGGTGAAACAACAGCGGGTTGCAAGGTGTCGACGCATCTGCTGCCAAGCCGTGCTTGGCCTGTAACGCATGGCGCATCTGCCGGGACGGCACCTCATCAGGTGCGACACCGGCTCTACGCCTCTGCAAAAACAGGTGACGCTCTACCCTCGTTGACCGCTCATTGCCTCCTGAAGCGCCTCTGCGACGCGCCTCGCAAACCTGCACAGCGCAGGCCGCAGCGCCTCCTCTAAGGCGTAAGTTACTACAAGTTACGTCTGTGTCAATACTAGATCCCGCATTACAGGGCCGCTGCCGGTGTGGCAAAGCTCCAGGGGCTTACCGATATCCGAGCTGCCGTACGTCTGGGGTCAGGCAGAGGCACTGACCGCAACCTGAGCCGGACGGATGACCCGACCGTCGAAGCTGTAGCCCTTTTGCAGGACACGCGTTACGACCTGCGTGTCGGGTGCTGGATTACGCGGCTCCTGCATGAGCGCCTCGTGATGCTCGGGATTGAACGGCTCGTCGACCTCCGGGGCGATGGATTCAACGCCATTCGTCTTGAGCACATCGACGAGCTGCGTGTAGGTGCCGCGGACGCCATTAAGCACGGTCGCGACGTCGACTGTGTCGGGCACGTCCAGCGCCCGCTCGAGGTTGTCGACGACGGGCAGGAACTCGCGCACGAGTTGGCCTGCGGCGACCTTGAGGCGTTGCGACGCGTCCTTTTCGAGCCGCCGCTGACTGTTCTGGTAGTCGGCCTGCTTGCGGGCGAGCATGTTGCGCAGCTCGCCATTCTCCTGGCGGAGCAGCTCCAGCTCGTCGACAGCTTCTTCTTCGGCCGGCGTGTTCTGCGACGTCTCGGCGTCGGCGTCTTCGACGTAGTCGTTCAGTTCCGGGGTCGCCTGCGGGTTCGGGTCGCTCATGGGAAGTCGTGGTGTGCGGAGAAGTAGCGGGCGTCGCGATCTAGTCGCCGGCGAGCATCGTCTTGAGCTTTTTCAAAAAGCCCTTGCGCTGCGGCATCGCGTGGCGGTTGTGGTTGTCGTCTTCGGTCTCGGCGAATTGGTTCAGCAGGTCACGCTGCTTGTCGTCGAGCTGCTTGGGAATCTCGACGAGCACCTGGACCATCAGATCGCCTCGGCGGCCGCCCCTGACGTCGGGCAGGCCCTTGCTGCGCATCTTGAACACCTCGCCGTGTTGCGTACCGGCGTCGATGTCGAGGCTGCCTTGGCCGAGCGTTTGGCGACCGTTGTTCGACGGCTCGGCAAGCGTCGGTACATCGAGCCGACCACCCAGGGCGGCTGTCGTGAAGCTGACGGGCACCTGACAAACAAGGTCGCGATCGTGCCGCGTGAAGACCGGGTGGTTGGCGACGCTGATGTAGCAGATGAGGTCACCGGACGGCGCTTCGCGGGTCGAGCCGGGCTCACCCTCGCCGCCGATGCGGACGGCTTGGCCTTCGTGGACGCCTGCGGGAACTTTGACGCTGACTTTGCGGGTTTCGGTCGTTCGACCGTCTCCGTCGCACTTGGGGCAAGCGTCGCTCGGGTCGGCCTTTACGCCTCGACCGCGGCAGGCGGGGCAGGCGACGACCATCCGAAACATGCCGCCAAGCCCTTGCTGGGCTACACGACCCTGGCCGTTGCAGGTCGAGCACGTCGACGGCGATGCGCCTTCTTTGAGGCCGTTGCCTTCGCACCTTTCGCAGATCTCGCGTCGGTCGAACTCCAGCGTCTTTTCGACGCCGACGGCAACTTCCTCAAGCGTGAGCTCGACGGTTGTTTCAAGGTCTGCTCCGGCACGTGGGCCTTGGCGTCCGCCTCGTCGTCCGCCCCCGCCCATGCCGCTGAAGCCGAAAATGTCGCCGAACGCGTCGAAGATGTCCGAGACGTCGGCATGGCGGAAGTCGTGTGCCTGGCCCTTAACGCCTTCATGGCCGAAGCGGTCGTAGCGGGCGCGTTTCTGGTCGTCGGAGAGCACCTCGTACGCCTCGGCACACTCGCGAAACTTCGTGTCGGCCTCTGCGTCGCCACCATTGCGGTCCGGGTGGAACTTCATTGCAAGCCGGCGGTACGACTTCTTGATCTCGACCACAGTCGCCGATCGGTCGACGCTGAGAACCTCGTAGTAGTCGCGCTTGGTGCTGGTGGCGGAGGACATGGAGCAGTCTTACTTCGGTCAGGCCCGGCGGTTCGCCAAAACGTCGCCGGCAAAAGAGCGGCACGAGGCGGTCGGCCTCGTGCCGCTCGGAGTCGCATTTAATCACTCAGGCAACTGCCCCGGCAACCGGGGTCAACTCGTGGTCCTTGCCGCTCTCCTTGACGTCGGTCAGGAGCACGTCCGTCGTCAGGGCTAGACCCGCGACGCTGGCCGCATTGAGCAGGGCAGTCTTGACGACCTTGGCCGGGTCGATGACGCCCATTTCCACGAGATCTCCGTATGCGTCGGTGCGGGCGTTGTAGCCGAACGAGCCCTTCTGCTCGAGTACCTTGGCAACGACAACTTCGCCATCTTCGCCGGCGTTTTCAGCAATCTGCATCGCCGGGTAACGCAGGGCTTCGGCAACGATCTCGTAGCCGATCGACTCGTCGCCGCCCTTGGGCTTGGCGTTGAGCACGGCCTCGATCGCACGCAGCAAGGCGACGCCGCCTCCGGGAACAATACCTTCTTCGGCGGCGGCCCGGGTGGCGTGCAGGGCGTCGTCGATGAGGTCCTTACGCTCCTTCATCTCGATCTCCGTCGCAGCGCCCGCCTTGACGACGGCCACGCCACCCGTGAGCTTGGCGAGCCGCTCCTGGAGCTTCTCACGGTCGTAGTCGCTCGTCGTCGACTCGATCTGCTTGCGGATCTGGTCGGCACGGGCCTTGATCTCGGCACTCGTGCCGGCACCTTCGACGACAAGCGTCTTGTCCTTGCCGACGACGACCTTCTTGGCGGTGCCGAGGTGTTCGACTTCGACGTTCTCGAGCTTGACGCCGAGGTCTTCGCTGACGAACGTGCCGCCGGTGAGGACGGCCAGATCGCCGAGCATCGCCTTGCGACGGTCACCAAAGCCCGGAGCCTTAACGGCACAGACGTTGAGCACGCCCCGCAGCTTGTTGACAACAAGGGCGGCCAACGCCTCGCTGTCAACGTCCTCGGCGATGATCAGCAGCGGCTTACCGCTGCCAACGATCTTGTTCAGAAGCGGCAGCAGATCCTGCAGGTTGCTGACCTTCTTCTCGTGGATCAGGATGTACGCGTCTTCGAGCTCGGCCTCGAGCGTGGTCGGATTCGTCAGGAAGTACGGCGACAGGTAGCCCTTGTCGAACTGCATGCCCTCGGTGTAGTCGAGGGTGCTCTCGAGGCCCTTGCCCTCGTCGACGGTGATGACGCCTTCCTTGCCGACCTTGGCCATGGCCTCGGCCAGGAGGTCGCCGATGCCTTCGTCCCCGTTGGCGCTGACGGTGGCGACCTTGGCGTAGTCGTCGTGGCCGCTGACGGGCTTGGCCATCTTGGTGATTGCCTCGGCGGCGACGTCGGCGGCGGCGGTAATGCCACGCTGCACCTTGACCGGGTTCACGCCGGCCGTGAGATATCGCATGCCCTGCTCGAAGATGGCCTCAGCCAGGACAGTTGCCGTCGTCGTGCCGTCACCGGCGACATCGCCGGTCTTGCTGGCGACGGTATTGATGAGCTTGGCGCCCATGTTCTCGAACGGGTCGCTGAGCTCGACTTCCTTGGCGACGGTCACGCCGTCCTTGGTGACGCGTGGCCCGCCGTAGGAACGCTCGAACACGACGTTTCGGCCGCGTGGCCCGAGCGTGGCCTTGACGGCCCGGCTGAGTTTTTGCAGGCCCTTGAAGACGCTCTGGCGGGCGTCGGTATCGAACTTCATTTGCTTGGCAGCCATGATTTTATTGCAGTGGTTGGAGTGTCGGTCGCAGAAGCGTCGCCGCCCGCGTTAGCAAACGGCAGCGTGTATTGGAAAGCGTGTATTGGAAACGGTGTGCTTATTCGAGCACGCCGAGCAGGTCGCTCTCGCGGAGCAGGACGAACTTGTCACCGTCGAGCTCGATCTCGGTGCCGCTGTACTTGCCGTAGACGACGACTTCGCCTTCTTTGACACCGACAGCAGTCCGCTTGCCGTTGTCGTCGGACTTGCCGGGGCCGGTGGCGATGACGGTGCCGCGGGTGGGCTTTTCCTTGGCTGCGTCGGGAAGCACGATGCCGCTCTTGGTCACTTCTTCGGCTTCAAGTTGGCGGACGACGATGCGGTCGTTGAGGGGGTTGAGGCTGGGCATTGGTGTCGTTGGTGTTGGTGTGGGACCCGGTTGTGGGTCGAAGTCTCACGCGGACGGGTTGGTCACGCGCGAGATGGTGCTCGGCCGGACAAGGCCACTGAAGTGGCTTTGCCTGATGGCGCTGTCAGTTGCCGTGCTTGTGGTCGGCGTGGTCGTGACCCTCGTGGTGGTCGGCATCGTCCATGGAGACGACGGTGACTTCGCCCGTGTTGAGGTCGTAGCGGGCCGGAACAACCTTGAGGTTGCCACCCTTGATGGCCGGACCGATGATCGGCTGGCTGTTCTCCATCTGATCGACGACCAAACGGACGTTCTCCTGAACGGCGACATCGAGCAGATCGTCACCCTTCGTGTGATCCATGGCCTTACGGACGGCGGGGCGAATGGCCTCGACGAGGTCGTGGATGTGACCCGGGTAGTTCTCGCCGTCCTTCTCGCTCTTGACGGCTGCGCCGACGGCACCGCAAGACTCGTGCCCCATGACCACCAGCAGCGGCGACTTCAGGACGGCAACGGCGTACTCGATGCTGGCCAGCTCGTAGTCGTCGACAATGTTGCCGGCGACGCGGATGACGAACAGATCGCCAGGGTTGGCGTCGAAGGCAAGCTCCGGAGCAACCCGGCTGTCGGCGCACGAGACGATGATCGCGTAGGGCGACTGGCCGTTGGCCAGCTCAGCCCGCTCGTCAATGCTCATGACTGCGGTGGCTTCACCCGCGACGAAGCGGCCGTTGCCCTCCATGAGACGGGTCAACGCGTCGCTGCCGGACTTGACTTCACCCTTTTCGTGGTGGTCAGCGGAGGCGGTGGTGGCACACCCGATGGCAACCGCACAGGCGGCAACAAGGGCGAACGGCTTGGCGAGTTTCTGGAGCTTCATGCTGTAGTAGTGAACAGTGTGTATCAGCCGCGTGCTGCGGCAACGTTGTTGTGACGACGGCGTGCGTCAGTTGCATCTTTGAGCGAAGCGTGGTGAGGCCTCATGCCGATGTCGAGTGCAGATTAGTCGGGGCCAAGACGCGATCGGCACAGTTGCTGTCCGGCTCAGGAGAGCATCACGGTCCGCTTTTGTAGAAGGTCGCGACAGCCGGCATGCTTCATCCGGAACTGGACTTGAAGGACTTCCCGCTGCGGCTTCCCTCATCGAAGGCTCAGGGTTCTACCCGCTCAATCAGAAGTCCATGTCGTCCATGCCTTCGTGGTCATGGTCATGATCGTCACCGCCGCCCTTGGGCGCTTCGACGACGATGCAGTCGGTCGTCAAGAGCAGGCACGCCACCTCGGCGGCGTTCTGCAGGGCCGACCGCTCGACCTTGGTCGGGGTCAGGACGCCGGCGGCGACGAGATCAACGTACTCACCGGTGAGGGCGTTGAAGCCCTTGCCGTCGCTTTCCATGATCTGGCGGACGACGACGCTTCCGCTGTGGCCGGCGTTCTGGGCGATCTGCTTGGCCGGGGCCATGAGGGCCTGGCGGATGACCTTGACGCCGACAAGTTCGTCACCAGTCAGGTTGAGCTTGCTGCCGCCGTTGAGGGCAGCCATCGCCTTGATGAGGGCGGTGCCGCCACCGGGCAGCACGCCTTCTTCGATGGCGGCGCGGGTCGCGTGGAGCGCGTCCTCGATGCGGCTCTTCTTTTCCTTCAGCTCGGCCTCGGTGGCGGCACCGACGTTGACCTGCGCCACGCCGCCGGCGAGCTTGGCCAGCCGCTCCTGGAGCTTCTCGCGGTCGTAGTCGCTGGTTGTGGTGTCGATCTCCTGGCGGATCTGGCCGATGCGGGCCTGGATGTCCTCAGCCTCGCCTGCACCTTCGATGATCGTGGTATTGTCGTTGCTGATCGTGACCTTCTTGGCCATGCCCAGGTCGCTGAGCTCGACCTTCTCGATGTCGTAGCCGAGGTCCTTCATGACTGGCTTGGCACCGGTAAGGACGGCAATGTCCTGCAGCATCGCCTTGCGACGATCGCCGTAGCCCGGGGCCTTGACGGCGGCGACATTCAGGATGCCGCGAAGCTTGTTGACGACAAGTGTGGCAAGTGCCTCGCCATCAATGTCCTCGGCAATGATGAGTAGCGGACGCTTCTTGTCCTGCACCTTTTCGAGCAACGGCAACAGCTTGGCGGCCGAGCTGATCTTCTCCTCGTGGATCAGGATGAAGGGCTTCTCGAACTCGACCTCCATGTCGTCCTGATTCGTGATGAAGTTCGGCGACAGGTAGCCGCGATCGAACTGCATGCCCTCAACGACGTCGACACTGGTCTCGAGCGCTTTGCCCTCTTCGACGGTGATGACGCCGTCTTTACCGACCCGCATGAAGGCGTCGGCCATGATCTTGCCGACCTCGGGGTCGTTGTTGGCCGAGATGGTGGCGACGTTCTGGATATCGTCCTTGCTGGCGGCGTCAATCGGACGGCTCTGCTCGAGCAGGCTGGCGGTGACGGCCTCGACTGAGGCGCGGATGCCGCGGGCCATGGCCATCGCGTCGGTGCCGCTGGTGAGGTGGCGATACGCCTCGCCGTAGATGGCCTCGGCCAGCACGGTCGCGGTCGTGGTGCCGTCACCGGCGGCGTCGCCGGTCTTGCTGGCGGCCTCCTTGACGAGCTTGGCACCGATGTTCTCGTACTTGTCCTTGAGCTCGACCTCCTCGGCAACGGTCACGCCGTCCTTGGTGATGGTCGGAGCACCCCAGCCCTTGTCGATGACGGCGTTGCGGCCACGCGGGCCGAGGGTGGTTTTGACGGCGCGGGAAAGCTTCTGCACGCCGGTCAGCAGGCTGCGGCGGGCGTCGGTATCGAACTGGAGCGTCTTGGCGGCCATGGGTGTGTCTTGGGTGTTGAGCTAGCTTGCGTTGATTCGCCCCGGTGCAAAGACCGCGGCGGGTTGCCTTGCCTCAGAACAACGAGCGTGCCAAGCCAACGCTTCGATCGAATGCGTTGAAGACCAAAGGTTTATATCGGGCGCCGGAAAGACGCCTGCCGATCGGGCTGCCATGCCCGGCAGTCGATCGCATGGTGATTGCCGATTTGGCAGATGGCTGCCGCTTCAACGACAAGGCCCACCCGCAGAGCGGGTGGGCCGGGCGCCGATCCTCCGGTCGGCAGATACTGACACATTCAGACGCGGCGGCGACGCAGCAGTCCGAGGCCGGCCAATCCCGCAAGACCGAGCGTCGTCGGTTCCGGTACGACGGTGGCGTACCATGCGTCGATCGTTGCGGCATCCGCGGTCGAGCCGCCGAAGTTGGCCCGCAGGACGGCGAAGTCGAGAATGGTGACCATCAGGTCACCGTTAAAGTCACCGCCTGAGAAGCGGGCCTCGCCACCAAAGTTCGCCCGCAGGATGGCGAAGTCGAGAATGCTGACCGTTCCGTCGCCGTTGGCGTCGCCGGGAAGGCGTCCGGTGCCGTAGCTGGTGACGAACAATTCGTAGTCGCCGCTGTTGTTGTTGAAGTTGCTGTCAACACTGATGAAGTACGTGCCGTCGCTCGGGATCTCCAGGTCGAGAATCCAAGCGTCGAACGTCTCGATCTCGTCCTCGTTGAAAGCGTCCTGGCCGTAGTAGTTGAGAGGAGTGCCGTTGGCGTCGGTGACGGTAACGGCCGCGTCGACACCGTTGGAGATCCGCTCGTCGAGGACGAGGCTCAGGAGTTCAACGCTCAAGAAGTCGCCGGCGAAAGCGTCGACCGCGAAGACGTCGATCGGATCGGCGTTGTTGATCGTGCCGGAGATCGCGCCCGCCCGGGCCGGCAGATATGGATCACCAGATATTGCAGCTTGGCTGCCGGCGGGGCGAGTGTTCAGGACGTCCAGGTAGTCGAGCGTAAGCGTCTCGGCAGAACCGACCGTGTTGTTGAAGCTGCCGCTTTCGGCTTGCAGAATACCTTCCTGGGCGTACTGCACCTTGATGAGCGACCGCTCGCTGAGCGCGCTGCGGCCGCCGATGAAGCCTTCGAAGCTGCCGCCGAAGGCGGGCGTCGACATGGTGTTCTCGAAGAACTCGTTGCCGTCGCGGGGGCCGCTGAAGTCGGGCAGGAACCTCTGGGCAAGCGGTCCGCTGAACCCGCTCGAGGCGTCGGCCACACCGCTGCCGATGGGGCCGAAGCTGTCGTAGTGCCGCAGGCCCAGGGTGTGGCCGATTTCGTGGGCACCGACGTTGACGGAGTAGTTGACCTGCCGCGTCGACGACTCGAACTGCAGGCCGTCGGTGCCGACGAAGGCCAGGTCGTTGGAGGCGGTGTTGCGGAAGTCGATGCCGGTGATGGCCACTCCGCCAAGGCCGTCACCGTCATAGGTCAGGCGGGTAAAGTCGCCGCTGGGCAGCGACTGCGTGAACTCGATGTCGAAGCCGCGGTAGAGGTCGGACAGGCCGTCGACGATCTGCTGGCGCTCGCTCGCGTTGTAGACACCGCCGACTGCTTGGCTGAAGTCGAGGAACACACGTTGTGTGCCGCCACTGGGGTCAAGACGACCGATCTGCGCGTTCGCTTGACCGAATGTGACACCTTCGACCAAAGCCGCCTGTCCGGGAGCCAGATTCGCGTTGTACTGAGCGATTCGGGCGGCGGCGACCTCGGCACCGCCGTCAGAAGGGTGAACCGAATCGCCCCAGCCGCAAACGGTGCAGGCTTGTGCCACATTCACGCTGGCGAGAAGGGCGGCAGAAGCGACGGCGAAACGGGAGGCAGGGCTGAATGTCATGTATTCAGGATTGAAAGAGTCGGACGATTGTGTGGAGTTGCTGCCCCAATGTTCGCCACGAAGCGGCAACAGGTTCAACGATGCGGTGGCGGGGCCGGAGCTTGGTACGGCTCAAACACGAAGCCGGCCGGTTCGACCACCCCAGACATCACAGGCCGCATCGGACTGCCGCCCTGCAACTGCTTGTCCAACATCGACTGCAGCACGGCCGCCCGGAGCTCGGCACCTGCGGCAGTCCAGACGAAGAGGGCCACCATGAACATCATCACACCACCACCGCCCCAGACTGCCCATACGACAAGCAAGATGGCCAGTGCTTTCGACAGCACGGCAGCGATACGCGTGGCCGTCAGGTAAGACAGGAACAACGCCAACACCGACCGCACCACCCTCCCGCCGTCCAAAGGCATGGCCGGCAGCAGATTGAAGGTCGCCAGGATGATGTTCAGGATCGAGAGCGCCCCGATCGTCAGGCGCGTCAGCAGAAAATCGTCCGGCACCAGCACAAACGCAACCGCCAACAGTCCGGCGATGGCGTAACTCGTCAGCGGCCCGACGATGGCGACGACGGCTTCGGCCCCGGGTTGCCGGGGCATCCGCTCGAAGCCCGCGACGCCGCCGAGGAACCAGAGCGTGATCTTCTTCGTCTGCACGCCGAAGATGCGACCGGTCAGCGAGTGGCCGAACTCGTGGACGAGGACGCTGGCGTAGAGGCCGACCGTCATGAGCCCGCCGAAGACGTAGCCGATCCACGGTCGGTTGACGACAACGTCGCCTGCGTCATTGGCACCGAGCTGAACGAGCTCTGCCGCCTCTTTGCCGAGGCCGACCCAGGTGGCGTACATCATCAGATTGCCGCTGATGAGGTAGGCGAAGACCGGGACGATGACGAAGAACGTCCAGTCGACGTGAACAGGAATACCCAGCAGCGTGAACAACTTGTAGCCGCGACCGGTCATCACGAACAGTCTACGCCGACCAGCCAAGCGACTGACTTAAGCCGCGTCGAGGAGCAGGCCGGTGCGGCCACCCCAGGTCAGGCGGCGGTAGGCGTGGACCTTGACCTCATCGCTACCGAGCAGCGGACGTAACGCGTCGGCCCCGGCGTCGGCATGGGAAACAAGCAGACGCGTCTGCACGGCAAATGCGTCGTCGAGACGGAACTGGCCCAACGCCATCGACAGCAGCTGGCGGTTCTGGGCGATCCACGCCACGGCCTCGCCAATCCTGGCCAGATCGGCCAGGCCCGGCGCTGCGGCGGCAACAAGTACGAGTCGTCCGTCGCGATCCACCGCCACCCGACCGCTCGGCAACATCGGCGGCTTCACGGCGGTGGCGGCTAGGCCTGGCTCGCGACTGATCAAGATGTCGGCAACGCACGCACCCATCGGCAGGTCGATCACCTCGTCGCACGACGACGCGTTCTGAGCAAACACAGCCGCAGGCGCGGGCGCCGAGGCTTCAGGTGTCGGCGAAGCGGCCACCGGTGGCTGCGTCGGCATCGGGCGGGCCATCGCCGGGATCGACGAATCGTCGACGAATGGAATGTCGCCGAAGTCTCCACCAGCCGGCGTGGCAGGCGAAACAGGCTGACGAGTGTTGGCGGGCGGGGCGATACGCATCGGCTGTTCTGTGAAGGTCGGTTCGGTGGTCTCTGCAACGTCGCCTGCAAGGTGGCGGGCCAGCGCGTCCCACGCCGGTGAAGCGTCAATGCCGCTGCGCCAGAGGGCGTGCAGCACGACGTGCGACGACCAGGCGATTGGTGTCGAAGTCGTCTCGGCCATGCCGTCGACGCCGACATCGAGGAATTGGCGGCACACGCCGACGAGCTTGCGGGCGGCGCGCTCGGCATCGGCAGAGTGGTCTGCGTCGGGTAGCGCAAGCGTCACCGTCGGCTCGTGATCCGTCAGGCCAGCCCGGTCGCACAACCCTTTGAGCGTGCGGTAACCGGCAACGACGCCTTCGTGGTCAGCGCTGGTGACAAGCGTCCACCGGTCGGCCAACGCCAGGAACCGTGCGGCACGCGGCAATCGCGCGTCGGGCAGGGCGATCACCCAGGCATCGACGTCGCCTGCCAGCTCGGCCACATGGGCGGCGGCTTGGCGTGGGTCATCGGTCTCGTAAGCGTCAAATGTCTCTGCTGCGTCGGTCTCGATGGAGAGCAGTCGCAGGCCGTCGGCGTCGACGATGGCCAAGCCGACGCGGGCGACGTCATCGTCCATAAGCGACGCAGCGACGGCCGCGGCGCGGCGGTCGAAGTCGGCGTCGAGTCCCGTGCCGATGACAGCCAGCGGAAGCTGCTCGACCACCTCGACCATCGGCTGCTGTGCCGGTGGATGGCGGACGGGCGATGGTTTGTTCTCGCGACCGCGGTGGTCGCTGAGGAACAGGTGGCTGATCGCGCTGAGCGGTCTGCCGCTGTCACCGTTAAGGCGGGCTTGGCCGTCGAGGCGGTGATCGCGGTGCGGGGTGCCGTTCGTGTCGTGTGACATCCGTGTCTCCTTGGGAACGGGAAGTGTTCAGGCCGCGACGGCTTGGCGGGCGGGTTGCGAGGTGGCCGGCCGTGCCTGACTCGGCTGCGGCTGGGCGTGCTTGACGATGAGAATGTTGTTGTACTCGCCGAACTCGTTGCGCTCGATCTCACCGCCGTGCGGGTCATTAAGCCATTCGCCGTCGACGACGTAGCGGTAACGGTGTCGGCCACCCTTGGCCGGCAGGCGGCAATGCCAGGCGTCACCGTCGGCGTCGAGCTTCGTCAGGCGACCGGTCGACGGGTTCCAGTCGTTGAAGTCGCCAGCGACCTGCACGCTTCGAGCACCCGGGAAGCTGACAATGCAGTCGACGTACTGACCGTTCTGACGGGTGCCGAACGTGAAGCCCGGCGTGGATGCGGGCGGCGTGGCTTCGGCCTCGACGGCCGGCACCCGCTTGGCCTCGCGGCCGAAGCTCTTGGCCGAAAATTGAGCGAGCTGCCGGGCGCGGTGTACCAGCTCGGCCGGACGGCTCAGTGGGCCGTCCGTGGCACCGGGGACAACGGCCACTTCCGGTTGACCCATCAACTCGCGGGCCAGATCGACAAAATCTTTGTACCCACGGCTGCCGGGGTCGTACTCGGTGATCGGCTGCCCGAAGCTGGCGGCCTCTTTGAGCTTTGAGTTGAAGTTCACGCACGACCGCATGAGCACGTCGCTGAACCGGCCACGCAGCTCGGCCAGTACTTCGCGAGCGAGCTTGGTCCGCGTGTCGTACAGCGTCGGCAGGACGCGAATGTTCGTCGTCTTGCCTGCTTGTTCTTTGAGCTCTTCAAGCGTCTCGACCATGCGGGCCAGACCGTGCAGGCTGAAGTAACCTGTCTCGACCGGCACAATCGCTTCGTCGCAGGCGACAAGCGCGTTGAAGGTCAGCAGGCCGACACCGGGTGGGCAGTCGAGGATGCACCACTCGTAACCGTCTGCCACTTCGGCCAAGGCTGACTCGAGGCGCTTCTCGCGACCCGATCTACCGGCGAAGAGCTGCTCGAAGCCAGCGAGCTTCAGGTCGCTCGGAGCCAGGTCGAAGCCGCTTGCGATCTGCCAGACCATGTCCTTGATTGAGACAGGGCCGGTTGAGCCGAGGTCGCCGGTTTCGAGCAGGGCGTCGAGCACGGTCCGCTCGATCTGGTCATCGGGAACAGCAAGGCCCGTTGCACAGTGCCCCTGGGGGTCCATGTCGACGAGCAGTGTCTTGTGGCCCAACTTGGCGAGACATGCGGCGAGATTGATGGCGACGGTGGTCTTACCGCAGCCGCCCTTTTGGTTGATGATCGCAAGTGTCCGCATAGTGGGCGTCTGTTACAGCGTGTGGATGAGCGTCCGAAAACGTGTGCAGTGTCACCCCCGTTGACACGTGCAATATCGGCCGTTGGCCACTGGTTCCTGTAATGACTGTCGTGACGACGATGAAAAAGGCATCATGCCGCCAGTCGCAGGGGCGTCTGCTGTAACCGGCCGAAGGGCTCGTACTCGGCGACCACGGCCGACAAGGCGCGGCGGACGACATCGCCCGGCGCGTCGATGCAACGGGCCAACGCAATGGCAGGATCCACGTGAACCACGTCCGGCAGGTTCCAGATGCGGATCTTCTCGTGCGCGGTGCCGATGGTCCCGCCGCCGCCGTCGTCGAGCTCTTCTTCGAGCTTTTCGCCAGGCCGAGCGCCGGTGTAGCGGATCGAGATGTCACGCCCCGGCTCGTACCCGGCGCGACGAATCATCGCGTGGGCAAGCTCGACGATGGCCACCGGCTCGCCCATCTCCAGGACAAATACCTCACCACCTTCAGCCGTCGCGCCGGCCTGCATGACCAAGCCCGCGGCCTCTGGAATCGTCATGAGGAATCGCTTCATGGCCGGGTGCGTCACCGTGACCGGCCCGCCCTCTGCGATCTGCTTGGCGAAGATCGGCACGACGCTGCCCGACGAGCCGAGGACGTTGCCGAAGCGGACGCAGCAGAAGCGTGTGTGCCGTGCCTCGTCCTGTCGGCGGCGGATCACGAGTTCTGCCGCCCGCTTCGTCGCTCCCATGACACCGGCCGGATTAACGGCCTTGTCGGTGGAAATGAAGACGAACTTGCCAACCTTGGCATCAATGGCGGCATCGGCCAAAGCGGCAGTGCCGAGCACATTAACCTTCACCGCTTCGCCCGGGTTGTCTTCCATGAGCCCGACGTGCTTATGGGCCGCGGCATGGAACAGCACGTGCGGCCGCTCATCGGCGAGCACGTCACGCAAACGCCTGCGGTCGCGTACGTCAGCCACGCAGGCCCGCAGGTCACTGCCGATCCAACGGCTTTGTAGCTCGCGGTGCGTTTCGAACAGGCCGAACTCGCTGCGGTCCACAAGCGTGAGCCGCTTGGGGCAAAAGCGGACGATCTGACGGCACAATTCGCTGCCGATCGAACCACCGGCGCCGGTGACGAGCACGCGACGGCCGGCGATGAAGCGTTGGATCTCGGGCGTGTCGAGGTTGACCGTCGGCCGGCCGAGCAACGCGGGCAGGTCACGCAGCGGATCGCTGGCGATGGCGACGCGAGAGCGCCCGGGTCGGCGGCGAAACAGTCGGGCCAGTGCGTTCACCTTCTCATTATCGGCCGTTGCGGCAAGCTCCCGACACCCGCTCCGTCGCGTAAGCTGACCGTCGATGATCTGTCCGTTCTGTGGTGCCCACAAAGACCAACTCAAGGTCATCGACTCCCGCAGCGCCGAGGGTGGCGAAGCAATTCGCCGACGCCGCGAGTGCCTGCGATGCGAGAAGCGATTTACGACGTATGAGCGAATTGAACTCGCGGTAAAGCTGACGGTGGTAAAACAGGACGGTCGCCGAAGCCCTTGGGACCGGCAAAAGATCGTCGTCGGCCTCGAACGTGCCTGCTACAAACGGGCCATTCCCGAAGCGGCACTCGAGAAGATCGCAGAGGACGTCGAAGACGAGGCCCAACGCGTCTTCGACCGCGAAGTGCCCAGCGGCTGGATCGGCGACAAGGTCATGAGCCGTCTACGGGAACTTGACGAGGTCGCTTACGTCCGCTTTGCCAGCGTCTACCACCGCTTTGCAACAGTTGACGAGCTGATGGGCCAGATCCGCCAGGTGATGGAGCATGACGGCGCCGACCCGACGCAAGGGGTGCTCTTCCGTGCGCTGGCTGCGAAGAAGGGCAAATAATAAAAGCATCGCCGATCGCTCGTCAGGCCTTGGCCGGCCTTCTGGGCTTTTTGGGCTGCTTGACAGGTACAAGCGTCTCGAGCGTCATCTGTTTGCCGAAGCAGACGAGTGTGTCGCCTGCCATGATTTCGCGGCTGCCGCGTGGGTTGGGAATGGTCAGGTTCTGGCGAATGATGCTCAGCACGAGCACGTCGCGGTCACGCAGTTTCGTCTCTGCTATCGTCTGGCCGACCAGGTCACTCTCGGCCGCGACGGGCACTTCGGCAACCGTGTAGCCGCTCTTGAGCGTGAGCCGCTGACGGATATCGACGTCGGGGAACTTCACCTCGCGCTCGCACAGCTTGATGATTTCGCCAGCGATGTCGAGGCCGGTCGCGCCTTCAATGCCTTCGAGCCCCGGTGACGAATTCACTTCCATCACCTGCGGCCCGTCAGTCGCTTCGAGCATATCGACGCCCGCGACGCGCAGCCCGAGCACTTGCGCGGCGTGGACCGCCGTTCTCTCGAACTCGGGCGTGAGTTCGATGGCCTCCGTCGTGCCGCCGCGGTGGACGTTGCTGCGGAACTCGGTGCCGACGGCGCTGCGGCGCATCGCGCCGACGACCTTATCACCGACGACGAACGCGCGAACGTCTTTGCCTTTGCTCTCGGCAACGAACTTCTGGATGAGCACGTTCTGCCGAAGGCCGCTGAAGGCTTCGATGATGGCCTCGGCGACTTTCTCGCTTTCGGCGAGAATAACGCCGACGCCTTGCGTGCCTTCGAGCATCTTGATGATGACGGGTGCTCCGCCGACTGCGTTGATGCCGCGAAGGATGTCGTCGCGGTGACTGACAAAGGCGGTGGAGGGCAGGCCGATGTCGTGACGAGCCAGGATCTGCAGCGACCGGAGCTTGTCACGGCTGACGCTGATGGCGGCAGAGCCGTTGACGCAGAAGACGCCCATCTGCTCGAACTGGCGCACGACGGCCGTGCCGTAGAAGGTGACGCTGGCCCCGATGCGCGGGATGACCGCGTCGTAGCTGCTGAGTTCCTTGCCGCGGAAGTGGAGTGACGGGTCCTGCTGCTCGACGTGGATCGAGAACCGCATGTGGTCCAGAACCTTGACGTTGTGGCCTCGCTCGGCGGCGGCTTCACGGAGGCGACGGGTGGAGTAGGACTTCGGGCCGCGGGACAGGATGCAGAGTTTCACAGGGATTGGTTCCGCGTTGTGCGGCTCGGTTTGGGAAGGAGAAACGCTTGCGCGCTGTCAACGAGGAAGGCGTCGGCCAAGGCGCGACGGCCCAGCAACACGCGGTGGAGCATCTTGTGTCGGCTACTCAGTGAGAGCTCAACCTGACGCAGCACGCCGCCCATCGAGAGTTTCGTCTGGACGAACAGCCGGTTCTGCCCGTGGCCACTGGCCGATCGCACATGGCTGTGACGGCTTACTGGGCAGACAACTTCACGCGAGATGTCGCCGTTTCGGCGGTGCAGGCGGATGACGAAGCGAACGTTGCCGTCATCAAGATCTTCAATTTCTGCACAGTCGATGGCCCCGGTTGCGGCTCCTGTATCGAGCTTGACCGTCAGCCGCCGCACGTGCCACTCGGGGAACGCCGCCTTTTCCTTCCAACCGGCGACGAGAGGAAGCTGCGGCGGGGTGTCAGACACGGACGGACATTGTCACGGCAGAGACGATCTGGCACAAGGCGCGATGTGCTATTCGTCCTCGGCATCGCCATTGCGAAAAAGCGGCGGCTCAGCGAGCCGCCGCTTTCTGCGTTCTTGCTCCGCGTCCCGTGGCGTTTTAAAGAGACCGCGCGACTTCTTCACGGACGTAAAACTCTAGCTTGTCGCCGTCCTTCACGTCGTCGTAGTTCTGCAGGTTCAGACCACACTCAAGGCCTTGCTTGACCTCACGGGCGTCGTCCTTGATGCGGCGGAGGCTGTCGACACGAAGCTCTTCCTGCACGATGCGGCCGTCCCGCAGCAGGCGGACGAACGCATCGCGACTGATCGTGCCATCGGTGACGTAGCAACCGGCAATCGTGCCCAGACGGCTCGAGCGGAACGTCTGCCGCACCTCGCAGGTGCCACGGTACCGCTCTTCGATGTCGGGCGTGAGCAGGCCGCTCAAGGCCAGCTTGATGTCGTCGTAGATCTCGTAGATGACGTTGTACGTCCGGATCTCGACGCCACGCTGCTCGGCGAGGTGGCGGGCACCCTCATCGATGGCGACGTGGAAGCCGATGACGACGGCCTCCGATGCGTCGGCGAGCTCCACATCACTCTCATTCACAGCACCGACAGCGCTGTGGATGATCTTGACCTGCACTTCCTGGTTGTTGTGCTGGCCGACCGTCGCTTGGAGCGTCTCGACCGACCCCTTGACGTCGCCCTTGAGGATGAGGTTGATCGTCTTAATTTGGCCCTCGGCCACGGTGTCGAACAGGTTCTCGAGACTGACCTTGTTCTTGAGGGCAAGGTCTTCCTGGCGCTGCTCCGACCGACGCTCTTCGGCGACGGCGACGGCTTCGTCGAGGTCGCTCATGACGAAGAATGCGTCACCGGCCGACGGAACCTCATTGAAGCCGCTGACGAGCACGGGCGTGCTGGGCGGGGCTTCCTTGTGGTTCTTGCCGTCAGCCTTCTGCAGGGCACGCACGCGGCCCCAGCCGACACCGGCGAGAATGACATCGCCGACACGGAGCGTGCCTTGCTGCACGAGGATTGTCGCGACCGGGCCAAGGCCCTGGGCTTGACGCGCCTCGATCACACGGCCACGGGCTGCCGTCTGCGGCGCGGCCCGGAGTTCGAGAATCTCGGCCTGAATGTCGAGAATCTCCAGAAGATCGTCGATCCCTTGGCCGGTCATCGCACTGGTGCGGACGACTTCAGTGTCGCCACCCCATTCGGCCGGGTTCAGGTCGGCAGCCGCTAGTTCGCCAAGCACCTTGTCGGGATTGGCGTCGGGACGGTCGATCTTGTTGAGCGCGACCACGATCGGCACGCCGGCGGCCTTGGCGTGGTTGATACTCTCAGTCGTTTGCGGCTGAATGCCTTGGGCGGCATCGATCACCAGCACGACGATGTCCGTTACCTGCGCACCACGGGCACGCATGGCCGTGAAGGCCTGGTGGCCGGGCGTGTCGATAAATGTGACCTGCTTGGTCTCGCCATCACGCTCGATGCTGACATCGAAGGCGGCAACGTGCTGCGTGATGCCGCCACTCTCGCCGGCGACGACATTGGTGTTGCGAATCTTGTCCAGCAGGCTCGTCTTGCCGTGGTCGACGTGGCCGAGGATGGTCACGACGGGCGGTCTGGAGGTCAGATCCTCCGGGGCCATGGCGGCATCGATGTCGATGAACCGCTCGATGAGCTTCTCTTCGGCAGACGGCTCACGCTCGATAGCGACGTCGATCCCGAACTCCATCGCCAACGCCTCTGCCTGTTCAGCATCGAGGCTGCTATTGATGCTCACGCCGCGTGCGCCATGCTTGACGAACAGCGTGCGAAGCAGCGAGTTGGAGCGGACGCCGAGATCGTTCGACAAGCTCTTGACGGTGATCGGCTCTTTGACGATGACCGGGCCGTCCGACTGCGAAGGCGTGGGGGCGCGGAAACCGCGACCACGCTGGGCGGTCCGCTGCATCTGACGATCCAGCAGGTTCCGATTGGCCTTGGCTGCATTGAGCGCATCGCGCCGAGCAATGATGTCGGCGTCGGTGAACTCGCGAAGCTTCTCAAGCGCCTCACCACGCCGACCATCGGTGCGACGGCGACCCGACAGGCTGCCACGATCACCCGCGGCACCGGTTCCGGTACCTGGCGCGCCGGCTGCGTTGGGGTCACGCACCTTAACGCCGCCACCACCTTTGGCGATGGGTCCGGTCGGAATGCGAGCCGGTCCACCCGGACGCGAGGCGTCGCGACGACGTGGGGCAGGCACGTGGTCGGGCGCTTCGACGCGAACGACCTTGGGCCCGCTGACCTCAGCCTTCTTCAGCTCCGAAAGCTGTGGGGCGGCTTTGACGGGACCTTCGGCAGCGCGTTTGGCTTCTCGCTCGACCTTGATCCGCTCTTGAAGCTCTTTTTGCTTATCGGCAAGCGTAATCGTCGGCCGCATCGGCTGCTCGGCAACGCCCGTGTTGGGGTTGACGGTGCCACCGGCGGGCAGGCCGGGCTGACCCGGACGCTGCGGCGGGGCGGGGCGACGACCATCGGACGGCGGGGCCGGCCGGGGCATCGGACGACCGGGCTGACCCGGGGCTTGTGCGGCGGGTCGCACGGCAGGACGCTGCGGCGCGACCGGAGCCTGCGGCTTGGGTGGCGCCGGCGGTGCCGGCGGCGGGATCAGGCGGCCGGTCTTGGGGTCGCGACGACCCAGCGACGGTGACGGACCCGAAATCGTGGCAGCAGGACGCAGCGGCGGTTGAGGCGCAGCAACGGGCGGACGCGGCGCAGGCGGCGTCGGACGCGAGTTGGCCGGCGGGGCCGGACGGGGCGGCGGCGGAGGCGGGGCGGCTTGGGGCGTCTCAGCAACCACCGCCGCAGGTGCAACCGGCGCCGCAGGCGGCGGCGTCGGTGCCGCAGGCGGTGGAGGCGGCGGTGGAGCGGCCTTAGACGTCTCAGCCTCCTCAGCGGGCGCAGCCGACGCATCGTCTGCGGGAGCATTCTTGGTCACCGCCTTGGCGACCTTCTTGGTCGTCTTCTTTACGGCCTTCTTGGTGGTCTTGGTGGCGGTGGCAGTTCCACCACCGCCTGCATCGGCTCCTGGGAACCAATCGCGGATGGAGGCTTCCAAACCCGGACCGACGGTGCTCTGGTGGTTGGGCACCTTCTCGCCCAAGCCCTCCTCGCGGAGCTTGGCCAGAACGTCCTTGCTCTTGACTCCCAATTCCTTAGCCAGTGAGCTGACGCGAATACCTTTAGCCATAACGCTCCCGCGGCCGGAGCCGCACGTGTACCTTCGAACCGAACCGAACCGTTGCGGGACGCAAGCGCGTACCCACCGGCCGGGCCGCCAGTGTAGGCGGACGAACCCGCCTGTCCCACTGGAATTGCGCAGACTTTTCCTGCGCGTGTCAATGCACCGTACGACGCGAATCATCCTGTGGTGCGAATGGCACACGCAGCGATAAGCCTCGGGTCGCCATCTACTCCGCGACGTCTTACTTAAAGGTCTGGCGGCATCGGCGGCGGGCGTCGCTGCACTGGCATGCAACTGCGCGCTTCCCCACCACATTGCCCAGTCCGCAGGCAGTGTTCTGTAAGCAGTAGATGAAGGTCCGAAAGGCCGCAGAAGATAAAGTCACAAACTTGAAGCGTCGAATCAAGCCATACGAGCGATCAGCGGCCTTTTCACGCTCCCTGCCCATCGCCCGCAGCGTTTTTTTTCCTCGATCTGCGTCGGGTGGCACGAACTTCTCTAAAGGGTTCAACGTGACGCAAACCTGCACAAGACGACGGCACGGTGCCGTCGGCAGGTGAGGCGGACACGACCCCGTCGCAAGAAGCGACGGCTCAGAACGACTCAACCCCTCTTCGCAGCAGGCAAGGCCGCCGATTGCGATGGAGATCACAATGAACCACGCCCTCCGGCATGTCGCTGATCTTGCGACTCACCGCGTGTCCCCGTCCCTCGACTACATCGACTGGCGGGTGGCCCAGGCGAACCACCTGGTTCGTCGCGTCGGACGGCTCCTGCTGCCACTCGTTGCCATTCTTGTCGCTGCCGGCCTGCTGTGGCTGGCGAACGGTGAGCTGGTTCGGGAAGGCGGGCTCGTGACGCCACTGATGTGCGTCGCCGCAGCCGGTTCTGTGCTGATCACGGGCCTCTTCGCCTCGTTCTATGAACGAGATGACGACGGGATGCCTTAGAGAATCCGTGGGGGAAAATGCAACCCTCGGGGCGAGGGAGAGACGCGGAATCCGGGCGAGGGCCCGACCCGCAACCGGTGCCGGAGGACAACCTTCGGCCGGCACCGGTTTTAGAACACAGCGGAGCTGACGCGACCGTCGCGAAGCCCGCACCAGCCCGAAAGGGCCTTCAGCGTCGGAGAACGCAGCGACCACACAAACCTCCTCCACGGGCATCGGCTTCTCCTCCTCCGGCCGGTGCCCGTTTTAAACCTCCTCCAGCCGGTGCGGGTTCTCCTCCTCCGCCCGCATCGGCTTTTAGAACACGGGCAGGGCCTTGGCGATGCGGACGCCAATGCCACTAGGCCAACTGGCCAGCCCTCAGGACCTCCTCCATCCGGCATCGGGTTTCCTCCTCCCCCGGTGCCGGGTTTCGAGCCTCCTCCAACCGGCGTCGAGTTTCCTCCTCCCTCGACGTCGGTTTTAGACCTCCTCCGCAGCCGACGCTGGTTCTCCTCCTCCTCCAGCGTCGGCTTTTGATCCTCCTCCACGGGTGCCGGCTTCTCCTCCTCCGGCCGGCATCCGTTTTCGAGCCTCCTCTAAGGCCGGCGTCCCCTCCTCCTCCAGGGCGCCGGTCTTTTGGTGCGCCTCATCCAAATCTTGACGTCGCCTGTTCCACGTGGAACCGACGACTTCCACGTGGAACCGACGATCACCAGCAGCGCGATCACGCACAGTGCCTTCCAGGCGAGTAGCCACCACGGCTTCCACCACGCACCCGTCTGTGTCTCGACGAGGTCGCTGATGCCGAATGCGACGAGCACGATCGCTGCCGTCTTGTGCTTCCACTTCGCCAGGACGATGATCGCGACGACCACCCAAAGCCCGGCCTCGATGACGTTGGCCACGACGAATGTCGGATCCAGCGTCACGGCGACCGGTCTCAGGAGGAGCGGTTGCATGAGCGGCGGCATGATCTATGGTTGGGCCGTGACCTTCACGACGACGACCGCGACCACTTCGACCACGCCGCTGTAACGCGGGCCGGTTCTCGTCCACCCTGACGCAGCCGCCCGCTCAACCGGGCGGCTTTTGTTTGCTCCTTCCAACGACCATGCCCACCGCGATCCTGCCCGATGGTTCCCGCCGCGACCTGCCCGACGGCAGCACGCCTTACGACCTGGCCGTGACCATCGGCGAGAAGCTCGCCGCCGCCGCCGTCGGTGCCCGCGTCGACCATGTGCTCGTCGACCTCCATCGCCCGCTGCCCGAAGGCGAGCACGACGTTGCCCTCGTCACCGGCCCGCGCGTCGACAAGAAGGATCGCAGCAAATGGCGTGACGAACAGCATGAGAAAGACGCCCTCTACCTGCTCCGGCACTCGACGGCACACGTGATGGCAGAGGCGATCCAAAAGGTTCGACCGGACGCGGTTCTCGCCTACGGACCACCGCTGGAGACCGGCTTTTACTACGACATCGCGATCGAGCCGCCGATCAGCTCCGACGACTTCGAGAAGATCGAGGCGGAAATGGCAGCCGTCGTCGGCGAGGATCGTCCGTTTACCCGGTACGACCTGCCGACCGAGGCTGGCGTCGAGCGGCTGAAGACTGAAGGAAACAAGTACAAACTCGACAACGCCGATCGGGCCATCGCAGGCGGGGCGACGACGCTCTCGTGGTACGTCACCGGGCAAAAGGATCAGAACTGGGAAGACCTCTGCCAAGGCCCGCACGTTCCATCGACCGGCCGCATCGGGGCGTACAAGCTCACCAGCACCGCCAGCTCCCACTGGCACGGCGATGTCACCAGCGACCGCTTCCAACGCATCTACGGCACGGCCTTCTACACCCAGGGCGACCTCGACGCACACCTAGAATCCCTTGCAGAAGCCAAAAAACGCGACCACCGTGTCCTCGGGCCCGCCCTCGGTCTGTACACGATCGACGACAAGGTCGGCCAGGGCCTTGTCCTCTGGAAGCCCAACGGCGCGGTCGTCCGCCAAGAGCTGCAGAACTTCATCGGAGAGCACCTCCAACGGCAGGGCTACAAGCAGGTTTTCACGCCGCACATCGGCAAGCTCGACCTCTACCGAACCAGCGGCCACTACCCGTACTACAGCGACAGCCAGTTCCCGCCGCTGATCGAGAAAGAGACGGTCGAGCTGCTCGCCAAGGAAGGCTGCACCTGCGGCGAACTGGCCAACAAGCTCGGAGAAGGCGAAATCGAGGGCTTCATGCTCAAGCCCATGAACTGCCCGCACCACATCCGCATCTACGCGTCGGACCCGCACAGTTATCGCGATCTTCCGGTAAGACTCGCAGAGTTCGGCACCGTCTACCGCTGGGAGCAATCCGGCGAGCTCGGCGGCATGACCCGCGTCCGCGGCTTCACGCAGGACGACGCGCACATCTTCTGTACCGAAGAACAGGTCGCTGCCGAAGTGCTGGGTTGCCTGGAACTGGTCAAGATCGTCCTCGGCACGCTCGGCATGAACGACTATCGCGTACGCGTCGGCCTGCGTGACCCTGACGCCGACAAGTTCGTCGGCGATGCCAAGCAATGGGACCAGGCCGAAGCCGCCTGCACGGAGGCCGCCAAAACGCTCGGCGTCGCCTTCACGACCGAGCCGGGCGAGGCCGCTTTCTATGGGCCGAAGATCGACTTTGTGGTGAAAGACGTCATCGGCCGCGAGTGGCAGCTCGGTACGGTGCAGGTCGACTACCAGTTGCCCCAGCGGTTCGACCTCAGCTACGTCGGCAGCGACAACACCGACCACCGTCCGGTCATGATCCACCGCGCGCCCTTCGGCTCGATGGAGCGGTTCGTCGGCGTCCTCATCGAACACTTTGCCGGCGCTTTCCCGTTGTGGCTGGCCCCCGAGCAGGTACGGGTGCTGCCGATCAGTGAGAAATTCAACGACTACGGGCACAAAGTCGTCGACGCGTGCAAAGCGGCAGGTCTGCGGGCGACGCTCGACGACGGCAACGACAAGGTCGGCTCCAAGATCCGCCTCGCGACCGAGCGGAAGGTTCCGTACATGCTCGTCTGCGGCGGCAAGGAAGCCGAGGCCGGCACCGTCAGCCTCCGCGGCAGAACCACAGGCGACCTCGGCGTCGTCACCCTCGACGAAGCCGTCGCCCGCCTCGTTGAAGAGCGCAACAACCGCTCGCTGCTCACCGCGAAGTAGCCCGCCCGTCTCACGCCTTGTCAGGGTCCTTGGCGCTCGAAGCGACGCAAAGCTGTTGCGCCGCGGCGGCCGAATGGGGGGCGGCGATTGGCGGCGGGGCTCGATTGTTCCACGTGGAACATTCTCGACCGTCGCCACGCGTCGCCAACGGGGTTTGGAGGTCGAGGCGGACCCGAAATGTTCCACGTGGAACACCATTGAGCGTCGCCGAGTGCGTCGGCGGGTCGTCGGCCGTGATGGATTTGTGAGGTCGCGGACCGTCCGCCGCCTGCGTCGCCGCTGCGGTAGATTCGGGTGCGTTCCGTACCCCCTGCGCATCAAGATCGGTTGCGCCGCGGCGGCCGCCATCGCGCACGGATAAGGACCAGGGCGACCGGCATCTCGGCTTCACGACGAGAGATAGCCCGCCTCGAGCACCGCCTCCCGGACGCGGGCGGCATGTGCTTTGTCATCGGTTTCCAGCACGAGTTCGATATCCACCCGGCCGATGTCGCCGCTGCCGAAACTTCGGTCGTGATGCACCTCCTTGACCCCTGCGCCGAGCTTGCCGACGAGGTCGAGGAGTTTGGCGAGGCTGCCGGGGCGGTCGCTGGTGCGGCAGGCGATGCGGCAGAGTCGTCCGTCGGCGGCGAGGCCGCGTTCGATGACGCGGCCGAGCGTCTGCACGTCGATGTTGCCGCCGCACAGGATGAGCGCCACCTTCTTCCCGGCCAGATCCTTCTTCAACGGACCCGTCGCCGCCGCGAGGCTGGCGGCGCCTGCCCCTTCGACGACCGCCTTTTCACCTTCGAGTAGCCGCAGCACCGCACGGGCGGCTTCGGCTTCGCTGACCGTCACGACCTCGTCGACGTATTCGCGGCACGGGGCAAAACAGTTGTCGCCGAGGCGGCCGATCGCCAGGCCGTCGGCAATGCTGGTGGCCGTCTCGACGTCGACGGGTTGGCCAGCGGCGAGGGCTTGTGAGAGGGTCGGTGCGGCTTCGGTCTCGACACCCACGACTCGGCAGTCGGGTCGCTTGTCCTTGATGTACGTCGCCATGCCCGCGATCAGGCCGCCCCCGCCGACGGGAATGATGACGACCTCCACGTCCGGCACGTCGTCGAGCACTTCGATGGCCACGGTGCCTGCGCCGGCGATAACGGCGTCGTCGTTGAAGCCGTGGACGTAGGTCATGCCGTCGCTGGCGGCGAGGTCGACGGCGAGTCGGCGGGCGTCTTCGAAGCTGTCGCCGCTGAGCGTCACGTCGGCCCCGAGTCTGCGGCAGTTGTTGACCTTCACGAGCGGTGCCCAGCGGGGCATGACGACGCTGACGGCGATGCCGAGGTCACGGCCGTGATAGGCCAGGGCCTGGGCGTGGTTGCCGGCACTGGCGGCGATGACGCCGGCCGCTTGAGCGTCGGCCGAGAGTTGCAGCAGGGCGTTGCGGGCGCCGCGTTCCTTGAAACTGCCGGTCGGGTGAAGGTACTCGCGTTTGACGTAGACGACGGCCTCGCCGCAGAGGGCGTCGAGGGTCGGGGCACGATCGCAGGGCGTCCGCCTGATGCCGTCGGCCAAGCGGTCGGCGGCGCGGGTGACGTCGTCTGCGGTGACCATCGCAGGCATGGTACAGCAGGAGCACGTGGCTTCGTCTCTCCATCGTCGCGGCGCAGCTCAAAGATGTTGCCGGTGACGTCTGCCGGTTTCTCGCCCGCACCGGGCATGGCGAAGGGGCATGCGGCGGGCGTGACGAAAGACCGGCTGAAGGCTGCGGCGGCGCGGTAGAATGCGGGCATGACGGATCCGTATCAGCCACAGCAGTTGCAGTATCCGGGCCAGCCGACGGGCGGTGGGGCACGTCGCCCGATGGCCAGGTTGGCGGCGGGCGTGCTTTTGCTGATCACGTTGCTCATTGCCGCAAACGCGGTATTCCAGGTCTTTGCGATTGACAGCGCCACGCTTATGCAGGAAGTCGATCCGAATGACTTGGCTGAGATGGAGGCGGCGGGCATGTCTGCCGACTCGCTTGTGAACATCGTTCGGGCCTGCGGCGGGGCGTGCGGCCTCATCATCGTCGGCATCGGTGTGCTGCTGGCGGCGTTCACGTGGCACGGCAAGGCGTGGGCGATGATCACGTCGATCGTCCTCCTGGGCATCGGCGTCCTGCTCAACCTGCTGGGTTTGGTGGCGATGCTGGCCCTCGCCAGCGACCCAGAGGTGGCTGCTGCGAACGGGCCAGTGACCCTTGCGGTCAGCGTCGTGCTCACGCTGCTGGAGATCGTTGCAATCGTGCTACTGGCCCTGGCCCTTCGTGAGCGGGCCGGATCGACCGGCGGCGTCGACGAGCAACAGCAAGCGGCCTGGCAGCAGTACTACGCCCAGGGTGGCACGCCGCCGGAGCAGAACGACCAGCAAGGCTGGGGCGGGTCGTCGCAGGGGTAAGCTGATCTGCGGTCGCAAAGTTCGTCATCCTGCCGGCCGGCCGCTGGAACTTCAGTCATCCCGATTGACCCAAGGGAGTCGAGGGACGTTGTTACACTGAGGATGACTCGCGTGGGTCGTGGACCCGTTGGCAGACGGCACTAGCCTCAGCCGTGACGCAGCCGCTCGAGTACGACACGCGTGGATCGGCCGAAGCTAGTCGCAAGCGTTTGACGCGGCTGCTGTGGATCGTCATCGGGCTCAAGATTGTGCTTGTCGCCGCCAACACCGCCGGTTTGTTTGCCAACGTGCCGAACGTGGTGCGGCTATTCGGCATGGGGTTGCAGTTGTCGCTGACGATCGTGTTTCTGTTGCTGCTGTTCAGGTTGACGATGCGTCGTTGAGTCTGCGGGACAAGTGGCCGATAAAGAACCGACATGCCTGAAGACGCCCTTCCGCTTGCCAAGCAGATCGACCCGAACGTCCCGCTGATTCGCACCGCCGCCGCGGGCGGGCTCATGGGGGCAGCCAATCTTGTGCCCGGGGTGTCGGGTGGGACGATGGTGCTCGTCATCGGCGTGTACGACCGGTTCATCGACGCCGTTGCCGGCGTCTCGCGGGGCAAGATCACGCGTGACAGGGTGATCTTTCTGGCGGTCTTGATCGTCGCCGCTGCCGCGGTTGCGGTGTCGTTTGCGAAGCTCATGACGAATCTGTTTGTCGATCACGAGGCGACGATGAAGGCGTTGTTCATCGGCATGACGCTCGCCGGCACGCCGCCTTTGTGGAAGATGGCGGCCCCGAAGCTGCCGAACCGCGGGCTGGTACTCACGGCCATCGCCGTCGGCTTCGTCATCATGCTCGCTCTGGCCCTCGGCGAAGACGCCAACGCCCGCGAGCAGGCCAGAGCGCTGCGGGAGACCGAGGCGTTTCGACCGCAGCCGGCCATGGCCCGCGACGCCGTCGGTGGCGTGCTGGCGATGAGCGCGATGGTCTTGCCGGGCATCAGCGGCGCGTACATGCTGCTGCTGCTGGGCCGTTACGAACACGTCACCGGGGCCATCAGCCTGCTCAAGGACGGCCTCGTCGGGGCAAACTCGGCGGACATCATGACGTCGCTGTCGATCCTCGTCCCCGTCGGCGTGGCGGCGGTCGTGTCGCTGGTGCTCCTGTCGAACTTGCTCAAAAGCCTGCTCGAAAAGCACGAGCGCCTCATGGGTGGGTTGCTGCTGGGCGTGTTGTGGGGCAGCGTGTTTGCGATCTGGCCGTTCACGGGTGCCAGCACCCCGGCGGCGATCGGCGTCGGCCTCGCCGCCGCCGTTGCCGGTTTTGCGGCGGTGCTGTCGCTGTCCTTCATCGCGCCGGTTAAGCCGACTGCGTGAGGCCGGCGTTACAGCTTCTCTTCGACGCTGCGGACCTTGCCCTCGATGCGGCCGGCGTGGCCGCGTCGCCAGTCCATCTTGATCGAACACATGATGCGGTCGCAGTCGACCTCCAGCTCGGCCTGGCAGTCACCGACGAGCTTCAAAACTGCCGCCGGCTCGCCTTCGACGACCGTGCCGAGCGGCCCGAGCTGATACGGCAACCCGCTCGCCTGAATCACCTTCAGCACGCGAGCGACGTATGGGCTGACGCTTTGGCCCTTGTCCATCGGCCACATCGAAATCTCGGCAAGCAGCATGTCACGACGGTAGTGAACGCGACGGCCGACAAAAGGTCCCGGAGCCGCGGTCCCACGGACCGCGGCTCCGGGTCACTTCGCTTGAACACACTCCAGCACGCGATCGACGCACACGCGGCCGTCGAAGTGGCGTTCGGCGAGAGCGCGGGCGGCCTTGGCGTGCGACGCCGGGTCGGCCGCCACGCGTGCCAACGCCGCGGCCGCTTCGCTGGGATCCTTGAACCGCAGCAGCCCGTCACTGCCCTCGAGTTCCGGTCGCTCGCCGCTCCACTCGACCACGCATGGGCGACCGCTGGCGAGGTAGCAGGCCGTCCGGTCGCTGATCCAGCCGGTCCCTAGGCGGCGGTACGACGGCTTGCAGCACGAGAACTCGCCGAACGATTGCTGGACGAACTGCTGATACGCATCGAGGCCGCCGACGTCGTGTGCTTCTTCGATCTGCCAGCCGAGGGCTTCAAGACGGGCTTGTTCTTCGGGGTCGCCGTTGAGGTTGAGCGCCAGCTTCATCGGCTGCCGGACCCGTTGGGGCAGGTGCAGGTACGGCTCGAAGGCCGTCCGCTTGTCGTTCATGTAGGCCTCGCCTGCCGCGTCGACCATCCAGACGTCCATGTACCAATGGCTCACCGTTGACCACGCCGCGTCGGCGGGCCATGGCACGACCGGCCAGTGCTCCAGCGAGACGGCGGGTGTCATCGCGTGCCACGTCAGCCCCGTCGCCAGAAAGTCACCGTTTTTCTTGGAGAATATGTTGTTTCCAACGGTGAAGTAGGCATCGTGCGGCGCGAGACGCATCGAGCCCTGGTGGATGGCGTACTGCACCATGCCCGGGTCCGTGTCGATGAGGGCCGACGTGCGGAACCGCTTCGGGAAGTCGTCGGGCAGGTTGTATCGCAGGTTCAGCAACACGTCACCGTCGACATCGGGCATCGCTGCGTCGGCCAGCGCTTCGTGCGGGTGGCCGTGCTCGTCGACGATGAGGACGCGGTCATTCAGGCCGAACGGCCGGAGCTTGTCACGCAGCGTCTCGAGTTTCGCAGGCAACGCCGACACGTCGTCGCCAGATTCGACCATGTCCAGCCACGTCACTTCGTACCCGCGGGCGACGAACGACAGTGCCCAGTTCAAGTAGACCCACACGTGACCGCCTTGCGGGTACTTCAGGGTGTTGCTGGTGGCGACGACGGCTCTGCGCATGGTCATGTTGTACCCGGCCAATTGCAGGGTGGCGCAACGGCGACGCCCGCACGCCTAGGCGTGCGGGCGTCGATCCGCGTTGGAGAGAGATTCTCTACAGGCCTCACATCGAAGGCTCTTCTTCCATGTCTTCCATCTCTTCGGCCTGCTGGCCACCGTTCGGGATGAGCACGCCGTCAATGACGTGAATTACGCCGTTGCTGGCCTTGACGTCGGTCTTGATGACCTCGACGGTGTCGTTGAGCATGACCTTGCCGTCGACGACGGCGATCTCGATCGCCTCGCCCTGGACCGTCTCGGCCTCGGTGAGGTTCACGACGTCGCTGGCCATGACTTCACCCGAGACGACGTGGTACTTCAGGATTTCCTGGAGCTGACCCTTGGCCTCCGGCTTGAGCAGCGTCTCGATCGTGCCGCTCGGCAGGGCCGCAAAGGCCTCGTCGGTCGGGGCAAAGACGGTGAACGGGCCTTCGCCCTGCAGCGTCTCGACGAGGTCACCGGCCTTGAGGGCGGCGGCGAGGGTGTTGAACTGGCCGGCTGCAACGGCGGTGGCGACGATGTCCTTCTCACCGCTCATGTGGGCGTGATCGCCCTTCTTCTCGTGGTGATCGGCGAACGCGCTACCGGCGGCGAACGTGAGGCCGGCGACGGCGGCGGCGGAAACGGCGAGGAACAAACGCTTGGTGGTGGTCTTCATTGGAATCTGGTTCATGTACTACTGAGTCTGGCCGAGGTGCAATCGCCTGCCGTGTGGGGTAAGTCCAATACAAACCACGGGCCAAGGCCACATATGCAGCTTCGCAATCCTCGTGAAAACAGCGGTGGCGTCACCTGAGGCCCGTTAGTGGCCGTACCTTCACGATGTCGCCGCTCACTTTGCACGGGACCCACCATCGCTCATGTCCGACAAATCTACAGACCTCCGCGACGACCCGTTCGATCACGAGCCTCACGCCGTTGTTCCGCTGGACGTTGATGAGCATCGCATCGCCGATGCCGTGCGAGAGATTCTGCTAGCCGTTGGCGAGGATCCCGACCGCGAGGGCCTCCTCAAAACGCCTCACCGCGTCGCCCGCGCGTACGGCGAGCTCTTTGCAGGCCTGCGTGAGGACCCGCGCAAGCACCTGGCCACCGTCTTCACCGCCGACTACGACGAGGTAGTCGTGCTGCGGGACATTCCGTTCGCCAGCGTATGCGAACACCATCTGCTGCCGTTCACAGGTCGAGCCAGCGTCGCTTATATCCCGAGCGGCAAAGTGGTGGGGCTCAGCAAGCTGGCCCGACTCGTCGAGGGGTACGCCCGTCGGCCGCAGATTCAGGAGCAGCTGACGGTGCAGATTTGCGAAGCCCTCATGGATGCCTTGCAGCCCAAAGGCGCTGCTGTCGTCGTCGAGGCCGTCCACTCGTGCATGACGATCCGCGGCGTCAAGAAAACCGGGGCAACGATGCTGACAAGCTGCCTGCGTGGCCTGTGCCGCAGCGACGCCCGGACCCGCAGCGAAGTCATGACGCTGATTTCGCCCCGGGCATAGAACGTCCCATGAGTGACGCAATTGACGAGCGGATCGAGCAGTTCCGCAAAATGGCAGCCGACGATCCGGACAACGAGCTGGGTCACCTGTCCCTCGGGCGTGAGTTGCTCCGTGCCGGCAAACCCGCCGACGCGGCAGAGTCATTTCGGCGGACGCTGGAGATCAACGACAAGTTCTCCAAGGCCTACGAGCTGCTCGGCCAGGCGCTGCGCGACCTGGATCGTGCCAGCGACGCAGCCGTCGTGCTCAAGCGAGGCGTTCAGGTCGCCGCCGACCGCGGCGACCGCATGCCCCGAGAGGCGATGGAGAAGCAGCTCACCGAGATGGGCGAAGCATTGCCCGACGTCACCGAGACCCGCAAAGTTGTCGTCGGTGAAGGCCAGGTGCTCGACGTCCGCACCGGCGAACCCGGCCCCCGCATGCGCCGCCAACCCATGAAAGGCACGCTCGGCCGCGTCATCTACGACAACGTCTCGGCCTCCAGCTGGCAGGAATGGATCGGCATGGGCACCAAGGTCATCAACGAACTCCGCCTGCCCCTGAGTGACCCCAAGGCGCGGGCGACGTACGACGAGCACATGATCGACTTCCTCAACGTCCGCGAGCTGTACGAAGAGGCGAAAAAGGCCGACGCCGCCGGTTGAACCGCCTCGGCGAGCCGACCGGCGCACCCGCATCCGTCACTCCGACGACAGCCGAGCGACCTCGTCTGAAAAGAACGCGACCGGGCAAAGTCCCTGAGTCGCCTTCAATGACGGAAGCGGCTGATTGGCTCAAATGTTAAACCAGATGGCGTCCACCGTCGAGGCGGAGGGTTTGGCCGGTAACGTAGCGGCCGCTTGTTACAAGATACTCGATCGCCTTGGCCACGTCGGCGGGGCTACCGACCCGATCCAACGGCACACGCGACAGGTACATGTCCTTGGCTTCCTGTTTCATCTCCGGTGGCCATTCGACCGCTCCGGGGGCGACGCAATTGACGGTCACCTCAGGTGCCAGTTCTCGAGCGAGATTGGCCATGAGGTTCGCCAGCGCCGCCTTGGACAGCTGATACGTCAGGAAGCTCGGCCGCGACCGGTCGAGGTCGACATCAGTCATGGCCACAACCGTTCCCCTGGCGGTCGAAAGCAGCGGCTGAAGGCGACGTGTCAAGAGCAACGGCGTCTCGACGTGCACCGCAAGATCCCGCCGCAACACCTCCGGCGTCACATCGGCCAGTCGGCATGGCTCGTAGACGCTTGCGTTGTGGACGAGCACGTCGAGTCGGCCGTGACGCTCGACTACGTTGCCGACGGCCTCGGTCGCCTCGACAGGTTGTGCAAAGTCGGCCCGCACGCTCAGAAACGACCGGCCCACCGCCTCGACCTCGCCGCGGAGCGACGCCGGGTCGCTCGTGTTGACAGTGACGGCCACGTCGTAGCCGAGCTTGGCAAAGTGCAACGCAACGTGCCGGCCGACTCGTTTAGCTCCACCCGTCACGAGGATCGTTTTCGTTTCGCTCACAGATGTAAGGTAGCTGCGACCCTGCGAATCGCCCTCGGATGGAGGGTCAGCTGTTTTGTCGCCCAGTCCTTACTGCGACCTGTAAGGTCGCAGCTACCTTTACCGTGCGACTCGACGCACTTCTGAAGGTTGACTTGCTTGTCCTGCGCCCGTCGGATGCAGAAGCTGATGCTCCAGAAGGAAGACGAGCTTGATTTACCCGCTGCCGCGCAGGTCGATGCGCCGGCCGGTGATGTCGTGGCCGAGGTGGAGCTGGACCTTGACGACGACCTGCGGTATGGCCGCCGTCGGGTGGTGCTGACGGAGTCGCAGCTGCACATTGATGAACGAGTCGTGCCGTTGAGTGACATTGACAAGGCCGAGCACCAGGAGGCGATCGGCTTTGACCGTTTGGTGTTGACGCTGACGTCGGGCCGGCGAGTCGAGCTGCCTTTCAGCCGCCGCGAACGGGTGAAGCTGTCGATGACGCGGCTGATCGCTCGGCTGAAGCACCGCGTCGACGGAGACGGCGAGCCTGATTTGTCGCCGCCACCGCTGGTGGAGGGGCCGGACCTTGAAAAAGACCTCGATCGCCCGCGTGTGGCGGTGCTGGGGCGCCTGCTGGAGGTCGCCAAGCCTTACCACACGCGAATCATCTTCGCTTCGGTGCTGACGATGCTCGTCGGCGTCGTGCAGGTCGTTCCGGCCTGGCTGACGAAGTACGTCATCGACGCTTCCATCAATCCACAGACAACAGCGCACCTGACGCGTGACGAGCGGGTCAGCAACCTTGTGTTCTGGGGCGGCCTGTACGTACTGGCGATCGTCGTCCAGATGACGATGTTCGGTGTCCGCCTGCGGCTGCTCAGTGCCGTCGGCACGTGGGTCGCCCGCGACCTGCGAACGGCGGTCTACAGCCACATGCACAAGCTGAGCCTGCGATACTTCGGCAAGCACCGCACGGGCAGCCTCATCACCCGCGTGACAAGCGATACAGACCGCTTGTGGGACTTCATCGTCTTCGGCAGTGTCGATTACGCCCGCAACGTGCTCATGATGGCTGCGGCGACGGTCATCATGTTCTGGGTCAACCCGCGACTCGCGGTCATCGCGTTGCTGCCGGTGCCGTTCGTGGCATTGCTGACGTGGTACAAGATGAAAAAGATGACCCAGCTGTTCGGCCGCTTGTGGACCTACTGGTCGCGGCTGACCGGGGTCGTCGGCGACGTGCTGCCCGGCGCCAAAGTGGTGAAGGCCTTCGCCGCTGAGGGCCGCGAAGTCGGTAAGTTTTCGAAACAGAACAAGATCTTCAGCGACGACGAGCTGTCGACCATCAACGTTTGGGTGAACCTGCAGCCGATCGTTGAAGGCACGATGATGCTCAGCCGGGTGCTGATCCTCGTGGCCGGCGGCTGGTTCATCATTGAGTCCGACATCGCCAGGACGGCCACCGATGCCGACACATTGGGCACGCTCGTGATGTTCCTGACCGTGGCCGGCTTCTACCACATGGCCATCGGTGACATGGTGCAGAAGCAGCGGCTGGTGACGCGAGCGGCGACCAGTGCGCAGCGAGTGTTTGAGGTGCTCGACACGCCGATCGAGATCAAGTCGAAGCCGGACGCGTACGTGCCGACAGACTTCGAGGGACGCGTGGAGCTGCAGAACGTCAGCTTCAGCTACGACGGGGCCAAGCCCGTACTGCGCAACGTGAGCCTGGCGGTCGAGCCGGGCCAGATGGTCGGCCTTTGCGGCCACAGCGGCGCGGGCAAGAGCACGTTCGTCAACCTCATCAGCCGCTTCTACGACGTCAGCGACGGGTCGATCCTCATCGACGGCGTCGACGTACGCGACTACGACCTCGAGTGGCTTCGCGGCAACGTGGGCGTCGTGCTGCAGGAGCCGTACCTGTTCTACGGCACCGTCGCCGACAACATCCGCTACGGCCGGCCCGACGCAACGCTTGGCGAAGTCGTCGAAGCAGCACGGGCGGCCAACACGCACGACTTCATCACGAAGCTGCCCGACGGCTACGACACCATCGTCGGCGAACGCGGCCAAAGCCTCTCGGGCGGTGAGCGGCAACGCGTGTCGATCGCCAGGGCGATCCTGCAGAATCCGAAGATTCTCATCCTCGACGAAGCGACGAGCAGCGTCGACACCAAGACCGAGCGGGCGATCCAGGAAGCACTCGACCACCTCGTGACCGGTCGCACGACCTTCGCCATTGCCCACCGTCTCAGCACGCTTGCGTCGGCGGACATGATCGTCGTCCTCGATGCCGGACGCGTCGTCGAATCGGGTCGTCACGACGAGCTTCTGGCCAATGAGGACGGCCGCTTCCGCAAGCTCGTGCAGATGCAGAACCGTCTGCAAGCCAATGCGCTGACCGAAGAGGAGCCGGAATGACCGACGTCGACCTCAACGAAGCCGGCGACCTGGTCACGAGCGACGGCACGACAGTGACCGCCGCCCGAGGGTTCCCGTGGTCGCACCCGGATCGCATGATCGTCCTGCGTGACGGCGACGGCAACGAGGTGACGTGCATCGACGACCTGACGAAGCTGCCGGCCAGGAGCCGCGGGGCGATCGAGGCGTGGCTGCAACGCCACACGTTTGTGCCACGCATTCTGCGGGTCAATGCGGTGAAGTCGGCCAACGCGGTGACGCTCTTCGAGGTGTCGACCGACCGCGGCAATCACCGGGTGCTGCTACGCGAACGCGAAGACCTTCGGGCGTTGGCGGACGGCCGCACCTTGATCCGCGATGCGGATGGTCAGATCTTCGAGCTGCCGCCGCCCGATGAACTCGACGCCCACAGCCGCCGTGAACTCTCGCAGATCGTCTGACCGCAGTGTGCAGCGTCCGGCGGATAGTGTGCGGGTATGCCTGATGTGATGTGGAACGCGTTGATCGCTCTGCCGTTCGTTCTGGCCATGGCGGGCACGGCCGGGGCACAGGAGGACAAGGTCGACGACGCCCAGCCCGCGGCCGATCAGCCGGCGTTCAAGAGCAACAGCGTCACGCAGCACGAAGCAGCCGGCGTCAAGTTCGAGGCCAGGGCCGCCGAGCTGGACATGAAGGACGATGCGGGCGTCACGCGCGGCACGATCTTCTTCGTCTACTACGCGGCAACGGGTGACGACGGCAAGCCGTTGCACGAGACTCAGCCGCGGCCGATCACCTACGTCTTCAACGGCGGACCAGGCGCGGCGAGCGTCTGGCTGCACCTGGGCACGGCCGGTCCGTTTCGCGTCGATTTACCCGACGACGGCACGCCGCCCCAGCCGCCGAGCGTTGTCGTAAAAAACGAGTCGAGCTGGCTCGCCGCCACCGACCTTGTCTTCATCGACCCGATCGGCACCGGCTTCAGCCGTGCGGCCACGAAAAAGGAAGACAAAGACAAGGACGGCAAGCAGGACCAGGATGCCGACGTCAAAGACGAAGGCGAGCGGTTCTACGGCGTCGAACAGGACACAAAGTGGGTAGGTGAGTTCATCCGCCTGCACTGCACCCGATTCGGCCGGTGGGACGACAAGAAGTTCCTCGCCGGTGAGAGCTACGGCACCACGCGGGCGGCACGGCTTGCGATCGATCTGCACGACCGCTTCGGCTTTGACGTCAGTGGTGTCATTCTCATCAGCACCGTGCTCGACTTCAGCACGATCCGGGAGGCGGCCAACAACCCGATGCCGCTGGTAAGCTTCCTGCCGACGTACGCAGCCACGGCGGCGTTTCACGGAAAAATTGACATGGCGCCCGATGAAGCCCGCCGAGCGGCAGCGGAGTTTGCTGTCGAGCGGTATCTGCCGGCGCTGGTTCGTGGTCGTTCGCTCGACGAGGCCGCCCGCCGCAACGTTGCCGAGGAGTACGCGAAATTGACCGGCCTCGACGCCGACTACGTGATGATGAACGATCTGCGGGTCGGCCCGTTCCGCTTCATGAAGCAGTTGCTCGCCGACGAGCGGCAGGTCGTCGGTCGCATGGATGGGCGACTGACCGGCCACGACCGCGATCCCGCCGCCGCCGAGCCGGACAGCGATCCGTCGCTCGGCGGTTACTACGGCCTCTACGCCGGTGCCTTCAACGACTACATCCGCGGCCGCCTCGGCTTTGAGAGCGACTTGGCGTACGAAGTGCTCAGCAGCCGAACCCGACCGTGGAAGCCGACTGCTGATTCAGCCAACAGCTACAGCGGCGGCTACTTGAACGTCGCCGACGACCTCGAGCGAGCGCTGAACGAGATTCCCGGCTTGAGGCTTCTCGTCGCCAGCGGCATCTATGACCTGGCCACGCCGTGGTACGGAGCCGACTACACGGTTGACCAGTTTGACGTCCCGCCGGAGGTGCGGGAGCGAATCGTGCAGACGTACTACGAGGGCGGCCACATGATGTACCACGTCGCCGACGAGCGCAAGCAGATCGGCGAAGACGTGCGGAGCTTTATTGCTGGCGAAGGTGAATGAACCACCTGCTAGCCCGCCTTCGCCAGTGCGGTGCTACGTAAGTAGGTTGACAGATCGGCGAAGCCTTCCCGCTTGGCCGCATCCACTAGAGAGCGTTCCTCGTCGGCCGACAAGGCGACATCAACGTGCCGTTGGTCATCTGAATGCTCGCCGAGAGGGGCGGCAGGTTCGACTCCATCTTCAAGTTCAGTCGCAACGACTGCAATGGTGCCTTCAGTCGCCATTTTCAGCGCGGTCTCGCGCGTACTGCCATGGCCACACGGGCTGCCGTGCTCGGCAGCACCGGCAAAGAAGAGCCGCTCATCTTCGTGCCACTGGACGAACATGCGATAGCGACTGACGATCTGCTTGGCCCGCCGAAGCAGGTCGGAATCGAGCGGGCGTGAGACCTGCTCGTACTGCTCGACGTCCATCTCAAGCTCCGCGGCCGCCCGACGCATTTTCGTCGTGATCGGCCGCGGCGTCTTTGATGAGCTTGTCGATGACACGGACATAGTTTGGTTGCACTTTACCACCATGCACCGGCACGGGGTAGCTCCGTTGCCCGGGCTTCTTAAAAACGTGGTGAGAGCCGCTGATGTGGCTGAAGGTCCAGCCGACGGCTTCAAGCTGACGACGGACGATGGCAAAGCGAACAGGGCTTGGCATGCCAGCAAGTTCACTCGACTCGTGGCAAGAGTGGCAAGAGAACATCGCGGCGCGCCACGTCTTCCACGCTCCGTTAGCGTGGTTAAGCCGTTTGCCAGCATCGGATTATTTGATGCTGATTTTGATGATTTGCTCGTTCTTGAACAAGGTGCACGGTGTGTTGTCGCACACGAAGTCCCGCCCGAACGCAATGCTACAGCTTCGCCTTGAGTCGTTCCTGAACGAGCTTCGGGTTCAGGCCCTTGCCCCGCTTCATGACGTTGCCGACGAGGGCACCGAAAGCCGCCTGTTTGCCTTCGCGGTATTGCTGAAGCGGCTTGGGGTTCTCGGCGAGCATGGCATCAATTGCGTCGTCGACCGGGCCGGTGTCACTCGATTGGATGAGGCCCAAAGACTCGGCGGCGGCTTCGGCGTCGCCGCCGTCGTCGGCCAGCTTGCGCAGGATTTTTCCGGCCACTTCCTTGCTCGCCGCGATCTTCGAATCGGCGGCCAACCTGGCGACTTCCGCCGCCCGCTCGGGGTTGACGCCGACGCTGTCGATCGGTCCCTCGCCCGCCATTTCACGCAGGGTCTCGACCACCGCCGCCGCCCGCTTGGGCTCGGCACCGGCGGCCACCACCGCATCGAAATAGTCGCCCAGCGGCTTGTGCTGGCTGAGGTCCATCGCCACCTGCTCGTTGAGCTGCAGCTCGCCCAGGTACCGCTTCCGCCGGGCGGCGGGCAGTTCGCCGATGCGGCTCTTGAGCTCTGTCAGCCAGGCATCATCCACCTCGACCGGCATCAGGTCGGGGTCGGGAAAGTAGCGGTAGTCGTGGGCTTCTTCCTTTTCACGTTGCAGCACCGTCCGACCAGCCGCTTCGTCCCAGCCGTAGGTCGCTTTCGAGCCGAGGTCGCCGTTGGCTTCCCAAGCGGCGAGCTGTCGCTTGACCTCGCTGGCGATGGCCTTTTCGACCACGTTGAAGCTGTTGAGGTTCTTGACCTCGGTGATGGCGGTCTTGTGCTTGTTGCCGGCGTCGTCGGTGATGTGGAGGTTGATGTTGGGCTCGAACCGCATGTGGCCCATCTGCATCTGGCCCTCGCTGACGCCGAGGTACTGGACGAGTTGCTGCAGTTCCCTGGCAAACGCCGAGACGTCTTCTGCCGAGTCGAAGTCGGGTTCGGTGACGATCTCCAGCAAGGGCGTTCCAGCCCGGTTGAGGTCGACGATGCTGTAATCGATCGCGTAGCCGCCCGGTGCGTCGTGCATCAGCTTGCCGGAGTCTTCTTCAAGGTGAGCGCGTCGAATGCGCACACTTTTCGTGGTGCCGTCGGCCAGCGTCAGCTCGTAGACGCCTTCGCCGCACAGCGGCTGGTCGTACTGCGAAATCTGGTAATTTTTGGGAAGATCCGGGTAGTAGTAGCTCTTGCGGTCCCACTTGCACGTCTTGGCGATCTCGCAGCCGAGTGCCAGGCCGGCGGTAATGGCGTGCTCGACGGCGAGCTTGTTCATGACCGGCAGCGTGCCGGGCAAGCCCATCACCATCGGCGTGACCTGCGTATTGGGCTCGCCGCCGAAGCCGTTCTTGGCATCGGTGAACATCTTGCTGTCGGTGTTGAGCTGAACGTGAATTTCGAGACCGACGAGCGTCTTGACTTCCTGAGCGGTGGGCATGGCGGTGGAGGATACGAGCCGGAGACCGCAAAGGCTCTACCGTTGTCTATGGCAGATCAAGACACACTCACGGCGGCGGCTCGCGAGGCGTTGAAGCTCGACGTCATGAAGGCTTATGAGAAGATGGTCCCGACGTCACCCAATGAGTCGGCCCGTCCGATCCTGGAAACGCTGGCGGACGAAGGCGTGGTCAAAGACGCCACCGACGCCGACGCCGAGGCGTGTTGCCGGGCAGGGCTGTGGCTGTGGCACGACTTCCTCGATGCGTCTCACGCGATCAGTCAGGGTGTCGACACGTTTGCCGGTAGCTACTGGCACGGGATCATGCACCGTCGAGAAGGCGACTTCTCGAACGCGAAATACTGGTTCCGAATGGCCGGCGTGTCCGACTTGCTGTTCCCGACGCTGGCGACCCACGCGGCCGAGGCGACGCGCGACGAGCCGGCCGACAAGCGCCTGTTCAAGCTCGGTACCGACGATTGGGATCCGACGGCCTTTGTAGATCTATGCCAGGCCGCCCACGAGGGCGGCGAAGCGTCGCCCCTGTGGCGGCCAGCGGTTCGAATCCAGCAGGCCGAGTGGCGTGTCTTGTTCGACCACTGCACACGCGAGGCGCGTAGCTGATCTCAGGCGCGACCGGCCTTGAGGTGCTTGGTCACAGTGACCACGCGGCGGGCATAAATCCGACCAGTTTCGAGATCGCCTTCGCCGGGACCTTCCGGGCTGCCGCTGGCGCTCTTGGCCATCACGCCGATGTAGCTGCCGATCCGGTTGACCTTGTCGGCACCTGGCCCCTCGACCTCAGACTGCGCGGGCAACTCGGCCTGGCCGACCCAGATCATGCCGTGTTGCATGGCGTTGACGTGCAGCGCCTGGAGCGTGCCTTGCTTGTCGCCACTCATCGAGCCGCTGTTGGTGAAGCCGCCGGCGACTTTGTCCTTCCACGCTTGCTTCATCCAACGGCCACTGGCGGCGTCGATGAAACCCTTGAACTTCGCTGCCGGTCCGCCCATGTAGGTCGGCGTGCCGAAGATGATCGCGTCGCAGTCATCCAGCGGCTCAAGGGCGTCGCCTTCCTGCAGATTCTCGGCGTCGAGCAGCACGGCCTCGACATCGCTCTCCGCCGCGGCGGCTTCGTGGATCGCCTCGGCGAGCTTCTTCGTGTGGCCGTAGCCCGACCAATAGACGGTGGCAAGTTTAATGCTCATTCGGACCGTTGTAAGCCCGCACGAGATTGAACGACAACCGTCTAAAAAGTCAGGCGTGCGATCTTTGAAAGAAGGGTGGGACCGCGGCTCGGGGCTCTTTAGCCAACGAAGAAGCCCACGGCGAGTGGCCGTGGGCTTCGATCGATTGCGACCAAAGACGGATCAGTCGTGCAGCTGCTGCCAGTAGTCGGCCGGCATGTCGAGGGCCAGCTGCAGGGCACCGTTGGCACCGGCGTAGATCGGCTCGTCGACGATCGTCACCTTGCCGCCACCGACACGCTCCAGACCGTCCTCGACGCGCTTGTTGAGACCACGCATCTGGCTGCCACCACCGGCGATGATGACGTTGTTGCGGAGCTTTTCCTGGAACTCGGGGTTGAACGTGCTGATCAGGTCGGCAACGCCTTCGAGGATCGGCTCGACCAGGATCTCGCACGCCTGCTTCATCTCGTTGGTGATGTCGAAGGGCGTGGGTTTGCCCTTGACGGGCAGCAGCACTTCGATCTTGTCCTTGGTGTCGCTGACGTAGCCGTACGACTCCTTGAACTTCTTGCACATGTTGACCGTGAGCGACGCCTCGGGGTAACGCTCCTGCAGGATCTTGTAGAGCTCGCGGTCGATGGCGTCGCCGGCGATGGGGAACGAGCGTTCGTCCTCTGCCGAGGGCACGGTGCCGTGCATGCGGGAAAGGTCGGTCGTGCCGGCACCGATGTCGACGACGAGCACGTCGCTGAGTCGCTCCATGCCGTAGGCGACGGTGAAGGGCTCGGAGACGATCATGACCGCATCAAAAACGTCTTTGGCACTGGCGAGGATACCTTCCTTGTTCTTGTCACTGGCCTGTGAGGGGACGCCGATGACGCCGTACAGGGCTTCGTCGCGTGAGGGCTTGGTGAGTTCGACGAGGCGACGGACCAGGAGCTGGGCGGCTTCGAGGTTCTTGTCGAGTTCGTCGGCGTCGTCGCCGAGCGTGCCCTTGATGACGCCCTTTTCGAGGGGGCGGTAGAGGTTGACGCTCATCTCGTTGTCGATGGCATCGCGGCCATACAGGATGTCGGCGCCGAGGTGCTTGCGGCTGACGGCGTCCTTGGCAAAGCCGACGTAGGACTCGACGGTCTTGCGAACGCCGTTCATGGAGGCGATAGACGAGCGGCTGGTGCCGAGGTCGATGCCCATGACCATGGCCTGGACTTCGCGGCCGGAATCGTCGGCCTGGGACTCGAGAATGGTTTTCGTTTGGGCCATCTGGTTGATAAAGCTGAAGCTGCGGTAGGTAAAGAGGCCGAGTGGCCTCGGCGAGGTGGGATCGTAGAGCTTGGGGGAGCTCGGTCGTGTGCTATGTCATCGCATATCGGCACCGAGCCGGCGACGGGCAATCTGCTCACGCCTTATTCGGTCGCGGCAGGTTGTGCTTCGGCGGATGCCTCGGCTGGTGGGGCGTCCGACGCGGTCGCCGAGGCGGTGTCGGGCTTGGCGCGGACGGTGTCTCGGAGCTTCATGTTGCTCTTGAAGATCTCCATCAGCACGCTGTTCTGCTCGTCGTTCTGGGGCTTGGGGATGTGGCTCATCCGACGCGGGGCAAAGCCCGCCGCTCCGCCACCACCACCGCCACTGCCTACACGCCTGGCGGCGACTTGTAGCTGCGTCAGGACCGTCTCAGCCTTACCCAGAAACGCCTCGAGTCGGCCCGTCAGAGCCTCAAGCTGGGGGGTGCTGGCGGCGACGGTTCCGCCTTGCACCGCGGCGGCAGGTTGCTGGGCCGCCCGCTGCTTGGCGGCCTCTTCGGCTGACATCTCGCTGGAGATGTTGCGGTTGTCCTTGAACAGCTCCTTCAACGCTGTCGCCACAGACTCACGTACGCGATCACCCGTCTCGTCGAGCCGAGATTTGTGTTCCTTCTCGCTCTCGTCGTCTTGTCGCTTGGCGTCGTCGGTGGCGGTCTGAATCGCCTTGTCGACGACAACGGCCACCTGCCTGCGGATGCGGTCGCGGTCGATGACCCAAACGCTTTTGCCTTTGTACCGCTGGGCGACGGCATCGAAGCTGACCGACTGACTTGCCGCGGCAAAGGCCTGATCGATCGGGTCGCTGCTCGTCGCGCCCGGATGCTGAGGTGGCGGACCGACGGGTGCCGGACGCAATCCACCGACGATGGCTCCTTCGTCACCGGCATCAATGCCTTCGTCGCCCGGCGGGACGGGCGGGGCACCGGCGCGGCCTGCGGTCGACGGCGCAAAGGCCGCCCGCGGCGAGGCGGGCCCGATCGGCATCGGGGCCGGTGTCAGGTCCTCGGTGACGATGCCGTTGTTACTCAGCGCAGTCAGCGCATCTTCTGCCGATTCGGCCTCGACGGCACCTTCGACGGTGCGGCCGGTTTCACGGATTAGGCCTCGGAACAGGTAACGCACGTCGTCGGGATTCTCTTGTATCGCGGGCAGGGGCGGCAGGTCCGACGCAGGAGACGCGGCAAACGAGCCAGGGGCGGGGCTGTAAGTCTACGTTCGGACCATTGCCGTTGGATAGTCCAGTTGCGACACGATTGTTGCCCGATAAGGGTGAACGTGATTTGGACCTCATGCGGCGAGCCGCAAGGGCTCTGAGGCGGCGAAGGTTTTGACGTCGTCGGCCACCACCACGTCACCGCGGCCCAGGCGTCCGGCGCCTTTGGCGTCGTACATCGCGTGGTCGGCCCTGCGAAGCATCTCATCGGCATTGGCATACCCGCCGAAGCTCGTGGCGACGCCGATGCTGGCCCCGACGGTGATCGGCTGGCCGTTGATGTGAAAGTCCTTAGCAAGTGCGTCGCGAAGCCGGCGGGCGACGGCGATGGCCGTCTCGCGGCTCGACACGTCGCGAAGCAGGACGACGAATTCGTCACCACCAAGCCGTGCCGGCAGGTCGTCACCGCCGGGTCGCGAGGTGGTGCCGCTGCCTCGCAGGCTGCCGCAGATACGTCGGGCAACGCCGACGAGCACGCCGTCACCGGCCTCGTGGCCGAGGGTGTCGTTGACTTCTTTAAAGCGGTCGAGGTCGAGGAACAGGACGGCAAAGCCGCTGCGTCGTTTGTTGCGATCGCCTTGATCAAAGCAACCGCTCAGCGAGGCCTTGAATTGCGAGCGACTGGCCAGGCCGGTGAGCACGTCGTGTGTGGCGGCGTGTTCAAGGGCGTGTTCGCTTGCTTTGCGGGTGGTGGCGTCTTGAATCTGAACGACGATGTAGGCCGCCTTGCCGTTGGCGTCGGTGCCGTCTGCGACACCGCTGAGGCTCAGATCGCACCAGATGTCGTCGCCATCATCTTTCTTGAAGCGACATTCGAAGTTTACATGCCGTGTCTCGTTGTGGTTAATGCCGCGGACCGCGGCGAGGGTTTTCGTCAGGTAGTCGCGATGGACGACCTCGTGCAGGTTGCCCTTATCGACGCTGGAGGCGGCAGGTCCCAGGAGGCGAACGAGCGCGTTGTTGACGCGGAGCCAGCGACCTTCAGTGTCAATGAGCGCCATGCCGATGCCGCTCGATTCGAAGGCGGCGGTGAAGCGGGCTTCGAGTTCACCTGCACGGGCGGTCATGCGGGCGACCTCGGTTCGGCCACGGCGATGCAGCGTCTTGAGCGACCAAACGAGTGCGGTCAACAGCACCGTGGCGATGGTGCCCGCGCCGGCGGTCTTGGCCGGGGCCGACGCTGTGGCAGAGAACGACGGGTGCGCGACGAACGTGATGTCCCACGTCCTGCCGCCACGTTTGATTTGGACGACCCGCTCGGCCACGGAGTCGGCGTCGGACACGCCACCCGATCCCCAGAGCTTGACGTCGCTGTCCCGGTCCCGCACGGCCATGCCGATGTGGCTGCTGACATTCTGCCCGATGGCCCGGCCGATGAGCGCGTCGGCAAAAACGGGGGCACCGATGAAGCCGGTGTGGGCCACCCGACGCTGTTCGACCGTGAGCAGCGGCAGGCTCTTGTCATAGGTCGCGGCATACATCACGAGCCCGATGCGGTCGGTGTCCCGCATGTCCTGCACAAGCGGCGTCGGGCCGGTCATCGAGATCAGCCCGGTGTCTCGTGCCAACTCCTGGGCGGCGATGGCTTCGGGGTTGAGCGAGATGTCAAACCCGATCGCCCGCATGTTGCGCTCAAGAGGCTCGTGGTAGACGATGATTTGGTGCTGCTCTGCATCATCCAGGTCAGCGTCGGGTGCCGAATGCACACGAAAGTCGGGCAGGTACTCCCGTTGCATCTCCTCAATAAGGTCAGGCAGCGCTTCGTGAGTCACGCCACGGACGAGTGCAAGGCCCTTGATGCCGGCCGCGGTCTCGTCGATGTTGAGATCCTGGGCGTACGTCCGCCATTCCTGGCGGCTGACGGTTTCGGACCCGTGAACGAATCCCCGTGCTCCTCCGAGCAGCAACTCGAAGTTGTTGAGACTGGTCGTGATGGCGTCAGAGGCGTCATCCACATGGGCGGCAAATCGTGCCTCATCGATGGCCCTTGTGCGGTTTACCTCGTGGTTGACGAGCAGCACCGTAATGGCAGAGGCGGCCGCGAACACACCGATAGCGACTCCGGGCGGGGCAAGCCTCGCCGCAGTCGCGGCGAGTCGGCTCTGGCGAAATTGGTTCCAGTGGTGTAGCACGCGTAGGTTCCGTTCCGGCCCCCGAAACAGATGCATGTAGATGTGCAGAGTCATCCTCTGCTGACCGGCACTTATCGACAGCTCGCCGCACAAAGTGAGGGCAAACGGTGGAAAAGCACCGTCCGGTAGTCACGCCGCCCGACGCAGGGGCGTTGTCGCCGCGTCGATCGCTCGGCAGAACAACGACCTTTGATCGTCGTCCGGTGGGCCGAAGCTGTCGAACGCTTGCGTGGAGCAGGAGACGAGTTCAGCTCCGACGCGTTTGCGGCCTCCTCCCAGCACACGTACCCGCGTCACCCGCAGCCCCGCCATGAGCATCCGCTCGTGCCGAAACCCTGACGACTCGCTGCCGCCGTCCGGATGAGGCAGGGCGGCAGTAAACCGGTCGCCGACGTTGAGCCCGCCTGCGTTGGTGACGCCGCCCAGGCCGTGCAGACTGACGTCGCGTAGCTGTAGGTCGATGAGCTGCGCCATGCCGTTTCGAATGCGTGCGGCAGTTACAAGTCGCCGAGTGCCGAGGCGTTGACTTCGCCGACGATCCGCTCCGCTACCACCACCACCGCCTCCGTCACCACCGGCAAGCATCAGACCCTCAAATCCTGATCGATACGTGTTCTCTTGCATAAGTGTCTCCCAGATGAAGTCGCCCGGCGATGAAGGCGACACAACTAAATCGGGAGATGCACGATGCAGCTTTATCCAACGAACAGCGATTATTGACTGCCGGGTGCGATAAACTGCAGGTTGCCACTGGTGATAAGGCCGACCGTCGCGTGATGTTCGATCGTCAGTCGGCACCGGGACCGCTGGCCTTGTCGAGATGGCCGGCCGGCTCGACGAACAGGTGCTTGTGCCCGTTGAACCGCTCGGTCATGCGACGACGCAGCTCGGTCGGCTTTCCGTCGAAGGTGTCGGCGTGGCGGCCGACGTTGGTGAGCATCTTGACGAGATTGCGCCAGTCGTTCAGGTCGATCTCCTCGGCAGCCATGCGCTTCTTGTCGCGGTTCATGTTGTGGTAGCTACCCAACGGCACACACGCGGCCGAGGCGATGTGGCCGAAGGCGTCGAAGGCCGTCGCCTCACACGTGCCGCCCGGCATAAGCGCTCGGCGGAACTTGAACGACTTGTCCTCCTTGGCCAGCGCCAAGCACCGTTGATGGATGTAGTCCGTCAGGCCGCTGTGGAACACGCTCGTGCGATCCCCGACCCGCAAGACGCACCCGCCACCGATCGGAGCGGCGGCTTGGGCGCTGCTCGTTTCGATGCTGATGACGCGGTCGTCGCGACGCAGCAACCCCTTGCGGCCGTCTTTGGCGGCGGCGATGGCACCGATGAAGCCGACTTCCTCGGCCCGTGTCACGAGCACCGCGACTGGTGACCTGGGCCGACTGCGGCAGTGGTCGAGCGCTTCCAGGCAGGCGGCCAAGCCGGCCAGATCATCGCAGGCGCGGGCGACGAGCCGCTTCTTCTTGACCTTCGCGAATGGCTTGCCGAAGTCGAACATGCCCGGCAAGCCGGCGGCAACTTGCTTACCTTCCGGAACGTCAAACGTTGCCGCGACGAGCCGCTTGTTGTCATCGGCGGTGGCTTTGCGAACGCGGGCGACCGCGTCACCAAATCGGACTTTCGTCCCCTTCACGCAGCACTCGGCCATGACGCCGCCGCGAAACTCTGCGTGCAGGCGGCCCTTCTTGTCGGTCTCGCCGCTCACGAACGCAGGGTGATCGCAGTGTGCGACGAAGACGGTGCGTGGCCCGTCACCGGCTGTGCTGAGCAACCGATTGCCGTGGGTGTCTGTCTCGAGCGTGAGGTTGCGTCGGCGTTTGGCCCAGGCGTCGACGTACGCCACGACCGCATCTTCAAGAAACGCCGCCGTCGGAAGCGAACAGAGGTCGATCAGCAGTGAAAGGTCGGTGTCCTCGGGCATGTCGCAAGCTTATGCGACGAAGCCAAAAGCATCGTCTCGTTCTACGGTGCGTGCGTGAACTTCGCCTTCTTCGTCCACGCGCTCGCCTCAGACTGGAACCATGGAAACGCACACTTTCTGCGAGGCGTGTGCAGTGAGATCGTCGCGCGTGGACACACGCTCGATACGCACGAGCAACAAAACAACTGGTCGACGTACCACCTCGAGTCGGTCGAAGGCGTTGATGCCAAGTTGACGTTCGAGGCGGCGTATCCGTCTCTGGCGGGCGTCGCCAAGACGTTCAATGTCGGTGGTCGATCCGGTACGTTTGCCGACCCGGATCATGCCGATGTCGAAGCGGCCGAGGCTGCGCTATCGCTCGACGATCGGCTCAAGGGCATCGACGTGGTCGTCGTTCACGAATGGACGCCGCCGTCCGTCGTGGCGGCAATCGGCAGGCACCGCAAGGCCGGGGCAAACTACCAGCTTTGGTTCCACGACACGCACCACCGGGCCGTCAGCGAACCCGAGAAAATGGCACGGTTCGACATCTCCAACTACGACGGCGTGCTCGTGTTCGGCGAGGTGCTGCGTGAGGCCTACCTCAAACGCGGCTGGGATCCAGGCCGCGTCGTCACATGGCACGAGGCGGCAGACATCCGCAAGTTCACGCCCGAAGCACGCGACCCGCAACGCGACCTCGTCTGGGTCGGCAACTGGGGTGACGGTGAACGGACCAAAGAGCTGCACGACTACCTGCTCGACCCGGCACAGTCGCTGGGCTTGAGCGGTGAAATTCGTGGCGTGCGGTATCCCGACGAAGGCAAGGCGGCGGTCGAGGCGGCGGGGCTTTCGTTCAAGGGCTACGTGCCGAACCAGGAGGCACCGGCACTCTTTGCCAAGCACAAGATGACCGCCCACGTGCCAAGGCGATGGTACGTCACGCACCTGCCGGGCATTCCGACGATCCGCGTCTTCGAAGCGTTGGCGTGCGGCTTGCCGCTCGTGTCGGCACCGTGGAAGGACACCGAAGGCCTCTTCACGATCGGCCGCGACTTTCTCATGGTCGACAGCCCCGCGGGCATGACCGAGCAACTTCGCCGCATCGTCCGCGAGCCCTCGCTGGCGTCCGACCTGGCGGCTCAAGGGCTCGAGACGATCAAGGCTCGGCACACGTGCGGGCACCGTGTCGACGAACTGCTCGAAGCCGTCGAAAACCTGTGAGGCTTCTACACTGGCGGCCATGCCAGATGCCACGCAATTCGTTGCCGCCACCGACCCGCGACTGCGGTGGAGGGGACACATCAGCCTCGAGCCGATGGGCGACGCGATCAAGCCGTGGCGTATCCCGTATCTGGATCGGGAATTGTTCCCGGGCGTCAATGAGAAGGCTGAAATGGCGGCAGGCGTTCGGATCGAGCTGTCGACCGATGCGACCTGGCTGATGCTCGATGCCGACCTGCCGGCCGGCGAGGAAACGCGGCCTGCCCAGGTGCTCGACGGCGGCGAGGTCGTTGATGTGGTTCCAGGCCAACACTGCAAGCTGCCCGGCGAGGGCAGGCGGACACTGTCGGTCTGGCTGCCGCAGATCGGCACAAGTGTCGTCCGTGGAATCGAGCTGCCGAGCCAAGCCAAGACCGGCCGGCCCGACGATGACGAGCAGCCACGCTGGCTCACCTATGGCAGCTCCATCACCCACTGCAGCGACGCGACTGGGCCAACCCGCACCTGGCCGGCACGGGTGGCCACGGAGGCAGGGCTCGACCTGACGTGTCTCGGCTTCGGCGGCGAATGTCACCTCGACCCAATGGTCGCCCGCGTGATCCGCAGCCAGCCGGCCGACTTCATTTCGATCTGTGCCGGCATCAACCTGCACAACGCCGGAACGCTCAACTCGAGGTCTTTCCTGGCGGCACTGTTCGGCACGATCGAGACCATCCGTGAGGGCCACCCGGACACGCCGTTGTGTCTCATCAGTCCGATTTTTTCGCCGCCGCGTGAGAACGAAGCGGTCCTGGATCTGACGCTCGTCGATATGCGGCGGGTCGTCGGCGATGTTGTCAAGCGGCTTCAGAATCGCGGCGACGAAGCGCTGCACTACGTCGACGGTCTTTCGATCTTCGGGCCCGACAGCATTCCCTCAGGCTCGGATATGAAGACGCTTATGCCCGACGACCTGCACCCGGCCGATGTTGCCCAGCCGATTCTGGCGGCGAACGTGCTCCGGCACGTCATCGGCGGCGCATTCGGGCACGACGTGCAGACGCCGGTATAGTGCGGGCCATGTCTAAATCCGGTGGCAAAGACAACAAAGACATCGCCTCGGGCATGGACGGCGGCTTCACCAAATGGTGGCTCGGTCGCGTTCACCCGTTCATCGAGGTGCCCGACGAGAAGCTCGCAGCCGAACGTGAAGCCGTCGAGCGGCTGCGGGAGTTCAACGACAACTACACCACGTTCCTTAAGACCTGCGTTTTCCCAAGCGTCGACGCCCTGACGTCGATGCTCGCTCGAGACCGCGTAGTACACCGCGTCAGCACGTGGGGCAACCAATTGTCGATCCGCATCCACCTTGCCTGGCGGTGGGGCGAACTGGTCATCATGCAGAGCCATGAAGATGCAGTGACTTTCGAGCACCACATCATCACCGAGGGCGAACGCCGCGACCAGGACACGGCCGAGGATCACCACCATCAGTACGACCTACGCGACCCGCTGCCGTGCGCTGTGGCGGCGAACGAGTTGCAGTTCTTCCTGGGGCGTCTGGCGCAGGACCTGACGGAGATCGATGAACCCGAGCTTCCTCCCGAAGCGGGCAAAGGGGCCTGACGCCACGAAAGCCGCTGCAAGCTTGCTCCGGTGACCTGCTGCGACTTTGCCCCGTACGGTCGGTGATGCCGGTCATGAAGCGTTTCCTCACAGCTGCTGTCGCCGCGACACTCTTTGCGTCGCCTGCGCGTGCCCAGTCGACGACGGTTCCCGCGACCGCACCGGCAACGCGTCCTGCAAATCTGACGCCGCTGGAGGAACTGCTAACCGACGCAGCCGACGTGTTCACGAACTTGTCGGAGTCGCAACAGCAGGCCATCGCCCGTGGCCCGCGGGTTGACGCCGACAACGCCGACGCGGCCGTCGAGGCGTTGGAAGTCTTCAAGCCGCTGTTCGTCCGGGCGGGCGAGCTGGACCTCGAGGCGGTCGAGCCACCGACGGCCGACGTCAGCGCCGCCGCCCCAAGACCTTTTTCGGCAGGCATCAACCCGCTCGTTTCTGCGGCGTTGGCCGGTTTGTCCGAAGCGGTCGCCGACACCGAGGAGAAGGCCAACGAGGCCGCCCGTCACGCAACGGCAGTGGCCGGTCTGCTCGTGCCGTTGTCGGCCGGTGAGTCGACGGCTTACTGGTTCTCTGCCGCCAACGCCGACGCGGTGATTCGGCAGACGGTCGCCGGGCGAAGCGGCAGCATCACGCCGCAGACGCTTCGCGATCTGGCCGACCTGCCGCCGTTGCAGGACTTCGCCGTCGTCACCGGTCAAGAAGGCAAGGCACTGGCCGTCTACATGCGACAGACCGACGATCTGCCCAATTTTGTTCCGTTGCTGGCCGAGCGACGCGGCATCGCCGCCGATGAGGTCGAGGTGTGGCGGAAAGAGTGGGCCGATCCCGAGCGTCGCGAGCAGCTCATCGGCGAGTACGAGCTGTACTTCGACGTCGAAGTCGAGCTGGCCAAGTTGCGTGGCGAGCCTGCGAAGATGCGGGAGTTTCTCGAAGAGTGGGAGGCAGGCCACGAGCGTGACTCGCTGTGGCTGAGCCGTTATTCGCTCGTGTCGCCGCGGGAGGCGTACGAGCTGGAGTTTCGTCAGCGGGCGATCCGCGACCTGTTCACCGTTGTTGCAGCGGCCCGTGAGACAGGCGACATCAGTGGCGCGATTGATGTAGCCGGCACGGTGTCCGGCGGCGGAGCGATTCAGGCGCGGCCGGGCAATGACGGCCGATTGCTGCTCATCGCCGAGCTGCCTTTGGGCGAGCGTCCCGCGATCGTGCCGGTCGGCCGATGAGCGACGCCAGCAACGCCCTTCGCGTCAGCGACTTGACCGTCCGCCGGGGCGGCCGTGAGGTACTGCGTGGCGTTTCGCTTGCGGTTGAACCCGGTGGCTGCCTCGCCGTCGCCGGCCCCAACGGCGGTGGTAAGACGACGCTTGCCCTGGCTGTTCTCGGTTCGATCCCGATCGAGCACGGCACGATCACGGTCGGCGACTCGACCCCCGACGTCGCAGTCCGGGGGCAGCGACTCGGTTACGTCCCGCAGCGGGCCGAACCGCCGGGCGTTTTACCAATCACAGGCCGCCAAATGCTCAAGCTTGCCGCCCGCCCTGGCGACGACGCGTGGCGGCGCGAGCTGATCGACGTTGCGCTGTCAGATGTCGATCTCGATCAACCGCTCCGCGAACTGTCAGGCGGTCAGCATCAGCTCGTTGTGGTCGCCCGCGCACTGGCTCACCGGCCGTCGCTCGTGCTCCTCGATGAGCCGACGCTCGGCCTTGCGCCGGCGGCAGTCGATCGCCTCGTCGAGACGCTCACGCTTGCCCGCAGCCGACTCGGAACCGCCTTCGTCGTCAACACGCACGACCATCTCGCTGCCATGCGGCTGTCGGATCGGCTGTTGTATCTCGACCGCGATGTCCGCTACGACGGCCCGGCCGACGCGGTGCCGGCGCATCTCGATGCCCGGCTGTGCCATCATGCTTGAGATTGCTTTGATAGATCGCGACGATGCGTGACATGTCGAAGAAACTTGTCGCGTCGCTCGTCCTTGTCCCGTTGCTCGCAGGCTCGTGGCTGGTGTCGACGGGTCACGCCCAGCCCATGGCTGAGGAGGCGACGACGCAGGTTCGGACGGTCAGCGTCAACGGAACGGCTGAGGTCTTTGCAGAGCCGGACGTGGCGGTGCTGACTTTCGGCGTTGTTTCGGCCGACGCTGACCTGGCCGCTGCGGTGGCGGACAACGATCAGCGAGGACGGACGCTTCTTGCGGCGTTGAAGCAGGCCGGCGCAGAAGAAGGCGAAGTCTCGACGACGCAGATGGACGTGTCGCCGCAGTACGACCGGGGCGACCGCGACTCCGTAAGGCCATTGACGATCGTCGGCTACCGCGTGACGCGGCAATACACCGTGCGGGTGAACAGTCTGGAGAAGGTCCCGCAGATGATTCGCGACGGGCTTGGCAACGGTGCCAACCAGCTTGACGGCCCGAACTACGGCGTCGTCGACAGCCGCGAGAAGCTTGACGAGGCCCGCGACCTGGCAGCCGATGCGGCACGCGAAAAAGCGACGCGGCTGGCCGACCGGCTCGACTGCGATCTCGGACCCGTCCGCAAGATCGTCGAAGCAGGCGGCTACGGGCCGATGGTGAACAACAGATTATCTGAAGGGGCGACAATCGCGGTCGGTCGTGATGCCATGCCTGCCGGTCGCGAGAAGCTGTCGGCGACCCTCAGCGTCACGTTCGATTTGCTGCCGCGCTGAGAGCAATAGCGATTGCTTCGTCGCGATCTTTCGCAGAGCCGTCGAGTTGCGCGTCGTAGGCGGCGTCGATGGCGATGCTGAACGTCGGCCCGGGCACGAGGCCGGCCTGCATGAGGTCGTCGCCGCGGACCCAGGGTTCGGGAGCCGCTTCTCCGCTCGTTTCTGACAGGTTGGTAAGGCGTTCGAGCACGACATCGATTCGCGGCTTCAGGTCCTTGTCGTGTCGGCACGCCCGCAGGATGTGCCGAGCGTCCTGCGATTGCGGCACGGCCAGGAATCGGCGCAGCAACGCGACCGACGGCTCGTCGCCCAGCAACGGCCAGACGTTCAGCGTTGCTTCCAGCGCGACCGTCTCGGCGTTGCTGAGCCTGAGGCTGTCGCGCCCGACACGCGTCATCGCCTCGACGCCGCCACGGGACAGAATCTGCGACGGCGGTGCACCGGCTTGACCCGTCAGTTCAAGAAGCGTCGCCGCGACCGCGAGTGTCGGTGAGATGTCACCCGGCAGGGTGGCGATCTGCCGCGTGATGGGGCGGTGCGGGTGCGTGTCGCTCGGCGGTTCAGGCAGGCCGCGGAAGATCGGGCCAATGAGTCCGCTGTCCCACAGAAGCTGCCACGCCTTACCGCGGGAAGGCGGGGCGAGCATCCGTTTCACCTCGTCGCCGATCCGCTCGTTGGTGATGTTGGCGATCTGGTACGCCTGATCCGACAGCGCCCGCCACGTCGCGTCTTCGATCTTCAGGTCGAATCGTGCCGCAAATCGGACGGCCCTGAGCAGGCGCAGGTAGTCCTCGCCGAATCGTCGCAGCGGGTCACCAATGGACCGAAGGAGTCGCGCCTTGAGGTCTCGCCTGCCACCGATGTGATCGATGATGCCGTCATCGTCGTCACTCGCCAGAGGGTCAAAGAATAGGCCGTTGATCGTAAAGTCGCGCCGCCTGGCATCGTCGGCGGCGTTGGTGAAGCGGACGCTGTCGGGCCTTCTGCCGTCGGCGTAGCTGCCGTCGGCGCGAAAGGTCGCGACCTCGATCTGGCTGGTCCCCTCTTTGACGAGCACCACACCGAATGCCGCCCCAACGGCCTTTGTCCGTCGCTTGCCGAAGACGTTGCGCACGCGGTCCGGCAGTGCATCGGTCGCAACGTCATAGTCCTTGGGTGTCAGGCCTAACAATTCGTCCCGCACGCATCCGCCGGCAAAAAATGCCGTGTGCCCCGCGTCGCGAAGCTGCCGAACGACGGCAAGGGCGTCGCTTCGGGCGTCGTGGAGCTGAGCGTTCATGCGGTGGCGGCGCGGGCTGCGCTAGGAAGACTCTGGGGTTGGCGAAGCCGGACGGTGGCGGCATGATAAGCCGCACCATGCCACGTCCTGTCACCTTGTTCACCGGCCAGTGGGCCGACCTGCCGTTCGACGTCCTCTGCGAGAAGGCCAAGCGATTCGGCTACGACGGCCTCGAACTTGCCTGTTGGGGCGACCACTTCGAGGTCGACAAGGCTCTGTCGGAGGACGGCTACTGCCAAAGCCGTTGGCAGTCGCTCATCAGGAATGGCCTGACGGCCTATGCGGTGAGCAATCACCTTGTCGGGCAGGCGGTGTGCGACCTGATTGACGAGCGGCACAAGTCGATCCTGCCACCGGACGTGTGGGGTGACGGCGAGGCCGAAGGCGTGCGCCAGCGGGCGGCAGAGCGGATGAAGGATACCGCCCGGGCCTGCCGAAAGTTCCTCGAAGCGGCACCCAAAGGCGTCCGCGACGACCCCAGCGTCGGCAGTGACGGCCCGAGCCAAGGCTTACCAGCCGTGGTCAACGGCTTCACCGGCTCGAGCGTCTGGCACAGCATCTACGCCTTTCCGCCGACAGATCAGGCGTACTGGCAGAAGGGCTTTGACGACTTTGCGACACGTTGGGGGCCGATCCTCGACGTCTTTGACGAGGTCGACGTCAACTTTGCCCTCGAGGTTCACCCGACGGAGATCGCCTTCGACATCGCCAGCGCGCACCGCGCTCTCGAGGCGGTAGGCCATCACGTTCGATTCGGATTCAATTACGACCCGTCGCACCTCGGCTATCAGGGCGTCGACTACGTGAAGTTCATTCGAACGTTCGGCCCGCGGATCTTCCACGCGCACATGAAGGACGCGTGGTGGGGCCACGGAGATGGCACCGTCGGCGTCTTCGGCGGGCACACAGACTTTGCAGATGCCCGTCGATTCTGGGACTTCCGCAGCGTCGGCCGCGGTGACATCAACTTTGAAGAGATCATCGTCGCCCTCAACGACGTCGGCTACGCCGGCCCGCTCAGCGTCGAGTGGGAAGACAGTCGGATGGACCGCGAGCACGGTGCAACCGAATCGGCGGCATTCGTGAAGAACATCGACTTCAAGCGGAGCGATATCGCTTTTGATGCACAGTTTGACCGCTAAGCCGCAAAACCTGAGTTCGTGGCTGGCGGTGGCGTCGGCGGTGGCAATTGCGCTGATCGTGGGCGTGGCGATGCGTCTGCTGGGACGTGTGTGGTACTGCGCGTGCGGCACGCCGACGCTTTTTGCTGGCGAGGTCGCTTCGATGCACAACTCGCAGCATCTCATCGACTGGTACAGCTTCTCGCACTTCCTGCACGGGCTCGTCTTCTACTCGATCCTGACGGTGTCGTTTCCGAAGCTGGCGGTGCGGTGGCGGCTGGTGGTCAGCCTGGCGGTGGAGGCGGTGTGGGAGATCTTCGAGAATTCGCCGATCGTCATTGACCGCTATCGCGAGGCGACGGCGGCCAATGGGTACACGGGCGACTCGCTGGTGAACGCGGCCGGCGACTTGCTGTTCTGCGTCATCGGCTTCGCCGTCGCCAGATCGATCGGCTGGCGGTGGTCGATTGTTGTATTCATCATGTTCGAGCTGCTGATGGTCGTCGCCATTCGTGACAACCTCTCGCTGAACATCCTGATGCTGTTGTGGCCGATCGACGCGATCCGCATTTGGCAGTCGGGCGGCTAGGCGGGCGTGTCAGCGTGTTGCGCTCGGCAGCTTGATCGGCGTCGCGTAGCGACGCGGCGTTCCCTTAAGCCGCTTGGCCTCATCAATCCAGCCGGCCTCGCTGCAAAGCCGAAGCTCTCCGGGCGTGACGCGATCATGTCGACCCGCCAACCGTGCGGCCAAGTGCATCCATGACAGCCGCACCTTCATTCGAAGGCTGCCGGCGACGGTCGGCCGGAGAGGCTGGTGCAGGACGTGATGGTTGAACCACGCCCATGTCTTGCCGGCGATGCGGGCACGCTTGAGCAGGACCTCTCGGTCCAGCCGTGACGGGTCGAAATGGTGGACCACGACAGCGTCAGGGGCACCGACAATGTCATGCCCCCGATGACGAAGCTGGGCGTAGAAGAGCGTCTCTTCCCCTGCGCCAGGCGGCCTGCCCCGAGTTCTTCGTCGAAGCCGATCTCCAGGGCGACGCTACGTCGGACGGCCATGTTCGCGCCGACGAGGCCGCTGACGTCGTGGAAGTCGAGCGAGTCCGTCGCGGCCATCAGCATGCGGACGTCGGGCGAGAGCCAGTCGCGCTCGAGGTCGGGCGCGATGACAACGGCACCGGCCACCGCGTCGGCGCCGTCGAGAATCGGGCGGGCCATCTTCTCGATCCAGCCGTCCCGCGGTCGAACGTCGTCATCGGTGAACAAAGCGACGACACCTGTCGCCTCGGCGAGGGCTAAGTCACGGGCAAGGCTCAGGCCACGACCCTCGCCACGCACGTAACGCGCCGTACCGCCACCTTCGGCAACCGCACTTCGAACGGCTTCGGCATCCTCAGAGCCGTCATCGACGACAACGAGTTCGCACGTAATGCCCTTCGCAGCGGTAACGGCCTCGGCGATGGCGGCGACGGTCTGACGAAGACTCTCCGCCCGATCACGGGTGCAAATCAGGATGGAGACATCGGGTGGATTCATCAACGACGCGTAGCGGTAGCGGCAGGACTTTGATCGACCATCGGACCGACCAAGTCCAAGCCGCCGAGCACATTGGCCTGATGGTCGAACAGAAGGGGAAAGGTCATACGCCAATACGACGTCAGCAGCGTCGTGGGCAGGGTCCGCGCGTGACACTTGCCGTCGGTCGACGTTTGGGTGCCGGCTCAGAATGATGTGCCGCCACACCTGATGGGGCAGCGTGTGGGGGAGAATGGACCGACAGCCGCAGAAGCGCCGGGCCCGCGTTGACGAGACGGAGCGGCCCGCTACACTGGCCGGCCCGCGGCGTCCTGGTGCGATCACCGGGACGTCTTCGCATCGGCTTATGTTGCCAGCTTTGGCCTGACGGTCAGAACTTGGCGACGCTGGCTCGCGTAGCTCAGTGGCAGAGCGCGTCCTTGGTAAGGACGAGGTCGAGGGTTCAACCCCCTCCGCGAGCTTCGCCTTTGCAGGCGTTTGGACCGCCCGAACGGGTGGCCTGACTCTGCTTCGTCGCACGATCTCATCGCGTGGCGTTCGGGACGCCTATAACTGCGGCCCGTCACAACGCGTGACGCGGCTACCCAGACCAGATACGACTGCCTCACCGGCCTCTGCCGGTATCGGCAACCGCACTTCACCTCACACACAGAAACGCCTTTTTGGAGGCACCCGGCCATGGCTAAGGGAGTTTTCGAGCGCACTAAGCCTCACGTTAACGTCGGCACGATCGGTCACATTGACCACGGCAAAACCACGCTTACCGCCGCATTGTCGGCCCGCAGTGGTTCCCGTTTCGGCACGACGGCTAAGGACTACAAGGATATCGCCAAGGGTGGTATCGACCGTGACGCGACCAAGACGGTCACGATCGCAGCGGCTCACGTCGAATACGAGTCGCCCGAACGGCACTACGCACACGTCGACTGCCCCGGGCACGCCGACTACGTCAAGAACATGATCACCGGTGCCGCCCAGATGGACGGCGCAATCCTGGTTGTGTCCGCCGCCGACGGCCCGATGCCCCAGACTCGCGAGCACATTCTGCTTGCTCGTCAGGTCGGTGTGCCGAAGATCGTCGTCTTCCTCAACAAGGCTGACCTCGTCGACGATGAAGAGCTCCTCGAGCTCGTCGAAATGGAAGTCCGCGAGCTGCTGAGCAAGTACGGCTTCGACGGTGATGAAGCCCCGATCATCACGGGTTCGGCCCTTCCGGCCTTCAACAACCCGTCGGATGATGCCGCTTGTGAGGCCGTCGACAAGCTCGTCGCTACCCTTGACGAGTACATCCCCGTTCCCGAGCGTGAGATGGACAAGCCGTTCCTCATGCCGATCGAAGACGTCTTCAGCATCAAGGGTCGCGGCACCGTCGCGACCGGCCGTATCGAGCGTGGCCAGATCAAGATGGGCGAGGAAGTCGAGATCGTCGGCCTTGCCCCGAACCGCAAGACAACCGTCACCGGCATCGAGCAGTTCAACAAGACCATGGACGTCGGCATCGCCGGCGACAACGCCGGCCTGCTCCTGCGTGGCATTGAAAAAGACGACCTCGAGCGGGGCCAGGTGCTCTGTAAGACCGGCTCGATCAAGCCGCACACGACCTTCGAGGGTGAAGTTTATGTCCTGACGAAGGACGAAGGCGGCCGTCACACGCCGTTCTTCACCGGCTACAAGCCGCAGTTCTACTTCCGCACGACGGACGTCACGGGTTCGGCCGACATCATCGGCGCCGAGATGTGCATGCCTGGCGACAACGTGCAGATGAAGGTCACCCTTCAGAAGCCGATCGCCATGGAAGAGAAGCTTCGCTTTGCTGTCCGTGAGGGTGGCAAGACGGTCGGCTCGGGCGTCGTGACCAAGATTCTCGAGTAGAGTCTTTGTCGTCCCGGCTATAATCATCCCCGGCCGCGTGCGGAAACGCCCGCGGCCGGCTTTACCCACCAGAGGCTCATGGGGCCTCAGACGCAGAGGAACAGCAAGATGGCTAAGGAAGCACGCGAAATGGTCTGGCTCCAGTGCACGGAGACCAAGGATCTCAACTACCGCACCAACATCCGCGTCGCCGGTCAAAGCGAGCAGCGGAACCTGGAGCTCAAGAAGTACAGTCCCCGTCTGCGTAAGCACACGGTCCACAAGGTCAAGCGCAAGTAGGGCTTTAGAGTCAGGCGTCGGCCGGCCGTGTACGCAATGCGTCCTGTCGGTTATCCTCTCTTGCTCCTTAGCTTTGGTTTCAAGCACAACGCGTCAGTAGCTCAATTGGCAGAGCAGCGGCTTCCAAATTCGCAGGTTCAAGGTTCGAGTCCTTGCTGGCGTGCTGAGTAACAACGGCTTCGGGGTCGCTGATCGACACGGATCGGCGACCCTTTTTCACAGACAGCTTTTCCGCCCGCCACTATGGCCACCGCAACCACAGCCAAGCCTGACGCCCGCGACGAGCAGGGCGGCTTCCTCAAGCCCCACAAGCCCGGCCAAGGGTTTTGGACCCGACTCGGCACCGGCATCGGTGCCGGCCTCGTCATTCTGTTCACGGTCCAGTTCATCTACCGCCGCCTGCCGCTTGTCACCGGCCTGTCGCGCGACGAGTGGATGCTTTTCGCCGTGGTCGGTGGCATCGCGATCGTGCTGGCGCTCGTCGCATGGTGGCTCATCAACCGCCCAAAGCACGCCGACTTTCTCATCAACACCGACGGTGAGATGAAGAAGGTCAACTGGCCCACCTGGCGCGAGCTCATCGGCAGCACGAAGGTCGTCATCGGCTTCATGTTCCTGATGGCCGGCCTGCTTTTCGCCTACGACATCATTTTCGGCACCGGCATGTGGCTGATCGACGTGCTCAAGATCGAGCCGTTCTTCGTCTCCTGAGGATTCTCCTCAGCTTGAGATGCGACCTCGCCGCCTTTCCGCGCGTACAACTACCTCATGGATACGGACACGCAGACTTCCCCCGCCGCCACAGATCTTGGTATGGACGACCGCAACGACCAGACGCGGCCGGTGAAGGACAACATGCGTCTCTTCACGCTCCGTGTCGCTTCGAACAAGGAAGACCGCGTCCGTGACGCGCTCGTCCGCAAGGCCCGCATTGAAGGTCTTGAAGGTCGGATCGACCGCGTCCTTGTGCCGGTCAAGAAGACCATGCAAGTCAAGAACGGCAAGCGCACGTTTGTCGATCTCAAGCTCTACCCCGGCTACGTCTTCATCGAAATCGAGCCTGACGAGCACGGCCGCATCCCGCAAGAGGTGTGGTTCATGGTCAAAGAAACCGAGGGCGTCGGTGACTTCATCCAGGCCAGTGGCAAGCCGCACCCGATGGGTCGCGACGAAGCCCAACGCATGATCGGCGAGAGCGAGAAGAAGGACGAGCCCGAACTCAAGACCGACTACGCCAAAGGTGACAAGATCAAGGTCATCGTCGGCGCTTTCGAGGGCTTTGAGGGCGACGTCGATGAAGTGCTTGTCGAGAAGGGGCAGGTTCGCATTATCACGACGATCTTCGGCCGCCCGACGCCGCTCGAAGTGGCTTATGAGGAGATCGAGAAGCTCTAGTTCGCCGTGACGCGATTTGCCTACTACGCACAGAACGGTGTCGGCGGCGTCCGGGGAGACGCGCTGACGGCTTTAACAGGCCTGCCTTCGTGGGCTCGTCTGACCGTTATGATCCTGGCGGTACCGGGAATCGTGCTTGTCGCATTGTCCCTCGTCGTCCTCGCGGCTAGTGTGGCGGCCCTGCTCGTCCTGACGGTGCCGGCCTACTCGCTCCTACGGAGCCTGACGGCTGGACCTTCAAGAACGGCAAGTCCCCCGCTGAATCGACCGCCGACCCGTCGCGTGCAAGCGACCGTCGTCGGTCCCGAAACCACCTCTGAACCTCACGTCTGACCGATGGCCAAGGAAGTCACCAACCAGTTCAAGCTCCTCGCCCCCGGCGGTACGGCAACCCCCGCACCGCCTATCGGCCCCGCTCTGGGCCAGTATGGTGTGAACCCGGGCCAGTTCATTACGCAGTTCAATGCTGCGACGCAGGACAAGCGAGGTGAGCAGGTCGCCGTCGTCATCACGACGTACAAGGACCGTTCGTTCACCTTCGAGATCAAGAGTGGCCCTGCGTCGGCCCTGATCAAGAAGGCTGCCGGCATCAAGGCCGGTAGCGGCACCGCGGGCAAGACCACTGCCGGCAGCATCACGATGCAGCAGTGCCGCGACATTGCCCAGGAAAAGGTCGAAGACCTCAACGCTTTCGACCTCGAGAAGGGTGCGATGCAGATTGCCGGCACCGCCCGCTCGATGGGCGTCGAAGTCAAAGCCTGAACTTCCATTCCCGTTAAATGAACCACCGCCCGCAGGTCGGGTGGCGTCCTGACCACGGGGCGAAATAAGCAGTGGAAGCTCACACCAGCGATCCACCATGGCCAAAGAAACACAACCCGTCAAGAAGAAGGCCCCTAAGCAGGGCAAGCGATTTGAGAAGGCTCAGAAGATGGCGCCTGACAAGGCCGTCTCTCTCGATGCAGCCATCTCGCTCGTCAAGGGCTTTGATCAACCCAAGTTCGATCAGACCGTCGAAATGACCTTCTGGTTGGGCGTCGATCCCACGCACGCTGATCAGCAGATTCGCTCCAGCGTCGCGTTGCCGCACGGCATCGGCAAGACGAAGCGAGTCGTCTGTTTCGTCGACCCCTCACGGGCTCAGGCCTGCTTGGAAGCCGGAGCGATGATGGCCGGTGGCGAGGACATGGTCACCGAAATCGAGAACGCCAACTTCACGGACTTCGACGTCGCCATTGCGACGCCTGACATGATGCGTTTTGTCGGCAAGCTCGGCAAGATGCTCGGCCCGAAGGGTCTGATGCCCGCTCCCAAGGCCGGCACCGTAACGCCTAAGGCTGAGGAAGCTGTCAAGGAATATGCTGCCGGTAAGCAGGAGTTCCGCACTGACAAGGGTGCAAACCTTCACACCGTCATCGGCAAGGTGAGCTTTGACAACGCTCAGCTCAAGGAGAATGCCGAAGCGATGCTCGAAAAGGTCAAGAGCGTCCGGCCTGATGTCATCAAGCACAATTACATCAAGAAGATCACGCTCAAGGGCACGATGACGCCGGGCGTTGAGATCGAGTACGCCGGCGAAAAGGTGGCCGAGTAGCCACTGATCGACCGTACTCGCTTTCCCTGCCTATCCTGCCCACCCCACTGACCGAGACCACCGATGAGCAAGCGTGTTAAGAACCTGATCGAGAAGGACTACGGCCGCCGTTTCGGCCATGTCGATGCCGTTGCCGTAATTAACCCGCGCGGCATCGACGCCATCAACACGAACAAGATGCGTCGCGCCCTGGCTGAGAAGGGCGTGAAGATCACCGTCGTCAAGAACACCCTGGCACGTCGTGCCAGTGACGGCTCGACCATCGACGGCTTTGAGACGCTGCTCGACGGCCCCAGCGCCCTCGTTTATGGCGAGTCCGTCGACAGCGGCGAGCCGGCTGCGATCAGCACCGTCTGCCGAGCTCTCGTTGACACGAAGAAAGACAAGGCGTTCGAAGGCTTGGAACTTCGCGGTGTCTTCTTCGACGGCGAAGTCTATCACGGCGAAGATGGCGTGACGCGCGTCAGCAAGTTCCCGACTCGTGAAGAGGCCATCTCCGACCTCGTCGGCTGCATCCTTGGCCCGGGTGCAAACCTGGCCGGTGCCCTGCAGGGTCCGGGTGCCAACATTGCCTCGATCCTCAAGGCGATCGAAGAGAAGCAGGGCGAGGCCGCCTGAGCGGTCTGCCTCAACAAGTTTACAGCGTGATGCGGGACTGGCCCGTCTGGGAGTAATTGGCGACGCTGTGTCGCCACCTCTTTCGCACCGCAGTTCGACACGGATCGCCCACGTCACGGGCCAGAAAGACTGAATTATGAGCGACACAGAAGCCCCAGCCGCCCCGAGCCTGAGCGACGACCTCAAGAGCGTTGCCGAGAAGCTCGCTGGCCTGACCCTCAAGGAGGCGGTCGACCTGAAAGACTACCTCAAGGCCGAGTACGGCATTGAGCCTGCCGCCGGTGGCGGCGTCATGATGGCCGGCCCCGCCGCCGGTGGTGCTGCCGAAGAGGCCGAGGAGCAGAGTAGCTTCGATGTCATCCTCGAATCGTTCGGCGATGCGAAGATGGCCGTCATCAAGGCCATCCGCCCGATCACGGGTCTGGGCCTGAAGGAAGCCAAGGACCTCGTTGAAGGTGCGCCCAAGCCGATCAAGGAAGGCGTCGACAAGGAAGAGGCCGAAAAGATGAAGAAGGAGCTCGAAGAGGTTGGTGCCAAGATCACGCTCAAGTGAGTTTGGCTTTCCTCGGCTTCTGCTGACCGATAAGAAGACACCCAGCCGCTATGCGGCTGGGTGTCTTCTTGATTGTCAAGTCGGAACGGGAGGAAAGTTTGACCGTTACAAATTGCGTGCCTAGCCTGCCGTTGCCACCTTTGCCGAGGCGCACCTAATCCATCCTCCCATCGAGCGACAGCATCGAGCCGGCCGCGGCTTGACGCTGCCGCATCTTCGTCTGCCGGTCGGCCGTGTGAAACTGCTGCCGAACTGACGGAGCGACACGAGGGGAGGGCGTGCCGGACAAGGCCCACCCGCGGCCGCACCTGTAGGTGCCGAGCCGTTTCGCGGATTTTGATCCGCCTGACCGTTTGTCGGCACCGCCGCCCCTGGGGGATGAGCCCGCCGCCCGCTACTCGACTGATCGTCCCGATCTGCCAGACCTGCCTTTCAACGCCAACGCGACTTCCTCGCCTAGGCGACTTGCCATGCCCAACGCCACTATTCAGCGCAAGCCCCATTCGTTCGCCAAGCGCGGCGACGCGATCGAGATCCCGAACCTCATCAAGGTTCAGATAAACGCTTACAAGCGATTCCTACAGCAGGACACCCCGCCCAACGAACGCGAGAGCCACGGGCTGCAGGCGCTGCTCGAAGAGGTCTTTCCAATTGAGAGCTACGACGGCAACACGAAGCTCGACTTCGTCAGCTACGCCCTCAACGAGCCGCGTTACACCATCGACGAGTGCCGGGCCCTTCGCCTGAGCTACGGCATGCCGTTCCGCATCCGCGTGCGACTGACTCGCAAGGACGTCGAGGATGTGGTCGAAGACGACATCTTCGTCGGTGAGATCCCGGTCATGATCGGCGGCGGTGAGTTCATCGTCAACGGTGCCGAGCGGGTCATCGTCAACCAGTTGCACCGTTCGCCCGGCATCGACTTCCTCATCGAAGAGCAGGAAGGCGACCGCCCGCTGCACGGCTTCCGGGTGATCCCGGAACGCGGTTCGTGGATCGAGTGCTCGGTGACGAAGAAGGACGCCCTCGTCGTCCGCGTCGACCAGTCGGCCAAGATCCCGGCGACGAGCTTCATCCGTGCCCTCGACGAAAACTTCGGCGAGACCGGCAAGATCATTGAGGAGTTCTACGACGTCACCCACGTCAAGCCCAAGGACCTCAAGGCCGAGTATTACGCAGCCCAAAGCATCATTGACGCCGAGACCGGCGAGGAGCTGCTCAAGGCCGGTGCCCAGCTCGGCGAGCACGTCGAAAAGCTGCAGGCCAGCGACATGGAGAAGGTTGCGGTCGTGACGAAGGTCACTGACCCGCTCATCCTCAACACGCTGGCCGAGGACATTGCCGACAACCACGACGAGGCGATCCTCAAGATCTACGGCCGCCTGCGTCCGGGGAACCCGCCGCAGCTGGAGAAGGCACGCACGCTCTTCAAAGAGAAGTTCTTCGACGAGAACCGATACCGCCTCGGCCGCGTCGGTCGCTTCCGCGTCAACCGTAAGTTCGAGCAGTCGGTCCCTGAGACCGAGATGGTTCTTCGCAGTGAGGACTTCCTCAACTCGCTGAAGTACCTCTTTGGCCTGCGTGACGGCAAGGGTTACATCGATGACATCGATCACCTCGGCAACCGGCGACTGCGCCTCATCGACGAGCTGGCGACGGAAGAAATTCGCAAGGGCTTCCTGAAGCTCAAGCGGACCGTCCAGGAGCGCATGAGCCTGAAGGATCCGTCCGAACTCGGCAAGGTCGCCGAGCTCGTCAACTCCAAGGCCATCAGCAGCGCGATCGACTTCTTCTTCGGCCGCGGCGAGCTTTCGCAGGTCGTTGACCAGACGAACCCGTTGTCGCAGCTGACCCACGAGCGTCGCCTGTCGGCCCTTGGTCCGGGCGGCCTCAACCGCAAGCGGGCCGGCTTCGAGGTGCGTGACGTGCACATCTCGCACTACGGCCGCATTTGCCCCATCGAGACGCCGGAAGGTACAAACATCGGCCTTATCGCGTCGCTGTCGATCTACGCAGACATCGACGAGTATGGCTTCCTCATCACGCCTTACCGCGTCGTCAAGGACGGCAAGGTCAACGGCGAGGTGAAGTACCTGCGTGCCGACGAAGAAATGAAGGCAATCCTGGCGCCGCCGGATGTCGTCGCGGTCGGCGACGACAAGGTGCCCGACGACCTGCAGCTGGCTCGCGTCGAGGGTGACCTTTCGACCATCGGTGGCGAGGACATTCAGTACGTCGACATTTCGCCGAAGCAGACGGTCTCCGTCTCGGCTGCCCTCATCCCGTTCCTCGAGCACGATGACGCCAACCGTGCGCTCATGGGATCGAACATGCAACGGCAGGCTGTGCCGTTGCTTAGGGCCGATCCGCCTTGCGTGGGCACAGGTCTGGAGACGTCCGTCGCGATGAATAGCGGCATGGTTGTCAAGGCTGAGCGGCCTGGCACCGTGACCTATATCGACGCTGAGCGGATTCTTATCGACAACGCCGACGAGTACGTGCTCCGCAAGTTTAAGGGCACGACGGACAAGACGTGTCAGAACCAGCGGCCTCTGGTCGCCAAGGGCGACAAGGTTAAGAAGGGCCAGATTCTGGCCGACGGTGCCAGCACCGTGCGGGGCGAGCTCGCCCTGGGCAAGAACGCGCTCGTCGCGTTCATGACCTTCGACGGTTATAATTTTGAGGACGCCATCGTCATCAACGAGCGGCTTGTGAAGGACGACACCTTCACCTCGATCCACATCGAGGAATACGGCGTCGAGATCCGCGAAACCAAGCTTGGCAAGGAAGAGTTCACCCGCGACATCCCCAATGTCAGCGAGCGTTCGCTCGGCCAGCTCGATGAGTTTGGCGTCGTTCGCATCGGCACCCGCGTCGGTGCAGGCGACATCCTCGTCGGCAAGATCAGCCCCAAGAGCAAGACCGAACTCACGCCTGAAGAGAAGCTGCTCCACGCCATCTTCGGCCGGGCCGGTGAGGACGTGAAGAACGACTCGCTCGAAATGCCCGCCGGCGAGGAAGGCGTGGTCATCGGTGCCCAGCGGTTCAGCCGTCGGATGAACCAGACGGAAGAGCAAAAGCGTCAGCTCAAGCGGGACATTGAGGCCTACGAGGCCGACATGGACCAGAAGGCGATCGCGATCTTCCGTGAGATGGTCGACGAGATCAACGAGGTCATGGGCGCCGAGATGGTTGACCCCAACACCCGTCAGAAGGTCGCCAAGAGCGACATTGATGAGGTCATCATCGAACAGATCGAAGAGTTCGATCCGGCCTGGATCAAGGGTGACAAGGCCAAGCGTGAGGAAGCCGTCGGCACCTACAGCCGGTTCTGGCCACGCGTTCAGGCGGTCCTCAAGGAAAAGACCCGCAAGACCGAGCACATGAAGCGGGGCGACGAACTGCCCAGCGGCGTGCTCGAAATGGTCAAGGTCTACATCGCCACCAAGCGGACACTCAGCGTCGGTGACAAGATGGCCGGCCGTCACGGCAACAAGGGTGTCATTGCCCGCATCGTGCCGGAAGAGGACATGCCGTTCCTCGAGGACGGCACGCCGGTCGACGTCATGCTCAACCCGCTGGGCGTGCCCAGCCGCATGAACGTCGGTCAGATTCTCGAAACCCACCTCGGCTGGGCGATGCAGGTTCTGGGGCAGCAAGCCATCACGCCCGTCTTCGACGGTGCGACCGAGGCTGAGGTGTTCGAAGCGGTCGACGCAGCAAATGACCTTGTGAAGAACCGTCTCGCCGAGCACGGCGGCGGTAAGGACAAGCACCTCACCCCGCGTGAGTTGGCAGCCCCCATGCCGTACGGCGGCAAGGTGCAGCTCTACGACGGCCGAAGCGGCGAGCCGTTCGAGCAGCGGACCACGGTCGGCTACATGTACATGCTCAAGCTGCACCACCTTGTCGACGACAAGATCCACGCCCGCGCGACCGGGCCGTACTCGCTCATCACGCAGCAGCCGCTCGGCGGCAAGGCCCGCACCGGCGGCCAGCGGTTCGGCGAGATGGAGGTCTGGGGCCTCGAAGCCTACGGCGCCGCCTACATCCTGCAGGAACTCCTGACGGTCAAGTCCGACGACGTCGAGGGCCGCACCAAGATTTACGAATCGATGGTGAAGGGCCAGAACACGCTCGAGGCCGGCACGCCCGTCAGCTTCGACGTCCTCTGCAACGAGGTCCGCGGCCTTGGTTTGAACATCCAGCTTGAGAAGAAGGACGGAGCGGAAGGGGATGACGACTTGCTGTGACAAAAGGAGCCGCCGATGTTCATCACAAGTGCTATCGGCGTCCTCGTCACATATGTCATCATCCTTGGTCTCCCATTCCTGTTCCTCGCACTTCTTGTAGTTGTTCTTCGTCTGACGACGCGCGAGCAACCCGAAACGAGGCAGCGAGGCTTTGAAGTTCTCTCAGAGAACGAACACGATACACCCGCCGCACCTGAAACCCGCGGCAACTCCCCGAAAGACGCAACCCCATGACACTCGCCGAAGGCATTTACGACCGCGTCAACGACTACGGCTCCGTCAAGATCACGCTCGCAAGCCCCAACGACATCCGGTCGTGGAGCTTCGGCGAGGTCAAGAAGCCCGAGACCATCAACTACCGCACCTACCGCGCCGAAAAGGACGGTTTGTTCTGCGAGCGCATCTTCGGCCCTGAAAAGGACTGGGAGTGCTCGTGCGGCAAGTACAAGGGCACGAAGTACAAGGGCATCATCTGCGACCGCTGCGGCGTCAAGGTCACGCACTCGCCGCGTCCGCCGCAAGCGCATGGGCCATATCAATCTGGCTGCGCCGATCGTGCACATCTGGTTCTTCAAGGCCTTGCCGTCGCGTCTCGGTGCGATGCTCGACATGAAGACGGGCGACATCGAGAAGATCGTCTACTTCCAGGACTACGTCGTCGTCGACCCCGGCAACACGCCGCTGAAGCGCAAGCAGCTTCTGACGGAAGAGGAGTACCGCGACTATTACGACCAGTACCCCGGCGAATTCGAGGCCGAGATGGGTGCCGAGGCGATCAAGCGCCTGCTTGGCGACCTCGACCTGACGACTGCGTCGGGCGAGATTCGAGCAGAGATCGAGACGACCGGCTCCAAGCAGCGGATGAAGGACCTGACCAAGCGCCTCAAGATGATCGAGGCGATCCGGTTCAGCGAGAACAAATCCGACTGGATGATCATGGACGTGATCCCGGTCATCCCGCCGGATTTGCGGCCGCTGGTGCTGCTCGAGAGCGGCAACTTCGCCACAAGCGACCTCAACGACCTGTACCGCCGGATTATCAACCGGAACAACCGGCTCAAGAAGCTCCAGGACCTCAACGCGCCCGAGGTCATCGTCCGCAACGAAAAGCGGATGCTCCAGCAGGCCGTCGATGCACTCTTCGACAACGGCCGGTGCCGGCGTCCGGTGCTCGGCTCGTCGAACCGTCCGCTGAAGTCGCTGACGGACATGATCAAGGGCAAGCAGGGCCGCTTTCGCGAGAACCTGCTGGGCAAGCGCGTCGACTACTCGGCCCGGTCGGTCATCGTCGTCGGCCCCGAGCTCAAGCTGCACCAGTGCGGTTTGCCGAAGAAAATCGCCCTCGAGCTCTACCAGCCGTTCATCATCCGCCGCCTCAAGGAGCTGGGTCTGGCCGACACGATCAAGTCGGCCAAGCGCATGCTCGAGCGTCGCGACCCGGAAGTCTGGGACGTCCTCGAAGAGGTCATTTACCAGCATCCGGTCCTGCTGAACCGCGCCCCGACGCTGCACCGCATGGGCATCCAGGCGTTTGAGCCGGTGCTGGTCGAAGGCAACGCGATCAAGATTCACCCGCTCGTCTGTAAGGGCTTCAACGCCGACTTCGACGGTGACCAGATGGCGGTCCACCTGCCGCTGAGCGTCGAGGCGCAGGCCGAGGCGCAGGTGCTGATGTTGTCCCCGAACAACATTTTCAGCCCGGCCAACGGCAGCCCGATCATCACGCCGTCGCAGGACATCGTGCTGGGCGTCTTCTACATCACCAGTGACCGCGAAGGCGATCTGGGCGAGTTCAAGACGTTCAACAGCCCGGTCGAGGCGATGCTGGCCTTCGACCAGCACAAGATCCGCATGAACAGCCGGATCTTCGTTCGTCTGCCCCAGCGTGACCGCGTCATTACGAGCCAGAAGGACATGGTCGGCATTGCGATCGAGAACGAGTCGTTCAAGCACCTCGAAGAGCACCGCAAGCGCCTCGACAGCAAGTACGCCGTCCGCGAGCAAATGCCCGAAGGCCACAAGGGCCGCACCATCCTGACCACGGTCGGACGCGTGTTGTTCAACGACATTCTCCCGACGGAGATGCCGTTCTACAACTTCGCCCTGACGAGCAAGGGCGCCAGCCGCGTGATTGCCGACACCTACGCCCGGCTCGGGCGACCTGCGACGATCGACCTGCTCGACAAGCTCAAGGCCATCGGCTTCAAGCGGTCGACGCTGGCAGGTCTGTCGTTCGGCATCACCGACATCCGCGCTCCCGAGAGCAAGCAGCAGATTCTCGACGACGGCCAGAAGAAGGCCGACAAGATCGAGAAGTCGCACAACATGGGTGCCATCACCGGCGACGAGCGGTACGGCCAGCTCATCGAGATCTGGACGCACGCCCGCAAGCAGGTCACCGACGACCTCATGGAAGGTCTGCTGAAGGATTACCGTGACGTCGAGAACAAGCCGGTCCACGAGGGCGACAAGGGTGCCCTGCGCTACCTCAACCCGATCGCCCTCATGTCGGTCTCCGGTGCTCGCGGTAGCGTCGACCAGATGCGTCAGCTCGGCGGCATGCGTGGCCTGATGGCCAAGCCCAGCGGCGAGATCATCGAGACGCCCATCAAGTCCAACTTCCGCGAAGGTCTGTCGGTGCTCGAGTACTTCAGCTCGACACACGGTGCCCGAAAGGGTCTGGCCGACACCGCCCTCAAGACAGCCGACTCGGGTTACCTCACCCGCAAGCTCTGTGACGTCGCCCAGAACGTTGTCGTCAACGGCACCGACTGCGGCACGCTCAACGGCGTCACGAAGCACACGATCTACAAAGGCGAAACCGTCGAGGTCCCGCTCCGCGAGAGCATCCTCGGCCGCGTCAGCCGCGAGAAGATCGTCGACCCGCGTGACGAGTCGAAGGTCATCGTCGAAGAAAACGGCATCATCACCAGCGTCGTTGCCGACGCGATCGAAGCCATCGGCCTCGATGTGCTGCGGGTCCGCAGCCCGCTGACCTGCTTGAACACGACCGGCGTCTGTGCCCGCTGCTACGGCGTGGATATGTCGACCGGTCAGATCGTCGAGCAGGGCCTGGCGGCCGGCATTATCGCCGCTCAGTCGATCGGTGAGCCTGGAACACAGCTGACGATGCGAACCTTCCACAGCGGCGGTGTCGCCCAGGGCTCGCTCACCGAGCGTGACGTCAAGAGCGGCGTCGCTGGTGTCGCCCGGTACCACGGCCTCAACGCTGTCGAGTCCAAGGACGCCGACGGCAACAAGGTCCTCGTCGTGCTCAAGCGCAACGGCGAGATCGGTATCGAGGACGCCAAGGGCAACGAGCTCGAACGCTACAAGGTGCCTTACGGTGCCTATGTCAGCGTCAAGGACGGTGCCAAGGTCAAAGCCCGCGACATCATCGCCGAGTACGACCCGCACATCAGCCCGATCCTGGCTGAGAAGGCCGGTATCGTGAAGTACGAGGACATCGAAGTGGGCGAAACCGTCCGCATCGAACGTGACCGTGCCGAAGGCGAGCGACTTATCGTCGTCGAGCACAAGGGCGAGCGCCACCCGCGCCTGACCATCGTCGACGACGACGGCCAGATCCTCGACTTCAGCTACCTGCCCGCCCGGGCACGTATTGAAGTCAAGGACGGCCAGAAGATCCCGACGGGCTTCATGCTCGCCCGCCAGCCGCGTGAGACGGCCGGTACGCAGGACATCACCGGTGGTCTGCCGCGGGTCACCGAGCTCTTCGAAGCTCGCAAGCCCAAGGAATCGACAGTTCTGTCCGAAATTTCGGGCGAAGTCGAGATCCAGCAGGGCCGCCGTAAGGGCAAGGTCACGATCGTCGTCAAGAACGAGACCGGCATGGAGCGTGAGCACCATGTGCCGCAAGGGACCGACGTGCTCGTCCACGCCGGTGACCAGGTCGAGGCCGGTGACCCGCTCATCCGTGGCAGCGTCATCCCGCACGACATCCTCCGGATCAAGGGCGACGAGGCGCTGCACAGCTACCTCCTGACCGAGATTCAGAACGTCTACCGCAGCCAGGGCGTGCCGATCAACGACAAGCACGTCGAGGTCATCCTGGCCCAGATGCTGCGGAAGGTGAAGATTGAGGATCACGGCAGCACGCCGTTCCTGCCGGGTGAAGTCGTTGATCGCGGCCGCTTCCAGGTGGCCAACGGCGACATCAACCGACAACTCGTCGTCAGCGAGCCCGGCGGCACGCCATACGCCATCGGCGACCTCGTCGACAAGAGCGAGTGGAAGGAAGCCAGCGAGCTTGCAGAAGCAGAAGGCAAAGAGCCGGGCAAGGCCAAGAAGGGCCGTCCCGCCCGTGGTCGCACGCTGCTCCTGGGAATCACGAAGGCTTCACTGTCGAGCGAGAGCTTCATCAGTGCCGCCAGCTTCCAGGAGACGACGAAGGTTCTGACCGAGGCCGCCATGGCCGGTATGCAGGACAAGTTGCTCGGCCTCAAGGAGAACGTGATCCTCGGTCACCTCATCCCGGCAGGTACTGGTTACAGCGTCCACTCGCAGATCACGGTCAAGCACCTCGTCGAGCCCGAGGAGAACCCCGAGCTCGAATACGCCCCGCGTCCAGAGCGGCCCAGCCGCCTGCCGAGCACGGAGCGGATCAGCGGCTTCACCACGAATCAGGACGTCGTCCCGCAGGCCGGTTCCTGATTCAGGCGTCGATCAAATCACACGAAGGCCCGGCAGCGTCGCTGCCGGGCCTTGTTGTTTAACATCATCTCATGTCACGCTGCCTGCCGTGCCTGCAGCCGTCCGAGCAGGCGGTCGTAGTACTTGCGTGGCACACGCCGCCGCATGCCGCAGCGGCCGAGAACGATCCACTTTTTGCAGCTGCCGTGATAGTCGCTGCCACCAGTGGTCAGCAGGTTGTGCCGCCTACACAACTCCTTGAGCTCCACGATGAAGCTTTCGCGGTGGTCGTTGTAGACGACCTCGATGGCGTCGAGTCCGACCGCCGCCAGCGTCTCGACCTCGTTGGCAAGCTGGGCAAAGTTCGACTTGCGGAGCTGGTTCGGGTGCGCCAGCGACACGAGCCCGCCTGCTGCATGAACTGCCGAAATGGCCTCTGCCGGTTCGGGCTCGTTGCGGTCGAAGCGGAATCGACCCGTGTTGCCGAGGTAGTACTTGTACGCCGCCTGCATGTTCGGGATGTAACCCTTGATGAACAACAGCTTGGCGAAGTGAGGCCGCCCGATGACGTAGTCGTTCGGGTCCGTCGACGCCTCTGCCGATCGCGGCGAGTGGGGCGATCCGCGTGCTATGTCGATCAGCTCCTCGAATGATACGTGCACACCGACGGCGTTGAGTTCGTTCACGAGGAACTGGTTCCGCTCGTGCCTGGCTTCCTGCAGGCGGCCGATGAGCGCCAGCAGCGTCGGATTTGCCGGGTCGATGCCGTACCCCAGCAGGTGCATCACGCCCGGCCGCGGATAGGCAGCGCTGATTTCTATCCCCGGCAAGAAGTCGAGCCCGAGCCTCTGGGCCTCGTGAGCCGCTTCATCAATGCCGGCCACTGTGTCGTGGTCTGTGATAGCCAGTGCGCTCAAACCTGCGGCCTTGGCCTTACGCACAAGCGCTGAGGGTGCGTCAGTGCCGTCACTCGCGGTGGTGTGACTGTGCAGGTCGACGTAGAGCGGAACGGTCCGCCCGATAGCGGTGCTGACAGGGTTAATCGGTTGTCGCTCGACCGGGCGGCGGGGCTCGATGGGACGAAGCAGCACCGCGCCGGTGCCGGGCGGCGTGGCCCTCGCCCCTCCGAACGCAGCAAGGGTGGGCGGCAGGTTGGTTGATGACTTCTTCACAAACGCCTCAAGGTACCACGCAACCGAGGAGGCGGCCAGATCCAACTTCGCACCAGCCGCCGAAGGTTCCGCTAAATCGTGTTCGCCGGCGCGTCTGGCGTGTTCTCGAACAACGGCGTGCTGAGGTACCGCTCGCCGAACGAGCACATGATGGTCACGATCGTCTTGCCCTTCATCTCCGGCCGTGCCGCCACCTGGGCCGCCGCACACATGTTCCCGCCGGAGCTGATGCCGCCGAGGATGCCTTCTTCCTTGGCCAGTCGTTTGCCCCAGGCAAAGGCGTCGTCGTTGCTGATCTGAATAACCTCGTCGACGATGTCCATGTGCAGGTTGTCCGGCACGAAGCCAGCCCCGATGCCCTGGATCTTGTGCGGCCCGGGCTGCAGCTCCTGGCCGTTCTTCGTCTGCGTGATCACCGGCGAGTGGACCGGCTCCACCGCGAACGCCTTGAAGTCCGGGTTCCGCTGCTTGAGCACCTCGGCCACGCCCGTGATCGTCCCACCCGTGCCGACGCCGGCGACGATCGCGTCGACCTTACCGCCGGTGTCCGCCCAGATTTCTTCCGCCGTCGTCAGCTTGTGAATCTCGGGGTTCGCCGGGTTGTGGAACTGGCCGGGAATGAACGCGTCCGCCGTCTCCTTGGCAATTTCTTCCGCCTTGGCAATGGCCCCCTTCATGCCCTTGGCCGCCTCGGTCAGCACCAACTCCGCCCCGAGGGCAGCCAGCAGGCGACGCCGTTCCATGCTCATGCTCTCGGGCATCGTCAGGATGCAGCGGTACCCCTTGGCCGCACACATGAAGGCCAGCGCGATGCCCGTGTTCCCGCTCGTCGGCTCGACGATGACGCTTTTGCCGGGCGTAATCTTGCCCTCGTTCTCAGCCACCGTGATCATGTTGTACCCGATGCGATCCTTGACGCTCGCCAGCGGGTTGAAGAACTCGCACTTGGCCAGCACCGTCGCCTGACCTTCGGGAATCAGGCGATTGATCCGCACCAGCGGCGTCCCGCCAACAGTGTCAGCAATGGAGTCATAGATCCGGCCATGGGGCTTGAGAGGCATGGCCGATGGTAGAGCACCAATCCACCCCACGGCCACGGGTGACTAGGGAGAACCCGAGTGGCCACTGCAAGGCTCGATCGCCTCCCGCTCGACCCGCTCCGCAAAGCGCCCGGTGAGGGCACCTTCGGAAATGACATCTACTTTGTAACCGAGCAGCTCCCGAAGCTCCATCAGTAATGCCCCCTGATCGAGCAGTGAGCACCCGGGCTTGAAGCGGACGACGAAGTCGATACCGCTCTCGTCAGTACCGGCATCGCGGGCGACGGAACCAATAAGCCGCACGGGTTGCCCGCGTCAGAACGCGGCTCAATCCGTGGCACCAGTTGCAATCTAAGCCGCCAGCAACCGCTGCTCCGGCAACGGCAGGGCGGTTCCTCCCGCGCCTCCGCCCGCCGCCGGCAGTTGCCGTGCCGTCGCGTATCGCTCCTCGCCGGTCAGCAGCAGGCCGTTCGCGTTGACGTGGGCCAGCCAGTCGTCCCGCAGGTCCCGCACGATCTGCTTCACCTTCGGGTCGAACTTCCTCGCCGCCTTCTTCGCGGTCGGCTTCGGCAATTCGCCCACCAGCTCCACGCCGTCGGGCACGCTGAACAGCTCGTGCTCACTCAGGCCCAGCGATGCCCGCACCATCGTCGGCGTCATGAGCTGTTTGCCGCCTCGCCAGAGCCGACCCTGGTCGTCCTCCGTCACGCCGCCCGCGAACTTCCGCGGCATACCGGCGAACGCCTCGACCTCCTTCTCCTCTCCCGCCACCGTCGGCAACACCGCCGGCCGCGTCTGGGTCCAGTGCTGATCCAGCGGAATCGGCAACACCACCCGGTCCTCCCGAATCGCACCGGCCCCCGTTGTGCTCGGGTACCACCACCCCACACCTTCCCCACTGTCGGAAGCATCCACCCGCTTCTGCCAAAGAATGTGTACGCGGTTCTTCCCCTCTGATCCATTGCGATACGCCAACGGCACGAACCCCATCGCCTCCCAGAACTTGTTCGCTGCCAGGTCCTGCGCGCACCACGCACAACACAGCTTCACGCCCCTCGGCCACGACGCAAACAGCTCGCGCAACAACAACGCAGCCACCTGCTGCCGACGGTACTTTTCATGCACCGCCATCTGGTAAACCACGCCAACCTCTTCCCGCTTGAAGTACGTATCGCTGGCAATCACGTACCCCGCAAACCGCTTCGTCCGCGACTCCCGAGCCACGAGGATCTCCCCGCGCTTCAACTTGCCCTCAAGGGCAGCCATCTGCAAAAAGCCCAGTTCATCGCTGTGCGCCTTCTGCAACTTGTCGATCATCGGCAGATCAAACCTGTCCGCAGCACGAACAATTATCCCCTTCGGCGACGGAACGACAGCAGTCTGTTGAAGCGTGAGCATGATAAAAGTCGTGAAGTGATAGACGAAAGGCAGAACAGCGACGAAGCGCGACGTGGCGAAGGAGCAACGATGCGCGAAGGGCAGAGAGGGAGAAATGGGTAGAGAGCTCGAAGTACGTCAACGTCCTTCGAAGTCCCACCCCATCCTTTTTCTGGACTTCGCGGGCCTTCGCGGACCTTCGCCCCTTCGCCCCTTCGCGTTCCTCCGACTCTGAGATGGTTGATACTTTAGCAATGCAGAATGACTTAAGCCGCTTCGCGGGCGTAGACCGCTTGGCCGCCGGGCAGGTTGACTTGTGTCGCCGTGCTCATCGGGCCGGTGCCTGCTGCGTTGTGGTAGGCGACCGCCACCCACACGCTCGCGCCTGCCGGGACGATGTCGGGGAACCGCACGTCGAACTTCGTCTTGCCGGTCGACATCTGGAACGTCCAGGCAGCACCAGCCGCCGGTGCCGTCTCGCCGACGTGGGTAAAGACCTGAATCGACGCAGCCCCGGCCACCTTGGCCCGGCCGCCCTCGGGGTTCCGCACCTGCACCGTCACCTGACGACGCAGCACGCTCAGCACCTCGACCGTCGCCAGCTCGACCGGAATAGGTCGGCGTGTCGGTTTGCGATCGCGCACTTTGATGCCCAGCTCGCTCCGCTTCTCGTCCGTCTGGGCCGGCCACGCCTGAGCGACCGCGATGACCGCTCGGAGCTGCTCGACAACAGTCACCTTCTTGGTCCGCTTGTCGGCGTAAGCCGCCCGCGAGTTCGTGTTCGGGTCCTCGATGAGATCGATCGCGTCGACGAGCGCGTCATAGCTGACCTGCAGCTCCGCGATGATCGGAGCACCGAGACCAAACGACCCCTCGCGGCCGGTCACCGTCCGCAGAAAGGACTTGGTGAAGCTGATCAGTTCCGCGTCGGAGGTGGTGCTGTTGATGGACACCGTTCAGGGGCAAATGGAAAGGTGTGGGAGTGAATGGTGTGGGAGTGAAATGTGTGGGATAGCAGGGTGGGGTAGGTGGTGGTAGTGGGTGGGGGGTAGGGAAACGATGTCCGCCGCTGCCCACTGTGTCGGGCACATCGCAGCGCCCCTTCCCCATCGTCTCACCCGCGCGACACCGCGCCCCATCGAAGTAAAGCGGCGCCCGATCGATGTAAAACAGCATCCCATCGACGTCGTCCCGAGCCCCCTCAGGTTGATCTCACGCCCCGTCGGGCCCAAGCCGCGACCCATCGATGCCAGACGCCTGCCGATCAACGTCAACTGCGAGCCGATTGACCCTGGTTCGCCGCCGATCCCGCAGGCATTTAGCCACACTGCGGCAAGTCGACCCGTCACCGCCGCAAGACGAAGCCGAAGGGAGACCGGAGGAGATGTCGACGGCACGACACAAGGAGTCGCCGTCCAAGTCGTGTCGACCAGCGAACAACCTGCATCTGCCCCGTCTGGCCCCCCCACTCCATGCCACCGGAGAGGCCCACCGGGCAAGGCCTGACGCGAGAGCGCGGTCTGATCTCTTCAGCTTATCCCGGCTGGCATTACTCCAACGCCGCCAGCTTCGTCTTCAACTCGTCCGGAAGAGTCTTCATCAGCTCGACCCGAACGATCTGCGCCGCCTCGTCCTCGGCGGTCCGCCGGGCGAGGGCCAGCGGATCGCCGCCAGCAACGAGCACATTTTTGGCACCCACGACAGTGTTCTGCCCGCGCGCCCCGTTCGTCCGGAGAACGATCTTGAACGCCTCCTCGTACTTCGCCAGCGCCCCGGCAGGTCGCCGCGCGCCTCCAGCACGCTGCCGATGTTGTTGACGTCCGTCGCTACTTCCGGGTGGTCGTCGCCGAAGGCGGCGCGGTCGATCCGCTCGGCCTCCTCATACTTCGCCAGCGCCCCCGCCAGGTCGCCGCGGGCCTTCAGCACGCTGCCGATGTTGTTGACGTCCCTCGCCACGTCCGGGTGGTCGTCGCCGAAGGCGGCGCGGTCGATCCGCTCGGCCTCCTCGTACTTCGCCAGCGCCCCCACCAGGTCGCCGCGGTCGTCCAGCACGCCGCCGATGTTGTTGACGACGCTCGCCACGTTCGGGTGGTCGTCGCCGAAGGCGTCGCGGTCGATCCGCTCGGCCTCCTCGTACTTTGCCAAGCGCCCCCGCCAGGTCGCCGCGGCGCCTCAGCACGCTGCCGATGTTGTTGACGTCCGTCGCCACGTCCGGGTGGTCGTCGCCGAAGGCGGCGCGGTCGATCCGCTCGGCCTCCTCGATACTTCGCAACGCCCCCGCCAGGTCGACGCGGGCCTGCAGCACGCCGCCGATGTTGTTGACGACCCTCGCCACCGTCGGATGGTCGTCGCCGAAGGCGGCGCGGTCGATCCGCTCGGCCTCCTCGAACTTCGCAAGCACCGCCAGGTCGCCGCGGGCCTTCAGCACGCTGCCGATGTTGTTGACGGCCCTCGCCACGTTCGTGTGGTCGTTGCCGAAGGCGGCGCGGTCGATCCGCTCGGCCTCTTCGAAGAGGGGCAGGGCGGTACCATGCCTGTTCCGAGCGATCCACGCGAAGTAGGCAACCTGATTGCACAAGACAGCCCAGCTTGGATCCGTGTGAGCACCATGCCCCTTGGCCAGCAGCGACTGCGCGTGTGCCGCGAAAGCGTCGAGGCGTGGCCAATGCTGGGGACGATCAAGAGCATCCGTCGTGAAGATGCTAAGCAGTTGATCGCGCAGGGTAGCGCCCGTCGCTTCGACCTCGGCGGCGTCGGCACGGGCGACGGTGACGCGTTGCGTCAGGTTGTGCGTCGAGACGACGATGTGCTCTGCCTCATCCCAACGCTTGACCTTGTCCCGGCGGAGCAGCGCGAGGTTGTGCAATTTGACGGCGGCCTTGTCCGCCTCCTGCTTCGAGAGGTCGAGCGCGTCGGCCAGGAGGTCGAGCGGGCAGTTGTCGGGGCCGACGAGGCTGGCGGCGAGCAGCAGACGGCGACCGTTCGCGTTGTCGTCAATGCGATCCATCAGCAAGCCGACGGTCCGGGCGATGCTCTGCCCGACGCCGGTGCCGGCGAGGTCGGGATCGACGTCGTGCAGTTCCTGGACGACGGCATCGACGTTCTGTGCCTTAAGCAGATCGAGCAGTGCGGTCGGCGTGACGTCGAAGGTGCCGAGGTACTTGCCCGCCTGGGCGACGGCGAGCGCGTGATCGCCCAGAACATCGGCGTCGCAGATGGCGTCGAGGGCAGGATCATCGCTGTTGCGTAGTTCCGGTCGGTCGCCGGTGAGGATGGCGACGGCGTCTTGTCGGGCAAGTTTGCCGACGTCGATCGCACGGCCGAGCTCGGCGGGGAAGGCGTGGCCGCGACGGGTGAAGAGCGTGCGGTGTGACCCGGGAAGGCAGAGGAGGCGAGCCGGACCGATGGGGTCGACGTCGTCGAGGACGAGCAGGTGTCGCCCGCCGATCTTGTCGATGCCGGCGTGGAGGGCCTGGACGAGCTGGGCATCGGTGGGCTGGTCGCCGACGGTTTGGCCGAGGGTGCGGCAGAGATCACGGAGGCCGCTGAACAGGAAAGAAGGCAGTGCCTTACGATCCGGTGCTTCGGCGGCGGCGTTGGGGTCAGCGTCAGGTTGCTTGAGGTCGGCGTCGAGCCCGTTGAGCCACCAGACGCCGTCGAACGCGGCGAGGGCAGAGGTCGCGACGACGCGGGCGATCTCGGTCTTGCCGAACCCGCCGCCACCGACGAGGGCAAGGACGGGCGGACGTTCTTCGTCGGCGAGCCAGGTGCTGAGTTGACTCAAATGACCTTGGCGTCCGACGAATCGACGGTTCGGTACGGCAAGCCCGGCGAGGTTGTGGCGAGGGGCGCTGCTTCCGGCAGGACGCCGTTGCTTGATGAACTGGTGGATGTCATCGAGCTTCTGGCTGTCATCGAGTTGCGTTGACCGGATTTGCTCCGTGACGCCGGCGATGGCGACGAGGGTCGGCCAGAACCGGTCGAGCTTGTCGGCTTGGGCGAGAACTTCGTCGGCGAGGTTGAATTCGTCGCGGCGGGCGAGTTCGAGAAGATCGCTTCCGTCGTTCGTCTTTGCTTGTTCAGCCGCGTCGAGGACGTCTTGCACGAACTTCGGGCAAGCCTCCGCGGCGTCTGCGACGTTGCCCTTGATGAAGGCTTCGACCGCGGCCACGACGGCAGGGTCATCGTCGACGGACGGAGCGTTCGTCGGCTGCAATTGCTTGCGAAGTTCGCGGACGAGCGATTGCGTGTCGTTTGCCTGTGTGCCTGCCCGCTTGATCAGATTTTGCAGCTCGGCAGCGTCCCGTTTCTCAACGTACGACTGCCACGCGGCAACGCCGCCGACCGCCGCGACGAGGCCAAGGACGGCGAGGGCACTGGCACCGCACGTCACACCGATGCCGGCCAGAGCAACAGGCGTCCCGTTTCTCACACAGTCGGTCGCAAAGTCGCACGACTGCGAGACGAGAAGCTCGCGCGGTGCTTGATTAAAAGCCGTCGCGATACTCGCGAACGGCTTACCGATGGACTTCATGCCGGTGGCCCCATTTCCCATGGCGACATTCTAGTGACAACTGCCTAGGACGTTCCGTCTCGGCCTACGTCACGAGGTCGATCCGGTCGACGGGCGTGGCGTCGGCGGGAGCCTCCACGCCGGTGCGGGCTCGTGGAAGGAGAAGCACAACCCGTCCGGGGCGACGACGAAGAAGGCGCGGAGGGGGTTGCCCTCTTGCTCGTCGTCCGGCACCGCCGCCTCGTCAGCTTGCTTGATGCCGGCGGACGTGTCGCCTGACCGCATTTTCCGCTCCACACGCACGTTCTGCTCCGCCTGTGAGCGCCCGACTGCACGCCTGTTGGGGGCGTTGCCTGAGCTGGCCGTGCTACTCGAGGGTGACGACGATCTCGTGGCGTTCGGCGTCGTCGAGGAGGCGGATGAAGTCGGTCTTTGCCGGCTTGCCGTCGATGGTGATGGAAGCGATGGCGGGTGGGGTGCTCGCCGGGCTGGGGCGGGTGATGCGGAAGTTGTGGTGGGTGTCCTTGTGGCGGTAGGTGAAGCCGAAGTTGTCCCAGCCCTCGGGCAGGAGCGGGGCGAGGTAGAGCCTGTGCTCTCCCCCATTTTCGCCTTCCTCGTACTTCAGGGTGATGCCGAGGAGGGATTCGACGATAAGGCGGAACATCCAGCCGGCGGATCCGGTGTACCAGGTCCAGCCGCCGCGGCCGACGTGGGGGCTGACGCCGTAGACGTCTGCGGCGGCGACGTAGGGCTCGACGCGGTACTTCTGAACGCTGTCGTGGTCGACGGCGTGGTTCACCGGGTTGATGAGGTCGAACAGCTCCCACGCCCGCCGGGCGTCGCCGAGCTTGGCGTAGGCCATGACGGTCCAGACGGCGGCGTGGGTGTATTGGCCGCCGTTTTCGCGGACGCCGGGGACGTAGCCCTTGATGTATCCGGGCTCGAGATGGCTGTCGTCGAAGGGCGGATCGAAGAGCTGGATGAGGCCCTTGTCGCGACGGACGAGGCGGTCCTCGACAGCCTTCATGCCTTGTGCGGCGCGGTCGGGATTACCCTTTCCGCAGAGCACGGCCCACGACTGCGGCAGCGAGTCGATCTGACACTCGGGATTGGTCGAGCTGCCGAGCGGTTCGCCGTTGTCGAAGTAGGCGCGGCGGTACCAGTCGCCGTCCCAGGCTTCGCGTTCGACGTTGGCGCGGAGGGTTTCGGCCTCGTCGCGGCAGCGCTTGGCAAAGTCTGCGTCGCCGCGAGCGTCGGCGAGCGGGGCGAAGTCGAGAAGGGTTTCGATGAAGAACCAGCCGAGCCAGACGCTTTCGCCCTTGTGGTGCTCACCGATGAGGTTCATGCCGTCGTTCCAGTCACCGCAACCCATGAGGGGCAGACCATGCTGGCCGTAGCCGCGGTTGTCGATGCCGTTCAGGATGGAGCGTTTGCAGTGCCCGTACAGGTCATCGTCTTCGGCGGCGTTGGCCCATTCTTTGTAAACGCTTTCTTGATCGAGCGGGACGGCTTCACCCGTCAGGAGCGGTGCGCGTTCTTCGAGGACGCCGGTGTCGCCGGTGGCTTTGACGTAGCGGGCGCAGATGAGCGGCAGCCACATGTAGTCGTCGCTGAAGTGCGTGCGGACGCCACGGCCGACGGGCGGGTGCCACCAGTGGAGGACGTCGCCCTCGACGAACTGGTGGGCGGCAGCGCGAAGCAGTTGCTCGCGGATGAGGTGTGGCGTGCACCAGAGCAATGCGGCGACGTCCTGCAACTGGTCGCGGAAGCCGTAGGCACCGCCTGACTGGTAGTAGCCGCTTCGGCCCCAGTAGCGGCAGGAGAGGGCTTGGTACTCGAGCCAGCCGTTGGCGAGGACGTTGACGGCCGGATCGGGCGTGTCGATGTAGAGGCTGCCGAGGGTTCGGCTCCAGAACTCCCAGTTGTCTTCCAGCGCACGCTTGGTTTCCGGTACTGCCGAAAAGCGGTTGGCCATGGCGATGGCGTGTTGCTCGTTGTCACCGGCGCCGATAGTAAAGACGACTTCTTTTTCTTCGCCGGGGCCGAGGTCGACCGGCACGCACATGGCGGCACAGGGATCGAGTCCCGCACCGACCTTACCGCTGAGCTTCTCGCGGCCGAGTGCTGCAGGGTTGCTCGGGCCATGGTTGCGCCCGAGGAACTCGAGGCGGTCACCGGTCACGCTGCGACGGCTTTCGCTGCACTGCAGGAACGCTGTCGAGCTGCCGAAGTCGCTGTTGTATGGGTTGCGAGCCAGGACCGCACCCGACTTCGGGTCCAGCGACGTGACGACGTGCATGGCACCTGCTGCGCGTTGATCGGTCAGCACCCACTCTGCGTAGTACCAAAGCGACGCCTTGCGACGGCGGTCGCTCGTGTTGTGCACCTTGACGGCGACGAACTTCGTCGGCTCATCGCGGTGGACGTAGACGGCTGTCTCCGTGCGAAGTGCTTGCTCACTGGTCTCGAAGATCGAGTAGCCGAAGCCATGCCGCGTGGTGACGGGGTCGTTGCCCCGGGCCGGTGCGCCCATGGGTGACCAGAAGCGGCCCGATTCTTCGTCGCGGAGGTACAGCGCCTCGCCACTCGTGTCGCCGACCGGATCGTTGTAGAAGGGCGTAAGGCGGAACTCTCGTGCGTTGGTGCGCCACGTGTAGCCACCACCGGACTCGGTCACGATCGTGCCGAACGTTGGGTTGGCCATGACATTGGACCATGGCGCGGGCGTCGGGTGTGCGGCGTCGTGGACGACGACGTATTCTTTACCGTCGGGCGTGAAGCCGCCTGAGCCATTGTTGAACAGCAGGTCGCCACGTCGCCCGACGATTTCGTCTGCGGTGACGATCTCGCGAGACGGCAGCAGCTTGCCGCTCGACGTATTGCGGCCGCCTTGGTTCGACACGAGCTTCGAAACACCGAGCGGCCTGACGCTCATACGCCGTTCGATCTGATCGATGAGCCGGCCACCCGAGTCGACGAGCGTGATGCGTGCGATCGTCTGGATCAGCACCTTGTCTTCGTCGGGGAATTGCTCGCCACGTCGGACGAATATGCCACCCGGTCGGTCGAGCAGGTCGGCAGAACCGGCACGACTGACGGCGGCCATGATTGCATCGTTGACCTCGGCGCGGTAGCCACTGGTGTCTTCGTTCCAGACGACAAGGTCACACTGCAAGCCCTTGCGACGCCAGTAGGCGTGGGCGCGTACGGCCTCTTCGACGATGGCGACCTTCGAGTGGTCACCGACGCGGACGAGCACGACCGGCAGGTCGCCGCTGATGCCGTACGCCCAGAGGTTGCTTTGCTTGCGATTAAGGTCGAGGTTGCGGGCGATGACGCTGGCGTCGGCGCGACGTTGAGGCGTCGCGTAGATCACGCTCCCGGCGAGGCGGCCGTATGCCTGGGCGTCGGCTTCGTCGATGCCGAGCTGACGGAGCACGACCTGGCTGTGGGTCCAGGCAAGCTCGCTGACACGGTCGCAAAGGCGGCGGTCGTGGTACTTTTCGATGAGCGCGTGAGCGGCTTCGCTGCCGTCTGCGATGCCGGTGACGACGTCGAAGCGGGCCCGTTCTCCGGGGCCGATCTTGACGACGCGGCGGACGCTGACGATCGGATCGAGCACGCTGCCGTTGGTGTCGGCGAGTCGTTCGTTGTGCATCGCCGCCGGATCGACGAGCGACCGACCGCGACCGACAAATGCGCCGCGATCAGTTTCGTACTGCGCGTCGCCGACCTCAGTGCCGTGAAGCGTGACGAGGTGAACGGCGTAGGGCGTTCGCTCGCCTTCACCGCGAGCGCGACGCTTGGCGAGGATTGCCTGCCTGCCGCGGACAAGTCGTGTCTGCACGAACAGGTTCTGGAACGCCGGGTGCGCAGCGTCGGCACGCGGGTCGGCCAGCACCGGCTCGGCGTAGCTGGTCAACTCAATTGTGCGGGTCTTTCGCCCACGATTAGTGATGACGACGCGGCGGACTTCGACGTCGTCTTCCGGACTGACGCTGATTTGCGTGTACGTTTCGATGTCGTCACCGGGTGACTGCGACGGGCCGCTGCTGGCGTCATCTTCTTTACCGTCGCGGCCGATGGTCGGCAGACGGTCGACGCGTCGGTATTCGGCACGTGCCTGGCTGAAGATGGCTTCGTACTGCTGCGGCTCACGGAGCGTCGGCTGGTAGGCGTTGCTCCAGAACGTGCCGGTGTCGAGGTCGCGCAGGTAGACAAATGTGCCCCAGCAGTCGCGGACGGCGTCTTCGTTCCAGCGGGTGACGGCAAGGGTTTTGCCGTCGCCGTCGTCCCAGCGGGTGTATCCACCACCGGCGGTCGAGACCATCGTCGCCAGCCGGCCGTTACCGAGCAGGTGGACTTCGGGCGTGGGCTGGTCGGGCTTGTTGAAGGTGCGCAGGATGCCGACGGCCTGTTGCTCGGCACGGCGACTGCCGGCGTGCTCGCCGGTGTGCGGGAAGACATGGGCACCCCGCGGCACCCGTTCGTGCAGCATGAGCTCGCCGCTCTTGAAGTCGGCGGAGGCGGCCATCCGTTTCTGCATCGGGCCGTCGAGCAGCAGGTTGGCAAAGCCGAGAAAGCCCATCGCCTGGTGGTGGGCCATCCACTGCCGGACGATCGCCTCTTTGCGGTCGCGTTTGATGCGGGCCGGCGTGTAGTCGATGGCCTCGTAGAAACCGAAGCGGCCCATCTTGCCCTCGTCGCGGAGGCGGCGCAGGTTCTTCGCCGCCGCCGGTGGATTCACCATCGCAGCCATCATGCTCGCGTACGGCGCGATGACGAGGTCTTCTCCGAGGCCGCGCTTGAAGCCAAGCCCTGGCACGCCGAACGGGCGGTACTGGTAGGTCAACTCGGCGTCGGTCGTGGAATATCCGCTTTCACTGACACCCCATGGCACGCCTGCGTTGATGCCGTTGCTGCGGGCGTACTCGATCTGTCGGTCGACGACACCGGTGTAGGTCTCGTCAAGCAAGGTGCCGCTGTAGGTCGGCATGACCAGGAGCGGCATGAGGTACTCGAACATGCTGCCGGACCAGGACAGCAACGCCTCGTGCCGGCCGACCCGCGTTGTCTGGCGGCCCAGGGCAAACCAGTGTTCCTGCGGCAGCGTGCCGTCGGCAACAAGGGCGAAGCTGGCCAGTCGCATCTCGCTGGCGAGCAGGTCGTAGTAACCCGCGTCCTTACGACGTTCGCTGGCGTCGTAGCCGATGTGCAACAGGTTTCGGCTGCGGTCGTACAACAGCGACCAGTCGGCCTGGCGTAGCGGGAGACAGCTCGACTTGAGCTGCTTGATCGTCTCGACACGACTGGCCGCACGGTCGGAGGCATCGCCGAGAATGCGGGCCAGCCGCTGGAAGTACGGCAGGTCCGCGTGCGGACGGATCGTCGCCGTGTCGACTTCTTCGACGAGCGCGCGTGCGGCGGGGACCACTTCGTCCGCCAGCTTCGCCACGTCACGCAGCGACGGATAGTTATCGAGCTGGAGCAGCGCTTTTTCGATGACGGCCAACCGGCCGCGACTGCTGCCGTCACCGCCGGCATATGGGCGACTTGGGCCGACGAGATCGACCCACGGGCACAGGTGGTGCAACTCGTCGGCAAATCGGGATACCTGACGCTGCAGCTCCTGTGCCCAACGGCTCGCCTCGGCCGGCGCATCTCGTGTCGCGGCGACGGCCTCGTTGGCCACGATGCTCATCGTCTGCAGGAACATCTTGGCACCGCCCAGCTTGGACGGACCGCCGGCATCGCAGTCGCTGGCGATCCGCTCGAGCCGACGCTCCAGGTCGGGTGGCAACTTGAACACGCGCGACGGCGGCAGCTGTGGCTCGTCGTCCTCTTCAAGTCTCGTCTGCTCACGGTCGCGACAGGTGTCGAGCAGCAAGCGGACAACATCGGCAACACCCGGCCACGCCTGTGGCCCGATGACGGGTTCGTCGACCAGGCCGTCGAGGGCGAGTTCCAGCACACGCACACTGGCCACAAAGTTGCCACTGTCGACGCTGGACACGTAACGCGGCGTGAGAGGTTCGAGGCGACGCGTGTCGTACCAGTTGAACAGGTGGCCGGTTTCGTGCCGTTCGAGCCGGCCCGTTGCGTTGAGCGTTCGTTGCGTGCGATCGAGCAGCTGGCCGAGCGTGATATAGCCGAAGTCGTGTGCGGCGACATTGCTGAGCAGTGCCAGGCCGATGTTGGTCGGGCTCGTCCGCGGAGCGATTCGCTCGTTGGGCAACTCCTGGACATTGTCCGGCGGCAGATAATTGTCCGCAGCGGCGACGTAGCGGTCGAAGAACGACCACGTCCGCCTACCGACTTTGCGCAGGAACCGCCTGTCTCGATCGACAAGCATCTCCCGCGGCGCCTTTCGCTTGATCGGGCGACTCATCACAAACGCGAGTGTCGGACTCACCGCCCACCACAGGGCGAGCGTTAGCGTGGCCACAATTGTGGCTTCGTAATGATCTGACCCGATCAACCAAGCGATGACGCCAACCGCGACCATCCACGCCGGCCACATGGCTTCCCAGAAGCTGGCGTGATCGAGCCGGGCCTTTCGTTCTGCCTCGGCGGCGGTCGTCCACTCGAGCAAGTGCCGACGGCTGAACCACAGGCGGTACAGCGTCTTGACGATTGCGACCGTGTGGACGAAGGCCTCGTACGGCAGCAGTGCCAGCGACATCGCTGATCTGGCAAAGCCGACACGGCTCGACTGCCAAACGTCGCCGACGCGTAGCTTGGCGGGCCGCTCTTCGTCACCCGCACCGAAAAGCGCAGCGAACGCGTCAAAGCTAAGCTTTAAGATGAGTGGCCCGAAGAAGTAACCGACTGAGAGTAGTGCCCAAGCCCACGCCGCCGACGGTTCGGCGATGAAGGCAATGATTAGCACCGCCAGCACGGCAATCGGTACGAGGCTGCGCCGCAGGTTGTCGAGCAGCTTCCAACGGGACAAGCCGCTCGTTGGGTTCTTGATCCAGCCCCCTTCACGCCTGAGCCATGGCAACAGATAAGCGATGAGCTGCCAGTCACCTCGAACCCAACGCGTGCGACGCGCCACGTCGGCTGCGTAGCTGCTGGGGTGGTCCTCGTAGAGCACGACGTCGGTCACCAGACCGCTCCGCGCAAAGGCCGACTCGATGAGGTCGTGCGACAGGATCGCGTTTTCGGGGAAGTTGTCCGCGCACGCCTTCTCGAACGTGGCCGGGTGGTAGATGCCCTTCCCGATGAAGCTGCCTTCGCCGAAGGCGTCTTGGTAGACATCGCTGACGGCATTTGTATAGGGATCGACGCCGGGCTCGCCGCTCATCACGCGGCTGAACAGGCTGGCCGATGCGCTGGGCAGGTCGACGCCGACGCGTGGCTGCAGAATGCCGTAGCCGCTTGTCACGCGACCGACGACCGGGTCGTAGATAGGACGATTGAGCGGGTGATCGATGGTCGCTACGAGCTGCCGTGCAGTGTCGCGTGGCAGCTCGGTGTCACCGTCAAGGGCAATGACGTACTCGACGTCGAAGAGGACGTCGCGCTTGCAGACCGTGTGCGAGAACTGCCGAATCGCCTTGTCGCCGTCGCGACCGGCGGGGCGGAGCAGGGCGTTGAACTCCGCGAGTTTGCCCCGCTTGCGCTCCCAGCCCATCCACGCACCCTCGCTCTCGTTCCACTTCCGCGGGCGGTGAAGGAGCATGAACTTTTCGCCTTCACCGGCACCGTACTGCTCGTTGAGCTGCTTGATCTGCTCTGCCGCGCGAGCGATGAGTTCTTCATCGCCATCGAGGACCTCCTCGTCGGCATCGGGCAGATCGCTCAGCAGGCAAAAGTGCAGGTGCTGGTCCGGGTTGGCCAGGTGACGCACCTCGAGCCCGGCGACGACATCGTCCACCGCAGCGGGTGAAGACAACATTGTCGGTACGACGACGACGGTGCGGCACGAGGCGGGAATGCCGTCCTCGAACCGCATCCGCGGCAACGCCTTGGGCGCTGCGAGCTTCGTGACAAGCCAGTTGACAAACGCCACCGCCGGCTGTGACGCAGCGATGAATATCGGCAGGATCATCGCGATGATCGCCCACCAGGGCATGCCGTGCGACGCCGACCACATCGAAACGGCAAGCGTTCCGACCAGCGCCAGAAGTGTGGCCGTGCCGAGGAACCACTCCAGCGGTGCCGCACGCCAGACGGCGCGAAGCGTACTGCCAAACGTCGAGCGGGTGCCTGCGACCCGATCGAGTTTCGGGCGGGCCTCCCCGATGAGGTAGTGTCCGATGTGACGCTTGACGTCGGCGTCGGCCGCCTCGCGGGGACCGGGCGTGCCGCCCTCGCGGGCGAGGCCGACGGCGAGCTCTGCCACTTGGCGTTCGGAGTACGGGCCGTGCTTGGCAAGCCGTTCGACAACGTGACGGTAGCTGTCACGTGTCAAGAACGTTTGTCCCTCGTAGACCTCCGCCGGGTCCGTCCGCAGCGCAGCCTCGACCTGACTTTGTGCCTCGACCCACTCCGACCAGTCGTGGCTCTCGACAAAGCGGAGCGACCCGATGGAGTTGCCGATCGACACCTGATCGGTTGCTTGTCGCTGGCTTTCAAGCTGGGCCATCTGGTCGATGCCCGCACCCTGATCGGCCAGCGCCTGCCCGAGCCATTCGAGCGAGGACGCGGTGCTGGGTCCTTGCCCACGCAGACGGCGGGCGAACTCGCTGACAAACCCGCTCGACAAGCGGAGCGGCCGACGCTCCTGACCCGGAGATGTCGGCGGCACCATCGACGCGTACATGTCAGACAGCACGCTCACCACGCTCTTGGGATCTCGCTTGGCAGCGGTCAGAATTCGCTCGGCCCAGTGCTCGGCCGCGTCCTGGTCTCGCTGGCCTTCGGCCACGCGGGCGGCAACGCGTCGCAGGTTCTCGATCAAGCTGATTCGCAGCATGATCGGCACCGCCCACAGCTCGCCTTGCCTCAGCGCAGCTGCAGACTGATAGCTTTCAACGAACCTGCTCAGCGAAGCCTTGTCGACCTGACCGTCGACGTGCGTAATGAGCTCCATCGCCAGGTCGTACACCCGCGGCTTGCCCGCATTGGGTCCACTCTTAAGGCGCGGCAGCTCGGTTGCGTACCCACGGGGCAAGTGGTGCGCGGCCAGGCGAAGCTGTTGCTCGATGAGGTAGAAGTTGTCGACGAGCCACTCGGCCGCCGGGGCGACGCGGCGGCCGCGCTCGGCGGCGTCGACCACCTGCTCGTACGCGTCCTCTAACACCCGCCTGTTCCCACGAAGCCGATCGAGCAGCAACTGCGGGCCGAACGTCTCTTCTTCTTCGGTCTCGTGCCACCCGGCAAGCGTGCGGGCGTGCTGGGCGAGCTGGTCACCGCTGTACAAGTCGCCGCGCAACGGCTGGTCGTCGAGATCCTGAAAGCCGGTGTTGTCGTCACGCTCGGGGCGCAGGACGGCTGCGAGCCGGCTCAGCGGGTTGCGGCGGGGGGCGTCGGTCCGATTGACCGGGTGAACGTCGGGGCCTGAGGCTCCACCTGCGAAGCGAGTTTGCAACAGAAGGTCTCCGTAGATGCGTGGTGCGGGTGCTCGTTTTCAGACGAGGCGGCCGGGCGTCCTGCGCCGGCTAGACACTGTTGTAGCGTCAGATGCGTCTGGCATCGAAGGGACGTTCCTCCCACTGCTACTGAAAAGTCAGGTTCGCCGAGCTGTGGCGTGCAGCGGACGAACCGTTCTGCTAACGTGCAGCCGACTTTCGCCACGCTTCTATTGTTCGCCGCCACCGGCCTCCACGGAAGGAGCCATGACGCCACGCCGCCTCTTTACTCTCGTTTGTCACAGTCTGCCCATCGTGGTAGTTGGTTGTGCCGCGCCGCCGGCCACTGTTCCGCCTCAGCCTGCGACGTCTCTGTCGCAGACGGACCAGCCGACCCTGCCGACGAATGGCGACGTTGATGATCCGCAGATGGCAGCGTTGAACCAACGCATTGAGCAGTTGCGGCAGCAATTCGAGGCCACCCCTTCTGCCGACGTGCCGAGCGAGATCGACCCGACGCCGGTCTCGGTGACGGATCTTCCGCCTCAGCGCGATGCGTCTTTGACGGTCGTCAGCGACATCAGACCGTTGCCGGTGGTTGCCGCCGAGCCGAAGGCTGCTCGTCTGTCGGAACCTGCTGACGCCTTTGCCGAGCTGGTGCCTGAGCCGAAGGCCGAAGTGACGCCGCGAGGTCCGACGGATGCCGTCCTGGCTCGGCTCAAGACGCAGCCGTCGTCGGCTGTGGCGTCATTTGATCATGAGCTGCTGAAGCTCGTTGCCGGTGACACGGCCGGCGAGATGACGTTCCCGGGATTGCGGCCGAGCGAGGAGCGGATGGTCGCCATGGTGGCCAGCTATCTTGGGGAGTTTCGTCGCGAACTGGCCGCTTCACCTGATGCCGAAGACCGCGTCGAGCCCATTCTTGAAGCCGCAGAGGCGTTGCGTAGCGAGGTTGGGCTGCGGCTGCCGACGGCGGAGCTGTGCAGTGAGGTCCGGCTGTGGGGCGACTACGACGCGATCGAAGGACGATTCGTCGCCGGCAAGCCGCACCGAGCCGTGCTCTACGTTGAGGCTGACGGCTTCAAGAGCGAGCAACAGTCGGACGGCCGATGGCTGACGCGGCTGAGCCTCTCAGCCGTGCTTTACGACGACGAGGGTCGCCCGGTCATGAGCCTGCCGCCTAAGAACGCCCAGGACCAGAGTCGGCGGCGCCGCCGCGACTTCTTCTTGAGCGGCTTGCTGACGCTTCCGCCGCACGCGCTACCTGGCAAGCACATGCTCAAGGTCACGGTGCGTGACGAGCTGGCCGGCCGCGTCGCCCAGCAAAGCGTGCCCATCACCTTCATCGGCGGTTGACGAAGTCGTTGAGGTCTGGCATCTTATCAGACTACCGCTGGCCACGAAGGCGGCCGACCCTTAGCTTTCTGCACCGCATGGACGCGACGCACGACGACACTATCCCGACTGGCGACCACACCGCGCATCCTGCCTTCTGGCGGCGATTGGTGCCGGCCACTCTGTTTCTCGCCGGTGCGGCGACGGTAATTTTAGTCGGCTTCGGCGGGCACGGTGCCGGGGTTGACCTACAGCAAAGCAAACCCGCAGCACTGGCTATCGAGGCGGCAGGGGACGGTGTGATGATTACCGCCCGGCTCGAAAGCGACTCCAACATGTCGCTCGTCGCTGGCGATCTCGCGGCAGATGACGACGACTGGTCGGTCATCCTGATGGAAGTGACTGCCTATTGCCCGTGCCAGAAGTGCTGCGGGCCACGAGCCAGTGGGATTACGGCCAGCGGCAAAAACGTGGACCACAACAGTGGCAAGTTCGTCGCAGCTGACACACGACTGTTGCCGTTCGGTACGCAGATCCAAGTGCCTGGCTATGGCAGTGATGCGGGCGACGTTGTCGAAGTAATCGATCGCGGTGGGGCCATCAAGGGATATCGATTGGACGTGTTTTATCCCGACCATGCAACGGCGCGGCAGTGGGGCCGACAGGTTTTACCGGTGCGGGTCTATTCGCCCGAGGGTCGTCGGGGCGATTAATTCTTGTTGCATTGCGCTGGGGTGAATCGGACATCAGTGGTGTACGCAGACGGCTTCGTCTGCACCCAATCACCTCGCCCCGATTCAGCCCCTCAACGCCATGATGCTCACCGAAGACACCGTTGCCGATCCCGTCGACGCCGCCTCTTTCCCGTCCGACTCGTTCACGCTTCCGCTGGAAGAGGCTGAATTTCAAGATGAGGCAACCGACTCGCCGGAGCTACTGCGGCGTCAGGCATCCATGATCTTGTCGGCTATGGACGCGGCCGCCCAAGGGCGGGGCACGCCGCCGTCGCGGTACGAGCGTCGTGAAGGGACAACGCGTGTCACGCATCGCCAAGAGGCGAGTCTAACGTTGCACGCAGATGACGTCGAGGATGAAGCACGGCTGGTCTTCCTGCGAGACGTCGAGCCCCGGGCGGCCGGCTTCATCTCGCCACGCCGCCTCCCGCTCGGCTTCGGTGGCGTTCTCGAGTGCACCGACTTCAACGGCGACCTGATCCGCGTGGGCGTCACCGTCGTCCGCTGCCGATCCTGCTACGGGGGCTGGTTTGAAGGTGCCGTTTACTTCCACCAGCCGAAGCCCGGCTTTGGCTCGACGGTCAGCCGTTTGGTGTGACGCGGCAGTGAATCGGCCAGCCTGTCGCGTACGACAAAAATAATTGACACAGTGCCGAACCTGCTGATCCGCTCGACGTAATGTTGGAAGCCATGGAAGGCTTGTGGTCGCGATGACCTGTCGGGCATGGATGCCTGCACCCGTCATACGACCCAAATTTGCAGCGGGCCATCAGTTTGAAGGCCGAATCATTGACCTCGCGGGTGGCACCCCGCGAGGTCAACTTTTACGCTGGCAGCGCTTGAAGTGTTTAGCGAATGAGACGCATTTCGCCGAAGTTCGGCACGATCGGCGGTAGGAACGGCAGCGGTCGGTACCCGCCGGGCCAGTAAACAAAGAAAGCCTTCCCCAGCATGAACCGACGCGGCACGCGGCCGCCTTCGACGTCGACCTCTTCGTACGCGAGCTTGACCGCGTCTGTCACGCTGTCCCACGTGCGGGCGTCGCCGCTGAGCATCGGGTTGTCGCCGATGACAAAAAATTCCTCCTCGCCCAGACGCATGACGTTCCGCGGGAAGTCGGCCGGTGAGGCGTGTGGGTAGAACTGGCCAGAAGGATTCGCGTTGCTTTGGTTGCTGGTCTGGTCGCGTGGCGTGTAGTGGACGTCGCGGAGGAGTTTGACGTGCCGTAGTGAGCCGTCGTGCCCGCGTGCCGCGACGGCAGCCGCCGGGACGGGGCCGGCGTCGCCACGTGATTCGGCCTCGATGAGCGACTCGACGATGGGGTCGTACGTGTAGTCGAGCAACGGCCGGCCGTCGACGAGGGCGGCGACGGCGTAGTCGACGTGCTGGAACTCGATCCTGCGGGCGCTGCCGTCGGGCGATAAGTCATCTTCCTCCACTGTCGCCACCGTCGTGCCGTTGTGCGTCAGCCTTGCGCCTTCACCATCGATCAACAACTCGAATTGCTCCCCGTTTCCGTCGAGGCGGAGCACAAGAGGGCCGTCGCCGCTTTGGCGGGTATGAACCAGGTCGAGCTTGAGGTCGTCGGCCCGATGGAGATACGGATTGCCACCGACGCGGCCGTTGAACCCATAGCGGTTGCCGCTGGTGTCGGCCTTGCGGTTGTTGTCGCTTTCGAAGATGTCGTCGTGGGTCTGGTCGTAGCCGAGGAAGTCGGTGAGATAGAATGCTTCGCGGACGGCATCGGGATCAAACTCCAGCGTTCCACCGCCGGCGTCGACCTCAAAGCCGCCCTCGACCTGTTGCCACGCGCCACCGGGCCGCCATGGGTTGTCAAAGTCAACTTCTGCCGGAAAGCCGGCGCTGTTGCGGTCGAGACCCCGTGGCCGGTAGTCATCGTCGTAGACGGTCCGCCATAGAGCCGACTGTGCCGAGGCAGGTTTCCGGGCGATGCGGAAGTCGCTTGCGACCAGCTCGCCCGTCTCCTTGTTCCGCACATCGTCTGCGACGTAGATGTCGCCGTCGAGGATCATCAACGTGTCGCCGGGCAGGCCGACGAGTCGCTTGATGTAGTTCTCCTGAAACGGCTCGGTCGCCTGCTCAGGCCGCAGCTCGACCTTCCGGAATTGAACGCTGCTTGGGTTCTTGAAGACCACGACCTCGAACCGCCCCGGCTCGGCGAACAGGTACTGGTGTTTGAGGACGAGGATCCGGTCGCCGTAGTAGACAGGCGGGCTGTAGCTGTCTTCGCTGTCGGCGCGAAATCCTTCCGTCTCGTCGGCCGGAAACCTGTAAGCGCAGTTCGGGCAGCGGATGTTGAACTTGCGCGCCAGGCCGCTGTTGGTCTTTGCCTGCGTCGGCAGGATCGCACCGCTGGAGCCCTGAGGCGACTGGTAATTGACGGTGAAGTCCCAGCCGCAGTCCGGGCAGTCGAACCGCATGTGCGCCCCGAGCAACGTCGTGGCCATGCTGCCGGTCGGGATGATGAAGGCCTCGACGACGAACGCGCGAAACACGAAGGCCAGGATGAGCGCCACCACCACCTGCTCGATTACGGCCCGCCCACTCGAGGCAGGCGCTTCGGGCACCGTGGTGCGGACGGTGGTCGTCGTGGCCGACGACTCGGGCGTCGAGTCGGAGCCGGTGTCGGCTTCTACGTAGTCGCTCATGCGCTGCAAGCCTACGACGGCAAGTGCGAATCACCATCTCTTGTCAACAGACTGGCAAATTGGCGACCGATCCTGCTGACGCGGTTGCCAAACCCGCTTTAGCACCGGAAGCTGTCAGACCGTGACCGACGCCACCTCCAAGCCAAGCTCGCACGCCACCTTGCCACCGAAGTCGACGGTGCTTCTAACTGGTGCGGCCGGGTTCATCGGGAGTCACGCTGCCGAACGTCTGCTCGCCGACGGGCACCACGTCGTCGGCGTCGACAACTTCAGCGACTTCTACGACCGTCGCTGGAAGGAGATGAACCTTCGCAGCGTGTCCGAGAAGTTCCAGAAGGGCATCGATGTCGAAGAGATCGACATCTGCAACGGCGAGGCGATCAGCCAACTCGTCCGCCGCGTCAAGCCGGCGGCCATCCTGCACCTGGCCGCCATGGCAGGTGTGCGGCCGTCAATCGAGCGGCCCGCCTACTACGCCCGCGTCAACGTCGAAGGCACAACCCATCTGCTCGAAGCCGCCCGCACCAACGGCGTCGGACGCTTCGTCTTCGCCAGCAGCTCCAGCGTCTACGGCAACCTCAAGCGCGTGCCGTTCCGTGAGGAAGATCACGTTGGCGAGCCCGTCAGCCCCTACGCAGCCACGAAACGGGCCGGCGAGCTGATCTGCTACACATTCCACCACCTTTACAAGCTGCCGATCGCGTGCCTGAGGTTCTTCACCGTCTATGGCCCCAGGCAACGGCCTGACCTGGCCATCCACAAGTTCACGCGGCTTGTCGATGACGGTGCGCCCGTGCCATTCTTCGGTGACGGTTCGACCAGCCGTGATTACACCTTCGTCGATGACACGGTGAGCGGCATCGTTGCCAGCCTCGACCGCATCCCCGACTACGGCTACCGCGTCTACAACCTCGGCGGTAGCTCGCCGGTGTCGCTCAACGAGCTGGTCAGCGGCATCGAGAAGGCGGTCGGTAAGAAGGCCAACCTCGACAAGCAGCCGATGCAGCCGGGCGACGTCAACCGCACGTTCGCCGACATCAGCCTTGCCGGTCAGGAGTTGGGCTACAGGCCGACGGTGAAGCTTGATGAAGGCCTTAGCCGCTTTGTCGAGTGGTACCGCGAGTTCGGCCACCTGTACCGTCTGCCCGACGATGCGGAGGGTGCTTGAACGGCCCGTCGAGCCTCGTGCTTATCGGCATGCCCGGTTGCGGCAAGAGCACGGTGGGCAAGCTCGTTGCCAGACGGCTCGGCTGGCACTTCGTGGACGTGGATCTTGAGATCGAGCGGGAGGCCGGGATGACCCTTTGCGAGATCAACGCAAGCGAGGGCTTCGAAGGACTACGCCGCCGCGAGCGGGAGGCGAATCTGTCGCTTCGGCCGACGAAGCCGACCGTCTACGCACCCGGCGGCAGCGTCGTCTACGACGAAGAGGCGATGGAACACCTGCGGCAGATCGGCCGGGTCGTCTGGCTTGACGTGCCACCCGATGTGTTGGAAGTCCGAGCGGGCGACCTGACGAAGCGCGGCGTGATGATCGCCGACGGCATGACCTACGGCGACCTCATTGAAGAGCGGCGGCCGTTGTATGAGCGGTACGCCCACGAGCGGATCACCTGTGGCCGTCAGTCGGCCAAGCAGGTCGCGGCAGCGGTGGCATGAACCTCCGGCGGATGCTTTCACCTGTGGACGTCGCAACGACAATCGTGCAGACTAAGCGGTGATGACTCGAATCGCCTTACCCGCGGCTGTGCTGATGATCACGAGCGCTGCGCCGGCCCAGCCTTTGGTGCCCGCGGCACTGGACGCACAGGTCGTTAAGACGACGAATGCCATACCGATGACAGCCGTCATCGGTGAGAGCGGTCTCATCGTCGGTAACTCCTTCGGGCTGTTCACAATCAGCGCCCAAGACGTTGCCACGATCTACGGCGACTACGCCTCGGCATCTGCCGACACACCCACCGTCAACGACTCCGATCGCATCGCATTTACGGCTAACGCAACGGCCGGACCCGGTGACGGGGCATTCGCCGTTATGGGTAGCACGGTGACGAATCTTGCAGTGCCCGGCCAGAGCGGCCCGGGCGGGATCGGCACGATCAGGAGCGTCGTCTCCGTCGGCCTTGACGCCGCCAGCGACACCGTCATTCATGCAACGCTCGACGCGACCCCGGGAGGCACGCTTGTCGATGACAGTGTTATCTTCGGCGACAACGGCATGATCGCACGTGCTGGACAGGCTGCACCAGGATTGGCCGGTGATCGATTCGTCTTGTTCGACAACCTCAACGTCGCGGCTGGCGGCGGCGTTGTATTCGAAGGGTTCCTCAGCAACGACAACGGTGGCGTGACGCGGCGGCAGGTATTCTTGTCAAGTGGCGGCATGCTGCTGCGAGTCTCAGCAGATCAGGAGTTCGCAGGCGCTTTCGAACCTGTCACAAATGATGCGGGTGCTGTTGCTTTCAGCGGGTTCCAACGAACCAACGGCAACTTCAGCCGCGAAGGCATCTTCGTCGCCGAAGCGCTCGCTGCCGGCGGATTTTCCTACGCCGCGGTAGCGACGGTCGCTGACGGCTATTCCGGCTTTGGGTCCCCGCAACTCAATGAGCTTGGAGATGTTGCAGTCGTTGCTGAGCAAAGTGACGGCACGGACGTGCTGCTCGTCACGGCAGACCATGGAGCGGTGACGCGTCAGCTATCACCCGGCGGCACCATTGCGGGTGTGGCCTTCAATGACGTGGGCCAGGCGGCGTTTCTTCAGGATGATGTCCTGTTTGCCTTTGATCCTCGACTTGGACTGTTTGAGGTCACCCGCGTGGCTGGGGCCATCAACGGTCTCGTATTTACGACGGATGGTTCGTCACGCGACGGATTAAACAACGCAGGCCAGATCACGTTCGGAACGGGTCGCACGATCGGCGGCGGGGAACTGGTCGCCGCTCAGATCCCCGACGTAGCCGACCTGTTGCCAGGCGACGCGAATCTCGACGACACGGTTTCCATCCTCGACTTTGCCGTCCTTCGGGCCAACTTCGGTAGCGATGACGGCTTCTTCACCACCGGCGACTTCAACGGTGACGGCGTCGTGTCAATCCTCGACTTTGCCATCCTGCGGGCGAACTTCGGCGGCTCTCAGTCGCAGACCGCCGCGATCGACAGCTGGGCGGCCACCGTGCCGGAGCCGACCGGCCTCGCCATGTCCATCGGCCTCACTGCGATAGCAGTCCGAAGAACCCGCAGGTGAAGGCGGCTGCCATAAAGAGGATGAACATCGCTCGAGCCATGCCTTGGCGGTCCCGCGCGGGTGATGGGCCTTTGCGTTTCCCGGCCTTGCGAACCTGCCGCGGATAGACGACGAACCCGAGCACACCCGAAACGGCGGCACCAATGAGACAGAGCGAGGCCGCGATCAGGAGGACGTTCGCCATGCGTCAGCCTACGCGACATGTACAGGCCGATGCGAAGACGCGGCGGACCATCGGTCCGCCGCGTCTTGCTGTCGTTGCGAAGGAGAGCAGGCTGCTTCTTCGCTCGTCCAAGTCGTCATCCCTCGGGTGCACTCGAGTTGACGGTCAGCCACGTGAACGTGCAAGCTGCTCTAGCGGCCGACGCTGTTGCGTTTGCCTTGCTTGGTGATGTCGACGTTCTCGATCCACCGCTCGACGCCGCGGGTGTCGGTAAGCGTCAGGCGGAATGTGAAGTTCTGCTGCCTCACACTGCCGGCACGCGAGCCGAGGTTCGACAGACGACCTGTGAGGTAGTAGTCGGGCTCCGGGTAATCGTCGCGGTTGGCGTCGCCGGTGAAGCGATCGCGCTGTTCGCGTTCGCCTGCCATCGCCGACTCGCCGCGGGGCGTCAGGACGAGGGCTTGGCCGCTATTGAGAATGTTCTCGCGGAGTCGCTCAGTGATCTGACCGATGTCTACCCCCGGCCGCGACGTGTCATTCTTGACGCGGTCGATCTCGACGAAGGTTTCGCCGTCGGGTCCGGTCGCGTTGAGCACGCCACGGGCGAGCAGATCTTCGGTGAGCTGGTCGACAGCGTTGAGGTAGTCTTGGATGTCGATGTCGCCCACGGTGGTGATGGTCTCGCTGCCACCGGCGTCAATGCGACGTGCGCCGCCCGAGTCGCTGCAAGCGGCGGCAACGACGGCCAGGCCGGCGATCGAGGGGACGAGGAGCTTGCTTAGGAAGTTCATGTGCGGTTTCTTGTGGATGTCGTGAATCAGAAGGTCGTGGGATGCTGCCGGCTCAATCACCTTCGGCGCGATAGACATTGAGCTGCCAGCCGTCGACGTTGCCGTTGGGCGCCACGCCGCCGATGGTCTCGACCTGGCGTGCCTCGAGGTTGACGCTGCGTTGGATGCCGGTGCCTTCGGGCAGCTTGTACTCGCCCTCGTACCAAGTCCATTGCACGAGCACGTTCTGATCACGGCCGGTGGTATTCTCGAGGTCGACCTGGACGTTAAGTACGCCGCCGCGGTCGAACTCGTTGACGTCGACAATCTTGGCAAGTTTGGCCAGCTTGCCGTCGAGTTCGACGTTCACCGGGCCCTCTTGACCGCGTTTGTAGGTGATCGAGTTGGTTCCCTGCCGGAAGCAACCGGCGAGGGACAAGGCGACGACGGCAAAGGCCGCCACGGCGGTAAAGCGGAAAGTCTTCATAGGTTGGTTCTCGTGGTGACACCACACGGATAGCCGCGTGAGGAAAAGCATCAGCGGCGGGCTGGCGGCAAAGCATTGGCATCGACGGCGTCGAACTCAATCATGCCGCGGTCCATCGCCGCGTCATCGTAAACCGGCTCATCGCCCAGTGACGGAACGGCAGGTTCATCGGCAGGTGGAAGTGCGTCAAAGCCAGGCCGGAGCGCAACGCCTCGCACCGCAGGCGGGGCAGAGGCGGTCGGCTGGCGGATGAAGATCAGGTGCCCGGCGGCATCGGGATCCAGGTCGAAGTCTGACGTGTACCCGCCGACCTGCACCGTCACGCGACCGTCGGCCGGGACCGGCAGCGAGGCGATTTGCACCTCCTTCGGCAGCGACATCCACGCCCGAGTGTCGGCTGCGTTGGTCGCGACCTGGAAGACGCTCGTGCCGATCAACGTGCCGACCCGAAGCAATGCGCCCGTAGTCGCGTCGCTGTTGTCGGCAAATCGATCGGCGGCGGTGTTGGCGGCAAAGGCGGCAAGCGCCTTCGTCACCGTCGCGGCGACGGCTCGGCTCACGATCCGCGGATACTCAACGTCCCACTCGGCCTTCACCAGGCCGTCCACGTCGACCAGAGCACTCGTCTCATACGACTGACCGTCTGCCACAACCAGCGCATACGGGTTGGCGGCGGTGCCCCAACGGAGCACCGGCAGCGCGATCGCGGGGGTGCCGATCCGGGCCAGGTCGTCGCTCAACAGGATGGCTGGGAATGCGAAGCTGACCTCGTCCCGCCAAGGCCCAATGCCGCTTTCGTAGATGACGTGCACCATCGGCTCGGCACCGCCACGCGTGCTGGCAACGTCGTCGGCGGCAGTTTCGAGGATCTCGAGGTACGGGTTTTGTGGCTCAAGCCCACGCGCTTGGCGAAAGCCGCTGTAGGCAAATTCTCGGTCGTTGGCGTCAACGCCCGTGGTCAAGAACGTCACGCCCGCCAGGTACTCGCTGAGCGGGTTGCGGTAGTCGTCGTACACACGCAGGTCGAGCGGCTGCGGGCCCTGCGCCTGACTCATCTGACTGTTGAAGCCGTCGTCGCTGAGCAGATTGCTGACGTTGCCACCTTTGTCGGCGACCAGATCGTCGGCCTCTTTCTGCTCGTCGCTGATCTGCTTGGCAAAGCGTTGTTCGGCCCAGCGTTGCCGCTCGGCCGCCTGTCTCAGGTAAGCACGGGCCGTCTCGTAGTTGCCCAGCTCCAGGTGGTTCATCGCCAGATAAACGCTGAGCAGAATCCGGTCGTACTGCGTGCCGCGATAGGTCGAGGCGGTCGCGTTGGTCAGAGCGGCGGCGGCCTCCTCGGTCAGCTTCACCTTGGCCGCAGAATCGACAAGCTCGAGGATGGCATTGGCCCGCTCGAAAGCGGCGTTGCTGCCCTCAAGATTTCCAGCCGTGCGGAGCATCATGCCTTGTTCGAGCCGTGTGATCAGGCCGTCGCGTGGCAGCTTGCTCGTGTCGAAGTTCTTCGGGTTGTCGCTCTTGGTGGCGATGACGCTCGCCTCTTGGGCGGCCAAGGCGTATTGGCCGCTTTTGTACAGCGTCAGCGCCTTTTCCATCCGCACGGTGTGCGGCTTCGACGCGCACCCGCCCACAACGAGCATGCCCAGGGCAAGTGCGGTAGAGACGAAGACCTGTCGCGTCTGAGGCATTGTGAGGTCGCGCGGGAAGACGGTGCGGTAGGATACAGGCCGACGGGCAACGGGTGAAGGCTCAGGGCGTGTAGTCATCGACAGCATCGGGGATCGTCAGTACGGCACCGCTTTGCGCGGGCCTGACGATCATGCCGGTCTCGAAGCCCGGGTCGCTGCCGTCGAGGCTGGTAGCCTGGCTGAGCTTGGGCAAGACGCGGGTGATGCGGACGTCGCCGAGAGGCAATTCGACCTGGCCAAGCACTTCACCCGTATCGGGATCGACAATGCCACCGTCGACGAGGTAGACGGTCCAGATTTGCCCTGCGGCAATGCCGCTGCCCTCACCACGGTTGATGAAGAGCGTCCCGCTGCGCACCGCGGCGACCTTGGCCGGGAAGATGACACCCGACGTGTAGCTGGCGGCCCGGACTGAGAACTCCTGGACGGCCTCGCGCAGGTTGCGGTTGAGCTTGTTGCCTCGCACGCTCACGCCCGGCTGACCTTCGTCGACCTCGGTAAGTTCGATGAGGTCGTTGTAGCTGTCGAGCAGGACGCCGGTCGTCGTGTCGTAGATCTTGACGACGGCACCGACCTGCAGCGTGCTTTTCTGCAGCACCTCGCCCGCTCCCTCGAGGCGGAGCGTCTCCTTGATGTTCTGGAAGGAGTCGATGGTGACCTTCACCATGTACTTGCAGCCGGCGACCTGAAACATCTGGGCCGCCTGCTCGTCGCTGGCGTTGACGATGCCGCTGGCGGCAAAGTCTTGTTCCTTGAGGACCGTCTCAAGGTCGCTCCGGCTGACGATGTCGAACTTGCGGGTCTTGTTGAAGGCGTCGATGAGCTGACCATCGAACGACTCCATGATCTGCCGCAAGGCGTTGGCATCACCATCGGCGGCGGTGGCGTCACCGACGCCTGCCGTCACGTTGGCAGGGGCAATGCCGAGTTTGGCCTTACCTGCCGGCTCGTCGTCCTGTGCCGCGGCGGGAACCGCAAACGCAAGGGCAAGCGCGAAGCTGGCTGCAATCTGAGAGAAACGGCTGCGGGAGAAGGTGTGAGACATCGTCAATCCGGTGAAAAGATGTTGTTGTTCTTAAAGAAGGTGACTCGGGCTACGCACTACTCGCCGGACAGGTCGTCTGAGCCCATGCCCGGAGCGGTGGTCGGCGACTGCGTGTCGAGCCAGTCGAAGTAGTTCACGTCGCCGAACAGGTCGGCCATGCCGCTGAAGCGGCTGCGGTTGACGACGTTGATCTTGTCGACGCCGATCTTGACCTCGCTGTTCTTCAGGAAGTCGGCGTAGCCCTTCATGACCTCCACCTGTGCGTCCGTCAGCTTCTCCCCACGCTTGAGCCCGGCGAAGAAGTCGGCCTGATCCATGAACTGCTGGCGGAAGTCGGGCGTCATCACCATCGAGATCGTCAGCGGCTGACCCTCGCGGACGTTGACGTTGCCTTCCCAATCCTCGAACCCCGGACGACGCAGGCGAACCTTGTGCAGGCCGGGCGATACCTCGAACGGGCCGGGGGTCGAGCCGACGACAATGCCGTCCATTTCGACGACGACGCCGAACGCCTGGAGTTTGTAGTTGTTGGCGGTAACTTCGTACTCGCCGTCGTCGTTTTTGACGACTTCGGGGAAGCTCAAGTCGCCCATCGTCGCGTTGATGAAGAACGGCTCGGGACCGGCGAGTTCTTCGGGCGAGCCGACGCGACCCTTGTCGGCCTTGGCTGACAAGGCGACGGCAGCTTGCTTGGCGGTGTCGGCCAGCAGCTTGTCCATCACGTCACCCGTGATGCGGAGGTTTCCGCTCGACGGCCGCTTGATGGTCGCGGTGATGACGCTGCCCGTCTTGGTCGCGCCGCTGGCCCGACCGACGATGGCCAGGCTCGTGCGGAGCGTGTATTCGGTGATCTTGCGATCGACGCCGTACCCGCTGAACTCGGTGGCCGACACGTCGAACGAGCTCATCGCCGCCGTCATGAGATAGTCGGCATTGAGGTTCTGAGCCAGGCGCAGCGCGCTGGTGTTGTTCGAGAGCATCGTGTCGAGCTCCTGGCCGAGCAGCTCGTCGTCGCCGACGTTAGGACCGGAGTCGGCAAGGCTGCTGACGGCGTTGAGCACGTCTTCGCGGCGAATCAGCTCGAAACCTTCATCCGCTAGTAAGGCTGCGAGTTGGTCTTCGAGCGACTCGACCGTGCCTTCCGGCACGTCGATGCCACGGTTCTTGACGACGATGGCACAGCGATAGGTCTGCTGCTCGACGGCGGCATCTTCAAGCTGGGCCGAGGCGGTCGCCGGCAAGAAGGCGGCGAATCCGGCTGCAAAGCAGCACGGCAGGGCGACGAGGCGGCGTAGTCGGTTCTGGCTCATGGCAGGATCGCGTGGGTAAAGCGAAAGGAAGGTCCAGCGTAATGGACCGACGAACCGCCGCAAGGTTGCGAGGCCTTGTTCTGCCAAAGCAGTTCCACATCAACCAGATCGCATGTCACCACGCAAAAGCCCCGCCGTCAGGACGGCGGGGCGATGATACGAGTTTTAATAGTCGCCCCTCAGGCGGCGAGTCGGACGGACTTGCGGTGCCGTTTGACGCGATAGACGTCAGCATCGGCAGCGGCGAGCAATTCCGCGGCGTCGGCGTCACCCGTCAGGCACGCCACGCCACAACTCAGTCCCGGTGGTTTGGCGACGTTGATCGACCGCGCAAGATCGTCGACGAGCTTACCCAGCCGGTCGGCCGTCGCACGCGCCTGCGTCGCGCCAGCACCGTCGAGAATCAGGACGAACTCGTCACCGCCGTAACGGAAGGCCGCATCACTTCGCTCACGAACGGTCGAGCGGATCAAGCGGGCAATGTCCTTCAGCATCGCGTCACCGGCGGCGTGGCCAAGCGTGTCGTTGAGCGGCTTGAAGTGATCCACGTCGATCATCACCACGCTCAGTTCGCGACCGGCACGGCGGGCACTTTGGATGTGCTGGGGCAGGGCCTCGTCGAGGGCGCGGCGGTTGCCGAGATTGGTCAGGCCGTCGCGACCGGCTTTGGTCTTGAGCACGCCGATCTCGTGGCCGAGCGTGTCGGCGGTACGACTCACGCGACGCTGGCACTCCAATTCCAAGTCGCGGACGCGCCGATTGGCGCGGCGGGCTTCGTCGGCGAGCCTGCCGACGGCGACGGCCAGACGCGACATCTCGCCGTTGTCGCTGCAGGCCTGCAGGATCTCCTGCATTTGCGTGGCTGTCCGTTCGCCGTCGCGAAGGCGTTTGGTGTCTTCGAGCAGGGCGGCCATGCCTGCAGTCGTGCGTCGCCAGCGTCGGTCGTGACGAATCGCCACGAGCAGCACAAGCACCAGCATCGCGAACGGCACGAGCATCTGCCGCAAAAAGCTTGCCGCCCACACGTTGCCACGGACGATCGGACCTGCCACAACTGCGAACCCGACCGACAGCACCAGCACCACGCACAATCGCATCCACAGCGGCGGGTGACGCCACACCGGCGGCCGATTTGTTGCTGGGTCAAGGTCCTGCACTCACCAGACATCGAGCCGAATGCTCTGCGACTTAAGGTCGCATCCCCACTTCCAAACGCCTTACAGAGCGCGGATCGCTTTGGCAATCTCGGCCGCGTCGTTGGCGACCTTTGTCGGCGGATTCGACAGTCGGCCCGGCTCGTCGCCGATGTGGTAGTCGACCGTCCGATCCGGGTCTTTGAGCTCGTGGCCCGTCAGGATGCAGACAATGGACTCGCCAGCCTGAATGACGCCCTCGGCCAGAAGGGCCTTGACGCCAGCGACCGTCGCGCCGCTGGCCGGCTCGCAGCCGAAGCCGTGCCTGGCAACGACTGCTCTGCCATCAAGGATGGCGTGGTCGCCGGCCTGGCGCACCACGCCGTCCATCACGTCGAGGGCGCGAAGGGCTTTGGCCAGATTGACCGGGCGTCCGATTTCGATGGCGCTGGCGACGGTTTTGGCCCGGTGGCCGTCGTCGTCAAAGGCGTTGTACATCGCGTCGGGCACGCTGCGATCAAAGCGGCCTTCGTTCCAGCGAAGACCTTGCTCTTCGTACAGGCGATAGAGCGTGTTAGCGCCGTCCGCATTGATGACGGCCAGGCGTGGCACGCGATCGATCAGGCCGAGCTCTTTGAGCTCCATGAACGCCTTACCAAAGGCCGAGCAGTTACCGAGGTTGCCACCCGGCACGACGATCCAGTCAGGCACTTGCCAACCCCGTGCCTCCAGCACGCGGTACATGATCGCCTTCTGCCCTTCGAGGCGGAAGGGATTGACGCTGTTCATGAGATAGACGCCAAGTTCCGGGTCGGCGGCGATTTCCTTGACCCGCTTGAGGCAGTCGTCAAAGTCGCCATCGACCTGCAACGTGACGGCCCCGTAGTCCAGCGCCTGGGACAGCTTGCCGAACGCGATCTTGCCGCTGCCGACGAAGACGACAGCCTTCATGCACGACGCCGACGCGTAGAGGGCAAGGGCAGCCGACGTATTACCGGTCGACGCACACGCAACGGTTCTGGCCCGCACGCGACGCGCGTGGGTGAAGGCGGCGGTCATGCCGTTGTCTTTGAAGCTGCCCGACGGGTTAAAGCCTTCGTACTGCAGCTGCAGCGAACCCATCGGAAGGCCAAGCTCCGCGGCCACGCCGTTGGCCGTCTGCAGGATCGTCCGGCCTTCGCCGACGGTCGCGATCTCGCTTTCGTCCTTGTAAAACGGCAACAGCTCCCGGAACCGCCACACGCCCGAGAAGTCCAGAGGCTCGAAGCTCAAACGACGCTGGTCGAACGCCTTCAGCGACGACGGCACGGGCAGCTTCGCCCAGTCGTACTTGATGTCGAGCAACCCGCCGCACGTCGGGCAAGCGACGGCAACTTGTTCCACGTGGAGCGTCTGGCCACACGAAGGGTCGATGCACTGCTGATAAACGGTGTCGGTCACGGACGAGCAGCGTAGACGACAACACCCTGGAGGCCGACAAGGCTCATGCCGCTCGACCGCATCGTCGGCGTCACACGCGGCTCTTGGCTTCGCGGGCCCGTTCGAGCGTCTTTCGCTCAGACGCCGTCAAGGAGTCGATCCCGCTCGTGCTGATCTTGGCCAGCACCGCGTCGACGTCGGCCTCGAGCCGCTGAGACAATTCGTGTTCGCGCCGCTCTTTGGCCTCAGCTCGTCGTCGCTTGGCCCGCTCGATCATCGACTCCTTGGCCGGCTCATCGGGGTCCATCATGACCGATGACATGTAGTCCGGCTCGTCGTGCTCGCTGAAGGCATAAGGCCCGGCCGCCTGGAGCTGGCGACGCAGGTTCAGGCACGTCAGGAAGCAACTCACGCCGATGAACGCCAACAGCAGGCCTGCTGAGGCGATGCCGTAGAGCGCCATGAGCACGCTGCCGACGAGTCCGATGCCGGTGGCCACCATCGTCGCTCGGAACCAGCCCATCTTCGACCACAAGAGCCCCTGCAACAGCTGTCCGCCGTCGAGCGGGAAGACGGGCAGCAGGTTGAAGAGCAACAGGAAGTAGCTGACGGCGTAGACGTAGTACGCGTATCGCCCCAATCCGATCCAAGAAGTCGTGGGGTTCAACTCGCCAAACGACCACGGCCCAAGCGGCCAGACGTTGAGTGTCGCTTTCAGAATCGCGCCGGCGACGAGACAGATGATTACGTTGACCAGCGGCCCGCAGATAATCGTAATCGTGTGCGGGTACCAGCCCTTGCCCGGCTCGGCCAACGCAAGTCCGCCCAGCGGCGTCATCTCGATCTGCTCGCCGCGCCCACCAGTCACGCGTGCACCCCAGATGTGCCCGAACTCGTGGAGCAGGATGACGCCGAACAGCGTGACGACGAATGTCAGCCGGTCGAGGGCCGTGTTACCGAAAGGCGTACCCAAGAGGAGCACGAACGCCGTGATGACGATAAGCGACGCGTGCGCGAAGACCGTCACGCCCCAGAACTCGAACAACCGAACGCGCCAGAGAGCAGCCACATCAGCGGGTTGGCCCCGAACCCGGGACGTTCTTCGCGGGCATAATCGCGGTCGCTCCAAGCCATGAACGGCATCCTACGCGCTGCGCCGCGGCGGCCGAATGGGCTGAATAAAGGGAGCGCCCGCCGGCCGACCCCTCGCCAGAGCACGCCAGCCCATGTTCCACGTGGAACACTTGCGGCGGGTCGTTTTGACCCCTCGCCAAGGGCTGCCAGCGGGGGTGAATGTTCCACGTGGAACATTCGCTGACGACCGAGTGCGTCGGCGGGTCGTCTGCCGTGCGGAAGTGGTACGCCAGGATTTGCAGTGCTGACGTGTGATTCGTCAAAGGCGGTGCGCCCCAGAAGTCGCCTCTGCGCAGTGCGCCGCCGCGGCCGCCTGTGCGCCTCACTCGGCCCGATTCACCAGGAACGTCGCCACCTGGGCCAGGAATGGCAACGCGGCCTCACCGAACGCCGCCGGTAACGCTGCCTCGTTCACCGCGGCCGACATCAACTCGATCCACCGCTCGGCCCCTGCGGGCGTGATGGCAAACGGCGCGTGCCGCATGCGAAGCCGCGGGTGCCCCCGCTCGGTCGAGAACTGCGGCGGGCCGCCGAACCGCTCGACCAGGAACATCCGCAGGCGCCGCTCGGCAGCCTCCCATTCGTCCGGCGGGTACATCGGCCCGATCACGTCATCGACCCGCACCTTCTCATTGAACCGACGCGTCACGTCGGCAATGCCCGCTTCGCCGACGAGGCCATACAGGTGACCGACAGGATCGGCAAGGTTCGTCACGACACGTTCTAGCGCCGCAGCGACTGCATCGGCTGCGGGTTGAGGTACGACCACGCCGCCACGCTCGCCGTCAGCAGCGCCATGCCGATCGGCAACATGCCGTACGGGTCGAACCGGCGGTACCTGACGCCGCAGCACGCCTTGGCCGCCCCAATGCCGACCGCTGTCAGGGCCACCAGTGCCACGCCCGGCACAAGCACCTTGCGGGCGAACTCGACCTCGCCGTCGTCCGCCTGGCCGTCCAGAAAGCGTGGGCGATCGATCTCGAGCAGGTCGTCTAGCAGTTGGCGCATGAAGGTGAGTGTGGACAGTGGCCGCATCTGTGACAATCTGCGTTTGTGCCGACGGCACTGCGACACCCTGTCGGCCTCGGCAGGGGCATCATGCACTGTTCGTGGGACTTTCTTCCGAGCCTCCCCGCGGCATTGGCTTTGCGTGGTGTCCTTTGCATGCGACCTGCCTGCCCGGCAACGCTTGCTTTACGACTCGCCACTAACGACCTGCACCCGACGGAGCAACGACCATGAGCTCAGCCAACACGAACGACAAGAACGTCACCGACGGCCACATCCCGGCCCAAGGGGATCACCCGGCCCCGGTAGACCTGGACCACACGTACACGAAGAGCACCGGCAGCGGTGACGTCAAGCAGGTCGCTAAGCAGGTCGCTGGCGATGCCGCCGACGCCGCCCGGGCGAAGCTCGAAGATGCAAGGCGGCAGGCGGGCGAGGTCGCCGACACCGCCAAGGCCGAGGTTGGTCGACGTTACGAGGCGGCCAAGGACTTTACGCGTCAGGCCGCCGATCAGGCGCGTGCCGAGGCTGACCGTCGCATGGGCGAGGCGCGTGTGCAGTTTGAGAGTGCCAAGCGTGAGCTGTCGAGCCGCGTGGTGGAAGGTCGCCGGGTCGCCGGTGAGCGTGCGTCGGCGATGTACGACGAGCAGAAGGGCCGGCTGAAGGGCGGCGTGAACGATCTCGCCGCCGCCGCCCGCGCAGCTGCCGGTGAGCTTCGCGGCCGTGACGACACGACCGTCGCCGGTTACGCCGAAGCCGCCGCCGACTCGCTCGAGCGGGTTCGCGACTACCTCGACCACGCTTCGCCGCGGGACCTTGTCGGTGAGCTTGCCGGTCTGACCAAGCGTCGGCCAGAGTGGGTGCTGGGCGGAGCCTTTGTGCTGGGTCTTGGTCTGAGCCGGTTCCTCAAGGCCGACCAGCCGCACCGCCGGGGTTTGCCCGAGGGGGCGGACGAATCCCTGTTCGACGATGCCGTCCGCCAGCAGCGGTACGGCAGCACCGCCCAGCTTGACCGATCAGGCGTCGCCCGCGGGACGCAATTCTCCAGCGAGCCGGTCGGCACCGCGCTTCCGGCAGCCAACGTCGGCGTCGGTCGCAGCGATTTGCACGAGACGAGCAGCCATCGCGTCCAGCCGGCCGAGGCCCTGGTGCCCGACCTCGTCGGTGACGGCCGGTCGACGCCCGTCGATGCCAAGGACGTGAGGAAGTCCGGTACCACCAGCACACTGCCGTCGGCCTGAGCCGTTGCCTGCCCCAGTTCACGACCATCTCACCGCACTTCACAGCACTTTCCTATGGCAGACAACGATCCACTGCATCATCCACCCAAGCCGGCCACGATGGGCCTCGGCCGCGACAACGAGCCGGCCAACGGCGGCACCGCCGTCCGTGACGAACCGCCGGCCCCCGACACCATCGACCGACCCGTCGCCGGTGCCTACCGCGAACCGACCGACGCAGGCAACGCACCCGGCATCACCGACCTCATCAAAAATCTTCGCGACGAGTCGCTGCACCTGATCCGTCAGGAAGTGAACCTCGCCAAGACCGAGATCGGCGAAAAGGCGAGCTTCTTTGCCGTACAAACCGGAAAGATCGCTGTCGGCGGGGCCGTGCTGCTCGTGGCGGGCCTGGGCCTGCTCAGTGCGGTCGCGTTCCTGATCGCGGGCTTGATCGACCTGCTCATCGACATCAACGACCCGCTGGCCATCGGCATCGGGTTCCTGATCACCGGTGTCGTCGTCGCGCTCATCGGTTACCTGCTGCTCAACTCGGCCAAGTCCAAGATTGCCGGTGAGCCGCTCAAGCCCGAGCGGACGATCCAGTCGCTCCAGAACGACAAGGAATGGGCCAAGAGCCGCACGCTCGGCAAGCCCACGACTACACCTGCCCCGCACTAGACGTTCGTCTCCGCCTCTCCCTCAGCACCACAGACACATGACGCAACCCATTCATAACGAGCGGGACGACACGCAGTCCCGAACCATTCAGAACGATATCGACCGCACCCGCACCGAGATGGACCGCACGCTCGACCAGCTCGGCGAGCGGCTCAACCCCGGCAACCTCGTCGGCTCGGCCGTCGGAATGTTCACCGGCAAGTCCGGCCGCACCAGCGCTTCCGGCTCACCGGTCCCGGCCGGTGTCGACGGCCGCCGCGAGACCGCTTCCTACGAAGACGACGACAGTGGCATCGCCGACACGATCACGTCGGCCGTCAAGGCACTCGCCGGCTCGGCCGTTGGCGTCGGGCTGCTGTCCAAGGTCCGCCAGCACCCGTTGCTTTCTGCGGCCGTCGGTGCGGGCGTGGCTTACATCGCGCTGCAGGACAAGAGCTCCAAGCAGCGTCGCCGCATCGAGCGGAACCATCGTGAGCCGCAGATGTACGGCGGCAGCTACGTTGACGCCCGCACGGGTGAGCCGTACGACATCGAGAGTTACGAGCGGCAAGGCCGCGAATACCGTGGTGCAGAAGGGCGTCAAGGCGCGGGCATCGTCAGCCAGGCCGCTGATTACGCCAGCGCCGCCGCCGGTGCGGTCGGTAGTGCTGCTTCGAGTGCTGCCGGCGCGATCGGAAGCGCAGCTTCGTCGGCCGCTTCGGCCATAGGTGGGGCCGCCTCGTCGACCCGCGACGCCGTCGGTCACGCGGCCGGCACCGCCGCCGACTCGGCCCGTACTTATGGCAGCGTCGCCGGTGACCACGCCGTCGCCGCCCGGGGTTACGCAGGCGAGCGGGCGAGCAGCCTGTACGCCAGCAGTCGCGATTCGCTCAGCAGCGGCGTCGACCGCAGTCGTCGCGCCGGCGAGCAGGGTTACGCCTACTCGCGTGATCGCTTCACGGATGCCCTTGGCAGCAACCCGCTGGCCGTCGCCGCCGGTGCACTCGCGGCTGGCCTGCTCGCCGGGTTGGCCGCCCCACGGACGCAGAAGGAGGACCAGCTCATGGGCGGTTACAGCCGCAACCTGAAGAACACGGCCGGCGACGCCGCCGCCGAGGCTTATGAGCGTGGCCGCACGGTCGTCGACGCGAGCCTGACCGCCGCCCAGGAAGAAGCCGCCCGTCGCGGCGTCACGCCCGAGTCGCTCCGCCAGAAGGTTGGCGAACTCGCTGCCGACGCCAAGGACCGGGCCGGTGAGCTGATGAACGAGGCCAAGCGTGAAGGCTCTGACATCCTCGGCCGCGCCAAGAGCGAGGGCCAGGACGTGCTGGGTCAGGCCAAGCAGGCGGCCGGTCAGCTCGCCGAGACCGCCAAGTCCGCCGCCGGTGATGCAGTCGGTCAGGTCAAGGGCGAAGGCGGCGACGTCGCCGGCAACGTGCAGTCGCGTAGCGAGTCGCTTGCAAACGACGCCCAGCAGAAGGTCCAGAACGTCAAGGCCGACGCGTTGGCCGACGCTGAAGACCTGAAGCTGAAGGCCGAAGACAAGGGTTTGACGCCGACGAAGCTTGCTGATGACGCCAAGTCGGTGCTTGAGGCCGCTAAGGACGCCGCCGTCGGTGAGGCCAAGCACCAGGCCGACGACGCCAAGACGAAGCACAACCTGTAGAACAACTAGGTTGGATCGATTCCGCCGCCGCATCAGGCTTTGCCTGATGCGGCGGCATTTTTTCCGAAGCACCATGGATCGTTTGACCACCTCCTTCGACAACCGCGACGCGTTGCAGGACAACCTGCGCAAGATGTTTCCGGCATCTGCGGCACTTGATGACCGCCTCTCGCCACACGTCGGCGGACGCCGCGAAGCCGACAAGCGGCTAGCGGCGATTGGGCCGAACCAGTACGCCAAGACGCGGAACATGCTCGACGGTGCGGTGACGCAGTTGTCGCCTTACCTCCGGCATCGCGTGCTGACGACGACCGAGGTTGCCGACGCGGCATTGGCCAAGGTGGCCGAGCCGTGGCAGGCGGGCAAGCTCATCCGCGAGATCGCGTGGCACGACTACTTCCAACGCGTCTACGCCGAGGTCGGCGAGTGGGGGGTCTGGAACGATCTCGAACCCTGGAAGACCGGCTACGGCCCGGACGACTACGCCGACGACCTGCCGCCCGAGATCGAGGCCGGCGAGACCGGCGTCGATTGGGTCGACCACTTCGCCAAACAGCTCAGCGCAGAAGGCTACCTGCACAACCACGCCCGCATGTGGCTGGCGTGCTACGTCGTCCACGCCCGCCGCATCAAGTGGCAGGCCGGGGCGATGTGGTTCCTCCGCCACCTCGTCGACGGCGACCCGGCCAGCAACAACCTCAGCTGGCAATGGGTCGCCAGCACGTTCGGCAGCAAGCCGTACTTCATGAACCGCGACAACGTCAACAAGTTCAGCGGTGGCATGTTCGACAAGAGAAACAGCAACGACCCGCTCGATGCCAGCTACGAACAACTCGAAGACACGCTCTTCCAGCACGGCCCAGAATCGACGCAGGATGCGGGCGGCAGCGACATCGACCTCCGCAAGTGCCACGTCGATCTGCCCGACGACCGCGGCGTCCCCGACGACGCCGTCGCATGGGTCCACGGCGACATGCTCCGCCCGAACCACCCCGCGTTGTCCCCCCACGCGCACGACCGCCCGGCGATCTTCGTCTTCGATCGCGACTGGACGTCGCGGATCAGCCTCAAGCCGATCGGCTTCGTGTGCGAGTGCCTCGCCGAGCTGCCGAACGTGACGGTCGCGACGGCCGACGACCTCGCCGCCGCCGTCCGCGACTTCGCCGCCGACCGCCCGATCGTCACCGGCGACAGCCCGTCCCCGCTCGTGGCGAAGGTGGCCCACGAGCTCGACGCCACGACAATCGCCACCAAGCCCCTGGCCGAACTCGAAGGCCGCGTCGACCTCAAACGCTTCAGCCGCTACTGGCGCACCGCCGAGAAGGCCCTGAAGTCCGCCGGCCGGCTATAGGGTGGCGGGGCGTCTGCCTAGTGCCTCGCGTCATATCCGCTAGAGTGGCCGGCATGTCAGCATCGGCGGGACACCATCCGCGACAAAGGCTCCCGACCCCTTTGTCTGCCCCCCCTTTGTCTGCCCCCAGAACGGGCATCAAGTGGGCAAGGGGTCTAAGCCGTCTCAACATGGTCATCATTGGCGTCGGGTTCCTCTGCCTGATCGGCCGGTGGTTGACCTACAGCGACGTGTTTGTGGTGCTCGGCATCTTGGTCTTCTACGCGGCTCCGTTCATCACGTTGACCGGCTTTATCGTCGGCTTGATCGTCTACGCCAACGCGGGCGGCATCCTCGTGGATCGTGTTCGCCGTGAACAACGTGAGTACGGCCGTCGCGCCGTCAGCAGTTCGATCCTCCTCGTCGTCTTGGCTCTCTTGGGCGGGTTCATCGGGCTGATGCTCATGAGTTGGTCCAAGGCGGATGTGCGAGTGGCTAATCGAACGGACAGCGAAGTGACGAACGTCCAGATCCTCACGGGTGGCGAAACCTTCCAGGTCGGCGACATCCAGCCGGGTGGCACGGTGCGATCCGAATTCATCACGCAGTCAAGCTCCGTCAGCCTTGCGTGGACATTGCCAGATGGACGACGCGTGCAGGATCAGGTGATGATTCACTGCGATGAAGATTCCATCCGCGGCGGTCTCAACTTCGGCATCCTCGACGATGGCGAGGCACAGGGCAGATAAAGGGGTCGCGAGCCTTTTCCTGCGGTACCTCGGGCAGTCGAGGGAGATAGCGACGGCTTCGGTTGTCGCCGCTTCCGATTCGCTTACTCGCTGCTGACGGTCACAATCCCCTGTGTGCCGCCGCGGACGGCGAAGTCGGCTTCGACCTTGAGGCGTCGCGGCGAGAGCGTGTCTTGCAGGTCGTCGAAGACTTGATTCGTCACCGCCTCGTAGAAGATGCCCTTGTTGCGGAAGGCGAGGAAGTAGAGCTTGAGCGACTTCATCTCGACGTTGCGGTCGCCGGGGGTGTAGGTGATGGTGAAGGTGGCGAAGTCGGGCTGGCCGGTGACGGGGCAGATGCTGGTGAACTCGGGGAAGACGAACTTCACCTCGTAGTCGCGGCCGGGGCGGGGGTTGGGGAACGTGTCGAGGATCGTCCGCGGCGTTTCGATCTGCTCGGGCTTGAGGGCTCCGGATTGGCGGCCGAGTTCGCGGGGCTGGTGCGTGCCGTTGTCAAGGCTCGATGGAGTCTCCGTGCTCATGGACCAACAGGGTATGGAGTCTGCCCAGGCCTTGCCCTTGGGGGGTTGGCGGCATTGGGCGAGTTCGCTCGTCGACGCCAGTTCGCTCGTCGACGCCAGAACGTGCGACATCTTTGTCGCCAGGCGTCGCAGCAGGTGGCGGAACAGGCGCTTCCTCTGCTAGAAACACACGACCTATGCACGCCACCGATCACACGAGCTTTGCCGGCGGGCACGATTACGAGCTAGCCCTACTGCAATTTCTGTCGGAAAAGTTCCCGTCGGTCGAGTCGGCCATGGCCGAGCTGGCCCGATTGTCGGCGGTTTGCACGCTGCCCAAGGGGACGGTGCACGTGATCTCCGACGTCCACGGCGAAGACAAGAAGCTTCGTCACGTCATCAACAACGCCAGCGGCACGCTGCGGCCGATCGTCGAGAACCTCTTCGCCGACCGGCTCGACAAGAAGGAGTTTCAGGAGTTCCTCACACTCGTCTTCTACCCGGCAGAAGTTACAGACATGCTGCAGCGGTCGATGACCGACCGCAGTGAGATCAGCGCCTACGTCGTCAAGACGCTTCGGCTGCAGCTTGAACTCGCCCGCACCCTGGCCAGCGGCTACAGCCTGAAGCGGGCGGCGGGTGTGTTTCCCGAGGCGTACCGCGAGCTGCTCATGGAGATGATGCAGGAGCCGACGACCGGCCGCAGCCCCGACTTCCTCGACGCCATCGTCCGCGAGTTGGCGTTGCGTGACAATGCCCTGCAGCTTGTCCACGTCGTCGGCAGGCTCGTTCGCAACCTGGCGATCTACGAACTCATCATCAACGGCGACTGCTGGGACCGCGGGCCACGCGGTGACAAGGTGCTCGACTACCTCAGCCAGCAGCCCAACGTTCGCTTCGTCTGGGGCAACCACGACGTTACCTGGCTCGGGGCGGCCCTCGGCAACGAAGCGCTCATCTGCCTGTGCCTGCGGGTGTCGCTTCGCTACAGGCGTCTGTCGCAGATCGACGACGGCTATTCGATCCCGCTGACGCCGCTCGATCAGCTCGTCCGCGAGATCTACAACGAAGATCCGGCCGAGCACTTCTATCCCAAGAGCGACGGCATGAGGCCCAACTGGCTCGTCGCCCGCATGCAGAAGGCGATCGCCATCATGCAGTTCAAGCTCGAGGGCCAGATGATCGAGCGTCACCCCGAGTGGCACCTCGACGACCGCCGCCTGATGCACCGCATCGACAAGGAGGCCGGCACCATCACGCTCGACGGCACAACCTACGAGCTACGCGACAAGCTGTTCCCCACACTCGACCCCGACGACCCGTACACGCTTTCTGCCGAGGAGCAGGCATGCATGCGTCGCATCCGCAACAGCTTCATCAGCAGCGAACACCTGCAACGCCACATGATGTTCCTCGTGGAGCAAGGCAGCATGGTCCTCGTGCGAGACAACCACCTCATCTTCCACGGCTGCACGCCCGTCGACGACAATGGCGAATTTCTGCCCATGACGATCGATGGCAAGGAGGTGGTCGGCCGCGAGATGTTCCACCGCATCGAGCGTGTTGTCCTGCGAGCGCTACACGAAGGCCGACAGGAAGATACTGACTTTCTTTGGTATCTATGGAATGGACCGCGCTCGCCTCTGTTCGGCAAAGACCGCATCAAGACGTTCGAGCGTGACTTCCTACACGACACGGCGACGCACCACGAGCAGAAGAACCCTTACTTCAAGCTCATCCACGATGTGAGCTTCTGCGAGAAGGTGCTTGCCGCCTTCAATGTCGATCCTGACAAGGGGCTCATCGTCAACGGACACGTGCCGGTGAAGATCGAGAAGGGCGAGAGTCCGCTCAAAGACAGCGGCAAGGCCATCACCATCGACGGTGCCTTTAGCGAGGCCTACGGCGACCACGGCTACACGCTTGTGCTCGAACCGTCAAAAACCATTCTTGCCGAGCACCACCACTTCGACAGCATCGAGGCGGCCATCCGCGACGGCGTCGACATCGTGCCGCAGGTCACGCCAATCGCCGAGTTCGACCCGCCGCACCGCATGTGCGACACCGAACGCGGCCGCGAGATCCGCAACGAGATCAAGATGCTCGAGCGGCTGATCGAGGCGTACCGCGACAACGAGATTCGCCCGCCCTTGAACAGTCGGGCGGTGTGAGTCTGTCTCCGTCGGATCGGGCCAAACGTAAAACTGCCCGGCGCCCCGCGCGGGAAGTTCTTGTTACACACGTCAGATCCGGCTCACTCGTATCGCACCTCATCAAGGTAGAACGCGAATGGCTTGCCGTCGGCAGCGCCGGTCCAGCGGAAGCCGCTCTTGATGCGGCTCATGTCCTGGCCGGCGAGGTCGATCTCGTACTGCTTCCACTGCTTCGTCAGCGTGAACGGCATGATGACGTCGGCCGTGTCGAAGAACGGCTTGTCACGGCCGATGCCGCCGAAACCGAAGGAGATGTTTTCGCCACCTTCTGCGCCGCGTGCCCAGAAGCGGAGCCTTTTTGCGTTTGACAGGTCGTAGCCACCGTCGACGTCGCCCCAGTCGTTGGGCGGGCTCTGCCAGACGATGCCGCCCCAGCCTGCGCTGGCGTTGAAGTCCAGGCGACTTGCCGTCTTGCCGGCCTGCGGGTCGGTGGCGTCGGCCGGGTCGTACTTGATGCTCGCGTGGTCGCCGATGTAGCCGCTGGGGATGTAGGCCTGCTTGGCTTCGTCACCGACGAGCACGAGCGGCAACGTGACCTTGGCCGCGCCTTCGACGGCCCGTTCCATGTCACCGGCTTTACCCTCGACGCGTAACGGCAGCGACGCGGTGGCCGCCGACCCGTTGCCGTCGCGAACGACGGCGTACAGGCGGTAGATTCCCGGCTGCTCAGGCAGCGTGATCGTGCAGCCGTCCACACGTTGGTCGGTGATGGCCTCGGGATAACTGGGCGTCTCTGCCTGCGTGTCACCACCTGTGAAGTAGGTCGGCTGTTCTGCCGACAGGACCCACTCGGTCTCGAGCGAGTCGTTCTCCGGGTCGGTGACGCTCGTCGTGACGCTGAGCTTCGTACCGCCCTCAGCACTCTGGCGGTCGACGCTGAGTGGCTCCATGTTCGGGGCACGGTTGTCGACGCTGCCGCCCCAGGCATCGGCCAATGCGTCGACGCCGCTGACTTTCTCACCGGTGCTGGTGAAGAGGCCGAACCAGGTGCTGGTCGCCTCCCGCTTGGAGCCCCAGGTGAAGGCGAATGACCCGAGGCAAAGGTCCTTGTCAGCCTCGAGCGTTTCGTACACGCTTTTGTAGACGGCAGCCTTTTGGGTGCTGGTCTGTTCCTCGGGCACGTCGAACGCGTTCATCGGCACCTCCCACGTGCCGGCCGGTCCGTACTCCGTGACGACGTAGGGCTTGGGCTCGTAACCGTCTGGCACGAGAGCCGGGTATCGCTCCGGCAACGAGCTTGCGCCGCCGTAGCTGTTGATGCCGACGATGTCGATGTCCGGGCAAAGCCGGTGGATGTTGGGCACGCGACCGCCACCGACCTCTGCCGTCACGGTCATCGTCGGGCGGTCGGGGTCGATGTCTTTGACAATGCCAGCGATCGACTGGACGTGCGACCAGACGGCGGCATTGTTGGCGTCCTCGTAGCCCTCCATCTCGTTGCCGATGCTCCAGGCAACGATGGCCGGGTGGTCCTTCCACGTCTCAACAATGTCGCGAGCTTCTTCGAGTTGGGCGGCGACGGCTTCTGCGTCGTTGTAGTCGAAGCCCTTCCGCTCGTGGCGCAGCCAGATGCCGAAGACAACGACGAGACCGTTCTCATGGGCGTCGTCGAGCACTTGCCGGGTCTCGGGACCGATGCCCCAGGTGCGAATCGCGTTGCCACCGGCCTGGGCGAGCAGTTCGTAGTCACCGCTGCCGCCGGCTCCTTTGAAGCGGAAGGACTTGCCGTCGCGCATCAGGGCGATGGAGCCGTTGTCGCGCTCGATGGTGACGGGCTCGGTGGCGTGCGTGGGAGACGCCATGGCCGCGGCAAGCGCGATCGACAGGGCGGCAGTGGTGGAACGGAACATGGGGTTCTCCTCAGGAACAATCGTAAAAAATGACGAAACCGACGAACAGCAGGGAAGTTCAATCAGTCGCTCGTCTGATGTGGCGGAGCCGTGGAGTGATGAGGCTCGAACCAGCACTCCAGCCGATGATCGACGATCGGAATCGTCGATCCTTCGTCGGCGTGCATGAGCTGTTCGAGCAGGGCAAAGGCGTCGCGGCCGAGCCGGACGGCGTCTTGGCAAATGGCGGAAAGTCTTGGATACACGCCCAGTCGCAGGTCGGTATCGTCGAAGCCGACGACGCTGAGCTCGCCGGGAATGTCAACATTGAGTCGAAGCGCTTCCTGCAGGATGCCGGCGGCTGTGTGTGGGTCGGCGGCGAAGACGGCGGTGGGCCGATCTTTCATCGCCAGAATCTGACGCAACGCGGTGGCTCCGGCGTCCCGCTGGGCGGGCACCTTCATGATCAGGTCCGACGCAGGCTCAAGCCCGCAGGTGATCATGCCGGCCTTCCACTGCTCGAACCGCTGCATGTGGTCGAAATCCATCACAACGTTGAGCGTGACGGCGATCCGCTTGTGCCCCAGGCCGGCTAAGTGACTGATCGCCTGCTGCGTCGCGTGATCGCTCGAACACGTGACGCTGGGCACCCTGCCCGACGCGGCGGTATCGGCAATGACGACGGCAGGCACCGGGCCGTCTGCGATTTCCTCGACAACCCTTGACGTCGCAGCCGTGGTGCGGAGCAACGCGCCGCCGATGTTGAGTCGAGACAGCGTTTGGCCGTACGTCTCGCCGCGCTCGTGGTTTCGCTGCAGATCGAGCAGCATCAGGTTGTAATCGTGCCCCGCCAACCCCTCGTGAATCCCCTGCACGAGCGCGAGGTCGTAAGGCCCGCCAAGCGGACTAGGGCCACCGGTGGCAACGAGGGCAACCGTCTTGAGCGTGCGTCGCGTCACGACCGGGTTGACGTACTTGGTCATTTCGACCACGCGAAGCACTTTTTGCCGCGAGGCGGCGCTGACACTCGCCGAGTTATTGAGGACGCGGGACACGGTACCGACGGAGACGCCGGCATCTGCAGCGATTTGGCGGACGGTGGCCATGGTGCGGGGCGAACGGGACGAGGCGAAAGACGAGCGTGAACGCCTGATGAACTGTTCCAAATATCGCACAGCATCGCCCGCGTGTCAAGTCGCCGCAGTTGGCGTTGCCGTCGATGAGGCAGGTGCGGCGACGAGCTACGTCGTCGAGCGTCGCTGATAAATTTCGTGGTAGAGGTCGACGACCGCATCCACGTGACGCGGCCAAGCGAGGCTCGGGCGCAGATCAGGAACCGCCACCTTCATCGCCTTCAGCGTCTTTGTGTCCAGCACGTCCTGTAGCACTTGGGGTAGCGTCGCCGGGGTGGCGATGCGGCCGTGCGTCGGCACCGCCATCGCCTCCGTCGCACCATCTGTGGCGGTGCCAACCACCGGCAGGCCGCTGGCAAGAGCCTCCAGCGTCGCCAGGGAGCACGGGTCGTGTCGCGACGCGTGGCAGAATACGTCGGCAGAACGGTAAAGCATGTCTGCATCGTCTCGACGGCCGAGCCAAAGGACGCGTTCGCCCAGGCCGAGCGACGTTGCGATCTTGCGATGAGCTGTCATCACTCGCGGCCGATCAACACCGGCGACGGCCAGTCGTGCATCGGTCGCAGCGACTGCCTTCAACACGTCGCCAAGCCCCTTGCGACGCCAGTCATTGCCGACGAACAGCACGACGGGGCCGCTTCCGAGGTCGATCCGCGGACCGTCAAGCTTGAAGTGGTCGATATCGACGGCGTTGAAGATCCGCCGAACGCGTGTGGCCGGAAGCGTCGGGTAGATGCGGCGGGTCAGGCCGGCGACGTAGTCGGACAGCGTGACGAACGTCGTCTGCGGGTCGGCGGCGTGAACCGCCTCGGCGGCGGCAAATCGGCGGCGACGCGGGTTTGTCCACCATGACAACCACCCGCTCCGCTGACCCGCCATGCCAGCGTGCGGGTGGTACAAGTCGGCTGTCACACGCTCCAGCGGAAGCATCGCGTGCACCAGATCAAACGGCTGATCGCGCAGGTAGGCGGCGACAGATTCGCAGAACGAGCTGTACCGCCGCGAGCGGCTTGACCCGGTGGCGGCGACGACGACATCGGCCGGTGCCGACGAGGCGATGACGACCGGCTCGTGATCGCGCTTGCGGAGCGAGGACGCCAGATTGTGCGTGTACCGCTCGGCCCCGCCTCGACGCGGATCGCCGTGGAGGATGACGAGCGCGATCCGCATGGCCCTTGAATCTCGGCCGCCGATGCAGCGGCTGCTAGTTGTCGAGTTCGAGCACGTCCGGGTCGAACGTTGCGGTCGGCGTGACGATGTCGCGCTCGAGCAACTGCATTTCTACATCGTCGCTGCTGGCGTAGCGGGCACTGGCGGAGCGGGCGGCGACTTCGGCTGCGTTGGTGAGGCCTTGCAGCGTCTGCGGTGCGATGCCACCAAGGAACAACGCGCCACCGGCGCTGAGACCGGTTGCCGCCAACACGGGCCACGGCTGACGCGGGGCCGGTGCCGATTCGTACGGCTGGCCGTCTGCGTCGGCGTCTTCCTCTTCAGGGCTCTTGCCCAGCACCATCTCGGAGATGATCCGCAAGTAGTAGGCGGCGGCGATGGCGGCGTTGACGGCGATGGAGCCGATGAGCACCCACATCAGCAGGCGCGAGCTGCCGTTGCTTGCGTCCTGTGCCAGTTTGACGGCCGGCTGGAAGATATACAGCTTGCCGATGAAGCCGACGGTCAGCGGGATGCCAATGAGGCTGATGCAGCAGATCGCCATGGCGACGACGAGCGTCGGGTGACGGCGACCGACGCCGCGAATTTCTGCGTAGGTCTCGGCACTGGTCGCCGGCGGGCGGAAGACTTCGCCTGCAGCATCGACGACGCGTTCGCGGGTCGGCAGCATCATGAGCACGCCGAAGATGCCGGCGTTCATGACGCCGTAGGCGGCGAGGTAGACCAGCACAGCCGTGATGGCCAACGCCACGATGGAAGAGTGGCCACCCGTGACGTTACCTGCCGCGGCCAACGCGGTCAGGGCTGCGAGCATGTAACCGCTGTGGGCGATCGAGCTGTAGGCCATGACCCGCTTGAGGTTCTCGGTCAGCAGGGCCATCATGTTGCCGACGAACATGGTCACAATGCTGATGACGAGCAGCGTGTGCCAGACGATGGGCGAAACGCCTGCTGCCGTGCCGGCACCGGCGACGAGCAACAGCTTGACGAGGGCCAGGATGCCGGTCGCTTTGGGCACGAAGCTCAAGATGGCCGTGACCGGCGTGGCGGCACCGGTGTAGACGTCGCCGGCGTAGAAGTGCAGCGGGAAGGCGGCGAGCTTGAAGCACAGACCGAGTACGAGCAGGATCAGCGCCAACGTCTTCCAGGTGCTACCGACCAGGATGCCGCCGAGGGCACCCTCGCCACCGGCGAGAATGGCCGCAGAGTCGGTGAGGTTGGTGGTGCCCGTCACGCCGTAGAGGTAGGCAAATCCGAGCAGCAACACCGCGGCGGCCATCGCGCCGAGGTAGAAATACTTGAGGCCCGCTTCCTGCGACTTGGCCAAAGGCCGTCCCATGACAACCAGCACATAGGTCGGAATGCTGGCCAGCTCGATGCCCATGAACAGGAGCATCGTGTCATCGGCACCGGCGACGAGCATGACGCCGCACAGGCTCAGCAGCACGAGGCCGAAGAATTCGGCGGCATCAAGGCCGTAGTGCAACGCGACGTTACCGCCGCCGTCTTGCTGCGTCGGCCAGCAGAGCAGGAGCAGGATGACACCGACGACGCAGACGAGGACTTTGCTGTAGTTGGCCAGTGCATCACCGACGACGGCCCCGGTGAAGTCGCCGCCGCCGTACGGGCTGGCGAAGGTCGCGATAATGCCCGCAGTGACAAGTCCGGCTAAGGCCACCCACGGCACGACCGTGCGCACGGTGCTCGACTTCACGACGCCGAACAGGAACAGCACCAGCGACGTCAGGACGACGACGATCTCGGGCAGGAGAAGCGAAAACAGTTCCATGAGAAGCGGTCGGGCGAAGGTGCGTCGGCGGAATCGGCGGCAGTGTCAGGTCGGGCGGCAGTGTCAGATCGGGCGGCGCGTGGTGGCTAGTCGGCAATGGCAGCGTTCGACAACGCAGCGACGTCGTCGCCGATGATGACGATCTGGCTGTCACCCAGCGGGGCACGGGCCTGCTTCACGTCATCCAGCACGCTTTGAAGCACAGGCGTTGGAAAGACACCCAGCACGATGACCAAAACCGCAAGCGGCGTGAGGATGGCCACCTCGCGTGGGTTGAGATCGAGGCCGCGGTGCGATGTCGGGGCGTGGTCGTCGTGGCTGTGCTCGTCGGTGTTGCCGTGGCCGGGCACCTTGAGCGGGCCGAAGATCAGGCGGGCGACCATGTGGAGCATGTAGATCGCACCCAGCACGACACCCAGCGTGGCGAAGATGCCGTAGATCGGGCCGAGGTGGTCGCTGGTGAAGGCGCCGAGAATCGTGAGGAACTCACTGACAAAGCCGTTCGTGCCGGGCAGGCCGATCGAGCTCATCGTGAACAGCACGAGGAAGAAGCTGAAGACCGGCATCACGCTGCCCAGGCCGCTGTAGTCGGCGAACTCGCGCGTGTGGAAGCGGTCGTAGATCATGCCGATCATCAGGAACAGGGCCCCTGTGCTGATGCCGTGGTTGATCATGTAGAAGACGCTGCCCTGCATGCCGACGTCGTTGAGGGCGATGAGGCCCAACACGCAGAAGCCGAGGTGGCTAACCGACGAGTAGGCCACGAGCTTCTTGACGTCGGTCTGCACCCAGGCGACGAGTGCGCCGTAGATGATGCCGATGATCGCCAGGACGGCCACGACGGGAACGACGGTGCCTGACATCACGGGCATGAGCCCGCCGGTCGAGATGAGGCCCAGCGGAATGACGACGACGAGCAGGCCGTAGGTGCCGAGCTTGAGCAGCACGCCGGCAAGGATGACGCTGCCGGCCGTCGGGGCAACGGTGTGGGCCAGCGGCAGCCAGGTGTGGACCGGGAAGAGCGGGATCTTGACGGCAAAACCGGCAAACAGGGCACAGAAGAGCAGCACCTTCGTCGTCGGGTCGGTGACGTGCGTCTGGGCCCACACCGTCATCGTCGCCAGGTCGAAGGTGCCGGCGTTGATGCCGACGAACAGCAGGGCGGCCAGCGTAAAGACGCCACCGACGAACGTGTACAGGAAGAACTTCTTAGCGGCGTAGGCGCGGTCCTGGCCGCCCCAGATGCCGATGAGGAAGAACATCGGCACGAGCGTCAGCTCGAAAAAGACGTAGAAGAGGATCGCGTCGCGGGCCAGGAACGTGCCGACCATCGGCGTGACGAGCAGCGTCAGCCAGAAGTAGTAGCCCTTCTGGCTCGGGAGCTTGCTGTCCCACGAACTGAGCAGCATCAGCGGCGTGAGGATGGCGGTCAGCAGGACGAGCCAATAACCGGTGGCAGAGAGCCCGAGCTTGACGCCCAGGCCGAGGCTGGCGACTTGCAGGGCCTCGGGCGCGTACGGCTCGACCTGGCCGTTGCGCAGGCCGACGCCGAGGAACAGCAGGGCCAGGACCAGCTCGACGATCGAGAAGCCGAAGGCGATGACGCGGGCCATCGTCGCCGGGGCGAGCAGGATGGCCGCGGCGGCCAAAGCCGGCAGGAGAATGAGCGTGAGCAGGAGCATCGGCTAGGTCAGTCGGTTCGGGACAACTGTCGATTCAGGACAACTTAGAGCAGAGCAACTACGGCGACGAGAACGGCAACGCCCAGCAGCATGCCGACGGCATAGCCCTGCAAAGCACCACGCTGCGTCCCGATGCGTAGACCCGCACCGCCCACCCACGGCAGGAACCCGGCAAGGGAGACGAGGCCATCGATCAGGAACCGGTCGATGCCGGCCAGGATCTTGCCCAGCACGCGGAGCGGCGTGACGATGACCGCATCGTAAATCTCGTCGACGAAGTACTTGCCCTCAAGCAGGCTTGCAAACGGCCGCAGCGTGTGGGCGAGGCCGACGGCTTTGTCGCGGTGCTTAAGGTGCAGGAACCAGGCGAGCCCGATGCCTGCCAAGGCGATGATCGTGCCGGTGACGAGACCGGGCAGGACGCTCCAGATGTAGCCCCAGAAGCCGTGCAGTTCGTAGCCGTACGCACCGCCGACGGGGTAGACGGTGTTGTTGCCGAACGTCTGGACGGCGACGTCCCAGCCGGTGACGAAGCTCGCCGAGTCGCCCAGGAAGCTGCCGAGGAAGTGGAACGGGAACTGGAAGAACCCGGCGATGAGGGCGCCGACCGCCAGCACCGTCAGCGGCAGGATCATGACCGGCGGTTCGTGGTCGTGGTGGCCGTGACCAGAAGCGTCATGCCCGTGCGGCGCGTCGACGCCGCTCTCAACTGTGTCGTCCTCGTGAACGGCAGACGCACTGGTGTGGCCGTGGGGGGCGTGCGCGTCTGAGGCGTGGTCGTCGTGATGATGCCCCGGGGCCGGCGTCGTCGGTACGACCGTTGGGCCTTCGAAGACGCGGAAGTACAGGCGGAACGTGTAGTACGCCGTCATGAAGGCGGTCAGTAGCAGCACGAACCACAGCAGATAGCCGACCCAATCGCCTGCCGTATGGATGTGGGCGAAGTGGATGATCTCGTCCTTCGAGAAGAATCCGCTGGTGAGCGGGAAGCCGGCCAGGCACAGGCAACCGGCGAGCATGAGCCAGCGTGTCTTGGGCAGGACGGTCTTGAGGCCCGACATCTTCCGCATGTCGAGGTGGCCGAGCATGGCGTGCATGACGACGCCGCTCGAGAGGAACAGCAGTGCCTTGAAGAAGGCGTGCGTGACGAGGTGGAACACGCCGGCCATCGGAGCGAGCACACCGACGGCGACGAACATGTAGCCGAGCTGCGAGACCGTCGAGTAGGCGAAGACCTTCTTAAGGTCGAACTGCCGAAGGGCGATGGTCGCGGCGAACAGGGCGGTGAACGTGCCGACGACGGTGATCGTTGTCAACGCGGCAGAGCTGCCGGCGAAGATCGGGTTGAGCCGAGCGATCATGTAGACACCGGCCGTGACCATCGTGGCGGCGTGGATGAGGGCCGACACGGGCGTTGGGCCTTCCATGGCGTCGGGCAGCCAGACGTACAGCGGGAACTGGGCACTCTTGCCGAACGCTCCGAGCATCAGAGCGAACGGGATATAAGGGATCGCCCACTGCCGATCGAGGGGAACGTACGCTTTGTAGTTTGTCGCCATCTCGACGAAGCCGTCACCGATGACGCCGCCTTCGCCGAAGTAGCTCACGGTGCCGTAGCACCACCAGATGAGCATGATGCCGATGGCAAAGCCGAAGTCACCGACGCGGTTGACGAGGAACGCCTTCTTGGCGGCCTCACGGGCGGCGGGCTTCTCGTAGTAGTAGCCAATCAGCAGGTACGAACACAGACCCACGCCCTCCCAGCCGAGGTAGAGCATGATGAGGTTCTCGCCCATCACCAGGTTCGTCATCGCAAAGATGAACAGGCCCAGGTAGGCAAAAAACCGCCAGTACCCCGTCTCGCCCTTCATGTAACCGGCGGCGAAGACGGTGATGAGGAAGCCGATGCCGCAGACAACGCTGAGCATGACCGCTGACAGCGGGTCGAGCAGCGTGCCTGCCATGACCTCGAAGTAGCCGCTCGTCTCACGCGTCGGCAGCCCGGTCGTCGCACCGGCGGCCGAGCGGGAGCTGTTGAGCAACACCGATTCGCCTGCGGATAGGGCCGGCGGGACGTTGCGGTCACTGGCCTCACCGGCCGCGATCCAGGTGAACCACGTGCTGGTGAACAGCTTGACGTCACCGTCGGGGCCGTGACCGGATTCTACGTCGTGATCAGCCGCGACCTCGTTTGCTTCACCGTGATCTTCGTCGTGCTCGCCGTCACCGGCGAGCAGGATCTCGGGCTTGCCATGAACCGTGTCTTGGTAAGCCTGGCTGAAGGCGACGGTCTCGTTGGTCGACGCGCCGAGCATCGAGAAGAGGATCGCCAGCGACAGGACGGCCGACGAGCCGACGCCGATCCAGATAGGCCAGTGGCTTCGGCCGCGCAGCAGACGCTTGCCTGCGAACCCGGCAACCGCCGCTGCGAGCAGCGGAAGCAACGGGATGAGCCAGGAGATCGAGGCGAGAAAGTCCATCGGGAACGCGAAAGTGTCGGGAGAAGCGGGCGGGGCGAAAAGGCGAGGGCGGAAGGCGGGTCGGGACTATTCCCGGAGTTCTTTCCACGCCTCGCTGTCGACAGTGCCCTTCTGGCGGAACAGCAGGACCACGATGCCAAGTGCCAAGGTCGCCTCGGCGGCGGCGACAACGAGCAGGAAGATGACGAACGCTTGGCCCGCGACGTTGTTGTGGTAAGCCGCAAAGGCGACAAGGCTGATGGCCACGCCCTGGAACATGAGTTCCGTGCACAGGAACATCACGATGAGGTTCCGGCGGGTCATGAACCCGATCATGCCCAGGGCGAACATGATGCCGCCGACCGCGAGGAAATGCTGAAGTCCGAGGAGTTCCATGGCAGCGGGTCAGTTCTGGGGGTACGCCTTCTGCCGCGGCGAGGCGGTGCCGTAGACCGGCAGGCTCTTGGGGTTGTCGTTGACAGGCGTAAACGGCATCGTCAGCGTCTCGTCACCACCGGCCTGATCGTCGGCGTTACCGGGCAAGATGCGGCGGCGGGCGATCACGATCGCACCGATCATGGCCACCGTCAGGATCAGGCCCGCTACCTGAAGCGACACCATTTGCCGCGTGAACAAGTAGACACCCAGCACCTGGATGCTGCCGCGATCCTTCTCCTGGGCGTAGGCCAGGCGGTTGTCGTACGTGTACAGGTCGCCGCGGGTAAGCGGTGCTTCGGCCGGCGTCGCCACTGCCACGTCAGCGACGACCGCATCGGTTGCGTCTTCGTCGGTTGTCGACACCACGCCTACTTCTGTCGTCTCCGCAACTTGCAGCGACGCGTGGCGAACCTTCAGATAGTCGGCGTCGATGACGCTGAGCTGCTTCTCGTACAGGTCTGGGTCCGGCGCTCGCTCGAAGACGACGAACAGGAGCATGCCGGCCATGACAAAGCCGATGATGCTGGCCACGACCGGCGAGCGGGCGTTGGCGTCGTGGGCGGCGATGAAGTCCTTGGCCGCCTTCTCCTTACCGGCGACGCCCGTTTCTTCCGGCGCGGCGTCGGCGGCGAGCATGATGACGAACGTGTACGTCACCAGAATCGCACCGGCATAAATCGTAATCAGCGCCGCAGCCATGAACTCGGCGTAGGCGATGACGAACAACCCTGCCGAGGCAAAGACCGTCAAGACGAAGTACAACGCCGAGTAGACCGGCTGCGGGTGCGTGATGACCCGCACACTGCCACCGACCGCAATGGCGGCAAAGGCCCAGAAGTAGAGGTTCGGGAACGTTGCCGACAGCAGGGCGGTGATCGCGTACGACAGCAACGCCGCGGCGACAAGTGCACCGCCGAGTCGTCGCCAGGTGGCCGACTTTTTGCTGGGAAGCAACAGCAGCATGCCGATGGCGGCGGCAGCGCTGATGACGCCGACGACCAGGGGCGTCATCACGCCGGCGGACGACTCACCGACACCGGCGGCAAGGGGAAGCGTCAGGTCGGCGGGTAGGGCGACGTTCATTGCAAAGACGGCCGGTCGAGCGTGCGAATCGGGGCGAGGCCGCAGGAAGGGTGGGTGCGGGCGGCGAGCATAGAGGCGGCGTCGGGGGGTCGCAACATCGGGTGCGACAAGTTTCAAGCGACCGCCGCCTTCGGCAATGGTTTAGTGGCTCGACAAAGCACATGCGCGAGCATCCGATCGCAGAAGTTGGATCCAAGTTACCATGCGGGTGTCGCCTCATCGCAGTCGCCTTTGCCGACCGACCTGCTGCCGATGCCGCCCGTTTTGAAGCTCAGCTTCGACCACCGTCTTAAACTTCGATCTGGACACACGCGTGGGGTTTTGCCGCAACGGTCCGTCATCGTTGGACGAGGCTGTTGGCAATCCTTAGAAACGCTGGTGCCGAGTCTGCCGAGGAGTCGTCGCCACACCCGACGGCGGCAACCCGAGCCGCAGCAGCAACGGCCGGCCACTGCGTTTGCTGAGCCGCTCCCGCAAGTTGTCTGGGGAGGAGCAAGACTAGTAACCTACTTCTGCTTCCCCGCGCTCGGCGGCTTCGAGAGGCTCGGCACAAAGACCGCTCGGCTTCTCATCTCAGGCGAGTAGAAGATTCGGGTCTGGATCGGAATCCAATGGGAGCCTGCAGAAGATCCGCCGCGACGGGCGAACAGGACGGACAGGGCACCTTTGAACGTGTCGTCGAACTCGGCCTCGTTGAGTCGTCCGTCGACTCTGACCTCAATGACGTCCACGTCAGGCGACTCAACATCAAGAATGTCGTTACTGCCGCGTGGTTCCACGCCGCGACGCGTGGTGAACCCCTTGACGTTGGGGTCGCCGTGTGGCGGATGGTCAGGAACCAGCCGCTGCCCTTGGCGTCCGACCCATCGCGCGTCCAAGGTGTCAGGCTGCAGGGCAGCGTGCTTAGTCACCCGCGTCTCGACTTTGAAGGTCTCCTGCCCTGCATTCGTTCGCCAGCTTGGATGAACATCCAGGCCGGCGCCACGGATAAGGTCGTCGAAGGCGTCCAAATCGGTTAGCAGGTATGCCTCGAACATACGCTGTGTCTGGACTATGAGATCCGGCCGATCCGGCACGTCCTGCGGCAGTTGGCCCTCCATCTGGGCTACTAACGTGGTGATGAGTTCTGTCGTCCCACCACTCGTCGATTCGCGTGGCTCAGCATCAGAAACTTTAATAACCTGCGGGCCTGAAGATGCGGTGTCCAATGCACTCCATCTCCAATAACCAATTGCGATCAGAATGATCGATACCAGAGATGCAATGATGACAGCTTTGGAACGGGTCAAGGCAGGCCTGTTAGAGTCTGAGTCTGAAGGCGAACGACCTGGAGAAGTCGATCTTCGTTAACTTCACCAATTTAGTCAAGTTGATTGGCCGCTGAGGACTATTGGCCTGGATCGGGTGCCTCGTCGTCGTCATCGTCGCCTCCACCGGTGCCAGTACCACCGCCTCCGCAGAAGGCGTGTGCGGAGCACGAACTAATTTGACCATCGAGCCCGTAGGAGACGGAAGAGGTGCCGCCGCACGTAGATCCGGCCGGGCACTCGACGCAGTCTGTCACCTCCGGGCATTCAGAGTTCCAGAGGCAGCACCATTGCATTCCTGGTGTGGCCGACGCATAGGTCTGAACAACCTGTGACGCCGAGGCGACCTTAAAAGCGGTCATCGAGAGGAACGCAATCAACAAGGCAATAAACGAGTAAGTGCGGTGCATTTTCATCGGATCTCCTGCGGTTGGAAATTAAACGGTATCCAAAGTGAAGTCAATCAAGTTGAGCGCTGCGCGTGTCTAGGGTCGGGCCAACCATGCCATGAGGGCTAGAATCACGTTTTTGCCGATTGCGGTCGCCTGATCAAGCAACCCGCCTTGTGAAGATCCTAATCCGCACCCGCAGCCGATCTCGCTACCTTCGATCATCTGACGTGCCGGGCTGATGGACACCAGAATGAGGAAGGCGATGGTGAGGTAGCTGCCCAAGCGACGCGTCCGACGCAGGATCAGCAGCGTGACGACAACGCCTTCGGCAGCGATGAGCGCAAGAAACGCTCCGAGACTGACCGCTTCGGAGAAGTGCCAGACCTGCCTGAGAACCTGCGATGTTGGAACCGGATTGATGAGCTTTGCAACCAGCAGACCGGCCAAGATGAGCGCGGTAATAGAGGCAAATAGGTCCGATGCGGACGTCGTTGCTTCCCGTCTGTCCGGACCGAATGCCGCTGCGGCCGGGTTCAGTGACTGATCCATAGTGCCTCCTCAGCAAGTTGTTTTGCGGCCAGCAACTCTACATGGCCGTCGCCGTAGACCACGCTGCTTTTGCCTTGGTGGCGTCGCAGGTCTAGGTGTAACGGCACCACGCCGCTCAGCGTCCTCGTCAGAGCGTCGCCCATCGTCACTCGTTGACGGGCCATTGCTTCCTGATCGACTTCCCAAGCGGCTATTGATGCCGAGGAGGTATCGGCGTCGGCGGCCAGCACTGACTCGGCGGCATTCGACAGAGCGGCCATGGCTCCGCGGGCTGGAAGGGCTTGCGGCGCTCGTCGGGCGTCGAATGCGAGAAGCAGACCGTTGTAGCCGTAGTCGATCCTGCCATGATCGTTTAAGGCGATGGTCGATGCGTTTACCGTGAGCAGATTGGTTCGAGTGGACGCACCCAAAGCGGCTGCCGGGCATTCGAAGATGGAAAGGACCTCTTCTTTTGCGCGAACCCGATCCCACTGGTGGATAGAGGCGAACGTAAGATCGACTTCGTCCACACCCAGCTCGCCGAGTAATGCGGCCGGTATGGATGCCACCCTCTCCTTAGCTGGTGTCAGGCCGGGCAAACGCTCGTCGATGTAGGTGTACCGCTTTCGTCTGGCGTCGTTCAACGCTGGCGGAAGCGAGTCGTAACCCGTGGAAGCGTTCACCCAAAGGGAGCCTGCCAGTGGCATGTAGCCGTCATGGGCGATGGAGTAGGACGTGAGCGCACGGCCCTGTTCCCGCAGCCCGGCAGCACAGGTGACGCCCTTAGCCGCATCGCGTGATGCCGTCAGCGAAGGCAACAGCATGCCGAGGAGCAGCCCAATGATCCCGATCACCACAAGTGCCTCCACCAGCGTGAAGGCGCATCGCCGGCTCGGCTGGAGCCCAATCCGTTGGCTGGCGTCGCAGTATCCCACTCTGGCCCGAAACTATCGGACGACGCATCTGCTCGCAAACAAATCTGACCCATTAGCGGAAACAATCTTGGAAACCTCGCTGCGTCGTATCAGACGATGAGATTAAAGCGATCATGCGGCTTGTTCCGGCAACTATCGTTGCCCTGCGGCTTTCGGTCGCGTTGAAGAAAGGGTCGTCGCTGGTGTTCGCGGAGGCGACAACGCCGGTACGCCGCCAATACCGCGGTACGATGCGACGTGACGTCTACTGCTTCCCACGCCGGCCGGTTGCTTGTGCAGTGTGACGACCGGCCGGGACTCGTGGCCGGGGTCGCGTCGTTTCTGGCGTCGCACGGCGGCAACATCACCGACGCCGACCAGCACGGCGAGGGCGGACGCTTCTTCATGCGGCTGGCCTTCACGTTGCCGGCGGGGCAGTCGCGTGAAACCTTTGCCAACTCGGTCGGCGAAATGGCGGGGCGGGAAACGCTCGACGTACGGCTCGGCTGGGACGATGCCAAGCCAAAGGTGGCCATCCTCGTCAGTCGCCAGGACCATTGCCTGCGTGACCTTCTTTATCGTCACGAGGTCGGCGAGCTGCCGGCAGAGGTGGTCGTGGTTGTCAGCAACCACGCTGACGCCGCGGCGGCGGTGGAGCGGCGAGGAATTCGTTTCGTCCATCTACCGGTGACACCAGAGACGAAGGACGATCAGGAGGCAAAGCTGCGTGAGGCGGTGGCCGAGGCGAGTCTGATCGTGCTGGCCCGGTACATGCAGATCCTGTCACCGTCACTGGCCGCCGCGTGGGCGGGACGTTGCATCAACATCCACCACGGACTGCTGCCCGCGTTCAAAGGCGGCCGGCCGTATCACCAGGCGTACGACCGCGGCGTCAAGCTCATCGGCGCGACAAGCCATTACGTCACCGGCGAGCTCGACGCCGGCCCGATTCTGGCCCAGGCGGTGGAGCTAGTCGGACACCGGGACACGCCGGAAGATTTGATCCGCAAGGGGCGCGATCTGGAGCGGCGGGTGCTCGCCGAGGCGGTCCGGGCGCACCTCGAGGATCGCGTACTGGTTCATGGGAATCGCGCAGTTGTCTTCGACTGAACGATGTTGGGTAAAGAGGCACAACGACGAACGCTCCGTTCTCCGTCATCCCGAGCGCAGCCGAGGGATCTCCCCATTAGCAGGCGGACCAGGCGAGGTCCTTCGACTCCAATCCGTAGGACGGATCAGGCGGTGAACCGGTGTATGACCTGCTTAGACGATGCGTAACCATCCCAGGCCAAGGTGGGCGCAGCCGATGGCGGCTTCTTTGACGGCCGACGTGAAGCGGAAGGTACTAGCAGCTTCAGAGGCCGCGGCGAAGCGGCGGTGGGCGAGCATGCGGCGGGCGAGGGCAAAGGAACGGCGAATCCGCCGGCGGTCGACTTCGCTCCCGCCGTTCATGATGACGTGCCGGGCTCGCGCCAGCCCTCTGGCCCGCTTACTGGATGCGTTGGCACTCGCTGCGTGAACACGATAATCGATGACGCGAGTTGGCACGTGCGCGATGTGCCCGAGCCGGCTCAGGCGGACCCACAGCTCCCAGTCTTCGCCGATGCTTAGCTCAGTGTTCCACGGCCCGACGCTTCGGATGGCGGCGGTGCGGACCATCACGTAGCCCGGCGTGAGCAGGCAAGGCCACGTCTCTAGTGCGGCTTGCGTCGTCGGCTCGCCGGCTTCAAGGCGTCGGAGCTTGCCCGAGCCGTCGTGACACCAGCGGCTCAGCCGCTCCGCCGACTCGGCGATTGCTTCACCAGTGAGCGGAGCGTCGTCGGCGTCAACGAAGGTGGCATCGCCGTGGGCGGCGACGGCGGCAGGGTCGGCATCGACCGCTTCCTTCAGGTCCGCTAGTGCGTCAGGCTGCCAAAGGTCGTCGGCATCGAGGAAGCAGACGGCGTCGGGCGAATCATTCGCCAGAAGGTGCTCAAACCCCAGGTTCCTAGCGCGACTCACGCCCGCCACTGGGGCTGTGATGGTGGTGATTCGCCCGTCGATGCCGACGTAATGCCTTGCGATATCGGACGTGTTGTCGCTTGAGTCGTTGACGACGATGACCAACCGCCAGCTGTCCAGGGTTTGGTCCCGAACACTGTCGAGTGTCTTGGCGAGGTATCTGCCGCCGTTGCGAACGGGAATAACGATGCCGACGCTTTGAACCGGAGGTTGTTGAACACCGTCGTGCATCGACCCCATGACATCGGGTCAAATCAGCACCCGGGCCAGTGGCGTCGGGCGAATTGGCCCTGTCGGCACAGCCAGTGGCCATTCAAAAGCGGCGTCAGGCGTCGGTGCCGTATCGGCCGTTGCGTATGGTGGCGGCGATGTCTGTCGACGCTTCTAAGCCGCGCCGTTTGTACCTCGACAACGCCGCTACGAGCTTTCCGAAGCCGCCGGAGGTGTTGTCGGCGATGACGGATTACGCGACGAACCTGGGTGCGTCCGCCGGTCGCGGGGCATACGACGAAGCGGTCGAAACGGGGCGGCTGCTCCGCGACTGCCGACGCGAGATCGTCGGACTCATCAACGGCACGTCGGCGGATCACGTCGTCTTCACGCTCAACTGCACCGATGCATTAAACCTTGCCATCCGCGGGCTCATCGACCCGCACAAGCCGGGCCACTGCATCGTGACGGAGGTCGATCACAACTCGATTCTGCGCCCGGTCCACGGTTTGGCCGAGCAGGTCGGCCTCGCATTCGACGCGGTGCCGTGCGACGAGCAGACGATGGTCGACCCGGCAGATATCAAGAAGGCGATCCGGTGCGACACGAAGTTCGTGGCGATCACGCACGCGAGCAACGTCAGCGGCGCGGTGCAGCCGATCCGGGAGATCGGCCGGATCTGTCGCGAGATGGCGGTGCCATTCATCGTCGACGCGGCGCAGTCGATTGGACACATACCGATCGACGTGCAGGCGGATCACGTTGACCTGCTCGCGGCACCAGGACACAAGGCGCTCATGGGTCCGCTCGGTACGGGCTTCCTCTACTTGCGGCCGGGCCTGGAGAAGATGGTGCGGCCGTTACGCGACGGCGGGACGGGCCATCGCAGCGACCTGCCGACGCCTGCGACGAACATGCCCGACAAGTACGAGCCGGGCAGCCATAACGCCATCGGCATTGCCGGCTTACTGGCGGGCGTCAAGTGGCTCCGCAACAAGACGGTCGAGGCGCTGGCTGAGCACGAGCGGGCATTGACCAGCACGTTCCTCGGCGCGCTCGGCGGGATCGACGGGCTTTCGCTCCACGGGCCGCAGGGTGTGGGAAATCGCATCGGCGTCTTCAGCGTTCGGGCCGACGGGTACGAACCGATCGAGCTGTCGGCGGCCCTGGAAGCCGGCTTCGGCGTGCTGACGCGTAGCGGCATCCACTGTGCGCCGTGGGCTCACCGGGCGATGGGCACCCTTGAAGGCGGCGGTACGACACGGTTCAGCTTCGGGCCGTTCACCAGCAAGCAGGACGTCCAATTTGCCGCCGACGCGGTGGCTCAAATCGCCGCCAGCCAGCTTGTTCTCGCGTAGACTGTGGGCATGTTCGGCAACTTTAAAGATCTCGCCCAGCTCCCGCAGATGCTCGCCAAGGCCAAGGAGATGCAGGCCAAGATGGGCGAGATGCAGGAGAAGCTCAAGGCTCAGCTCGAAAACATCCGCACAACCGCCGACGCGGGTGATGGCAGCGTCGAGGCGACCTGCAACGGCAAGCTCGAACTGATCTCGATCAAGATCGATTCGGCGGCGGTCGACCACACCGAGCACCTCGAGGCCCACGTCGTCAAAGCAGTTACCGAGGCCCAACAGAAGGCGGCCAGTGAGGCAGCGCAGCTCACGCAACGCCTCATGACCGAAGCGGCTCAGGAAGCCGGATTACCCCCGGAAATGCTCGGCGGCATGGGCGGCTTGGGCTGATGCGTTCGTCGTCCTGTCACGCAGGCACGTCGAGCCGGAACCGGCGCATCTTCTTGAAGAGCGTGGCCCTGTTGATGCCGAGCGCTTCGGCCGTTTTCTGGCGACTCCAGCTGTTTCGCTCCAATGCCGCCATCAGAATCGGGCGCTCTAAAGCTTCCATTGCCTCACGCAGTGGCAATTCGGCGACATCGGCAAGCTCCGCCGGTACCATACTCAGCTGCGGTGTCTGACGCCCCTGACGGATTGGGGACGGCAGGTCGTCGACGTCAATCGTCAGTCGTTGACATAAGACCGTTGCCCGCTCAACAGCGTTCTCGAGTTCGCGAATGTTGCCCGGCCAGGCGTAGCGACTCAGCACTTCCGCCGCCTCTGGTGTGAAGCCGCCGACGTCGCGCTTGAGTTGCGTGCGGAACTGCTCCAGAAAGTGCTCGGCCAGCAACGGCACGTCGGCCGGCCGATCACGCAACGGCGGCAGGTCGAGCGTCACCACATTGATGCGGTAGAACAGATCCTGCCTGAACGTGCCAGCCGCGACGAGTGTCTCCAGGTCGGCATTTGTCGCCAGCACAAATCGCACGTCCGCTCGCCGTGGTTCGCTGGAGCCGACGGGTTCGTAGAGCTTTTCCTGCAGGACGCGGAGCAGCTTCACCTGCATCGCCAACGACGCCGAGTTGATTTCGTCGAGGAACAGCGTGCCACCCTCGGCCAGTTGCAGACGCCCGACGCGGTCACGATCGGCTCCGGTGAACGCACCCTTCAGGTGCCCGAACAGCTCTGTTTCGAGCAGTTGTTCGGGCAACGCTCCGCAAGCGACTTCGACGAACGGGCCGTCGCGGCGGCCCGAGAGCTGGTGAATCGAGCGGGCCAGCAGCGACTTACCGGTGCCGCTTTCGCCGCTGACGAGGACGGTCGTGGGCGTGTCGGCGACCTGTGCGACGGTTTCGAAGACTTTACGCATCTGCGTGTCGCTACCGACGATCCCGCCGGCGTCGCCGAGCCCGAAGGTGTCGTCGAGCCGCTTCTTGAGCCGGTTGTTGTCGTGCAGCAGTGCCTGCTGCGAGATCGCCCGCTTGACGCTGAGGCGAATCTCGTCGTCGACAATCGGCTTGACGAGGTAGTCGAACGCACCGGCTCGCGTGGCGGCGACGGCTTCTTCGATGCTGCCATAGGCGGTGAGGACGATGCTGAAGGTCTCGGCGTGTTCTTTTGCGAGCCGCCGCAGAAAGCCTTCACCTGCCGCGGCGAGGTCGGCAATGACGAGCTGATGTGGCGCAGCAGCCAGTCGCTTGAACGCACCGCTGCCGTCCGGCACCGCATCGGCGTCGTAGCCCTCGTCGCTCAGGAAGTCGGCGAGCGACGAACGAAGGACGCGGTCATCATCGATAACCAGCAGGCGGGGTTTGGACTTCGTTGTGGACATGGTGCGGGCGCACCCTCAACATCGGCCACCACGGCCGTCGGCCGCTACCCTGCGACCCATGCGGCTTCGGATCGCCATCTTCTTCAGCGGCGGCGGGACAACGCTGCAGAACCTCATCGACGCCACCGGCGACGGTCGACTGCCGAACATCGACATCGTGCAGGCGATCAGCAGCCGTGCCGGTGTCGGTGGCATCGCACGGTGCGAGCGGCACGGCATTACCTGCGTCGTTGCCGCAGATCCGGAACACGCGGCATCTCTGATCGATCCGGCGGAGGTTGATCTGATCGTCCTGGCCGGCTGGATGCGTCAGTTGACGCTCGATACGCCTTGGATCGATCGACGCGTGATCAACGTCCACCCGAGCCTCTTGCCCAGCTTCGGCGGCGTCGGCATGTTCGGCCGACACGTGCATGAGGCCGTGCTTGCGACGGGCTGTCGCGTGACGGGCTGCACGGTCCACTACGTCGACAACGGCCTCGACACCGGCCCGATCATCGAACAGCAGTGCGTTCGCGTGCAGGATGTCGACACACCTGAATCACTCGCCGCCCGCGTACAGGCGGCTGAGCGGGAAGCGCTGGTTGCCGTGCTGACACAACTCTCTTCATGAGCTCACCGCCGACCTACTGACCGATTGTTTCAGATCTGTTGCCTTCGTCGCGTGTCAGGCCGCTGCCGCGTAGACTCGCGTGCGATGACCAACGGCTACCCCGGTTTTGAGCCCGTTCTCACCAAGCGCATCCCGCTGGATCCCGCCAAGCGGGAGCTCGTCTGGTACGACAAGTACGTCGCCACCGGCGGTTATGAGCAGCTCAAGAAGGCTGTCGGCATGACGCCCGACGAGCTCATCAAGCTCACGACCGACTCCGGCCTGCGTGGCCGCGGCGGGGCGGGCTTCAGTGCCGGGCAGAAGTGGTCGTTCATTCCTAAGGAAAAGAAGACCACGCACTACCTCGCCGTCAACGGCGACGAGTCGGAGCCGGGCACGTTCAAGGACCGCTACCTGATCGACTACGACCCGCACCAGCTGCTCGAAGGCTGTGCGATTTGCTCGATCGCGACGCAAGTCGATGTCATCTATCTCTTCATTCGCGGCGAGTATCACCGGCAGATCAAAGTGCTGGAGAAGGCCGTCGCTGAGGCGTACGCCAACAACATCTTCGGCAAGGACTCGATTTTGGGCCGGCCGCTTGAGTGCTACGTCCACATGGGTGCCGGGGCTTACATCTGCGGCGAAGAGACGGGCTTGCTCGAAGCTCTCGAAGGCAAGCGGGGTTGGCCGCGGATCAAGCCGCCGTTTCCGGCCATCGAAGGTGCGTTCGGTAAGCCGACGGTCATCAACAACGTCGAAACGCTCTGCTGCATGCCTTGGATTCTGGAACGCGGGGCCGATTGGTTCAAGAGCATGGGCACCAAGAGTTCACCGGGCCCCAAGCTGTTCGGCATGAGCGGTCACCTCAACGATCCGGGCGTCTATGAAGCTCCGCTGGGCATCACGCTCGGCGAAAGCATCGAGATGGCTGGCGGCATGAAGGGCGGGGCCTACAAGGGCTCTATCTGCGGCGGCATCTCCATGGGCGTGCTCGGGCCGGACCAGCTTGACGTGAAGCTCGATTTCGATGATGTCCGCTTCAACGGCGGCTGCCTGGGCCTCGGAACGGCGGGCATGATCGTCATGAACGAGCACACGGACATGGTCAATGCCTTACGCAACTGCGTCCGGTTCTACAGCCACGAGTCGTGCGGCCAGTGCACGCCGTGCCGTGAGGGCAGCCACTGGATGCGGAAGATTCTCGACCGCATTGTCGAAGGTCACGGCCGGCAGCGCGACATCGACATGCTGCTCGAACTCGAGAAGACGATGGGCATCATGCCCGGCACGACGATCTGCGGCCTGGCCGACGGCACGGCGTGGGCGACGCGGACGTTTATCAACAAGTACTACGACGAGTTCGCCAGCCGCGTGACGCCTGACCCGCAAAAGACGGTGAAGCTCACCATCAACGCTGGCCGCAGCAATGTGCTGACGCCGATGGGGAGCAACACGCGGTAGCACGGTCTGGTTGCCATTCAGGAAGAAGCCGCGCTGCTAAGGCGCGGCTTCTTCCACTATGTGGTGGAGTTAAGTCATGTATCGAATACGTACGTGCGGCTTGGGCATCGCAAGCTTGTCGAGCGCCTGTTCGTCGGCTGCAACAAAGGCGTCGGGCACTTGGCCGACAAGTCGGGCGCGACTGACGTGGAACTGGTACTTGCGGTGCGTCAGCGCGTGGCTGATTGTGCCGAGGCTGCGGACGCCGTCGAGCTCAACCGGTGGTGGCGAGCCGGCGGGGCGGCTGATGAATTGCCACATAGAGGCCCAGCGACCGCTGGTCGGCCGTTGCTCGACAAGCAGGCGATTGTCGTCCGTCTCCACGCGCCATACGTGGCGTTCGACCCTCGGCAACTGCCTGGTTTGCTTCGGTGGTGGAATAGTTTCTTCAAGCCCGGCCGCCTTGGCAGCACAGTGACGCCGCACCGGACAAGTTAAACAACGCGGCGACCTCGACGTACAGACGGTCGCTCCAAGCTCCATTAGCGACGAGTTGAAGTCGCCCGGCCGCTTTGGATCGACCGCCGCCTCGGCCAGCGACCAGAGTTGCCGTTGGACGGCAGGCTGTGCCGGATCATCCTGGATCGCGTGCAACCGCGTCAGCACACGGACCACGTTGCCGTCGACGATCGGGGCCGGGACGTTGAAGGCAATGGATGCGATCGCGCCGGCGGTGTACCTGCCGACACCCGGCAGGGCGAGCAAGGCCGGCACATCGCGTGGCACAAGGCTGTTGTAACGCTCGACGATCACTCTCGCCGTCGCCTGAAGCCGTCTCGCTCGGCTGTAGTACCCAAGGCCTTGCCACAACCGAAGGACGACGGCTTCATCAGCCTGGGACAAGGCTTCGACGGTAGGTAACGCGGCCAAAAACCGCTCGAAGTAGGGCAAAGCCGTCGCGACCTGCGTTTGCTGGAGCATGAACTCGCTGACGAGCACGCGATATGGCGTGCACCCTTCGCCACGCCACGGCAGTTCGCGTGCATTCGTGTCATACCAGCGCAGCAGGTTCCGTCGCAGGCTCGGCAGGTCGTGGAGCAAGCGGTAACTATTGGCGCAGGCTGTCGGAGGAGGTGCGACGACCTGACAAGACGACGCAGCACCGCTACCCCAGTCGGCCTCTGCAGCTCGCCCTGACCGCGGAATCAGACCAGACGGTAAGAAATGTCGGACGTTCCACGCGTTTGGCAGGCAAGTTGCCTTGCTGTCTGGTAGCTCCCACTTGGCAGGTACTGCCAGAGGTGAGCTTCTGTACGACATTGACCATCACTTCACGGAGATCCAAGACATGCTGAAACTCGCCAATACCCTTCCGCTCGGCCGTCGCCTGAGCATGACCGCCCTCCTCGCCGCCGGCGTCGGACTCGCAGGCTTCAACGTCGCCTGTGACGACGACGACGCCGAGCTAGAGATCGAAACCTCCGGCCGCATTGTGCCCGTGCTAATGCAGTCGGGCAAGATGGCCACTGCAACGGCTGAAGGCGACATCACGATCGAAAAGTCGGCTCCGCAGGAGATTAAGCTCGGCACGACGACCGAGTACACGATCAACTACGCCAACACCAGCGGTGGCGGTGTTAACGGCCTGATCATCCGCGAAGAGCTGCCCGAAGGTTTCGCCTTCGAGTCGTCGACGCCCGAGCCGACGAGCCAGGACGGCAACGTCCTGACGTTCCGCATGAACGAAATGCGCGACGGCGACACCGGCAGCATCACGATCAAGGGCACGCCCCAACAGCTCGGCGACCTGCAGGCTTGCACGTACTACGAGTTCGACCGCGGCATTTGCTCGGTGCTGAGCGTCGTGAACCCCGAGCTTCGCCTGACGAAGTCGCTCGCCAGCGAAGGCCCATTCAGCGTTTGCACGCCTGTCGAGATGGTCTACGTTCTCAAGAACGAGGGCGACACCGCCGCCAGTGACGTGTTGCTGTTCGACGAGCTGCCCGAGGGCATGATGTTCGCCGAGAGCGGCGAGCGGACGATGGAGATGGAAGTCGGCGACCTTGCCGCCGGTAAGTCGATGGAGCAACGCGTGATGGTCAAGGCTGAGCGCCCGGCCAGCTTCGGCAGCTACGCAATCGCCAAGAGCGAACTGGGCGAGGTCAAGAGCGAGCGGATCGAAGCTGAGTTTGCCGCTCCGAAGCTTGAGATTTCGGCCCAGCCGGCCCGTCCGTTCACCTACGTCGGTGAGGATGCTCGGTTCCAGCTGACGATCCGCAACACCGGCAGCGTCGCCGCCGACCGTGCGGTGCTTGCCGCGGCCGCCGGCCAGGGTGCCGAAGTGACCAACATCTACGTCAGCGACGATCAGCGTGGTGACGACGACAAGATCATGCTCGGCACGCTGCAGCCAGGTCAGAGCACGACCGTCTACGTCGACGTCAGCACGCCTGACGAAGCGGCCGTCGTGAAGCTCGGTGCGGTGACGCAAGCTGTTTGCCGCGACAGCGGTGCAGAGCTCGCCCGTGCCGAGGCTGTCGCCCAGCTCGAGGTCCGCACGATCAGCGCTCTCCAGCTCGAGGTCGTCGACCAGCAGGACCCGGTCCAGGTCGGCGGTCAAACCGTCTACGAAGTCACCGTCATTAACGAAGGCAGTGGCCCGGACAACAACCTGAAGGTCTCGGCCGTCCTGCCCAAGGGCACGAAGTTCGTCAGCGCCCAAGGCGACACCGAGGTCACCAACGACGGCAACAAGGTCACGATGACCGAAGTTCCGACACTCGAGAGTGGCGGCAGCGTCACCTGGTACGTCACCGTCGAGGCCGTTGAGGCCGCTGGTGGTCAGAAGTTTGATGTCACGATCAACAGTGACAACACAGACGGCGACATCACCGAGGCTGAGCCGACCCGCCTTTACTAAGGCATCGTCAGCGAGCGACTTCTCGGGCTTCTTGTCCGGTTGAATCCGCCGGCCCGTCCACGAAAGTGGCCGGGCCGGTTTCTTTTGCCACCCGATCTGTGTCTATTTGCAGCGGGGACGATGCTGCTTTAGAGTGGGACTTATGGGATTTGGGGCACACATCACGTCCGCGTTGGCATCGTTCACGACGCAGGAGTACCGCGAAGCGGCGGAATACGCTGAGCAGCTCTCGCCGGAGGGCAAGCAGCTCGCGCAAACGTGGCTCGTCAGCGAGGCAGTGCTGACCGGGTTGTATTACATCCTGTTTGCCTGTGTTGTCTTCTTCTTGGGCCGACGAATCATTCAGGCGTTGATTGCTGCCTACCGCGAAGCGCGGGCGGAGTCTTTCTGAGCGTCGCCACGCTCTTCATTTGAAGCTATGAACCAATTTGTCTTCGATTGGTGGCCGGACGCTCTCGCTTGGCTGCTACTGCTCGAAGTCGTTGCTCTAGCGACGCTCGGCGGGTTTCAAATACTCGCCAAGCTGCTCGGCCGCCACGAGCCGCACGACTTCTTCGTCATCTTCTACTTCACCTTCTGGCGTGCATTCGGCAAGCCGCGACTATATCCGACGCCGGTTAATTACGAACCGACCCCGCCGCGCCGCGATTCTGTGAGCGTCGATATGACCGGCTCTACGCCGCTGGATGATGATGACCTCGACGCGTTGCTTGGCATGGCATCGGCCGGTGGCACAGCGACGGCAGGGACGGAGGGCGACGTTGAAGCGATGACTGTCGAGGTTCTGGTCGAAGGCGGTGCAGCGAGCAGTGCGGTGCTTGCGATCGAGAGCGGGTTGATCCGCATCGCGGCAACGGTTGATGCCGAAAGCGGCTTGGCCAACGCCGCCGCGTTGAAGCAGGTCGGGCTGGCGCTCGGCGTGCCGCAGCACCAGTTGGCCATTGTAAGCGGGCAGACGAAGGCGGAGAAAACGTTTCGCATCACCGGGCTCACGGCATCGGAACTCGAAGACCGCCTCTCCTCAGCGGCCGCTGCGTGTACCCCTAATGACGAAGGATGGGGAGACGACGAATCGGTCGCCTTCAGAACGTGATGGGTTGAGCTTCGAGTAGCGAGATCGAGCTGGTTACCAACGGAACATCTTCCGCCTGCAGAGAGCGGATGCGCTGTTAATCGAGATTACGACATCTGGTGAAACCAGGCTCGCGACGTTGGCGAAGACCCTCGCGGAGGAACCGTCGCATTGGCCGGCTTGGGAGGGCCGAGCATTGCCTGTGCGACCTTGTTGTGGTTCCAGGCTGTTAGCTGTGGCCGCCGAGCGTCTATGCCGAACCAGAGATCCGACATTCACCGCCAACGGTCAGAGCCCGAAGGTGTCGCTGCCGGTCAGCAGATGCCGCTACGTTACGCGTCGCAGGACGTCGCCTCTGCCGTAGGGGAACTGCGGGACCTGACAGCGGATGTCGTGCTGGGTGGGCTTGACACGCTCACGCCGCAAGAAAGACAGTCTTATGAGCGGCTGCGCATCCTGCTCCCCGGCGAGGCCGCGTCGTTGAGAGCCGAGTTCGCCGGCATGCGTGGCTTGTTCGAGGGCGTGATGCGGGCTGAAGCTGACGCGTCATCTGATCCAGAGCCGACAACGAAGCGGCGTCACGCCGGACTGCATGTCATGCCTGCCGATGTGCGACGGAACATGTCGGCGGCTCTTTGGAACGCATCGCGGCAAGAGCAACGGGTCGAACTCGCCTCGCAAATGCAACAATGGCGGCAACTGGCTAGGATCAGCGTGTTCGTCGCAGTTGCCTTGCTTGTGACTGCCATCGGCCTGGGCGTCGTCGTGCTCCGCTTGACCCAGCAGACGGTTGACATCGGCCCCCTTATCGCCGATGGACCTGTCGAAGAGATCGGCGGCGCGGGTCATGTGTCGTATCGCATTGCCGAAGAAGCCGGTGCCGCTCGAATTTGGATGAAGCCGGTCGCTGGCGCACCCGAGGCAGCCGGTGGTAACGTCTTGTGGAGCGACGCTCGACAGGGCGGCCTGGCTCAGATCATCGGCCTGCCGCCGAATGACGCGGCGGTTGAGCAGTACCAATTTTGGATCGTTGACGCCGATCGACCCGAAGGGGCGAATCGCGTTCCGGCTGGAGTGTTTAATGTGCGCGAGCGAAGCCGCCGCGACGATCAGCTTCGAACGCTGCTGTTGCGACCGACGCTGCCGGTCGGCCAGGCCATCGCCTTTGCCGTGACGCGGGAGCCGGCAGGTGGATCGATTTTGAGCGACTGGCGGTCGAACCTTGTGCTCTACACGCCGCTGATTGACGATGTGACGACGGTTCTGATCGACTCTACTGAAGCGTTGCCGCAGTGACTCGGGAAAGATCTAGCCTGGTGGCCTAACGTGGCGACCCGCGGCGGGCGTCGGTGTTCGACGTCTGCTTTACAACCTGTGCAGGCCCGTGTGCCCCGAGCCACGCGGAAGCTGCCTGCTGTCGCACGTAAGTTGTCGCTCACTGTTCCGCGGGAAGTGATGGATGCCGTGCCCGCCCGGGAAGCGACTTGAAGTAGTCGCGGAGCAAACCCTATGGCCCGTTACACCGGCCCTAAAGTTCGTCTGTCCCGCCGCGTCGGCGTTCCGATTGCCGACATTCCGAAGCACACCAGCAAAGAGCTGCAGCTCCCTGGCGTGCACGGCTACCGCGGCCGCCGCAACACCGAGTACGGCATCCGCCTCATCGAGAAGCAAAAGCTGCGATACCACTACGGCGTGCTCGAAAAGCAGTTCCGTCGCACCCTCGACGGCGCCCGTCGCTCCAAGGGCAACACGGCAACCGTGTTCGTGCAGATGCTCGAGCGTCGGCTTGACAACGTCGTCCGCCGTATGGGCACCGCCCGCACGATCTGGGCCTCACGCCAGATGGTCAACCACGGCCACGTGCTCGTGAACGGCAAGAAGGTCGACATCCCCAGCTTCGTCGTCGAGCCAGGCATGGAGATCAGCTTCAAGGAAAAGGCAAAGCCTCTTGTTCGTGAGAACATGGAGTCGATGGCCGGTCACGAAGTTCCGTCGTGGATCAACTTCAACCCGAACGGCCTGACCGCCACGGTGCAGGCGCTGCCGACGCCTGACGACGTGCCGTTCGAGGTCAACATGAACCTTATCATCGAATTCTACCGCTAAGGCGGCCGTTTGGAGATGAATCAGCAAGCGCCGCGGCCCTTTGGTCGCGGCGTTTTGCGTGTGGGGCGACACGGGTAAAGTGCGTCCATGCGATCTGCCGGTGAAAAAGTGCTTCGCGACCCGGTGCACGACGTCATTGCGCTCCGCCTTGACGAGCCGGTCGATCGCCTGGCACTTGACCTGCTGGCGTGTCCGGAGGTTCAGCGGCTGCGACGCGTGCGGCAGCTCGGGCTCGCCAGCCTCGCTTATCCCGGTGCAGATCACAGCCGCTACAGCCACAGCCTGGGGGTCTTCGAGACCGCCCGCAAGATCCTCGCCCGCCTCGAGCGTGGCGGGTACGCCGTCGACGAGTTGCAGCGTGATGCCACACTTGCCGCCGCATTGCTGCACGACCTGGGGCACGGCCCGTTCAGTCACGTGTTCGAACGCGTCAGCGGCATCAGGCATGAGGGCGTTACGCGTCGCCTGATCCTCGATCCCGATGGGGCGGTCTATCGGGTTCTGATCCGACACGAGCAGACGCTGCCTGAGCGGGCCGTCTCGCTCCTCGAAGGTTGCGGCGGGTCCCTGACGTGTGACGTGATTTCAAGTCAGCTCGACGCCGACCGGCTCGACTATTTGCTGCGGGACAATCTCATGACGGGCAGTCGCTACGGGCAGTACGATCTGGCGTGGCTGCTGCAGGCGATGACGGTTGTCGAGAGCACGGGTGGGCCGCGTCTGGCGATCGGGTACAAAGGCGTCAGCGCGGCTGAGTCCTTTCTGCAGGCGCGGTACCATATGTACCGCCACGTCTATTTCCACAAGGTCGTTCGGGCCGCGGAGGGCATGGTCACGCTCGCACTGCGGCGAGCTCGCGAGCTGTTGCTCGGTGAGGCGACGGGTGATGTGACGGGGCCGAACCTGGCTCTGCCGCCCGGCAGCGGTGCGGTGGCGAGGGTGCTGACCGGAGATCGCCTCGCGACGGACGAGTTCATCGAGCTCGACGATGTGTCGGTGCTGGGCTGCTTCAAAGCTTGGCGACGGGGCGGCGACGCGATGCTCGCAAAGCTCTGTGCAGGCCTGCTTGATCGCACGCTTTTCAAGACGATCGATCTGGAGCAGCGACACGTGGCCAGTGCATTGCAGGTCGCTAGGAACGTCGTCACGAATGCTGGCGGGCAGCCCGATTACGACGTCTTTTCAGACGAACCCTTTAACCGTCCGTACAAGTCGGGTGGCGGTGGTATCTTGATCGACACGCCGACGGGCACCGTCGACCTCGCTGAAGCGTCACCGTTCGTCGCTGCGTTGGATGACGAATCTGCCACGCTGAAGACGCGGCGGCTGCACGTGACTCCCGAACACGCGGAGGCGGTTCGGGCCGCACTTAAACCTGACTAAATCTAAATGCTTCGCTGCAACACGCGGGCGGCAAGGCCAGAAGCCTTGCCCGCGGCCAGCACTTGTCCGTCGCTGCCGAGGATGATTGTGTGCGGATCGTCGGCCTCGGCTTCGGCACCGAAGGCTGCGGCCAAAGTGCCGTCGGGGTCGACGAGATATCGGATGCCCCGGCCGATCGTCAGCTCCGTGACAGGGTCTCGATTCAGCACGATGGCCACCTCGTGCACGCCGGTTACCGAAGCAAGGGCCGCCACTTCGCGTGAGGAATGGCCGAAGACAAGCAAAGCCGGCCCATCTCGCGTGACGTCGGCCAGCCGAACCCGTTCACCAGTCGAGTCGCGAAGCGAAAACTTTGCCATGGAAGCCGTCTGCGGCGACAGCGAGCGGATGCTGAGCCCCGCACCACACGTCACGAGGACGGCAATTGCAGCCAGCAGGCCAAGGTGACCGCGTTTTCGCCCGAATGACGCGGGCTGGTCGGTGTTGCTAGGCGAATTCATCTCCACCTACAGCTTAACCGGTGAAAGCTGCTATGCAAGGTCCGATTAGAAGCAGGTTTCGCATCAATGGCGGCTGATGCACTTCACAAGCTCCCCCATTTCGGCGTTACAACGAGCTTGACGATCTGGCAGTTAATGGGTTAAGCTGGCGTAAGCGCTTGCGATCCTCGTAAGCCTCCTCCTGACCTTTATCGCTTCGATTCGCCTCATGCGAGTGGCCGCACTTACCCCTGCCTGGTTTCGAATCGGCCGCACGACCCGCGTGCCGGCTTCATCGTCGCCTAAACGCGTTAGTGACGTTGCCCGCGAGCAGCCTCTGCTGCCACGTGTTGCCGTGACCGAGCCTGGCGCGATTGAGGCCTGTGTCGACAGGTACAGCGGTGCAATCTGGTCGATGGCCCGCAGTAGCTGCCGAACCCATGCCGAGGCCGAGGATGCCTGCCAGGACATCTTCTTGAACCTCTGGCGTCACGCCGACCGGTTCGATGCAGACGTCGGTTCGGAATGGACGTTCGTCATGACGATCGCCCGGCGTCGTCTGATCGATCGGCTTCGTCGCACAAGTCGCCGGATCCGGATGACGGGCGAGAGCGAAGCATCCTTGTCGACCTTCGGCAACGATTACGCCGGCCCTGATGAGGCGGCTGAGATTGCTGAGGACGCCAGCCGGGCTGTCGATGCGATGCGGCACCTCAGCGAGCCACAGCGCCTTGTACTTCGCATGAGCATCTTCGACGGCCAGAGCTATCCGGAGATCTCCGACAAGCTCGACCTGCCGCTCGGCACGGTAAAGACCCATGCCCGCCGCGGCTTGATTCGGCTGCGTAAGGAACTCGGCGAACCGGACGTCGAGACAGAGTGAAGATCAGAGATCACCAGTACAAGCGGCTCCCACGCGGGAGCCGCTCTCGTATTAGCCGTCGCGGTGACTGACGAACAATGCGGCAACGGATCGGCCGAGCTCTCGGTGCACCTGCCTCTGTAATTCGGCCTGTGTTCCGCGGGCGTCATCGGACAGCCGCGCCTGGACGAGCTTGCCACGCGTGCCGTCGGCCGGCCAGAGTTCGACGCCCAGATCGTCATACACGCGTACCCGCGCGACAGCCGTCAGCTTCGTGAACGGCGAGCCCAAGATGCTCTCGTGATCGTCGGGCACCCCGAGATCGACGACCACCAGTCGCTTGGCACGCGAGGCAACGTCAGCGGCGACGGTCTCTCGACTGGCCTCGAAGGCTCGGCGAGCTTCGACCGCAACCGGATCGGAGGCTAAGACGACATCGGTGCCGACCACCCGCTCATCAGCAGTGACGCGTACCCACGTCGGCTGCTTCTGAAGGTCATACGCCGGCGGTATCTTCGGGCCAAGCCCGGCTTTGGTCACTGCTGCAACAGGCGTGGTGAGCAACGCGCACCCGCCCGCCATGCCAGCGGTGGTGAGGCCAAGGAGGCAAAGCATTGTGCAGCGAGGGGTCATCACTGTTCTTGGCGGTGCTCGACAAGCCGCTGGGCGATGCCGTCGGCGATGGCCAAGGTCAAGCCGCTGTAGGCCGCTTCGGGCGTCAGGCGGTTGCTGCCCTCGGCCGGACCCTTGGGCGGGTAGACGAAGGTGATGCCGTCCTCGCGATAGCCCTCGACGACTGATCCGCTTTGACCACGCTTGGCGGCAAGGCTGGCTTCAGCCTCCGTCGTAATAGGATCGGCGACTTCATAAACCGCCAGATTCGCCTGCGCCAGCCCACGAACAAGGCCGGCCGCTGCACCGCCGCCGGTCGTGAAGCTATTGAGCTCAATGTAGACGACGCGATCCGCACCAGCCAACGAAGCAATCTCCTTAGGCGTGGCAGAGGCAAGCGACGGATCGTTGCGGAATGCCTTCACGAACGAATCGCTCGGCAGCGGGAAGGTCATGCCGGCCAGGCTTTCGCGGGTCGTCCGGTTGCCCGAGTCACGAGCGCCCTTGAGGTAATCCTCGAGTCGCCTGCCGATTTGCCGCGTCAGAGCCGGGTAATCGACGTCAATTTCAGGCGATGCCCACAGCACAATGGCGACGGACTGTCCGGCAAGGTCCTGATACGCGGCCTCGACGGTCGGTGGCGGAAGTGCCTGGGCGGCAAAGCCGGCGACGTTGCAGCCGCCGATCGGCAAGCTGCCAACCACAGCGGCGGCGGCAACAGCAAATAAACGGAGCGGGTTCACGAGCGGCACTGTACCGAAACATCGTCGCTAGGGCGACCTTAACGTCAGTCACGGGCGGCGTACGCGGCAATCCGGACCATCAACCGTCGAGCTGATGCCGGGTCGTACCCAACCATCGGCCAACGACTGCCCGCCGCCGCGGCAGATAAATCGTCGGGCGAGAAGACCACGATCACTCGCCCGTCCCGCTCGACGCCGCGCAGCCGCACGCCAACGGCTGAGCCGCCCAACTTCTTTTTGGCTTCGAGCTTCCATGAAACGTCGAATGGTTCGCCCAGCAGCGGGTGATCCTTCGATAACGGTTCTGTTGAACCGAAGGCTTCGGCAAGGTAGGCATCCGCTGCCGTCGCGAATGCGGAATCGCCTCCGGTAGCTTCGAGCAGCAGGGTGCCGCCGTTGTCGATGTAGGCTGTTAGAGCCGCTTGCTCCTGAGGCGACAGCTCGAGCGGTCCGACGCCGGCCAAGACGATCAGGTCGTAATTCTGCAGGTCGGTATCGGTTAGTGACGCGTCGGCAAGTTCGATTCCGTACCCGTCTTCGAGCGCAGCCGTGACGGCGACCCGACGCCAGGCATCCGGCTCGACCGTGCGAACAATTCCGACCTTGGCGATGGCTGAGATTTCCGCATCATCTGCCGTCAGCTGCACGCGGCTGCCTTTGCGCGGCAGACTGTCGGGATCGAGAGTGCCTGCCAGAAGGTTTGCTCCGATCTGCAGGGCGACTGTGTCGGTGGGTTTGTCATCGTCGGTTTGCTGTCTTTGCCACGCAGCAGCGAGGTCGGCTTTGTCGGCCAAGACGAAGAAAGGCCGCACGCCGTTTCCGATTTGCAGGAGATTCGGCACGTTTCCACCGACCGCGGTCGCGTTAAAGCGGCCGCGGACGATCGGGCTGTCGTCCGAGACGACTTGCCACTGCTGATCGGGAAACAGCTCGGTTCCGAGTTGACGCACGCTCTGGGCAAACGCTCTGGAACCCCCGTCGGCGTTGAAGTAGACGAGGCCGCCGTTGCGCACGTAGTCGCGAAGCTTCGCCTTGGTGGTGTCGCCGAGTCGTAAAGGTCGTGAACCGGCCAGCGTCAACATGGGCGAATTCAGCCAGTCCTGCAACGGCCGATCAGCGGTCACGATCTGCCAGTGCAACTCCTGTTCATTTGCGCGGCCGAGGAAGTCGACGAGACCGCTGACGTCGAGCGGCCGTTGATGCCAATCACCTGCGAGCAAGGCGGCCAAATCGGCGTCCGGCTCTACGGCGGGTGCGCCCATCTGCCGGTAGAGCTGCTTCGCGGCCTGCATCCCCGCCTCCATATCGCCGTGGGCTAGTTTCTGCACGACGACCGGCGACGACCCACGTGCCAGAAACAGCAGCCCGAAGCACGTACTGCCGAGGCTGCCGGACTCGCTGGCGTCACTTTTCCACGAGCCGGTGGAGAGTTGGCTCGCCAGCAACCAGTCGACGCCCTTGTCGTACCAGTCCTCGCCGCCGATGGAGCGGAGGCCACTGGCAACGCCGACACGCTCGACGGCGTAGATGGTGGCCATCGGAAAGTCGCGGTCGTACGTCTCGTCGGTCGCCCACTTATCATCATTGATAGCCAGAAATGCCAAACCACCAGCGAGATTTTGATCGATCACATTGCCTCGCGTGGCCGGTTCTCCAAGTAAGTGTCGCTGCGTGAGAAACAAGCTGGCAACGCCGGCAGCCGTCATGCCGGGCGTGGTCGGTTCCGGCTTGTAGCTATTGGGGTGCTGGTACCCCCAGCCGGCATCGGACCGCTGGTTACGTCGCCAACCCGCGTCGGTTCCTTGCCACACGGGCATCGGAATGTCATACCCCATCCGCGCCGCCGCGTCGAGGCCGAGCAAGCCGTACTGGCTTCGGCTGTGGCTGTAGCGGAACGTGTCGCCGTCAGGTCGGATCCAGCCGTTGACGTAGTCCCAATGCCCCGACGCCAGCCCACGTGTGATCACGCCGTTCAGTAGTGTGGTCGCGTCTCGCCGAACAGCATCTTTAACTTCGTCGTTCAGCGGCAGGTACGTGCACGCCAGCAGCCTCGTGCCGCACGCGTAGGTGCCGCGGACATCCTGTTGGAGCAACCAGTCGATCGACGGAGCGAGCCTCGGGTCCGTGGGCTGCTCACCCGCGGCCAGCAAGGCGTACAAAGCCAAAGCCGTTCTGCCGCCCCATTGGCCTTCGCGGTGGACGTCGAACTCGACTTTAACTTCGCCTTCGGGATAAGGAGTCGGCGTTGCCCACTCCCAGTGTGGCTGGCCCTCATTCTGCTGGCTGTAGATGTTGCCCACTGCTTTTGCGATGGCCGTGTCGACGGATTCAGCATCAGCGGCAAGACAGTGGGTTCCCGCAAAACCCGTTACGACAGCGGTGACCAGGCTGAGCAGACGACGCATGTCAGAGGTTTTACCCGCTGAACCACTATGGGTTCAAGCCGCTGTTCCCTGCTTTTGCCTCACCCGTTGTCGCTTTCGGCGACGCTGCCACAGCCGTTTGGCCAGGTCCGCCCGAAGCTCGCGTCGCTCGGCCTGCAGGTCGTGAATCTCCTCGCGACGCCTGGCGATGGTCTCGCCGATCTTTTCGATACGTCGCTTGGCCATCACACCGCTGACATTCTCCAGCACACGGAGCATCAGCACCGCCTGCATCGTCTTGACCGCAAGGCCGCGAAGCCGATACGTGCTGGCGAGCTTCGTCATCTGACCGGCCCGCAACAGCTGTCCGGCCCGCACCAGTCGCAGCGTCCGGGCGAAGGCGACGAACGGCAGCAGAATGATCACGAGATCGACCCAATGCGTCACCGCGTACTCCAGCTTTCGCGGCGATACGCTCAGCACAAGCAGAAACTCAACCGTAAATGCCAGCCAGATGAGCCGGATCGCAATATCGAGGCCCAGCGCAAGGCCTTCGTACTCCTTGATCGCGTCATCGAGCAAGAGCTGAACGACGAGCACCGGCAAGATGAGCAGCGCGATCAGCAGCATCGGCTTGCCCAGCGCCCGCTGAACGTGCCGGGCCAGCTCCCGTGTCGTCCGCCGCCAGCCCAGACCCGGCAGCCAGTTCCAAGCAGGCATGGATGCCGGCGCGAGCGTCGGTCGAAGCGGCGGCACGAGTGCAACTGCTATTAGATGAGCCACCCGCTTGAAGGACGCCCGCTCCACGCCGCACGTCGACGGCCCGCGTTCGACCCACACCAGCCGCAACAGCACCTCCAACCAGAACGGCAGCGCCAATGCCACCAACGTCAGCCGAGCTGCAATGGAAAGGCGCTGTGACCGCTCCAACGGTCCCGGCGAATGCGTCACCTCTGTTGCCGTGTCAAGCTGATCGACCACGGCCGCGGCTCCGGACGCTCCCTCAAGCGTCGTAAAACTGTGCGGCAACGCGAGCGTCATGACGACGATGAAGACCGCCGACAGCAGCACCATCGCCGCCTGGCTCTCGCGGTCGACGCGGGTGCGCACGCACTGGTGTCGGCGGAGCAAGGGCCGAAGAAGTTGTTTCGTCACCGCCGTCACGTCGAAGAGAAGTTACGCGACGAATAAAACGAAGGCCGCCCCGCGATTGCTCGCGGGGCGGCCGACTGACTGAAGGTGCAACCTCGAAGTCGCTCAGGCGCGACGGCGACGCAACATGGCCAGGCCACCCATGCCGAGGAGCGCGAGGCTCGTCGGCTCGGGAACGGCGATGCCGTTGATGACGAAGTCACCGAAGTTGGTGGTCGACGCCGACGTGGCCGCAAAGTCGGCGGCACCAAAGGTCGTGTTGAACCCCCCGAAAGCGAGGTAGTACGTCCCCGCAGCGAGACCGTCGAGCACGATCTGGCTCTGCAGACCCGGAGCCGTGTCATCGTTACTGTCAACGAGAACGCCGCTGGCGTTGTAAAGGCCCAACTCGGTGTCGAAGCTTGTGCCGAACGAGTCGACGGTGCCCGTTGTTCCGTCAAAATCGAACTCGTAGAACAGCACCTCACCGGCACCGAGGCTGCCCATGACGCTGCCTGCTGGGTCAAGAACTACCGACGTGGCCGGTGGCGGTGGCGGAGGGACGAACAGGCCGATGTTCAGCGACAGGCTGTATGCCTGACCGGGCGTGCCTTCACGGATGCCGACCGTGTAATCACCTGGTGCAAGTGCACCGGGCAAGATGTCCGTGCCAACGTCAGCTGGGCCAAACAGCGGGCTGTCGATGAAGGTGTCCGCGTTCAGGCCCGAGTAGATGTTGAAACCAGACGTCGTGTTGCCGCCTGAGGCGACATAGCTATCGACGAAAACGCTCGTCAGAGACTCACCGGCGGCCAGCGTGAAGCTGAAGGCGTCGAAGAAGTCGTCAGGCGGACTCGTTGCTGCAGGGCCACCGATGGTGCCGGTGACCGAGTTGCTGCCGAACGTGAACGGGATGAAGGTCGGGATCAGCTCGTCGTCGGACAAGTCGCCGAGGATGGCCTCGTCGTAGTCGAAGCCGAAAGCCGGGACGGCCAGAAGTGCGACAGCCGCGGTGGCGGCAAAGAAGTTACGGGTCATGAATGTCTCTCCAGAATCGTGACGGGCTAGCGAACAACGCTCACCACATCTGCAGCATCTACGCTGCGGAAAAAATGCTGAACAACGAGCACCGGATGTTGTACTGATTTCTCTCGTCTCTCCCGGTGCCGTGGTCAGCGGCATCACCGATTGGTTCCGCCAAAGTAGCAAGTGGTGCTGCTTCTGCAAGTAGCAACGTTGAAATTTTTCCCAAGAATCGCACCGACGTTCCCCAATTTGCGAAGCTGGGGGAATTTGGTGCGGTGTGCCGGACCTGTCACGCCGTCGTCCACGGGAGGTCGGGCACGTTGGTCCGGGAGTTCGCCACTCGGGCCTGCACGAACAGCCAATCGCTCAACCGGTTGAGGTACACGAGTATCGGCTTTGCCACCGGCTCCCGCTTCGACAGCTCGGTCACCAGCCGCTCGGCACGGCGGCAGACGCAGCGGGCCAGGTGCAGCCGGGCGGCCGCCTCGGAACCGCCCGGCAAAATGAAGCTCGTCAGCGGCTCCAACTCGGTCTCGGCTGCATCGATCTGGTGCTCCAACGGCGCGGGATCAGGCACGGCTGGTAGCTTCAGATTTGCCGTCTCGCCGTCAGCGGCGGCGAGATGACTGCCGATCGCAAATAGATCGCTCTGCACCTCGCCAAGCAGGTCGACCAGCCAGCCCTCGCCCGCAACCGCGGCCACACCGAGAACTGCGTTGAGTTCGTCGACCGTGCCGTAGGCCTCGATCCGCAGGTCGAACTTGTCGACGCGTCTGCCACCGATGAGCCCTGTCGTGCCGTCGTCACCGGTCTTCGTGTACAGCTTCATAAGCCGGCACCGTAGCGTGAGCTCTATGGCCGACGCATCTGCTGACCTTAAAGACGTGCTGAAACTCGCTGAGACGTTCCGCGTTCCGCAGGCCAAGGTGCCGGGCGACGCGTCGGCATCGTCATTCAAGCTCGACAAGCTGCCGACCGGTGCCAAGTTACTCGACGTCGATAAGGACGACGCCAAGGACGCTACAGACGTTCACGTGGCAGCGCTACAGGAGCTTCAGGATGCCTTCTATGCCGACGGTTCACGCTCGATGCTCATCGTGCTGCAGGCCATCGACGCCGGTGGCAAAGACTCGACCGTCCGCCGGTGTTTCGGCGGGCTCAACCCGCAGGGCGTTCGTGTCTGGAGCTTCAAACAGCCCACGGAACTGGAGAAACGTCATGACTTTCTCTGGCGGCACCACGACAAGTGCCCGGCCAACGGCATGACTGCGATCCACAACCGCAGCCACTACGAAGCGGTGCTCGTCGAGCGTGTCAAGCAGATCGTGCCCGAGGCCACCTGGCGGCGCCGGTACGGACAGATCAACGCCTTCGAGCAGTTGCTGGCCAGCGAAGGGGCCGTCGTGCTCAAGTTCTTTCTGCACCTCTCGAAAGACGAGCAGGCCAAACGCTTTCGCGATCGCCTTGAGCGGGACGAGAAGTGGTGGAAGTTCAGCGAGGCCGACCTGGACGAGCGGGACCGATGGGACGAGTACCAGGAAGCTTTTCGTGACGCACTTGCTGCGACAAGCACTGCTGCGGCTCCGTGGTACGCCATTCCAGCCGACAACAAATGGCTGCGGGACTACCTCATCACCGGCATCACGCTGGGCGCGATGCGTAGCACAAAACCGACGTATCCGCAGGCCGCCGACGGGATGGCGTCGCAGGTCGAAGGTTTCTTGAAGCGTCTGGAAGACAAGTAGATCACGAGTCGACGGCGACCTGTGGAGGCGACTACACTGCCCTCCGCCGCACGCCTGGCCCTTGGTGTAACGGTAGCACGGCTGGTTCTGGTCCAGTTAGTCGGGGTTCGAATCCCTGAGGGCCAACTGCATCTGATCGATACGGTTCAGTGGCACGGGTCCTCTTGAGGACGTCGTGCCGCTCGGCTGCGCGGACCGTCAGCTGCCGAAAAGCCAAAGCGACGCCAGCAGCAGACCGAGCAGGGCAGCGACGACGAGCCCGACCCATCGGCCGCGGGCGAACAAGGCGATCGGGCACTGCACGAGCAGGCCGCACGTCGCAATCCACCACAAGCCGGCGACGTGACCATCGCTTGCCGCCAACCCGTGGCGGGCGGCGTGAGACATTGCCAAGCCAACGCTCAACGCGGCCAGAACAACCAGCGGACGACGCCACGCGAGCGGCAGCAGCGATCCTGCAATCAGAAGCATCGCCGCCAGTCCCAGCGGAAGCCACGACACGGCCAGCAGTCGCGTCGCCTGATCGGCGAACATTGCTTGCTCCGGCCGAAGCACAAGGGCGGCACCGTACAACGCCGCCGCCGCCATGACATTCGCCGCTGCTAGAAGGGCAGCGGCGACGGTGTCTGTCGTACGGCTTCGTGTAGGCGGTTCCACGTGGAACATTCGCTAGCCGAGCTCAGCCGGGGGTAGGCAGCGGGCCGGCACCGACCTTGACGTCCGGGTCGCCGTCCTGCCCGGGGGCGATGACGGTGCCACGCTTCGCCTCGTCGGGCGTCTTGCCACGCTCCTGCTCGAGCAGGTCGCTGACGGTCGGCTTCGTCACCCGCTCGCCACGCATGATGCGATCGATGTCGGTTGCGTCGAGCGTCTCGTGCTTGATGAGCGCCCGGGCAACTTCATCGACCTTGTCCCGGTTGTCAGCCAGCAGTTGCTGCGTTTCGCTGAACAGGCCATCGATGAGCTTCTTGACCTCTTCGTCGATGATTCGCTGCGTTTCCTCGGAATACGCCTTGGTCCCGCCGAAGTCGAAGGCCTGCATCTGGTTGTCGTCCTCGCCGTAGAAGACGAAGCCGATGCGGTCGTTCATGCCCCATTCGGTGACCATGTGCCGGGCGACGCTGGTGACCTGACGAATATCACCCGCCACGCCGCTGTTGACGTCGCCGGTGAACATTTCCTCTGCCAAACGTCCGCCGAAGCAGACCTTGATGAAGGCGATGCACCAGCTGCGGCTCGTCGTGTAGCGGTCCTTTTCCGGCAGCGTCATGGTCGCGCCGCCGTACGGGCCACGCGGGATGATGGTCACCTTGTGGATCGGGTCGGCGTCCTCAAGCAACGCCTGCACGACCGCATGACCGGCCTCGTGGTATGCGGTCGCCTTCTTCTCCTTGTCGTCGATCACACGGCTCTTGCGGGCGCGGCCGAAGCGCACCTTGTCGCGAGCCTCTTCGAGGTCTTCCTGCTCGACGTGATCCTTCTCAGCGAGCGTTGCGATGAGCGCCGCCTCGTTGATGCACGCGGCGAGGTCCGCACCGCTGAAGCCGGGCGTGGCCCGGGCGATACGCGACAGGTCGACGTCCGGGCCCAGCTTGATCTTGCGCGCGTGGACCTTGAGGATCTCCATGCGGCCCTTGACGTCGGGCAGCGTCACCTGCACCTGACGGTCGAAACGGCCGGGGCGGGTCAGGGCCGGGTCGAGCACGTCGACGCGGTTCGTCGACGCGATGATGATGACCTGGTCGTTCGAGTCGAAGCCGTCCATCTCGACGAGGATGGCGTTGAGCGTCTGCTCGCGTTCATCGTGACCGCCCGACGAGAAGCCGCTGCCGCGCTTGCGGCCGACGGCGTCAATTTCGTCAAGGAAGATGATGCACGGCGAGTTCTCCTTGGCCTGCTTGAACAGGTCGCGAACGCGAGACGCACCGACGCCCACGAACATCTCGACGAAGTCGGAACCCGAGATGCTGAAGAACGGCACGTCTGCCTCACCGGCGATGGCCTTGGCGAGCAGCGTCTTGCCGGTACCAGGAGGGCCCACGAGCAGGCAGCCGCGTGGGATGCGTCCGCCGAGGCGTTGAAACTTCTTGGGATTTCGGAGGAACTCAACGATTTCCTGAACTTCGTCCTTGGCTTCTTCGACACCTGCGACGTCGTCGAATGTGACGTTCGTCTGTTCCTTCTGGCTCATGCGGTGCTTGGATCGACCGAAGTTGCCGAGCATGCCCGCCGCTCCGCCGCCCGTGCGGAGGGGACGAATGAAGAAGAAGTAGATGAGCGCGATGAACAGGATCCATGGGATCAGCGGCAGCAGGTACAGCGCCCAATTGCTGGGCACCTCTGCCTTGACCTCGTACCCGCCACCGAGGAGGTCTTTGATGAACGCCCAATCGGCAGCGACGCCATTGGGGATTGTGGCGGTGAAATTCTGGACTTCCGGCACACCATCAAGGGCGACGGCTTCTTTGAACTTGCCGCGAATCTCGTTGCCGCTGACCGTGACCTTCTGCACGTTGTCGGCATCGACTTGAGCCTGGAACAGGCTCAGGTCGACCGTGCTATAGCGGACTGCTTGACTCTCCAGAATGAAGAACAAGACCGCCACGACGGCGAGGATGAGGATGACGAGCCCACCCATGCCACGACGAAAGCCCATGCCGTTGGGTTGTCCGGGCGTGCCGGTTGCACCGGGCTTGCCATTGCGTTGGCCTTCGGGCTGCTTGCCGTCGCGAGACTTGTCAGGCCCGCGCTTCTTTGGAGATTGATTGGATTCGTCTGCCATGAGCACCTTCACAAAGACCCACCGAGGCGTGCGAGCTGCGGCACAGGCAGCCAGATCGGCCATGACTCCGGCGGGTGCCGTCTCGCGAGCTTAGCCGTGCCGTCACCGCCACGCCGCGACACGTCGACCGATGGGCCTTTGTACGACAGGCGTCGCCGAATGGTGCGGCCGACGCTTCGCGTTGCGCCGCGGCGACCAAATCGGGTCGGCGGCCGATTTGGGGAGTGCAGGCGTGCAATGTTCCACGTGGAACATTCTGCGGCTCGGCCAGTGCGGTTGTGGGTCGTCCGCCGCCGTGCGACATGTTGATCGGCCGATGCATCTCGCACGTCGGCCGCCCGAAGTTCGGCGGCCGCGGTCCGTGCGCACCACTCAACATGCCGCCAAGACCGCCTCCACCCACGCCGCGTCGAGCACCGTCGGCGATGCCGCGACCAGCATCCGCCCGCGGACCGTCTCGCGGTCGAGCAAAGGCTCCTCGTTGATGTGCCCGCGGTCACGCAATTCGGCCTCGAGCTGATCCCGCTGCTTCTCGCGAAAGCCCTTCACCTCGCCCGCCTTCAGCGCCTCGATCAACCGCTCGCCGTCCCACGACACGCCAGCGGCGCAGTCGGCGACGCGTTGGAGATACCGCTCGCTCACGCCTTCGCAGCCGTCGAGTACGCCTCGGTCCAACGGGGTCGCCCGCCCGACCTGCCACGCCTCGATCGCCGCCTGTAGCGCCCGCAGCGACGCTTCAATACGCGGCCGATCGTGCAGAAACGCCAGGTCTGTCGCCCCCGGCACCTCCAGCAGCGTCACCAGCTGCGACGCCCGCTCGATGCCGTGGCGCAGCAGGGCCAGCGTCGTTGCATTGTCGGGTGAGACGTGCCACACGTGCGTCGCCGCCAGCCCCTTCGCCGGGTCGAAGCGGCCCACGTTCAGTGCTGCGGCGTACGCGTGTCGGTCGTCATTCTCCGGCTCCATCAACGGTGCCTTGTCGACGGCCGCGACTGCCAGCGGCACCGTCGCCCCGAGGCCCCGCACGCTCGCCAAATCGATCGTCTCGAACACCATCCCGCGCTTCTCCAAGCGGCTGAGCCACTTGCCCGCCTCGTCCCGCTGGGCGGTGAAGCAGAACACCTGTCGCCCCTCGACACTCGCCTGATCCAGCAGCACGTCGATGAGCACATCCGCCCGCTCGTCGTCGGTGTTGGCCAGCACTTCGTCAAGAATCAACGGCAACTTCGCCGGTTCATCGTGCGTCAGGAACGCCAGCCGCACACTCGTCAGCACCTGCGTCCGCTCGCCGAGCGACAGCTTGTTCAGCGGCCGCTTGTCACCGTCGACGACGGCCGCAAAGCCGTCACCTTCGAGCTCGAGCTTGAGCCGCCCGCTCGTTACGCGGACGAGCAACGCGTTGGCCCGCTCGAACACGGCCGGGCGGTCACGCTGGGCCTGCTCTTTGAGCCAGTCGACCAAAGCCGCCCCTGCCGCTGCGCGTCGGCAACGCTCGCGTTCGCCCTCGAGCTTCTCCCGTGCCGTCGCCTGCTCCGCCAACGCTGCCGACAGGTCACCGCCTTGCTTGGCGTGCCGGATCTCTGCCTCAATGTCGGCCATCTGTTTGCGAACACCCTCCAGTCGATCCTCCGCGTCGGCGGCGTCAGTCATCTGCTCAGCCAACGCGTCCGGCGTCAGCTCCACGAGCGACGCGTCGTCACCCAGCTGCGACACCAGCAGTTTTTTCGCCAGCTCCGCCTCGCGGGTGGCCTCGTCGAGCTGAACGAAGCGACCTCGGAGTCGCAGCCAGTCACTCAGGTGCAGGTGAATCTCGTCGGCGTCAGTGCCAAGCCGCTCGAGCAACGCCTGCAGTGCATCGCTCGCTCGCCTCGCAGCCGTGTCGGCCTCGCGTCGCTGCCGGTCGGCGTCGCTCATCTCCCGCCGAGCCTCGTCGGCTGCGGCTTGGCGACGCGACAGGTCGGGAACGATCTCTGCCGCCACTTCGGCCGATTCACACGCGGCAAATCCGAACGCTCTGGCCACCTCGACCACCTGCGACAGGACGGCCGCGAGTTCACGTTCCTGCTGCACGACCGCAGCGTCGGCGGCAAGGGCATCTGCGTGACGCCCTTGCCAGTCGCGAAGATTTCCGACCAGCACAGGCAACCACGCGTCCTCGACCGGCAACGTCACGCCGAGCCGCTGCTGCAAGGCGTTGCGGGCCGCATCGAGCGCTGCTTCATCGGCGTCGAGCCGCTGCGCCGCCGACTGAAGCGCAGACGCCGCCTCGGCCGACGCGTCGGCCGCACGCCGCGTCACCAGATCGGTGGCAAGTTCCGTCAGCCGCGACGCGACCGTCGCGACGTCCCATGCGTCGGGCGATGCAACACCCGTGGCGGCAAACTCTCGTTCCCGAATCGGTTGCTCGTTTAATGCTCCCGACGTCGGCCGACGCCACAGCAACCAGGACGACACAAAGACTGCGACCCCGATAAGTCCCAAGGCCAGCCACGCGACGTGCACGCTGACGGCGAGCACGATGCCGAGGATCAGAAACAAGGTGGCTGAGACAGCTGCGAGCGCGGCCCAAGCCGTCGGCTTTGCCGCGTCACCACCGGCGGGCGTGGCGGCGAGCCAGCGGGCCAGCGACGTGGCCGCGTCGCGAAGCTGCTCCACCGTCGCCGTCGGTGTCGGGTCGTGTGGCCGGGCAAGTTGTTGCCTTTGTGCATCGAGCACCGCCCGCTCTGCCCGCAGGGCGTCGGCGCGGCGAGCGTGAGCCATGAAGTCGTCGCCGTCGGTCACCGTCAGCGGAACCTCGATCGCATGGCCGATGACACGCCTGGCCTCCGTCGCGGCGGCGCTCGCTTTGACAGCCTCGCGACGCTGCGTCGCCAGTTGCGTCGCCGCCTCACGGGCCTCTCGCACCAGCCCGTTCAAGGTCGCCAGCACGGCAGGTGGCACGTTGTCGTCGGGCAGCTTCAGGCTCGCCAGCTTGTCGACGGCTTTGGCACGCGACGTCTCGGCCGCCCGGCGATCGGCGGTGGCTTCGATGGCCGCCTGCTCCAGCGCGGCTACCTCAGCCGCCTCGTCACCCGACAGCTTCGCCACCTCCGGCGGTAGCGCAGCACGCTCGGCTTCGATGGCCTGCAATTCGGCCGCCTTGGCCTGCACCTGCATCGCAAGGTCAAGCGACCGCCGCTGCTTCGCTGCCGCCTCGGCCGTCGCGCGGTCGAGCCGAAGCGTGGCCAATTCACCCGCCCGGTGTTGAAGCTGCTCTTGCTTGCGTTGCTCGGCAGCGACGGCTTTGGTGGCAGCGTCGTAATCACGTAACGCGCCGCGTGGCAGCGTCGGATCGGGCGCGTAGCCGAGAGACGAAGCGGCGGCATCGAGGTCGTACCCGCCGGCCATCTCGTCCCGCAGCGTCTTGGCCATGTCGCTGTCGCTCGACTTCAGCAAGTCGTCAAACGCCAACAGGTACCGCGATGCCCGCTCACTCGGGCCGCACTCGATGACGCGTGAAACGGGCGTGCCGGCCTCGATCTGCATCGTCGCCGGCTCGCCGTCGAAGTCGAAGCTGCCGCTGACGGTCGGCTGGCCCTGGGCCAGCGAGGGCCACAGGAGCGCTTGAATCGTGCGGGCCGTGGTGGTCTTGCCCGAGCCGTTGGGGCCGTGGATGAGGTTGAAGCCTGGTGACAGGTTGCCGAGCACCCACCCGCGGCCGCGCTCGATGCCGGGCGCACGATCGATCTGCAGGCGCGTCAGCTTGACGGCGCGGCCGGTCACGACGCAGCCTCCGCCAGGAGCTGACGCAACGTCTCACGGGCGCGGTCTGCCGTCGCATCGGTCGGTGCGACGGGTTCGTCGTCGAGCGGGCGAAAGACGGCAGAGCGATCGATGCGGTTCAACGCTGCGGCGACTCGCCGGGCGGCCGGGTGGTCGGGCGAGGCGTCGAGCAGCACGGCAGCCAACACGCCGGGTGGTGTGTGGCTGGTGCGGAGCTCGTCAAGATCCAGCGGCGGCAGGGCGTCGCAGGTGAACCTGTCGACGCCGACGCTGACCCCGTCAACCGTCGCGTCGTAGTCCTGCACAAGCTCTGTCAGCATCGAAGGCAGCTTGTCGGCCAGCGACGTCTCGCCCGTCACACGCAGCCGCATCGCCAGGACTTTCAACTCGCCACCACCTGCGTCGATGGCCTGTCGGGCGACGTCGGTCAGATGGTTCAGCACCGCGTTGTTGGCGTCGTCGATCGTGTCGACGCCTGTCAGGTCGAGCGTCGAGAGCACGTACCGCGCCGACGACAACGACACCTGTCGGGGCGTGTGGAGGTGACTGTCGACATCGAGCAGCCAAAGGCCATGGACGCCGGTCTCGCCGAAGTCGAGTGCCTGTGGCGAGCCGGGGTAGAGCAGCCAGCAGGCGTGATCGCTTAGCAGGCGCGGGGTGTGGAGGTGACCCAGCAACCACGCGGCAGGCCCCAGCGAGCGGAGGCGGGCGGCAGCGAGCGGGGCATACGGGCTGGCGGCGTCGTCGAGATCGCCGTGGAGCAGGCCGATCGTCGGGGCGTCGTCGGCGTGGGGCAGGTGGTAGTCGAGGGTCGGATCACGCTCGACGTAGCGGCCGGGAAACGACCAGCCGTCGACGTGCAGTACCGCACGGCCGTCGCGCCGGAGCGTGTGCCGCTGCCAGGTGCCACCTTTGCCGAGCAAGGTGAAGCCGTCCGGCAGCTGTGCGGCCAGGCGTGGCAGGACGTCGTGGTCGTGGTTCCCGCTAACGGCGACGACCTCAATGCCGGCTGCGGCGAGTTTGTTCACCCCGGCCTCGAGCGGGCCGACTGCTTCCCAGAACTTGTTGTCCTGGTCGGCGACGTCACCGCTGAGCAGGACGACATCGACGCTGTCTCGCAAGGCGACATCGACCAATCGCCGCCACGCATCGGTGGCCGAGACGTCATGTCCACCCGGCACCCGCGACGAGGCGCGGCCGATGTGGAGGTCACCAGCGAGCAGAACCTTCAACGCCGCCAGCGTACGGGTTGCGTTAGCGTTGGCAAATCAGGCCGGCGTCGGTCACGTCAAGCCGCGTCAGGCTTGATAAGCACAACGGTTTCCCAGAGGTCGGGCTTGGTGAGCTTGTAGCGGTGCTCGACCTCGATGCCGACGTCGCGGAGCAGGTCCTCGAGGGCGAGGTCGCTCTTCCAGCCGAGCTTCGTGCAGATGGGGCAAAGCAGCTTCTCGATCGCGCCGACAACTTTGTTTTCGCTCTGGAAGTGGTTGACGAGCACGACGCGTGCGCCAGGGGCGGCGACCCGCAGGCACTCGCGAAGCACGGCAGCCGGGTCGCTGACGACGCTGATGACGTGGCTGACGAAGACGGTGTCAAAGGCCTTGTCGGCGAAGGGCAGCTTGAGGGCGTTGGTGCGGCTCAGGTGCGTGTTCGTGCGGCCCGAGGCATCGATCTTTTCGGCCGCCTTGTCGAGCATGCCGCCCGACAGGTCGACGCCGACGACGGTGCCGCGGTCGGCGGGCCAGAAGTCGAGAGAGCCACCGGTACCGATACCGACGTCGAGGGCGACTTGACCTTCGGCAAGCTGGACTTGTTCAACGATGGCAGTACCGATGCGGCGACGCACCAAGCGGCCGAAGGTGGCGTCGTAGAAGCGGCTGTGCAGGTCGTAAATCTTCTGCGTCGACTCGTCCCGCATGGTGCGGTGCTTCTGCAGGCCACGCGGGCGCGGGCCGTTCGTGTCGCGCATGATCGGCTCACGGGACCGCTTGCCGAGGCGGGCGTGGCGGGCGGAGGACTTGCGGCGCGGGAGCTTGGTCTGCATGGGCGAGAGCGTCGCCCGGTCAGGCAACGCGGGGAGTTTATCGGAACATCTCGATTTCGCCACTAGGCAGAATCAGTGCCCCCAACAGGTCGGCCTCACCGGGCTCGTCGGTGGGGCCGGCCCACGAGCCGGCGTTACCCGTCGAGGCGTCGTAGCGGGTCGCATTGAACAGGATCAGGCCCGGCCGATCGAGGTTGATCCGCCTGCCCGGCTCGGGTGGCAGAAGTTCGATGAAGGGCAACCGGAGTTCGCCCCGCCACACGCCGTCGTCGCCGAGCGTGGTGGCATAGTCGAGTCGGATGGCGACAGGCCGCCAGAGTTGGCCGACGTCGACGAGACGTTCGACGAACGCTACGCCGTTGGGCTTGACGATGACGCGTGTGGCCGGCCCGGGACGGCTGTCGCCGGCGGTGTAGCGGACGGGTCGAAGCACGAACTCCACGGCGTCTTCACCCGTGACGCGGCCGAGCGTGCGGGTGACGCCCGCCGATGCGGGATTGTCGGCCAAAGCGTCGGTCTTGAAGGCGAGCACAAGACTGTCGCTCGTCACACCCGCTAACACGTCGGCAGCGGGGCCAATCGTCGCCGCCTCGATTCTCGACGCCAACGGCACGAGCGGGCCACGGTGCACCGCCGCCTCGTAAGACCAGTCGCCCAACGTGCCGTCGATGGTGACAGGCCGAAGCAACGGCACCAGACGAGACGCCGGGGCCGCGACCTCCGTTGCGTGTTGCGATGCGTCGTGCAGATTCTGCATGCGCAGCGACGCCGGCCCCGCACCGCGAAGGTCGTCCACGGCCACCGAACCCGTCGCCGACAGAACCACGGCATGACCCAGAGGCGGCGGTGACGTCGGCATCGACGGCGGATCAGCCTGCCACCCGGCCGGAAGCTTGTCGAGGATCAGCCGCAGGCCCTCAGGTTCGGGCGGAGAGGCTTGACGAGCGATCGCGTCGGCCCGCAGGATCAGGCGGCGGTCGTCCAGCCGCGTCGAACCCGACGCGATCGACTCTTGAACAAGATCCCACCGCAGCCGCATCATCCGCGGCGTCGGATCGGCAACGACTGTCGCAACGGCATTGCCGCTGCTCCCTTGCGCGATGACGGCAAGCTGCTCCCGAGCGGCCGCGGCGTCGTGAGTTTGTGGCCCGGCGAGCAGATCGACCACGGCGACCGACGCGTGCACCGTCGGTACCACGATCGGCCGCACGAATGCGTCAACGATCGCCGCAGTTGCGTTCGCATCAACTGTCGCAGCGGCAGCGGCGTAGGCGGCGTCGAACGACGCTCGCCTGGCACGAATCAGGCCGAAACCGATCACCACCGGCTCGCCACGTCCGATCGAGCGACCGTTGTGGAACCACGCGTCGGCATCGCCCGGCTCGATGATGCCGCGAACGAGGGCGACACGAGCACCACGCTCGGCGGCGAGCCATGCGGCGGTGTCTGTCTCCCGCGCATCGATCGCCAGCCACGTCGCCAGCCGCCTGGGATCGTGCCGAGACACCTCGACAAGCCGGGCCGCCCGCGGCATCGCGTTCGGCGGCAAGTCGTCGAATGTCGCTGCGGGGGCGTCGAGCAACACCCTCGCCCGCGTCGCGATCGTCAGCACGGCATCGACCTCGCGGGCAAGGGCCGACGACAGGCCAGGCGTGTTGGGGTCGGCAAATGCTCGCGACACATCGCTGCCCTCAAGCGTCAACGTCGCATGGTCGAGCCATTGCCGCTCAGAGAAGTGAGCCAGCACGCCTTGCCAGATGCGGGCGCGTCGCTCACTGCCGTACCGCCACAAATCGCCCGGTCGCGGCATCGGGAATGCAACGGCACCGTCGAGCCACGGCCCGATGAGCGCGTCATACCGCTGCCAATCGGTCGTCGCGGCACCGGACAATGCCGCCGGGAACCGCGGGCGAAGGCCCTCGACGGCCACCTCCACGCCCGGCGGCAGATTGCGGGCCATCATCGCGTCGAGCACCTCGACGGCTGCCCGATGACTCGCGATATCGCGGCCGATCGTCGTCGGCGTGGCACTGGCAAACGCCTCGGGCCAGGCGGCCGTCAGCTCGGCCCACGTCACACGGCCGGCCATCGCCAGCGGCATGTCGTCAGGCAGGTCAAGGCCACGCGGCTGCACGATCACGTTGTGCCGGGCCACCTCCTTGCCGCCAACGTCCAAGGCGACGACGGTGACGACCTGCTGCCGTGTCGTTCCGCGGGGCAATGTGATGTCGACCCACGCAGCAGCAGTCGCAGGAAACGTGCCCCTTGCATCCAGCGCGACAAGCCCGATCGGCATGTCGACCACGCCGTCTGCGCGCCCGGTCCGCCTCACGACGGCCGGATCACGCCGGTCGATCGATGCCTCGACCACTTCGTAGAGCGTGACCTCGACGGGTCCGGCCGACTCGACCGACAGCTGGCGCGTCCGCTCGTCTGGTCGCAGCAGCACGCCGTCTGTCTCACCGCCTGCCAGGCGAACGATGCGGGGCGTCGTCGTGACGAGGGTCGTCCCGCCGTTAACCACTTGAAGCCGCTCGATGCGACCAGGCGTGGACCAGGTGCAACCAACGACGAGGCCGAGCAGGACGACCGTGCCGATCAGGACGACGAGCTGGCAAAAACGGCGTGGCACCATGAAGAGGACCGGCAGCCGCCGGTGGGGCGAGCTTACTACGCCGGGGCCAAGTGTGCAGGTTCATCTCCACGACCACCCGCGTCGACCAATGCGCAGCCGACGTGCACAAGCTCGCCAAGTGCACAAGAACAATGCATCGGCAACGTCAGCATGCAAGCTGCGGGCTAAACCCTCCAACGTCGCGGCGTCACGTGCAAGACGTTACAGATCAAGAGGATACGACAAGATTGCTTAGCAATTCGATGGAATTGTCAGGTGTGGTCCGCCACTTGCCAAGATGGGCTGCAGACAGATTCGATTCCTCCTCCACCCGGCCTCGCTAGAGCATTGCTCTGCGGGGCCGGTTGCGTTTCGCGATCGCTGTCGTGCAGATGAACGATCGTGCAATGCGGTACAGGTCGCGAAAGAAATCTGAACAGCATGCGCCTCTTACGGGCGAAGATGGCCATCGCCCGTGACGATCCACTTGTAGCTGCACAGGTCGGCCGCCCCCATCGGGCCGCGGGCGTGGAGCTTGTCGGTACTGATGCCTATCTCGGCACCTAGTCCATACTCGCCCCCGTCGGCGAACCGGGTCGAGGCGTTGACGGTCACGCTGGCCGAGTCGACCGAAGCGACAAATGCCTCTGCAGCTTGGGTGTCACGGGTCAGGATACCGTCCGTGTGTCGGCTGCCGTGCCGATTGATATGTGCGACTGCTTCATCGAGATCATCAACCACCTTGATCGAGAGAATGAGATCCAGATACTCCTCATCCCACTCGGCCGCTTCGACGGCTTTGGTCTTCGGCCATGCTTGTTGCACCGCTTCGTCACCCCGCACGTCGACGCCTGCCGCGGCGAGGGCATCGCACGCGGCAGGCAGCAGGCCCGTCGCGTCGCGGTGGAACAGGACATGCTCGACCGCGTTGCACACGCCCCCGCCGGGGTAACTCGTCTTGGCGTTGACGAGCATGTCGGCGACTGCTTTGACGCCGTCGTCCCACGAGGCGACGTCTGCGTGGACGTACAGGTGACAGTTGCCGTCGAGGTGCTTGAGGACGGGCATCGTTGCCGCCTGTGTGACGGCTTTGATGAGGCCTTTGCCGCCACGTGGGATGGCGACATCGATCAAGTCGCCGTGCTCCAAAAGCATCGGCACGAGCTCGCGGTCGGGGCGGTCGACGAGCTGCACTGCGGCGGTCGGTAAGCCGAAGCCGGCCAGGCCGTCGCTCATGCACCCGTACAAGGCACGTGCAGAGTTGGCCGCCTCTTTGCCGCCCCTCAGGATGACGGCATTGCCGCTCTTGAGGCACAGGGCGGCAGCGTCGGCGGTGACGTTCGGGCGGCTCTCGTAGATGAACAGCACCACGCCGAGCGGGACGGTTCGCTTCTCGAGCCGCAGGCCATTGGGCCTGACCTCGCCGTGCAGGACGCGGCCGAGCGGGTCGGGCTGGGCGGCAATCTCGCGGAGGGCGACGGCGATCTTGGCGATCTTGGCCTTGTCGAGCTTGAGCCGGCCGACGGTTGCAGCAGGCAGATCGGCTGCGGCGTCGAGGTCCTTGGCGTTGGCGGTGACGATAGCGTCGACGCGCTCGTCGATGAGGTCGGCCGCGAGCCGAATGGCGGCAGACCGCTTCTCGCCGCTCATTTTCATGAGGACCAGCGACGCCTCACGGGCACCACGGGCAAGTTCAGCAGCGTAGTGGTTGAGGTCGCTCATGCGGAAAGTTTAGAATAATCCTGGTCAGAATCGCGAAGAAGTGAAGAAGCGAAGAAGCGAAGTCGGAGCGGTGTGGGAGAAGCCTGAAAGAGAAACGAGAAGAGGGTGATCGCTTTCTGACAGCGACCACCCTCTGATATCAGCCTTCGCTCCGGCTTCGCTTCTTCGCGTTTCCGATGAGTGATCAGAAGGCAAAGTGCGCGAACGCCTTGTTGGCCTCGGCCATGCGGTGCGTGGTTTCACGCTTATTCATGGCTTTGCCATCCTTGTTGAAGGCGCCGGCGATTTCGTCGGCGAGGATCTTGCTCATCGGGCGGCCACTCTCGGCGCGGCAGGCGTCGAGCATCCAGCGGATGGCCAATGACTGCTGACGCTTCTTGTTGACCTGCATCGGCACCTGGTAGTTGGCACCGCCGACCCGCTTGGAGCGGACCTCGACGTAGGGCTTGACGTTGTTGATCGCCTGCTCGAACACCTCGACGGGCGGGGTGTCGGCGATCTTCGTCTGCACGATGTCCATCGCGTCGTAAAAGACCTTCTGGGCGGTGAGCTTCTTACCGCTGAGCATCAGGCAGTTGATGAACTTGCTGACGAGCAGGTTGTTGAACCGTGGGTCGGGCTTGAGCTGGGCGACGCTTGCAGTGAACTTCTTGTAAGCCATGTCTTATTCTGTGGGTCGTTGGTGCTGAAACTAAGGGACTAAGGCTTACTTGCCCTTCTTCGTGCCGTACTTGCTACGGCTCTGCTTACGATCGTTGACGCCGAGGGTGTCGAGTGCGCCACGGACGATGTGGTAACGAACACCCGGCAGGTCACGGACGCGTCCACCGCGGACGAGCACGATGCTGTGCTCCTGGAGGTTGTGGCCTTCGCCCGGGATGTAGGCGGTGACTTCTTTGCCGTTGCTGAGACGAACGCGGGCGATCTTGCGAAGCGCCGAGTTTGGCTTCTTAGGCGTCAGGGTCTTGACCTGGACGCAAACGCCGCGCTTCTGCGGGGACTGCTCAAGGTCCTTGACCTTGTTGATGGCCGCAAGCGGCTTGCGGGGCTTTTTAATCAGCTGGTTGATCGTCGGCATCGGTCGGCGGCTCTTGTGTGAGGATCGCGCGTGGCAAAGTGGGTCCGACCGGCAACAATTGCCGGGCGGTGGGACGGCCACGGTAGGCGTCGCTTGGTCGCCCGGCAAGACAGCACGGGCAGAAGCAGGCGGTCTATTTGCGTTACATCGAGTTCGCTAGACGACCGGCTTCGACTTTATTAAGCTGTCACCGCCGGGCGGGGACACTGACATTTCCGACCCGCCTCGCACGCACCCGGAACTCCTTATGCGTCACTACTTTCGACCGGTCGCGGTTTTGTCCGCACTCTTGTTGCTCCTGCTCGCCTTGGCGTTGCCCGTCTCGACCGCTTTGGCGGCCGATGACGACGCGCCCGTCATGATCGAGCTTCAGGACGGCACGCTCGTCACGGGCACCATCCATCCGCTCAGCAGCCGAACCGTCCGCATCAAAACCGACGATGGTCGATCGATGCTGGTCGGTAAGGACAAGATCAAGACGGTCGACGGCATGCCCTACGAGACCGAAGGGCCGGCCGTCGATGCCGACGGGAAGCCGGTCGAAGGCGCTGCCGGCGCGTTGCGTCGCGACTGGAAGATCTGCAAGGAGCGGGCCGACCGCGTGACCGAGCCGGTGACGGCTGTCGACTTGTGGGAGCGGTACCTCGGCCGAACGGATCTCACGCAGTCCGAGCGTGACCTGGGCCTGCTGGAGCTGCAGACGTGGCGGGAACGGTACCAGAGCGACGCTGAGCGGATCCGCGGTTCGTGGGTCGGTGGCGACGAGCTGCGCGAGATCAAGAACAAGGCCAATGAGCTCGTCGACGAGGCCATCGGCATCGAACGGATCAACCCGACCGATGCCATGCGGAAGTATGGTCAGGCGCTGGCGATCTACCCCAACGCGTTCCGGCCGCACTACCGGCTGGCGTACGTGAAGTTCCACCAAGGCAACGGCGTCGAGGGCGGCAACATCAAGCTCGCCGAGGCCGAGGGGCACGCCCGTCAGGCCCTTCGCCTGCAGCCGCGTCTGCCGGCCGTGCTGAGCAGCATGGGAGCGTGCCTGTTCGTTCGTGACAAGTATGAAGAGGGCCTCGAGTATATGCTTGATGCCGTAGAAATTGCTCCGACGGAACTCACGGTCGGTAACTTCCTGGCGGCCATCGACGGCATTCCCGAGAACTTCAAGCGGGCTAACCCGCGGATCCGCGAAATGTCGCTCACAGGCGAGCTGCTTCGCGAAGAGTATTCGGCCGGTCAACTGACCTGGATCGAAGACTTCGCCCACGGCACCGACCAGACGAATCCCGACGACCCCGACAACGGCCCGCCCGGACTTCGAGGCAACGGCAGTGGCTTCTTCGTCACCGCTGACGGTTACCTGCTGACGAACAAGCACGTTGCCGAAACCGACGACGGCTTCTACTACCGCGTCCGCCTGGCAGGTAAGAACGAAGACGGCACCTTCATCGAGTACCCGGCCCGCTTCATCGCCTCCGACGATGCGTATGACATCGCGCTGCTCAAGATCGAGCTGCCTGAAGGCGAGACCGTGCCGTACCTGCAAGTCATCGCCGACGACTACCCGCCGATCCAGAGCGACATCCTGACGCTGGGCTACCCGACGACGCTGATGGACGGCTTCAACCTCCAGGTCTCGCGTGGCGCTGTCACGACGACCGACCCGGCCGGCGAAGAGGCGTTCGACATCTACATGGATATCAAGGGCACGCAGGGCAACTCGGGTGGCCCGGTGGTTGATAAGGACGGCCATGTCATTGGCATTCTGAGCGCGTACCGCAAGGTCATCGACTCGATCATTGTCATGGCCATCGGGCCGCGTCAGATCCGCGACTTCCTGAAGGACGTCGAAGGTGCACCCGATCTTGAGTACGCCTCACCCGACGACACGACGTTCGACCCCGTCACGCTTGCGGCGGACACGAAGCCAATGACGCTGCTCGTGCTGATCTTCGCCGGCGAGGCTGATGAGCTCGAGGCAACTAAGGAAGAGTCCGAGCAGGAAGGCGGCGACGCCGCTGAAGGTGACGAGAGCGAAGACGGCGACGACGACGGCATGGAAGGCGACGAGGGCGAAGAGAGCCCCGGCATGCCGGGACCTGATGGTGGCGACCTGCCGCCCGAGTTCCAGCCCCAGCCGTAGGGCGATCGGGATCACATCGATTGCAAAGAAGAAGCCCGAGGCCAAGGCCTCGGGCTTTCTTACGTTCATGCCCACAGCAGGACTCGAACCTGCACGTCCGAAGACACTGCCACCTGAAGACAGCGCGTCTGCCAATTCCGCCATGTGGGCGACGGAGTCCGCCGCGGATGGCGACGGGCCGACACGGTAGGCAGCCGCTCGGCGGCGTCAACGTGTTGAGGAAGGTACGACGTCTGGTGCCACGGCTTGAGCCGCCGTCTGCGGCGGGCAAGCTGTGTCGGGCGCGTCCCGATCTGGTGCCACGATTTGCCCCATCAGATTGTGCCTCAAACCGTGGCACCAGATGGGCGGCTCCGCGAGCCACACCCGTAGACTGCCCCGTGCCACTGACTCGACACGGATTCTGGGAACTGCTCATCGGCACCGTCGTGCTGGTCGGCCTCGCGGCGGCGCTCGGCGTTGGCATCGCGTGGTGGCTGGCCATCGTGATCTGTCTGCCGGTGCTGATCTGGCTGTTCGCCTTCTTTCGCGATCCCGAGCGGCCGATTCCACAGAGCGAGAGTGGGGGGCCCAACACGGTCGCCTACGTCTCACCGGCCGACGGCAAAGTCAGCGACGTCACCGAGCTCGACCCTGATCCCGTCACCGGTGAGTCGGCGGTGCGTATCGGCATCTTTTTGAGCGTCTTCAACGTCCACGTCAACCGCAGCCCGTGCGACGGCTTCGTGCGAAGCGTCCATTACAAGAAGGGCAAGTTCATCAACGCCCTCGACCACGATCAGGCCAGCGAGCACAACGAGAGCAACACCATCGTCATCGAAGACGAGCAGGGCCGCGCCGTTGCCGTGATCAAGCAGATCGTTGGCCTCATCGCCCGTCGCATCGTCAGCACCAAGCACGTCGGCGACGCGGTCGAGCGTGGCGAGCGGATCGGCATGATCAAGTTCGGCAGCCGGACGGAACTGACCATTCCCAAGCGGCTCAACCCGCAGATCAAGGTCGAGCCGGGCCAAAAGGTCCGCGGCGGTGCAGACGTGCTGGCCGTTGTGGAGTCGTTGGGCGAGGTCGTCGTCGACGACACCGAGACGCAGCCGCTCATCCCTGCGACGCCGAACTGAAGGACGAAGCGACGCCACGACGTGAGCCGCCGTTTGCGGCGGGCAAGCTGTCCCGGTGACTCATAGATCCCGGCTCTCCTGCGCGACAAGCCGCTAACGTTCCATCGTGCCGAGCAGCAACGGGACCAACTCGATCGACTTGCCCAGCGACCTGCGTCGCCGTCGGCGGATTCGCGAGCTCCGCCGACGTCGCATGAGGCGGGGCGGCCGCCGGGCGTACGTGCGCAGCGTTCAATTTCTACCGTCGTTGGCCACGCTTGGTAATGCCTTGTGCGGGTTCGCCGCGATCTACGTCGCGACGCTCGATCGCGACGCCTTCGGCGCCGGCCTGCTCGCCGCCGATCGGGTCGACTATCGGTACGTCGCAGCCGTTTACCTTATCGCCGTGTCGATGATCCTCGATGCCGTCGACGGCCGCCTCGCCCGCTTCGCCCGGCACACCACCGACTTCGGTGGCCAACTCGACAGCCTCGCCGACGCCATCAGCTTTGGTGCCGCACCGGCGTTCATCGCGCTGCACGTCTTCAAGTTCGACGGCGTGGACGTTCCCGATTACGTCGATCGCTTCATCTGGGGCATCGGCGGCCTGTATGTCGCCTGCACGCTTATCCGCCTGGCACGCTTCAACGTCAGCAACGAACACGGCGAGGAAAATCATCAGTCGTTCCTCGGCATGCCCAGCCCTGGCGCTGCCGGTGCGGTGTTGTCACTTGTGCTCGTGCAACAGACCTTCTCCCACGCCGCCGCCGCCGCCAATCCGGGCACCTACCGCGAGGTGTTGGCCTGGCTCTACTTCGCAGCGACGCTGCTGATTCCCGTCATCCTCGGTGTGTCGGCGCTTTTAATGGTCAGCGGCATTCGCTACCCGCACCTTGTCAACCGCTACGGCCGCGGCAACAAACGCATCAGCCGCCTGGTCGTTGCCATCGCCATTGCCTTGGCCCTCGTCGTCGCCCACGAATTCGTGCTCGCAATCGTCGGCCTCGGGTTCCTCGTCAGCGGTCCGATCAGCCAATGGCGGGCGAAGCAAAGTCGAGTCAGTCAGGCTTGAAGCATCGGACCTTGAAGCAGATTTGGTGGTGCCGTTGCTTCGAGTGCGTGGAGCTATTGGCTCGCGATGCCCGCAACGACTCGAGCGGGATGATCGGTGATCAGCCCGTCGACGCCCATTGCCACTAGCCGTTTGGCTTCGGTCTCGATGTCGGGAAGTCCTGCGGGCAAGTATGTCTGCTCTGCCCGCAGCGTCCAGACGTACACGCCCAGCCCATGCAGGCGGGCGTTCTCGATGAGCGTCCTGCTCGCGAGCTTCTTGTGCACGCCCACGCCGTCCGCGTAGGCGCTGGCGTCGGCCAACGCGGCGGGCGTCACGTGCCGCTCGTTCGACGTGAGCAACACGAGCGGCAACGTCGTCAATGCGTCGAGTCGCCTCAGTGAGCTGGCGTCGAACGACTGCAGAATCGCCTCGCCTTCGAAGTTTTCTAGCGCTTCAACAACCGCCTCCTCCATCGGCAGGCCGATCTCGCGGAAGTACAGAGGGTGCTTGAGTTCGATCAATACGCCGACCCCGACGTCCTCTGCAAGCTCCAGGAACTCGCTCAGCGTGACGAGGGCGTACCTGCCGTCGTAGGCAGCGCTCGCAGCGCGAAGGTCGGGCAAGGGCTCGACAGCCCGTAGCGACTGCAATTCTTCCGCCGTGAAATCCTGAGCGAACCATCCGGTCATCAACTTGCCGTCGATTTCAGCCGTGCGAAGCCGATCAGCAAACTCGGGACGATCTGCAACGTCGGTCGTGCGGTACTTCAGCTTGCCCGTCGCCTCGTCAACGATCGCTAGCGCCGGCTCGTGACGACAGATCAAGACGCCGTCGCGGGTCATGACGAGATCGGTCTCGAGCAAGTGAGCGCCTTGGTCGGCGGCGAGCCGATAGGCGGCGGCGGTATGTTCCGGTCGTTCACCCGATGCGCCACGGTGGCCGATGACAAGCGGCTCCGCCCAAGCCGCAGCGGGAGTCATGGCAACGATGAGAAGTGCAATTAACAGGTATATCGGGCTCATTCTGATTTGGCTTCGTCTTAATGCTAAACGGCCCCGGCAGAAGGTGCCGGGACCGAGGGAGAGAGGGTTGGTGAATGGATCAGGCGCGTCGGCGACGCAGCAGCGTGAGCCCGCCGAGTCCGATGATGGCCAGTGAGGTCGGCTCTGGGACGACGCTGGCGTACCAGGCGTCGATCGACGCGAGCTGTGCCGAGGTGGCACTCGTGCCGAAGTTGGCCCGCAGGATGGCGAAGTCGAGGATGCTGACGACACCGTCCTCGTTGAAGTCGCCCAGCTCGAAGGTCACCATGTCCGAATTGCCAAAGTTCGCCCGCAGGATGGCGAAGTCGAGGATGGAGACGGTCCCGTCGCCATTGGCGTCACCCGGCAGACGGGTGTCGAGGTCGACCACCCAGTCGATCAACAGCTGAGGCCGCAACGACACGTCGGTGAAGCCGGGCAGGTAGATCTGCCAGCCGTCGTTGGTCGTCGTTTCGTTGATGTCGCTGGCCTGGACGTTGAAACCGAAATTGGCGTCGCCGGCGAGGAAGTTTTCGATGGCCTGCGTGACGTCGAAGTAGGTCTGGCTCCCGAGGATGCCACCGAGCTCCTGGCCGAGAATCGGCCCGACCTCACCGTCGACTTCGTCCGGACCGTTGCCGCCGAAGTCTTCGAAGGCGGTCAGGTCGTCGAACGGGACGAGGAGCTGACTGGCGTCGAAGGGTTCGCCGCTCTCGGCATTGACGCTTTCGCCGATCGTGGTCGTCAGCACCAGCTTCGCACTGATAATGTCGGCGTTGTCCGGAACGCTACCGCCTTGGCTGACGAAGAGGTCGCCGAAGCGAATGTTGAGTTGCGAGTCAGCGCTGCCGGCAGCGCTGGTGTCGTTGGGGCCGTCGAGGAAGACGAAGGGGTCTGCTTCGCCATCGATGATGCCGGTCGATCCGTCGGGCAGTTCAAAGATGACGGTGCTGTCGACAGCGTCGTAACCACCGAGGCCCGGCTGGTAGGTTGTCCGCTGAATGTCGTCACCAGAGATGTAGCTGACGTTGAGCTGCGGTCGCTCGGCGAGGTTCGGGTTGCTGCTGGTGGCGACGGCCCAGCCATTGGCGGTGCCGTTCAAGTCCGGTCTGGACTGCAAAGCCGTTGTTGTCTTGTCCGTCGGCCCACGCCTGAACGATCTGCGTGGCGTTGGCGAAGGCCTTCTCGCCTTGAGCGATGCCATCGCCGTCGGTGTTGCCGAACGCGCCTACGGCACGCCCGACACTGCCGTTAGTCACCTGCGGGCCACCGATGCCGGTGTCGCTGTCGACGGGGTAGTCGCTATAGAAAGTCAGGCCGTCGAAGGGTTGCAAGAGTTGGGCGACACCAAAGGGCCCGCCGGACTGGCTGTTCTCATTGAAGCTGCCCGGAGCTGTGGTCAGCGAGAGCGAGGCATTGGTGATGTAGGAACCGGTCGGGATCTGGCCGGGGCCACTGCCGATGAGGCCGTCGAAGCGGAGCAGCTTCTGCGTGTCAGGCGAGCCGCCGGGCGTCGGGTTGCCGTCAAGGAAGTAGTAATCGTTGAATGCACCGCTGAGTTCGAAGTTGGCGTCTTCGCTGACGGTGATGTCGAGCGTTCCGCTGTAGCCGCCGACACCTTCCTGAAAGCTGACGGAGGTCGGTGTCGTTTGCGCCGTGGCAAGCGAGGCGGGCAGTGCCGCTGCGACGGCGGCAACGAGGAGGTGGTTCTTGTTCATGGGTGCTTGAAGAGGAGGAGTGATGACGATGCTCGAGCTGTCGAGCATCGCCAAATGGCCGTGGTCGATGTGGCCGAAGGGGTGGTCTGGCGACCTGGCAGACTCAGTTGCGGTAGCCGTACACGGTGAAGGACCGTCCACCGATGTTGCGACTGCCTTGGGTCAGTTCCGGGCGCACCGTGCGGATAAAGGTGAAGTCGAGCGCCATGCTCTGGTACGCCTTCATGTACATGTCGACCCAGTCGGGACCGGGCGTGCGAAACTCGACGTGCCCGTCGCCGAAGCCGATGTTGCCGCCGCGCTCCTGGTGGTTATTGAGCGGGGTCGGGTAGTTGTTCCAGTTTCCATTGCCGTCACCGCCGCCCGGATCCTGATCGGAGTCGAGAATGAGAATCGTGGTCGTCGGGCTGCGGAGTTTGCCTAGCCGCTTGAGCTCCTGCGAGATCCGCGGATCAATGGGATCGAAATCGCGATCGCTTGGTGAAAGGCCCAGCTGCTGGTTGGCCGATGCCTGCGACTGCATGTCGATCAACGTGCCGTCGGGAAAGATCGTCGGCCCGCTGTACCAACCGAAGACTTCGTAGCTGTGGCCGTAGTCGAAGCCGTCACCGCGGTTGTCGTTGCCGTCGGGTCCGTTCCGCGAGGGTGCGACATTGAACATGTCGTTGATCTCTTCCTCGTACCCGACCATCGCCGTCTCGAGGCTGGCGCGTCGGCGTGGGTCGGCGATGGTGGCGACCACGTCCTGAACCGTCTCTGGCCGTACGACATTTTCTGTTTCCGGGCAGACGGTGACATCGACCGAGGCGATGTACGTCGGCACGATGTGGTCGAGGCTGTCGTTGCTTCCGTAGTCGCCGCGATCCGCGAAGTTCAGGCCCTGCGGAAAGAGGATGCCGCGCTTCGTCTCGCTGGCCCGCGTGATCGCGCCGCTCAGCAACTGGCGGACGTTGCTCGCGCAGTTGACCTGTTGGGCCGATTGCCGGGCGCGGCTCAGCGTCGGCAGCAGGACTCCCACGAGCAGGGCGATGATCCCGATGACGACGAGCAGCTCGACCAGGGTGAACCCTCGAAGACAGTGTTTATTTGGCATCGCCAGAAGCTAAATGGACCGCCGACGGCAAGCGTTAATGCTGGGTAGGAACTGTGTCAGCGACCGTTAGCCGGAGGCAAACGTTCTCTTTGCACTTGCAGCTTCTCCATCGCCAAAGTCACTCACCATGAAGTCTCGCCACCTCGCGCTTTTGCTGCTCGCGCTTGTCCCCGTCCCTGCGACGGCGGCACAAGCGCCCGCTACGCAGCCCGCCGACGTCGACTACCCGGCCACGACGCCCAACGTCGGTCACGAACGGCACCTGCACCCGCACAACCCGCCGCACCCGCGCACGCCCGACGCCTCTCGCTTCCACACGAGTCGCCCCGACGCGCTCCAGCTACCGCTGCCCCACGAAGAGGACGCCTTCGTCTTTGCCGTGTTTGGTGATCGGACCGGCGGACCCGCCGACGGCGTCAGCGTGCTGGCCGATGCCGTCCGCGACGTCAACCTGATCGAGCCCGACCTCGTCATGACCGTCGGCGACATGATCAACGGCTACAACGAACATCCCGAATGGCTCGAGCAGATGCGCGAGTTCAAGGGCATCATGAACGGGCTCATCAGTCCATGGTTTCCGGTGGCCGGTAACCACGACATCTACTGGCGCGACCGCGGCGAACCCGGCGACGAGAAGCCCGAGGGTGAGCACGAAGCGGCCTACGAGATCCACTTCGGCCCGCTGTGGTACGCGTTCGAGCACAAGAACAGCTGGTTCCTCGTCCTCTACAGCGACGAGGGCAACCCGTGGACGGGAGAGAAGAACTTCAACAAACCCGAGAGTCACGTCATGTCGCCGGAGCAACGCGACTGGCTGAAGCAGACGCTCACCATGGCGAAGGATGCGAAGCACATCTTCGTCTTCCTTCACCACCCGCGTTGGGTCGGCGAAGACAAGCGTCACGGCAAGATGTACGGCGATTCATGGGAAGAAACGCACCAGATCCTCGCCGCGGCCGGCAACGTGACGGCCGTCTTCGGCGGGCACATCCATCGCATGCGGCACGACGGCGTGCGCGACGGCATCGAGTACGTCGCCCTCGCCACCGTCGGCGGCGGGCAAAACGCGGCCGCCCCACAAGCGGGCATGCTCCACCAGTATCACCTCGTCACCGTCCGCGACGACCAGGTCGCCATGGCCGCCTTTGCGGTTGGTGCTGCGATGGATGTTCGCGAGATCACGAACGAACTCTCCGCAGACGCCGACACCCTCGCCAGTGCACCCGTCGCCGTCACGCCGATCATCGAGCTCGACGAGACCGGTGCGGCCGTGCAGGACGTGACGGCCACCATGAAGAACCCGACCCGCTTCGCGATCGATCTCGAACTCGTGCCCGACAGTCGCGACAGCCGCTGGAGCTTTTCGCCGGACCACGACCACTTTCACCTTGATCCGGGCGAGACGGCGACCTTCACGTTCCGCGCCACGCGGATGGCCGACTCGCTCGACGCCGCGTTTCGACCGGTCGACCTCCTCGTCAAGAGCGATCTACTCGGCAAGTCGACCCGCTACGCCATCCCAGAGCGACGCGTGGCCGTCCCGTCGCAACCGCCGTCGACCTGGAAGCCTGGTGACGGCGAGAACCGCTCGCTTGCCGTTGACGGAGACGGCGCCGTCCGCATCGACAGCGACCAGATTCCCATTGCCGCCGACGCTCCGCTCACGCTCGAGGCGTGGATCAACGGCAACGACTACGCCGGCCGACGCGGGCTCGCGTGCAAGACGCAATTGAGCGAGTACGGCATCTTCGTCAGCGACGGCCGACCGAGCTTCAGCGTCTTTCTCGGCACCCAATACGTCACCGCTCGCGCCGCCGACGCTGTTCTCGAGCCCAACACCTGGCACCACATCGCCGGCGTCTTCGACGGCAGCGAAGTGCGTCTCTACGTCGATGGCAAACGGGTCGCAGCACTGGCCGGTTCCGGCTTGCGTGGCCTGCGTCCGCTGCCGCTCCTGATCGGTGCCGATGTCGACGGCTCGGGCAACATCGACAGCGGCTTCGACGGCCACATCGACACCGTTCGCCTCTCCAATACCGCCCGCTACACCGGAAGCGGCTTTGCTCCGGAGCGGAAGCTTCCGACCGACGCAGACACAATCTTCCTGCTCGACATGGACGCCGCCCTCGGCCCGTGGCTCTACGACGCCGGCCCGAGACACATCCGCGCGACGCTGCAGGATGACGCCCGACTCGTCCCCTTCGACGCCGCCTCGGCTGTGACGGCGGAATGACGCGCCATCGCTGAGCCCGACACCCATGCAAACGGCGGCGGGCTCGAAAGCCTCGCCGCCGTCTGGTCCTTGGCTGGATGGTGCGCTACGCCGCGATCCGCATCGGCGTCGGCTCTTCCATCTCGGTCGGCCGGACGCCGCCCGCCGGCAGGTTGAGACTGATCGGCCGCGAAGCTGGGCCTGACTCGTCCTTGGCATTCTGCCAGTAGCAACTAATCCAAACCGTGTCGCCCGTCTCGCTCGGGCCGAAGGAGAGTCGAAGCTCGTCGTGGTCGTGCTCTGGGCAAACGTCCACTCGCTCATCGACATCGGGGAAGTTGGGCCGACGTGCGTGAAGATGACGGCACCCGCAACGTCTGCCGGGCGGCCGCGACGCGTGCCCTCTTGACGCAGCTCGCCGTAGACCGTGCGGCCATCGATGCGAGTGATCTCGACGATCGGTGCGACCGACGGCGGCGGCACGACGGTCCGCGACGAATCGACCGGCAGCAGGCCCAGCTGCTCGCGGCGCTGGTTCGTCAGGTCCGGGTTGGCCTCGATGGCCTTGATGACGAACGACCCGATGCGACGCATCTCCTTCAGGTCGTCGTTGCGGCCCTTGATGGCATCCCGCGTCCGCGTCTCGGGCGTCTCGGAGATGCCGTAGGACGTCTGGACGTTCGTGTTGGCCGTCGCGAAGCTCGTCGCGAGCGGCTCAGGGACGCCCAGTGTCGGATCGCGGGCGATCTGGCCGGCGAGGTTGGCCGACCATGCGACCTGGGCCGCAATCTTCGTGGGAATGGTGCTACGTGCCATGGCTGGGAGGGCGGAGAGGTGGAGGTGGTGGAGGTGGTGGGGGTGGTGGGGAACGGGGTCTCATAGATGCCGGGGGCAGCCGAAGGGGTGCTGGAGGCGGAACGGAGGCCGGGCGGCCCGAACGGTTCGAGCCACGCCGCGGCCGACGTTCACCACCGACATCGGCCCCACACCACAGCGGCTTGAAGACGTAGCAAAAAAAGATGGACACGACGGCCGCTGCTCACCGTCGTCACGAAGAAGGCCACGCCGTTCGGCGTCGCCGCGTGCGGCACCGGGCGTCCGACGCCTGTGGTGACACCCAGACGCGGCTTGACGGGTTCTGGCAGACGCAGCACGCAGTTGATATCGTGCCGCCCATGGGTAGGCGGGACGACGACGACGGCGGCGTGATCGGTGAAGTGACGGACATCGCGATGGCGTCGCCGATCCTCGGCGGCGTCCTTGGTGTCTTCTTCGCGTTGTTCGCCCTCGCCCTCCATTTGTTCGGCCCGGACCTGATGCCGGAAGGCACCGGGCCGCTCTCCGTCGTTTTTGCAACGCTCGTCGGCTGCTTGTCGGCTGTGGCCTTTCTGATGAGCGGCGTCGGGGCCGTCCGGTGCCTCGCGACCGGCCGCGACCTGCTCGGCCGCGAGCGGAAACGCGTCGAAGCGTCGCCGGCTCCCCGTGCGGCCGTTCCCGCGTCGGGTGCGGTGGCGACCGCCTCGCCGGAGGTTCCCGCCTGCCCCCGCTGCCGCCGCCCGATGGCCCGCCGCGTCGCCCGCTCTGGCCCGACCGCCGGCCGCCCCTTCTGGGGCTGCACCGGCTTCCCCGCCTGCCGCGGCACGGTCGGCGTGGCGGTCGCGGAGTCAGATTGATTGTCCGATTAACTGGTGGGCTGAAGCCCACCCTACAAGGCTGAGGGCTTCATCGGCCTAGGCCACAAGGCTGAGGGCTTCATCGGCCTGGGGCAAATAGTTTCGTGTCGCCACGGAGCACTCCTTGAGTAACGGAGGGTCGGGCGACGCGACCCCAAGGCCGGTCCATCGCCTCAAGACGACAAGTCGGCCCATGCGGATCGTTGCATGAGCCTGCGGCGTCCCTTCGATTTATCACCTCCCCCAACCGCCAGGCACCTCAAGTAGCATGGGCTTCAGCACATCAACCGCCGGCCGAAGCACCTCCGCTGGTGGTCTGTAGGTAACCCTACACGACTAGCTCATGCCGCTCTCTCGCTGCTTTTGAAGTTCAAGGCGTGCCTCTCGAACCTTACGACGCAGATTGTTCCTGAGCTTCCGATGGTCAGCTGAAAGCGGTAGCGTCCAGACACGGTCGATCAGAATCTCAAACACTGCTTTCTCGTGAAGGACAGGAGCTGAAGTAGACTCGCTTCTGACCGCCTCTGAAATGACCCGTCGAAGAAGGCCTAATACAAGATGACCTCGCAAGATGTGCATTATTGATCGAGACGACAGAAAACGCGTGAGAAGTTCGCGGGTCTGTTCAGCTAGCGAATTATCAACGAGCGTCTTCGCTGCCAACCGAGCTTGGTCGGCACGAGTCTGGCTGATCTTTGAGACACTCTGATTTTCGAGAAGTGGCTCGATACGATCTGGGAGAACTTTTGGTGGCGTAATCATCAAGCGTGCGGCGATGTCAAGCTCAACACACTCTCGCAAATGCTCATCGACTTGCTTTTGAACATCCTTCATCAGATCGAGACATAAGTCCTTCTCAACCTCGCTGCGAGCGAAACGGCAACAGGCCCGATTGACATCATCCGGCTCCCAAAGGTAGTTTTCGACAGCATAACGCTGAAGTCTGACGACCCGTCGATGCGGCGTGCGCTGGCGGTCTAGGAAAGCATAGTCGCCGTCGAGAACAACTACGTAAGGATAATTGAACGTCTTTAAGCCTTTAATGAGCGCATCGGCATTTTCCTTCCCGTGCAAACGCTCCATCCGACAGCCTGCGCCGCGTAACGGTAATTCGTAGAAAGCCAAGTCATCGTCTCCCTCCACCCAGACCGTGGGGAGCTGATGAAACCGCCACTTCTCGACTAGACCAGCTGGCGTTCGGGTAAAGCTCAACGACGGACCTCCGCAAGATCAATGACCTTATCGCCAAACCCTGCCACGACATCGGGAGAGTGCGTCGCGATAATGAACTGGCATCGTCCAGCAAGACTTGTAAGCGACTTCAGAAGCTTTTCCTGCCAGGTCACGTGCAAAGACAGCTCGGGCTCGTCAGCTACATAAACCGTGTTCGTGCCTGACGAGATCAACGCCTGAGTTAAAAGGATGAGGATCTGCTTCTCTCCTGAAGAGAGGTGACGCCAATCGACGGGGCCAGACTCATCTCGGCGCGGTACAACGAACAGGTCACCGTTGCCGGTCACTGATACTGCTTTGTCGCTAAGAAAGCCGGAGACGGTCTCTGCATAAAGGGTTATAGGTTTGAAAAGTTCAAGGCGACGCTCTTCTAGCTCGTGCGCGTAACCAATAAGAGCCCTTGTACGAGCGATGAGCGGGAGAACAAGTACATCGTCAATGTCAAGCCCCTCCTTCTCCTGTTCGAGGCTCTTGACTGCCTCTCTGGCTGCATTGAAATGTTTTCGCACTCTCGCCGTCATGTCGGTAGTCGAAAGTCCGACGTCTTGATAAGCCTGAAGAAGCTGCCTCTCGTCCCCTTCAGTGAGCGTTGTAGCGTTTGACTTGTGACTAAATTTGTCGTGCTTCTCGTCATACAGAATATTTTCTAAGGCGTGTCGCTGAAAATCCTTCCGCAAATCAGCAAGTCGCGAATTGAGGGTTTGTGCGTAATTGCGAAGGTCGTTAAGAAGAGAAGACAGAGACTCATCGACCGACTCTAGTGGTCGACGATGTAGCGGCGCCCGGGCCCCGTCTTCCTCGTAGCTGATTGGTAACCGACGCGAAACCGGAAGCCATACTGACCTGACCATCGTCCTCAACGTATGCAGAAGTTCATAATGTTTCCTCGGCATTCGCCGCCGCAAGCGTTCAGGATCGCTATCAAACAGGAATCTCTGGTCATCTGACCAACCGAAGGGAACACTGATCTTCTGATCGTCGAGCCGGAATGTAGTTTTCTCTTCGCTGCGGTCGACACGCAACAGACGAGCTGATCCGTCGTCGAACGACGCAAGCTCAACCGTTGCGTTCTTGAATGGCATGACGACTAGTCGATCTGCATTACCACTAATTAGATCGTGAAGCAGCTTGATGAGAGTAGTCTTGCCCGACGCATTCGGCCCGATGATGACATTCACATCATCGTGAAAATGAAGGTCATAATCCTGATGGCCCCATAGTGATTCTAGCTCCAGACGACGAATGAAGAATAGGTTCTTAGCATTGGCCATGGCAGGTTAGAGGATGTTAATGCATTCTCGGCCGGCTGGCTAGTCCAGTAGGTCTTCCTTCGGCGCGACGGGTGCTCTGTCGCGTCGTGCCGACGCACGATGTACGGCGGTGGTGCCGGGTGCCACGACACGCAGTGTCGTGGTGGAACGATTCGATCACCGAGATGGTTTGTTTGGACGTCGATCCGGGCGGGAGACCGCGATGATGGGTGACGGTGTCCATCGGGGCCGACACGAGCGGGATGTTGAGCGTTACCCGCCGCGTCAGGCGGGTGCGGACATCGCGTCGGCCGGCGTGAAATCGCTGCGTTGAGGCAGCAGGAGGACGTCATCGAAGGTATTGGCCTGCTCGACGATCTTGTCGGCGAACGGATCGTGCGGGGCTTCCATAAGATTGCGTTGCCCGGGCGGGGGGGCGGCGTCAAGTCTCGCCATGCGTCATGACTTGGGCCCCAGGAGGCCCGTCGCACGCCAAGATGCTGACGTACCACCTACCCATCGCACGCACTTACGCCTTCTGTCGATGAGCCAGCGGGTCGGTCGCGTTGAGGCGAGAGATCGTCGGGATCAAAAGCGGCTAATACGCAGGTTGTGAAACGGCCTGTGCTGTAGTCGAAGTTCCACGGCCATATCCGACACCGAAGATCTACCGGAACCTTTACGATCGAGATGGAGCGAACTTCGATTGCATCGGCTTTACGTCGGCAACGCTTGCCATCGTAGAGGTAGCCAACCTGATGCTCGCAAGCTCGAAAGTCGCGTCCGCATATCGTACAAATTTCTACTCCGGCAAAAATTTCGGGGCTTGCGAATAAGCCCCGTCCGAATCGCTTTTCAAAGTAAATGAGAGCTGATTCAGCCTGCTTCACAATCCGGTCAATCATGGAGCCTGCCAATCCACTTCGCGCGACTGCGATCCGATCCATCGTGTCCATTAGGCGACACCAAGCAAACTCGATCAAATCAAGACGAGCGTTCGGACACTTGATCACCTCGAAGCAATCGACAAAATCGCGGTGCGCAGCCAGGAGTACCGCGAGCAAGTGCTCGTGGCAATATTCGCTTGTCTCCGACGTATCCATTGAAACGCGGTCTGCAATGTACTGGACAAAAGATGACGCCGCCAACCGCGCTTGCCACGTATTTCCAGCCTCGATCTCCTTCCAGAACTTTTTAGCAGACTCCTCAAAGAAGCGCACGACGTCGTCGAATTCAGTCTCTGCCATTTTTAGAAGACTTGCCTGATTTCAACCCTTCCAAAACATCAACCAATGCTTCGGGATCACCATCGAAGTCTATGTTGACTATATTGTCGCCTCGTTTGAGGCGGATTTTGACGTTTGTCCGCATGATCCCCTTCCCATCTTTGCTGGCGATGCGCGATGCTTGCCACCCCGTAATCATGTTCGCGAGCACAGAGATTGCGAGCGGGAGAGCGACGGCGCTCATGACCCATACGGTGCCGAACCAGAGTTCAGCACCTCGCCGCTCCAGCGTTCGTGCCTCCGGAGTCAGGTCATACGACGTTGCGACCTTTGCTCCCTCAGCTCGAAGAGATTTGGCAAGATTGATGCTGGAGCCAGCATCATACAGTTCCTCCCTCGATCCAGCCTCTCGGAGGTTCTCAGGAAGAAGTAGGAAGTCGTAATCGTTCAAACGTTCAACATCAACACCGAGGTTGCGGAGTGCGTTGATGTCGCCGTGTTCGAACGAGAGGTCGTCAGCGGAGCTCATGGTTCGCCCATTGTAGCCAAGTAGGGTGGGCTTCAGCCCACCATCGGCGGAGTGGCGGGGTTCGGATGGTGGGCTGAAGCCCACCCTACAGCTACTCCGGGGAGGCGGGTCAGTCGAGGCCGCGGAGGTGGGTGGGGACCGGCGGGGGACGTACGGCTGGTGTCGCTCCGTCGCAGGAGCCAAGTAGGGTGTGCTTCAGCACACCACGCTGGGGGAGCGGTGCTTGAGCCTCATGGTGTGCTGAAGCACACCCTACGACTACGCCGGACGACGTTCAGTCGGTCGCTGTTTGCCGGGTGCCACTGCAACCCTGTAGTGGCGGGAGCGTCGCGATCACACCGCACGGCAAGGATGCCGTGGCACCCAACTACACCGTTCACGGCGTCGCACGCCGGCGGACGGCCGTGTAAGCGAAGACGTCGGTCACGCTGTCACGCTCGGCTTGGCCGAGGTCGACTCGGACCTGATCGCGTTCGGCCCAGACGGTGTAGACCCGCCGATGCGGTCCGGGAAGCGCCTCGAGAGGATCACGACCTCGTCGCCCTCCTGGAAGGGGGCCCCGTTGCGACGCTCTGCCCACCGGATGAGCGGGATCAAGACGACGCTGAACGGGAAGAGGGCCAGCACGACGCCGAGGTTAACCGCGACGAGCATGAGGAAGATGAAGCGGTCGATGCTCCAGAGCGAGAGGGTGAGCGTCGGGACGAGAACGAACGCCGTCCAAGCGGAGAGCGTGACGGCTCCGATGGCCATGAGGCACTGGTAAGGCCGGTCGTCGGCGAACAGCCGCTGGACGAATCTCGGCCGCAGGTCGTCCATCTTCTCCTTTGACTTTAACGGCTGGGCCGGGTGTGACTGCATCCTCGCCGGGTGTGACGACACGTCGGGTCGCTATACCTGGCACCCGATCGTGCCATGCGTGGGAATGGCCGGCTGAAGTTCGATCTTTGGCGTTGCAAGCGCGCTCTTTCGACTCGATCGTGCGCTCTTTTCGACCTCGAAGGGCGCTCTTCGAGATTCAAAGAGCGCTCTTGCGACTTAAAAGAGCGCAGTTGCGACTTCAAAGAGCGCTCTTTCGAACTCAAAGAGCGCGCTTGCAACTTCGAAGAGCGCTCTTTGAAGTTGAAAGAGCGCTCTTTAAGCCGTCATGCGCGCGGTCTGGGGTGCCCATTGTGTCCGATAGCGCGGCGGGGGCGGGTTTGGTGCGTCCGATCATGTTGAGGCGGGGAGCGGCGCGGGCGGTGCGCGGGCAGGTCGGGCGGGGCGCGGGTCTGTTTTTGGCCTCGATGTCGGGTGCGGTCGGTCGTGTGGCGAGGGGCGCAGGTCGGGCGGAGGCGCGACGTACTTCGTCGACGTCGGGCGGCGGGGTCCGACAAGGCGCAGCGGGGGCGGGCGGCAGGGGTGGCGAGGGTCTTTTTCTCGGACGGGCGGGCGGTTTGAGGCGGGGCTCGGCCGTTCATCGCCGGTGCTGGTACGGGCAGCGGCGATCTTCTCGGACCGGGCGACGGGCGGGCGGCAGGCGGGGGGGGGCGCGGGAGTCGTCGGCGGCGTGGCGTGGCTTCGGGTGTGTGGGGGTGTGTGTGTGGGTGCACGTCGGTTGGCCGATAGAGGGGACATGCGTTGTGATCCGCCCGTCCCCGCCCCCGTCAGCCCAAGCTCCCGCGACGACGCCACGCCGCGTCCCGCTCCCGGCGTGGTTGACGGAACGGGCGACGGCGGGGTGGCGTCGGACGTCCTCGTGACGACGACGACGGTGGCGGGCTCGGCCGACGCGGGCGGGCGGCTGATGGACGTCCGTCGTGCGGGCGAGATGGCGCCGGGCACGGCCATCGTGCCGCGGGGGGAAGCGGGCGAGAACTTTCACATCCGCCCCGCGACGGAGGCCGATCTGCCCTGGATCGACGAGCTGCAGAAGCAGCACCGGGCGGCGGTCTCGTTCCTGCCGATGATGGCGTTGCGGGGCAAGCTGGAGCTGCGGCAGATCCTGGTGGCGGAGGGTGAGGGTCGCGGTTCGTCACGAACCCCGCTGGCCTACCTCATCGCGGCCGACCGGTACTTCAAGCGGGACGAGGTCGGGTACGTCACGCAGCTGTGCGTCGCCCCGCAGGCCCGGCGGTCGCTCGTGGCGGCGGCGTTGCTCCAGGCGCAGTTCGACCGCAGTGCCTACGGGTGTCGGCTCTACTCGTGCTGGTGCGCCCAGGACCTGGCGGCCAACCATTTCTGGGAGGCCATGGGGTTCGTGCCGATCGCCTTCCGCACGGGCAAACGCAAGGGCAAGAAGAAGGACGGCAGCGGCGGCGACGACGGCCGTCCGCACCTCTTCTGGCAGAAGAAGATCCGCGGGCAGGACGACCCGATCGCCCACTGGTTCCCGCACCAGACCGGCGGCGGCGTCTTGCGGGCGGACCGACTGGTCTTCCCGATGCCGCCGGGCACGAGCTGGCAGGACGTGCTGCCGATCGTGTTGCCGGAGACGGAGGAGGAAGATTGCACCTTCGACGCAAAGCAATTGACCGATGCGAGCCCCGAGCGTGAGCGAGCGGGTTCTGGCGGATCGACGCAGACCCCTCGCTCACGCTCAGGGCTCGCAGCGAGCCAGAAGGACGATGACCCAGCGTTTTCGCCGCCGATGTTGCGTTACCCCGACGGCATCGAGGCCCGCGACGGCCACCTGTGGCAGGACGGCAAACGCCTGATGACGCGGGAGATGATCCTGCGGGAGCAGCACGCCAGCACCGGCAGCATGTGGTTCATCCCGGACGATGCGACCATGGTCGACGCGTTGCCGGAGCCGGTCGTGGTGAAGCCGAAGAAACAGCGGAAGACGGCCAGAAGGGTCGAGAAGCCGATCGACCCGCGTCTGACGGCCATGGCCCGCGAGCTGCGGGATCGCTGGCACGAACGCCCCGAGTTGGCGGCACTGCCGACGCCGAAGCACGACGTGCGTCGGACGATGCTTCCGGCGGGCGAGACGCTTGGGCTGCCGACGGCGGGCACCGAGCCGAAGCGACTGGCGGCGTGAGTGAGCGGGTGTACGGGGGGATGATTGGTGCCACGGCTTGAGCCGCCGTCTGCGGCGGGCAAGCCGTGTCGGGTTCCGGCCCTTTGCCTTGAAACACCAACGTTCGAAGGCCGATTGTCGACACGGTTTGCCCACCTCGGAAGGTGGCTCAAACCGTGGCACCGAGCCGAAGCGACTGGCGGCGTGAGTGAGCGGGTGTACGGGGGGATGGTTGGTGCCACGGCTTGAGCCGCCGTCTGCGGCGGGCAAGCCGTGTCGGGTTCCGGCCCTTTGCATTGAGACACCAACGTTCGAAGGCCGATTGTCGACACGGTTTGCCCACCTCGGAAGGTGGCTCGAACCGTGGCACCGAGCCGAGGCGACTGGCGGCGTGCGTGGCTTGGTGCCCGTTACTTCTTGGGGGCCGGCTTGTCCTGCTTGGGTTTCTTGACGTCTTTCTTCGGCGTTTTGTTGCCTTTGCCCATGGTCTGCTCCTGCGCGGTCGGGTGGTGGGGGTTGGATACGGGAGCGGTTGCTTCCGAGGTCAACGGTAGCCGTCCCGCGGGCGGTCCACGTCGTCGCGGAATGAAGCCGGTTGTGATGAGCCCTCTCGACCTTCGTAAGCCTTCGCACGTGCTCTATGCGGGACTGGCGATCCGGAGGGTGAACGTGGTGGCGTCGTCGTCGCTCGTGCAGGTCAGGGTGCCGTTGTGGGCGAGGGCGATTTCGTGGGCGATGAACAGGCCCAGGCCCAGGCCCGAGCGGGTCGTGTCGTGCTGCAGGCGGCCGCGTTGGAACGGCTCGAACAGGGTCGCAACGACGTCGGCCGGAATCGGCGGGCCGGTGTTGCTGACCGACAGGAGGAGGGCGGCGTCGTCGGGTTGACGGGCGACGACGGTGACGGGTGCGGCCGGGTCGCCGTGGGTCAGGGCGTTGGCGAGCAGGTTCGACACGACCTGCCCGAGCCGATCGGCGTTGCAGGCCACCGGGCGGTGGAGGTCGAGCGTCACGTCGACGTTGCGATTCGTGTGGCCGGCGCGAAGCTCGTCGATGACGTGGCGGAACCGCTGGATCAGATCGTCGGGCGCGACGCGATCCATGGCGAGGTTCAAGCCGCTGTCGGTGCGGGTGCGGGCGAGGTCGAGCGTGTCGTTGATGAGGGCCGTCATGCGATCGGCGCTGGAGCGGATGGAGGCGATCGCCTCTTGCCGTTCTGCGGCGTCCGCGTCGCCGTCGAGCATCTCCAGGAGCTGGCTGTTCATCTGGATGGCGTTGAGCGGGTTCCGCAGGTCGTGGCCGAGGATGGCGACGAACAGTTCCCGCAGCCGAGCGACTTCCCGCTCGGATGCCAGCGTCTGCTGCGATTCTGCCAGCCGCTGGCGGTCCTCCAGATGCCGGGCAAAGAGTTCGGCCAAGAGTCTGAGCGTCTCCAGCGCCGCCGACTTCGTCAGTGACCTCGGCTCGGGATCGATGGCGCAGAGCGTGCCGTAGAACGATCCGTCCGTCAGGTAAATCGGGACGCTGATGTAGCTCTTGAAGCCGTACCTCGCCGGGGTTTCATGGCTGCGGTAGTGGTCGTCGGCATCGACGTCATCGATGACGATGGCGCGGCTGTCGCAGCGGACCTCGTAGCAGAGCGTGCTGGTGACGTCGAGCTCGTCACCCGGGCGAAGGCCGAAGCCGATGTCATCGCGTGCGGCGCAGGTGACCCAGTGCGCGTCGGTGACGCGGGCGATGGCGGCGAACCCCATACCCGTCGTTTGGCACACGACATCCAGGATCCGCGGCACCACGTCGACCGTGCCGGCGACTTCGACGTCGGCGACGAGCTCGGCGGGTAGTGTTGGGGTCGAGGTGGCAGTCAAGGGTGGTGCAGTATAACGACGCGGAAGCGGCGGTGTTCGGCGTTAGCAGGAACGCTCGCGGTCGCACGCATCGACCCGTGGTGCCGGAGGCAGGCTTGCTGGTGCGGCGTCCTTGATCGACGCCGTCGCCGAGGGTCGGCCGTTCTTCGGCGAGACGATTCGAACCGAGTGCTACCACGTCTTGCTCGATCCGGCGGAGACGACGTAAAGCGGACGGTTGAACGCGTTCCGCCAGCGACCGGAAGGTGGCCGTCCGCGGACGCTCCTAGAACCTGGCATGCCCGAGGTCGTCACCCGATTCGCCCCTTCGCCCACCGGTTACCTCCACGTCGGCGGGGCACGGACCGCGCTGTTCAACTACCTGCTGGCCCGTCACCACGGCGGCAGGTACCTGCTCCGCATCGAAGACACCGACGCCGCCCGCTCGACCGAGGCGGCCGTCGATGCGGTGCTGGAAGATCTCCGCTGGCTGGGGCTGGAGCACGACAATGCCGACGACCTGATGTTCCAGTCGAAGCGGGCGGGGGTGGGGGGCATCTATAACAAGCTGTTCGACGACTTGATCGAGCGTGATCTGGCGTACGAGGCGTGGGAAAGTCGTGAGGAGTTGGCCAACCAGCGGGCCCAGGCGCAGGCGGCCAAGCGGCCGTTCATGTACCGCCGGCCGAGCTACACCGACGAGCAGCTGGCGAAGTTCAAGGACGAAGGCCGGGAGCCGGTCTTGCGGTTCAAGATGGACCCGAGCCGCGATTACCACTTTGATGATGCGGTGCTGGGCGACAAACAGGGACTGCCGGGGAACCAGGCACAGGACTTCGTCATCCGCAAGGCGGACGGCATGCCGACGTACCACTTCGCGGTTGTCGTCGACGACAACGCGATGGGCATTACGCACGTGCTGCGTGGGCAGGAGCACTTGCTCAATACCTGCCAGCACATCGCGCTGATGGACGCGTTGGAGTACACGCGGCCGACGTTCGCGCACCTGCCGGTCATACTCAAGACCGACGGCAGCAAGATGGGCAAACGCGACCGTGACAAGCAGATCAAGGAGGCGGCCAAGCTCTTTGCAGCGGCAGAGCTGGCGGAGAAGAGCGGCCTGAAGACCGACGCCATCGAGAAGTGGCTCGGCGACAAGCAGGCCCAGCTCGATCCGGGCGACCACGTGAAGCTGCTCGCCCACGTGAACCTGAAGGAGAGCGATCTGCCGCAGATCAGCGTCGACGACTTCAGGCGGATCGGGTACCTGCCGGAAACGCTCAACAACTTCCTCGCGCTGCTCGGCTGGAGCACAGGCGATGACCGCGAGCATTTGTCGATGGACGAGCTGGTCAGTGAGTTCAGCCTCGACCGCGTCGGTCGGGCGAACGCGAAGTTCGATTACAAGAAGCTGACGAACTTCAACACGATTGCCCTCGGCAAGGCACCGGCGGATCGGCTGCTGGCGGGCATGAAAGATTACCTCGCCCAGAACGAGGCGTCGCCGTTGAAGGGTGCGACCGACGACGAGCTGTCGAAGCTTCTCGCGATGTGCGAGGGCTTCCACGTGTTCGCCGAGGTCGACGAAAAGTCGCGGCTGTTCTACGAGGCACCGACAGAGTACGAGCAGAAGGCCGTCGACAAGCACCTCAAGAAGGGCGAGCCCAGCGGTCTGGAGAACCTCAAGGCGTACCGGGTGGTGCTGGCGAACCAACACGACTGGTCGCCCACTGCACTTGAAACTGTGACGAAGCAGCTCTGCGACGACCGCGGTGTCGGCCTTGGCAAGGTGGCCCAGCCCGCCCGCATTGCCCTTGCCGGTGGGCCCGTGAGTCCGCCGATCTTCGACACGCTGAGCTTCCTCGGCAAGGACGAGACGCTCAAGCGGATCGACCAGTGCCTTGCGACGCTGGCGTAGCTTCGGCCGCCTTGGCGATGTCCGCCAAGTCTGCTTCGAAGCACTTGCGGACCATGCCAGCCATCAGGAACGATAGCGGTGACATCAGCTTCGCCAGCAGCGACACAGGCGTTGCTTCAAAGGTTTGCGTGACGCAGCACGACGACGCACCCGTCGCCTCGACAGACACTTCGGTCCGGTAGCGGGCGCCGTGACTCTCGGCGTTGACGATGTAGCGGCGGGGCGGGTCGAAGAACGTGACGGTCATCTCTTCGGTCGCCTCCCGGCCGCCGAACTTGCGGGTTTCGCGCCACCGCGTCCCTCGGCCGAACGGGCCAGGTGTCAGCACGTCGATCTTCTCGATGCCGTTGATGATGGCGGCGCAGCGGTCGAGGTTCGTGACCAACTCGAAGACGTCGCGAGCTGGTGCGTCCACGTTCTGCTCGGCGGTGACGGTGGCCATGCCGGCAATATATCGGAAGCCTTCCCTTGCGGTAACTAATCCTGATGGGTTCAGACTGGTCGTGAGCCCTTCGACAGACGCCAGCCCAGGGTCGGATGTTCCTACGGCCGTGCCGTCGCTGCGCTGCCCCGGGCCGTTGCTGGTAGCGGTGACGGGGCGGATTAAAACGCTGGTCGACGCCGGCAATGCCAACATTGTGCTCGATCTACGCGAGGTCGAGACCATCAACTCCAGCATGATCGATGCGCTGCTGGCCGCCCGCCAGGCGACGGGTTTGGAGGGTGGTAAAACGATTTTCTGTGGCCTCAACGACAAGCTGGCTCAGCTGCTCAAGATGGTCAAGCTCGACAAAATGTTCACGATCGAGCCCGACGCGCGGACAGCGCTCAAAAACGTCGCCGCGGTGACGTGACGCGGGCAAGCTTGTCGGTACGCGTCAGGCGTGACGCGACGCGCGGCATGTTGCTGCTACGGTGCGGCCGACTTCTGCCGCACCGACCATGACCGAACTGCTGTCTGCGCCTGTCCTGTTCTTTTTGCTGGGCGTGATCGCGTGTCTGGTGCGGTCGGACCTCGACTTACCGCAGCCGATTCCGAAGCTCCTGTCCTTTTATCTGCTCGTGGCGATCGGGCTCAAGGGTGGCGTCGAGCTTCAGTCGGCGGGGCTTCAACCTGAAGTGGTCGCGGGACTCGGGGCGGCGATTGCATTGTCAGCCGTCGTGCCGATCTGGACGTTCTTCATCCTGCGTAAGCGACTCGGCACCAGCACCGCCGCCGGTGTCGCGGCGACGTACGGGTCCATTTCGGCTGTCACGTTCATCATCGCAACTGATTTTCTCGATACGCGCGGCATCGTTCACGGAGGCCACATGGTCGCGGCGATGGCGCTCATGGAATCGCCCGCAATCATTGTCGGCATTGTGCTGGCACGTCGTTTCGCCACCCCCGCAGAGAAGGCGGCGTTTGCTCCAAGTGACACGCCCGGGATTGGCCCGGAAGAAGAGCCACCGTCGAAACGGCCGCACCACAGCGGCGGCTGGGGCAATCTGCTGCACGAAGCCTTCTTCAACAGTGCGGTCATGCTGCTTGTCGGCTCGATGGCCATCGGTCTTCTTGTCGGTAAGGAGGGCGTGGCCGACCTGTCGCCGTTGCTTGTCGGGCCGTTCAAGGGCGTTTTGTGCCTGTTCCTGCTCGACATGGGCCTCGTCGCGGCGAGACGGCTCGGCGATTTGTGGCGCAGCGGTATCTGGGCGATGGGCTTCGGTCTCGTCTCACCACCGATCCACGCGATGATCGGCATCGGCGTCGCACGGGCCGTTGGCCTCAGCGAAGGAGACGCCTTGCTGCTCGCGGTCCTCGCCGGCAGCGCCAGCTACATTGCCGTGCCGGCTGCTTTACGACTCAGCCTGCCGTCGGCCAATGCGAGTGTGTACGTGCCGATGTCGCTCGGCCTGACGTTTCCGTTCAACGTCGTCATCGGCATCCCGCTCTACTGGGCGGTCGTGCAGTTGATCTGGAACTAGCGTCGTACAAGCTTGAGGACCCGCCCGCCCGTGTACCACTCGGCAACGTAAATGTCACCGTTAGGCGCTACATCGATCCCGTGCGGTGTGTGGAAGCGGCCGGTGGGCAGGCTCGCCTCGGCCACGTCGGGCCAATCGCTCGGCCGCTTGTCGGCACCCGGCACCCAGCCCGCCGCGGCGTCGCGTGGCAAGGGCGTAACGTGTGGGTTCATGCCGAGTTCTGCCAGGACGTGCAGGTCACGGTCGAGAATCTTGACGCTGCCGGCAATCTCGGCGACGTAGCAAAGGCCGTCGTGGAAGGCGAAGGCGGCCGGGCTGTGGCAGGCGGTGTCGCTGTGGCGAACATACCTGCCGTCCGCGGAGTAGACGCAGACGCGGCGATTGCTGCGGTCGGTGATCCAGAGCTCACCATCGGGTGAGACACGCAAGCCGTGCGGCTCGCGGAAGCGACCAGCACCTTCTGTCCCGTCGATGAAGCCGATGTACTGGGCGTCGGCGTCGTAGCGGTAGACGCGGTGGGTTCCATACCCGTCGGCGACCCAGATCGTCCCGTCGCTCGTTTGGTCCGCCCAGGTCGGTATGTACCGACGCCGGTCGGCGTCGGCATGGTCGTCGATGATCTCCTTCGGTGGCGGATTTAGCGACAGCGAAACGTCGCCGCCGAGCGTCAGCCGTTGCACCTTGGCCGTCTTCTCGTCCGTCACCCAAAGCGACTGATCGACGAGCGTCAGGCCGTGGGCACCCGGGAAGTCACCGACGCCACCGACGCGATGGCCGTCGGCGTCGAAGGTGAGCAAGGCAGGGTCGCCCGATGCGTTCTGGTGGAAGACGATGACGTTGCCGTCGGGCAGCACCTGCACGCCGTGCGTCGGTCCACCTGCCCGGCTGCCATCACTGCCGACCTTGATCCAGTCGTCGACAAAGTCGTAGGAGAAGTCGCCGTCTGTGACCGTGGTCCTCATGCCGCGACAGTACGGCGACGACGCAGCCCGCTGAGGATGGGAAGCAGCAGTGCGCCGGTTGAGGGCTCCGGCACGGTCGCTGCAAAGTCGTCGAGCGTCGCGATATCTGCCGCCGTCGCGTTACCGAAGTTGGCGCGAAGAATCGCGAAGTCGAGGATGTTCACAACCGCATTACCGTCCAGATCACCTGCGATGTAGCGGCCGGGCGTCGTGCCGAAGCTGCCGCGAAGGACGGCGAAATCGAGGATGCTGACCACGCCGTCGCGGTTGGCGTCGCCGCGGATGTCAGGCTCGGGGTCGATGCGGTCCTGTGCAAAGGCTCTCAGGTCGTTGATCAACCCACGAGGATTGTCGCCACGGTTGTCCACATGGAAGACGGCCACATACTCGTTTTCGAAGTCGATCCAAGGGAACGTGCCGAAAGCTCCGGGGCTGGCGAACTCGATCGGCACTCCGTCTGCGTCACGACGCAGGACGAAAGAGCCAAGCCCATACCCCTGAAACGGTTGAGCGTCGGCCGGTACAAAGCCCAGAGGCGTGTCGCCGACCTGATCAGTGAACATCGCCCACGCCGCTTCAGGCGACAATAAATTGCCGCCGTGATTGGCAAGCTGGATCAGGAAATTGGCGTAGGTGTCGAGACTCGTAGCCGCACCGCCGGCGGGTCGTGGATTGGTCGTTTCGCCCAAACCGTCCCAAGTCAGATCTGACGCACCGAGCGGCGTTGCAATGCGGGCATTAACCAGCGACTCCCAATCGGTTCCGGCGGCGACCTCAATCATGCGCCCGCCGACGTGCATCGACACGCCGCCGTACGAGTATCTGCCGCCTGGGGTAGCGACCATCAGATTGGGCGTTTGCGCCAGCGTGGCGACCGCCTGCTGCATGGTGATGTTGCGGTTGTTGATCGTCGCAGAGGTGCTGACCATGCCGCTGGTGTGGCTGAACATCTGCCGCAACGTCACGTCGCCGCGACCGTCGGCGTTGCCGGCGAACTCCGGCAGCACCTGCTCGAGCGGCGTGTCGAGCCCGACGAAGCCATCGTCGACCACGCTCATGGCCGCCGCCGCCGACAGCCACTTGCTCGCCGACGCAATCGGCTTTGCCGTCTGGCGGTCGTGGTCGCCCCAGTACTGCTCGTGAAGGATCGTGCCGTCGAAGCCTGCGATGAAGAGCCCTGCCCCGGAAATGTCAGCCCGCCCGTCGAGGAAGTCGCCGATCGGCTCGGTGACGGGCGAGAAGTCGATGCCGTCCGCCAAGGCAGACGAATTGCACGCGAGAATGAGACCTAGGGCGATGCGATGCTTCATGACCGTGCAACGTCGCAGATTCCTCGCATATTGCGGTGGGCAAGTTCTCAAGCAGGCACCATCAGCTCGTTCTCGACGATGAAATTGACGACAAGTTCCTTCAGCCCGTGATCGGTGAAGAGGACGTGGACCTTGTCATCGACGTATTTCTCCACGCGACCTGAGCCGAGCTTCGTGTGCTTGACGTGGCCGCCGACGGGGAACGGGTGCATTGCGTCGTCCTGTAGTTTGGTCGTGCGGGCCTCTTCGCTTCGGCCGGCAAGGCAGTTGTCGCAGTGGCCGCACGGCGGTTTGAACTCCTGGCCGAAGTAGTCAAGCACGACGCTGCGGCGGCAGCGGTGGGTTTCGGCAAACTGGCCCATCGCGTCGATGCGGGCCGTTCGCCAATCGCGAAAGCGGTCTTGCTCGGCGATGACCTGTTCGGCCACGTCGGCAACGTCGTCAGGGCTGACGTTGGCAATTGCCTCGCCGTCGAGTTGAACGCGAACTGCACCGATTTGTTCCAGCAGATCGACCGTACGGCGCAGGCGGCCGCCGGTCTGTTCGGTCTCGTCCTTGAGCGTCACATTGTCGATGCTGCTGCCGTCAGCGATGATAGTTTCGAGCACGTCTGCGACTTCGACGGCTTCGAGTCGGACCGGAGCGCTCATCGCCCGACGGCGGCCCAGGTCTGCCTCGCGGTAGAAGAGTGTCGCCGTCGCCGGCTGGCCGTCACGGGCGGCGCGGCCGACTTCCTGGTAGTAACTGTCGAGTGACTCGCTGACGTCGTAGTGGATCACGAAGCGGACGTCGGGCTTGTCGACGCCCATCCCGAAGGCGTTGGTGGCGACGATGACGGGAACGCTGCCGTTCATGAAGCCGTCCTGGGCAGCCGTTCGGTCGTCGCGATTCATACCGCCGTGATAGTGCCCGGCCTCGACGTTGTGCTCGCGGAGCAGGGCGGCGACGTCTTCGGCGTTTTGGCGTGTGCTGACGTAGACGATGCCGCTGGCGTTGCCGTGCTGATGGACGCGATCGGGCAAGAGACGATCCTTCGTCGCGTCGTCCGGCATGTGCTCGACGACGAGGTCGATTTCAGGGCGGTCGAGGTCACCGACGTGTTGGCGGACGCTGTGCATGCCGAGTCGGCGTACGACATCTTCACGCACTTGCAGCGTTGCCGTCGCGGTGAGGGCCAGGACGCGTGGGCGGGTCGAGAACGAGTCGATGACCTTGTCGAGGCGGCCGAAGTCCGGCCGAAAGTCGTGCCCCCATTCGCTGACGCAATGGGCTTCATCGACAACGAAAAGCGAAGGCGGGACGCGTTGCAGGTGGCTGAGCGTTTCTCCGCCTGCAAGCTGTTCGGGGGCGAGGAAAAGGTACTCGATCGTGCCGTCGTCGAGGCCGGCGAGGATCTCGCGACGCCGAGCAGCTGTTGTATGGCTGTTAAGGACCGCAGCGTCGGGCAGGTTGCGACCGACGATCGAGTCGACCTGGTCTTTCTGCAGCGCGATGAGCGGCGAAACGACGATCGTGTTGCCCGGCATGAGCACACCCGCGGTCTGATAAATGGCCGATTTGCCGCTGCCGGTCGGCAGGACGGCCAGCGTGTCGTGGCCCTCCATCAATAGCCTGAGAACCTCGACCTGCTCCGGATAGAGCTGATCGTATCCGAAGCGGTCACGGGCGATCTTTAGCAGGCGTTGGTCTAGATCCTTTGGCGGCACCGCTTGCCGATAGCAACGGGCGCACCGAAGCGAATTTTCAAGAGTATGAAGTATCTCCCTTTGACTACCGGTAGTTGTTGAACTGCAACGGCACGTCGTCCGGGCCGTTCGCTCTCAGGTCGGCCATGACGGCCTGCAGCTCGTCCTTCTTATTGCCGGTGACGCGGACCACTTCGCCTTGAACGCTCGCCTGGACTTTGAGCTTGAGGTTCTTGATCTGCTTGGTGATCTTCTTGGCAGTGTCGCGGTCGATGCCGTTCTTCCACTGGACTTCTTGGCGCAGCGTGCCGCCCGAGGCCTTTTCGGGCTCTTGCGGATCCATCACCTTGGGCTCGACGTTCCGCTTGATGAGCTTCTCGATGAGTACGCGGCGGACCGCCTCCAGCTGGCCTTCATTGTCGGCTGTCAGCGTCAGCGGTTCTTCCCGCTTGGTGTAGTCGATGCCGGCCCCAGTGCCTTTGAAGTCGTAGCGGGTCGTAATCTCACGCTGTGCCTGATCGATGGCGTTGCTGACCTCTTGCCAATCGATCTCGCTGACCACATCGAAGCTGAACTTGTCTGCCATGCGGGCACGTTACGCACCCTGGCAAAGCTACTTAGGCGGCCTTGCCGATGAGAGATGCCGGAAGGCTCGGACCGTCGATCTTCGACGCAACCCATCGGTTGACGATGTCGGCATGGCTCAGGTGAATCAGATGCTTGCCACCAGGAACGAGCAGGTCGACGCCAGGCCGCATCTGCTTGAGCCCTGGTGGAATCACGACATCGTCCGCACCGTGGGCGAAGTACGTCGGGCACGTCGGCTGCGCCCCGTCGGTCCACGAACGGATGGCCGTCGCGCCCCAGGCGAGCAGGTCGACATCCGTCCGATACGCCACCTCCTCGAGTAGTTGTACGTGCTCCTCGCTCAGCCCCTCGACCGCTCCGAACAGGCGCGGCACCAGGCGATTCAGCAGTCCTTTGACCATTCCGCGAGGCAGGTGTGGACCGAGTATCGCGGCAAATCGAAATGCGGCGGTGACCTGGCTGCGGTGCGTGCACGAGCCGAACATGAGCAGGCCGGCCACGTCGTCGTGACGGCTTTGCGCAATCTCGGCCGCCATCATGCCACCGAAACTGATGCCGCCGATGTAGAACGGCGTCGGCACCTCGATCCGCCGACCAAGCCTTCGGGCATAGCTATCGATTGATTCATTCGGCTTGGGATCGATCCAAGGGGGCACGATGATGCGGTCGCCGAACCGCTCGATCTGCGGACGGTAGATGGCAGCGTCAGCGCCCAGCCCGGGAAGAAGCACAAGCGTCGGCATTGGCATCGTTGCGACGGTACGCGTCACCCGTTAACGGCGTGGGTACGAACGGTCGCACCCTCAGTCAGGAGCGGGCCACGAAACGATGTCAGCTTCCTAACCTCTTTGCATCGTGCCCCGCTTGCTGCGAGTTCCTTTAGCCGTCGTTGCTTGCGTCGTCGGCAGCGGTTGCAAGTTCGGGCCAGAGCCTGATCGGCCGACGTTGCCGTTCGATGTGACACAACCCTTCGCCGCGTCGACCGGTAACAGCATGTCGGCGGATCAGTCTGAACCCTCGCCCCTTTGGTGGAAGCGGTTCGGCGATCCGGCGATCAACCAGCTCGTCGAGGACACGGTCGGCGACAACTTCCAGATCAAAGCCGCACTGGCACGCCTTCGGCAAAGCCGCTTCGCCGCTAACGCTTCACGCGGTGACCGGTTCCCGTCGATCGGTCTCAATGCCTCGGCAAGTGGGCAGGATCGCGGCGACGCAGGAGCGTTCGTCCCCGGCATCGGCGGCGGCGGTGGTGGCACGCCGCTGCTCGGCTCAGGTGGTGACGATTTCATCGAGCTCTACGACCTGTCGATCGACGTAAGCTGGCAGGTCGACCTCTTCGGACGCCTCGCCAGGCTGAATCAGGCTGCAGACCTCGACAAGGTTGCCACCGGCTATGACGCCCTGGCGCTGGCCCACACGCTCGTCGCCCAGACTATCCGCACACGCGTTGCACTGGCCACGCTCGATGATCGACTGAACCTGGCAGAGGCCAACCTGCATTCGCTGCAGGAGACGCTTACAACCGTCGACGGCCGATACGAGGCGGGCGTTGGCGACCCGGTGCAACTGCGACTTGCGCGCGAAAACGTGGCGACGGCCGAGGCGGCGCTGCCGTCGCTCAGGGCGGAGTTGGCCTCAACGCAGTACGCGTTGGCGGTCTTAACCGGTCGCCCGCCGACGCAGGCGATGGAGATTTTGACGGACTTGCCCGACCTGCCGCCTCTGGCGCTGCCCCCGATCGGGCTGCCGGCCACGCTGCTCGACCGTCGGCCGGACCTGCTGGCGAGCGAGTTCCGGTACCGGGCGGACCAAGCGCGGGTTGGTGCGTCCATCGCTGCGTTGTTCCCGAACCTCACGCTCAATGGCAGTGCCGGCACGTCGGCGGGTGATGCCGGAGATCTTTTTGATTCCGGCACATTTGTCTACAGCATCATCGGGTCGCTCGCACAGCCGATCTTCCAGGGCGGCAGTCTGCGGGCGCGAGTTCGGCAAAGCGAAGCAACTGTCGAGGCGGCGGCGGCGACCTATGCCAATGACGTGCTCGAGGCGATGCGCGAAGCCAACGAAGCTCTCGTCCGTGAGCAGTACGCACGGGAGGAAGCTGCCGCCGTCGAACGTGCCTTGGAAGAAGCAACCGCCGCCGAGACGCTTGCACGTGATCGGTTCGGGCAAGGCGTTGGTGATCTGTTGAGCGTCTTCGAGGCCGAACGGCGTCGGCGTGCGGCTGAGGAACGGCTCGCGCTGACGCGACAGGCGGTCTGGAACGCACGCGTCAACCTGCACCTGGCTTTGGGCGGTGACTGGACCGAAGGGCCGACTCCGCCCATTCCGGCAGTAAACGAAAGCGACGGACAAGACTGATGAGCGAGCAATCGAGCCAACTTCCGCCGGATCCGGTTCCCGACGCTTCGCTCGTTCGCGAGATGCCGGCCGATGACGAGCCGCCGCAACTCAAGGCGGCGGCGATCGTGCTGCAACTCGTCATTGCCGTCGTCATCGTCGCCGCTGGCATCGGGCTCACGCTGCTACTCGTCAGCCAGAAGACAGCCCCGTCGCAACTTCAGCCACCACGCTCGGCCCCCGTTGTTCAGGTCAGCGACGTAGTCATCAAGGACGCCGGCGCGGTCGTCGAGGGATTTGGGCGACTTCGCGCGTCGACGCAGATCAGCGTCGTGCCGCAGGTCGGCGGACGCGTCATTGCCATCCACCCGAACCTGCGGCCGGGCGGAACGATTGAGGCCGGGGCGACGCTCGTGACAATCGACCCGACCGATTATAAATTGGCCGTCGAGCAACGCCAAGCCGATCTGCAACGGGCAGAGGCGGCATTGACGCGGGTCGACGCCCAGCGTCGTGCGGCGGCCGCTGAGGTGGCCAGAAGTCAGTCGTCGCTGGAGACGATGCGTGCCGAGGCGGCAGTATCGCGTGGCGAGTACGAGCGACTCAACCCCGGCCGCGAGGTGCCGCCGCTCGTGAGCAAGGCACCACAGTTGCGTCGTGACGAGGCGGCGCTGGAGTCGGCCCAGGCGCAGCTCCAGGAGGTCGAAGCCGAAGACGCCGAACGCAAAGCGGCCGTCAGACAGGCGAAGGCGGCACTTCGGCAGAGCGAAGTCTCGCTTGAGCGGACCGAGATCAAGCTCCCAGATGCCGCCGGCAATTATCGCGTCGCAAGCGAGTCGGTCGACGTCGGTCAGTCCGTTACGCCCGGCCAGCCGGTCGCGACGGTTTACGACGCGGCATCGCTCGAAGTGCCTGTTCCTTTGGAAGATGGCGACTTGTCGTTCGTCCGCATTCCGGGATCGACGGCCACGGTTGCCGTCGGTGACACGACGGCGACTGGCACGGTCAGCCGCACGGGCGGCGAAATCGACCGGGCGACGCAGCTCGTGGAAGTCGTCGTCACGCTCGATGCCGATCAAGTGGCCGACACATTTGCGCCGGGCCGCTTTGTCCAGGTGACGATTGACGGCGAGACGGCCGCAGGCGTGGCTGAGCTGCCTCGTGAAGTGTTGCGTCGCGACGAAGCAACCGGCGGCTACACCGTCCACGTCATCGGCGACGGTAGACTCGAGATCGTGCAGGTCGAAGTCGTCAGGCAGACCGGCGATACCGTTCTCGTCCGCGGCGTGGCGGCGGGGGATCGAGTCGCCACGACGCGGCTCGAGATAGCCACCGAGGGCATGCCCGTGCAGATTGCAGGGGAAACGACCACGCAGCCGACGCCATGACCGCTTTCGACCCGAATCAGCCCAAGTTTGAAGCGTCCGGCCAGCCGCGCGGCAAGCTGGGCCTGATTGGCTGGTTTGCCAGCAATCACGTTGCTGCCAACCTGCTGTTTCTCGTGCTGATTCTGATCGGCGCGTTGAGCGTGCTTGAGACAAAGCTCGAAGTCTTCCCGCAGATCGACCCGCGCCTGGTGACGGTGAGCGTGCCGTATCCGGGGGCTAATCCGGAAGAGGTCGAGGCGGGCGTGATCCTTCGGGTGGAGGAAGCAATCGCCGACGTCGAAGGAATCAGCAAGCTATCAAGCGTTGCGGTCGAGGGGCAAGGCGTCGTGACGGTCGAGGCCGAGAGTGGCGTTGACATGAGCGACTTCTACGAAGATGTCAAAGCCGCCGTCGACCGCATCGCAACGTTCCCCGCTGACGCCGAGGAGCCGGTGGTCAGCGAACGCAGCGACAAGTTCCAGGTCATGACGCTGGCCCTGCACGGCAACGTCGACCGTCGCGTCCTGCGTGAGTCGGCTGAGTCGCTCAAGGACGATCTTCAACAGTCCGGCGGCGTCAGCCAAGTCAACATCGACGGCGTCCCGCCCTACGAAATCAGCATCGAGGTCAGGCCGGACCAACTGCGCCGCTACGGCCTGACTTTCGAAGACGTCGCCGGCGCGATCCGCAGCAGCAGTCTCGATCTTCCGGCCGGCAGCGTCGGCAGCAATCGACGCGAAGTGCTCGTCCGAACCGTCAACCAGCTCTACCGCGGCAGCGACTTCGAAGACGTTGTCGTCCGCACGCTCGGCGACGGCACTCGCATCACCGTCGCCGACGTGGCCACCGTCATCGACGGCTTCGAGGACAATGATTACGCCGTCCGCTTCAACGGCGAACCGGCAATCCTGCTCAACATCTACCGTACTGGAGACGAAGGCGCGCTCAACGTTTCGTCGACCGTGCTCGGCTATGTCGAAGACGCCGAGAACCGTCTGCCACCCGGGGTGAGCATTGCCAGCTACAACGACTCGTCGATCCTGCTGCAAAGCCGCATTGACCTCATGCTGCGCAATGCGCTCATTGGCCTGGCGCTGGTCGTCCTGCTGCTGGGGTTGTTCCTCGACCTTCGCCTGGCCTTCTGGTCGGCGGCAGGGTTGACCATGAGCGTCGTGGCGAGCTTCACGGTGCTCCCGCCGATGGACGTGAGCATCAACATGATCTCGCTGTTCGCCTTCATCCTGGTGCTCGGCATTCTGGTCGACGACGCGGTCATTGTCGGTGAAAACATTCACGCGCACCGGGAAATGGGCAAGTCCACCAGCCAGGCAGCTGTTGACGGCACACGCGAGGTGTGGCTGCCGGTGACCATGACCATCGCCACAACCGTGGTCGCCTTCGCTCCGCTGCTCTTTGCCGACGGCACGATCGGGCAGATCTTGGCCGTCATTCCGATTGTCGTCATCGCGGTGCTGGTGCTGTCGCTAGTTGAAGCTCTCTTGATCCTGCCGGCCCACCTGTCGGGTGGTGGCGGATACGAGCCGCGTTGGTACACATCGCTCCGCACGTCGCTCAGCGAGGGCATGCAGGCCTTCATCAACAAGCCGTACCGCCGGGTGCTCACCGTCACGACGATATGGCGGTATGTCACCGTCGCGACCGGCTTCGCACTGCTGGCCATCACGATCGGGGCGATCCAAGGCGGCATCCTGCCTTGGCGGTTCTTCCCGGAAGTCGAGAGCGATATCGTCACGGTCAATGTCGAGATGCCACCCGGCACGAGCGCCGCCAGTACATCGATTGTCATCGACCGGCTCGAAGCCGCCGCGAGGGAGTTGCAAAGAGAGCTTAGCGAGGACGGCGAGCCGCTGATCAAGCAGATCCAGTCGGCGGTCGGTGGTACGCCCATCGCCGACATTTCCGGCGGCCCGGGCAACACCGCATCACTAGCCGCCCGCGACCCGAGGCTTGGTGAGATTGTTATCGAGCTGCGACCCGGCGGAGAGCGTGACACACCCGCTGCCGAAGTCGAACGGCTATGGCGTGAGAAAGTCGGCACGATCGCCGGTCCGCGTTCGCTCGAGTTTCGCAGCGATCTCATCCGTGCCGGTGACCCGGTGAACGTCGAGCTCCGAAGCCGTGACCGCGACGCGCTGAGCGGTGCCGCTGCGTTTCTCAAAGAGAAACTGAGCGAAATCGAGGGCGTGAAGGAGGTGGCCGACAATGCCGAGGCGGGTCGCCCTGAAATTCGCGTGACCGGCCTGACGCCACTGGGTGAGTCGCTGGGCCTCCGCGCCAGTGACGTCTTTCGCCAGGTCCGCGGCGCGTTCTTCGGCGAGGAAGCGCAGCGAATCCAACGCGGCCGCGACGAGGTACGCGTCTATGTACGCTATCCGGCCGAGGCGCGACAGACGCTGACCGATGTCGAGCAGCTTTATGTCCGTCTGCCAGATGGCACGGAAGCACCGTTGTCAACGGTGGCCAACATAGAGACCGGCACGGGCTACAACGCCATTCGTCGCACCGACCGCCGCCGCGTGGTCAGCGTCACGAGCGACATTGATGCGACGATGCTCAGCTCGAGCGACGTGACCGACCTGCTCGCCAGTAAGGCGCTTCCGGAGATGACGGAACGGTTTCCGTCAGTCACTTGGACGTTCGAGGGCGAGAGCCAGGAACAGGCCGAGAGTCTGCAGTCGCTTACGCTGGCGATGGGTGTTGCCTTAGTCGGTATTTACGCGATGCTGGCCGTGCTGTTTCGCAGCTACATCCAGCCGGTCGTGGTGATGAGTGCGATTCCGTTTGGATTCGCCGGTGCGTGTGCGGGGCACCTTCTGATGCATTGGTTCGTACGAGACACGCCGCTGACGTTCCTCAGCTTGTTCGGCGTTGTCGCACTGTCGGGCGTCGTCGTGAACGACTCGTTGATTCTCATCGACCTCATTAACCGCAACCGCATGCGGGACGGCGATTCAAACACGGGCATCGAGCAGGGCGTCATCGACGCGGGCCTGCGACGGTTCAGGCCGATCTTCCTGACCACCGTCACGACGTTCTTCGGGCTTGTGCCGATCATTCTCGAGACGAGCCTGCAGGCGCAGTTCATCATCCCGATGGCGATCAGTCTCGGCTTCGGCGTGGTATTTGCGACAACCATTACGCTCGTTCTCGTGCCGTCGCTCTACCTTATCGTTGAAGATGCACGGCGAATGTTGCTGCCGATGTTCGGCGACCTCGTCAGGTATAAGGGTCCAGGCGTCAACCTTGAAGCAGCGGGCGACTGACCTCGCCAAAACGCGGCGGAAGCTGGTGACGAAGAAGCAATAGCCGTCGTGCAGCAGCTTGGCGATTGACGAATTCGTCACCCAGATCAAGGCCGCACAATGCGACCACGAATTGTGTCGGCATCGACCAGCAGCGACGTCAACGGCTCAATCGTCTTTAGCATCAGCTTGCCATCTCGAACGACGTAGTCGAACTGCCACGCCGTCGTCACCCGACTGGTCTCGGCGTTCTGGAACGACGTCACGTTGAATTGCACGCGAACGCCCGCCAAGTCTTTCTCGGCCGTGACCTGCTTCATGTCGAGTTCTTTATGGCCGAGATTCTCATGCGTCAGTTGCGCCGCCAGCACGAGCGTGTCGCCGGCAAGATTCTCCAGTCGCGTGTCGCGATCAACGAGCTGTCGCATTGCAGGCCAATCAGCCTTGTCATACGCGTCGACGAGCTCGCGTGCTTGCTTCTCTGCCGCCTCGGGCCACGTGTCGACGAGAGCCGACGCCGCCATCCAGCCGGCCGCGGCGACGACGAGCACCATTCCTCCGTTGCGGGCCGTCTTGTTGCCACGCGTCAGCCCCACCAGCAACGCCGCCACCGCACTGGCTGCCAAGGCAAACGGGGCCCAGATCGGAGGGGCGAAGAGCCAGTCGTTGAGTGCGTCCATGGCGATGAACCTACGGGGCGTCCGATACTCCAAGGGTGCGGCGGACGATCTGCCGCATTCCCACCCCACCGCATGCGCAACGACGACGCCAGTTTCGACCTGTCCGAAGACGCGCCGGCTCTCGCCAATCTGCCCGCCCTTTGGCGGAGCAATCCGCAGCTTGCCGCTCGCGTCGAAGTTATGTGCGACAACTTCGCGCCGGCTAAGTCCGACGCGGTCGATTTGCCATTGGTCGATCGCGATTCGCTTGCTGTCTTAACCGGCACGCTGGCTCTTGCCAGTCACGCATGGCACGCCACCGGCGGCGGTGATGGGGCGGCCGTCATCATCTACCACGCACCTGATGAGCGAACCCTGGCTACATCTCTGGCTGCATCCGATGTGGCCGACGTGCTGGCTTCACCACGAGTCCGTTTGTTCGTCGGCAAGCCGGACGGCAGCGACATCGATGCCCGCCTTGCGCCGTTCCCGCTCATGCTGTCGGCCGGCCTGACGCAACTGGACGACGTCGACCCCACCTTCGCCGCCGCCGTCGAGCGGTTGGCCGAGCGGGCCAAGACGAACATCGTGACGGCCGTCGAATACGGCCGCCGGACGTGCGACAACCTCATCGGTAACCTGCGTCGCTACGTCGCCGGTGATGGCGTCGGATCGCTTAAGGGCGCTTGTGCTGGCCGACCCGCCGTGCTTGTCTCTGCCGGCCCTTCACTGCGTCGCAACGTCGAGCAACTCAAGGCTGCAAAGGGTCAGTTCGTCATCGTCGCCGTGCAGACGGCACTCAAGCCTTTGCTGGCGGCAGGCGTCGAGCCCGACTTCATCTGCAGCATTGATCACAGCGAAATCAGCACGCGGTTCATGGAAGGCTTGCCTGACAACCTGACCACGCGAATGGTGGCAGAGCCTAAGGCGTCGCCGGCCGTACTCGACGTGTGGGCGCGGGATACCAGCCGCAAGGTCACGCTTCTCGGTAACGACTTTGCCGATGGCCTGCTCCGCGAGATGTCGCTCGATCACGCCCGACTGCCCGCCTCGGCCACGGTTGCGCACCTTGCGTTCGAACTCATCGGATACCTCGGCTGCTCAACGTGCATTCTCGTCGGCCAGGATCTGGGTTTCAGCGACGGCCTCGCCTACACGCCGGGCACCGGCTACGACGACGCCTGGCGACCGGAAACCGGTCGATTCTGCACTTACGAGATGAAGCAGTGGGAGCACATCGCCCGCGACCGCGCCTCGCTTCTACGCGTCGAGGATTGGCGGGGCAACACGACGTACACCGAGCGTCGACTGGCGACGTACCTGAGTCAGTTCGAAACGATGTTCGCCGCCTCGCCGATGCGGGTGATCGACGCCACTGAGGGTGGCGTGGCCAAGGCGAACAGCGAGGCGATGCGGCTTGCCGATGCGCTGGCAGAAGCACGACCAGGGGGCAACCTGCCAGCCTTTGCGTCCGATGCGGAGCAGGATCGGTGGGACGCCGCCGCCACCTGCTTGAAGAAGCGGATCTCAGAGGCGGAACAAATTGTGGCAATTGTGGACGCGACTGTGCCATTGTTGCAGTCGATTGCTGAACGACCCGGCGAAGCGTCGACGGTCAATACGGCTGTCGCCGAGATCGACCGGCTGCGTAAGCCATTCGCGACTGAGCGTGATCTCGACCGGACGTACGGCCTGTGTGCATCAATGACGCAGCAAACGGAACGCGACCGTGTTCTGGCCGACCTGCGGATCAAGATCGCCGGCATGGACGAGGTGGAGGTCCGGCGTCATTCGGCCCGACGCGATCTTGCCAATGTTGCTGCCATCGGCGCGGCGGCGCGGGATATGGCGTCGATGCTGCGAGCGCTCTTGTAGTTGTTACTGCAGCCACCTGAAGCAGATTGCGTCGAGAGACGGAGAGACTACTGACGCGTAAGCGTTTCGACGCCTTCATCGGTTGCGACGATTACGGTGTCTGCGATGCCGAGGAACAGGCCAGTTTCCACGACGCCAGGGATGGCGAGGAGGGCGACTTGCAGTGCGTGAGTGTCTTCGATGCCGCCGTCGAAGGTGACGTCGTAGATGAGGTTGCCGTTGTCGGTGATGTACGGATCCCGGCCGCCTCGGATGGTGGGGCGGCCGCCGACGGCTTCGATTGCCCGGGCAGCCCAAGTGTGCGACCAGGCGACAACTTCGACGGGCAACGGTGACTTCGTGCCAAGCCGTTCGACGCGCTTGGCGGCGTCGACGACGATCACGCGACGCTTCGACGCAACGGCCACGACTTTTTCCCGCAGCAACGCCCCGCCGAGGCCTTTGACCAGATTGAGCGACGGGTCGACTTCGTCGGCACCGTCGACCACGACGTCGCAGCCGTCGACATCCTCAGGCGTGACGAGTGGCACGCCGTGTTCGCGGGCAAGAGCGCCGCTGGCGCGACTCGTCGGGACGCCGCGGACATTGACAAGACTGCCGTTGCGGAGCTTGGTGCCGAGGGCTTCGATGAAGAAGGCCGCCGTCGAGCCGCTGCCGAGACCGACGACGCTGTAGCTCGTCACAACCTCCAGCGCTGCGTCGGCGGCACGGCGTTTCTGGGCGTCTCGTGAATCGTCGTCTGGCATGGGCACGCCAGCCTAGTCAGTCGGCGTGAACCCGCGACACCTCGGCAAAGGCGACTTCCGCCGCCTCGACTGTCGCGTCCAGCGTCTCGTCGTCGTGAGCCAGCCCAAGGAACCACGCTTCGAATCGGCTCGGCGGCACCATCACCTTCTGCTCCAGCAAGGCGTGGAAGAACGTCGCGAACCGCTCGGCGTCAGTGGCGACAACGGCATCGAAGTTATCAATAGCCGTACCGTGAGCGTCGGGCAGGTAGACGCCGATCATGCTGCCGACGCGATTGACCGTCAGCGGCACATCGTGCTTGGAGGCGGCGTCGATGAGGCCGGCTTCGAGCTTGGCCCCGGCGGCTTCGAGCTGCTCGTACGTGCCCGCTTGCTGCAGAATGTCGAGCGTTGCCAACCCGGCGGCCATAGCCAGCGGGTTGCCGCTGAGCGTGCCCGCCTGGTACACGGGGCCGACAGGCGAGATCTGGTCCATGATCTTCTTCGGCCCCGCATACGCCGCCGCCGGTAGGCCCCCACCAATGATCTTGCCGAGACACGTCAGGTCAGGCTGCACGTCGTACAGCACCTGCGCGCCACCCCACGCGACGCGATACCCGGTCATGACCTCGTCGAAAAGCAACAGCACGCCGAACTCGTCGCACAGCGAGCGAAGCCCCTGCAGGTAGCCTTCGGCCGGCTTGACGAGGCCCATGTTGCCGGCGATTGGTTCGACGGCAAAGCACGCAATTTCGTCGCCTTGCTGCTCGAAGACGCGACGGACAGCATCGAGATCGTTGTACGGAACAAGCAGTGTGTTGCGGGTCAGCGCTTCAGTCACGCCCGGCGATGAAGGTGTGCCGTGCGTCATCGCGCCGCTGCCTGCTTCGACGAGCAGCGCATCGACGTGGCCGTGGTAGCAACCGACGCACTTGACGATCTTGTCGCGACCGCTGGCCCCACGGGCAAGCCGGATGGCACTCATAGCCGCTTCGGTGCCGCTGTTGACGAAGCGGACCATGTCGTGGCCCGGTAGCGAATCGATAATCGTCTCGGCAAGATCGGTCTCGAGCGTCGTTGGGCAGCCGTAGGTCGTACCGCGGCCGGCCGCTTTGCTGATGGCGGCGAGAATCCGCTCATTGGCGTGGCCGGCGATCAGCGGGCCGTAGCTGGCGACGTAGTCGATGTAGACATTGTCGTCGACGTCTTCCATGCAGCAGCCCTCGGCGCAGCGGATAAAGACGGGCGTGCCGCCGACCGCTCCGAACGCGCGGACGGGTGACGAGACGCCGCCTGGCATGACCTTTGAAGATGCTGCAAAAGCTTCTTCGCTGTTGGTCAGCGTCAGTCCCTCCTCTACGGCATCAACTTCGGGCGTCTGATCTTCCACGGTGGCCCCGGCGGGCGCTGCGGCGTTGTTCGTGTTCACATCGCTCATCGGGCAAGTCTACCCGCGGCGACCTGCCGACTCGTTCAGAAGTCGGCAACCGGTTGCCGAAGCGCGTAAGCTACCCGCCCGATGCCGCGCACGCTTTACCTAGAAACCTTCGGCTGCCAAATGAACGTGCTCGACAGCGAGCTTGTCACGGGGCAGCTTGTCGGCATGGGCTACGAGCCGTCGACGGACCGCGAGACGGCAGACGTCGTCATCTTCAACACGTGCAGCGTCCGCGAACATGCCGAGCAGAAAGTCTGGAGCCGACTCGGCGAAATGAAGCACGCTAAAGATGATCGGCCGAACCTGGTCGTGGGCGTCATCGGTTGCATGGCCGAGCGGGATGGCACCGATATCTTTAAGAAGTTTCCGCACGTCGACCTGCTATGCGGCCCGGGCGAGCTCGACAAGCTGCCGAACATGGTCCACAATGCCGTGCTGACGGGCGGTGAACAGACGGCGGCCTTACTCGGTGCGTCGGCCCGGCGATCCTCCACGCTGGAGGCGGCGGAGGATCATCTCGAGCATCTGGATCTGTCGCGAGCGATCTCGCCCGGTGACGCGGGCAAACAGGCTTATGTGCGGATCACACGCGGATGCAACAAGTTCTGCACATACTGCGTCGTGCCTTACACGCGCGGGGCCGAGGTGCACAGGCCGCCACAGAACATTGTCGATGAGGTCAGGCGTCTGGCCGATGCGGGCGTGCAGGAAGTCACGTTGCTGGGCCAGACGATTAACCACTATGCCTACGACCACGGCGACAGTCGACAGACCTCGTTCGCAGAGTTGTTGCACGCGGTGCACGAGGCCGTACCGCACCTGCCGCGGCTTCGCTTTGTTACCAGCTATCCGCGGGATTTTACTGATGAGGCGCTCGATGCCATGCGTGACTGCGAGCGGATTTGCCGTTACTTGCACGTGCCGGCCCAGCACGGCGACAACCGCGTGCTGAAGGCGATGAACCGCGGCTACACGATCGAGCAGTATTACGACTTCATCGACCGGGCCAAAGAGCGGATGCCGGATGTGTCGCTGGCGAGCGACTTTATCGTCGGTTTCCCGACGGAGACGGAGGCCGAGTTTCAGTCGACGAAGGACGTGATCCGCCGTTGCGGGTTCAAGAATTCGTTCATCTTCAAGTACTCACCGCGTCCGGGCACGGTGGCGATCAACCGCTATGCCGATGACGTCGATGAGGCCGACAAGCGGCGGCGGTGCAACGAACTCATTGCCGTGCAGAACGAAGTGAGTATAGCCGTCAATGCAGAGATGATCGGCCAGACGGTCGAGCTGATGGTCGAGGGCGAAAGCCGCCACACCGCCAAAGCCTATCCGGCCTCACCCAACAACGGCGTGAGCCTCGGCAGTGGTTTCGTCAGGCGAAGGCACATGCCAGAGACGGTTCAACTCGTCGGCCGCACCCGTGGCGATCAGATCGTCGTCTTCGACGGCGACCGCAACTTGGCGGGCGAGCTGATCGATGTCGACATCGTGAGCAGCCGCGGTCTGACGCTGATCGGCAAGACAGCGGTACAAGGCCGCATTGCAGCTGCTTAGTCCGCTGCCGGTCGGCGCAAGATGTCCCGGCCGCACGCGGCGAACAGCAGCATCACAGGCACGAGCGACAGCAGCGTCGCGGTCAGCGGCAGGCTCACGTCGGCCTCGAAGGCGACGCTTTTCGACACGCCGGCCAAGCCGGCGGCGATGGGACGCTTGGATTCGTCGGCGAGTATGGCCGTTGGCCACAACAACGCGTTCCATGCGGCCAGAAAGTGCAGCAGCACGAATGCCGACGTCGCCGGTCGGACGATCGGCAGGGCAATGTCCCACCAAAGCCGAAGCTCGCCGCACCCGTCGAGTCGGGCGGCTTCCATGACTGATCGCGGTGTCGAACGCATCGCGGCGGCAAAGAGGAACAGGCCAATCACGCTGAACGCGCCCGGTAATGTTGCCGCCCAGTACGTGTCAACGCCGCCCAGCTTGGCAACGACTTCGAAAAGGCCTGTGATGGCGGCGGGCCCCGGCAGCAGAGCCGTCGCCACAAGGACAACCAGAATGACTGAGCGGCCGACGAAGCGATAGCTCGTGACGGCGAAGGCGGCGAGGCTGCAGAATACGACCGCCAGCACCGTCTGTCCGCCGGCAATCAGCAGGCCGTTGAGCAACCATTGCCACAATGGAGCGGCCGCGGCGACTTCGGCAAAGGCGGACCACGGTGCGCCTTCGTCACCCAGACGCAACGAGCTGACCACGATCCAGATCAGCGGCATCGCCGCCGGCACGGCAGCGGCGAACACGAGAAGCAAGAGCAGCAAGCGGCGAGACAAGGGCGGGGCAAGGTAGCGAGTGCAGCAGTCACCCAGACCTCAAGCGACCGTTACCTCTTCGCGACCGACGCGAAGGAACAACGCGGTAAAAGCAACGAGCAACGCCGTTGTCGCAGCGAGCAGCGTCGCCAGAGCCGACGCGTAGGCTACTTCGCCGCGTTCGAATGCGCTGGAGAAAACGAGCATCGCGACGGTCAGCACACGATAGCTTGGGCCTGGCCCGTCGAATAGCACGTACGGCAACTCGAAGGCGGCCAAACCCCAAAACAGGCCGCCGATCAGCAGGATTGACAGCGTCGGTCGCAGCTGCGGGATCGCGACCATGAGCAGCCGCCGCACCGGGCCCGCACCGTCGACGCGAGCGGCATCGAGCAGTTCACGGTCGATCCGGCGGAGCGCCGCCAGCAGGTAGATCGTTCCGAACCCGAACCCGACGTAGACTGCGGCGACGAGCAGCACCGGCATCGCAAGGTTCGGCGTGGTCAGCCACGCGACAGGCTCGGCGACGAGGCTTGTGCCGAGGAGCAGTTGGTTGACGAGCCCGCCGCGCCCGCTGAGCAAGGCGGTGAAGAGGACGCCGGCGAAGGTGCCACCGAGCAGGTGCGTGCCGAAGAAAAGTGTCGCCAGCAATCCGGCGAGGCGTCGCGGCAGCGCGTCGATGAGCAAGGCTGCCGCCGTCGCGACAAGGGCCTGCCCAACGGTGAAGATCACGGCAAACCCGGCTGTGTTCGCCGTTGCCAGCCACACGAGCGGGTCGGTCAGAACGCTCTGATAGGCTTCTGTGCCATCGTCGAGGCTCAGGCCGACCGTCCGCACGACTGGCCAGATGCCGAAGAGACTGAACGCCACCACAAAGGGTGTGAGCATGACGTACGGCCACAGGCCGGCGTCGCTGAGTCGTCCCGTCCGCAGCATGTCAGAAGTTAGGAGCTGTCGTGCGAGGTGAAGCGTCCTCGTGAGACGGCCGCGACAGATCAGGCTTCTTCAGTGCAGCGACCCCGGCTCCGGAATCTTCTTGGAAGACGGACAAGCGAAGCTGATGCGACCGACGCCCATAGCGTCAGTCATGGCCACTACTTCGGGCGTCTTTCGGTGGGGCGTGCTCGGGACCGGGAATATCGCCAGGCAGTTCTGCCGCGATCTTAAGCAGCTCAAGGGGCACGAACTACAAAGCGTTGCTAGCCGCAGTGCTGATCGGGCGGCTTCGTTCTGTCGTGACATGGGCGGCACCGCCGTCGCGGGTTACAGCGAGCTCCTCGACGATCCGGGCATTGACGCGGTCTACATCTCGCTGCCGAACACGCTGCACGCCGAGTGGGCGATCAAGATGCTTCGCGGCGGCCTACACGTGTTGTGCGAAAAGCCGCTGGCCATTTCGACTGAGGAGGCGACGACGATGTTCGACGCCGCCGCCAAGGCGAAGCGAGTGCTCGTCGAAGCATTCATGTATCGTTGCCACCCGCAGACGCTCGCGATTCGGCAAGCCTTGGCAGACGGCGTCATCGGCGATGTCACCAGCATTCGGGCCAGTTTCTGCTACAGGACGACGAAAATCGACGGCAACGTACGCTTCGACCCGACGCTCGCTGGCGGGGCGATGATGGACGTCGGCTGTTACTGCCTCGACGCGATCATGCTGCTAGGCGGCGGTGACGTAACAGAGTTGTCGGTCGCCCGGCGCATGCACGAGCGCGGCGTCGACGCTATGACGAGCGGCGTCGTCAAGCTCGACAACGGCGTGCAGGCGACCTTCACCTGCGGCGTAGACACGCAGCACGACAACACGCTGCTCGTCGCCGGCACCGGCGGTTACCTGACGGCGGCAGTGCCTTGGAAGCCTGGTGACGCGGCCGGCTACACGGTGCATAGAGCCGCACGGCCGAAGCAGGAACTGAAGCCCGGCGAGTCGGCCGACCCGCCGCCGCCGGAGTCTGTCGAGACGAAGGCGACGCTTCCTCTATACGCCCTCGAGGCCAACGCCTTTGCCAAAGCCGTACGCGGCGAGGCCGATCCGTTCATGTCTCGCGACGACTCGCTGCGACTGGCAAGGGCGATGGAGCGGGCACGCTCGTCGTAAGTCAGACGCTGCCGACTTTGTCGTAGCCGGTGTGCTCGTACGCCTCGACGATGTTCTGCACGAGCGGGTGGCGGACGATGTCGGTCTTGTCGAGGTGAACGTGAGCGATTCCGGGCACATGCTCGAGCCGCCCAAGGGCGTCACCGAGGCCGCTGTCGACGTTGTCCTCGAGATCGGTCTGCCGCGGGTCGCCGGTGACGATCATCTTGGAGTCGTTGCCGAGACGGGTCAGGAACATCAGCATTTGGCTGACGGTGGTGTTTTGTGCCTCATCGAGAATAACAACGGAGTCGTTGAACGTGCGGCCGCGCATGAAGGCGAGCGGGATGACCTCGATGACGTCGCCGACCATGAAGCGTTTGACCTGGTCGAGGCTCATCATGTCGTTCAGCGCGTCGAGGAGCGGCCGCAGGTAGGGATTGACCTTGGCGGCCATGTCGCCGGGCAGAAAGCCGAGCCGTTCGCCCGCCTCGACGGCAGGGCGGGCCAGGACGATGCGTTTGACCGTGTGCCGTTTAAGCATTGCCGCGGCGGCGGCGACGGCGAGATAGGTTTTGCCCGTGCCGGCGGGTCCGGTGCAGAACGTCAGGTCGTGGTCTAGGATCGCCCGCAGGTACCGTTGCTGGCCATCGGTCTTGGCCCGGATGCGGGTGCCGCGGGAGAAGACCTCGACGGCGTCGCTCTCGTTCTCGCGGCGAAGGTCGTCCTCGCGGACATCGGTAACGGCCTCGGAGACGTCATCGCTGGAGAGGAACTCTTTGCGACGGAGCAGGTGTTGCAGCCGCTCAACAACACGTGCCGCAACGGCGACGGGCTTGCTCTCGCCCGACAGTTTCAGCTCACCGCCCCGAAGGGTCATCGACACGTCGAAGAGCTCGCGGAGGCGTTTAAGATGTGCATCGCCCGGGCCGCTAAGGGCAAGGGCGTGATCAGGATCGTCGAGAGGGATCGAAAGATTCAAGGCAGAAGCGTAGACGCGTGTTCGGGAAGTGGTAGTGGCCAGATAGAACGAAACCGGCCGCCGCGGGGTTCACCCGCAGCGGCCGCTCTCCGATTTGAAGGTTCGCAGCGACGCGTTCAGGCGCGGCGACGGCGGAGCATGCCCATGCCGGCAAGGCCGAGCACGGCCAGGCTGGTCGGCTCGGGAACCGTGCTCAGCGACAGGTTGTCGATGATGATCGTCGAGCCGAGGCCGGCGACGTTGTTGCCGCTCGAGAACAGAATGCCCGTCGACAGCTCAGGCGTAGCAATGGTCGCGTCGTTAGCACCAAGGATCAGGCCGGTGTAGACCGGAGCTTCATCGAGCAGGATCGTCAGGGCGCTGCCGTCGACCTGGATGCCGAAGTTGGCTGCCAGTGGCATGGCGACACCTGTATCGACGAAGAATGCGGCGCCGGCGCCGTCACTCTGGAGCACGTCGAGGTCGCCGTCACCGTCCTGGTCACCGGCAACAGTGAAGAACGTGCCGCCGACCGAGGTCGGACGGAACAGGCGGGTGGTCGCGAAATCGCTCAACGCGTAGTCGAACGACAGGATGAAGCCGTCAGAGGCAGCCGGCGTAACGACTGCGCTGTAGTCGGCATCAAACTCGTCGAAGAAGAAGTCGTCAGCGAAGGTGTTCGTCTGCAGAATCTCCTGATCGGGACCGGCGGTGACCGTCGCATCGAAGGAGCCGTAGGTGACGCCGGCAATGCTGGTCTGACCAGCCAGCGGGCCTGGGGTAAGGCTCTCGAGGTCATCGAAGAGGATGTCGTTGGCGAAGCGGCCGTTGTTGACCTTGGCGGTGCCGGTCGGGCCGGTGACGTCGAACACGGAGGTGTTGGACGTGCCACGGGCGGCCGAGGCGAAGGTCGGAATGGCAAGGGCGGCAGCAGCCGCGACGGTCAGGGCAATACGGGTCATGTGTGTCTCTCCCAAAGGGATGGTCTACTTTAAATCAGGCTGACAGGACACCGCAACGTGCGGCAAGCAGCCGCCAAGGCGACCGCGGGACCTGCCACCGACCATTCACAAGAACAGCCAGTCTCTCCTGCCACCGATGTCGGGCCGAGCGGCCGGCACAGGTGACATGCGGATTATGGGAGCAGTGGCCGGCAATGCAAGTGTCAACGACAAGATTTCTGCAGGCATCGGGGAGACTTTCTGCTCCGGCGACCCGACCTGCTGCACGATCGGGACAAAGCACCTAGATCTCCACCCTGCCTTCCAGTGTTGGTTCTCCTTTTGACGAAATTGCTCGATAGGCTTGTCGGATGTGACGCAGGCCTGCAGAATGGGTCTGCGACGGGGTAGCCATCGGAACGTCCGACAGAGCTACCGATTTCCGTCTACCCGAAGAGAAGAGCAACCATGCAGATGAAGTACCTTGCCGCCCTGGCGGCCCCTTTGATCCTGTCCGCCGGCGCTTCCGCCGCGTTGGAAGCTGTTGACCTGAGCGCCGCCACCACGGCGCAAGAACTCACGGTCGATCTCGGCGCCGTTTCACCCGGTCGGATGACCCCGACCGTTGTTTATTCGAACGCTGGTACCGGTGGAGCGCTTCGCGCGTTCGCCTCCACCGACCTCACTGCCACCTTTGGTGACGATCTCGACCTCGTCCAAGGTGGAGAACTCAGCGAGTTCCGGTTCAGCGTTTTCAACAGCAGCACCAGCGCCGGCGCGTTGAACTCCTTCACGGGCAACATCAACTTCTTTGAGCCAGACACCGGCACATTCATCGGTGGGTTCACGTCGAGCTTCAACTTCAACACCCCGCTGGCGCCCAACTCCTTCAGCCGCCTGACGGTGACTGGCCTTGACGCCTTGGACATCGTCCTTCCTGAGGATGTCCTTGTAACGCAGTCGCTGACGAACATCGTCGGAGCTGCCAACAACCTGGGTGTCGTATCGAGCAACCCGATCGCTGTCGGCTCCGCCGTCGATCAGCTTTACATTGACGCGAGCACCGTTAACGGCGGCACGGCCGGCTTCTACGACATCACGTCGATGGGCGTGGCCTCTCCCTTCTACACGATCTACGAAGTCACGGTGATTCCGGTCCCCGAGCCGACCACGGCCGGGCTCGCCGGTCTGGCTGGCCTTGCCTTCCTGCGTCGCCGTCGCGCCTGAAACATTCAGTACAGACAACAGATAAGCCCGGCAGCGACGCTGCCGGGCTTTTCTGTTGAACTCATGAAAGCCATCGATCAGTCGTCGTCACCGCCGCGGCGGCGGCGACGGCGCGGCTGGTCGTCGCCGTCCGAGTCGTCGCTCTTGGCGGCCTCGGCGGGCTTTTCGTCGACCGAGTCGCCACCACCACGGCGGGAACGGCCCCGGCCGCCACCACTGTTGCGGCTCGAACCACGATCGCCGCGGTCACCTCGATCGCTCTCGTCGCCTTCCTTCTTCGTACGCGGCACGCCGATGTTGTCCTCTTCGCCGGTTTCCTCCAGTGCCTTACGCCGGCTGAGCTTGATGCGGCCCTGGTCGTCGATCAGGATCACCTTCACGTCGAGCGTCTGGCCGACCTTGAGGTGGTCGCTGACACGCTCGACGTAGTTGGCGCTGATCTCGCTGACGTGCAACAGGCCGTCGGTCTCAGGGGCGATCTCGACGAACGCGCCGAAGTCCTTGACGCTGACGATCTCGCCCTTGTAAATACGGCCGACTTGCACCTGTTGCGTCATCGCCTCGACGATGTCGCGTGCCTTCTCGGCGGCACCGGGTGTGCTCGAAGAGAAGTAGACGGTGCCGTCGTCATCGATATCGATGCGAGCGCCGGTCTCCTCCTGGATCTTGCGGATCGTCTTGCCTGACGGGCCGATGACCTTGCCGATCTTCTCGGGATCGATCTTGAGGCTGATAAGCCGCGGGGCGTACTTGCTGAGGTCGGAGCGAGCTTCGGGCAGCTCCTTCTTCATGATCTCGAGGATTTTGAGGCGAGCCTGCTTGGCCCGCTCCAGCGTGTCGCTGATGACCTTGATCGGCAACCCCTCGATTTTGATGTCGAGCTGGATCGCGGTGATGCCGACCTCGGTGCCGATGACCTTGAAGTCCATGTCACCGAAGCCGTCCTCTTCGCCGAGAATGTCGGTGAGCAGGTGGAACTTGGC